>JAYRIM010000001.1:0-2125 GCA_041906785.1 Candidatus Levyibacteriota bacterium
AGATGGCAGCGAAAAATACTATTATGGTATCAAATGACTTTTCATAGGGAGAGGACGCTAAGGAATTTCAGAGCATTCTTAAATGAACTCTTTGAAGAGGATGGGGAAAAATAAAAAAAACATTAAACAAAGGAACAAAAAATGAGAGAAATATTATTGTAAAAGATTGGCACGGATATGTTGGAGATAAGCGGCAAGTAATTAATAATTGTGTTGATCCTCAAATAGGGTTGCACATTTTTAACGCTGCGCTTAACAGCGTTCCGCCAATGCAAGATAATTTATTTGTGATGGATGAAAGCAAAAAATACGTTTAACTACCAACTAACCCGTACAAGGAAGGAATACTATGATAGACAATAACTCTAAACAACTTAATAAATTGATCAACGAAATAGAAGGCAGACTGAATGACTTTGAAGCAGGTATTACAGAAAAGGACGAAACGATAAAAAGTTTTGCTGATCTGATTATGGGTTGTGTAGAAACTGCTAATAAAGTGAATTTCACGAGATTGCTGAAAGATAAGATTAAAGAGATACAAAGAATTAAAGACCAAACGCCTAAAAACAATATTATGTATAAAGGAAAAATGATGATGGGAACGTACGGAATTTTAATTTGCGAAGATTTACTAAACAAACTTAAAAGCAAAATTTCAGTGTAACTACCACCTAACCCGTACAAGAAAATGAATAATGGACGCACTAATTAAAAAACTTAGAAATAAAGAAATAACTCTTGCAGAATATAAAAAGATGAACGGGTGCGCTGAAATCATGAAAATAATGTTAGAAAAAAATTTATCAAAGGATATTGCAAGCGAATATTATAAAATAAGAAGACAAAGAAATTTTCTTAGCTTATTGCTTGAAAGCATAGAAGAGGAATGCAAAGGCGATGGAAAATAATTTATCTGCATAACAGGTTGTTGCCTAACCCGCAACGGTAATAATTTTATTTATTAAATTTTAGGAGAAGTAATGAAAGCGAGAACAAAAAAAACAGAGACTAAAAAAGTTGTTGGGATTGAGGCAAAAGTTAAAAAGATTTTTGCGGTAGATGATATAGAGTATGATTTTGATGAAAACAAATTTGGGGACAGAGATAAACTGGAAAAATATTTTGAGGAAAAAATAAAGCCGTTTGTGTTGGGTAAAATAATACAATACAAAATGAATATTGGGGATAGCTTTTATTTTAGTGAGCTGGAACAAGAGTCGGGAGTATGGCAGATAAAATTACTTGGAAGAAAATATTTTGTTGATATAGAAGAAAAAATAGTTGACGAAAAATATTTAGATATAAAAGTATATTTAGATGATTGGTACTTCGATTAGCAAAGATTCTTTTTAACTACTACTTAACCCGCAACGAGAAAAATGAAGCTTAAAAAATATAAAAAAATCACAAATCCAGGCGCACGTGGTAAAGAAAAATCGAACCTTACGAAATGGTTCAACCTCTATTGCAGGCTAAGGGATATGCGTCTTTCGGAAGACGGGAGCATTTATTACAACTGCTGTGCCTGTGGAAGAAGAATTGAGGTGCGTTTGTTCTCTACAAGAGAGATTTACAACGGCAGGGGTCATCACGCAAGTCATTATTTTAATTCAGATAAGTACCCGGCGGTTGAGTACAACGAGGATAATATTAACCTAAGCTGCAAGCAATGCAACAGAAGACTACACGGCAATAAAGACGCTTATGAAATCAATCTGATAAAGAAGATAGGCGAAGACAGGTTTGATGCTTTGTGTATAGCGAAAGAAAGAATCTGGAAGCCCGGAATATTGGAAATAATAGACCTAAAAGATAAATATCGTGCTTTGGCAAAGATCGAAGCTGAAAGATTAAACATAAAGGTATAGAGATGAAAACAATCACAGAAGAACTCATCAACCCCGACATCTGCGCAAACAAACACGGCGGGAACGAACAAAGCGAAGCCGCCAACGAAAGAGTTGATAAACAAAAAGATCGTGCCTTTGTCCTAAACTTCATTAAAGAAAACGGCACGGGCTACAGCAAACATATTGCAAGGGCAATGAACAAACCGCTGAACTGCATCTCGGGAAGATTGACAGAACTAAAAGCCGATGGGGAGATTGTATCAACAGGCACG
>JAYRIM010000002.1:0-10755 GCA_041906785.1 Candidatus Levyibacteriota bacterium
CCAGTTATAGCCCAAATAATAATTGTCAAAAAAGCAAGCATAAAAGCCCATGAACTTCCCATTGCTTCTGACGTTTTTCTGGAAAAAATACGGAAGAAATCTTCTTGTGCCATAATCACGAAGTATTATATACTCCTTATATTCAAATTTACAAATAGTGTATTATACCTGCAGTTTCTGAGTTATTTATTATTTCCTGCAAATCTGAAACGGAGAGGTATAACACGAAGGAATCAATTAAAATTTATTCCAGAGGACCTGATTTGTGACTTCATGATGATATAAAATTTCAGATGACTTCACGAAATTTCCGAGTGCTTTTGGGCTCCTATCAGCAGCTGCTTGTTTATAGGTCATAAATTTGGTTTTACAATCTTCTCCCATTATTTTCCCTGTAAAATCGCTCGTTTTAAAAAGTTTTATCGCATCATTAATATTATCTGGAAGGAATCGAAGTCTGTCTCTTTTTGTCTCATCTTTTTCTAAAGGATTTCCTTCAAATCCAGTCTTCAAAATAGTTATTAATACGAGGTATGGGTTAGCATCAGGAGCTACCGAGCGGACCTCAATTCTTGCTGTCTTTTCATTTCCGACTGGAATACGTATCATTGAGCCTCTATCTATTGGAGAAACTTTAATTTGGTTTGGTGCTTCGAAATGCGGATCAAGCCGTCGATATGCATTAACACTAGAATTAAGAATTAAACAAATCTCAGGAGCATGATTAAGAATTTTCCAAATAAAATCCCAGGCAATTTTCGATAGTCCATCCTGTCCTTTTGGATCATGAAACATATTTTTCCCTGCTTTGCTTAATGAAAAATTCGTATGCATTCCTGAACCGTTAATACCCACAATTGGTTTTGGCAAAAATGTCGCAGTCATACCCATGCTTCTCGCAACTTGACGGCAAACTAATTTATACAGTTGAATTTTATCGCATGCACGAAGAGCGTCTGAATACGAAAAATTCATTTCAAACTGTGATGGTGCTACTTCTGGATGATCTTTCTCATTTCTAAAACCCATTGCTCTTTGTGCTTCAGCAGATCGGTCAATAAATTGTCTTAGAGAATCTAAGGGAAGTGAATGATAATACCCTCCAGAAGAAATAAGTTTAAATCCCTCTGTCTCAATAAAATGCTGTTCTGCATTTACTCCTTCCACCAGAAAACCTTCTATTTCTGTAGATGATTGTGCAGTAATACCTTTCTTCTTCAACTCTTTCGTATACAACTGTAATTGACCTCGAAAATCTGCAGGATATGCTTTCCTATCTCTGCCTAAAACATTTGCGAAAAAAATGACTTTTCCGGAACCAAAGATATCTGAAGGTAACCATACGATACTTGTCCAATCAATATCTAAACGAAGATCTGATTCTGACTGTTGGCTGAAACCTCGAATGGATGAACCATCAAAAGTTAAATTATCTGAGCTTTCCAGAAGAAACTTTTTATCATAATCTAACATGTGGAAACGTCCTTCAATATCGGTAAAACAGAGTGTGACAGCTTTTATTCGTTTTTCTTTTTTTAAGTAAGCACGATATTCTGCTTCTAATTCTTTAGCATCTACAGTTTCTGCTTTTTCTCTCGCAGTAAGATTCATCTCTTCAAGCACATCATATGGAATTTCTAAAAAAGTTCGCAAAGAAGTATTTTCCATAATTTTCATCTCAATAAGTATTAAAATATCACCTACTATAATAATTGTCAATATCTTAAAAATAATTTTATATATTTATATATTATCTAGGGATAAAAATATTTTGAAAACAAGAAGAAAACGCTTAACCAATCTATGTTGTCTTTTTTATCGATGTATAATCTGTGTTGCTAAAGACAAAATCGATAATTTTTTTTGCTATGAAGTAAGTTTCTGTTAACGTTGCAGCCACTAACCCTGCGAAAATTAGTTGTAAATCTTTCAGCTTATTTGATTCCAAAGCTAAATAAACAATATATAAAATAGCCAAATTCTGAAAAAGTAATAACAATGAAAAGAAAATAATAGAAAGATTCCGAGAAGTATTTTTAAAATGAATTTCTTTTAACCTCTCTTTATTTAATTTTTCCTGCAAAGACTCACTTTTCTTCCGTGCTTTAGTAGCTTGCACTTGTTTTGGTAACTTACTGGGTCTAAATGAACGAATAACAGCCAAACCTGATGCAGCTTGTTTCTCTCGCTCTAAACGGTAATGAGCAATAGTTTTTTTCTGAATAGACGTACTTGTAAGATTTGGTCTTTTCTTTTCTTGGACAGGCAATGATCGTTTTTCGCCTGATAAATTCATGGTACCAATTGTAAATTTTTTAATCGATAGTAAACAGCTGTTGATGAAACTGCAAATATTGTTGCTAACTCACCTACATCTTGCGTAACAGAGAAAAAGTAACGTAATTTCGCTTCTGGAATAAGTAAACTAGCTGCAAACCAATTTGCTTCACTTTCGGACTGCTGTTTTTCATCAGTAAGATTAATAATCTGAGATCTATAAAACACATCATGCTTTTTATAAGAATGGAGAAAATAATGTCCAAGTTCATGTGCAATAGTAAATACTTTTCTATTCCCTTCTTCATCTTCAGCTATATAAATTATTTTTTCATCCCGAGTCATTGCCCCTGACACATCATCGTTCTCAAACGTACCAACGGCGACTGTCAGATCATACTTCTCTAATATCTTTTCGAATAGTACAGGAATCGGAGTTTCAGTTGCACTGCCAAAAACTTCCTCTAAAACTGTATTCGCTTTTGCTTCTATAGAATGTATTTGTTCTTGCTGTAACATGCGTGTATTATCGCATAAACTCTCTTTTTTAACTACCAACCTAAATTCACAATAATAAAATATATTTTTATATCTTAAATTTTAAATCCTGTTATATTTATAGATATGGTGCTTTTTCTACAATTAGTTATCATCGCGTTTTTACTCTATGTTATTTGGAATGTAACCTATACCATGATTCGTGGTGCTCCATATGCACCTTTAGGTGAAGAAAAAACAAGGGTGATGATGAGCTTACTGAAAGTTGAACAAGGTAAAAAAGCGATTGATTTAGGTGCAGGAGACGGCAGAATCGTAATAGCGCTGGCAAAAAAAGGATTTGAATCACATGGATATGAAATTAATCCGCTTCTTGCTCTGTGGGCGAAATGGAACATTAAACAAGCAGGGGTAAGTAAAAATGCGTTTATTCATATAGGAGATTTTTGGGAAACAGATTTAGGTAAATTTGATGTCATTACAATCTATCTTACTTCGCATATCATGAGACGTTTGGAGAAAAAAATAATGAAAGAAGCAGTCCAGGGAGCTCAAATCGTTGTGAACTATTTTAAACTACCGACGCTGAAACCTACAAGAGAAAAAAATAAAATGTACTTATATAAAATAAACAACAGAGAGAAACAATAAACATGTTTTCTATCTCTTCTCTCTTATTTATTTCTTACCTTCTTCAAAACAGACTCTCATCAATTTTAACTATCCTCGTTCATATTAATAATTAATCTATGATCACTATTGGTTTTGATTTCAGTCCTTGGGTATCTCTTGTTTTCGGATTTTTAATCCTTGTATTTCCAAGCGCACTAAATTATCTCATAGCAGCATATTTAATTATTAGCGGACTACTAGGATTAGGTCTTATTCGATAAATTAACTTTTTCTCATTGCATCCATAAGAAATGCAACCAACATTAAGACTACTCCCAGCCATACCATTTGCAATGCTGGGAATAATGATATCAACGTAACACCTAAGCCTAATCCAAACAAACTATGCATCAAAACATGTGCTTCGAAACATGACTTCATTTTTTTATTCAATCTAATCACCTCCTTTAAGTGCCGTAGTTTTAAGAAAGCCCTCTTCTGCTGCCAAAGAGTTTGCGACGGCCACTTTCAACATCAATAGATATAAAAACTATCAATTATAATTCTACTTCTCTTTCGCAATCTCAGCAATACTCCTTTTCGTAACAGCAGAAAAGTCATACGCATTTGCATCATACCCTTTTTCTATGTATTCATCATTATGCTTTATTAATAGCCAGCTGTCTTTCGGGCCAAAGCCCTTCGTTTTAATGAGCGCGAACGAACCTTTTAATTTCGCTCCAAAAAGTTGAAATTTTAATTCACCTTTTTTTAATCCTTCTTTCATCACCTTTTGTCCCTCTTCAATATTCTCAACCTTTTCACGGACACCTTTTTTAACTTCTATCTCAGGGATATAATATCCTTCATCCCAAATCATTACAGGTCCTGCACCATACGTTCCTTCAGGTAAAACTCCTTCAAAATTTCTATATTGCAGAGTATGATCTGTCGTAGGCATAGCGAGGCGTTTCACAGTATTATCTAAAGTCGGCCCTTTCGGTATCGCCCAGGAAGGCATCACATTCCCGATCTGTAAACGAAAGTCATAGTGTAATCTCGTCGCATCATGTTTATGGACGACAAAAGCTAGATATTTCATTATGAGTACATTTGTAATTTTTAATTTTTATTCAAAAATCAAATAATTAAAATATTAAACTTTAGATTTGATTACAAATTTTAAATTAGAAATTAAAAATTGTTATTGTGGTGGTGGAATTGTAGACCGGACCTCAACTGATCCACCATATTGAAGGTTTGGAGAATCCTTTGCGATTTCTACAGCTTCTTCCAGAGAAGTAGCCTGAATAATAATATATTCAGCAACATTATCTGTATCTATGTGTAGATCAGTAACTGCTTTATTTACACCACTAATCACTTTCGCTTTTGGACCAAATGGAAGACCTGATACAAAACGACCTTCATGTGCAAGCTTTTCAACCCATGCATCCCAAGCCAATAACAATTCCTCATTTGGCTGATCTTTTTCTAAAAAACCTTTACGAAATAAAAGGAGATATTTTGTCATTGCTAACCTCTTCTAGGGTAATAAATTTTTTCCTATATTGCAACCCCTACTTTAATTCTTCGCTCTTTTCACTACTCATCTCCTGAGCAGTTGTATCATTCTGCATGATACCAAAAATATTTCCTTCAGTATCTTCGCAATAGGCTACCCATCCAACTTCAGCAACCACCATAACAGGAACAACCACTTTTCCCCCGAATTCGTTCACCAGACCAATCGTCTCATTTATATCTAGAACATCCATAGATAATACTGATGCATTCACAGGTGCTCCTTCAATTATTAATCCTTTTCTACGCACCATACCACCATCTATTCCTGGGGTATCACCTTCTCCTGTCATTATTAACCAGTATTCCTGTTCTTCCCATTTTTTAAATTCCCAACCAAAAACATTTTTATAGAACTCAGCTGCTCTCCCTGGATCATCGACATGTATTTCAAAATGTACTGGTCTATTCATTTATAATCACCTACTTTCTAATTTAGTATACAAACATCTTATATATCAATAATAATCTGCTCGTCTGGTTCATCGGGAAATCTAAATTTTTCTGAGGCAAGTACATATTCTTCTCGACCATCTGAATATCGTATCCGATGAAGGAAAATACCATCGCTTTCTGACCTTTCAGTACGAAAAACAGTAACTTTCGCTTTTCCCCTCCAAGATGGTTCTTGTTGTTCTGACCCTGCTAGTGGTTTGGGAGCATTAAATTCGTACTGTACTGCAATTCCTGTTTCGTCCTCACCTTCTGGTTCTGTAAACCCTAAATTTTGAAACAATGTCTGTTTAATGAACTCACTATCACCTGGAGGAAGTTCTCTGAATTCTCTTGGATCTTCTGCCTCAGTTAAATTAAATGGCGAAAGACTTATTGGCGTCTCGATCCCTTCCTCTTCAGCAGGACTATTTAAAAGCTCGAAATTCTCTACAACATTCGTTATTCCTTCTTCTATCACTTCTTCCCAAGGTCTTTCCATCTCTGGTCTGGGTAATGGAATTAAATGTCTTTCTATATAATTGAAAGAAACCCTCTCACCTGGCGATTGTTGACCTTCTGCTTCACCCATATAATTATTTTTTCTTCGATCGAATTGCCACTTGAAACGATCGTTCTACCCAATCACCAATATCTTCTCTTGATTCCATAATATCTGCGGGTAATTCATAATAGTTCATAGTCATTTGCTTACCTTTCATGTCATAGACAAATGGTTTACTTTCGTATTCATCAAAATATTTCTTATTACTCTCATCTACTTTAAAGTATAATGTATCATTAGCTATTAAAGCGAAAAATACCTTTTCTTTATAAATTCCATATCCACCAAACATAGCCCTCGATGAAATCCCATCGATATCAACTAATACTTCGTTTATGACATACTCATGAAATCCTTCATCCGCCATAGATTCTGACTGACAACTGACAACTGACAACTGACAACTGACAACTGACAACTGGTTAATGATACCACATCTTTATACACCTATCTTCGTCTTCAATTAAATCTAACTTTAAAGCCATTGTAGGCTGTAACCATTGGTAATCAATATGCTCTTTTGCATCTATGCGCACATCGGGTTGAAAATCAAACTGAATTTTAAACATATGATAAACGAAATCTACTTCTTTAAACTTAATGAACACATTATTCAGATATCGGAGATCTCTTAAAGCGATTTCTATCTGAGTTTCTTCTTTCAACTCACGAAGCATTGCATCAACCAATAGTTCATCTTCATTCGCTTTTCCAGCTGGGACGCCCCATCTTCCACCTTGGAATTTATTATGTTTTAAACGAAGTAATAAGATTGTATTGTCATATTCACAAAAACAACTCACGACTTCAAAACGTGGATTAAAATGCCTCGGCTTTCTTCTGTATACCATGATTTCTAAAATCTCTGAGAATAATTCCTAAAAATTGTACTAAGCATTAATGCATCTTCTGCAGTTTTATTCTTGTCACTCTGAACAGAGCGAAGAATTTCAGGTAAATTATATAAATATGTTTTAATATATGGTTTAACTAATTGTATATCGACCATTTCTCTTCGCTTTAATGATTCATTTATAAAAATTGCAGCCATTTTATCAGAGCCTCTATGCAATCCAATTGCAACTCTGTATAAATCTTGTGATAATGCCGCAATAATTTCTTTATTATTCATATAAAACTTTGAAAAAAAATATTGTTAATTGTTCATATTTCTTACGTATTTTAATGTCCTGGATTTCGTTACTCGTATTTTTTTGCTTTGGTCGAATATTGATAAATGAATTAAAATCAATTGTCATCGTTTCAAGCTCTATACCTCCTCCCCATATATGTTCCTGCTCAGATCCCTGCTTTAAAAGAATTTTTTCAGAATCAGCATGGATCAATGCTCCTGCAGAGCATGTTTTCTTTTCAATATCAATTACTGTTTTAATATAAATATTATATGCTTCCCGAAGCTTCTCAAGTTCTTCTCTCGTGAAAGGTTTGTTTTTCGTAATTATCATACATGCATTATAACGCATCCTTCACGCAATATTCATTTTAAGAACTATCATTTTTTTTCTTAATTGTGTTACACTTATAACTCAGGACCTAATAACTTGTAACTTTTAAAGATATGGACAAACAAGTAGAATTAAAAATTGAAGATGTAAAAATTGGAAAGGGACCAGAAGCGAAAGATGGTGACACTGTTACTGTAGACTATACTGGGTGGTTAGAAAACGGAACAAAATTTGACTCCTCTGTGGATAGAGGTCAACCGTTTGAGACGAAAATTGGCGTTGGATATGTCATAAAAGGATGGGATATGGGAATTCCAGGAATGAAGGTCGGAGGAAAAAGAAAATTAACAATTCCATATCAATTCGCATACGGAAAATATGGTGTTGAGCCAGATATCCCCGGCTTCGCAACACTTATCTTTGAAGTAGAGCTATTAGAAATAAAATAGTCTATAACTCATTGCAACTCATTATATCTGCATGCTATTCTACATTATAGAATGCAAGAGTTATTTGGTGTAACATTCTGGTTAAACTTCATCTATTTTATAGCTTCGTCTTTCATTACCTTTTATATTCCAGGAAATTACTTCCTAACTCATATTGATATTCCTAGATTCAATAAAATAATCATAACTATTATTTTAGGTGTCGTTTTATGGGGATGGCAATCATATATTTTCGGATTTCTAGGTATTCGTGGGATGTCATATTTCTATATTGTATTCTTTACTATATTGTATTTACTATCTTTAAAGATTAGCCAAAGGTCTTTCTTTTTTCCTAAGATCTCTTCATTTACTTTATTAATAACTACTATAGTTATAGTAGGTGTTTTCATACAAGTTTCTGCAGTTTGGTATTGGGGTATACACTATAATAAAGGCATATTTTTTTGTTGCGGAAATACCAGTGATGCTTTATATCATCTAGCTCTAACGAATCAATTAGTATTGAGATATCCACCTTTTGAACCTGGAATGTATGGAACTATCGTTAAAAACTACCATTATTGGAGTAATAGTATTGTTGCTGACTTAGTAAGAATATTTAAACTACCACTGTTTTCAACACAGTTCCAATTTTTTCCAATTTTTGTCTCACTTTTTCTTGGTCTCAGTGCTATAACCTTGAGCTCATTTCTGAAAATGAATAAAAGATTTGTAGTTTTTTTTCTCTTTTTTCTCTACTTCGGTTCTGATCTTATTTATCTTCTCGTCTCTTTTATGAGAAAAGAAATTAACTTTAAAATGAGTTCTCTTGAGGATGGTTCTACATTTCTTCTAAACCCACCACGAGCATTCTCAGTTGTTATCTTCTTTGTTGCAGTAAGTATGTTTATAATTTGGATGAAGAGCCGAGATGTAAAAACTGGAATTCTAACAGCATTATTATTTGGAGGACTTGTAGGTTTCAAGATCTATACAGGGTTATTTGCATTAAGTGGTTTATTTCTCCTTTCATTTTACTATATGCTAAAAAGAAGTTTTTCATTTTTATATATTCCAATACTTTCTTTATTGTTTGCAACAATTCAGTATATCCCAGTTAATAGAGATGCAGGCGGATTCTATTTTATTGGATTTTCACTGTTTGAAAACTTTATAGTGCAACCCTGGATGATGCTTGAACGTTTAGAACAAGCTAGGGTAATTTATGCTCAACATAATAATATTCTAAGAGTAATACAATATGAGCTCATGTTTATATTCATTTACTGCATTTCGATATTTGGATTTAAATTAACGGGAATTATTCAAACAAAAAAATCTTTAGCTCAATTTCCCACAGAATTGAACATTTTTTTCTTAGGAGGTTTTATAGTCAGTGCAATTTTTGGATTCTTTTTTCAACAAACTTCTGGAGGAGCAAATACATTTAACTTTCTGGTCTCAATCTTTATTTTTTCTTCCATATATTCAGCATTAGCATGGACGTATTGGACAAAAAAAATGAACATATACCTTCAAATGCTACTTTTTATATTCCTTATAGCTTTCTCACTACCACGAATTTTATTCCAAACAAATAATAATGTAGATAATATTCTTAGGTATAAAGGATTTACAATTACTAATGACGAATTACAAGGTTTACAATTTCTATCTAAACAGAAAACGGATTTCGTTTTAGTGAAAGATGATAAGAATGATTTTGAGAGCGGTTCTTTATATTATGGTGTTTTATCTGATGTACCATTATATCTTTCAGGCGTAGGTATTCTCAGAAGTCATGGTGTAAATATTAAAGATCGTAGAGATCTAGCTAATATAGTTTTTACAAGTAAAAATCGAAAACTGATACGACAGATATTACTAGGTAATAATATCTCTCATTTAGTACTACCTGCTGATGAAGCTTTATTGATCGAAAAAAATACAGAACAAGTGAAAACAATTTTTAGAAACAAGACTGTAAAAATCTTATTTATTCCCAAAAACTAGTATATTAAAAATTTAAATATTGTTTTCTTCTCTCTTCAGGAAAATGTTCTATAGCATACCGTAATGCTGTTCTCGGCATCGTTTTATAGTGATTTTTTAAAAATGTTTCTTCAATGTCTCTAGAGCACCGTTTTCCTACTTCACGCAACATCCATCCTACAGCTTTCTGTATTAAATCATGTTTATCATGAATCAAAATCGCTGCAATAGTTAATGCTTCTTTAGAATACCCTTTTTTTATAAATGCATACGTAGAAATCATCGCAATTCTCCGTTCCCAAATATTTCCTGAATTTGCCAATTCTTGAAGTATTCTTACATTCCTCTCTGGCTCCTTTGACCCTTTTGTCTCTTTGGTCCCTTCTAATAAATATTCTCCAACAATCTTATCTGCAGACAAATCGACCAAATCCCAATTATTAATATACTGTATATTTTGTAAATAAAAAGTAAAAACCTCTTTTCTCTTTTCATTGTTTCCTTTCTCAAAAGTATGAACAAGGATAAGTAACGCTATTAAACGTTCTTCATGAATTTTCGAAGTCAATAATGTATAAATATCTTCAAACGCTAAATCTTTATATTTCAGAGCAATACTTCTAGACTGTGGAACGGTTAGCCCAATGAAAATATCTCCAAAACCGTACTCGCCTTCCCCAGTCTTAAAAAATCGCTGTAGAAACGTAGCTTTCTCTGAATTTGCTAGTTTGTGTAAATCATTTTTTAGAAGCTGTAACTGATCCACGCAATTAGTATACAACTGACAACTGACAACTGACAACTGACAACTGACAACTGACAACTGACAACTGACAACTGACAACTGACAACTGACAACTGACAACTGACAACTGACAACTGACAACTGACAACTGAC
>JAYRIM010000003.1:0-38568 GCA_041906785.1 Candidatus Levyibacteriota bacterium
CTATAACTGGACCTATCTTTCACTTTTCAGAGACATGGCAGCTCGTTATCAATACCGGAACGACGATTGTGACGTTCCTTATGATATTTCTGGTTCAGAATACACAAAATAGAGATGCGAAAGCAATTCATTTGAAGTTAGATGAGATTATAAAAGCGACGAAAAAAGCAAGGAATACACTCATAGATGCAGAAGATTTATCTGATAAAAAACTTGAAAATTATCGAGAACATTTACTTACACTTGCTAAAAAACGTAGGAGAAGATCGCTTAAAAAGTCATAAGTTTAGTATTTGTCAGATCTTTGTCTAGCATTCTCGTAAGTAATTATTTATTCTTATATAGTTGAGTCTATTATGATTAACAATCCTTGGGAACGCGCACAAAAACAATTAGAGAAAATTGCCAAAAAAATTACACTTAATCCATATATCGTAGCATCTCTTTCACAACCTCAACGAGTTGTTGAAGTTTCTCTACCTCTTCGTCTTCATACAGGAACTATTCGTCAATATAATGGTTACCGTGTCCAACATGATAATACACTTGGTCCGTTTAAAGGAGGATTACGTTACCATCAAGAAGTTTCTATGGATGAGGTAAAAGCACTTGCGTTTTGGATGACAATGAAAAATGCAGTGGTGAACGTGCCATTCGGAGGCGGAAAGGGAGGCATAACAGTTAATCCCAAAGATTTAAATGAAGGTGAACTTGAACAATTAACTCGTGAATTTACTCGAAAATTAAGTCCTGTTATCGGTCCATTCCTTGATGTACCTGCTCCTGATGTTAATACAAATCCTAAAGTCATGAGTTGGATTGTGGATGAATATAGTAAAAGCCTCAAATCTCAAAATTCAAATCTTAAAGGTCAGGAAATCCTTGGGGTGGTGACAGGGAAACCTATAGAAAAAGGCGGATCTCAGGGTCGAACTGAAGCGACAGGATTAGGAGGAACATATGCTTTATTACGATTATTAGAAAAATTAGGAAAAACAAAAAAGGGTATGACAGTGGCAGTTCAAGGTTTCGGAAATGTAGGAAGATATATTGCAGAATTTCTACAAAAAGAAGGGTTTATCGTTGTCGCGCTTTCTGATTCAAAAGGAGGCATATATATACCAAAAGGTGTTCCACCAATAGCAGATATTGAAAAATGTAAAGAATTAAAAGGTACTGTAGCTGGTTGTTATTGTGTAGGATCTGTTTGTGATATTAAATATAGAGAAAAAGTGGGTGGTTCTGATATTACATCGCAAGAACTACTTAGTTTACCGGTAGATATTCTTATTCCTGCTGCTTTAGAGAATGTTATTACTGCTGAGAATGCAGATTCAATACAAGCAAAAATAGTTCTCGAAATGGCAAATGGACCAACCACTCAAGAAGCAGATGAAATTCTAGAAAAGAAAGGTATCACTGTTATTCCGGATATCCTTGCAAATTCCGGTGGTGTGGCAACAAGTTATTTCGAATGGTATCAAAATGTTCATAATGAAACATGGTCTAAAGATGATGTATTCGCAAAATTGAAAGAAAAAATGGAATCTGCTGCTGATGCTGTTTTTGAAGCTTCGAAAAAACACTCAGTGACCCTTCGAGATGCTGCATATATAGTAGCTCTCCAGAGAATTGAAGCCTCATGGAAAAAATAATAGTCCTTATGTGTCTACCCTGTACAAACCCGATGAGGGTTATATGGGTTAGATAAAATTCTTTCAATTTACTTTCTGTAAGGTAACTACTTTACTTCTATACTCTTCGTTGATAGGATAGGGAATTATGAAAAAACAGGTTACTGTATTAATTGTTCTGCTGCTTCTTCTTGTAAGTCTTTCATTTATCGTACATCCTTCAGGTAATCTGATTGGAAATGTTGTTAATAAAGAAAGTCCAGATAAAACTGATGACAATCTCGGTGTAGACCAAGGCGGAGATATTGAGACCAATAATCCATTATCGATAGCATCGTTACGTAAAGGAGATTTTCCAGGGAGTGATTTTGTTGTTGAAGAAGTTTTGGATCCAGGAACAAATTATAATAGATTTATTGTCTCATATACTTCCGAAGGGTTAAAGATATATGCGTTATTAACAATTCCACAAGGAGAACCACCAGGAAGTGGATGGCCAGCTATTGTATTTAATCACGGATATATTCCACCGAAAGAATATAGAACAACAGAACGATATATAGCCTATACGGATGGTTTCTCTCGGAATGGTTATATTCTTCTTCGTCCTGATTATAGAGGTCACGGCAATTCTGAAGGCGAAGCGACAGGAGGGTATGGTTCAAACGCTTACACAACAGATGTATTAAATGCATTGGAATCATTAAAACGTCTGAAGAAAGTTAAAATTCTCGATTCTGGAGAAGCAAAAATGACAAAAGAAAATATTATTGATACAAAGAGAATTGGCATGTGGGGTCATAGTATGGGAGGATTTATAACGTTACGTTCTATGGTAGTAAATAAAGACATAAAGGCTGGTGTCATTTGGGCAGGAGTAGTTGCATCATATCCGGATTTATTAAATAACTGGAGGAGAAGAATAACTCCTGCACAGCCTTTACCAAGTAACGCTATTTCCTGGAGACGAAGACTTGTCGATGAATATGGAGAACCAGAAAATTCCTCACCATTTTGGCAAAGCATTTCTGCTAATTTCTTCCTTAAAGATATCTCAGGACCATTACAATTACATCATGGGACAGCTGATGAGTCTGTACCAGTGGAATTTTCCAGAAATTTAAAAAACGAAATGGAAAAAGCGAATAAAGAAGTTGAATATTACGAATATGAAGGTGACGATCATAATCTTTCAGCTAATTTTCAGGTTGCGATGCAAAGATCTGTTGAGTTTTTTGATAAATATTTGAAATGATATACGAATTACTACGAATTTGATTCGAATCTATCCGAATGTACTTTATTCGTAGAAATTAGGATTAAAAATAACATTTCTTTATTATTCGGATGAATTCGTATGATGAAGGGGGGTGATTATATGGAAGAAACAATACAAAATACTTCTGGAGGAGCAAACAAAATGACATTTATTGGCGTCGCTGTTATCGCTTTATTACTTCTCGGCGGAGTAGTATTTTTTATGTCTCAGAATTCAGCAAAAAATAACGAAAATGCACAAGTAACACAGCAAATATCTCCTGCACAAACTGATTCTATGAGTGAAGAGGAAAATGAAACAGCTGAAGAGAAAAAAGTTGAAGGAGATACTGTCACAGGTGCGATGGAAAAACCAAGTGGTACTGCTGAAAAAGGAACTATAAAAGAATTTGCAGTTACAGGAAAGAATTTTTCATTCAATCCTTCAGAAATTAAAGTAAAAAAGGGTGATACAGTAAGAATAACATTTACGAGTGTCGGAGGTTTTCATGACTGGGTTGTAGATGAATTTGAGAACGCAGAAACGAAACAATTACAATCTGGCCAATCAGATACCATCGAATTTGTTGCTGATAAAGCTGGAACATTTGAATACTATTGTAGTGTTGGAAATCATCGCCAAATGGGGATGGTTGGAAATCTGATAGTAGAGTAATCGTATAGATTTTTATCCTAAGAGCCTCACTCTGTTATTTCATAAAAACAGAGTGAGGTTTCTATTATATGGGTGTCGTTGGGAAAAGATCAGTAGGAAGTGGTTCTTCTGTCGGTTCAAGCAGTTTCGTAGGTTTTATTTCTTTTGTTGGTTTAGGTTCGTCTGTCGGTTTCTCCGTAGGTTTTGGTTCCTCAGTTGGTGTTTCTTTCGGATCTTCTGTTGGTTTACTTGAAGGAGTAATTTGAACTGCGCAATCTTTCGTCGGCTCAGTACCTTTTAAGAAAAATTCAGGATAAGCAGATGATGTAGCAATATTCGCTTTCAATCCGTTTTCTTTACAGATAGAAAGTTCTACTACACCGAACGGCTTCGAGAATTTTTCGACAGGTGTTCCTGAGAGTATGTGTTCCATTATCGCCCTCCAGATAGGTGCTGCTCCGATAGAGCCTGCAATATTCGCCATTGCTTTATTATCATTATTTCCAATCCAGACTCCTACGACGAGACTAGGTGTATACCCTATGGTTAGTGAATCTCGATATTCTTCTGTCGTACCTGTTTTTACTGCCGCGGGACGTGAAATAGTTAAAACGCTTCCAAATACTTCTGCCCGGGCATTATTATCTGAGAGTATAGAAGAAATGAGGAATGCTATCGCAGCATCAAACACATTTCGCTGTTCAGAAGAATGAGTATAAATACTATTTCCTTTTTTATCCCGTATTTCTTGAATAGTATATGGTTCAACTTTTATACCGTTATTCGCGAATACACCAAATGCGCTGGTCATCTCGATAAGCGGAACTTCTGCTGCACCTAAGACAAGTGAATAACCATACTGTGAACGGTCCTTTAATTTCGTAATACCCAGTTTTTCAGCCATTTCAATAGCGGCCGGTACTCCTATCTTTTCTATCGTTAATACAGCCGGAATGTTGAGAGAATTTGCCAACGCACGTCTAACTGTTACATTTCCTCTGAATTTTCCATCATAATTTTTCGGTTTATATCCGCCGGGAAATGTTGTTTCTTTATCTTCCAGGATAGAACCTGGTGTTAAAACACGATCCTCAAAGGCTTTTGCATACACAATAGGTTTAAAAGAAGATCCGGGTTGCCGTGGTTTCAGAACCATATTTATTTTTCCGTTCATTTCAGATGTCCAATCCCAACTTCCAACCAGAGTAAGTATTTCGCCAGTTTTAGGATTTATTGCAATTGAAGCTCCATTTGTAACGTTTGAAGAAGCTAAACGTAGAACATTATTTTTCACTGTTTGTTCAGCAAATTCCTGATCATCTAAATCGAGTGTTGTTTTAACGATAAATCCTGACTGTGCGACTCGCTGTTCACCATATTTTTTAATCAGCTCTTCTTTTACCATTAATGCGAAGTGAGGAGCTGTTTGGTTCAAATCATCTTTTCGCGTAGAGAACGTAATCTTTTGCGTTTTCGCTTTTTGTTCTTCTTCAACATCGATATATCCTTGCCTTCTCATTTCAGCGAGAACAAGCTGTTGCCGTTCGAAGGCTTTTTCTCTATTTCCAGAAATAGGGGAAAGAGCAGAAGGTGCAGGAAGTATACCCGCGAGAAGTGCGCTTTCGCTAAGCGTCAGTTCTGATGCTGATTTATTAAAATACGTCTCTGCTGCGTCTTCGATACCGAACGCTCCTTCACCAAAGTACACTGTATTTAAATACATTTCGAGAATATCTTGTTTACTAAATCTTCTCTCAAGTTCGATTGCTAAAACGAGTTCCTGATATTTTCTAAGAAAATTTTTGTTTTGATTTAATAATGTATTTTTAATTAATTGTTGTGATATTGTGGACCCTCCCTGGGCTAACCGTTCTGCACGGAAATTCGCTAGGATTGCTCTTCCTATTCCGCGTAGAGAAAAGCCAGGATGGTTATAAAAGTCTTTATCTTCAACTGCTATGACTGCTTCTTCTGCATAATCTGGAATTGCTGAGAGCGAGGCAGTTTCCGTAGTGCGTGCTTGGTAAAACGTAAAGAATGGTTTATCATTCCGGTCAGTTAAAATAACTCCGGTATTTTTCTTCGTTATAATATTCTCTTTACTAGAAAAATCTCGAATAAAGTAGAAATACGTTGCAATGGGAGTTAAAACAATAAGCGCAAAGATTGCTATGAGAATAATAAATAATGGTTTTTTTAGTGCGAGTAGCTGCTGTTTAGGACCGAGAAGGTTTGATCCTTCTTTTTTTACATTATTGGGTTGGGGAGTAGCAGTTGTTTCTATATTCGTATTCTTCCTTTGTTTCTCCATGTATTGAGTATACAAACGATGTGTAAGAATACTGTTAAGCTTTTATATGCAGTTGATGGGTTAATAAAGTTTGTTTTTTATCCTTAGAGGAGTGTGCCACATATCAGCTGCTAACACAAAAGCTGTAGGTAAATCTTGGGCTCTCATAAAATCGGTTAATTCTGTCATTCTTTGACCATGAGAGAATGTTGTATCTGTATTTGGTAATTGGCCAGTCCTATACAGATCGGTCATAAAATAACCATTACTGTTTCCTAATCCAGTTAAACGTGCAGTTTCTACTGCTCCTTTATCGTGGGTCACGACATATAATCCCATACCAGCATTTTGTGATTCAACTGCTAAACTTGCTAGTCCATTTCCTCGTCCATCATCTTTAGATGAAGTCTGAAAACTTCCAAGTCGCGGTAAAACGTCTAGTGCAATAGTTGTAGTACTACAGACGGCAAGGTATGGTGAGTGCCAACCCGGATCTAAACTACCTACTAATGGAATTACATCTGAGTTACGGAACGTATCATCTGATCCTTTTGCTTCGACAGCATTTGTTACAGTATTACTGAGAAATCTGGTTACAATACTCCGATGCTCAGGTTTTATTTCCAGTTGGTCTGTACTTAATTGTTTTGACTGTACTAGATCACCAATTTTCCAGGGATTGAGCATATCACGCATGCTTATTGGAAGAGCAGTATGCATTCTATCATGGACTCTTCTATAAAGGTTAAGCAATTCCACTCGATTGCCACGTGTTCTTGCATTGCCTAGTTGATTTCCTAGATCATGTCTTAGCTCACGATCCGGAATAATTCCTAATTCAGTCGCGATTTCTTCAGCTAACACATCTGTACCTTCACTTGAGTCAGTATTCCATTGTGTAAATGCCCCTCTTAATTCTCCGAGATCGACGATATCTCCGTCAGTAAATGCAATTAAATGTCCACGAGTTGCAGACCATCCTAGTTGAGGGTATAAACTTGCACTTGTATCTACTTTGGGTTGAGATGGACGATTTGGTTGGTTTAATACTGCCATTCCACCATTAGGAGATTCAGGGTAGATCGCTCTGACAAGCGATGGGTGGTATCTATTATCTGTATGTGTTGTGATAAAAACTGGCCGAGGGCTATCTGTTTGGGGAAGTACAATGTGTGTTTCTCGAGGCATCCATAAACCTTCAGCTCCTGGAAATGTAATCGTAAAATCTTCACCGGCCGGTGAAGATTCGCCTTCTTTCCTCTGTAGGGCAGCAGTTTGTGTGATAGATTTAATCAAAACTGCCATAGTTTAAATAGATGAGTAATTATAACAAAACCTCCCTTTTTTTACTATAGGTATAAGTTGAATTATTCGTGGCGGTCATAGGTACGGAGGCTGGGGAGAGCATACGCCATGAGTGATACGACGAAAAGCGTTGCGATTCCTCCAGTAATGACAGAAAGAGGAGCGCCGATTAATGCAGCGACGAGACCTGCTTCAAATTCACCTAATTGTGGTCCACCTTGAAAGAAAATCATATTTAATGCGACAATTCGTCCACGCATTGAATCTGGAGTGACGACTTGACGGATAGTGTGTCGTATAACAGTACTGATACTGTCTCCTGCGCCGACAATAAAAAGTGCCAAAAGCGAAACATAGAAATTTTTGGAGAATCCGAAGAGTATTGTTCCTATGCCGTATACGAATACAGAGTAGAGAAGCATTTTTCCTTGTTTTCCGAAATTACCGATGTGTGCTATTACAAATCCAGCAATAACAGCACCTATAGCAGGCGCTGCATAAAGAAGACCTAATCCTTGAGGCCCGACACGAAGAATATCAGCAGCGAAAATGGGAAGTAATGCAGTTGCTGAGGAGAAAAAAGTACTGAGAAAATCAAGAAGCATTGTAGACCAAATAATGGATTTCGAAAATGCGAACTGGATTCCTTCTTTAATTGATTGACGGGAAACTATTGTTTTTTCTCCTTCGATTTCCCCTGTGGCATGCATGAGAAGTAAACCAAAAATTACTGCCACAAATGATAACGAGTTAAATAAATAGACATTCCCGATTGAAAATTGTGCAATAAATAGACCAGCTAAGGCAGGCCCCGCAATAGATGCGATCTGGAACATGATAATATTTAAACTAATTGCATTCATGAGGTGTTCTTTTTTCACTAAACTTGGGAAAAATGCTTGACGTGAAGGTGTATCTATAGCTTTTACTGCAGCCGATATTGCTGTTATGACATAAATAATTGTTGGAGTAATGTTTCCTTGAAATGTACATAGCGCGAGGAGCAGTGCAAGTACTGCACTTGTAGTTTGTGTGATAAGTAATGTTCGTCTTCTATTATGAGCATCAGCGATGGAACCACCAATAAGAGAAAAAATAATTATAGGTATGACACGAACAAGACCAATAATTCCAAGAGCGACTGCGGAATGTGTCAGAAGGTAAATGTGCCAATTTAATGCAACCATTTCCATTTGTGATCCTGTGATAGAAATAAGTTGACCTGACCATAATAATCTATAATCACGATAACGAAATGCAGGATAACGATTGAAGTACTGTTTTAAAAATTGCATACCAAATTACTATTGTATCATTATTTAGTCGTTAGTCGTTAGTCAAGCGACTTGCTGCAATAGAGGATAGCGGTCAGGAAAGAACAGTACCTTCGGAGCTAAATGTGAATAACTGCGTTTAGGGTTTGGCCGATTTGGATCGTTTAATCGTTTCTTATAATCGTGAACTATGAATTGAACTATTTTTTCTGGTTCTTGTTCAGCAATATCTCGGATATCTATAGTTCTATGTTCCCGTACACCTGCCATAATATCATCTTCTTCATGTCCTTTGCCCCAAACGGTGTATACAAGTGTGTCGTCTCCTGAGTCTTCCAGTGGAACTTCACCACCTTTTGCAACTCGAACATCAGGAACAGAAAAATCAATAGAAACTTCGTCTTCATATCCTTCTGTTGCATTGCCAATTAATACTTGCTCTCTTGTCCGTATTGATTGTTCCATAGTAAGATTATCTCCACCCATAACTCGAATGAAAGGACAGTAGGAGAGTCCTAATTCATTAATTGTCATTTGTAATTTTTTATACGACTCAGGATGATGCATAGTATGGACAGTGATTCGTACTTCACCTTTTTCTATCATTTCTTTACTTCCGCGTAACGCAGCTACTATCATCGTATCCATGCCAGGAATTGGATTTCCTGATAATTCGAATAAGAGATGTGGTTTTTGAGCGGGTTTTCTTTGGGATTCATGAGTAAGGAAATATGGATTAGAGTTTGTACCCCATGGGACAATTCTTGATCGTCTGCCTGCTTGTAAAACTGCTAATGCACTTTGTAAATCATGCACTACCATAATATGATTTTCGCCTGGCGTTTCATGACTTGTCATCGAACCCATACCTTTTCGGTTCCACACATCTGGAATATCTTCAGCAATATAGGTATGTTCTCTTGGTAAACTGCCATTTTGAATTGCTCGGATGACAGAGATTGCCGCTTTTGCATGTGTTGTTACAAACAATCGTTTTCTTTTAGGATCGAGATTATCGCCCGACGATTGCATTTGGCTTACCACCGATTGGGGATCTGCCATAAAATGGACACTACCATTTAACACAGGAAGCGGTAGTCTCTTATAAATTTGTTCTGTAAAGATTTCATACATTTTAGGATTTCTTTGGAGATAACTATATCCGATGGAAAGCGGATCATTCGTTTGCATCTCAAGATTTAGTAGTCGTGTGTCCACTTTTAAAGATTCGTAAAACTGTTGTGCCATAATAGCTTGACGTAAATGTCCAGCTCCTATACCACCTGTAGCACCGGTGGGATACACAATAAATCCTTCATCTGATAAAAATCTTCCCAATTCTTTTGCTTCTTCTGTAGCTTCAATAGGAGAAATGTTTTTATGTTCAGCATAGACAAGAGGTCCGAAAGATAGTAGTTCTTCTATTAATAAAGATCTATTACGAGTGTCTTCCTGCTGGTGTTTTTTTTGAGTAGCTTCATGCGTAGATGACCTTCTTTCCATATATAAAATCGTATCCTACCACGGCGCATGCGGTTCTTGCAATTAGCGAGGGAGAGGAGTAAGTTTAAAGGAATAAAATGTCAATCTTTAAGAATCGAGAAGAGGCAGGAGAATTACTAGCTAAAAGGCTGAAACAATTATCGATAGAACAACCGTTCGTTTTTGCATTGCCTAGAGGGGGAGTTCTCGTAGGGGAACCTATCGCAAAATGTTTTCATGTACCTCTTGATATTTTTACAGTGCGGAAAATCGGTGCTCCTCACAATCCTGAGTTCTCAATAGGTGCTGTCACAGAAACAGGATATGTATATTTTCATAAACCATACTTAGAACGTTTAGGATTACAAAAAAAAGACCTCGCAGGGGCTGTACATAAAGAAAAAGAAGAACTAGAAAGAAGGCTTTCGTCTTATCGTAAACATGAGTTCCCTTATATAAAAAATGTTTCTGTGATTATCGTCGATGACGGATTAGCGACAGGAATAACAATGTATGCTGCTGCTCGATCATTGCGAAGACAAGATCCCAAAAAGATTTTTTTGGCTGTTCCTGTAAGCTCAAAAGAAGCGTTACTGTTAGTAGAACTATTCGTAGACAAGACAGTTGTGCTCTACGTACCTGAGGATATGGAATCTGTGGGAAGGTATTATGAAGATTTTCATCAATTAACTGATGAAGAAGTATTAAAAAAGTTATGAGTTATCCCACAAGGGGACTAACTTCTGCGAAGTATCTTGAGTTGTAGGTTGTAAGTTGTAAGTTAGTTCGGCTTAGGAGGTATAAAAATATTTGTAAACTTGACTTTACGACAATACTGCGATAAGGTATAAGGACGAATATGAGAGTTCTTGTTACTGCTTTTATTTTTTCCCTTCTTTTTCTTCCTACTGCTTTTGCGAAAAATGATTCACAACAAAATAAACCAGAAAAAGTCGAAGATAAGATGGAGAAGAAAGAGACTGCTTTAGAAAACCGAGATGAAAGAAAAGAATTGCGGGAAGAAGTACGAGTACAAATTCAAGAAAAAAAAGAGGAAATAAAAGAGAAAGTTGAAGAAAAGAAAGAAGAGTTGAAGGAAGATATAAAAGAAAAGCGTGAAGCATTCAAACAAAACTTGGAGGAAATAAAAGACGAACATAAAAAAGACGTAGTGGAGCGAATTGATACCAGGTTATCTGAAATTAATAAAAAACGAACAGACCATTTCACAAAAGCATTAGAAAAAATGACAACACTTCTCGAGAAAATTGCATCGAAGGGTGCTGCATTAAAAGCAGATGGGAAAGATACAACAGAACTTGATGCAGCAATAGCAAAAGCAGAAGCTGCTATAGCAGCCGCTGAAGCTGCAGTAGCAGAACAGGCTGCGAAAGATTACACACCTGATATTAACGATGTAGAGGAATTACATGAGACTGTTGGTGATGCGATGAAAGAATTACAAGAAGACTTGGGAAAAACGAAGGAAATTGTGAAAGAAGCGAAACAAGCCGTGATGGATGCTGCAAGAGCATTGGCTAAAGCTCGAGGGGAGAATGATGACGAAGCAGAACCTACATCTGGAGTAACCCCAAGCGTTGTTCTAACAATTACACCAACTACTATACCGACTGCTATACCTTTGACTATTACGCCAATAGTAACACCATAATAGAATGGATCAGAATAATCAAACTATGAATGAACAACCTGTGCAAGTTACATCGGAGATGCCGAGGAAAAGTTCGAGAATGCTTTTTGTTATTCTCGGTATTGGTTTGTTACTTCTTGTAGGAGTTTTCTACATGTTGTTTAGCGATAAGCAAGATGAAAAACGTACAGCGGATTATATGAAATCCGTGACACCGACATTATCTACATTATCACCAGAAGAGCAGGATGCTGCAAATATAGAATTAGGGGATGACACTGCTGACTTTAAGGATGTCGAAAATAACCTCAAAGATTTAGAGTAATTATACAGAAAATTGTTGTTGCTGATTTAGCTGACGATTTATTTTTTCAATAAGAACCACATTCTTTTTTACTATTTCATTCATATTTATATTTAGTTCGGAAATCATTTCACCAACCACTTTTTTCTGTAAATCTTTTGGTAAATGTTGAGTAACATTTTTCATTAGCTCTTTATGTCCGCCGATAATTACTGCTGCGATTTGTTTATTCTTTACGAATTCACCAACTTTTTGCCCGATAAAATTAAAATGATGATTAAGATGATCCTGGATGTGTCGATCGACTTTCCCAGCTAATGTAGACATATTCCTTCCTTTAACTTTTTGGGGAACTGTCGGATCTTGAATTTCTCCTTGCGTTTCTACCTGTCCCATATGGAAGGTAAAATATTTTGCTTTTTCTCTGTCTGCAAGAACTATGAGAAATCTTCGATATTTACTTAGCACTTGGAAGAGTGGTTCTACATAAGGAGAATGATAGATTTTTATAGTTTCTGGTATCACATCGTAAAGTGTTATGACTTCCCATAATTTATTTCCACCGGAGAAGAGAACAAGTGTTTTAAACCCATTCGTTTGTTTATAATTCTGAAGAAACGAATAGATATAATTTATATCTTCTTGAAGAAGAGAAATGTCTTCGGGTTTCAGTGAGGTGTTTATTAGATTGTGGAATTGTTGAATAAGGATTTCGTTTTTATTGCTTTCTTTTTGAGGAATTGTCAGATAAACAGAGATAATAGGAAAAGTCCGGTTTCGATACGTTAGTAACTTTCGTATAGCCTGTTCTACATGTTGGACCATATTTCTACAGTAACTCTTCAGCGTGTGATTTCTGTAAGAATAATGATGAAAGAGTGTAAAAAATACTGCTTGACAAGACTCATGCGTATGCTATTATTAGCCTAATCTCTCGCTCTTTAATAACTTTGTCATAGAGAGAAATTCCGACACAATTCCTGCGTGATTTTCGAGAATCAATACTGTTCAATTGCGAATTGTATTACTTCTTTTTCACAATGCTTTGTATCGGGATCAACTCTCTACGACTACGATGAAATAGGCGATAGGTGGTTTTTTCAAGTACGACGAATTTGTTGTATTTGCAGAAATCACCTACCGCCGCATGGGGCAACGCGACCGAATCAACCTCGAAAGGAGGCGCGATGCGTAAGAACATCACTTAATACAGGACGTCGCCACCCCCCGGGTCCATCGGGGCCCAACCCGGACGAGCACACGTGCTCGTTACATTTTCGGTAACCCCGATTGAGGTTACCGCTCGTCCGGCGTCCGGATCATCGTAGAACCCACAATCGTGGGACGATACTGACTCCACGTTGAGTCGTTCGTCCACGGACGTGGGCAACATCGTAGCCCCGCTTCGCGGGGAACAGGGTTGCGCCAGGGCGCACTTTTACTGCGGGATGATCGTTTCCCGTAAGAAAGTGCGACCCTGGCATTTTCGTTTTAAGGGATAGAATAGTTATAAGTTATGAGTGCTTCCTCAATATACATCTGGGCCGCAATGACAAAATTTCCTGTATTGATAAACATAAGAAATTGCAGTATTGTAATACCATGTTAACGAAACAGGATGTTGAACAAATTAGGAAAGCAATTGAAGAAGACACAAGGAAAATAGTAAGGGAAGAGATTGAGAACGAGGTTCAGGCAGTTAAAGAAGAATTACAAGCTGATATTACAATGTCTAGAATGCGGATTCAGACAGACATAGACGATATAAAAAATCGAATAAAGAACGTGGAATTAAAAATTACAAAGATGCATAGAGAATTAAAAGAAGAAATAAAAATGGTTGTTAATTTTCTGGATAAAGAAAATGTAAAAACAGTTAAGAGAATAGAGAAACTAGAACAACGTGTAGGGGTTCCGTATTCTTAAGAAATCTATCTCTTTAGAGGTATAGTCTAAACTCCATACGTAAGGTGTCTGTTTTCCTCAGAATAGATCATATTTAAAGTGGAAAAATTTATTTTTGTGTTTGAGCTTTCCTTGCGGCTTCTTCACGTTCTTTTATTCTTCTCTGATTCTCTTCAGAGAAAACATCTTTTACATCTCCTTTAAGCCTTGATGGCAGTTGTTTATGTTGAGAGAGATACAGGAGAATAGCAATAGCTTCTGCATCATAGAGTGGATCATTATCTCGATCATATCCAACCGGGCGTATATGTCCAGCTCTTCTAGCGTTTTCTATAACAGCTGTTGTTAACCGACCATATACCCGAGTAATTTGTGAAGAATTTACTGGCTGTTTAAAATCTGGTCTATTTTCTACCTCTGTCAATAACGTATCAGCTTTTTTACGTATAAATGGATGTTTACGTTCAATTCCATATGATTTGTTTGTCGGTGCTGCAGCACTTTCTGCATCTACAGCTGCTCGTTGTGATAGTTGATTTGATCTACTCGATGTAGTTGGTTTTGGGGCAGAAAAAACTTCACCACCTACTGCTGTGCTAGGAGCTGGAGGTAGAACACGTGTTTCGTTTGAAGCTTGTGTATCTGATTGTCTTGCTGCTTCTGGCGAAACTAATGTCGCCTCATATGCAGTTCTTAATTTATCTTTAATATAATTTAAGAACCCTACATTATCACCCAATCCATGACTAACAATAAAATCTTCAACCAGAACATAAATATCCCCTTCTCGTTCTCTTTCGATATTTTCTGTCACTCGATTATTTATAGTGGTTAGAGAATGTCTGATTGCTTGGTATGCTTGCACCCATGTATGACGTTGGTTATCACGAGTTAAGCCTAAAGTGGTAATGATAGACTCAGCAGGAGCATCACTTAATATAAGATCAAATGCATCTAAACGGGAAGTATGCACAGGAAAATGTTCAGGAACTTGTTTAACTCGTGCATCTTTAATGCGGTGAAAGTGTCCAAATTCCTGATTTCCTCCAGCGGCAAGAATATCATCTACGCCAGTTAGTTCTGCAAGTTTCGTTTTTAAAGAACTTAGTACAGCAGGTAATTGAGAAGCTGTAGAATCTTTCTCATCTAATACCCGCCGTGCCATTTCAATATCGAAACGTGCGTGTCCAACTTTATCACTATATCTCCAGAAAAGTTTTCGTTCGTCGTCTGTAAGAACTACTTGTTTATTACCATAACGAACAACTTCACCAAGTAGCTCAAGACCAACTCTTCTCCGAGTGTGTTCAACAAAATAGCCTCGGTTTCGTGCGTCGCGGGGGTTACGAACATCAACGACACGTAACCTTTTATTTTTTATCACACCATTTACATTTTTAACCAATTCATCTAATATTCTCGGATCATGGTATGCTACATCATCGGCTCCTATAGCTCTTAATATTTCTTCTCGAGTAACAATATGTTCTGGGCCAATGGGATCTAATGCTGTCAATATTTTTCCTTCTAAACCCGTTATTAATGTCCTTTTATCTATACGATATCCTTCTTCAGTAGGTTGAGCTTCATCTCCAGTTACTAAATAAAAAGATTGTCCTCTTCTTCCTCTGTAACGCGTATCTGGAGTGGCTACAGATCCTAATCGTTGACCACTTTTCTGTAACCACGCTTGTGCTCTTCTAAAGTGAACTTCTACACGTTCTAAAGCTGCTCCAATGGGTATATCAGGATACATAGTAGCAGCAAGTTGCTCAAATGCTAGTGGATTATCAGCAGTAGCTGCCGCAAGTAATCTAGCTACTTCACCAGGCATACCTTTTAAATCTATCTCAGTTGGCATTGCAGGAGATGCAGCTGGAGCTTCTTCTTGCGTCTCAGTATTTGTAAAAACTGTTTTAGCTTGTGTATCAGTTTTCGCTTTCTCAGCCTTGAGTCTTTCGAGATTTAATCGTAAAGCTTCGTCAGTCTCAGGACGGGCTGTAAATTCGTTAAATTCAGCTTCAAAAGCTGCTAAATTACTTGGACTAACTGCTCCTGCAGCTGCATATTCTCGCATCTCTGCTAGATCTGTCTCGAATTCTGTAAGCTCATCAAAATATCTTTGAGCTTCGCCATATCCTTCAATTTGAGCATTCATTAGTGCAATTTCTTCTGTATATCTTGTATGCATTTCTTGTATGCCAGGTACTGCTGTTGATCGGAATCTTGCGAGGCGCAAGACTGCTTTTCTTTCAGACCGTGAGTTTACTGAAAATGAAGATGGATCATCTGTAGTTTGGTCAAATGTTTTTGGAACAGAAAGCTCTCCTGGTCTTACAGCACCTGCTCTTTGATCTGTTTGTTGGCGTGTATGAACAATACTTTGTATTGTGGCTGCTTCTTTCTCTGGTTGTGCAGCTGTAATCCAGGTTTGGAAAACGTCAGCTCTTCGTTGTGCGGCGGTTCTTTGTGCGGCAAGTTCTTTTATACTAACTACTTCTTTTCCCATAGGATTTGTTGAGCAATTATAAATTTACTACCGGATTATGTCAATATGAAACTATAGAAGTAATAGCAATTAAATAAGTTAGACTATAGGGAGCTTAGCTGAAGTTTTCGAAGAGCCACTTGCGGATTTGTTTTTGGATTGGTTGTGCTACTTCTTGTAAACTATGTGTCGCTCCCTGATACACAATTAATTGTTTTTTTCCCGGCGCGATATCATGTACATATGTAGAAGAGTGGGGAGAAAGAATTTCATCATTTGCTCCGTGAATTAATAAAAGTGAAATGTTTTCGAGAAATGTCGCTGCTTCTGCTCCATATGCTTGGGTTGCTAAGGTAATCACTGTGTTTACAGTCTCTGGAGCAGCTGCAGCTGCTTGGATAACAACTGCGCCTCCGAATGCATGACCGACGAGTGCGATTTCTTCTATACCAAATCGTTCAAGGAACGTTATTCCCACTACCACATCGAGAACTGATTCAACAAGATCTTCAGGAAAACGGAATTTGATACGAAGTGCACTAATATTATTTTTCTGTAACTCTTTGCTTAATTTCGCATAGAGATTTTTCGCTGGGCTATCGAATCCTCCGGTTTTATCTCCTACGAAAACAACAGCTCTTCGGACACCTGAAGTATGGTAGTAACGACATGAGATAGAACCTCGAGAAGTAGCTAATGACAGCGGAATATATCCTGCTTTTGTTTGCTTTTTAACAACAATGTCATCAATAGAAGTTTCAATTGAGATTTCGGTCATATAAATAAGTATAAAGTATTTTGTATCAAGTAGTATGTATGTAAAACGTAAAACAAAGGAGTTTTATTGTCTCATAAAAAATGAAAAAATTGAAGAATGAAAGTTTTTCTTGCAGAGTTCATACATATCTTTGAAATAGTTATAAGTTGTAAGTTGTAGGTTTAGGTTGAATAAATGGTTACAAGTGACAAGTAACACGTAACCAGTAAAAAATAATATCTTTTTACTAGTTATTTTTGGAAGGTTACGACCGAAGAGTGCCTTCGTTAAGACTATGGCACTCGAAGGAGGTGATGAAATATGCCGAAATATGGGAAAAAAGCGCAAGATTCCGTGGAAGAAGCAATGCATAAATATAAAAGAGGAGAATTAAAAATGAAGGGAGGAAAAACAGTTAAGAATAGGGAGCAAGCAATTGCTATCGGATTATCTGAAGCTCGTGAGAAAGGGGCTAAAGTCCCAAAAAAGAAGTAAGTTTAGGATTTAAGAGTAATTGCATTTGATAGATCTAGAATTCTTGATGAGTTTGCGATAATATGAAGACAACATGTGCTATAACTGTGGATGCATGATTTCTGATGATTCAATGGGAAGTGATTTTAATATTGTAGATCTTTCTTTTGCGAAAATCGCTGCGAAACGGAATAAAACCGTTAATGAATTGAAAGAAGAAGTGTTAAAAGATTTAGAGGAGGATAAAATCACCGATCCAGAGATAGAAGCAATGTTCCAAAAAGCTACAGAAGCATGGGGACAGTCTCTAGAAGAAGCGAAGTTTAATACTATGATTCTGTTGCGAGATCAACTACGAAAGAAAGAAGATAATGCTCCGGTAGAAGACGTTGAGATATAATTTCCCCCTGATTTTTAGAGATATTATGAACAGGAAAACTCCAAATAGAGTGTTTTTCGGAACTTCTGGATTTAACTATCGCGATTGGAAGGGACGATTTTATCCACAAACACTCTCACAGAAAGAATGGCTTACATATTATTCAACGAAATTTTCTACAGTTGAAATTAATAACAGTTTTTATACGTCAGTTAAAAAAGATACATATAAACGCTGGTATGAACTTACACCTGAACATTTCATTTTTTCTGTTAAAGGTCATAGATTTATAACACAATACAAAAAGCTTCAAGGAGTAGAGGAGGATGTAGAACATTTTCTTTCAGCTGCATTAATACTTAAAAAGAAATTGGCAGTTATCCTTTGGCAATTTCCTGCAAGCTTTTCTGCAAATCAGAACTTTTCAAGGTTGGAAAGTTTTTTAGAACTGTTGCCATTATCTATAAGACATGCATTTGAGTTTCGTGACTCTTCTTGGTTTACCGAAGATATAAATGCATTACTCGAAAAATACAATTCAGCGTTAGTCATTGCGCAATCAGGTGTTTTTCCTGCAAACAGGTTAATAAACAAAAATTTCGTATATATACGATTCCACGGACCGACGAGTTTATATACGTCAGGTTACTCAATAGAGCAATTAAAACAATGGGCATTAAAAATTAGAAAATACGCAGAAACGCATGATGTCTATGTTTATTTTAATAATGACGCGAAAGGCCACGCACTTGATAATGTTTCCGCACTTCAATCTTTGTTATATACCAAGTAATAGTACTCAGTTCTTCTTGACACTTCTAGGAACAGATGTGTTACGCTTAAAGATGAATATATGGCTGAAAGTACTGGTTACTTACGTGAAGAAGCTGCTTCAATAATTTTCGATGTATTTGGTGGATCAACAAGTGAACTCTTTATTCAAGCAATAGATGGCAAGCCAGGTAAGGAAATAGTACTCCTGTTAAAAGAGCTTCTTACAGATTATCTCGGTTTTGAAAAAGCACATGAGATTGTAGACTTGTTAAGTCAAAGGTATGGACTGAAATAGTATGAATACTATTAAGAGAAAAGTTTTACATAAAGAAGAAATTTACCTTGCCGGTATTCTTATACTGTTTTTTCTTAATACAGCATTAGCATATTTCTTTCCTAATCCAGAGCTTAACTATGATCTGATGACCTATACTGTTTTTCTTCTTCATCCTGCCATTTCAGTAATAGGAGGTATTTCTGCGTGTACCACATTTGGCTGGTCTAGTCCACACGGGAAATCTTTCGCATTCATGACTCTGGGGCTTTTATTATTTTTCCTAAGTGATGTAACTGGATACGCTATTCAAATGATCTATCATGTAAAACATTTCCCTTCATTAGCTGATGTCTTTTCTGTTTTCGGATATGCTTTTTTACTCTTTGGTATATTACGTGAAATGAAATATTATCACTCAATGATAAATTCAGAAAGAAATATGATTGTCTCTATTTTTTCTGTATTTTTTAGTTTATTAGTAAGCTCAATCGTTATATTTCCTCTTTCTGCGCGGGAAGGAACAGTATTTGAAAAAAGTATTAGCGCAGTGTACGGTATTTTCGACGTGCTACTTATTATCTGTATCGGATACATATTAATGCTTGTTATGACATTCCGCGGAGGCAGATTATTTAAAGCATGGTCTTCTATTTTACTTGCTGCAATGTGCATGTTGCTTGCTGATGTTTTATTTGCTTTATTTCCTGCTCAATATTTACAAGGTATTCCAGAGTTTAAACAAATAGATCTTTTATCAATAGGGAGTTATCTTCTTTTCGCATATGGATTATTTGAAATGAAATTTATTATTCACGACGTACAATATAAGCTAAGACAATTGATAGACTAGGAAAATAAAAAGCATCAAAAATAAAAAAACTTAGCCTCGGACTTAGCCTCGAAAGGATATTGCTCACTTTGAAATTTATACGAAAGGGTGATACGATACAACTCGTTTGATAGATCGAGAATTAACAACATATTAGATTAGGGAAGAGGGGATGAAATCTATTTAACATTTCTCCTTTTTGCCGCATTTACAAAATTTCCAATTTCAAGTTGCCAGTTTCCAATTAGTTTCAAATTTCGAAATTACTTCACTAATCATTTAATTGGAAATCCGACAATGGAGACTGGAAACTTTTTTTAGCAGATCTTGATTATCTTTAAAAAAGATAGGAGGTGAAAATAAAATGACGAATAATGGAATTGTAAATATACATGGTAAAGAATATATGACTGTTGCACGACGAGTGGAATTAGCTCATGAAAGTAAAACACTAGAGAGTGTTGAAACTGAAGTCATTAGCCACGATCCAGTTGTAGTGCGTGCAAAAGTTACAGTCAGTGGTAAAGCTTTTACGGGAATCAGTGCTGTTAATCCTACTAGTGGAAAGATGATAGAAAGACAGAATCCATATGAAGTAGCAGAGACTTCTGCTGTAGGACGCGCACTCGGCTTTGCTGGATATGGTGTTATCGAAAGTATCGCAAGTGCAGATGAAGTAATTAATGCGCATGCGAAACAGCAAGCAATGCCTGTATTAGAGGAAGAAAGTTCTACATCATTAACATGTGCTAAATGTGGTGCACCTGCAATTGATAAAAGGGGTGTAAGTAAAACTGGTAAACCATATCGAGGAATTTTTTGTACCACAGAAGATAGAACACACACGAGATGGTTGTATGACTAATTGTTTCTATTTCTTCCTTCCTAGAAAGAAAAAATAAATATTTTCTAGGATTTAAATAAAAGCCTCCCTTTCTATAAAAGGGGGGCTTTTGCGTGACAAGCAAAGCAAATAATACTTGACTTTAAGTTCCGTTAAGAAATACTATACTTAATGATGGATAATCAAGAGCAAAAGATAGTAGCTTCGTCTACTCCAGTTGAAGAAAAACCACAAACTAATGTAACCCAAAAAATTTCAAGATCTGTTTTCTTTCTGGCTTTATTTTTTGTATTATTTTTGATAAGTATAGTTTTTTTCTTTACCATTCTGCTTGGAAAGAGTAAATCCACAACTGCGAGAATAGCTGTTTCACCGACAATTACAATGATTGTTTCTCCATTGCCAAGTCGTCTTGTCTCACCGTCTCTTACTAGGGCAGAATGGCATACATATACATTCCCTAATTCGAAAGTTTCCTTTACCTATCCTTCAGAAATACATCCTGATTCTCAGAAACCTACTCTTTTTAAATCCTTTTCAGGACTATTTGAAATGACTGCATATTACACACTTATTCCTGCAGGTGAAAGATTTAACGAAGATAAAACAAGAGAATTTATTAATGGAAAAGACTGGATAGTAAGAACGTTTGAGTTATCTTGTACGGATGTATCTGTAACTTCATTGTGTACTTCAGTTGAGTATATATACTTAGATACTATTCCTTATGAACTCAAATTCACATTTCTACAACAAGACTTAGAAGATGAAAAGAAACATGAAGTAATTAAAGAAATTCTCTCAAGCGTAGTTTCAGAGAAAGATGCTTCCAAGTAAGTAAATTTTTTCAAAACCTTACAAAAATATTAATAGGAAGGAACCGAGAAGGGCGAGGACACTTCCGATAACTGTCATAGTTAAAATATCAAGAGATAAACCTGTAGATGGTAATGCGTTTAAAGGAGTAGGTTTGGGTGTATTTAACGGCTGTGCTCCTCCTACACCTGTATTTTGTGGTTTAGGTGTAGGTGTAGCGGTTGCTTGTGATCTCTGTTGGCTTTGTTGTGACTGTGAGGTCTGTTTCGGTGTAGGCGAGGAAACTGCTGCATTCTGAGCTGGAGCTGATCCGCGAGCGATTAGGGTTTCTGTCGGTGAAACAGCTGGAGTTACTGTAACAGCCTCGGCCATTTCTGTCGGTGAAAGTGCGGGAGCACCTCCCTGGCCAGGAGCCTCGGTTGGAACAGCAGTAGGTTCAGTTGTAGGTTCTTGTGGTGCAGCTGTAGCAACGGGTTCTGACGTTGGAGCTGCTTCCTCAACGGGAGTTGTTGGTTGCGGTTGAGGTTCAGTAGTAGCTTCTGGTGTTTGGTCTTGTGGAGGTTGAGATTCTGCCGGTTGCTCAGTAGGTGTTATTTCTCCTTCTTCTGCTCGTTGTCGTAGATCCTGCTGCTGTTTCAATAAAATGAGCAGGGATAATAAACCAGTAATAAGAATAACAGTAAAAATTAGTGTCTTTTTATTCGTTGCCATAATAAGGCTATATATATACTGTACGATAAGAAGAGAACGTTTTGCAAATTATTCTAATGCCCGAGCTCCAACTTCTACGACAGTAAATTCAGAACGATCTATTACAGGGATAATTGGCTGTTCAGTATTTCTCAATGTTTGTAGAGGTTTCATAAGAAGGTGTAGCCTATAAACCTGTCTCGGCTTCGGAGAAATAACCAATGGAAGATTTTTATTTACTTCATTTTTATCGGCAAGATAAACAGAGAGATATTCGCTAGAATGTAGATTTGTCAAAGCTTGTTTGATATCAAGTGAAAGCCGCTCTCTTTCATTTGTCGTGAGACCTGCTTGTTTGGCAAATATATTATCTAGCCAATTTTTCCATTCAGATCGTTTTATGACAAAAGCTTCCGATGGCTCTGCAAACTGAACTTGTTTTTGGTCATATTCGTAATAAAGATAATTGTTTGTTGTAGGTTGTCCCACAAGGGGACTAACTTCTGCGAAGTGTCGTGAGTTGTAAGTTGTAAGTTGGTTGCTTTTAAGGTTAACACTCCATGTATTGTTTTCGGTAGCAGGGTATGTATAGGAAGTTGAATTAGGTAAAGATATAGAAAAATCTATGTCTTTTGGACTATAGAAAAACAGAGCAGGTGACACACCGGTAATATAGCAGGAAAAACTATTATTTCCTCCTGGATAGCTTTCCTGTTGTTTTTTACTATTTTCTGTATATTCCAAGAAGATATAACCGAAATTATTTAAAGTCTGTGTAGGAAAGTATTGTTTTCCAGTAGCTAAGTTAGTGAGAGTGTTATTTTTTTTTGCTTCTAATAATGTATTAGCTGTGTACTCGGCTATATACTTAACTCTTTCTTGATCGACATAAATTTCATATCCACCGCTACTTATCTCAAATTTAGTTGGACATCCAGGAAGAGGTGGTGCGTTATTTGCAAGATCACAATAAGGCTGTGAGTTGAAGGTTGAGAAGAATCCATACATGTCGTTTATATTCTGTGTGTTCGTAAATGTTGATGAGCTAAATCTTGTACTCATTAATTCGATGTATTGTGCGCTAATGACTTTATAAAATGCGAGTTTTACTTCATCAAGTGATGTTGGACCAAAATCAGAAGAAATGTAATAAAATTTATGTGCAGATCCATAAGGATTGACTCGTACAACCATATTTCCTAAACCAGGTACTTGTAATGTTACTTCTTGATCTGCTTCTTGTACACCAGGGGGAATACATCGGAAAGCGTCAGGTTTCGGTGTGGGAGTTGGAAACGTGATTTCTCCGCTTTGTATTTGTGTGGGTGAAGGAATTATTGTACCCGTAGGATAGTAGGGTAACAGTTGGAGTGAATCAGTAGCTGCTTGTGCAAGATATCGGGTTTTTGCTCCTGCCACAGACTGCTTTTTTTGTGCGAAAATTAGTGTCCCGTCCCGTTCTGCTGGAATAAGTTCTATAAACCGTACTGTATATCCTGAAGATAATGTCGCTTTTCCACGGGCTATGTACATTGGTGTTAGAACTTGTTGTGTTTGATCTACAGGTTTTTCAATATAGGATAAGAAAAAGTCTGTAATCTCAGCTATTTTTGCTTCAGCTATGTTGTTCGGATATACAGCGCTCCATGAGAGTGTTCCAGCTCCTGCTGGTATAGTAAGTGAAAGAGCAGATTCATGATTCTGAAGCATTTGCATTGCTTCTGATGGAGAGAGAACTTCATATGTATCTAACTGACGTGTAGATATTATTTTTCTGAGGTTGGATTCAATTGCTACGATTCTTTCTCCATTTTCAATAGCAACTGTAATCGTATTAAAATCATTTGGACGTGCTTTTCCATCCTGCCCTGTGGATGTGGCTGTTATTGAAGGGTCAATCGGTCCATCATTCTCGACAATTCCTTGTTTTAGTGATGTTAATGATTGATTTTCTGGTAGATTTAAAATACCAACAGGGTTCAGGATAGCCAGGCCTGCTTTTGACCAATCTCTGTGACATTCATAAAATGTAGTATTTTCTATGATCTCTGCATTACGTTTGTACGAAGTTTCACAGGAAACTGTGGAATCGGCTAACCCAAGTGTCAATAAATATTCATAAACTTTTTGGTTCGTGGTTCCTGGAATGTTTGGTAATATATGATTCCCATACGAGCGGAATGTAAGTGCACCATTCGAAGTTTTAAATGTCATAATACCCATATATGATGGATCTGAGAAATTATAAAAAGTAATATATTTTTTATCGTTATCTTCTTTATACTGTGTCAGTCCAAATTGATTTGCTATGGTTTGAGCTTCAGCTAAAGAATAGTTGTCCTTTAATTTGTATGTTGATAGAGAAGGAGGAAGGTAGGGAAGAAGTGTTTTATTATCATACTCTTCAAAATATACCGATGGAGCAAGAACAGTTTGAGATTTTACCTTAGTTTTTTCTTTTCCTTTATTTTGAGACGTTGTTTGTGAATCTTTTCTAGGCAGAATAAATACCATTAACAGTATAAAAAAGATTAGAATTGGAAAGATAAGTAATGACAAGCGTTTTGTTCGCACGAGTGGAATCTGCATAGTAGTCTCTTTTATAACTGTACAAGATCTTTTTCCATATTGCAATTTTTTCTTATCCATATGAATAATAATGGTATGAAGAAAGAATCCCATACATTTATTGTTTCACTTATTTTGCCTTTTATCGCTGGAGCTCTAGGATCATATCTTACAATCGATGCTATTCCGGGATGGTACCAGACATTAAATAAACCATCATTCACCCCTCCAAATTGGATATTTGCACCTGTTTGGATAGTGCTTTATTTATTTATGGGAATTTCATTATTTCTTTTTTGGCGCATGAAGGCTTCGAAACATACCAAAGATAGAGGATTTCTCTTTTACTCTTTACAGCTAGCATTAAATGTCCTATGGTCTTATTATTTTTTTACAGATAAAAACGTTTCTTCCGCGCTTTTTGTTATATTACTTCTATGGTTATTTATCGCATTATGTATTGGCGCATTTCGGAAAATTTCAGTACTTGCAGCATGGTTACTAGTTCCGTATCTGTTATGGGTGACATATGCAGCTTGTTTAAACGCAGCAATACTTCTTCTTAATTAAGTTTTTATATAGAGATACACTCCATTTTTCATTTTCTTCGGTTTCCAAGTTGGTAGGCGGAAAATATTGGAAATAAATCGTGCCCCTGGTTTTACCTCTATTTGCAGCTTTTGTTCTAATCTCCCTAAAATTGATTGCATACCATATATATACACAAGATCATATGTGGAAAGTGGTATATCCCAAAAACTTTTCTTATACACACGCGCCTTATCAGAGACGTTTTCATCATGAATTCTTTGTTTTGATCGAAGAATAAGTTCGTCTTTTATTTCAAATCCGTCTACATACGCACCTTGTTTTGCAAACGCTAAGACTACTCTTCCATCACCTGACCCGAGATCTACAGCTTTTTCAGATGCTTCTAGTTGAGCCAACTCTATAACAGTTTTAAGATTCTCTGCTGAGGTTGTCACGAAAGGTACTTGGATTTCATAAGTGCCAATTTTCATATAAATATTATAATCTAGATTCTTGCTTTATTCTTACGGGGAGTTTATCCGAATCTTTTTAAAAATTTGTACGATTTTTACAATATGGTTGCCTTGACTAAAGTTATGGCGATCGAAGAGTGCCTTCGTTAAAACTACGGCACTCGAGGGAGGTGAGAAAAATGGGAGCTATGGATAATGCAAAAGCGAAAGTTGACCAAGCACGCCAACAAATAGAAAACGCACAATATAATATCAACTATTATCGTGAGCAGGAAGCCCAAGAAGCAGCAAACTTACAACAGGCAGAGCAGCTTTTACAAGAAGGCCAGGAGGAACTCGAAGAAGCAGTCAGAAAAATACAAGATAACACTGGGCAGACAACAACAACTGGCTTAGGTTTCTAAACCTGTATTATTGATTTTTAAGATATATACTATATTCGTTATTTTTATAAATAAGATATTTTTGTATTTGAGGTAAATATCTATAGTCATATTGGCCTAGCGTTTCGCCATAGAAATGCTTGATAATATATTTCACATTTTTTTGAAATGGATCTCTTTCTATTCTTCTTTTTGCAAGATATTCAATCTCAGGCGCATTCCACCATCCAACTCCAGCAATAGTATCATTTGGCAATACTTGTTCCTGAATAAATTCAGCAGTATTTAGTTGTGATTTTAATACTGGATCTGTTGTGGGCATTAAGGGTTGATCAATAGAAAAAAGAAGGTTTTGTTCAACTGTTCTTTTTCTCTCGAGTAGATCGGAATCTGTTGTTAATCGATATAATAAACTGTTTATCACAATAATTACACCTAATATTCCGAGTGCAAGTGTGTGCTTTTCACTTCTTGAAAATAACAGTGACAATATAAATACAGGCAGAATTATACTAAAACCGAGCATAGCTGGGAAAAAATGTCTGTACCAGTTTGTAGAACCGAAAAACATGAAGTATGCGGTATAAATAATTGTAAAAATACATAGTGCAGCAAGAATGTTGTTTCGTTTTTTCTGCTCAATAAAGGTCACGATTGCAATTCCAATAAAAAGAAGAAGAAAAATAATTCCTGGTAATGAAAAAATATATCCGAGCATATCAAGCCGTTTAATAAGTAAATACATTTTTGGTTGTGAGATGGTTCTTGCTGTTTGCTCGTATAAATCTAAAGCTCGTATGACATTAATCCACGAAAAGTTTAGTGATGTGAGGATATATAAAAACCAAATACCTATAATGCTAAAAAAACCCGAAGCCCAGTTCCAAAGATTACCGCTTATTTTATTATTGAATTGTTTTATTGCTCTATAGTTAGTAAACCAGAGCCAAAAAAGCGGAATTACTCCGAATATATAGACTTGTTTTGTTAGTATACTTAAAGCGAAAGCGATACCGCTAAGCTTCAATTTGTTTTTCTGTAATAAAATAATTGCAAGAAGAAGAAAAAAGAATCCCGGTAGTTCTCCTAATATATGAGCACTAAAAACTGAAAAGAGAGGCATAAGCAATAATGTTATTAGAAATCCTACACGTGCCCACAGCGTTTCAAATATTTCATGAAGACACAGATACATAAAAAGAATTGTAAAGAGAAACATAATAACTCGAGGTAAAAGGGAGGACGTGTCATTTATTAACAATGCAGCAGGTAATAGGACTGTAGGACCAGTCGTTATATTCGGGTCGAATTTTTTAGAAAATGTTGCGTAGTTGAATACATTTTTACTAAGATGATAGCTGACTTGTAAATTGTATCCTTCATCATAATCGATTGGCGCATTTATTGCTTGAAATGCTATACGAACATAAAGAAAAAGCAGAAGGATAAAAAATAAAGCCCTTAGCATAATATATGTGGGCAATTATATACCTTCTTGTCTAAAGAAAATAGATACTTTAATCTATAGCTCGCAAAAATTTCTCCTCAAATAGATATTTGTTTTTAAACTTTTTTATTTCTTGACAGAAGAGAGTAATTATAGAATACTAAGAATATGGCAGCTGGAAAGAAAACCATGAAAAAAGCATCTCCTAAGAAACGAACATTTGTACGTAAGGCCGGCACTATAAAGAAGAAAGTTGCACGTTCGACACAGCCTGTAAAGAGAACGGTAAAAGAGGAAAAAGTGATTGGTCAGGAGCCAGAAGTACCTGTAGAAAAGCCTCAAGAAGTAAAAGCAGAGGAAACACCGTATGAATTGCATGTGCATTCACAACCTGTTAGTGAAGTTACAGAACAAGCCTTAAATCTTTCAAAGTCTACACCTGAAGAAGAAGCTGCGTCTGTAAAAGAGGAGGGTAAACAAGAACAACCTTTAGAAATAACAACGACATTAACAGATAATCAGGAGAATCAAGCATCGCCTTCCACGACTCCGCCAGTGCAGTCATCAGAACAAGCGAATTTAACTGCAGCAGGAACAACTTCGACTGTTACGGAAACAGGGACTCCGAAAATTGCTGAGACACAACCAGCAACATCTGTAACACCACAGACTACTAGCATTGCTGATACTGAGATAGAAATGCCAAGTGATAAAAATAGTAAATTATTAAAAATATTACTTCTTGTACTTGTTCTTCTTGCTCTTGTAGGGGTAGGCGTATATTTCTATATGTCAAATACTTCTAAAAAAACGACAGCTCTTACCCCGACAACGGCAGTTCCAACGAAAGTTCCAACACCAACCGAAAAGCCTGTTGATAAGTCTGCATATTCTATAGTCGTTTTAAATGGAAGCGGTATTGCTGGAGAAGCTGCAAAGGCAAAAACAATATTAACAGATGCAGGGTATAAAGTGATATCTGTTGGAAATGCAGATTTATCAGACTATAAAGAGACAGTAATTCGGGCGAAAAAAACTGTTACGAACGCATGGATAAATGATGTAAAAGTACTGCTTCGTGAAACATATCGAACTGTAAATGTTGAAGAAATTGATGCTTCATCTTCTGCTGAGAATGTAACAGTCATCCTCGGAAGTGATAAAAGGTAAAGAATTTCCAGTTTCAAATTTCCAATTGCCAATTAGTACTAAAATTAATGAATTTATAAATTCGACATTAATTGGAAATTGGTAACTCGAAATTGGAAACTAATATTCTTCTGTTATACTACTTTCATGTCTGGTGAAAACCGCAGGATTACGCTGAACTATACGCGAAACTACGCGAAAATCATTCTAGTAATTTTGTTTTTTGTTACTGTTCTTTCGATCTACATTCATCATGTTACTCGTGATGTTTACAGCGGTGATATCGGAGATCTAGTAACTGCTGCATTTGTTTTCGGAGTTCCTCATCCTCCGGGATATCCTTTACTTACATTCCTTGGATTCTTGTTTACTCATATACCATTTCCATTACCTCCTGTTGCGCGTATGAGTCTCATTTCGGCAGTAACTGCTTGTTTCGGAACCTTTGTTTATTTTCTATTTTGTATTCGCATATATAAAGATTATTTTAGTGATAAGAGAAAAGAAAAAAAGAAAGTTTTAGAAATACAAAGATTCAGACATACAAAGTGGGATATAAAAAAAGTTCCATGGGAGGTATTAGTTGCATCATTACTTGCGACAAGTGTCTTAGCATTTTCGTACATGTATTGGTTATATGCTGAGGTACCAGAAGTATTTGCCTTAAGTAATTTTTTTCTTATTCTTTTATATTTTTTTGCTTATCTTTGGTATCACAGCAAGAAAATACTTTATTTATATCTCGTTGCATTTATTGCAGGGCTATCATTAACAAATCAGCATGCAATCCTTTCCGGTTTTCCAGGCATAGCGTTATTCGTGCTTCCAGGATTGTGGCGATTACTTATTAGTAGTAGATCAAATAGATCTGTCATCCTGGAGAGAACCGCCAATCGTCGGAGGCCAATAAGATCTTCTGTTAAAGATTCTATCGCTTCGTTAACACTTCGCTCCAGAATGACTATACTTGGGAAACTTATTCTTTTTTTTATTTTGGGTTTATTACCATATATCTATGTGTTTATAGCAGCATCGACTAACCCTCCTGTAAATTGGATGGGTGAACCCACAGTATACAATTTAATCCGATTACTTCTTCGTTTAGACTATACTTTTTTTAAAGATCCTATTGGAATAGTGCAGCGGCTTGTTGTCGTAAGTATATATTTTTCCTCGTTATATCATGAATTATCTTTGATTATTATTAGTTTCTGTATACTTGGTTTTCTGAGTATCTGGAAAAAAGACAAATTTCTTTTTTGGGTATTTCTTATTGGTTTCTTTTTTGCGGGACCAATTTTCATCTTTGTTATTGCTCCGGGTATAAATGATCCAGACGATTTAGGGGTTTTAGAGAGATTCTATATGCACTCATATATTATTTTTCTTTTTCTTCTTCCTTTTGGTGTATATTACTTACAGCAGAAAACTGTGCGATTATTTCATCGGAATATATATGCTTTTATTTTTCTACTTCCGATCATAATTACAGTTGCACAAATGTTTTTTTACAATAATCAGAAAACTGATCTTTCGAAAACCCAAATCGGTAGTAACTTCGCGTATGATATTCTTTCACCACTTCCGAAAAATACATTATTATTTCCGGTAGGGGATACAGCTACATTAAACAGTTGGTATGTTCATTATGTCTTAGGATACCGTAAAGATGTAATCTTTATGGGTGTGTTTGGGGATAGAAGTAGATTTGAGAAAAAAATCGTAAATGATTTTAAAAAAAGAAATCCCAAAACAATCTTAAAAGATTTTGAAATTGTAAAAAAATACATCCCATCACTTTTAGAAAAAAGACCAATACATTCTATGTATCTTTTCCCTGTGAGTAAAGAATATATTTGGATGCCAGTAGGTTTGAGCTACGAATTAATTAAAAGAGATAAAGTACCTACCCTTGAAGAATATAAAGAACGTCTTACACAAATAGTAAAATCACTTCATATTCCGTATAGAGAGCTACTGCCATTACCAGAACAGAATAATATTACTCCTTATACATCACGTCAGTATTCATACAGTGTTATCGCAATAGGTGATTTTTTCTATCTACGGTACGGAGATAGAAAAAGCGCCTACTTGTATTATAAAAAGTCTCAAGATATAGATCCTGATAATTCACTTCCTTATGCTAAGATTGCTATTTTACAAGGAGAAGATGAAAAACAATGTAACTTTGCAATAGAAAATATCGATCGTTCGATTAAAATGTACCGAATTTATAAGCCATATTATACCTTTGCATTACGAATTTATAAAAAATGTAATGCTTCTGAAAATAAAATTGGAAATTTAAAAGAAGCGTATAAGGAATTATTTGGAAAAGATTTAGAGAAAGACCCACACTATTAAAATTCGAAATCGGAAGCACGAAATCCGACACAATGTTCGAATATTCTAAACTCAAATGTTCAAATAGTTTAGAATTTTTTGCCATTTTGATTTTGGATTTGTTTCGTATTTAGATATTCGTGTTTCGGATTTATAAGTTATCCCATCTTTTATTCCTCTCATATATGCGATAATTGATTTTAAGTTTCCCTGGAGTAGCATTTTCAATGCATAATAGGGAAAACGGATAAAAAATTGGCCAAGATAATTATTTATTTTTAACAATCCATGCACATTTCTTTTAATATAAAGAAACGGATTTCGAGCATAGTAATATGCACGAAGGGGAGACAATTCATTTGATCCTGCTTCTCCAGTAGAAGTTGACACTGTATGTTGTATAAGAAGTTTTGGTAAAATATAAAGCTTATAGTTAGCTTCGTGTATTTTACGCGAAAACTCTACGTCCTCCCAATAAAGGAAATATTCCTCGGGAAAAAGACCAGTGTGTTTAAGAACTGAAGCTCGAATCATCATGCAAGCTCCTGAGATAAAGTCAGTTGTAAGTTGTAGGTTGTAAGTTGTAGGAATATCAACAATTTTTTTGTTCATATTTGAGTGTTTAGTATAACAAAACAATTTATTTATATATCCACCAGCGAACCAGATCGTTTGTGGAGTTTTGGTGTATGTTATTAAAGGAGAAATGACACCTATAAGAGGATCCTTTTCCATTCTTTCCTTAAGTTTAGTAAGAAGAAGAGGACTACTTACAGTATCTGGATTCAGTAGAAGAATATACTTGACTTCAGGGAAGCGTAAAAGTTCTCTCATACCGCTATTTACTGCTGCTCCAAAACCTATATTCTCTTTATTCCTTATCACAGGTATAATAGGAAAGTTTTTTTGTACAATATCAAGTGTTTTATCAGTAGAGTTATTATCTACTACTATGCATTTAAATTTAATTTTTCTCTGTTTTAGCACAGAAAGGAGACATTCTTCTATTACTTGTTCTGAATTATAGGTAACGATTACGATTCCAACTGTTTCTGTATTTTTTACGATCATATTTAGTAGAAATCTTTTCTTATATATCCTATATTCTATGCATTACTGATAGATGGAAGTTGTTTAGTACTTTTTGTGACTTTCCACACTGTATGTGATCGTTTATGGAGTTTATAATCTGCGTAACCTAATACACGACTTATTATTTCTAAAAATATTACTAATGGAGTCCAGCATAAAAATCTCCACGATATCTGGAAATGCTTTAGTAATAAGAAGAATGTTTTTACGCCACTTATTGTCGAAACCTCATAACTAAACTCATACATAGTTGCCAAATGTCCTGCGTAGATTCTTCTTCGAGCAGCTATAAAATCACGAAGATTCTCTGGACCCTTATTATAAATAATTGCAGACGGTTGATAGAACGCTTTATATCCCTGCCCTCGTACCAATGATTCGATGTTAACTTCATCTACAGCTGTTAAAACATGAATTTGTTTAAACATTTTTCTAAATGCTATACATTCTCCCATTTTCGGTTTGGAGAGTGAAATCCAATGGTGAAGATTCCAAATCATATGAGCTGCAAATCCAAAAAAAGTTTTTGGATCATTTAACGGAATAGGGCGTGACCCAACAATACCTACATCTTTTTTCTCAAGAGGTAAAATCAATTTTTCTAATGTCCCTTGTTTTACAATAACATCTGCACTAACAAGTACAATTATTTGTTCTTTTGTCTTGGTCAGAAGCAGGTTAACAGCTGATGCTTTACCCAAACGGCGCTTTTGTTGATAAAGTTTTATTTTTTTATACCTTTTTGCAATTTTTTTTACTATTGTATTTGTATTATCTTTTGATCCACTGGATATAACAATTATTTCTGAAAGAATTATTTTTGAAAATTTTTGTTTGATGATAGATTCCAGAAGACGGGATATATTTTTTTCTTCATTATATGCAGCGATTCCGATACTTATGCGAAGTTTTTTCTTTCCTTTCATTTCTGTGTTTTTATTATCATAGCAAGACATTTTAAAATATACTAGTTGTAGGTTGTCCCACAAGGGGACTAACTTCTGCGAAGTGTCGTGAGTTGTGAGTTTGAGGAGGGTGGTGTAAAATAAAACAAATAATATGGAAGAGATGGAGAGAATGGAACAGAATAAATCGTCTAAACCAGTTAGTTCGTCTTCAAGAATGACATTGCAAAAAGCTGTGGATTTAGGAGAATATAACCCTGAATATTTAGCAACTTTTCCTGAATGGCATACATATAGTCGTCAAATCCAATGGCAAATGATTAAAAAAGCATTGGATATCCGTGAAAGACAATTGATCCAGCAATGGGCTGAAATAAGCAATATTATTGACTTCCGTTTGAAACCGCATTTACAAGAAGCGATGGATAACATTTGGAAACAAAGAGCGAAAGTGAAAGAAGATAAAGAACGCCTCATCGTGGAATACTCGACTATGTAGTATATTCCTCTTCATTTTCTCTATTTTTGCTTATCTCCTGTGTCTATTATCATTGTCAGCCATGATTTTTTTAACTATAATACAACTTTTGGTAATTATGAGTGAGCTAGGAAAAAATTTTTATAGTGCAGAATATGCAAGGAGGTATATAGAAGGCACACTTCAGTCAAAATACACTGTTTATAAAAACAGGTTGATTGCGAACGAAGCGTCTCGTGTTAAAACAGGGCAGGTTCTTGATCTTGGTGGTTGTGTCAGTGGTTTGATTCGTCAAGAAGGATCTCTACGATATCAATGTGAGCGTAAGGGCATTACATATACAGGACTAGATTTATCACCTGCATACTTTGATAAAGGGCTTGCATCAGCGCATGGTATAGCAGACAGCGATATTTATCCTGATGTACGTGGAGTAGTAGGAGATATTCGAGAGTTACCTTTTAGAGATGGAAGCGTACCTTTTGTAGTTTGTGCAGACGTTATTGAGCACATAGAACATCCGGATAAGGCATTACAAGAAATGAATAGAGTATTACAGCCTGGTGGGGAAGCAGTCGTTGTCGTACCATCATTATATAAGTTAGATGCTGTTAAGCTATCAGAAATTGAGGCTAGAAGAAAGTCATCGCATGAAAATAAACTCGACTTAAAGGAATGGGTAAGTTTATATAAAGGGGCTGGTTTTGAGTTTGAACCTCGATATAGTAGACCGATTGGAATCGCTACAGGACTATCATATCTTCTTTGGTTAGATACTGATTTCGTTCCTGAAAAACCTTCAGTAACAGGAAAAGAAGCTTTTTCAGAAAAAGCAGGAGATTTTAAAAAAGCAAAGGAATTTATTGGTAGATATGATCCGATTATTGATACTTATTTACTCCAGTTAGATGGACAAAGTGATATGGTCCATATTGTAGAATGTCTGCATCAGCGAAATGTACCGGGAGTGTTAGGTTCTCTTCGAAACGTACTTTGCCGTTATATGGATACTGATGAGTTAGCACTCGTTGACAAAACTTTTGGACGTTTTAATACTGAGCGCGTAGACCCTAACAACACAAAAGATTTAGCACATATGGTACAAGAAGTAGCTTGGGGTACTGGAGGGGTAATGCATTATGGGAATTCGGCGTTAATGGTATTAAAAAAGCCGGCGTAATCTTTTCTTCTCGTTATCGTTTGTTTTTTTGTCAATGATTCTCCACACAGTTTCTCATCATCTGAAGTGCTATAATCGTAGCTAATGACAGTAAGGTTGTTTCTTAAAAAATATATCCTTTATATTGCTTGGGTTCAGGCGCTTGCAGGAACACTGATCAGTCTCTATTTTAGTGAAATTATGCATTTACCCCCATGTACACTTTGCTGGTATCAGCGGGTTTTTTATTATCCGATTGTTTTTATTCTTAGTGTTGGTATCTTACGAAAAGATTTTAAACATATTTTTTATTATGTTTTTCCATTAAGTATTGTCGGGTGGAGTATAGCATTCTTTCATGTATTGTTAGAACGAGGAATTATCCCGGAATCAGCAGGACCATGCGCAGCAGGAATTTCATGTACAACGAGATATATTGAATGGTTTGGTTTTCTGACAATTCCTTTATTATCATTTATCGGATTCTCAATAATTATTTTGTGTATGGTGATATATAAAAAGTTAAAAATTAAAAGTTAAAAATTAAAAGTTATACAAGGAATTTTTATATATTTCATTTAACTTTAGATTTTTCATTTTGAACTTTTAATTATTTATTATGTCTCAAGAAGCGAAAATACTAACAATTGCAGGATTATTAACATTTCTCATCATAGGTGGAGGAATAGCTTTTCTCAGTTCTTCTGATTCCAAGAAAGCAATTCCTGATAAACCTGTTGAAAAAAAATTGCTCGTAAAGACGAAAAGTTACCAAAAAGGTCCGAAAGACGCGAAAGTAACTATCGTAGAATTTGGAGATTTTCAATGCCCTTCATGTGCTGCAGCACATCCTAATGTTAAAAAAATTTTAGAAGAATATGGGGAGAATATCTCATTTACTTATAGACATTTTCCATTACCTCAACATAAATACGCTATGTTAGCAGCAGAAGTGTCGGAGGCAGCAGGTGAACAAGGAAAGTTTTGGGAAATGTACGACAGACTTTATGAAGAACAAGAAGTATGGTCAAAAAGTGATAATCCTATGAACGAATTTACAAAATATGCGATTGATTTAAAACTACATATTGAAAATTTTAAAGGCTCTGTCTTGGATGAAAAATATAAAGATAAAATTTTACAAGACGAACAGGATGGAAAAACTATTGGTATTAGATACACTCCCACATTTTTTATCAATGGAAAAATTTATGAAGGTGCTCCCACATATAATAACCTGAAGACCCGTATCGATGAAGAACTCCAAAAATAAGTTTTACTTCCTTCCTCTTGAAAACAACGATCCGAAGCTATACAATGCAGGACACAATCTATGCCTCGGAAAAAAGTAAAAAGAAAAAATAAACAGATTTTTCCTAAATCACAAAAAAGTTTTCTTCTTTTTCTTCGTATCGTTATCGTAGTTATTATCATTATTAACACATCGCTTTTAATAACTTTTTTCGCTGATTCGTTATTAATAAAAGATCAGTATGGTAAAGCAAAACAATTATATTCTGTTGCGAGTTTTCTTAATCCATTAAATGAAAAGGCGAGTAAAGGAATAACTATTGCAGATGTAATAAAAAAAGAACGATTGTTCGAACTACAATCATCTGAACAACAACCTATTAAAAATATCGAAGACAAGTCTCCCGTTATGCAGAAAGCAGTAGCCCCTGCACACGTGGTGACAATACCAGTACTCATGTATCATTATATTCGCGTGAATCCAGTAAAAGAAGACATGGCGGGTTTTTATTTATCTGTGACACCCCAAGATTTTGACATACAAATGAAGTATCTTGTCGACCATGGTTATACGTCTATAACACTTGATGATTTTCTCTCTGCATTATTGCAGACGAAAGCATTACCGGAAAAACCTATTTTAATTACATTTGATGATGGATATAGAGATGCATATACAGACGCATTTCCAATATTAAAAAAATACGGATTAAAAGCAGTGAATTTTATTCCGACAACGTTTGTCGATACACCACGATATCTTACATGGGACATGATAAAAGAGATGTATACAAGTGGAGTATTTTTGTTTGCTTCTCATACAATGACACATCTTTCTTTAACTTCTGTTTCAAATGAAACGGCATTACATGAACTTGTGGAAAGTAAAAAAATACTTGAAGAGAAATTAGGAACATCTATTCAATGGTTTGCGTATCCTTATGGACATATGGACCAAAGAGTTGCACAACTCGTAAAAGAAGCAGGATATTTCGGCGCATTTGGAACAAATGAAGGGTTAGAACAATCCTCTGAGTATATATATAGTCTTCCTCGAGTACGAATTGGTGGTGGAGTGTCGCTTGATATGTTTGCAGGAAAATTACCGTGGAAATAGAATAGTTGTAGGTTGTAGGTTAGGAGTTGTGGGTTATGGGTTGTGAGTTGTCAGTTCTGAGCTAAATCCCGAGGTGGACACTCGTTGAAGTTTGTCGTTTCGGCTTCGATTTGCCCTAGTCCTTTCGTAGTCCCGCTATGCGGGACGAAGGAGGAATCTTCAGATTGAGAAATACTCAATGACGACTACAGCACGAAGTAAAGAAGAATCGTGACAGACAACAGCCGAAAGCAGAGCTTTCAACTGCTGCATGTGCTGCTTCCTTTCTCTTCCTCGTATTGTAATCGTTTGACCTCGAAGGGTGGTCACAACTTGATCATGGATTCTCCCTTCGAGAGGGTGATAAAAAACGAGACAACGTAGACGGTTAAGGCGCCGAGTGCGAATGTTTTTGCCACCCAATGCCCCTTTACACTCATAATGATGGAGAAGAGGGCACCGGCTACATGGAGCGCGTAGAGTGGTACAAGAAAATGGTGCGCCAGCTGGCTGGGCTCGAATTCCCGCGTAAGCGGGAAACCCAACCTAACGTTGTTGTACTCGTTTGCTAGGTTCACTAGCGTGATCAAGCTGCCGATGGCGACGTACCACCACCACTTGTGGTAAAACCGCAGCTTGCTCGGCTGGAAGTCATTCAGCGCGATGGACCCAGCAATCATGTAAAATCCGAACATCGGGTCCCCGACCGCCACCACTGGGGTGTCGGGCAGGAGCGATAGCCCCTTCTGCTTTCTGAAGGCAAGAAGAAGCAGGATGAGCGCGAAGCCGAAAAGGCCTGCGCCTGCGGGATGGTCGTAGATCTTTGGGTAAGGCTCAAGATACCATATGAGCCAGGCGACGAAGCGTCGCCACAACCTGTTGAGCACGGGGTCTCCTTTCGTTACGTGCTTGGCTTCAGGTCATCTACACGTTGAATGTTTTCAGCGCATAAAGGACCTGAAGAAGTCACGGGAAAAGAGCCTGTGCTTAGTTGAGAAAGAGATATCTCTTCGTGCTGTAAGTTAAAGTGCTGTTTCTCAGGCTTGATTTCCCCAGAAGGGTAGTCAGACTCTAGAAACTGCTTCGAATATAGTATAAAAAGGAGAAAAAGTCAATGCTATAGGATATATAGAGAGGCTAAGTTGAGATGTTACTCCGACTACCTTCGGTTCAGTGAAAACAGCGTCCAATATTTTTTATACCTTTGAAACTCTGACTCTTTGACTCTCTTCATTATTGTTGACTTAGGAAAAAAGATCTATACTTATTTTAGCGTGTAGCGTGTAGCGTGTAGCGTGTAGCGTGTAGCGTGTAGCGTGTAGCGTGTAGCGCAAATCTATGGATACTAGGGGACAGACAAAAATACGGGTAAGGAAAAAAACTATTTACCTTTTTTTTCTTTTATTACTTGTTCTAGGTATTGCTTTACTTGAGAAGAAGTAAGGGGAGTTTTAGCCCTATGTCGAAGTTTGTTTGTGGTTGTAGTGACTTCTTCAAGATCCTCTGGAGAATTCAAATCGGGTCTTCGACCATATCTGGTTTCAAAAAATCCTTCGGCCCTTCGAACTTGATAGAACTCCCAGTAATACTGCGAAGCGCGAAAAC
>JAYRIM010000004.1:0-2100 GCA_041906785.1 Candidatus Levyibacteriota bacterium
ATGTGAACCAGAATAATTTTTGCATTTTTTCCGGTAAACAATTCAACTTGCATCATTTCATCTTTCAACTCAGCAAGGATTTCCTGATTCGTTTTCTTTTTTTGTTGCGCCATAGTTTTTGTTTTTTCGAACAATACCATTAATTGGTAAAAGTGTCAAATTGACCACCGTGTTATAATTGTATTATGGAAACTAAAAAAGCATATTTTGCCGGTGGATGTTTCTGGTGCGTAGAACACGATTTAAAAGAAGCTATAGGCGTCCAAGATGTCGTCTCTGGATATATGGGTCAAACTGGTAATCCTAGTTATATGGATCACGAAGGATATAGAGAAGCAGTGGAAGTTGTCTACGATAGCAATGCTACAAATTTCAAAAAACTTACTCAATATTTTTTGGACCATATTGATCCAACAGATCAGGGCGGGCAATTTCATGATAGAGGAGAAAGTTATAAAAGTGCAATTTACTATGGAGATGAAGAAGAGAGGAAAATCGCCGAAGCCCTTCTCTCTGAATTAGATGATAGTCATGTATATGAGAAACCAGTGTTTGTCGATGTACTAAAGAGTGATTCTTTCTATAAAGCAGAAGAATATCATCAAAACTACGCCGAAAAAAATCCAGTGCAGTATGCAAGTTATCGTAAAGGCTCAGGGAGAGAAGATTTTACGAATAGAACTTGTTCAATAAGAGAAGAAAAGAAGATACTTTGGAAAGATTAAATTTTTAGTATAGAATAGCTATTATGTCACATACAAAAAGCAACACAGGCATTATTATTTCATTTATTATAGTTTTTGCGTTAGCTGGCTTAGGTATTTACTACGGAATGGTAAAAGATACAACTAGCACAAAAAACACAAACAAGAGTACAAATATGACAACAGCTTCAGGTTTACAAATTACAACAACGTCTGAGGGTACAGGGGAGACTGTCAAGAATGGAGATACAGTGTCTATGAATTACACAGGCAAATTAGACGATGGAACAGTTTTCGATTCAAACATTGATCCGAAATTCAATCATGTAACACCCTTCGAGTTTACTCTAGGTGCTGGCATGGTCATCAAGGGATGGGACGAAGGAATTGTGGGCATGAAAGTAGGAGAAAAAAGAACACTCGTTATACCTTCAGATTTAGCATACGGTGACAATGGAATTCCAGGGACAATACCTGGCAAAGCTACTCTTACTTTCGATGTTGAGCTTCTAGGTATAAAAAAATAATAAGTTAAAAAATGAAAAATAAATTCCTAGCGCTATCAAAAAAAATAAAAGCGTATGTTTTGAGACACAAGATAAGATCTGGTGTTGGTGGTTTGATATTGGTATTAATACTATTTGGAATATTTCATTCGAAACCAATAAATGTTGTTACAGCGACAGTTACGAAACAGGATTTGGAGTCTACAATACTTGCAACAGGTAAAGTTACTTCTGTCACAGATCTAGCACTATCCTTCAACGCCTCTGATGTTGTGAGCACCATAGCGGTCAAAGTTGGAGATAAGGTAAAAAAGGGTCAAATCCTTGCAACACTCAATAATCGTGATGAACTTGCATCTCTTACCACAGCGCGTGGTGCACTAGCACTTGCAAAGGCAAATTATGAGAAGATTCTAGAAGGTGCGACAAGTGAAGAAATTGCAATCAAAGAAGTAGCATTATCTAGCGCTCAAATCAGTTTAGAAAATACAAAGACAACACAGGATACACTTGTCGCAAATGCGTATAGAGCATTACTAAATTCAACTCTCGAGGCCACTTCCACTTCAAGCTCAGCGTCTTCTACTATTGCTCCGACAATCTCTGGTACTTATACTGGTACTACTGAAGGAGTTATATCTATTAACACATATAGTTCTAGCTCGGGCGGATATTTCACTACTACGGGAATTGTTTCTGCTACGGGCTCAACTTCATCTAATACAAATGTAGCCTTAGGAACATCCGGATTATTTATTTCTTTTCCCTCGGGATTTAATCCAAGTGCTGGAACTATTTGGACAATCACAATACCAAATACAAAAGCATCGGATTACGTAGCAAATTTAAATGCTTATAATAGCGCACTACAGACAAGAGACTCTGCCATC
>JAYRIM010000005.1:0-1706 GCA_041906785.1 Candidatus Levyibacteriota bacterium
CTCCGCTAACAACTCAGGAGACACATTAAAGGTGTTATTTTGGGTAGCATTTATGGTCGGTTTGCTCTCAACAAACCCATGCTTAGCCTTGAGAAGTAAAGCCGCGAAGTTAGCATTGTATTTATTGGTTAGCCCTCCTCGTATCAGTAGGTCTCGCTGAACGTCCCGAAGCATATCCATAGTCTGCAAAAATTCAGAATACTCTGTTTCCCATGCGTAAAGTGTCCTTGTTCCTACTCCTAATACTGACGCTAAGTCCTCTATTGTGGGAAGTTTATGCTTTTGATTGCAGGTTTTTATGTAACGCAATACACGCCTTGGGGTTTCCTTGGTGTACTTGGTGGGACGTCCCACATCTCTTTGTCCAGTACCCAATTCTTTAGACAAACGGTCCAAAGCGTCTTTTTTGATATAGTAATTTAAATTCAACAGGACTCATCTTTAAAACTGTATGTTTTCTTTTATTGTTGTAGTAATGAAAGGTTTCATGAATCGCTGCGATTAGTTCTCCTAGTGTTTCAAATCGATTAACATCTCCTAAGTCTACTTTAAACTTACCATAAAACGATTCCTGAAAACCATTCTGCCAAGGTGAGGCTTTCTGTGCAAAGGATAAATTGGTTACTTTCAATTTAACATAGGTTTTGTAATCATCACTCGTATATTCACTACCTTGATCCGAATGTAAATATGCTGGACTAATTCCTGTCTTCTTCTCTGCATCCATAAATGCCTCCATCACCAAATTCTTATCATGAAACCTGCTGATTGCTATTCCAATAATTTCTCTTGTATACATATCCATAACTGTTCCAACATAGATAAATCTTCCCATGTATTTAATGTATGTAAAATCACTTACCCATACAATGCCTGGCCTTATCGGGCAAAGTAGGTTATATATATTAATCTCATTCTCTATTGCTGCTTTGCCCTCGTCTTCCTTCTTACAAGGCGTCCTTCCATGCGCCCTGTATGGTTTTATCTGAAATTTCTTCATTATCCTAAGTATCCTTTTCTTATTTAATTTTAACTCAAGCGCTATCCTTTTATGTCCATATGCCGGATTCTCTGACAATACTGATTCTATCTGCCGTTTTACCTCCTCATCAATGATTGGTCGCTTCTTCTGGTAATACAATGACTGTCGGCTAATGCCCAACTTTTTGGCTACCTCTGTTTTCGTAATTCTTTTCTGTTTAATAGCACTACTTCTCATCACCTCACCTCCAATATCCGTTCTTTTTTTTAAACACTTGCAATTCTGTTGTGAGTTTACCGATTAATTCATATGCTGCTTGTAGTTCCCGTTTCAGCTGAGCAACCTCAATAGCACTATTTTTCCCTGTTACTGTTTTTGCTAGCCAGCCGTATACAGTATTATCTGAAATACCTGCGTCTCGTGCTGCTTGTGCCGGAGTTACTCCATCGTTTTTAATTCTACTGAGTATTTGCTCTTTTATCTCTGCTGGTATTACCCTAAATGTACCCATAGACTTCTCACCCCCATCCTATAACTGTCTAAAACCTTTGGACTCTTTGTCTATTTTACAGGGTACCGGTCAATCGCTATTGATGGCAAAACAATGAGTGGAACAGGGATCCATATTGTTGCAGCTTTCACTCATACACTGCAAGCAGTGTTGTTTGAGGTAGGAACAGAAGAAAAAGGCAAAGAAATCGTTACAGCACCTGAGGTTTTACAG
>JAYRIM010000006.1:0-5797 GCA_041906785.1 Candidatus Levyibacteriota bacterium
AGCAGATTGCATCATCATCAACAGTTTCCTCTGCAGATACAGTGACCTTAACATCGATAGCAGCAATTTCATCAACAAATAAAGCGGCAACAGATTATCAAGAAACACTTACTGTTGTCGCTGCTGGTAACTTCTAAACATAGTTTGTGACTCGTTTTATTGACAGTCAGGCACATATACGTCTACAATACAAAGATCTATTCATGAAAAAAATATTGGTTCTGCTGTTAGTCTTATCAGTTTTTACTGTATATCCTACTATCCTACATGCTCAGGGAAAAGATTTTCCTCAGCCTACAAAGATCATTTTGCCAAATGAGACACCACCAACTGGAGTAAATTTAACTCTTTCACCAGTCTTTATAAATTTATCAACAGATCCTGGGAAAAAAGTAACATCACAGTTTAAGGTAACGAATAATAATAACTTTACAGAATATTTGGAAATCGAAATTAAGAAATTTGTCGCATCTGAGAAAGGTCCAGTTATTCAAGATTCACAGTCATCAGATACATTTGTAAGATGGGTGACATTTCCAGACAATCAATTTGTTTTATCGCCGAATGAAACAAAGACAATTCGTTTTACAATTTCTCCTCCAAATAATGCAGCGCTTGGGTATTACTACGCATTTGTCGTGAGCAGAATGAGAGCTCCAGAGGCAAAACAAGGCGCGGGAGTTGTTGGTGCGCCAGCCTTACCAGTATTATTGTCAGTAAAAAGTCCATATGCGAAACGTGAAGTTCAGGTAGTCGATTTTAAAACGGATCAGCTTATTTATGAATATTTGCCTACACACTTTCTTATAACAGTAAGGAACACAGGAAATATTCACGTGGCGCCAGCAGGAGATATTTTTATCGATTCGATGTTGCATAATGAAATTGGTGTAGTTCCAGCAAATAAAGGTCGGGCGAATGTTTTTCCAAATTCAATACGGACATTTATAACCAGCTGGGAGGATGGATTTATAATTCGTGTTCCAAAGATAGAGAATGATAAAGCTCTTACAGATGGTAAAGGGAATACAGTATATGAGACAAAATATGATTTCGAGAAAGCGAATAAATTCCGTTTCGGTAAATACACCGCAAACTTGGTATTAATTTATGATAATGGCGAGCGTGATGTGCCGATAGAAGCACAAGTTTCCTTCTGGATTATTCCTTGGAAGATTATTCTCGGTACATTGTTCATCATTATTCTTGCGCTTTTTGGATTACGAGCAGTTCTTCTTTCTGTCTTCAGAAAAATTAAAAAAATGCGAACAAAATAATTTGCTATGATACATGTATGCTCAAAATCTCGTCCTTCTTCATAGCCGTTTTTTTCTTCTTTTCTTTTGCTTCAACACTATTTGCTCAAAAGCATAACGGAGTTTTAGAAGTAAGTCCTGCATATCTAGAAGTTGTTTTAGAAAAACCTGATGAAGAAAAAGCGATTGAGCTACAGTATTCGAATACAAGTAAACAATCTGTTTCACTTGAACTCTATGCGATTGATTTTAAACAACAAGGAGAACAGGGAGGGATTATTTTTTTAGGTGAGGACAGTAAAACATATTCATATTCTCTCTCGTCATTTCTTTCGTTCGAGTCAAACAATTTAGAAATAGCGTCTGGTGAGAAGCGTACGTTTATTGTGAAAGTGAAGAATAGAGAAGATATTTCTCCTGGCGGCCATTATGCTGCGATTATCGCTCGGCAAGTACAAGACACGAATGAAACATCAGTTTCCCCAGCTGTTTCTTCACTTGTTTTTATGAGAAAGACAGGTGGTGAGCGGTTTAATTTATCTGTGCAAAAAATTGGTTGGCCTCGTCTTCCGATCCAATTTTCAGTTCCGTTACATATTGAAATTACCTTCCAGAATGCAGGGAATATTCACGTTATTCCCTATGGTAGGGCAGAGATTAGAGATATGTTCGGTCGATTATTGTATAAAGGAATTGTTAATGATTCAAGCGCAATTATTTTTCCTGAAAGTAGACGTCGTATCTCTTTAGATTTTAAAGCAGTAGAAGCTATGCTGCCGTTTTCTCTTAATTCTTTTCGCGTAGTGGGTAATGATTCGCTCCATAAAGTTCAGTATGTCTACCAAGACAGTTTTCTGTATATTAATCCGCCAACCTTCATAGTTATTATTCTAATTAGTATTCTTTTATTAATCTTTATCCGTAGGGAGAGAAAACATTAAAACATTATTTCGTACTTACTCGGTATGAAAAATTTTTATTTACAGCTCGCATTATGAGTATATCAAACATTCTAAGCGAGCCTGGGGCAAATTAAAATTTTTCTACCTCACTCGTTCATGAATAAAAGAAAAATATTTTTTATTATTTTTATTGTTTTTTTTGTATTGATTGTTGGATTCTATTATACCCAGGTTATTCAAAGACCGAAGATTAGTAGTAGGCTATCTTCTCGCGCGCAAGAGTTTGTAAAAGAGCAGCAATTTTCAGGAGATAGTGCTTTAAAATTTATAAACTTAACTGGACCGGTTGGAGAAGATACCCGAAATAAACGGATCGGGAGGAAAGATTGTTACTCATTTATTATTCCGTATCGGGTTACGGTAAGTCGCTTTGAGGACAGTTCAGGAAACAGTTGTACTGCGAGATTCAGTTTCGATAAGCCAAGAGGGTCTATCTTCGCATATATCTATAAAAAACCAGTTTCTTCATGGGATGATGTGTCTGGTGTAAGTTTTCGTAGAAAACACCCTGAGGAATATGAAGAAAAGGTAAAAAAGATTGGTGATAAAACATTTCTCATGTTCCGTTTAAAAAGTGATATATATGAAGAAAATGTTTTTTATTACATATCTGACTACTTCTTTGTTTTTAATTTCATTACAAAAACGAATGAGAACTTAGATAAAGATCTAGAAGGAATGCTGAAGACGCTGGAATTTCAGTATTAATTTCCAGTCGTGCATGGTTAGTCTAAAGTTAGTTTGGAATTCCCCTAATCATTAAGAAATTGACTAATTGGTAATTGCAAATTAGAAACTATTTTAGAATGATCCAGATGCGATGAGTGTTATCGTGTCCTCATAATCGTTTGATGCTGGTGTCGTGGTACTGACTTTTGCTTTTATAGCTAAAGACCCCCTACCACTGCTCACAGGCGCATTTGAAGAATTTAAGACCTCACGAATAGTCGTATCAACGATGCCAACATTCTCAGATGCCCCATTATAAGGAGATGTAGCAGTCAGATTACTCGTTGAGTTTACTCGAAGCCCGTATCCTTCGCTTGCAGAGGTAAGGTTTGTCGAACTTGAAGAAATAGTGTAATTTGTCGCTGTACTTCGTAATCCAGTATACGTACCATACAGATAGATAAATCCTCCATATTCTGCATTTGTCGAAAGATCTACCCAGACATAACTTGTAGCTGTTGTAACACTTCCCGCCGTTAAGTTACCAAGAGACACGTTATATGGAGCGCTTGACTCAGTATCCGTAGATGCGACATCGATATCAAATGAAAGTGTTATATTTGACGTCGCTGCTTGTGCTGGGAGACTATATGCGCTTTGTGTGAAGTTTCCATGTCGTGCTGATACTTTAACAGTATATGTTGTGTTAGCTGCAAGGCCAATAATATCTTCTCCTGATGCTCCACCCCACGCTGTATAGGTTTGCCAGTCTTCGCTGTCCAATGTTGCCCCAATTGTATTATCACTCTGGACATATTTCGTATCACTTACAAAGTTATCTGTAGATATCGCAATCGCGAATATAGTATCTGATGGATTACTGCCATTATTAATTGTTATATGCAGTTTATTATAGTAATTTGATGTATTGGTAAAGGTCGGTGCAGATGGGACGTTCGCTTGTATTGTATAAATAAGTCCTCCTTGGGTTGTATAGGTAGTAGAGCTCGTACTTGCAGCATCGATTTCGCCTGAAAGACCCCATAACGAATATGATGAAGAATCAACTCCACCTGTTCCTCCACTGCCAAATCCATAGTCTTTTATTTCATAATTCGTACTTTGCGGGCCTGCGGCGACAGTTAATGGTTGTACTAATAACGAAAGAAGTACTAGGGTAGGAAGTATGTAGTGTTTTAGTAACTTCATAAGATTTTTGCTGATTAAAGGGCGGATTTCCGCGGATTTCGCATTTACTACTAATCTATTGTACTTCCATTAGGAGACGAGGTCAACAAGCCTGAGACTTTTCACAAAGTAATATGCAATTTTATGCATTTATAAACAATAATTAGCAAAGTCGTGAAAACTTTGACCGGGTAGCTATAATAAGTCTTAATTAATAATAGCTATGCTATTATTAATTAAAGCTCATCGATTCATTTACAAACTTCTCGTAGCAATTTTATTTTTTTCGCTTTTATTATTTTCTTTTGTCATAGCTGCTGATGCCGCATCTGGCATAAATAGACAAATCAATTTTCAAGGAAAAGTCGTCAATAAAACAAGCGGTACAAATGTATCAGATGGTAATTATGATTTCACTTTTAAATTATATGATGCTTCATCCGGAGGAAGCGTTCTTTGGACAGAAAACTGGACAGCGGCTGGCGGTGGACAACTCACAGTAACAAACGGTATTTTTCGGGTAGCTCTGGGCTCATACACGACGTTTGCGAGTGCGAACGTAGATTTTAATAGTGATAGTCTATATCTTGAAATCGCATTTAATGGTGAAACGATGGGTTCGAGAGTCAGACTGACTGCAGTTCCATATGCATTGAATGCAGAAAAAGTGGCAGGACTGACAGTGACGAATAATGGTGGAAATACACTTAATATTGCTGCAAATAAGACATTTACTGTTAACAATTCGATTACCTTTTCAGGAACAGACAGTACGACCTTTACGCTGCCTACATCTACAGATACATTAGTAGGTTTAACTGCGACACAATCATTGACAAATAAAACGATTGGTTCAACAGGTTTGACTTTCTCAGGTGCAACTACAGATATTACGACAGGTACGAATGAACATTTTTCGATTATGCCTAACGGTACGGGTAATGTTGGGATTGGCACAACAACACCGATTGGGAAACTGCATATTGCGACAAACACAACAAGTTTAACTGGAAAAGCAGCATTAATTGTCGATCAACTCGAATCCATAGATTTAATTACCGCTTCAGCATCAGGAACAACGAAGTTTACAGTAGATCGCAATGGAGATCTCGGTATTGCAGGATCTACTGCTTCAAGTAGCAATTACATCACAGCTCCTAACTTTGTTCTGAATACCTCAGGACAAATCACGACGGGTACCTGGCAAGCAACTGCAGTCGGATCACAATATGGTGGTACCGGACAGAATTTTTCTTCATCAACTGGTGTCCCAGTTATCAGTAGTGGTACATGGAGTGTAGATACTAATGCTTTAGCATACAATCATGGAGGAACAGGATTCACCTCGTATGCACAGGGAGATGTTATGTATGCTTCTGCAGCAAATACGTTAAGCAAACTGTCCATTACAGGAAGTAGTGGACAATGTTTAACCTCAAATGGTACAGTCCCTTCATGGGGAAATTGTGCAATTGGTAGTAGTATTAATTTTTGGCAATTGAATTCCGGGTCATTATCACCATTCGCACTAGGTGTTGATATTAATTTAGGAAATGTAGCAACGTCGTCTGCTAAAATTTCTTTAGCAGGATCCTTAACTCGAGGAAAGGCAGTTGCAATTTTCAATCAGATAGAGTTACAGGATATTTTAACTGCTTCAGCTTCTGGTACAACCAAATTTACTGTGGATCGAAATGGATATCTCGCAATTGCTGGTTCTGC
>JAYRIM010000007.1:0-11799 GCA_041906785.1 Candidatus Levyibacteriota bacterium
TACTGATTACTGATTACTGATTACTGATTACTGATTACTGATTACTGATTACTGATTACTGATTACTGATTACTGATTACTGATTACTGATTACTGATTATTTTCTTTCTATATTATAGAATGCAAAACCGCTTTGGGGAATAGACAGATATCCTGGGGCACGTACATTAAAAGCGGTTTTAAAGTTTGTACCGCTGAAATGCTTCTCGCCTTTATCAGTTTGGAATACGACCTCATTTGTAGTACCGTTTCCTTGTGAAACACTCACGCTGTTAACTGAACTTACACCACCTCCATATTTATCAGCAATACTTCGTAATTCATCTTGACTATAAGGATTTCCTCCCCAGCAGGATGTTGTTACTGGTGTAATTCTTCCTGTTTCTTCACCGCTTCCTCCATTAAAAAGAACAATAGCAGCATTTATGAGATCAGCCATTTCTGATGAGCTAAGCCAAGGATTGCCTCTTCCGCATTTATTACTACTTGTACTATACCCTTGGGTATACCAAGCTTTATAGAACCAAGGTGAACCTGCCATTTTTTCATATGCCCGATCTGAAAAATTTGATCCACCTTGTCCATCAGTAGTATCCCAACCCATGGTCGTTAAGAACCCTCCAGTCGTTGAAGAGTAATAGGTCACGACATCTTCAAGAACTTGTCCTCTGGTTTCTTCAACTGCTTGTTTCCATGCATCAGGTGGATTATCTGCCTTTCCGCTATTAAAAACTTGGCATGCCTCATTCGTACAGATTTCTCTACTTTCTTGTTTATATCGGTATGCGTATGTGCGCGCAGCAACTGCTTGTGCTTTTAAGGCTTCTTTTGGCCAGGATGATGGCATCTCTGCAATACCGAGTAAGTATCTTCCTTCAAAGTCCATATCTCCAAATCCTGAAACTTTTATCGATCCGCCGGTATCCTTACTTACTGGTTCTTTCCCATAATATGCTCGGAGAATTGCTTTAAAATCCTGGCCCGCATTTGCTCGGCCGAATGCACCGTATTGACTCATACCTTTTCGGTGTGTATGTGCACCAAAAGAGAATACGGCGAAACTGCCGCTTGGTGCAGATTCGCGGAACCCTTTAATAGAGGCGTTATAGTCATCAGCCAAATCACTATCTCCAATAGTTGCAGTAAAACTTCCTGAACGGGCATTTATAATCTCTTGCTGTTTTGCTGTTAGCGCTGCAATTTTTTCTGAAAGGGTTTTTTGGTATTCTTTTGCACCTTTTACTATCTCATCTAATTTTGCGGATTGTATATCAAGCGTATTCTTTACTCCTAATAAACGTTCTTGTTCACTTTTTAACTTTTTACTTTTCGTTTCTAAATCGGTTATTGATAGAGCAAGATTTGTTATAAGAGCTTTATCTTGATTTGTTTTCGCTTTTTGGTATGCTAGTATATCTGAAACATTTGAGGCTGTGGCTGTAGAGAGAAACACGATTAATGGTGAACTATAATAGCTTTTTATATAATAGTTGCGAATTGCCTTAGTGAGAATTGCCTGTTTTTCTGTCATATTATCATATCCTTTATCAATTTCAACTTTCTTTTTTTGTAGATCTTGCTCAATCGTTCCTATGTGCTGACGAATACCTGTTATTTGTTGTTCCATTGATTGGAGCTGAGACTCAAGAGGTTTTGTAGCAGAAACAGATTGCTCTAAAGCTTTATTTAAATCCTGGAGCTGTTTCGTAATATCATCCAGCTCATCTGAAAATATGTATGTTGTCTGCATAAGAAAAAAACCGATGAAAGAACAGACAATACACAACTGGGCAAGAATTTTTTTGGCAGACATACACCCCAATTATACCATGTTGTATGTGCTGCTAAAGCTAATGGTGATTGTTGAAAAGTAGGATATTATTGAGGATTATAGCAATAATTGCTAGAATACAGGAGAATATGGCGAACCGTTTCTATATTAAAGACGGGATGCAAGTTGAAGGAATATCTATGCAGGAAGGAAAAGCATCATCAATGATTAAACTTGTTGCGTTCATAGTTGTTACTGCTGTGTTATTGGGATTTCTTATAATAGTAGCTGGAAACTTTTTCTCTTCAGGCTCTACTTCTGAAAAGTCAAGTCCTGGGATTACCATTCTGCCTACCTCTTCGCGCAAGCAGATACCGACAGAAACACCAAGCGCGTCACCCACAAAAGCAGTTTCAAGCTCTATCACGCCAAAACCGACAACAAAAACAACTCCAACTTCTACAAAAACAATTACACCAACCAGTAGTGCAGCTTCAGTAGAAAAAAGCTCACTAACAATAGAAGTGTTAAATGGCAGCGGAGAAAAAGGAGTCGCTAAAGTAATGAGCACAGTCCTTACTGATGCTGGATATACAGTGAGCAGGACAGGGAATGCTGATACATACTCTTATAAAGGAATAACGATTACTATAAAAAAAAGTAAAGCTAATTTTCTTAATAGTTTAAAAAAAGACATTGTAGCTGCTGACTATATCGTAAGTAGTAGTTCAGATACTCTCTCTGAAAGTTCAGGCGTTGATGCTATTGTTATCGTGGGAGCAGAGTAATTTCTAATTTGTCAGCCAAAGGCTGATCCGCCTTAGGTGGAAAATTTATAACTTTTATTCAAGTTTAAATATCAAAAATTGATTACAAATTTAAAATTATAAATTAAAAATTATGTATGATGTTGTTTGTATTGGAAATGCCATTATAGACGTTTTTTTAACTATTCATCAGGCTAGTGAACATTGTCATGTTTCCTCTGAGACTCAAGAATTACGGATTAAACTGGGAGATAAAATTCCTCTTGAAAATGCACAATTTGAGCTGGGGGGTAACGCAAATAATGTATCCGTAGGGTTAACGCGTTTAGGCTTACATACCGGTCTCATGGTTGAATTAGGTAATGATGAGTTTAGCCATAAAATAAAAAAACAACTAGAAAAAGGGAAAGTAAGTTTAGCTCATACAATCATAAGTGAGTCTCCATCTTCTTTTGCCATAGGCATACAATTTAAAGGTGAACGGATCTTATTCGTTCAACATGTAGAAAGACATCATAATTTTTCATATGATACATTACATACGAAATGGGTGTATTTAAGTTCTTTAGGAGAGCAATGGAGACATGTATATAAAGAAGTTCCAGCATTTATTAAAAGTTCAGGAGCTAGACTTGCCTTTAATCCTGGGACACGACAGATTGAAGCAGGAAAAGAGGCTTTAGAAGAAAGTTTAGCAATTACAGATATTCTGTTTTTAAATAAAGAAGAGGCAGAGAGATTGGCAAAAAAACCGAGAGTGGAATTTCATGATAAAAAACAAATGAGAATATTAATGGAATATCTGCAGGAATTTGGTCCAAAAACAGTTGTTATAACAGATGGAAAAAATGGTTCTTATGCACTCGAAAATTCAGGAGTACTTCATTATTCGAGCATAGTTCATTCGCCAGTTGTAGAGAAGACAGGAGCAGGTGATGCATTTGCATCCGGGTTTCTAGGAGCTTATATTCACGGTAAACCAGTTAAGGAAGCAATGCTTTGGGGAACAGTGAACGCAGCGTCGGTGATTGGTCAGATAGGAGCACAACCAGGTCTATTACTGAAAGAACAGATAGAAAAAAAAGTTTACTCTTTGCAATAATATCATTATGACAATTTTTCTTGCAACTGATCATACAGGATTAGAAATAAAAAATAAAATAAAAACGTTTTTAGAACAAAAAGGATTTACTGTGGAAGACTGCGGCGCGTATACGTATGATGAGAGGGATGATTACCCAGATTTTGTTGTAAAGGCAGCGAAAAAAGTTTCAGAAAATCCTGAAGAGCATAGAGGAATCGTATTTGGAGGGTCAGGACAGGGAGAAGCAATGGTTGCAAATAAGATTAAAGGTATTAGATGTGCATTATTCTATGCTCCTGTATCTCCTAAAAAACCAATAAATATTGAAGGGAAACAAAGTGCAAATCCATTTGAAATTCTTACGTTAACACGAGAGCATAATTTTGCAAATATGCTCTCTATAGGATGCAGATTCTTAACAGACGATGAAATTATGCAAGCTGTGAACATTTGGTTAAATTCTCCAAACTCTACAAACGAGAGACATATAAGGAGAGTTGAAAAAATAAAGAAGTTAGAAGGCAATCTTTAAAAATTATTTTATTGTTCTATTGTTAGATTAATTCCTCGCTTGTTCAAGTTTGTCGGGGCAGACGAGCTAGTCTCGGTTGAATCGAGGTTCCGCTCCTCTCTTTTGAGAGGAAAAATAACAATTGAGCAATATAGCAATGTAACAATTTTTACTTATGTTTGAAATAATTCCTAGCCCGGGTACAGAGAATAAAGATTGGTCAGAAATTGAAAAAAAAATAGAAATTGTAAAGCCATTTACGAAGACACTTCATATTGATCTCGTAGATGGTAAGTTTGCAGAAAATAAAACCTTTCTTGACCCAACACCTTTTAAAAAATATAACGATTTATTACTCGAAGTACATTTAATGGTAGAAGAGCCTCTTCAATATATAAAACCCTGGGCTGATGTTGGCGTGAAACGATTTATTGGACAAGTGGAAAAGATGTCTGATCAAGCAGCTTTTGTCGCAGAGGCTGAACAGTATGGAGAAGTTGGATTAGCGCTTGATGGTCCTACTTCTCTAGATGCAATTACAGTACCGTATATTGACTTGGATTGTGTACTTATAATGACAATAAAGGCTGGATCCTCAGGGCAAGAATTTCAAGAAAAAAACTTAGAGAAAATAGTTTCAATTGCTGATACAGCATTCATACCAATAGCAGTTGACGGTGGGATAAATGAGAAAACAATTCAAAAAGCTTATAATGCAGGCGCTAGACGTTTTACAGTAACCAGCGCATTATTTAACGACTCTGATCCTCAAGGGGTTTATAGAAATCTCGAGGAAATTTGTGAAGAATTACAGAAGAGAGAATCATTGAGATGATATCACTTTCTGGCTTGGATTATTACAAAAAACAGCATTTTCTGTTCCTTTTATAAAATATTCATTTCTGCCTAGACATAGCTTTAGTACTACATCTGAAGGAACCTCAATTTTCTTATCCTTTTTATCTTTGAGAAGAATAGTCATAACTTGGTTCCAAATAGGTGCTGCACCTGTAATGCCGGATGCAAGAGATTGACTCATTGGAGCACCATTATTATTACCAACCCATGTAGTCACCACGTACTCATCTGTGTAACCAATTGTCCAGTTGTCTCTCTTATTATCAGATGTGCCTGTTTTTACAGCAACTGTGTGATGGGGGATGGTTAATGGGGAATTAACACCAAATGCAGTGCTTCGAGTTTTTTCATCACGGAGAATATCAGAGATAATATATGCAATACCAGTCGGTAGAACATCTGTTCCGCTCACGTCTTTTTTTTGTTCTAGTATATTTCCTTGATAATCTGTAACCAATAACACAGGGTTCAGATCGACCTTCACTCCATTGTTACTGAGCGTTCCAAAGACTGTGGCCATATCAAGCATTGTGGTTTCCGCTCCACCGAGCGTTAATGATAATCCATATCGTTCAGGCTGGTTCCATGTAGTAATCCCCATTTTTCGAGCGAGTGAAAGCATTTCGGAAATACCCACTTTTTGTAATGTCTTAACAGCAGGAAGATTTAATGAGTTTGCGAGAGCGAAACGTAATGTTACTCGTCCGAAATATCTTCCATCATAATTTTCAGGACTATATGGAGGAGCACCTTCACTTGTAAATGTTGCACGGGAATCATCAAGAAAGGAAGCTGCTGTCAGCCCTTTCATAAGAGCTGCACTGTATGTAATCACTTTTACTGTTGATCCTGGTTGTCGTAGTGATGTCGTAAGATTAACATTTCCGTTTTCTCTATCTTGATAATCTTTACTTCCGACCATAACATATATATCGCCATTCTTCGGGTTGGTTACAACAACAGCACCATTTGTTACATTAAGATATCCTGCTTTCTCAACTTCTTCAGACACAATCTTTTCTGCCATTTCCTGTTTTTTAATATCCAGACTAGTGATTACTGTTAACCCTCCTTTTTCAACTGCTGCTAAACCATGCTGTTTAATTAAGAGATCACGGACATACATAACAAAATGTGGTGCTCGTAAAGGAATCTTAGGTTCTTTAAAAGCGAGATGTTCCTTTTCTGCTTTTTTTGCCTCCTTGGAGGATATGTATCCTAGATGCACCATATTATTCAGAACTTCTTTTTGTCTTGTTTTCCATAAATCTGGATGAGAACCATACGGTGAATATAAAGAAGGGGCCTGAGTAATCCCGGCGAGAAATGCACATTCAGCTAAGGTTAAATCAGTCACTTTCTTGCCGAAATAAACGTCAGCAGCCGCACCAATTCCCCAGGCTGTTCCTCCATACGGTACTTGATTAAAATACATTTCGAGAATTTGATCTTTTTTATATATACGTTCTGCCCAAAATGCGAGAACGATTTCTTTTATTTTGCGGGTAAACTTTTTTTCACTCGTTAATAAAGATGATTTAATAAGTTGTTGAGTAATTGTTGATCCTCCTTGTAGCGTTTTTCCTTCTGTAAAATTCTCTTTTAATGCGCGGATAATTGATGCTAGGTCAAATCCCGGGTGTTGATAAAAATTTTTATCTTCTATAGCTAATGTAGCTTGTTGTAAATGTTTAGGAATGTCAGCGAGTGAAACAAGCGTTCTATTTTGATTTGTATAAATTTCATAGAGTAATACTTTATTACGATCATAGATTTTCGTTGTTTGTGCTATCTGTCTATTTGCGAGCTCTGTGGGATTTGGTAAATCTTGAAGAAACAGAAAAAGTAATAAGGGTAGAAAAAGAAAAACGAAAGAAAAAATAATACCTAAAGAAAAGTAGCGCAGTTTTATTAAAAGTGGAGTACGAGAAAGTTTTTTCTCAAGATGAATATATTTTTTTTGTTTTTTTCTAATTAATAGTCTTTTACTATTGAAAAAGAGCAAACCGGCTTTTTTTTTGAAAATTTTTAGATAGTGTAAGAAAAGTTTTTTTCTTAGAAAGGTCAATATTTTCGTAAAGAAGAGAGAGTGTATGGTATAAGAAATAGTTGGTCTTTTATTGTTTTTTTTAAATATTATTTTTCTGCTATTCTTTTTACCCATAATGTCAAGCAAAACGTAGATTGTTAAGGTAAGTAATGCCTCGATTATACTAAAGGGAAATTGTGTTGAAAAGAAGGAAAAAGAAGTTATTCTAATTGCATGAGATCTTTTTCAAGGTCAGCTAGATCAGGTTCAGGGTTGCCTGTATCTATATTCATTATTGTTGTTTCTGTTAACGCCTCGGGAGAATTATTTGTTTGTGGAGGGGGAGGAACCTGGTATATTTGTTGCTGATATGCTCCCAGTCTATATATGTTCGGCCGAGAAATCTGTGGTAGAAATGCAGGGGTTAAACTTGCAACTGAAATCATCACAATAATGATACTTGAAAGAAGAAGAATATGTTGATCATGCGGATGCATTGCAGAACCATACGGAGTATCCGAAGAAGGCGGAACAGAAGGAGAAGTGGGGGTTGGTTCTGCCATTGTCTCAGTTCCCATTCGTGGATTTAATGGTGTGCTCGGATTTGGTAATGTATTTTGTGAATCTTGTGGTTGATCCATGCTTATATAGCAGGCGTTACTGTTGGTGTAACGTCTGATCCTCCTTTCAGCTTTTTCAGCTCTCGAAGTGCATGTTGGACTGCTTGTTTCGCGTCAACAACTAACGCATGTACAGCTCGTAAATCTGTTTGCAATTCTTTAACTGTTTTACCTACAGTCGATTTAACATCATCTCCAAGTGTAATCTTGTACACTTTTTTAGATTGTAATTCAACTGCAGCTGAGGCTGATGCGATTGCTTTATCTGCGTTTTCTATTGCATCTTGTAACGTTGTAGTATCGACTCCAGAAGAGCTTAATTTTTCTTCCTCAGAGGAAATCTCTTCTAAAATACGTTCAAGCTTTTCAAGGGCTTGTGCCATCATATCTGTTCTTCTTGTATTAATAGCATTAATTTTTTCACTTATTTTTTCAATAATCCTCTTTTTTCTTTCATCTTTAAGGGAGGCAAGTCTTGCTTTTAGATCTTCTCTTGCATTTTCTAATAGTTCTCTACGTTCGTCATTGTTTTCTTTTATTGCATCGCTTAATGCTTTTGCTCGTTCCCGCATCGTTGGGGTAACTGTAGGAGATTGACTTGGGGTTTGTGCATAGACGAAGGTAGGAAGGAAAAGAGTAATTATAAAAATTCCAATAAGAGCAATACGCATAATAACATACATATCCTACTCCAGTTATATGTTGTTGTCAATATAACCACATGCTATTTTGGTGGCTCAGAGGTAGGATGGGGACAAGAAAGACAATATCTGTTTTTTAAGGGGTCAGTTACGATAATTTCCATTTTCTCCTCGACATTATCTGTTTGTCCAGGTTTTGCTAAATCATTCGTTGATTTGTCTATAAATACTTTTTGTCTTCCTGGATCGACTGTTTTCGGTTCGGTTCCTTGAATGAAGTATTCAAATCGTGTCGGGCAGCGATCAGGAGTTCCTTCAGGAGGAGGAAGTAATCCCGATGTAGAACAAACATATTTTCCGACAATGTCATAGGGACGTTTTGGCATATTAGCCGGTTTTTCTTTAAGAAGATTGGTCATAATTTTATTCCAAATAGGAGCTGCTCCTGTCACACCAGATACAATATTACTCATAGGCGTATGGTTGTTATTTCCAACCCATGTTACAACAACAAAGTCAGACGTATATCCTATTGTCCAGTTGTCACGATAATCATTTGTTGTTCCCGTTTTAACAGAAACAGGCTGGTTACCAATTCGTAAAAGCGAATTCGTGCCAAATGCTGCAGAACGCGCGTTATTATCAAGCAAAATATTAGAGATAATATACGCAACTCCTGCAGGAATAACTTGTTTCCCAAAAATCGGACTAGGCGGCGGCGTATACTCTTCTAAAACTTTATTTTCGGTGGTTGTTATTTTTAAAATGGGATGTAAATCTATACGATATCCTTGATTGGCGAAGACACCATAGGCGACAGCCATGTCAAGTATGGTAACCTCACCGCCTCCCAGTGTTAAAGCTAAACCATATCGAGAGGGGTCTTTAAATGTTGAAATACCCATCGCTGAAGCTGTAGCAATCATTGCATCAACGCCATTTAATTTCAGCATTTGCACTGCAGGAATATTCTTTGAGTTGCCTAAAGCGTCTCTCATTTGTATAACGCCAGTAAATTTTCCATCGTAATTTCTTGGACAGTATTCAGAGCCATTTGGATTTGGGAAACAAACTGGTTGATCTATAAATGGTGTAGCAGCAGTATATCCTTTAATGAGCCCAACTGCGTAGTTTATAGGTTTTATTGAAGATCCCGGTTGTAGGTGCTGTAAGGTGACGTTGACATTTCCGTCTGTCTCTTCTGTCTCGAAGTAGTCTCTACTTCCGACCATCGCCAATATTTCACCTGTACCCGGATTTGTGACAACAGACGCACCATTCGTGACATTATATCCTTTCAGCGACGCAACTTCAGATGCGACAGTATCCTGCGCCATGTTTTGCATATCTAAATCTAAACTTGTGATGACTTTCAGTCCACCTTGCTCGACCATTTTTGCTCCATACTTTTTTACTAATACATCTTTTATATAAAAAACGAAATGCGGAGCGAGTATTTTGCTTGAAAGTTTTTGAAACTGGAGTTTCTCTTTTTTCGCTTTTTCCATAGTTTCTTTTGAAATATATTTTTGTTCATACATTTTCTGCAACACTAATTCTTGTCTTGCTTTTGCTCTTTCCGGGTGTGAACCAAATGGCGAATAAGTGGTAGGCGATTCAGGTAATCCAGCTAAGAAAGCACTTTCAGCGAGGGTTAATTCCTTTGATGATTTTCCGAAATATGTACGTGCAGCTGCCTCAACACCATATGAGGTTCCTCCATACGGTACTTGATTTAGGTACATTTCAAGAATTGTGTCTTTTGAATAAAGCAATTCAGATGCAAAAGAAAGAATAACCTCTTTAATTTTTCTTTGGATTGTTTGCTCAGAGGTAAGCAATGTGGTTTTTACAAGTTGTTGGGTGAGTGTTGAGCCACCCTGTATTTTTTTCTTAAACACGGTTGAATAAAAAGCACGGATAATGCCTCGAATATCAACAGCTCCATGTTTATAAAAATTTTTATCTTCGATCGCGATAGTAGCTTCCTGGAGTTGTTTCGGAATATCTTTTAGTTTTATAAATGTTTGATTCTTTTGAGCATAAATCGTATACAGGAGAGTACCATTCCGATCATAAATAGATGTCGATTGAGGCTGTTTATCGCTACGCAGTTGGGTTGGTGATGGAAGATCTTTTAAAATAAAATAGTAAAATGGGACAAATAAAAAGAGGAATGCTAAAACGGCAAAGAACAAAAAGCGTTTATTAAATAAACGTTTTTTATGCTTACGCACTTTTTTCTCTGGCTCTGTGTGTGACGTTTTTACTTTTTTTGTCATTTCTTTGTAATTATACTATTATTTACAATACAATGCGTTCTCTTATATCTTTCTTCAGCACACAAGTTACGAGTTTCATGCATATAGTAGGAATTAATGTTTTAGACGTTATTATTTTTATCGTTATTTTTTTCTATGCATATGAAGGATATATATTAGGTGTTGTTACATCTGGATTTGATTTGTTAAGCTTTATTCTCTCTTTTATTATAGCTTTGAAAGTTTACAATGGTTTTGGATTATTTCTAGGAGATAACTTTGGTATACCTCCAGGAATTGCACGGGCAATCGCTTTTTTTATAGCTGCTCTCATTAGTGAAATAGTGTTAACCTTTCTTTTTAGAAAACTAGAGAAAAAAATTCCTGATCTTTCATTACATCCGTCAACGTTGATTAAGCGATTAAATCATATATTAGGAATCATACCTGGTTTAGCATCAGCTTTTATTATTCTTTCGTTCCTATTTAGCATTATAGTTTCTCTTCCATCATCACCTTTCCTTAAAAAGATTGTTATTACGTCAAAAATAGGAAAAACTATGGTGGCAAACACAAGTCTTTTCGAAAAACGTTTAAATGATATTTTCGGTGGTGCTTTAAACGAAACAATGAATTTTCTTACAGTTAAACCGAAAAGTAATGAGAGAATTAATCTTCGCTTTACGGTTCAAAATCCTACGATAGATCCTCAGTCAGAAGAGGAAATGTTACGACTTGTAAATAAGGCCAGGAAAGAGAATGGTGTTCCTCCATTACGAATGGATACAGCATTACGTGCATTAGCAAGAGAATATTCAAGAAATATGCTTCAAAAAGGATTTTTTTCTCATTATGATGAGGAAGGAAAATCTCCTTTTGATAGAATGGATGAACATAATATACAACGAAGGTATGCAGGAGAAAATCTGGCATTTGCACCAAGTACTGAATTAGCAATGCAAGGTTTGTTAAATAGCCCCGGACACAGAGCAAATATCTTAAATCCTAACTTTACGAAAATAGGTGTTGGAGTACTAGACGGCGGAGTCTATGGAAAGATGTTTACCCAAGAATTTACAGATTAAGTTATTCCATCAATAAGTAATAAGAAACTACTGAATAAGTTACGATACATATTCGACAAATAAAGGTTGGCAACAAGCTGGTTTAAAGCAACAGGAACAGGACCAACACAACCATTCGTTCTTACCGGTAAAATGCAAAGGCCCAAGGGGGTGAATGCAATGGTCAGAAGTA
>JAYRIM010000008.1:0-52545 GCA_041906785.1 Candidatus Levyibacteriota bacterium
ACCAAATGAGGTTCGTCCTCTCTTGCCAGATGAAGAAGACAAGATATCTCAGCTTTTATCTGATCATTTTCATCTTTCTGTGAAAGCTGAAATTGACGGAAAAAGACGGAATAGAAGTTATGGATTAATTGGAGCTGAGCAGCATCTCATGAGATATCCTGGCGATACGATAAGTAGTCATTTCACATCACAACAAGAGGCTTCTTTGTACGCCAGGTCTGGAATGGCTCCAGGGAGAGGTGCATGGGGGTATTTTGCGTATTCTCAGGCCGAGATGGATCAGAAAGATGTTGAACGTGAAAAGTACTATATTGCAGTACAAACCTTTTTATCATCAGGATACAGTGATCATGTGAGAGAGTATTCAGAATTTTTTAAGTTTAGAAAAATGCTTGTTGTAAATCCGCAAAATGGAAAGGCAATGGTTGTTGTCATTGGAGACGCGGGGCCGGCAGTTTGGACAGGAAAACATTTGGGTGGATCACCTGAAGTCATGTCATATCTAGAGAGGGTAGATGGAAAGCAGCGTGGTCCTGTACTCTATTTTTTCATTGACGATCCAAACGATAGCATTCCGCTGGGACCTATTGGAGTATAATAATAGTAATGAAAAAACATTTTTATAGTCACATCGTTCAAACAGACTCTCTCCATGTATCGTTAAGTGAATTAGATTTGACGCAAGAAGAAAGAGAAGAGCTTGTCTCTATCGCAAATGACACATTGCATCATGTTATTCTCGATGCTGTTCTTTCAGAGCTTTCAGAAGATGATAAAAAACAGTTTCTATCATTATTACTCTCTGAAAAACATGAGGATATTTGGAAATTATTGAATGCAAAGGTTGAAAATATTGAAGGTAAAATTCAGATAGCCGCTGAAGAGGTAAAGAATAAACTCCACGAAGATATTAAAGATGCAAAAAGCAAATAGATTTGAGCGGGGAACGGGCATCGCACCCGCGACCTTCTCCTTGGCAAGGAGACGTTCTACTACTGAACTACCCCCGCGAGCTCACTGCATTATACCAAATTTATATACCTATAAACTAGTCCTTTACAAAGCTTCAATAGATACCGTAATCTAAAATTATGAAGAAAATTAAGAAAAAAGCTACTCCTAAGAAGAAAAAACAAGCTCCGGTTTTCTTTACTCGAACTCGATATATTTTAATAGGTGTTACATGTCTAATAGTATTTCTTTTCTCTTTCTTATTCTCTAAAGTTTCACTCACCACAACAGAATGCGCAAACTCTATTAGTTGTATTAAAGAGTTAAGCGGCACTTATGACGAAGATAATGAAGGATACTTTGAAGGGAAAAAGGTGGCTGGACCACCGCTTGCTTATAAACCCTATACACGAAGCTTTACAGCTGATATTACGCAGGCAACTGTATTAGGGGAGAACACTGCTGAGAATAAGCGTATTTATGTAGATTTAACGAATCAAAAACTATACGCCTATGAAAATAATAATCTCGTGTATGAATTTAAAGTATCTACAGGAAAACCTTGGTGGCCTACACCGACAGGAGATTTCCGTATCTGGATAAAGTTAAAATATACGAGGATGAAAGGGGGAACGGGAAGTGGTGCATATGATCTACCAAATGTTCCTTATACTATGTTCTTTTATAATGATAAGGTTCCAAAAAGTTTAGGCTATGGCCTTCATGGTGCATATTGGCATGAGAATTTCGGTTTTCCCATGAGTCATGGATGTGTTAATTTAGACGAACCGGATGCAGAAAAATTATATAATTGGGCATCGCCTTCTTCCGACAAAAATTCTGTAAAAGCAACCGCTGAAAATCCCGGGACACTCATCACTATTTATGGAGTTACACCAAATAACTAATATTTATTGACAATATCCCCGTTCACAGGCAGCCGCAAGAGTTCCTGAAGTGTTCCCTCCGTAATAATGTAACCCTTGATTCACTCCTCCGTGTCTCGCCAAGTAATTTGCAGCACTATGAATTGCATCAATCGCATTATTAATATCTGCAACCCCATCGCTATTCCCATCAACGCCATATGCTTTCCATGTCCCTGGCATAAATTGCATAGGGCCTTGTGCACCTGAACCTTGCGCGTTTGAAATTGCGCCATCACGTAATCCTGTTTCTGTTAAATGTAAACCATAAAGAATCTGCCAAGGGACACCATACTTCTCACCTGCTTGCTTATAGACATCATCAAAATTTGTTGGTGTTTCTGGAACTGATGTGGGTTCTACGGTTTCTATAGAAGGTGGAATAGGAGTAACTTGCGCAGAGAAGTTCGAAGTATCTTGAATAGTGGAAACAGGAGATGTTTCATTAAGTAACGAAAGTAATCGTTCACGAGATACTTTCTCAACTAATAATGGTTTCTCTGAAGTAATGTTAATCTTAAGTCCTTCAGGTAAAGCATTTGGATTCTGGATTTGCGGATTATCCATCCAAATATTTGTCCAGTAATCTTTACTTCCATAATACTGCTCAGCGAGATCTATAATGTTTTCGTTTGATGAAACAATATGAATAATTACCTGATTCGATACCTCTACAGGGAATGAAAATGAGTAGAAATTTGGTTGAGGGAGCAGGGTAAAAATAAAATAACCAAGGGCAGCGAGGGTATTTTGCAATACGCCTTGCATATAACGGAAAAATATAACAGTATTCTATTAACTTGTCAATAAATTTGTGACATTATTACCTCACTCATACAAACCAGTACATCCTATAATTTTGACATTCATTTTTAAATATGTAATACTCCGCTTGATAAAAGATGCAATACCATACCAATTTGCAGTATGTCTTTTTGCTTCTTTTATTTTTTTCGCACGTTAAGTTACTACGGAAATTCGTCAGTTGCAAGGTAAGGGTAGAGAGCACCGTCTTTACGGAGTTGTCTTCCCTTAGCCTTGCTCCTACGTGGGAGAGCATCAAGGCAAGGATCTTTTAACCCACTGAAAAGGAAAGCCCTATGTCACGAAGTATGAGTTCCCAAACTCCAACCTGCGACTTCCATGATCTGGAAATCCGGTTTGTGCAGGCAATCCCGCCCGCACTCATCCGTGAGGCGAAGCACCATGGTGTGACGCCGGCGGACCTGTTGTTCCAGATGCTCCAGGCACTCAGCGTTCGTCAATCGCTCTTCGGCTTGCATTTGGTAGCCAACCATGACTGCATTGGTCGCATGGAAGAGCTTCTTACAGTTCGCTTTGAGACGGTTGATTGTCTCGATTGGACAACCCTTCTCCACATAGCACTCGGTCTTGAAAGTCCAATTAGTCCAAACGGCAATCACGTCGCCCGCTGTGCATACTGTGAGACGGAGATCCAACGCCTGAAGCAGCAGCTTCCAAATCTCCGCGAGTTCAGTCCTCGCTGACCGTAGTCGCCCGACGTGCGAGCGCAGTGGGTGAGCGTCGCTCACCCCTGCGCCCCGCATAACTTTATCCAACTCCACAAAAAAACTGCATGTACATGCAGTTTCTAATCTTTATGTGCCGAGGATGTGAGTTGAACACATATCTGATGTTCTTCAGACACCCGCCGTGACCACCTTGGCTACCTCGGCATACTCTTTACAATAATGTTTACAAATACACTTACAATTATTTTATTGGTGGACGATGAGGGACTTGAACCCCCGACATCTTCAGTGTAAATGAAGCGCTCTACCAACTGAGCTAATCGTCCATATAGTATAACCCATTTTATTGTGCGGATGAGAGGACTCGAACCTCCACGCTTTTTACGGCACTACCACCTCAAGGTAGCGTGTATACCAATTTCACCACATCCGCGTATGCCGTGGGACGAAACCTACGGTTTCTTCCCACCTATCTTCCCTAAGAAGATGCGCGACGCCGGTGAACCTGAAGCAAACGGCGTGAACGCGCAATTAGTAATTTCTATCTTAGTTGGTTTATTCTACCATAAAAATGTGCTCGAGGTGAAACTCCTTGTGTCGAAGGGGGGACTCCCTCCTTCGCCCTGCTAACCGGGGCTTCGGAAGGGCAAGCGAACCTTGCGCGCTTGCCCGCCATAGTGCCCTGAGGGAGACTCGAACTCCCACGGCTTGCGCCACTACCTCCTGAAGATAGCGTGTATACCAATTTCACCATCAGGGCTCGTCGGCGGGTCTACCAATTTCGCCACTTCGACAATCTAAAATCTACTTCCCTAATCAACAAGAAGTAGTGACATTGTAACAAATCGATCTTTCTAAGGTAAAGCAGATAAACATCGTGCGCAGGGGCATGAGCGTCTTCGCTCATACCTTCTGCGCGCCACGTATTTATTTACGCCTTGTATCGTAGAGATACAAGGCAATTGCTGTAGCAGTAGAAAGCACAGATGCAACCACAACAGTTAGCCGCCTCGAGAATCGTTTATGCGGTTTTTTCCAGGGCTTCACAATAATGAACGCCGCAACATGACCTATAACTACACTTACAAGCAACCACCGCAGAACGAATACTTCGAACTCACGTTGTGAAGACACAGTTCCTCCAAAGCGCTATACTGCCCCCTGATTGAGCACCGTTTTTAATACTGGTTAGTAAGTACTAAAAATGCTGCTCAATTCGAAATAAACGTGCAATTATATGATTGAAATAAAAGGTTTGTGCTTTTACAAAGTTTTATTCCAGCCACAAACGGTAGAATAGCAAATTCTCATTTTTTGTCAACATTATAGGTTCAGACTGAAAGCTCTCATTCTTCTATAAACTTGACATTCTTCTCAGTATTTGTAAATATGAAAATTGATGAGAAAGGTTATCCTGCTCATAACGTTTTTAATCATTTCACCATCGCTGCTTATCTTCAGCTTGGTTTTTTACCTCTTCATCTCATACCACGATAATGCGAACTCATATGATGCTTTACGCACACAGCAACAAGCACGCGTCTACGCTGCTTTGCCTTTAAAGAATAGAATTTCAACAGACGTGATTACAACAGAAGAAGGAAGGGTCGAGATGGTCCGTCAATTTTTGGCAAAATATAAATCTCCACTTGAACCGCATGCGAGACTTATCGTAGAAACAGCAGATAAATATCGCCTGGATTTTAGGCTCATTCCAGCCATATCTATGCAGGAATCAGGAGCTTGTAGACGAATCCCAAAGGATTCTCATAATTGTTGGGGATTTGGTATATATGGTGGAAAAATTACGAAGTTTTCAAATTTTCCTGAAGCTATAGAAACAGTAACGAAAACTTTGGCAACAAAATATCGAAAGAAGGGTCTCGTGACACCTGAAGAAATAATGAGCATGTATACCCCTTCAAGTCCCAACGGAAGCTGGGCAAAAGGCGTTACACATTTTATGGAACAGCTCCAGTAATCGATCTTCAGTCGTCAGTCTCTAGCTTTCAGACTTCCTACAATTCACCCTTCACAGCCAACTCATAACCTTAAAGCCTATAATAAAATACTTGACAAACCTATAGTTAATTGTTATAATTTTAGGTAGGTAAGCTGGAGTATGCCCAAACCATACTCTGGCTTATTTTTTGACTATTAAATAAATACTATAAGACATTTTTATATTATGAAACTAAGGATTTTTTTAGTCTTTTTACCTATATTTTTTATTCTTCCAAAAACTGCTTATGCTGAGAAAGTAGCAGCTTCTTCTGCCATGCTAAAAATAGACCCATCTTTAATAAAAAAAGAAGATATGAGAGTAAAACAATTACAAGCATATTTTGATAAATATGATTCACCGTTAATTAATGAAGCAGAAACGTTTATAAAAACCGCAGATCAATATGGCCTCGATTACCGCTTATTACCTGCTATTGCAGGCGTTGAGTCTGGTTTTGGTAAACTCATTCCTTATAATTCATATAACGGTTGGGGATGGGGAATTTATGGTACTAATGTAACGTACTTTACGTCTTGGAAGGAAGCTATTAAAACAATTGCCAAGGAACTAAAGGAAAAATATATGGACACCTGGGGTGCGAAGGATGTTTATGCGATTGGAAACTATTATGCATCTGATCCAGCCTGGGCATCAAAAGTTACATATTATATGAATGATATTGCGAATTTTACACCAGATTCCGGCAGTAAGGCTATTTCCATTTCAATCTAAATAGATTATAATGGTCTAAACTGTCTAAGCGCGGATGTGGTGGAATGGAGCGGACGAACGAAGTGAGGAGCTCGCCTGCGCATGAAATGTCGACAGGCGTGGAAGACCCTAGTACAGGGGCCGGTGGCGAAACTGGCAGACGCGCAAGGTTTAGGACCTTGTGGAGCAATCCTTGGAGGTTCAAGTCCTCTCCGGCCTACTAAATACTATATGGCAAATACAAACCAAAAAGAAATAACAAAATCACTACTTGAACGTAAGGAAGACGGGACGATCAACCTGACTATTACTCTTCCTTGGGATGATATACAAAAGAAGAAAGAAACTGTTATTCAAAAAGCAGTTGAGCAAGCTGAAGTTCCAGGTTTCCGTAAAGGAAAAGCGCCTCGAAGCGCAGTAGAACCTACTCTAGATGCCGATAAAATTCGTGAAGAAGTACTTCGTCTCATGTTGCCTGATGTGTATGTAAAAGCTGTTCAAGAACATCAAATCCGCCCTATTATTAACCCGAAAATTCATGTTGAAAAACTTGAAGATGGAAAGAACTGGGTCATTACAGCACTTACCTGTGAAATGCCTGAAGTCAAACTAGGCAACTTTAAGGAAGCAGTAAAAAATATTACAGCACCTACTAAAATAGTAGTTCCTGGAAAAGAGAAAAAGGAGCCAAGTCTTGATGAAATTCTTAGTGCTACGCTAAAAGAAGTTACAGTAAGTATACCTGCTCTTTTAATTGAGCAGGAAGTAGACCGGCTGCTCTCCCAAACATTGGATGAGATAAAACGATTAGGATTAACCTTGGATCAATATCTTTCTTCAACCGGTAAAACACCGGACCAGCTTCGAGATGACTATAAGAAGAAAGCTGAAACAGATATAAAATTAGAATTTGTGCTTCAAGAAATAGCAGAAAAAGAAAAAATCATTGTTGGCGATACTGAAGTAGAGGAAGCAATTCAGAAAGCAAAAGATCCTATAGAAAAGCAGAGCTTAGAACGAAATAGATACATGCTTGCCAGCATTCTCAGGCAACAAAAGACGCTTGATTTTCTGAAGAGTTTATGATAGATTGCAGGAAATATGGCAAAGCAAAGAACAGGTTATTCACAACGAGCTGCTAATCCTATAGAAACCGCTACAGGCCCCGGAAGAGCATATGCTGGTGAAAAATCGAAATCAGTAAAAGATCAAGTTGCGAATCAGTTTGATGGCATAGGGGATGATTTTCTTTCCCAGCTCCTCGGTTACGACTATAAAGAACCTTCTAAAAAAATGCAATCGCAAGGCGAGATGCAACCTGGTGAAGCTATTGATTTACGAGCTTTCTCAGTAAAAGCAGAAATGAAAGCACAATTTCCGAACTATTCAGATATCTCATCGTACTCTGAAACGTATGAGAAGACTGAAAACAAACCAGAAATACTAGCTGGAATCGACTATCGAAGGGAAATACTGTATGGTACTGAACGACTTACGAAAAAAGAAGCGGCAGAGCTTCAACAACGAGTTCAACAAATCCTCGATGAACTTTCTAAGCTTATTAGTGCATCTGTGATGCTTCAAGCAGAATTTAGCGTTACCGTGGAAAGGGCCCCTGAAAAAGCAGGGACATACCATGTTAACTTCTTTGAATGGCTTTTAACTTGGATCCGCAATTTACGAACGAAAACAGAAGAAGCTGGATCATGGTTAAGTGTTATGAAGAGTAAAAAATCACAAAGAAAATATGGGAAAATGGCGAAAAAACTAGGTACTAAATTCACTCTGGCTAACGAACGTACTCCCGCCACGCAAACAGGATAAAATCAGTTATCAGTTGTCAGAGTTCAGCTGTCAGCATAAACAGACTTGAATATAATTTATTTACTGATTACTGACTACCGACCACTGAATTCTATATATTGCAGCCTCAAAGATAATGTGCTACAGTTACACGTGGTTTTATGATCTCAAGACGAATCCAACAGTTAACTCCTTCCCCGACATTAGCACTTGACGCACAAGTAAAAAACATGCAGGCAAACGGAATAGCTGTAACGAACCTTTGTTTAGGTGAACCTGATTTTAATACTCCCGAACATATTGAAAATGCAGCATATGAAGCCATGAAGGCCGGCTTTACACATTACACAAATACCGCAGGTATACCTAAGCTGCGTGAAGTGATATCTGAGAAGTTTAAGAAAGATAATAATATCTTATACGATCCGTCTCAAATAATTGTTGGAATGGGCAGTAAACCGTTACTGTACATAACATTTCAAAGTATACTTAATCCAAATGATGAAGTTATTATTCCTACACCGACCTGGAATACATTTGTAGAACAAGTAAAACTATCTAACGGAAAACCTGTTCTACTTCCTCTTAAGCCTCCATTTCGACTTACAGCAAGAGATATTGAGAAAAAACTAACGAAAAAGACAAAAATGTTACTCATCAATACTCCGTCAAATCCAACAGGTATGATGATAGAAAAAAAAGAATTAGAGCAGATAGCTTCACTAGCTGTAAAACATAATATATACATCATCGCAGACGAAATTTATGAGAAACTTACATATGGCGAAAAACATATATCTCTTGCTTCTTTATCAAAACAAGTTAAAGAGCGAACAATAACGATAAATGGTTTTTCTAAAGCGTACGCTATGACAGGATGGAGAATAGGCTATGCGGGAGGACCAAAAGAGATTATACAAGCAATGGTATCGCTCCAAGGTCAATTAACATCGAATGCTGTTTCTTTTATTCAGAAAGCAGGAATTGAAGCATTAACAGGAAACCAAAAACCGTTAAAAAATATGGTTGCGGAATTTGAAAAGCGCAGAAAGTTTATTATTGAATCCTTCTCAAACATGCATCAACTATCATTTTCTGAACCTGATGGAGCTTTCTATTTATTCGTATCAGTTGAAAAATTACTTGGAAAGAGATATAAAAGTTCCTCAGACTGGTGTAACGCTCTTCTTAAAGAACAAAATGTAGCTGTTGTACCAGGCGAAGGATTCTTTTATCCAGGCTATTTCCGATTAAGTTACGCTGCTAGTATGGAAGAATTAAAGAAGGGAGTGGAAGGAATTAAAGAATTTTTAATTTAAAATGTATAATTTGAAATCAATTGTAATATTTTAATATTAAAACATTTAATTTTGAATAAAAATTATGGCTCGAAAAATTCCAGCAACAATGGTATCACAACATCCAGATCATGCTAGTAAACCGTACTGGCACTCGGAAGCATTTATTAGCACCCAACACGAAACATTTGAATGTTATTTATCATTCTCGGAACTGGGTGTTTCAGAATATAAATGGGATTGGGAAGGAAAACTTGTCGATGAATCTGTCATGGAACGGTTATTTAGCCAATATTATGAATATTTTAAGACTAATCCGCTTGGATACTCTAAATTTCTGACATTCCGTCTTCCAAATCCGAAAGTTGAAACTGAATTTCGCATGGGACGAGCTTTTATGGGTATTCTAAGTGCTGATATGTTGGCTAGACAATTAGGCTTTTATAGTCCATCCCTGTTCGAAGTAATTCTTCCTATGACTGAGTCAGCCCAAGAAATGATTGAGATTCAAGAGGCTTTCCGCGAAATGAGTGGGCTGAAGCATAAATTATATCGTATGGCTGACCGATCACTTCGTCACATCGAGCTTATACCTCTTTTTGAAGACGTTCATACGATAATAAACTCTGATCGTATTCTGTCAGAGTATATAAAGATCCATAAAAAGAAGTTTAAATTTACTCCAACATATATGCGACCTTATATCGCCCGTTCAGATCCTGCTTTAAATGCAGGAATAGTTGCAACTGTACTTGCAGCGAAAATTGCTTTATCGCGATATAAAACATTTTCTGATAAGACAGGTATACAATTATATCCCATTATTGGTTCTGCTTCACTTCCATTCAGAGGCGGACTTTCTCCTCTAACAGTAGAATCATTCGCAAATGAATACAAAGGAATTAGAACAGCTCTACTTCAAAGCGCCTTCAGATATGATTATGATAAAGAAGTTGTGAAGAAGGCTGTAGAACAGCTTGAAAAAATTCTTCCTTCTCAAACTGCACTGAATATACCGAAGAAAGATGAAGAAGGAATGATAGAACTTATAAAACTTTTTGAGCAATTTTATAAACCAACTATCGAACAATTAGCAGAAAAAATAAATAGTGTCGCAACATCACTTCCTCGAAGACGGGAACGCGTACAGCATGTGGGACTTTTTGGATATTCTCGGGGAGTAGGGAAAGTCAAGCTTCCACGCGCTATCGGGTTCACAGCATCGATGTATACTCTTGGAATTCCGCCTGAGATAGTCGGTACAGGTCGTGGCATCAGAGAAGCAAAGAAAAGAGGCCTTTTACCTATTCTCGAAAAATATTATATTAATCTCCGATCAGATATGCTTCGAGCAGGAAAGTTTGTAAACAAACCAGCTATTAAAAAATTGGCGAAACATGATCCCGCATGGAATGATGTTTTTACAGATGTTATTGAAGTAGAGAAATATTTAGACCAAAAATTGGAACCTGAAACAAAAGAAGAGAAAACACACCAAAAAATCACAAATGAAATTACGAAAAAGATAGCTGCGGAAGAGTCTATTGCGAAGTTAATCGAAGAAGCAGCAGTTTTAAGAAAAAGCCTAGGGTAAACTATAAGACGCTTGACACTAAAGCAGCGCTCCTGTATAATGCCAGAATATGAATAAAGCATTCCTCTTTTATGTCGTTATTATGCTCCTTGTTTGGGGCTTTAGCGGCGTGGGAGGAACCGCAGTGTAAAAGCCAATAAAAATGACTTATCACCTCCCAACAAGGGAGGTTTTTTTTTGAAAAATATGGCAAGAATACATGAGGCAGAACAATATGTAAAAAGAGCAGATGGCCCACCCGGAGGAGCACCTCGTGATCCTGGGGCAGATAATGGTGCGGTCGAACGTCACAACGGATTACAAATCCATACTATGCGAGAATTCGCAGATGGCAGGACTGTAATAGGTCTTGGTGATCCCGAAGCCGCAGCTCCGGAAACATTGGTTCTTCTAAAACCAAGTGAAAGATTAATTGATACATCATGGACTACATCAACCGTAGATTGGTTCAGAGCGCGTACAGATAGTCCTGATTTTGAACCACCTGTATCAATAGGTGAATCTGTCGTTGCTATCGCAGATTTAACTGATACGATGCGATTTAAAATAATAGATATTGATACCCCAAAAGTTATCCCTGATCCTGAACGTATGCGACCATGGGATAGAATTGAAGGAAATAAAGCTGCACCAACTAGAGACGGAGTAACTCCTAATAAAGACGCAGATACTGATACAGTCTTAAGACAGAAACACGAAGCTAAAGCAAGAATAAATGGTCATGTCCGAACCGCTATTAGTGAAGGAAATGCCGTAAAAGTCCTGGAAATGGAAGGGGCTACCGTCTATGTACTTCCTGTATCTACTGAAATGGAAGAAGCATCTGTAGTAGAAGGGGATCCAACTTCAAAAAGTAAATTATTTCAAGCAGGAGGCAGTTTATTGGAAGGAACTCAGTTTTTAACCGCCCAAGTCAAACATCGAAAAGATGGAGAAACAGAATCAGAGGTCGATGACATTCTATATATTACTCCTGCATGGGGTAAAGCTACGACTACTGCTGACAATCCATTAGCATGGAAAAAAGAAGATAAAACCCCACAAGCTACAAAAAGAGAATCTGAATTGAAAGATAGGCATGAAAGCGAAAAAGCTAAAGTCCCTACAATCGGAACATATATTGACAAAGTAACAAAAACTAGAACCGGTCGGGGAAACGTCGCATCCCACTTAGTAACTCGACTTATGCGTGAAGCGAGACAAATTCATCCTAATAGACGGATGGCCTCGACAGAACCTGCTATAAATAATGCAAGTGAAGAAACACGTGCATTCAATTTCCAAAAAGAATGGCAACGAAGAACTGAAGGTTTACCTGAAGAGATGGTTACCTACTTAGAAGGAACCTGGATGCCTGCAATGATCGCAGATAATCATAAAGTACGATCACTCCTGGTTATTGAAGATGACGCAACTGAAGGAAAAAAACAAAAAGCTACGGTTGCAGAACCCCGCGAAGTCAAATACAAACAAGAATTAGATGTACGGGATCTTTCATCAATGCCTGAACATGTTATCGATACCATTTTAACTCATCCGAAAAGAGAATGGCCAAGACTTGTCGCTGAATATTTCGTTGTTACGCAAGATCTACAGAAACATGTTGCTGATGTCTCACGAAAAGTTGGATATGCAGCACTTGGGCAAGAAGGAGCTGAAGCATTATTACATAGACATTTTCTAGCATTTAAAGAACATACTCGCGGAATGTCTTGGGATCAGGTTGCTGGCGAGATTGAAAAGATAAAAGATGAATCATTACGTCAAGCTATGGTTACTTCATATGTGAATATTGGAGGACAAGGACTTGCTGATGATGAAACAAAAAAGAGAGAACTAGCGAAATCTGCAGCAGCCCAAACTCATGAGCGTGCTTTACAACGAGCTGGCCTACGACATTTTAAAGCTGATGCAGTAGATACAAGAGTTGATCTCGATTATAACCGTGTATATATGCGTGCAGAAAGTTTAGTAGAACCAGCTCCTGGTCTCTCATATGAAGAAATCGCCACAAGACAAACAGCTGCTATTGAACAGTATGGTCAAGGACAAGAAGTCGTATATGAAACTGAACAGTCACGTGCGATGACTGAAAGATTAATTGCTGCAGGTTACTCTGCTGATGCTAGAATACCATGGATGTCAGCAGAAGGAGTTGTCGAGGTTCCTCATAGAGAACGCTTAGAAAATTTTGCTGCAGCAATAGGATTAGCGACATCCATGGCACGCGATCTCTATGTGAATCCTGAAAAGTTTGCTAAACAATACGGTTATAAACCCGGAACATCTGAGTATGATCGAGTTATCAGAGTCGGAAGACAAATCCAGATAGTAGCAGATTGGAAATTCCCGAATTATATTCCTCGTCCTACAGCTGATCAGCCAGGTTTAATGATGCCTCTGGTGACATCACGTCCAGATTTTGCGCGGGTTAGAACTGAAGATGGTGGAATTGGATGGAAGGCAACAGAGCTTGAAAATAGTTATGGTGGTCCAGGAATGCAGGAAATTATTATGGCTGGATATCCGGAAGCACAGTCAGACTTAACAGATAAACTTGCTGAGTTTATGGCAGAGGTTGGACTTCCAAAGAAAATGGATGCCGATTTTAATAGAAAACGCTTAACTATCGTTATGACAGAAGATTGGGCTCCATATAGAGGAGAATTAGAAATATTCCTTGAGGCACTACGGCAAAAACACGGTATAGAAACTCAGATTCATAGTATTGAAGAGCTAGCTGATAGAGAACCAGAAGAAAAATCTCCAGTGGAATCAGGATTTGTATTCCATTTCGCTTATCCATGGAATTTCATAAAAGACCCTGCACAATATCATCTAAACATTATGCTTGAACCACAAAGAGTATCAGAAATTATGGGATATGACTTAAAAGATGTTCTTCGAGATGAATTTGTTCAGAATGGGGAAGTAAATATGGAATTATTACAGAAACGTCTAAAAGCGATTAAAGACGACTCTGATTATGTTTTCTCGCGTGATCTCGATCTACCAATTGGTTTCTGGCAATCACGACTCCGAAGAGATATTTATCGCGATACTGTGACAGTGACAAGAAACGAAGGGACAACTGAAGCACCTAGAGAAGTAACCACACAGGAAGATATATTAACGGCACCGTCACGAACTGAAAAATACGCAGGACAGACGTTACAACAAGCAGGAGCGACAATCGCCACACGTATGACAACAGCTGCTCGGGAGCTGTATGCGAGACAAGGACATGATTTATATATATACAATGATCCGGCGAATAGCAGGTTAGTCCATACGAAAACAGGTCTCGCCGCTTATCACTTACCAGAATTCCAGGCTGTATTTCAAGATGCACTTGGAAGAGCAGGATTTGCAGATGCTGCAGAAACATTTGGACATGCACTAACACAAATGACAGCAAGAACAGTAGCTTTAACTGAAAATACAGGCGAACCTGAACTGGATGCGTATGTCCAATCCGTCGTCGAAGATGCTATAGCACATCCTCAGAAGTATGTTCTTAAATTAGCGGTTGATCCGCAATACGGAGCATTTGATTGGGGTTCAAGAGGAGTATTTATGGGACCGGAAATGAGTCATGCTGAATGGAGAGCAACAGTTTATAAAGCAGTAGCGAGTAAATCACCGTATCTTTTACAGGAAGTTGTAGAGAATGTCGCCTTTGATCAACCACGCACTGATAAGAAAGCACATCCTATAAATGCTGAGGGAACTGAACAAATCGCATTATTTAATAGAAATCCAGAGGATCCAAACTATGACTGGGGAGATTTGTATGTTACAGGGAAATCAAAAGTACGATTTAATCCATTCCTATTCTCGAGATTCGGGCAAGAAAAAGGAAAAGTCGAATCGCGTGCATCTGCTGGAATTATGACAATTCGGCCTGAAGAGGAGGAAGGAAAAGTGACGAAAGTGCATGGCGCATCAGATGCTGCCATGGCACCAGTAGTTTACGTATAAACATATGTCATATCATGATTTAGGTCAACAATTAAGAGTAAGACGACAAGAACCAAATGGACACAAAGATCCAACTCATGACTTGGCTGCAATGGTTGAAGCGCATTATGATGACGATAAATTACGACGACTTGAAGGCGAGATCCATTTTGATGATGAATTGAGTACTGCTGAGATCCAAGCAGCTGAACGAGGGCTTGTAGAAGTTACTGGTAGAGGCTGGTCTCCAGTGGTGTATGCGCCTGCAGCAGGCACACTACGTCATGTTCCTCCTTTATTAGAACGTGGTGTACAACGAGTCGTAGCTGTTGACTTATCTGGCGGAAGTTTACTAGCTGGTGTAGCGCATTACGGAGAAAGAATAGCTGGGAGAGTTGATATTCATCAACGAGACATACGTGATACCGGTGCATTTATGCCAGAAGGTGGTTTTGGCAGCGCATTTATGTTAGGGAATAGTATCGGTGATGTAACCGATCTCGAAGGACATATGGCGTTTATTGAAGCATTAGGTGCTCCGCTACAACCAGGTGCAGGTTTAGTATTTGATTATGTAGGGAATAGATATGTTCCTGGTAAACCAGGTGAAGTACAGAGATCAGTATGGAATGAAACATATCGATCACCAGAAGGGGAGAGAATTCCAGTACTTGATCAGAGAAGCCGTGTTTTTGTACCATTAAGTAATGGGCTTGGAAGACTCGAATTTACCTGCCAAGTAACAACTCCTGATGGTGAAGTTGTGGTACCTGAACATGGATATCAAAAGCTTATTGTGCCGGATGATATTTTAAGAGATCAATTTGCGAGCGTTGGCATGGATCTTCATCCCCTTGGGCCAATAAGAAATTACTCTCCATATCATGCACAAAGGATTGATACCCGGGATGATTTAGGCATGATGGGTCGGCCAAATTCATTGTACGTTGCAGTTAAACGGTAAAATTTATGCATGATAAATCATTACGTAACAGGTTACTAAATACCTTCCTTAATCTCATTAAGATTGACGAAATCTATACGCAAGAAAATGAGATTGTTCATTATGTTTTAAACATCCTGAACGAACTCAGAATCCCTTATAAAATTGATTCTTTTGGAAACGTAGTTGGGTATATCGCTGGAGAAGGAGAGCCAATTATGTTAAATACTCACTTAGATATTCCAGAGAGTGTTCCAAATCTCGATTTCGAGATTGATGAGAATGTTATTCGTGGAACTGGAAAATCTATACTCGGTGCAGATCCGAAATCTGGACTTGCAGTGTTGCTCGAGCTTGCGAGAAATATTAAAGAATATAAATTGAAAACATGCCCGATTGAACTCGTTTTCACACTGGGTGAAGAAGCTGGACTTCTTGGCGCTTTAAATCTTGATTATTCTCTTATCACAGCAAAGATGGGTCTTGTTCTTGATGAAGACGGACCTTGCACAAATATAGTCATAAAAGCTCCTGGTTACTATAGAATTGATGCAACATTTACTGGTAAAATTGTTCACCCTAGAGATTGGAAAGAAGGAATAAATGTTCTTCCTCCATTGGCGAAAGTTATAAGTGATTTCCAACACGGTGAAATAACCAATGGCGTCACATTTAACATTGGAATGCTTTCAGTAGGAACTGCACGGAATAGTGTTGCTGGTATCGCTGAATTAAAAGCTGAATTACGCAGCTTTAATACTGAAAAGCTCGTACAGCAAGGTATGTTTGTAGAAGAAGCATTTACTAGAATGGGGGAGACTGAAGGAATAAAAGTAGATCTAGACACCCAGTTAGAGTTTAAAAGTTATGAGCTGAAAAAAAATCACCCGTTATTTAAGAGACTTGAATTAACATATGACCAAATGACTCTAAAACCACATTATTATGAAACATTTGGTGGAAGTGATGCGAACATTTTTAACTCTCATGGCATAATGACAGTGCCTGTCGGATCAGCGTATTATCTCGCTCATCAATATGAAGAATATGTAAATCTCGATGATATGCAAGAATTAGCTTTATTCTTAACTTCGTTTGTTCAATACGGGTTGGAGAATAAGTAAATATACTAGGAAAAATACATCAGCTATTGACAGATATAGTATAGCTTCATATAATTAGTTTATTATGCATACGATGTTTACTCTCTATTGCGGAATTAAGCTCCAGGTCTGGGGCTTAACTGCTATGGGAGGAACTGTGTAAGGTAGTAAGACAGATAGAATACAGAACACCTCCCAGAAACGGGAGGTTTTTTTATGTGTTTTACGAAACATATCGAAAGAAAGATAAGGTAAAGCGTTGCAATACGTATATCTTATAGTGATATAAATTAAGATTGTGTATTAAAAATTTAATAACTTATAAGTATTGACAAAGTGAGATACATCTGTTATTATTATTTTAGATCATTAACAATATAGAGTTCATAGAGAGCTATGCCGACACAAGTGTGATATTCGTGAAGGAACTGTTTCATTTGCGAAATAGATTCTATTCATTTTCATTTTTTGTGTTGGGATCAACTCTCTAAGACTACGATTTACTTGTCTCACTTCACGTAAGAAGGATGACTTCTAGAGATACGAAAATATTCGTATTTGCAGATGTCATCCTTCACCCAACGGGGTTCGTGAAACGATATATCCTTCAGAAAGGAGACCAACCGATGTTTGACATCGAGTCTGGCAAGGGCAAAGGCAAGTAGCCAGCGCCCATCGTAGGAGCTGCGTACGCAGCTAGAGAGCGAGCCGGGGAGTCCCGTGCATCTTGGTTGATTGTGTTCGAAGGTTCGTCCGGAGAGCACATGATGCAAAGATGCACGCCCCGGCTTCTTTCGTTTTAGGGTTATCTAAACTTCCCAAAATATTTGAAAATTCATATATGGGATCTATATACCCATTGCGAGGAAATAGCAGTCATCATCTGTTATAACGTGGTCGCTTAAACGAAGTCCAATGCCGCCAGGAACGAATTTATTATCTACATTATATGTCCATGCTTCATAGATAACGTAAAATGGATAGTTTTCAATTTCCATTTGAGGAATTGTTAATAACTCCTGATACACTTTTCTCTGGTCCATGTAATAGCTTTCCTGGTTTCTGCTCGAGAGTGTTTCACCTTTTTTTACCATATAACTTCCTCTACCTTCACGACCCCAGATAGGTTTTGAAAAATACGTATCACCCAGTGGTTCTGGTGTAAGATAACTTTTCGGAAAATATTGTTCTGCTGCCTTCAATTCTCCAACGAACAATTCTTCTGGATGTTCAGTAATATAGGCAAGCATCGCTTTTGACTGTACGAAAAATGCTGGAATTGCATGGGCTATTCGAAATGTTTGTCTTCGTAATCCTTCTATAAATTCAGGCCATATATTTCGCCCTACTGGTGAACTCCCAAAAGCGAGTTTTTCGATGTAAACCCAGAAAATCAACACATCTAACTTCGTTCCTGTTTCTTTGTTATAAGGAATAAAGTCATCGGTAAAATAAAAGTTATCGATATGGAGTACTTCTGGCTTGTAATCGCAAAATGATGCTAGCCAATTCATCGTGTCGATATCTTCCCAATAATTATTTGTTACAAATCCTACGTTTGCGGTTTTTCTCTTCTCAGCAGGTAACTCAGCTAATTTTTTTTCAATTGCTTGGTTCAACGAAGCTCGTAAAAAATCATTTGATCGTGGATTCGGATCTTTCAATCCAAAATGTTTTACTAGTTTCTGATTCGCTGTCTCTAATTCCGGCCAAAACGAAGGTGTTTGAGAATTTGTCTCTAGAATCTGTGGTTTATCGTTTTTCCATGCCCAACCAATACGCATACAGAACATGTCATCCCAAGGAATCTGTAAGAGCTCTGCATATCGTTCATCAAAACCCCATTTTAGTAATGTTTCTTTATCCCAAGAATGCATCTGTCTCGCTACACGTTGAAAAATATCTCCTACAAGTGTTGTTGCTTTCTTAAGTTCTTCAATTTTTTCAGCAGGTTCTTTTTGCACCATATAAAGCATATATGGCTCAAGAACTTTTTTTCCATTTTTTTCAGAATAGGCATCATAGAACGGTATACCGCTATTTTTAAAAAATGTAGTTCGCTGTTCAGATGAAAAATTAACCATAGAAGAGTATTATAGCAATTTCGCAAATAAAACTATAGTCCTTAGTCAAAACAGCTATTGCATAAACCCTGAAGCTCTGCTATCATGAGCAAATTAATTCTTATAGGATAGAATTTATGGATTTAGAAACATTATTATCATCAAGAAAGATTGATACCCAAAGTCCTGATGGCCAAAAAACTGCTATGCTTGAGCAGGTTTATGCAATGGTAAATGGGAGGATTGGTCGCCTGGTAACTGGTGAAGCGGTTTCTGGCGGACAAATTCATCATGTCTATAGATTACATGGAGAGCACGGAACTGCAATTTTAAAAATTCGGGGAACTGTTCCTGTCGCTTGGCCTGATGAATCAATCGAGCCAAAAGATGTTAAATATGAGAAAGATGCACTTGTTCTGTTTTCTGGATTAGAGCCAGCAGTATTTCCATATGTGCTTGGATATGATAGGGAGAATGGGGCTTTATTATTAACAGATATCGCTCCGGAAGGAAAAACACTTGAAACCCGGTTAAATGAGGGTCTAGTAGACCCTACAGAGATGCGATCACTTGGACGAACAGCTGCCAGAATACACAGTAGACTTGCTAGTCGCCATACCCCGATAAGAGATGATGATACAGAAGCATATCAAGAGAGACTGGAATGGGTACTAGGCTATGATAAGCACCCAGTATTAGTAGATACTGTTGAGCAAGTTTCTAAACCCATACAACTTACACTGACAGATTTAGCACCCAAAAATATAGGACGATGGCCTGCATCTGGTCAACCCACATTCTGTGATATGGAATGGACATTTTTAGGCGATCCTCGATTCGCTTTGGGATATATGACAGGACACATTTTATTACATAATTTAGATAGTCAGAGAAAAGCTGCAGAGTTTACTGGAAATGTTTTAGCAGGTATTCTTGATGAGCAGCCAACATTCAATGTCCAAGATCCTGTCTTTCAACAAGTTGCAATTGGTTCTGTAATTTATCGTCTACATCGAAATGCTCCTTATGGTTTAACTCTTTCGCAACCTGTCAGAGAACGAAAAACTGATATTGCTTTCGATGTACTCGAAAAAGGAACATATAGCTGGGAGAACATATTTCAAAAAATGGGTGAGAATTGAACAGATATAATTCTTCGATGTAACTGTTCTAATGTCTAGGCCCCGATACATACCGTACAGTTGAATATATTTGAAAGGGTCATATAATGGCTCGTACATGCGAGCATATAAACGGTTTCCTAAAATTCAAGTAGCAACTAGTCATTTAACAAAAGACGCACAAAAGAGACTTCAATGGTTTGATTACTATTTTTCTCATAAAGAGAATTTGTCTTTAACCTGTCGCTATTTTGGTATATCCCGTGATACCTTTTATCTCTGGAAGAAACGATTTAATCCACGCTATCTACAGAGTTTAGAATTTGATACGAAAACCAGGCGGCCAAAGAGGATACGTTTAATGACAACAGCACCCGGGATAATCGAACGGATAAAAGAAATCAGGAGAAAAGATCTTGAGAAGTCAAAGTATGAGATACAGGCTGAGCTGAGAGATGAAGGGATAGTCATTGGATACAATACAATTCAAAAAGTAATCAACAGAGATCCTAAGTTATTGAATACCCAACATAAGCGATGGGCACAGAGTCACAGGAAACGGAAGATAGCCCGTATTAAGGCTGCCTGGGAGCTCAGAGACAAAGCACTAGGGTCTTTAATTCAGATGGATACTAAATATTTATCCATTTTAGGAGATAAATATTATTTGTTTTCAGCTATTGATTGTAAAAGCAGATATGGGTTTACCTATGTCTATCCTACAATTTCATCCAGGTCTGCCAAAGATTTTGTACAGCGTGTACGTAGTTATTTTCCATTTCCGATACAGGCAATTAATACAGATAATGGATCAGAATATTTATTAGAGTTCCATAAAGAGATAGAAAGCTGGGGCATTCCGCATTACTTTACAACACCTGCAAGTCCAAAGCAAAATGCTCGTGTTGAGCGGTTTCACCAGACAGTTGAATATGAGTATCTCAATTACCAACAGCTTTATCCGGATCTGTCTTTATTAAGAGAACATTGTATGTTGTTTAATGAAAAATACAATATGAAAAGGTACCATCAAAGTCTTGGATACATAACACCTATTAAAGCTGTGTTAAAATATCCAAAAACAAAGGAGGAGGTGTACGGTATCTAGGTGGCCAGGACATCTAATTGTCTTCATAGGTAAATTCTGTTAGAATAAATCAAATTTACGGGGCCATAGCTCAGTTGGGCCGGACCCCGGTGTAACATCGGGGGAGGCCGCTTGCAATCCGCCAGCTGGCGGAGAGACAAGGGTGGACTGGAGTATTCTGAAAATGTGATGAGGAGCTGTAGCTCAGTTGGCTAGAGCGTTTCATTGACATTGAAAAGGTCACAGGTTCAAGTCCTGTCAGCTCCACATTTTCAGAATATGAGCTCGCCTGTCTGACAGGGGTGGAAAGAGCGTTTCATTGACATTGAAAAGGAACGGACTCCGATGTCCATCGGGGGAGTTCGTTTGCAAGTGAAACTAGACAAGCGTGAACAGTGGTTCAATTCCACTTGGCCCCACACTTTTACATTCCATGAATAGAGAACAAGCATATTCAATCCTTACCAAGTATCTCCATAATAAAAATCTTATTAAGCATTGTCTTGCTGCTGAAGCGACGATGAAAGCACTGTATCGATATTTGTATCAAGGAAAGTCCTCCTACGCCAAGGCTACGGAGGATAAATGGGGAATTGTCGGACTCATGCATGATGCAGATTATGAACTTGCACAACAGACAAGCCAACTTCAAAAACACGGTTTACTATTATTTGAAAAAGAACAAGGAACTATACCAGATGACATTGCACATGCAATAAAATCACATAACTATAAAAATACTGGCGTCAATCCTGAAAATCCTATGGATTGGGCTATAGAAACATGTGATCAGTTGACAGGATTAATAGTCGCAGCTGCACTTATTCATCCGGGAAAAAAGCTTGCACCCCTAACTCCAGAATTTATTCAAAATAGATTTAACGAAAAATCATTTGCACGAGGAGCAGATAGAGAAGCTATAAAGCTTTGCGAAGAAAAACTCGGCATCCCTCTTTCTGAATTTATCACAATTACGCTTGAAGCAATGAAAGGAATTAGCTCTTCTTTGGGATTGTAATTTTTTTTCTTTTTCATCATAATAATTGTAATGTCAGAAGAGAAACACCACCACGTTCATAGAAGTAGATTGGAAATTTTTATAAATAACTTCACCGGTGGTATAGCATGGGGATTAGGAGCAAGCGTCGGAGTTTCAATTCTTATTACAGTTCTCGGATTTATCGCGTCTCAGGCAAATCTCGTTCCCTTCGTAGGAACATTTGTGTCACAAGTTATCGACTTCGTCTTAAAACATAATCAAAGCCTTCAAAGACCGCTATACTAAATCGATCCCTTGACTCATCATAATTTTCTATGTTATATTCAGACAAATGAAAAAATTATTTAAAATAAATACAACTACCTTTTTTTAAAGGAGGTTGTTGTGTGGTAGAATACACGAGCCTCCCAAAAAGGAGGTTTTTTTGTTATTATTAGTCTAGTTAACAGATTACTAATCAATTTACATTTATGAACGAACAATTACAAAATCTACGTCATTCGACTGCGCATCTGCTTGCGGCAGCAGTCATGGAATTATGGCCAGATACAAAAAGAACAATTGGGCCGGCTATTGAAACCGGTTTTTATTTTGACTTTGATTTCAAACAACCCATCAGTGAGGAGGACTTGCCAAAAATTGAAAAGAAAATGGCAGAAATTCTAAAAACATGGAATGCTTTTATTAAAGAAGAAGTTTCAATAGAGGAAGCAAAGAAAAAAGTAGCAGACAACGAATATAAACTTGAACTAATAACAGAATTTGCAAAAGAAAATAATACACTAACGTTTTATAAATCTGGCAATTATGAAGATTTATGTAAAGGTGGGCATGTTGAAAATCCCTCGAAAGAAATAGGAGCGTTTAAACTGCTTTCAGTAGCAGGAGCATATTGGCGAGGAGATGAAAAGAATAAAATGTTAACACGTATTTATGGTACAGCATTCCCCACACAAAAAGAGTTAGATGACTATCTAACTATGCTTGAAGAAGCAAAAAAACGAGACCATAAAAAATTAGGTAGAGAACTTGATCTTTTTATTTTTTCTCCTCTCGTAGGTCCAGGGCTAGCATTATGGACCCCTCGAGGTACAATCATGAGAAATGAATTAGATAATTTCGTATGGTCAATCAGAAAGAAGCATGGTTACCAGAGAGTGACAATTCCACATATAACGAAAAAAGATTTATACGAGACGTCTGGCCATTGGGAAAAATTTTCTAACGAACTTTTTAAAATTCAAACGAGAGAAGGTGACCTCTTTGCAATGAAACCTATGAATTGCCCTCATCACACACAACTTTACGCATATAAACCACGTAGTTACAGGGAATTACCTATACGGTTTTCTGAAACAACTATGTGCTATAGAGATGAGCAAAGCGGTGAATTATCTGGACTTTCACGTGTTAGAGCGTTTACACAAGATGATGCACATGTATTTTTACGAAAATCCCAAATAGAAGAAGAATTTTTAAGAACATGGGATATAGTTGACGAATTTTATAAAGCTTTTGGATTTGACTTACGTGTTCGATTATCCCTGCATGATCCAGAGCATATGGAAAAGTATCTTGGCGATGAGACAATTTGGAAAGATGCAGAAGCGAAAATCAGATCTGTTGCTGAGAAAAGAAAAGCAAATACCTTTGAAGGAATTGGTGAGGCAGCTATGTATGGCCCAAAGCTCGATTTTATGACCAAAGACGCGCTTGGTCGTGAATGGCAAGTCGCCACCATCCAACTAGACTTAAACCAACCAAAAAGATTTGGATTAATATGTATAAGTGAAGAAGGTGTTCAAGAAGATATTGTAATGATGCATTGTGCGATTATGGGCTCGATTGAACGGTTTATGTCAATTCTTATAGAACACTATGCAGGAGCATTTCCTTTCTGGTTAGCTCCCGTACAAGTTGAGCTCCTACCAATCGCAGATCGTCACATCGAATACGCCCAATCCGTATTCGATCAGCTCTCTGAAGCGGGAATCCGTGTAAATCTCAATACCGAAAAAGCCACACTTCAGGCGAAAATCCGTGAGGCTACTTTACAAAAAGTACCATTTATGGGTATAATAGGCGATAAGGAAATTGCCGCACAGGCAGTTTCTGTCCGTTCGAGAGAAGGTAATGACTTAGGCCAGCAAAATGTTGGTCAGTTCATTACAACATTACAAGAAAAAATTGATAAAAAAGAATAGGTATCAACAAGAAAATAAAAAGTTTTACCGGACAAATGAGCGAATTTTCGCACAAACGCTCAGAGTTATCGATGCTGAGGGAAAACAAGTCGGCGTTCTTTCAAAGCAAGAGGCTTTAGAAAAAGCCAGAACTGAAGATCTTGACTTAGTAGAGGTTGCTCCCCAAGCACAACCTCCGGTTGCGAAACTGATAAACTTCCAAAAGTTTTTATATCAGGAGGAGAAAAAGAAACGGGAAGAGAAACGAAAAGCAAAAACAAGTGATACCAAAGAAGTGCGACTCGGACCGTTCATGTCTGATAATGATTTACAGGTCATGATAAAAAGATGCCGAGAGTTTTTAACAGATGGAGATAAAGTCCGTCTGGTAGTTAAATTCCGAGGACGACAAATAACCAGAACAGAATTTGGACATGGAGTTATTAGGAAAGTAATTGAAGCGGTTAATGATATTTCGAAAGTAGATAAAGATGCGAAAATGGAAGGAAGACAAATTACAGCTGTCTTATCTCCAGAAAGGAAAAAAAATGAGCAAGATCAAAGTCAGAAAATCAGCAGCGAAACGATTTAAAGTTACGAAAACCGGCAAGGTTATGTTCGGACATCAATATAGTAGTCACTTAAAGATACATAAATCAAAAAGTAGATTGCGTAGACAAAAAGAACCAGGAATTCTTTCTGGTGAATTTGCAAAAAAAGTGAAACGAATGCTGGCACAAGCATAACAAGTTGAGAATTGATAAAGGACAATTAAAATATGAGAGTAAAAAGAGGGATGGTATCCCGAAGAAAACATAATAAATTATTAGGCCTTACAAAAGGATATCGTGGAACACGAAGTAAACTCGTGAAAGTTGCTCGAGAAGCAGCGCTTCATGCTGGTGCATATGCTTTTCATGGTAGAAAATTACGAAAACAAGACTTTCGAACGCTTTGGACAATTCGTATCAGCGAGGCATTAAAAAAAGAGGATATTTCATACAGTGTGTTTATTAATAAATTAAAAAAAGCAAACATTTCCTTAGATAGAAAAATTCTCAGTGACCTCGTAGTAAATGATCCAGAAACATTTAAACACATCGTCGATACTGCGAAAACAGCCTAAACTTCAAATTTCCAATTTAAAATTACCAATTTCCAGTTATTTACTAATTGATTAATTCATAAATTAGTAATTCTTAATTCATTGGAAACTGGAAACTCGACATTGGAAATTAACTGTGTTATCCTTAAGCCTATGGAAGAGCAGCTTATAAATATAAAAAATAATGCTATACCTCTCATTTTTGATGCTAAATCACCAAAAGAACTCGAGGAAGCAAGGATTCATATCCTCGGGAAAAATGGTACATTAACGCAAGCAATGAAGGATATTATAAAAGCAGCACCTGAAGATAAACCTCGCCTTGGAAAAGCTGCGAACGAAGTTAAAAAAATAATTGAAGAAGCTTTAGCAGAAAAAAATCGCGAATTATCTGCAGAAGAAACGAACAAAACACATATTAAAATCGATGTTACAGAACCTGGAATTAAACCACCACTTGGGCATTTACATTTAATTACCCAGGCTATTCAAGAAATTACTGCTATTTTTGAAAAAATAGGTTTTATGCGAGTACGTTATCCTGAAGTCGAATGGGATTGGTTTGCATTTGAATCGCTAAACTTCCCCGAGAATCATCCGGCCCGTGATGATTGGGAAACATTTTTTATCAGAGAAAAACCAGACCCTAAAAAAGGACCAATGCTTCTTACTCCTCATACTTCATCTGGCCAAGTTCGGGAAATGCTCCGTCACGTTGAGGATTCAAAGAGAACGAAGAATGAAATTGATATTAAAATGTTGAACATTGCGAAGTGTTACAGACGACAATCAGATGTATCCCATACACCTATGTTCCACCAATTTGAAGGATTAGTAGTTGGGAAAAACATTGCTATAACACATCTAAAAGGAACATTAGATTACTTTGTAAAATCGTATTTCGGTGAGAACCGTTCTGCTAGAATTCGCCCTTATCATTTCCAATTCACTGAACCTTCATTTGAAGTTGATGTATCCTGTGGAGTATGTAATGGAAAAGGTTGTAAGCTATGTAAAGCAGGATGGCTAGAAATGGGTGGGGCTGGAATGGTTCATCCAAATGTCTTAAAAGCTGGCGAGATCGATCCTCGAGAATATTGTGGATTTGCATTTGGTTGGGGAGTGGAGCGTGTTCTGATGATGAAAGAAGGAATCGAAATAGATGATTTAAGACTGTTGTATTCAAATAAATTAGAGTTTCTCGAACAATTTTAGAAAAAGTTATGAGTCATAAGCCCTAAGTTATAAGTTGGCTAACTCATAACTTATAACTTTACTAAACTATGAATATAAAAATATTGGATTCTTGGTTAAAGGAATATATAAAAACAGATGCTACACCGCAGCAAATTGCGGAGAAAATGTCATTGACAAGCGTTTCAATTGAACGAGTTGAGAAATTTAATAATGATTATATCTATGATATTGAAGTGACAACAAACCGGCCTGACCTTATGTCTGTGGTTGGTTTAGCACGAGAAGCATCAGCTGTACTTCCTCGTTTCGGAATACCTGCAGAATTCAAGGAACCCAACATAAAAAAACCAAGAGTTGCTCATGCTGAAAATAATATAAAAATAAAAAATGATCCGAAACTTGTTAATAGAGTTGCGGGTGTTGTTATGGAAGTAACTGTAAAAGACTCTCCTAGTGTTATAAAAGAACGTTTAGAAGCGTCCGGTATACGAAGCCTTAATAATCTTATAGATATAACTAACTATGTAATGCGAACCATCGGACATCCTACACATGTATTCGATTTCGATAGACTACAATCAGAATCGCTTACTATTAGAGAATCAAAAAAAGGTGAAAAAATAACAACCCTGGATGAAAAAACCTATGAATTGCCAGGTGGAGATATCATAGCAGTAGATGATTCAGGCCGGATTGTCGATCTTCTCGGCATCATGGGATTAGAGAATAGTATAGTTACGAATGAGACAAAGAGGATTTTATTTTTTATAGATAATAACAATCCAGAAAAAATGAGAAAGACATCAATGAGTTTGGCTATTCGTTCAGAGGCTGTACAATTAAACGAAAAAGGAATTGATCCATATCTCGTAGAAAACGCACTCTATTATGGAATTTCGCTCTACCAAGAATATGCTGATGGAAAAATAACTTCCGAAGTAGTAGATGATTTTCCTACCCAATACGAAAAGAAGATTCTTGTTATAAGCGAAAAGCTTATCAATAGAGTAATCGGTATGGACATTTCTCTTAACCAATCTGCAGCAATATTACAATCCCTAGGATTTGGTGTAAAAGTTATTAAGGATGTTCTTGAAATCAACGTACCATCTTTTAGGTATAACGATATACAAAATGAAGAAGATATTATTGAAGAAATTGCACGTATCTATGGATATCATACTATCCCAACAGCTTTGCCGCCATTAGCACCAAGAAGCATTGCACAGTATACAAATACTTTTTATTGGGAACAAAGAGTAAGAGAAGCATTAAAATATTGGGGATTTACCGAAGTATATACGTACTCACTAGTATCAGAAAATCTTTTCGAAGGAGAATTAGAAGATGCAGTAACAGTACAAAATCCACTTACAGAGGATATGGTCTACTTAAGAAAGACCTTAGTCCCAAGTCTTTTACAAGTTCTTCATGAAAATAAAACTCGAGAAGAAATAAAGATATTCGAAATCGCAAATATTTATAAGAAACGAATAGGTAATTTACCAGAAGAGATTTTGCATCTGGCCGGCATTGTAAAAAAACCGAATGTCTCTTTCTTCGAAATAAAAGGATTATTCGAGCAACTGGCTAAAGATCTCGGAATTAATTCTTTACAATTTATACCTATCGAGAATGGTTCTTCTGGCGCCGAATTATTTATCGGACAAGAAAAAATTGGTGAAATTGAAATGTTAGATAAGCATGTAATAGACTTTGAAGTAAATTTCTCAATATTTACACACCACGCGTCAAATAAAAAGAATTACAGTCCAATTCCGAAATATCCACCAATAATTGAAGATATGTCATTTATACTTCCAAATACTGTTTCGCTTGGAGAAGTAATAAAATTGATTAAAGAACAAAGTACCTTAATTAAACAAGTCGAGTTATTAGATAAGTATAAAGATACACGCACGTTTCGTATCACATACCAACACCCTGAAAAAAATTTAACAACTGACGATGTGGCACCAGTGAGAGAGAAAATTGAAAGAACTCTTAAGGAAAAATTGCATGTTAGTCTAAAAAACTAAAGGCGAGATCACAATTTCAGTATTACTAAGGATTTGGTGTGTTTGTCGGCTCAGGAGTATTTGTAGGACTCTCATCCTTTTTTTCTTGCCCTGAGCTTGCCGAAGGGTCCTCTTTTTTTATATCTAGAATATCACCTGGGGGATGGTACTTTTTATCATCTTTATGGGCTTGTTCTATCCACGCATTAATCCCATCTTGCCATCGGTTTTTTCCATCTGTAGATATAGGATCTTCTTCACGGAATACTAAGTAATCCTGTCCATCTTTATTCTGGTAGACTCTGGATTTGGTCGTAGGTTCAGTGCCTTTTACGAAATACTCTGTTCGTGGAGATAATCCATCCACAGCTAAACCGCCTGCTAATGTATCGACTTGGATTGCAATAACATTATCTGGTTTTTTAAATTCTTCGTTAGGTTTATTCTTCAGAACCATAACCGTTAATTTATGCCAGATAGACGAGGCTCCTGTCGTACCAGAAACAATAGTTGGATTCATTTTGCTATTATCGTTATTTCCGACCCAAACACCCACAACAAAGGAAGGTGTATAACCAATAGTCCAATTATCCCGTTTTTCATCTGTTGTTCCGGTTTTTACTGATACTGTTTTTCCGGGTATGACTAGGTATGAATTTGGTCCAAATTCTTGGCTTCGTGCGTTATTATCTAAAAGTATGTGAGAAATGATATATGCTATTTCTTCAGAAAGTACGCGAACTCCTTCCCTGTCTTTTTGTTCAAACAAGACTCTTCCTTTTACATCAGTCACCTTTGTGTAAGCAATCAAATCTTTTCTAACCCCTCCGTTTGCGAACACACCATACGCTTTTACTTCATCAAGTAACGATGTTTCGCGTCCTCCAAGTACGAGCGAATACCCAACATTCTTCATGGTTTCTGTTGTCGGTTCCCAATTCTCAATACCCATCTCGTACCCTTTCTGCATGGCATCTTTTATACCGACTAACGCAAGCATCTTCACCGCAGGAATGTTTAAAGAGTTCCCCAATGCGAAACGCATTTGTACGGGTCCTTGAAATTTACCACTGTAATTATTTGGACTATACTCTTTCTCTGCATCACTTGTACGGAAATCTGTTTTTACATCCATAAACATAGTTGCCGCTGTATAGCCTTTTTCTAAACCTTTCGCGTAGATAATTGGCTTTAATGAAGAACCGGGCTGGCGATTTCCGAGCGCGGCATTAAAGTTTGGTTCAAACACACAATCTTTTCCAGGAGTGCAATCTTTCGGTAAAGGATCTCCGAAATAGTCTTTACTTCCAACCATTGCTAGTATTTCTCCAGTTTTGGGATTTGCAATAACGGCTGCACCATTCCCGACTTTATATTTATCTAAACCGTCAATTTCTTCTTTTAGAATTTTTTGTGCATCTGTTTGGAGTTTATAATCTAGTGTAGTTGTTACTTGTAATCCACCTTTCTGGACTACTTCTTCGCCAAACTGTCTAGCCAAGAGTTCTTTTACGTAAAGAACAAAATGCGGAGCCTTCATCGTAGTATCTCGTTGAGAAAATTTATAATTCTGAATTTTTTTCAGGGCTGCATCTGCTTCTTTCTGGTTAATATATTTGTTAGAGACCATTTGCCTGAGTACCATTCTCGTTCTATCTACATAATATGTATTTCCTGTGAAAGGCGAATATACACTTGGACTTTGGGGTAAGCCTGCCAGAAATGCGGATTCAGCAAGATCAAGATTTTCTGCAGATTTACCGAAATATGTTTGTGCTGCTGCTTCTATCCCTATCGCTGTACCACCATAGGGAATATTATTTAAATACATTTCTAGTATTTGATCTTTTGTAAATTTGCTGTCAACTTGAATAGCTAAAATAAGTTCTTTTATCTTACGGGAAATATTACGATCATTTGTTAATAGAATATTTTTAACTAACTGTTGGGTTATAGTAGATGCACCGATAGCTCGCTGCCGTAATAAAAGATTTTTGGCGATTCGTAATGGACCCAACGGATCAAAACCTTTATTTTTATAGAAATTTTCGTCTTCTATAGCAACAGTCGCATGCTGAACATCTGTATCGATTTTTTTTAATGTTACATATGTTCTATTTTCCTCAGCATAAACAGAATACAGTAACTCACCGTTCCTGTCATAAATTCTGGTCGCATCGGAATATTTTGATTCAGCAATCTTTCCAGGCTGCGGAAGTTGGAAACTATAGTAAACAAAAAGAGCAGCAATGAAGAGGATACCTCCTATAAGGGCAAACAATGCATATCTCATAACCTTACTTAAAGTGAATACGTTTGGAAGTTTTGTTTTGGGCAGTTGGACAGGGAAACGCCGTAAGGCTCGTCTTCTTCTGCGCTTCGCGCGGTAATCCATAGTCAGCTACAGTATAGCAAAATAAACGAAAATTATCATGTAAATATGCTATACTCGTGACTATATGGATAAGGTAGAAGAAGTACTTACAAGGGGAGTAGCAAATATTATTTCAGGTAAAAAAGAACTTGAAAATGCAATCCATAATAAAAAGTTAAATGTATATTTGGGCATTGACCCGACAATGACGAAAATTCATCTTGGACATGCTGTTCCATTACGAAAAATCCAAGCACTTGCAGAACTAGGACACCATGTGACATTTTTAATTGGCGATTTTACTGCACTTGTTGGAGATACTTCAGATAAGGAATCAGAACGGCCAATTTTGACTCCTGAAGAAATCGAGCATAATTTTCAAACATATAAGACCCAAGCTGAAAAAGTGCTCGATTTCTCAAAAGTAACAATTAAGCGAAATAGCGAATGGTTAAAAAATCTCACATTTGCAGAACTTATTCATCTAACCCAAAACTTTTCTGTAAATGATTTTATAAGTCGTGAGCTTATACGAAAACGACTGGATGAAGGAAAAAGGATACGATTAGATGAAGTGTTGTATCCTATTATGCAAGGATACGACAGTTATTTTATGGATACTGATTTACAGATAGGTGGAACTGATCAAACATTTAATATGCAAGCAGGAAGAACGCTTCAGAAAGTTCTACGAAATAAAGAATCATTTGTCTTATCAACTGACTTTCTTATGGGAACAGATGGTAGAAAAATGAGTAAATCATGGGGAAATGCTATTTGGATAGAAGATACACCAGAAGATATGTTCGCAAAAGTTATGGCAATAAATGACAATTTGATAATTCAATATTTTACACTTGGTACTAACACACCATTAGAGGAAATTAAAGATATTGAGAACCAATTAAAGTCTGGGGAACATCCTCTAACTATAAAAAAAGTTCTTGCTTATAAAATTGTGAAAGAACTACATAGTGACATTGAGGCAAATAAAGCAATGGAATATTTCCAAAAAACAATACAAAATAGGCAATTGCCAGACGAAATTAGCAACGTCCAGTATACTGGACAACAAAAAGTCCCAATTGTTGATTTACTAGTAACAGTAGACCTTGCATCAAGTAAATCTGAAGCTAAAAGGCTTGTAGAGCAGGGTGGAGTTGAGGTTGATAACATCAGAATAGGAAATCCCAACCAAGTAATTGAAATAAAAAATGCTATGATAATAAAAGTAGGCAAGAGAAAAATAATCAAACTAATTACTAATAACTAATTAGTGATAACTTTCTTATGAACTTCGTACGAAAACACCAAAGAATTTTTAGAATAATTATGATTATTGCGATGTTAGCACTCATTCTTTCCCCCGTACTTATGTACCTCCCGTATTTCTAAAATCTTTACTGAATAATTTGCTACAATTGCAACATATGAATCTTCACGATCCGCTTGAAACTCTTGGCCGTGTATTTAAAATGTATGCAGGAAGACTGGGAAAACTGGATATCTATACTATAGAAGACCTTTTATATCATTTTCCATTCAGATATGATAATTTCTCTCTTATCTCTAAAATTGCGACAATCCAGCCAGGAGAAAAGATAACAATTCAAGGACAAGTTCTCAGCATTGACAACATTTATACGAAAAATAGAAAAAAAATTCAGAAAGCAATGATCGCTGATGACACTGGAACGATAGAAATTGTTTGGTATAACCAACCCTTTCTAACAAAATATATTAAGGTAAATGACAGTGTCTCTTTATCTGGTACTGTCGATATGTTCCAAAGTAAGCTTGTTTTAACATCACCAGAATATGAAATTATCAATGATAAGGCACACACACTCCATACGGGGCGATTGGTTCCAATTTACCCTGAAACCTCAGGTGTAAGTTCTAAATGGCTACGAAGACAAATGTATAAAATATTAACGGAAGTACAAAACAAAATTGAAGATTATATACCTGCAAATCTTCTTATTACCTACAATTACCCTCCATTAAAAGAAGCATTATGGAAAATCCACTTTCCGGATAATCTTGAACAGGCATACCGTGCGCGGGAACGTTTAGCATTCGATGAATTGCTTCTTATACAATTACGTTCACAACAACGAAGAAAAGAGTGGGAAAAAGATCTTAAAGGTTATCAGTTATCAGTTGTCAGTTATCAGAAAAAGATTGATACATTTATGAATTCTTTACCTTTCAGTTTGACGCAATCACAAGCAAGGGCTGTCGATGAAATTCTCCAGGATATGACTAAAGAAAAACCTATGAACCGATTATTACAAGGAGATGTTGGAAGTGGAAAAACCATCGTAAGTGCTTTCGCTATGTATATAGCTTTTCTAAATGGTTTCCAATCAGTTTTAATGGCACCAACAGAAATTTTAGCACAACAACATCATGAAACTATTAAAAAATTTCTCGAGCCATTTGGATTACGACTTGCATTAGCAACAGGCAGTAAAAAGATTCTTAAATCTGTCATTCTGAGCGATAGCGAAGAATCCCCTCCAGGGAAAGTCAAAGATCCTTCGCCTCTGGCTCAGGATGACAAAAAGAGCATGTTTGATGTTCTAATAGGAACTCACGCTGTTCTATCGGAAAAAATAACATTTGCCAAACTAGGCTTGGTTATCATCGATGAGCAGCAACGTTTCGGAGTTGAGCAGAGAAGCGTTATTCGGGGAAAAGGGAAAAATCCCCATTTTCTTACCATGACCGCAACTCCCATTCCTCGAACTGTCGCTCTAACCATGTATGGTGATCTTGATTTATCGTTTCTCTCAGATATGCCAAAAGGAAGGAAAAATATTAAGACATGGCTTGTTCCACCAGAGAAACGTGATGGAGCATATAGTTGGATTCGCAAACAAATAATAGAGACACAATCACAAGTATTCATTATTTGTCCGTTTATAGAAGAGTCAGAGAATATGCAAACAGTAAAAGCTGCAAAAGTAGAATTTGAACGATTACAAAAAGAGGTTTTTTCGGATCTACGCTTAGGTTTATTACATGGAAAGTTAAAATCGAAAGATAAGGACAATGTTTTGCAGAATTTCAGAGAAAAGAAGTTTGATATTCTCGTCGCAACTCCCGTCGTAGAAGTGGGAATTGATATTCCTAATGCTACTGTTATTATGATCGAGGCAGCTGATAGATTCGGATTAGCGCAACTCCATCAACTACGTGGTAGAGTCGGAAGAGGCGAGAAGCAGTCATATTGTCTTCTTTTTACGGACTCTCCTTCACAACAGACATTCGCTAGGTTAAAAGCCATGGAAACTAAACATAATGGAGCAGAATTGGCAGAACTTGATCTTAAGCTGAGAGGACCAGGAGATGTATTTGGAATTGCGCAATCAGGATTACCCAAATTAAAAATTGCAACATTTTCCGATTTTAGTTTAATCGAAAGGACAAAACATGAAGCAGAACGGTTGTTCGAGAGACTTCCAGAATATCCTGCATTACAGCAAAAGATTTCTGAAATTACGATTAAAAAAGTCTCACCTGATTAATCTTTTTTACTTTGTTATACTTTCAAGTATGCATCACAACTGTCAATTTTGTAATCAATCAGATACATACAAACACTTACTTATTAAGAGGTACAAATACTGGAGATTAGAACTTGGTTGTAATCAGTATTTTCTGGGAAAATGTCTTCTGATATTGAATCGACATGAGGAAGATTTAATGAATATTACACTCTATGAACAAAAAGAATTATTCCAAATTTCAAAACATGTTAGAGATATACTAAAAGAGTTATTTCAACCTGATAAATTTAACTATTCCAGTCTGGGAAATGAAGAAAACCACGTTCATTGGCATGTAGTTCCACGTTACAAACAAAAAAGGTTATTTGAAAGCACAGTCTTCGAGGATAAAATTTGGGGAAGAAATTATGCTCATTATGATAAATCATTTAGCATTTCTAGAGAAATAGAAAATAAAATCGTTTTAGCATTAAAGAAAAGACTTAATATATGAAACTTCTTCTTATTCGTCATGGTCGAACTGATAAAAATGGTACTGGATTTATGCATAAAATACATGATCCTATCGGATTGAATGAAATCGGCAAACAACAAGCTCTAGGATTAATATCATTAATCCAAAAACATCAAGCTGAAATAGTATATTCATCTCCTGAAAAACGAGCTATAGAAACTGCTGAAATTATTTCATCTTCATTCCATATTCCTATTACTGTAAATGAAAACATAGGGGAAAGAAATTTCGGAGAATTACAAATATTACCATATAAAGAAATAAAAGCAAAGCTTAACTCATTATCTCTAGAAGAACGATATCAATTTAAACCACCAAGAGGAGAATCCTGGAAGGAAATGGATGATAGACTTTCTCTCTTTCTAGAGGAAATAAAAAATAAACATTTTTCATCTATAGCAATAATAACTCATGAAGGAGTTCTACGAGCATTGGTTACATTACTTCAAAAAGATCCTAAAGAAAAGAATTTAGATCTGCATTTTGATAATGGCTCTCTGACTGTACTCGAAGTATAAATACTGTGCTATAATCACATCCATGCAGCCTCAAAAATATTTTTTAATCGATTTTGATAGTACATTTGTTACTGTTGAAGCTTTGGAAGAACTTGCGGCAATCGCTCTGAAAACTAACCCGCGAAAAGATGAAATTGTCGAAGAAGTTAGAAAAATAACAGCATTAGGTATGGAAGGGAAACTGAGCTTCCCAGAGTCACTCTCGAAACGCTTGGCTTTGTTCCAAGCAAATAAACAACATCTTGAAAAATTAATCTCTGTATTAAAGAAAAAAGTTACCCCTTCTGTTGCTTCAAATAAAGCATTTTTCAAACAAAACACTGAAAATATTTATATTATTTCTGGAGGATTTAAAGAATACATCTATCCTGTTGTTAAAGCATTTGGCATCAGAGAGGATCATATCCTTGCTAATACATTTTTATACGATAAAAAAGGAAACATTACAGGTTTTGATAAAGATAATTTATTAAGTCAGGAAAAGGGGAAAGTAAAACAAGTTAAAAAACTCGAATTACATGGAGAAGTATATGTTATCGGCGATGGTTACACAGATTATCAAATAAAAGAAAAAGGTCACGCAGATACGTTTTTTGCCTTTACAGAAAACATCAACCGCTCAAGCGCTACTGAAAAAGCAGACGACATTGTCAAATCGTTTGACGAATTTCTTTACAAATTACATATGCCACGAGCGCTTTCATTTCCTAAAAGTATGATGAAAGTTCTTTTACTAGAAAATATTCATCCTATTGCGAAAGAAAAACTCGAATCTGAAGGATATAGTGTTGAACTTGTAAAAAAAGCTTTACATGCTGATGAATTAAAAGAAAAAATTAAGGATATATCAGTATTAGGAATCCGATCAAAGACAGAAATAACGGAAGATGTTATTAAAGCCGCAAATAAGTTACTCACAATAGGTATTTTTGCAATAGGAACTAACCAAGTAAACCTTTCGGCATGCGCGAGGAATGGTATTGCTGTTTTTAATGCTCCATATAGCAATACGAGAAGCGTTGTAGAACTAACGTTCGGTAATATTATTATGTTATATAGAAAAGCATTCGATAAAAGTATGAAAATGCATCAAGGTATATGGAATAAATCTGCAAATGGATCTCATGAAGTACGTGGTAAGAAATTAGGAATTGTGGGATATGGAAATATAGGATCACAATTATCGGTTGTTGCAGAAAGCTTCGGCATGGATGTCTACTTTTACAACACAACAGAAAAACTTGCGTTAGGGAATGCAAAAGCATGTAAATCCTTAGAAGAATTATTACGAATAGCAGATGTCGTGACAATTCATGTGGATGGAAGACCGAGTAATAAAAACCTCATTTCTGAAAAAGAATTCTCTTTAATGAAGGATGGAGTACTTTTTTTAAATCTTAGTCGGGGTTTTGTTGTCGATATCCCTGCATTAGTTACATATATTAAAAATGGAAAAATTGCAGGTGCAGCGATTGATGTCTTTCCGAAAGAACCAAAAAGTAATGAGGAGAAATTCATATCTCCATTACAAAACTTACCAAATGTTATCTTGACTCCTCACCATGGTGCAGGTACAGAAGAAGCACAAGAAAATATCGCTCGCTTTGTACCCGAGAAAATGGCAAACTTTATAGATACGGGGAATACGACATTAAGCGTTAACTTTCCTGAAATCCAGCTCCCTGAGTTGATAGACGCGCATAGATTTATTCATATTCATTTAAATAAACCAGGTATACTTGCGCAAATTAATAATGTCTTCGCAAAAAACAGCATTAATATTGAAGGCCAATATTTAAAAACAAATGAAGACATCGGCTATGTAATTACTGATGTAAATAAAAACTATAGTAAAAAAGTTATCAGTGAGCTAAAATCGATTCCAGATACCATAAAAGTAAGAGTTTTATATTAGTTAAAAATGTTACGTCAAAAGTGAAAAGTTGATGTAAAAAGCATTAACAAACTTTTATTTTTTACCTTTTAACTTTTATTTATGATTTATTTCACACCTGGTCCATCACAATTATATCCAACAGTTAAAAAGCACATACATCAAGCAATAGAGGATGATATTCCATCACTATCACATAGAAGTGAGAAGTTTCACACAATCGTCAAGGAATCTTATGACTCATTAAGAAAACTTTTAGATATCCCTGAAAATTATCAGATTTTTCATCTCGCATCTGCCACTGAAGCAATGGAGCGTATTATTGAAAACTGTGTTGCTGATAAAAGTTTTCATTTCGTAAATGGCTCTTTTGCAAAAAGGTTTTATCAAATAGCTCTTGATCTGAAAAAGCATCCAGTTTTAATTTCATCAGATATTGGGAAGGGTTTTGAAGTTAAAAAAGTAAAAATTCCTCTTCGGACAGAAGTAATTACTATTACTCATACTGAAACGAGTGGTGGCACAGCATTTCCTTTAACTGATATTACGTATCTACGTAAAACATATCCTAAATCGCTTATAGCTATAGACATCGTTTCTTCAGTTCCATATGTTAATCTCGATTTTCAGTCTATTGACTGTATATTTTTTTCTGTTCAGAAAGGCTTTGGCTTACCAGCAGGTCTTGGTGTACTCATCGTTAGTCCAAAGGCTATGAAAAAAGCCTTAGTTCTTACGAAAAAAGGACTAAATGTAGGAAGTTATCATAAATTTCAAACTCTCTCAGAACATGCTGCAAAATATCAAACGATTGAAACGCCAAATGTGCTGGGAATTTATTTATTCCATAAAGTTCTCCAGGATTTTCTAAAAAAAGGAGTTAAACAAATACGAGAAGAGACAGATGAAAAAGCGAAAATGCTCTATGATTTTTTTGATAGCCATCCACGATTTAAGCCTTTCGTAAAAGATAAGAGATTTCGATCAAATACAGTGATAGTTATCGGTACTCCTACTGGTTCGAAATCAATACTTGCAAATCTGAAAGACAAAGGTTTTACAGTAGGCTCTGGATATGGAGATATGAAAGAAAAACAAATCCGAATAGCTAATTTTCCAGCTATACAGAGACAGGACATAAAAGTATTGCTACAAAACTTTAAAACAGTCTAGCTACAGTATCTTTTACAAAGAGAGGATTTGCTTGCAACCAAAGCTGAAATAAGGTAAAATATAAACTTAGCATAGGGCAAAGTGCGTAGGGCTTAGAGTTTTTACTCTTTGCTCTAGGCTCTAAGCTATACGCAAATTTATGCCACACGAACCAAAGAAAAGACATTCAAGAGCACGGCAAGGCAAAAGGCGAGCAAGTATTCGTCTCGATATTCCTGTATTGAACACATGCAGTAATTGTAAGAGTAAAGTTCCTTTCCATACTGTATGCCCGAACTGTGGATATTATAAGGGAGAAAAGGTAATAACAAAGAAAGAAGTAAATAAATAATAGTGTTGTTATCTCTGATAAAAGGTTAGACTAGCTTAAAGTAATATTAAAAATAAAATAGTAAATACTAAAAATATATATTAAAGATGGAATATTTTTAATTTTTTATATGTATTTTTGATCTTTTATTTTTTATCTTTATATTCTTCATCCAACCTCTTATTGCATAAATAGAAACATAACAATACAATAAAAATAACGGTATATGAAAACATCATCCGATCCCCGACATAAAAGAAGACAACATATTGTACAAGAGCTGTTTAAAATAGACTTTCATGACCAACCAGTAGATGGTTTAGCACAACCAATACTTGATAATAAAGCCCTTATTGACGAACGAATCAAGCAATCAGCACCTGAATTTCCAATAGAAAAAATTAATAAGATTGATCTAGCAATTCTTCGTCTTGCTGTTTATGAGTTAATCATTGAAAAAAAGGAACCAGCGAATGTTATTATCGATGAAGCAATTGAACTTGCAAAAGAATTTTCTGGAGACACAAGCCCAGCATTCGTAAATGGTGCGCTTGGCAATATTGTACAACATGATACAACTACCTGAATTTAAAAATAAAGAGCTTTTTAGGCAAGCATTTATTCATCGATCATATCTCAATGAAACGAAAGAAAAACTTTCTTCAAATGAAAGGCTTGAATTTCTCGGAGATAGTATTTTATCGTTTGTAACATCTGAATACCTTTACCAAACATATCCGAATTTTAATGAAGGTTTACTTACGAACATTCGATCGCTTGTAGTGAATACAAAAAGTTTGGCTGGAATAGCGAAGGATTTTAATTTCGGTGAGCATCTTATGCTTTCTCGGGGAGAAGAAGAATCAAAGGGCAGAGAAAATGAATCTCTTTTAGCGAATTCAGTCGAGGCTTTTATAGGAGCTCTTTATCACGATCAAGGCATTGAGGCAGTAAAAACATTTATTCTTGGTATCATGGCACCAAAAATAGAAGCTATAGTAGAAAAGAAATCTTTTAAAGATCCGAAGAGCATGCTTCAGGAACATCTCCAAGCCCAGAAACAGAGTTCACCTGTATATAAAGTTTTAGAAGAAGAAGGCCCACCTCATGCGAAAACTTTTACTATCGGCGTATATGTTCAGGAGACATTATTAGGTACAGGGGTGGGTAAATCAAAACAGGTAGCTGAAGAGAATGCCGCAAAACAAGCTTTGGAAAAAATCCAGACAGAAAAGGCATAATACCTTTTCCTGATCTATCCACTTGAGATACACGCATGAAATTGGTATAATAAATACATATGGCACTTGTAATTCGATCAATGAGAATGGGTAAAAAAGGTGAAAGGAAATTCCGTATTGTCGTAAAAGAAAAACGAAGCAGACGAGACGGTGATTTCGTTGAACTACTTGGCTGGTATGAAAAAGCAAAACCGGAGTATAAAAAAGAGATAAATATGGAACGGTATAATTACTGGGTATCAAAAGGTGCATTACCAAGTGACACAGTTAGATCACTTACTTCATCAACGAAGTAGTTTTCACTAATAATGAAAGACACATTACATTATATTATTACTTCTATTGTACAAAACCCAGACGCTGTTAAAATTCAAGAAGAGGAAACCGATGGCATCATTAACTTCATTATTACAGCAGATCCAAATGATATAGGAAAAATTATCGGTAAAGAAGGTAAAATCATTCGTTCCATTAGAAACGTCATGAAAATTCCAGCGATCAAACAAGGAAAAAGAATTAATGTCAGTTTAGCTGAAACCTCACAAGCGTAATTAACTTAAGGTACCTAAGTACCCTATGAAAATATCAATTTTAACCCTCTTTCCCGAAATGTTCCGTGGACCTTTTGATGTGTCGATTGTAAAAAGAGCTCAAGAAAAAGAACTTGTTGAGATTGAGTATGTCAATATACGAGAGTTTGGAATAGGTTCACATAAAATAATTGATGACACACCGTATGGTGGAGGAATCGGAATGGTCATGCGAGTCGATGTTCTGCATGAAGCAATAGAACAAACAAAAAAAAAGTTTGCTAAACAATTTAATAATAAAACAATAAAACAATTGACAGTTTTAACTAGTGCTCGCGGAAGACAGTTTAACCAAGCCAAAGCAAGAGAATACTCAAGAATAGACCACCTTATTCTAATCTGTGGACATTATGAAGGTGTTGACGATCGTATAAAGCATTTTATAAATGAAGAAGTTTCTATTGGAGATTTCATTCTAACAGGCGGGGAGTTACCAAGCATGCTGATTACTGATGCTGTAGTGAGACTTCTCCCAGGTGTTTTAAAAGAAGGAGCAACAGAACATGAGTCTTTTTCCTATCTAGTAAATGATAAAAACCTGCTTGAATTTCCTCAATATACAAAACCTCCTTCTTATAAAGGATATAATGTCCCCGATGTGTTACTCTCAGGAAATCATAAAGTAATAGACGAATGGAGAAAATCAGAAGCAAAAGAGATTACCTCATCTGTTAGAAATGACCTTCTCAAAAATCAGTAGTGTAAGGACCAACCCCGAAGAATGTTTAATAATTCTTTATCCTTTTGAGACAATTGTGTTAGCGGAACACTCGTATCTATTTTTACATCAGGAAATATTTTAACAAAAAAAACGATCCTCACTTTTGCTTTATCTCCTGAATACTCTATACCTTTTACTTCCGCAAGTGGTAAACTTCTTTCTATCGTATCAACAAATGAGACTACATCATTAACCGTTCCGAATAACGTAAGTGTTATCTCTGTTGAATTAATAGTCTCTACATCTACCGTTTTCTTTTCATCTGATATTTTCCCAATAGAGAAACTGTAATCGTTCACCTGGACATTGCTTTTAAGAGCAGCTTGTCCAATCGTTTCTAAGATGCTGATAAAATCTTTCTCATGTGGCAGCGCTTTAGTTGCTATAGCATATTCATCATTAATCAGCACAGTATCAATATTCTGTAATAATCTTCCGTTCTCTTTCATTACTGTTATTTTTTTTTGTGTTTGTTCTATCTCGGCCTGTATCGAAAACCAATCCTGTAGGTGTGGTAAAACAAATACCCCAAAAAGAATGATACTAACAAGCGAAATTACCGCAGGGAAGATAATCGGATAGTACGATGACGTACGAAATTCGTTATAGTTTAATAAAAAATTCCGGATAAAATATCTCAGCTCATTATTCATACTTCTTGTAACTCCATTGTAACAATATATGTATTGGAACCTTGGAAATGCTGAATACTTGTGAGTAATATTGACTGAAACTTTTTATTAGTATTGTTTGCTTCCATAAGTTGGGTTAGAAAATCATCGACAACAAGCAAAGAAGCACTTGAAAACGTTACGAATACTTTTTTCTCTTCGACGCGTATTGAATCTATGAACATATTTTCAGGAAGCTGATCCTGTAGCGTGTTTATCACTTTTGAAAGAGCAGGACGGTTCTCAATAATATTCTCTGTCTTTATCAAACGTTCTTTTGTAAGAATCATTTTTCCCACGATCGTGTTATAAAAAGAGAGGTTTTTCGATTCATCCTTTACTCTTTGCTGTAGAGCAGGTAGGGGAGACAATGCAATAAGAATAAACAGAACAATCGAAAAAAAAGAAACAATAAATAAACTTCCCAGCGCTATTCCCCGAATGATCAGTGCGTTCTTACTTAATGCAACTTTATCATTCTTTTTCTGTAATAAATTTATTTCTGTACTCATATATCTTTCATCGCCAAACCGACTGCGATACTGTACTCAGGACCTCTTTCAACTAATGTCTGCGGTACATCCTGAATGGCTAATGTTTTCCATGGATTCGCAATAACAGTCTCGATACCTGTCTGTTGAACAAAGATCGGAATAATCCCTGGCAACTTAGCTGTGCCACCAGAAAGTACAATTTGTTTTATAGGATGCTCATCTTTATATTTATCTATATAGAATGAAATTGCTTTCTTAATTTCGCCAATAAGTGATAATAAAATAGGTTCAATAGCTACGCGGATTTTACCGCCGAAGTTCTTTTCATCCAGCCCGTAGGTTTTTTTATATTCTTCTGCTTGTTCTGTACTAAAGGAAAACTCAGTAGCAATACTTCTATTCATTGCTATCCCTCCTAGTGGTATAGAATAAAGGAAAACAAGCGTTCCACGCTGTACAATTGCTAATGACGTCCCTAAGCTTCCAATATTAACAATCAGTGAGGTGGGAAATTGATCAGAGGTTACTGTCGAACGAATAACCGCTAACATTTCTGGCTCTATGCTTTCAATATTTAGTCCACCCAACTCCATAATTTTTTGATACTTTGATAGAAGGCTTACAGTGGCACCCACGAGAAGAACTTGCATCTTTGCATTATTATCCTGGAAAATACCTCTTCGTAATACACGCCAATCAATGTTAATTGTGGATAAAGGTACAGGGATATGCTGTTCAGCTTCCCAATAGATAGCACTAGCAAGCTCCTTATCTGATAAGGCAGGCATATCAATTACTTTTGCAAATACCTGATGGTCGGGAATAGCTATATGAGAGCTTCGTGATGGTATTTTTCCATCCATAACCATTTTACGGACCGCCTGGCCAATTTCTTCTTGATCGAGAACAGCATCTGACTGTACTCCGTTTGCAGGCGTTTTCGTAATAATTGATGATTTAAACAGCAAATTCTCACCCTGCTTAGTGAGATACACAGCCTTCATGTTTGAAAAACCGATGTCTAATCCAAATGTGTTCATATATACGAATTACTACAAATTTGATCCGAATCTATCCGAATAGAAAAATATTATTCGTAGCAATTAGGATTACAAATAATGTTTTCCTATTATTCGGATACATTTGTAGCTAACGTGTTAAAAAAAGTGAATACGTAAATAGTTCAGCTGGCAGAAAAGGATTTTCTTGTAGTACTGAAATTTTTCTTTTTACATCTCCCACAGAACCAGTTGAATCAATGACTGTTCCTTGCATAGGTAAAGCTGGCGATCCTTGGATCGCAAAATAACTATTCGCATATAGTGGAATTACACGCGCAATAAGACCTGAACCTGCAGAAACAGTAAACTGGATTTTATTTGTAAATGATTTTCCTAAAACAGATGCTCCTGCAGATGGAATTGAGAAGTTATTACTTGCTCTCCGAGCTGCACAGGGATCGTATGAATAGCGACTTGATGTGGGGTTATTTTTCGTTCCAGAAAGCACAATAACCTCAACTGCAGCCATAGTATTCGTAGACTCTGATGAAGTACACGTATCACTTGCATCACCCCAATAAATTGTCACTGTACCACCCCAAGGATTTTGATAGATAAGACTGGTGTCTGAAGAATACTCTGACAGCCAAATATCAGCACCTTCATTTTTAAAGACCAATTTTCCGTTATTAAGTAGAAATTCAGTTCCACTCAATAGTCGCTTCGTAGTAGAAAAAGTTGCACTGTTAGAAAACGTTCCGTTAGAGATACCAGAGTTAGCAATAATTGTTTTTTCGATACCTGCCTCAGCTGCAGAGAGAGCTCTTTGTGATTGGTCTTCTTCACTAGTTAATTGAATATTAACAATGCTTCTTGTAAAAAGAGATAGGGAAATAGTCAGTACGACAGTAATGACTAACACTATTACAAGAAGTATCTGTCCACGTTCATGTTCTTTATACATATCTCTTCTTATCGTAACAATCATTAAAATATAATGTCAAATATCAGCCGTAGCTATTTCACATTCCGTAAGGTCACAGATGATTGGAAAATGAGTGGAGTAGGATCTTCTAAAAAAGAAGTTCTATTTATTTTATCAATTGTAAACGAAATTCCGATCGTATAGGGTGTATCTGTAGCAGCTTGGATACATGTGAAAGAGCATGCAGACATAAAAAATACACTGGTATCTATTAATGAAGCGCTATTCGAAGCTATTGTTTGCGGTGAGCCGGAACAAGAAAAGGTGGTTTGACCTCCATCTAAAGCAGTAACTTTTACATATTTATATTGGGTTAACGAAGGTGCAGTAGGAGAATCACATGTTTTCGTATATGACACGTTATCTGTACTAATTCCATTAAAGAATTCTGCATATTGGATCATTTTTTTCATCTGATTTACGGCATAATTCCCATTTTGTCTAATAAGCTGTATATTACTGATTTTCTTCGTACTGCGAAGTGATACAACAAATACACCGACAAGCGTACCTGTAACAGTCGTGAGGATTAATAATGAGATTAATAATTCAATTATTGTAAACCCCTTCATATTTCTCAATTCTCCATTCTCAACTCTCAATTCATATTTCATATTCCAGAATTACCATAAATATTTGCAAAACAAGACTCTAACACGACTTTTTCACATAAAACAGTAGAACCTGAACATTTGCTACTATTCCATGATACAGTAACTGTAGCTTTCGTCGCTGATTTTCCATTTGCATTACATGAAGCTGAGCTTCTATCTAATCGTGTTTCTCTGCTGTAAAAATTATTAATGTTCAAAGTACAATTATTTCCCGCTGGCTTTGGACCACATGTTGTACCACTCGCAGTAAGCTGCGTACATGTTGACGCTACACAATATGATCCTGAGAAAGTGTCAAATGTCGTCCAACTTGTATCGCGCATTTGCCGCAACATTTCCATCCCTTGTTGGGCTGAGGCTTGAGCTTCGCTTCTATTTTTACTTGATTGAGTATTATTAAGAGATGAGATTACTGAAACTGTCGTAAAGGTTATTAAAATCACGACAATGCTTAACGCGACAACTATCTCCACAAGAGTAATCCCTTTTTCAAATGTATGGAAACGGTGTTTCATATTATTGTATTTTTATATTTCCTGCTGTATCCACAGTAACTGTCTTTGAACCTGAGGAACCATTTAGTTTTATTGTTCCTGCATTCACAGCTCCAGTTAGAACTAAAAATCTATAAGGAGTTTGTGATGAAACATCAAAACTAACAGACGAAGGAAGTATTTTTGTCTCTTGTAGACCTGAATTCGTACCGCAAACAATGTACAATTCATATGTACGGCTAGCAGCACTAATTCTGACCTCATAGCCTGTCAAGGTATCTGTCGCTGACGAACATGCAGGAACGACTGGCTTCACTTGCGATTGAGCACGAGATTTTGCTTTCTGTAGTAATAAAGATACATCAAGAGCAGCATTCTCCAACTGCTGTGCGTTATTAAACTGCATATAACTTACCATCCCAAAAGTTCCTATAACTGCAGATAATGCGATAACAAGTAAAAGTTCGATAAGAGTAAACCCCTTTCTAGGAATAAACATTTTAGGCAGTATCATACGAAGTATAGTTCTATTATGAGTGTTTAAACCTCAAGAATGCAACTTTATTACGGATTACGTACTGTGAAAGAAGCAGGGGAGTCGGTACCACAGTTTGCTCCCTTAACGGCATCTTTTTGCGGATCGTTTGATGTCTGTAAACAGGTATACAGAACATACGTCGTCGTAGTTGGCGTACTATAATGATAATTCCAGGTAGAAGTACCGCCATACTTTGGATCGCAAGGAACTTTTTGGAGGTATGTATTTGATCCATTTGCTATACTACCTCCGCATGTTACGCTCGCAGGGTATGTACCTACATCAGTTATATACATTTGCAATGCTGATTGAATTTGATATAAATCGCTTTTTCTTTTCCCATCATTTGATTTCCCGATTAAGTACGCCGGATTAAGGAGAAGAATCACTCCTGTTGTAATAACAGCAAGTAAAGCAATAACGACAAGCAATTCAACGAGAGTAAAACCTTTCAATACTCGAGGTTTTTTCATATCTTTTTATAATGTAACATATTGTGAAATAAACTTCATAATGTATGAACCCCAATATAAAGCTATAAACGTTCCACTGACTAAAAAAGGACCAAAAGGTATGGTGTCGTGCCGGAGCTTTTTTTTACCATACATGATCAAGAGTACTGAGACGAGAGCACCAATAACAAAAGACATATACAAAGCTATAATGATATTCGGATAACCCAAAAGCAATCCCATGAATAATACAAGCATCACATCGCCAAAACCCATCCCTCGTCCCCGTGTTACTACGAACAGAAACAAGAAAAATAAGAAAGCCCCTAATGATGCGATAATATGATTTTGAAAGGTATCAGGAGTCGTGTATAGAACAAAATAAAAAAGAGTTACAGAGCAACCTATGGCAATAGTAGGAAAGGGTATGAGACCATATTTAAAATCAGCAAAAAAAATGATAATAAGTAAAGAGATTGAAAGAAGAAAAAAAAGAAATGCTATGACACCGGTATGGAATAAAAACACATACGTTGTAATAAACAATATCCCTGTTATTACTTCAACAATTGGATAAAATAGTCCTATTTCTTTATGACAATACCGGCACTTTCCGCGGAGAAATATGTACGAAAATACTGGAATAAGATCGTACCATGCTAACTTATGTCGACAATGTTCACAGTGTGACGCAGGGTAGAGAATAGATCTTCCTTGAGGTAAACGGTCTGCAACGACATTTAAAAAACTTCCTATAACTGTTCCAAAAATAAATAACACAGAATAAACAAAAAAGTCCATATATTCATGATACGCAAATGGTTATTAAAAACAAGAGGTTAATTAACGAGAGTGATAGCACCTATTGAAGGAGGTGTAGCATTACAATAATATCCAGTTCCACCTGTATAAGAAGACCAGACATACCATGCAGTACTCGCACATGATGTTCCTCCTCCAGCTTTTAGTTTATCGCTTTTTGACTCTAGCTTTACAAAGACTACAGCTTCTGCTCCGGTAACTGCTGTAGATCGATAACAAAAGTTATTCGTCGCATCGCCGGTAGGATTTGTTAAATTCGCACAATCAGCAGCTGCCATGTCAGCTCCTGCTGGAGCTGTAGGGAAAACCTTTAACTCTGTACCAGTTAATGATGTTTTCCATCCATCATCTGTACTAGAGAGAGGAAAAGCCGCACCGTTTTGGGTATAATACGCCTGTAAAGCCCGTCCTAATTGACCAACTGAGGATTTTCTTCCAGTATCATCTGCTTTTGCAAGTTGTTCTACGGGGTCAACGAGAACAATTAATACTGCTCCTAGCACACTAAGCACTCCTAAAACTACAAGTAATTCGATTAAGGTGAAACCTGCAATAATCTGTTTTTGAAACTTCTGTAAAAATAACATATATATACTAGTAGAGTACAAATCAACTTTTTTGTCAAGTACCGCTATCTCTTAATGAACGTTTTTATATAGATGAAATCAATTTATAAATTGGTGTAATAACAGAAATAATTAAAAATCCGACACCGATAGCAAGCCCAATCATAATAATAGGTTCCATAGCCGTTGTAAGTGTCTTAATAGCATGTTCCACTTCTCGTTCGAAATAGTCAGCAACACGCATCAAAGATTCATCAAGTTTACCGGTTTGTTCTCCTGTTCTAACCATTTCAATTAAAATTGGTGGAAAAATATCGTGCGCATTCATCGCATCGCCAACAGAAATTCCTTGCTCTACACTATCTGCCACTTGTAAAACAGCTTTTCTATAGACACTATTTCCTAACACATCTGCAGTTTTGTGTAATGAATCGATAATAACCGCTCCAGTACCTGTTAGTAACCCAAAGGTACGCGAAAATTCTACCAGAATAGTAAGTTTTAGAAGATGCTTTAAAATAGGAACCCGTAACAATAATTTATCTAGCACCAACCGTCCATCTTCTGTTTTTTTCCATTTGTTGAAATAATACAGAAGAACGCCTAAACCCACAATGATAAATAGAAAATAATGAATGATAAATTCGGAGAAAGATATGACAATTTGTGTCGGTAACGGCAAACTAATATTGAGAGATGTATAGAGATTGCTGAGTTGTGGAATAACGAAAAACATCATAATCATCATGACGATAAACATTAATAAGATAACAATCAGAGGATAGAGAAGTGCTGAACGAAGTTGGGACTTCAATTGTTCACGTTTTTCTAATGTCTCTGCTAACCGAAGCATTATTTTATCTAATAAACCAGATGTCTCTCCAGCTCTCACAATAGATATGTAAATATCAGAAAAATTGTCGGGATACTGGGATAACGCTTCAGAAAATGTCTTTCCTTCTTCTATTGCATTAATTACTCCATTGAGCATCACGATAATATGGTCTTTCTGCGTCTCGTTTTTTAGAATTGTTAAAGCCTGAAGTAACGTTAATCCAGATGTAAGCATAGTCGCAATTTGCCGGGTAAAAAAGATCGTATCCTTACTTGTAACTTTTTTTTGAAATGGTAAAGAAAGCGATAGAGGATTGGGATGTTCTTCTTCAATATGAACAGGTAAAAGAGAATGTTGACGTAAATAGAATGCCGCTTTATCGTGATCAGCAGCCTCTATTAATCCTTTTACTCTTTTCCCGTTTTTCGCAACAGCAGTGTAGTAGAGCTTCATAATAAAAATTAGAGATTAGGGGATTAAGGAGCCGGAGGAGACAAATGTTCCAAAGGATTTAAATACATTTGGCCCTTTTGGCTCATTGGTCCCATCTTCCTCATTCTTGGATAATGTTATCCTTTCGCCATTCTTACTAATTCTTCTTCATGAATTGCGTATCCTCGAGCATCATCCAGAGTGATTACGCCAGATAGGATTAATTGAGCAAGTGAGGCCTCTAATGTCATCATACCCACGTCTTTTGATGTTTGGATGACAGAATCTATAAGATGTGTTTTCCCATCACGAATATTACTTGCCACTGCAGGAGTACCGATAAGAACCTCTGTCGCAACAACACGTCCACCGCCAATTTTTGGAACCAGTCTCTGGGATATAACACCTCTGAGTATCGCAGCTAACTGTACTTTTATTTGGGCACGCTGATGATCGGGGAATGCATCAATGATACGGTCAATACTTTGGGCAGCTGAATTCGTATGTAATGTCGCAAAAACTAAATGACCGGTTTCAGCGACTGTAATCGCGGCTTGAATTGTTTCCGGATCACGCATTTCTCCGACGAGAACTACATCAGGATCTTCACGTAACGCTGCACGTAAAGCCATAGGCCAGGAATGTGTATCTCCTCCAAGCTCTCTTTGAGAAACAATACTGCTGCCAGGAGGATATACATATTCAATCGGATCTTCAATAGTCAGGATATGAACTGCCTTCGTCATATTAATCTCATTTAACATCGCTGCTAATGTCGTTGATTTTCCGTGGCCGGTTGGGCCTGTAATAAGAACAAACCCTTGTTTCATATTGGCAAATTCATGACAAATTTTAGGCAGGCCTAATTCCTCAATGTTGCGAATTTTCGGTGGAAGAAAACGGAGAGCTGAGGCAAGATATCCACGTTGATAATATGCATTTACACGAAAACGTCCTTCATCACCATATATTCCACCACCATACCCATATGAAAAATCCAATTCTTTGTTCGTTATAAGCAATTCTTTCTGCTCTGCAGTTAGTAGTGACGAGACCATTTGTTCTATGTCGTGAGGATGAAGTGCAGGATAATTTTTTACACCTTTTAATACTCCATCAATACGCAGCGAAGGAGGCATCCCGGCAAGCAGATGTAAATCTGATGCTTTGCTTTTAACAGTTAAATCAAGTAATTTTTGTAATTCTGAATGTATAGGCATACAGCTTTGCGTAGAGCATAGAGCATAGAGATTAAACTCTTCGCTCTTACCCATATGCCCTAAGCCAATTATTCCTGTGCGACTCTTAGTACTTCTTCTATTGTCGTTAAACCATGCAAAACTTTCAAGTACCCATCTTGTTTTAATGTTACCATACCTTCAAGAATAGCTTCTTTTTCAATATTTGTGCTGTCTGCATGTTCTAGAATAAGTCGTGAAATCTTATCAGAAACTGTTAACACTTCGAAAATTCCTATTCGTCCAGAATAACCAGTCATCGAACAATCCTGACATCCTTGACCTTTATAAAGCACAGTTTCATCATCTTGCTTTGTGTAGATGTTACCTAATATTCCTTTTATTTCATCAACAATTTGCTTCGGCGGTTTAAATTGCATTTTACAGTACGTGCATATCTTTCTGACGATTCTTTGACCCACAATCGCATTTAATGTTGAAGAAAGAAGAAATCCTTCAGCACTTAAATCAAGCAATCGAGGTAAGGCACCTGATGCATTCGATGTATGCAGTGTTGAGAAAACGAGATGACCAGTTAGTGCTGCTTGTATAGCAAGATCAGTAGTTTCACGATCACGGATTTCCCCGACGAGAATTATATTTGGATCTTGACGAAGAAATGCGCGAAGTCCAGATGCAAATGTTAATCCTGCTGCTGGATTGATTTGCACTTGATTAACACCAGGTAATTGGTATTCAACAGGATCTTCTAGTGACATAATGTTTACTTTCGGAGTGTTCAATTTCGATAATACTGAGTACAACGTTGTTGTTTTTCCACTTCCAGTAGGTCCGCAAACGATAATAATTCCATGGGGTCGCAGAATAGCAAGTTCTAAACTTTTTAATGATGTACCTGTGAGACCAAGTTCTGGTAAAGAAGGGATACCTCCAGTCTTTCGTAATAAACGCATGACTATTTTCTCTCCACTCACTGTAGGAACAGTTGAAATACGAAGATCTACTTCTTCATTTCCGACTGTAAAAGTAAATCTACCATCTTGGGGGACACGATGCTCATCAATCTTCATCTCAGAAAGAATCTTGATACGTGAGATAAGAGAATCTTGCACATTACGTGGGAGACTCAACTTATCATATAAAATACCATCAATCCTGTATCGTACGCGTAATCTATCATCCTGTGGTTCTATATGAACATCAGAAGCCCTACTGGTAACAGCATAATCAAGGATAGTAGAGACAATTTTCGCGATAGGAGCTTCTTTTATAATTTGAGATAACTGTTTACTATCAACTACACGTTTTTTCGTATATGCCTCAGTTTCCTGAATAGCTTTACCGACTTCACCGACCAATTCTTGCCGGTACTGCTGACCGATAGCGTCTCCAATCTCTTTCGGATTTGCAGCAAAAGATTTAATATTTAAACCAGTTTTTTGGGTAATAAAGGAAATTGCATCGAGATCTACAGGATTTGCCATTGCGATAGATAGTGTGTTCGTTTTTTCATCAAATGCAAAAGGAATAAGGTTAAACCGCTCGACAACTGCTTGTGAAAGAAAATTGAGCGCCTGTGGTGAAAAAGAAATAGAAGAAAGAGAGATATATGGTATTCCCAAGAGCTTGGCACGAGCCTGGGCTATTTGCTCATCTGAAACGATATGCATTCCTTTTAGTACAGCTTCCCGAGATTTTCCGGTTAAAGCACTTTTTACTTTTACATCATCGTATTGTTCTTTCGTGATTACATTATCTAGATAGAGGACATCAACAATTGATTTCGCTTCCTCTATGTCAGAAAGTTTAAAGGATGTTTTAGAGGCTGGTTGATTCAAAGATGATAAATCCGGAATCTGGATATCGTTGGGCATTGTTTTAATAGTAAGAGAGGTGGAGTATAATGTCAAGGCAATCAGTAATCAGTAATCAGTAATCAGTAATCAGTAATCAGTAATCAGTAATCAGTAATCAGTAATCAGTAATCAGTAATCAGTAATCAGTAATCAGTAATCAGTAATCAGTAATCAG
>JAYRIM010000009.1:0-42195 GCA_041906785.1 Candidatus Levyibacteriota bacterium
GCACAATATGTATTGTGCGACATAATAAAAAATACGTTGATAAATAAGGCTTTTTTAGAGCTACTTACCTAGAATTTTATTGAGCTTCTCTTTTTGCTCGTCATCTAGTGGCTCGTTTTTGTTGATATTCAAGCCAATAACCTCGCTACGCTTCGTATAGCCGTGATCTTTGAGTAGTGTTTCTCTAACGAATTCTGCCTCTTTTTGTTGTATTGTAAGCATTTTTGCGTTGTTTGTTGTGTCCATACTTAAAATCTTGCGAGACACGCGTTCAGTTTCCATTAAAAATTTAGTTTTTTTGACAATATCCATAAAGTCTCGAAATCCGTGCCTATTATCATAGTATGCAGAATCCCAAGTATTCACATTTATACCTAATATTTCTCGAATTTCTTTCATATTTTTATCATCGAGATAAAGTGTCCGAATTTTCTTGCGAATATCATCGTTTGCCAAGTTTGGAGTTTGCATATTTTGAGTTTCCATTGTGTAGAAATTATATCACAGCGCACCGCGCACCGCAAAACCCTGTAAGCGTTGAGCTAGAAAAAAACAGTATTGATACGGCCTTCCTATATTCTACGAGGGAAAAATACACCACAAATACAGAGAGAAGTAAATTGACTTTATATTATAATTTTTCTATAATGTGGGCACCAAGTGTGCCCGCAAGGTAGAAAAAAATGAAGAAAAGAAGAAGAATCAAAGAGAATGCCACCAATGAATTTAGCCGATTGTCCGGTATAGAGACTTTTGATATTATTAAAAACGACGGCAAAATCGAGCATTTTATAACAAAGAAACTAACACATAGTAGAATGCCAATACAAGGCTATGCTTATCGCCTTTATACAGATACAGAATATAACCCTTCTATAAAAATAGAATCATCTTGTGGACTTCTCAATTGCGTATATAAAGACCATTTGATCGCATCTTATTCTCCTACCCGAGTCGATAAAGCCTATATCCTCTCGAATGCCTCTTTGTATTCCCTCTCAGAGCTTGCCGATATTCTCAAAGCACCAGCAGATCTTCTCTCTATATATCTAAACAATATAAAATAGTTATCCACACCTTTTTTTATATCATCACTTGCATAAAGATATTAAATAAGATATTATAATAGCGTTAATAGTTAAGCAATATAGTTATGAATCTATACACATACAACATCGCCGGCGCACATTACGCCCTTGCTAAGACACCTTTCGGCCTCTTTCTCGGGCGTGGCCGATCCGCGCAAGAAGCTATACAGCAAGCGATCAGTTTAATTATTAGTAAAATAAATCTATGAAAAGATACACACTTTGGAGGCAGTTTTTAGCTTGGTACGGGTTTTGCTCTTTGCTTTTGACTCCTTTCATTTTGGCCGTGATGTTCGAGGCTTATAAGTTAATATCTAAATAAGTATGGCAAAATCTAAAAATGACGAAAGAATTAAATGCGATTATTGTGGAAACTATGCGACAAGAAATATACAGGAAGCTATTATCACATGGAGTATAGACAAGAAAGGCAATTACTCAAAAAAGCCCGTCTCGTATGAGGAGACGTGCGGGGATAACTTTCATCTATGTGATGATTGTGAGCCACAATACTAATATGAAATCAATACAAATCAATCTATATAGCTTTGATGAGCTTTCACAAGAAGCAAAAGACAAAGCACGGGCAGACTTCAATAAACACAATGACTATCCTTTTCTAACAGACTATCTACGGGAAATGATACATGAAAAGCTAGAGGAAGCAGGATATAAAGAGCAAGGCGTGTCTACTTCTGCGAATCCTTCTATAAAGCCATATTATTCTTTATCTTATTGTCAAGGTGATGGGCTTATGTTTGAAGCTACAGTGGAAGATAAAAAAGAAAATATCTATACCATAAAACATAGCGGGCATTATTATCACGAACGAAGCACAGATATAACAGGTGTTGACAAAAATGGCAATGAAATAGATACAAAAGACTTCGAGGAAAATGTATATATCCCTATTTGCAAAGCCGTGCGTGATATAGGATATAGCGAAATAGAATATCATGATAGCGAGGAATGTTTTGCGGAAACTTGCGAAGCGAACGAATACACCTTTGAAGCTGACGGCACAATGCGAAATATCTAGCTCTTTATTGCTCCCGATTATGTATCAGGGGCAATATAAGGGACGGAATTACCCGAATCCCCCACGCCGATGCTTTGGCGGTGTTAATTGAAAAAGGAATATGGAAAAAGATTACAACAAACAAGCAGAAGATTTTTTAGTTTCTTGCAAAGTGGAGTATAAAGCCGAAAAAGCCGTACCACAAACAGCACCACGTTGGAGCAAGGACGGCAGACACGGCACGCAGTGGAGCATAACGCTCACAAAGTACGAGAATCAAAATCGAGCCGACGAAGATATTGCAAGGGTAAAGTTTTTCTATCACAAACCATTAAAGACTATACAGTTTTTCTTTTGGTCATCTATCAAATCAAAAGAGGACACAGAGCATAGATATCAAGGAGAAAAGAAGCCAGAAGCGTATGATGTACTTGCTGGGCTCTATATACCTGTAGATAGCTTTGAGGACTTTTGTGCAAACTTTGGATATAGCGAGGATAGCCGAGAGGCAGAAGCTACTTTCAAAGAAGTGCAGGAGCTAAACAAGAAATTAGAATCAATCTTTACAAGTGAGGAGTTAGAAAGGCTCTCAGAAATACAATAACCTTTATGAAACTATACGCAACAACAACAAGCGAACGAGCAAGTAAAGGGCAAGGGGGGCAAAAATACATTGAAATAGAAATAACAACAGAAAATAGAGAGCAATGTATTGGGAGAATCAAATATCTAATGGCAAGTGATACAGATATCATAATGAGTGTATCGCTTCCTAATGGATATCAAACAACAGAAAGGATACGAAATATCATCTTAAAAGGCGAAAAGAAAAAAGGCGAGATATGCAGACATTGCGGGCGTGTCCATAAAAATGACACAGCAATCTGTTTATAAAAGCCAAAAATCAAAAGGCCGATACATACAAAGCGTGTATCGGTTTTTTTGTGTGAACGCCAGAGGCGGACACGCAGGGACAAAATTATTAAAACAACTGGGACAAAATGAAAATAAGCGACATCATCAAAGAAATAGAGCTGGGACAAAGTTACAAAGCCATTGGGACAAAGTACAACAGATCCGTACCGACCATCGCCCGATGGGTAAAACTCCTTCGGGACAAAGGATTTATCGTGGGGACAAAGCGCGGAAGACCGAAGCTTCAAATCTAGCTTCGGTAACTTTCATATCCTTTATTTACCTTCATCTTTTAAGAGGGAGAGGAAGTCGTCTATTAAAGAATCTTTTGCAATCACTATATCTTCAAGATATTGATTTGCTGGAAAGTTAGCCGACTCCTTTGACTTTCTTTTGGCTAGCGATTCTCCAAGTTCAAAAGCACATCCTGCACAATCATTGAAACAAGTATGTATTGGTTTGTGTCTCATTTGTTTTTAATCCTTCATAAACATCTCTATCGCCGACTGTTCGATAGATTCTTCCTCCTCTACTAACGCTTCTCTACTCTCTACCATCATCACCACCTCTATATGTTCGATCCTTCGCACAATGTCATACTCACGACGGTCTTTGAACTTCCACCTAAGGCTATTACTATCCCCATCTCGGTCAAGTACACCTACCGCCGTCAGGTTTTGGCATACCACCTGACACACAGACGTGGCAAGCCCTATCCTGTCAGCGATCGATGATGTCGTCATAGTAATATCGTAAGGGATACTTGCCAATGCTTTTAGAACCGCGCGTTTCTCCTCGTTCGCGAGGCTATATCCGCACCAGTCGAGGATCTCAAGGTCAGACTTCGAAAGTTCAAAAGTATTTTCTTCGAAGTGTCTTATGACAGCTAGTCCCTTTGCAATAGCCACCAGTTGAAGGGCAACGCGCATAGGCATAGCTGACACAGGAATTCTATCTATAATGTCCTTTCTATAGTCTTTGTGGGCCACTGTACGTATCTTCTCCGCAAAAGTTGCAACCTCTATGATACGTTCCTTCACTTCTTCAGTCATCTCTATCTCACTTAATCCTTCATGAGCCATAACCACGTCCTTTATGTACTGTGCATAAGCTGTGGATAGCTCATCGTCGAGATCCTTACCAAACATCTTCCTTGTTAAAGCGAGATGTGTAGCTTTGTGTGGGTCGTAGTCTTTCATGCGGTAGTAAAGGAAGCGTTCACCCATGTCTGCCACCTCTTCAAAATGAGCGTAGATAGATGGTGTAGAGCCAGCCAAAACACCAAGATAACCCTTCCAAGTGATAGGTTTGCTTTGATTCCCTGAGAACTTGGTCATCTCTCCGTCGTAGAGCATGCGAAACTGAGAGAGGATGGTAGCCCGGGCTTCGGATTGTTTGGAAAAGAGAACGGTGAAGTCGGAGACGACAATCATACCTTTAGACCCGATACGGTGGAGGAGGGATATCTCTCCTTCTTTAGATTTAGCACCTGACAGGAATGTGTTCTCTGTAAGGTCATCTACTCTGTGAAGGAACTTAGGATCAGTGAGAGCTAAAGGTCGTAGGATTTGGCTCTTTCCACCAGATGATGCACCTATGATAATGAGCCAGATAGGATCACCAAGCTTGAGGCGAGTGGCTATGATAGAGGCAAGACACACGTCTATAAGCTTCGTGTCCTCAAGGTATTGGTACTGCTGGATCGTAGCTTTGAGTTCGGGGAGTTTCATTGTAACTTTTCTACAGCTTCTAAAAACTTACAGTTATGTAGCTTCATATATATACTGATACTGTCATATGCTTTACCACAGCTCCCAAAACAGTAACAGTGGTTATCCAGAGCGTAATAAACCAAAGAAGGAGTTTTCTCGTTGTGAAACGGACACTTTGCCTTGTTTCGCGTGAAACGCAGTAAATCTGTTATAGGATACTCCTTCGCACGGCTTACTTTGTCCTTAACACCATCATCACGCACAAAGTCAGATCTCTTAACTTCTTGGTGTAGACGGATATAAGCCTCATGGAAGTGGGTAGACTGCCATACACTCGCTCTATCTGCCATGTTCTCACAAATCTTTTCAATGCTCTCTAGCCTTATAGCTGTTTTCAAAAGGTCATTAAGGTCACCACCATTAGAGACATAGTCGCTAATGTCCTTTATACCAGGTCTGTCTGGTAGAAATAATAGCTTTGCATGCGGGATTATATCCAAAGTCTTAGCCATACCTTCGCCACCTGAAGTATCATTGTCAAAACATAAAATAACTTCTTTGTCTAGGAAAAGTTCTCCCCACTCTTTCTGGAAAGATTGTGCACCGCCAGTCGATGTGACAGCAGGGATGTTATGACTCCAAGCTACAAGACAATCTATCTCTCCTTCTGTGATGAGTATAGTCTTGGCGTCTTTAGCAAAGTTGTAGCCATAGAGAGATACTTTGCCTCCCTGTTCGTAGAGATACTTGGGCTTTTGTTCATCGAGTGGTGATCTGCGGATTTTATTAAAAAGAAAAACTCCATTTTGGTCTACTACTGGGATTGCTATAGCTTTGCCAATAGTAGGGTGGTCAATATCATGGAGGTTAAATTGTTCCATGACAGCGTCAGTAATTTTACGCCTAGAAAGCCAATCATGGAATAGTGTATTTAATTGCATGTTCATAATTATATGCTCATATAAAAAACACGCAAACTGTGGATATGTGGATAACGTGCGTAAGTTGAATATGCTATACTATTTGTGTTAATAGTAATAATAAATATCATGAAGATATCAATGGTGGATCTTGAGACTGGAGGTCTTGATCCTCAAAAACATGAAGTATTAGAGATAGGAGTAGTGACATTTGACAGTGAGACGTTTGAAATTATTAGTACCTTTGAATCAAGGGCTCGCGCATATTATCCCGAGAAAGTTTCTCCAGAAGCTGCTCGAGTGAATGGGTATAATGAAGAAGAGTGGAAGTCAGCACCTACTCTATACGAAGCTATGTGCAAGCTCGCACCTCTTACACGCGATGCATGCTTCGCAAGTCACAATGTGTGCTTTGATTGGAGTTTTTTTGAAAAAGCAAGAGAATCAACCTTAACTCCGTTTACATTTAGTTATCGTAAGCTTGATCTTTACTCTTTAGCTTGGGCTAAACTACCACATGATAAGGTGCAGAAGTGGTCGCTTAAAGGATTGTGTGAGTATCTGGGGATCGAACCAGAGCCAGAGATACACAGCGCTTTAAATGGTGCGATGAAGGCGTATGAAGTTTATAAGAAGTTAATGGAGAACTAAAATGTTTTGGGAGAAAATGTAAGTCTAGTAATCCTGACTCTATGTGTATCATACTTTGCTTACGGATTCTTTACTCACTTTGTCGAATTTATTAGAAACTTTAGATATAACTAAAATGAAAAAATGTAATTATTGTAAGGAAATTCATAATGATAATACAGGTTGCTACAACAGTGGCAACTACAACAGTGGCAACCGCAACAGTGGCAACCGCAACAGTGGCAACTACAACAGTGGCGACTACAACAGTGGCAACTACAACAGTGGCGACTACAACAGTGGCAACCGCAACAGTGGCGACTACAACAGTGGCAACCGCAACAGTGGCAACCGCAACAGTGGCGACTACAACAGTGGCAACCGCAACAGTGGCGACTACAACAGTGGCAACCGCAACAGTGGCAACCGCAACAGTGGCGACTACAACAGTGGCGACCGCAACAGTGGATGGTTCAATTCTGATGAACCTAAAATGCGTTTCTTCAATAAAGAAAGTGATTATACACATAGTGAGTTTTGCAAGAAATTCTCATTTATATATCCTGACTTAAAAATAACAGCTTGGGTAGAATATAAAGACTTACCAGAAGATGAAAAGAACACAGATACTAAAAATATGAATGGTAAGCTGAAAACGCTAACATATAAAGAAGCGTGGAAAGAATACTGGGGCAGAGCCAGTGAAGATGATAAAAAGTGGTTTCAAAATCTACCCAACTTTGACGCTGAAATCTTTGAAGAAATTACTGGTATCAAAATAAACGAAGAATCCTCACTAAAAGGGCAAGAGGTAGAAGTAAAAGTAGGAGGCAAGACTTATAAGGCGATTATTATATAGTCTATGGCACAAAAAGGGCAAAAACAAACGAAAGAGCATAGATTGAAAATATCTAGGGCGTTGGTTGGAAATAAAAATGGTTTGGGTGGAAAAGCAGCGACTGGTATGAAGCATACAGATGAATGGAAACAACAAGCAAGTTTAAGAATGATAAAAGAAAATAGAAAAAGATTATTACAAGGTACTCATAATTTATGGAAAGGTGGGAAAACGAAAGAAACTATAAGGTTGAGAAGTTCTTTAGAATATAAATTATGGAGGGATTCTGTATTCAAAAGGGACAATTATACTTGTGTATGGTGTCATCAGCTAGGAGGAAAACTGAATGCTGACCATATTAAGCCTTGGGCTTATTTTCCAGAATTGAGATTTGCGATAGATAATGGTCGAACTCTATGTGTAGAATGTCATAGAACTACCGATACTTTCTGTGGTCGTGGGTTTAAAAAAACTATAATCCAGTAATTATCAAACTATATGATGGGTAAAAATTAAAGAGATATGAAAAATATTATGAATGAGTTATTAAATGAACTTGATAGACTTGTGAAAGGGAAAAAGGAAATGGGTTGGACAGGTTCTGGCAATGCGTGTTTTTTGGCACTTCATTTAGATGATAAACCATATTTTTCTGCTTCTGGTACAGAGGATAATATTATCCATGAATTAAAAACATTTATAGAAGATATTAAAAATAAAAGTTTAACCAAGCCTTTATAGGCATAAAACAATGAGAGAAGAACAAATAGACTATCTCCACAAAAAATACGGCACAATAGACTTTACTACGACAGATGACGGAGTTATAGGATACATCATCACATCCGAATCCGACCACAGTGAAGATTACAGAATAGATGAAAAGTTCATCCCCCTAGAAAGCAAAGACCAAGAATTAGTAACCTCTGGATTATTTAATAGTTAACAAGTAAAGAGATGATTGAAATAGGAAAAAATTTAACGGAAGTAATTGAAGTGATTGTGTTAGGGATAATAATGATAGTGTTAATTCGGACTTTTTTTAAAAGATAGATACTGAAATAAAACATTGGAATAAACATTCGGCAGGAAACTATAAAGATGGGGCGATACAAGCCCTAGAAGATGTAAAAGCATTACTAGATAAGGAAATAGGATGATGAAAACAACAATGGTTCAAAATGAAATAACACTCACTTATTTGAAGCAATACATAGCCACATTTCTTACTGACTTTCCTCAAATGTCCCACTCTTTAGAAATAGTAGTAAGGGATGTCGCAGAGAGAATGGGTAAAGAGCTAGTAGCGATGGTAAACTTACCAGAAGAGCATCTAAAAACTGTAGAGGATTATGCCACTTTCCAAACACCTAAAACTTGGTTTCAGCACTTCAAGAATGACCATTTTCCCTTGTGGCTACTACGAAAATTCCCTGTAAAGTACCACGAAGAAAAAATAAAAGTAGTGCTAAAAGTCGGCGCAGTCTATCCCCAATTACCAGAAGTTTTTCCAAAAAATCTGGGAACAATAAGATACGCATACCACAAAAACAGCCCAGCTTCAGTTTATCCAGTAAGAAAAGTAGGTGAGGATTATTAGATGAGGCTAAGGAAATAAACAAATGAACGTAACACCATCAAGTTATCCAACAACATCAGATTTATCAGCTTTTATGAGAGAGCTTGGCTATATATGGTCAAATGAAGCACAAGTATATTATGACTATAACTTTGAACATATCAGTCGTAAATCAGCAGAAAGATTATACAAATATCTTGTAGGCAACAAACCTTTTATTCAACCATTAAGAGCAGACGTAAATGAAATAAACAAATGAAGGAAGAAAAATATTTTAGAGTAATGTATATGGATTATTGGTCTAACTGGATGACAGAAAAAGAATTTGCTGAATCAAGTATCGATATGAGCACAGTTCGTGCAGTAGAGGAAAGGCAAATAATGACCAAAGAGGAAGCGTTAGATTTACTACATAAACTTGGCTACTAACCCCAATGCCTAACCTAAACAAATGAAGGAAGTTCGCATTACTAAACATAATCAGAGGAAAGTATGAGTATTAAACACGATCGTAAGAAACATCTAGACGTAGTGATGAGAGCAATGAAGAAGCAAAAGATGCGTGCATATTTTAAGGCTTATAGAGCTAAAAAGAAAAATGAAACCCTTAAAACATCAGGAGAAATTCCAACACAATTATAAAGGCCCAAATCTTTTAGTACATGAGGCTGGAACAGGTAAGACGATTTGCGCTTGTCTTTGGCTTAGAGATGGTAGAGACAAAGAATCTCTAGTAGTCTGTCCTAAGCGTGTTGTACAAAAGTGGATAGATACTCTAAAGACATGGGGCACTTCTGCTAAAGTTATATCTAAGGAGCAATTTAAACGAGATTTTAAAGAACTAATGCAAACCCCTTGGAAGTACGTCGTGATAGATGAATGTGACTGGTTTGCGAGTCCTATTTTCTCAGGTAAAAGATCACAGCTCACTACATGCATGTACCAGCTAGTTAAGCAGTATCATCCACAGATGTTGCTGTTATCTGCAACCCCTATTAGGAGCAACCCTTGGAACCTACATACCCTTCTTACTTTAGGAGGCAACTATATAGACTGGCGTAAATGGCAGGATTATTTCTTTGAACTTAAAAGACTTCCATTCTTACCTAGACCGGCATATATGCCGAAGAAGAACTGGAGAGAGCTTATAAGGCCGATCCTGGAGAAGCACTCAGATATAGTGCTGATGAAGGACTGTGTGGACTCATTACCAGCTATTAAAAACGAATATGTCAAAGTCAAAAAAGATCCGTTCATCCCGACAAAATGGGAAGGCTCGGCAGCGTTCTTTGAAGAACACCGTCATGAGCAGAAGAACAAAATTGCCCATATTAAAGAGATTGCTCAAGGGTATAGGAAGGTGTTGGTTGTGGCTTACTACAAAGAACAGTTAGAAAGACTTGAGGTAGAACTATCTAAAGATAGGGAGACTTTTTTGATCTATGGTAATACTAAGAACCAAGAGACAGTGGTGAAGCAGGCTCAGGCGTCTGAGGAGTGTTATTTTATCGTCCAAGCTAGTGTTGGGGAGGGGTTTGATGCTGATACCTTCTCTTGTGTCATTTTTGCCTCTATGAGCTATTCTGTGAGGGATTATGTACAGATGAAGGCTAGAGTTAGGAGAATTCATAATCTCCATCCTGTGATATACTATTTCTTATTAGCTGGTGATTGTGATCACGCTATTTTTAAAAATGTTCAACTTGGAAAGTCCTTCGTCCCTAGTGAGTGGTCAGCTTCCAGAACTACCAAAACAATATAAAAGAAAAGAAGCTAAGATAGATGGATTAGTTCTTGAATGGTTTCTCGATAACTACCCAGACGATGTTGCAATAGAGGTAAAGCTTAAAGGCAACAAACTCCTACCTCATCAAGAGTTGGCTCTCAACCAAGTGAAGATTGGTAAATTTAGCTATAAGATCCCAGATATGGGGCGTAAAAACCCTTTTGATGGAATAGTCCTAAAGAAAGCTAAAGCTTTCGTTGTAGTTTGTGATGGTATGACTTGTATTGCCACTTCTGGAGATGAGAACTTTACCATCAAACTAAAAAGCGCCCAACGGCGCTAATTAGTTTAAACCAAGGGTTCTTATTCGACTACTCTGATTTTACCTCCTCATTATTTAGTTCGTCAATAGTCTTATCCAGTGTTGATACTGGTTCCAATCCTTCCTCTCGCTGTGAAGCATCATCAGACTCTTTCACTGTAGGATTAGAAGCATTCTCTGGGAGACTTGTACCATAGAAAGCAAATACTTTCGTAGGGCTAAAGCCTTTTGTCTTCGCAGGAAGCTCTGACTCAAAAACAATAGTAAGAGGATCTCCTATTCTCATATTATCCGTCTTCTCAAGAATAAAAGGAATTCTTTTAATACCAACATTAATGAGAGTGCCATCTGTCTGCTCAATGGTTATTCCTCTCTGCTCTTTGAACAACCCTTCTGCCTTACGATAAAAGGCATCACGTATATACCCCTGCACCTTGTCTCCTACTTTGTCAAACTTCATCCAATTGTTCCACGCAAGATCTCTTGGCTTTGTTAGACCGTCCTTCTTATAATCATCGAAATTATATGACATATTGTATATAATTATTAATAATAGGTTAATTATATCCACAGTTTAACTATTGTGCAACATACGCAAGTAGGGTAAACTGTGGATATGAATAATGGACGTTTCGGCTACAACAAATATTATCTATCCTATTCTGCCTGGAATCTTTGGCTTCGTAACAAGGACGAATATCGTCGCATCTATTACGAAGGCGGTAAGAAGATGGAGACGAAAGAGACTATCTTCGGTAAGCAGATAGCAGAGATACTTGAGAAGACTGACCTTCTATCGCACGTCAAACACTACGAGCTACAAGAGCACCCTATAGAAGTCGAGGTTGAAGGTGTAAAGCTAGTGGGCTATCTGGACACCTTCGACCCCATCTTGTGCGCCTTTGGTGAGCATAAGACAGGCCATCTCACAAAAGATGGTAAAGCACCTTGGGATCGTGTGAAGGTGGCACAACATAAACAACTTGATTGGTACTCGTTTCTTATCAAGACAAAGTATAAGAGGGTAACGAACAGAGTATTTCTCAATTGGTTAGAAACTGAGTTTATGGATAAGGAGATTGAGTTTAATGGTCATAAACTCAAATCTAAAAGTCAGGAGTTAAGATTAACAGGTAGAGTCGAAACTTTTTACCGCTCTATATATGAGTGGCAAAGAGAAAAAATTAAAAAAGAAATTTTAGAAGTAGCATATGAAATTGAAAAAGACTACCAAGAATACTGCAGCCGCAAAGCTGGGGAAACTCAGTCACAAATTACACCCGCGATCTAAAGAGTTTTATAGTGCTATGGGTAAACTCAGTGCTAAAATGAGGTTATCCACAAGCAACTTGCGTAAGTTGAAGAAGGAGATATAATTATTGTATTAATAGTTATAGAAAATAGTTATGGATCTTTATAAAGAGTACGCTGTCCTCAAGGCAGAGCAACATCTACTGGAAGATAAAATATCAGAGGTAAATAAGAAAATTGTTGAAGACATGGCAAGTCGTGAGACAAGTGAGTCAGATACAGTTTGGGGTAAGTTTACTATCGCTACTAAGAAGAGATATGAATATAGTGATAAGGTTGCTGATCTTGAAGAACGTGTAAAGCTTGCAAAACTAGATGAGCAAGAGCGAGGTAAAGCTAAAGTGGTCGAGAGTAATTATCTAGTCTTCTCTCCAAAAAAAGATGGAGAACAATAAAGCTTATTATGAATTAGGAAAAAGAGATGCTGTGGCTCTTATTCTTATGAAGTACAGAGCGAATAATCTTGATGCTAAGAAGACACTTAGAGAAGTCGCGTTAGAATTACCAGATAATGTTCATGCTAAATTTATTTTAAATGAAAAAGGAACTGATTAGAGCATTTCTGCTCAAAGGCGATCATGGCACAGAGATAGTGATCGCACAGGATGTAGAGGATAGATGTGTGAGGTATTTTAAGGTAGAGGAATTAGATTTTGAGGCGCATGGAGAATTATTAGATAAAGTTATAAAAGAAAATGAAAAGTAAAGTAATCGCATTGTGTTTGGCAGTGGCACTAATGATGCCATTTGTATCTTTAGCCGGCTCATACGGTGGCGGTTCGCGAAGCTTCAGCAGTTCTCGAAGCTTCAGCAGCGGCTCATACGGTGGAGGCTTCAAGTCCTCTTACACTTCGAGCGGAAGCTTCAAGCCAAGCTCAGGTGGCTCATATGGAGGTGGCTTCACTTCTTCTTACAAGTCTCAGGGGGCGTTTGTGCCTAGCGTGAACAGCGCACCGGTCACAAAGACTTACGCTTCACCTCGTGACAATCCGGACAACTATTACTATCCACCGATTGTAAACTACAGTTATAATCCATTCAGTAGTAATTTCTGGTTCTGGCTATGGCTCTTCAACCGACCACAGCCACAGTACATTGGTCCGAATCCTGCGCCTGTCCACGCTACGTCAACCGTTGCGACAAGCACAGCGACAACAACATTATCAAAAGGTAACTAAACAAATATATGAATCCAGACTATGAAGGATTGGTAAAGTACATGCAGGAAGAGAAGAGAATCCCTCTCGTCATCTTCTATGCGAAGGAGACAGAAAACGGTGTAGATCTTAATTGGTTTTACACTCCAGCATACGATGATGCTGATGATAAACTAAAGTCGGATATTAAAAATTGCGTAAAGAATATACAACTCTAATGGCCTTCACAAAAAAACAAAAGATAAATGATTACGGAGTAGAGAAAGAAGTCACGGTTCCAGATATGCCAAAGATCATTTCTGCAGTCGTTGTAGGTTTAATTGTACTCATTCTTCTTCTCGGATCATTCGGCACAGTAGGCGCCGGCGAGAGAGGTGTCCGAACTCGGTTCGGTGCAGTAGTAGGTGAAGTAGGTACAGGGCTTTATCTTAAGATTCCTTTCGTGGAGCATGTATATAAGATGGATGTGCAGACACAAAAGGAGCAGACAGATGCGAGCGCAGCTTCAAGCGATCTTCAGAATGTAAGCGCGAAGGTGGCTATTAACTACAACGTAGATCCTTCCAAGGTGGCAGCGCTTTATACGAACATTGGAGAGGATTATAAAGCGAAAGTAATTGATCCAGCCATCCAAGAAGCTGTGAAGGCAGCGACAGCAAAGTATACAGCAGAGCATCTCATCACAGAGCGTCCTCAAGTACAGCAAGACATCCAAGCCGCACTTGTTGCACGGCTATCGACACAAAACATCACGGTAAGTGCAGTTTCGATTGTAAACTTTGACTTCTCTAATCAGTTTAATCAGGCAATTGAGGCAAAGGTGACGGCAGAGCAAAATGCTTTGGCTGCTAAGAATAAGCTTGATCAGATTAAATATGAAGCGGAGCAGAAGGTCACTACAGCCGAAGCAGAGGCAAAGGCAATTCAGCTTCAATCACAAGCGGCTAATAATGAGAAGTATATTTCTCTTAAGGCGCTTGATGTAGAGAAGGCTGCGATCGACAAATGGGACGGTCGTCTACCAACACAGATGATTCCGGGTCAGACATTACCATTTATTAATGTAAGCAAATGATATTCACATTTATAATTCTAACAGTTTTTCTGTTAGTTTTAGTTTTAGAAGGTATTGTACATAAAAGTGTTTATGGTCCGCTTCTAAATGATGAATTCTTAGATAAATATTTTGACAAAAGATGGAAGAATTATACAGAACTAAATACATATGATTCATATATTATATCTGGAGATCCTTATCTAGCTGTAGCACCTTCTTTCTTTACACGTTGGCATATTTCTGATATTGGATGTATTCCAAGATGGTCAAAGTGGAGTAAGGCGTTGGATGATTTGAGGGTAGAATTATTACTTAAATAGTATATAATAAAGATTATTAACCAACTAACTTTCATATGTCTGACGAAAACGTAGAGGTACCAGCAGAAGAGACTTCTGCACCTGCTGAGGAATCTGCTCCTGCAGAAGAAGCTCAGTAAAAAAAGACCGCTCCGAAAGGGGCGGTCTTACATTTGTCCATCTTCGTGGGTAATGGTAGGTGGAGGGTCTTTTTTAACGAAAGCTTGGTTGATTATCTGAACACATCTTGATCCGCAAAATACACCACGATTTGTATGAATGATAAACTTGATACCTTTCAATAAACGATTGCAATTTCCACAGTGATCACGAGTAGTATTTAAAATAGGAAATTTCATATCCGTTTATATTATACCAAATCGCCCTTAATCGGGGCGGTTTTTATTTACCTCATAGAAGGCCTTTGCAAATTTCTGACTACAAAGCGAGCGAAACTCCATATCACTATCTACATTAAAAGAATCAAACTCCCTTATAAATCTTTGTGATTCTTGTGCATAAAGGCTAGAGAGGGCTTTCCTCTTCCTGGGCGTGTGTATAGACCCTCAATTTTTGGTACATCATCCCATTCATTAAATACTCTAGGAGGAATATTAAACTTGCCCCAAAGAGCTGTTTTTTTAGTCCACGGAGAGCCATACCACCACGGCTCATATTCATATTGTGGCTTTCCTAGGTACTTTTTGAGAACACCTTTTGCTGGATTTTCTATTACCCAAAAAACAGGATTACATTCCGAGATTATTCTTTGACACTCTTTTACCAAAATCATTCCCTCTTCTGGGTTTCTTGCTTTACCATTTGAGCGAGCTGTTGAAAACTCAAGGCATACAGGGTTTGCTATTACACCATAAACATTTTTTGGAGGGTGATAGTTTTCTACTCCGATTTTACTACCCACAAGAATCACTTCATATCCTGCATCTTTCCAAGGTTTTGTATCGCTTCCAGTGTCTGCACAAAGATGGAGTATCACTTTTTTCATATTCAGATTATATAACAAATATTGATTTTATTGTTAACCTTTACAAAGCAACGGGTTAGCAATTGTCAACCTATTGTAAACTAACCTCTTGATTAGTATATGTTTAGAGTAAAACACAAAATCCCCACTCTCTCACGTCTACCGACAGTATAGGATTTCTCCTACAGCTTCCAATAAAGGAAGCTAGACATGAAAGATATGGGGGATTATGTGTTTATAACTAGACGTTATTGATTTAGCTTGATATAAGTGGCCTAGCAGACCAGAGTTATCGTCTATATCGTGGTATCTGATTTATATTCGGGCAAAAACTCGTTTGCCTCAGACACGGTTCTAGCTAGAAACCGCCACGCCGCCACTCATTCAAAGCTAGTGATATTATACAAAAAAATAGCCCTACATTCAAGTAAGGCTTTCTCTCACAACACATATTTCCACCACATTCACTTTCAGCTCATCTACCTTCAAAAAGCCGAAGGAGATAGCTTCTTCCACTTCTTTGTCCCTTAATGGGCGAGGCAGTCTGTTTCTTACAGCTACGCATTGACCATCATAGTTAGGGAGAGAGTAGTAGGCATAGACGATTGATAGACTACTTCCTCTTTTCATTTTTCCCTCCTTTCAGATTGAGGAAGATTTTTTCTCCTTTTTCCCTTCTGGCTTTGAGGAAACTAGCTACCCACGAGAGTCCTGTGTCTTTTCCTTTTAATAAGGCGTGTAGTTTTGTTTCGGACATTGGTTTTATTCCGAGCTAGAAAGCCCGTCCTCAGTTGGTGTTTGCGGTTTCGGTTCATTTTTTGGTTTACAGCCATTTGAGTAAAAAAGTTCAACGCAGAGCGGACTGCAAGTGAACCCCATTTGTGTCTTGATTAAAAATTGAGGCTCTATTTGAATTGAGCAGTAGATACAAGTGTGTGTCATAGAACCTCCGATATAATTATCTCACTTAAAAAGGAGAACCGCCAGTTTAAGGCGGTTAATTTGGCTACTCACAAAAGGTGATAGCTAGATGATTGAATGTATTTGTTTTGGACAGCTCCTTTGAGTAGCAAACCTATCCCAAAGTTGTTCGTGAAAATAATAATCGTTCGAAGGAAACGCCATTAGTCTTTTATGAAATAGTATTGTCTAAAGGCAATTCACAATTATTAAATTACGCTATGTGGGAGTAGGTGAGCAGGAGCTACATATAATTATCGCTCTGAATATATATTAGGTCAATTGTGGATAAACTAGAAAAGCCACCCTGTTCGACGAGTGGCTAATCTATCCAACTATATTAGCGTTTTGGACTTTGCTAATAATTGATTGCTACATCAAACGTCTTTGATGAGCCAGCAAGGTTTACTTGCTTTCCAATCAGAGTACCCGTTTTTTTGATGGAGATATTCGGCATAATGGATATTACCTTCGACTGTGTAAATATCCAGTCCCATTTTCTTTGCATTATCAAGATGATACTTTTCGTTAATTTGAAAAAGTCCTTTATCAAGTGGATTTACTTTTCCAGTTCTAACAGACCCGTCAGTTTCAAATTGCTTTAATCCACTTTCGCAAGTGGCAATTTTAACCATTACGGGGTCATTGGTAATAGAGATAATCTTCCCTTCAATGGTTTGAGGTATCTCTGGGGTTGTAGTTGCTTGGGCTTGTTGGGGTACTGCAATAGCCAAAGCTACTAAAAGGGTTTGAAATAAAGTCATAGTATCGGGAAACTCCCGACAGGTTTACTTCAGCCCTGCTTCACGCAAAGCACCCGATACAGCCTGTTGCTTTACGAAATACAGATAGATGGCGTTTAGAATAGTCCCTATTGTCATATTCTCCCAGCTAAAGTGCTGTTGGAGTAGCACAGGGATAGCAAATATGACGATTGAGCCAAAAGAGTGAATAATATTTTGAATTGTGTTTTTCATTGTTTAGTTAGTAAACTGTTAAAGCTCACTACCCTACATTATACGCCTTTTAGGGGTGATTGTCCCCAACTTATCCACTACTCTTTTATGGTAAATTTCTGCTTAAATTTTTTCCACCAGCTAAATATCCAATCCCAATTTGATGCTGTTGTTGTGTCGTCTATCTGTGTTCCTACTGGAGTTTGTATAACGTGATGTATTCCCCAACCAGGAACAGTAGAAGCACCTGTACAGCGTTTCTTTAGAAAGTCCTCCGTGATGTATCTAAGCCCATTAGAAGATGACCAGAGACCGTCAGAATCATTACACACAAGGGTTCTTACTCCGTTGTTATTAAAGAAATCAAAGGCAAATATCTGATGTCTAAATTCTATTGATTTACCTTTGTAGACAGGTGTTTGATTTGGTTCGTCCCACTCATCGCCATTAGATGCAAAAGTCAGTTTTACTCCCTTGTATTGGTTTATAGCATCTGCTATGTCGTCCATATTGATACGAACAAATATTCCCTTTCCTAATGCTCTGTAAGGCGTAGGGATGTTTACTGGAGTGTCTAGTTGAGCGTCAGACATTCTCTGGGAGGGTATAAGAGCCTCTGTATTAGTTCCAATGTTAAGGGAGATGTTATCAGCGTCAGAAAGGGACATCCCATAGCTTCCGTGGCCACCTGCACGATTAAAAAAGATAGGCTGTGCAGACATTATATCTCCTAGCCACAATTCTGCGTGAGAGGCCACTCCTTGAGCTACACAAGAGCTAGAATCAGGAGTACCTTCTTGATTTCTTTGTGAAGGACGAGTTCTAGTAGGGGTAGTTTTCCACTCAATTAAAGCTCCTGAAAGTTTATGCTTTTTAGCAAAGATTTTCTTTCTAATAGGGTCTTTTAATGCTCCACCTTTATACTTGTAAGTTGGTTTATTTATTTGTTCCATAATTTCTTCTATTGAGTTTTTAAAAAAGTGATAATCTTCATTTGTTTCTTCAGGGATTTGGCTTTCGAGGTAGTCTTTTAGTTTGCTTATTTCTGGGTATCTTTCTACAAGAAAAATAGCTTCGTCTATTATGGCGTTGAGTCTATCGTAAAGCTCCATTTCTTTGTCAGTGGAACGCCACGCATAAGGAACCTTTTGACTGTCGAGAAGCTCTAGGATTTGATTTTTATTCATTGTTTGTTAATAAATAAATCTTTTATGTAAATCCAACCTGCTATGAAAGCTGATACGGCTGGTATAAAGACTATAAACCACATAATTATCTTCTTAATCAATCCACTGGTTTTGTATAAGAGCGTTATTTCTTGAATCACCTTATCGTGGCTGTCTAGTTTTGCTTTCATATCCAGCACATTTGACTTTAATCCTTTGATATCATCTCTAATTTCCCTGTGGAGGCTACTGACCTCCTTATCTTTTAGCTTAGTTTGTTCATATACTTGTTCTTTAATAGATAAAAGTAATGATTCATTTACACCCTCGACTATTTTTTTAACTGCCTGCTCTTCCATTATCCCTGTTGTTCTTCTTTAGGCTCTTCTTTCGGGGCTGACTCTCTCTTTGCAATCTCGATATTTACAGCCTGAAGATTGGAGTTAAAAGTAAGGGCTTGCTCCAAAAGTCCTGATTTTAGCTTATAAAGTTCTTCGTTTGTGATTTTAGATAAATCCATATCTTATAATTATACTACTAATCTTGCTTATTGTAATCCACAGAGAACACCCAATGACCAATTAGGAGTCCAAGTGCAAAGCTGAATACCCCAGTAAACAGAGTAGACTGGTGTAGTCCGTCTGTAATACACTCCGATATTGAAGCGTGCCAGCCAAAAGCTACTGCCAAAGCATCATAACCGAAGATAATCGCTATGATAGCTAGGATAAATACGCTAGTTGTGTGTCTGGTTATTTTCATATTATTCTACGCTTACTACTACTATTTGTTTTGCCTGTTCTAAAGCATTTGCTTTAGCCTCATCTATTTGTGCTTGAGCTTGCTGTGTTATTTCTTGCACATTAAAGTCGGCAACATCATTCCATATTGGATTTCCATACTTTTCAGATATTGCTTGCATAAAAGAAATCGGATTATCAATATCTTGATTTGTCATTGGGTCTAATACTTTTTCTTGCCAGCCACACTTCATAGAAGCAAATCTTTTAAGTGTATCTTCTGTAAAGTCTATTGATTCGAGTTTAATTTTCATATGTTTATACTATGCTTGTAATAATTCCATTTGTAACAGTTACAGTTTTACTGTCGGCTGTGGTAAATGTTCCACTTGCTCCTGCTGTTCCACCCACTCTATATGCGGTAGCATTAGTTGTACCATTTACATCAAAATCATATCCAGGTGAAGCCGTTTTAATACCTACTTTACCTGTTGAGATAGTTGTTCCAGTTCCGTCTACTGTAGTACCAAAGATTATATTTCCAATAGTCATTTGGTAGCTTCCTGTATTTGAGGCTACGTCAAGACCATTTCCAAGTATTATGTTATTTCCTCCAGATGATAGGTTGTATGCTGTTTGATAACCGATGGCTAGGTTATTGCTTCCAGTACAATTATAAAGAGTGTTTGTTCCAATAGCTGTATTATTTGAACCTGCCGCAGAGTGAAGTGCATCTGTACCAATGGCCATATTGTCATTACCGTGGACGATTCCTTGGCCAGCGTTGTATCCTATTGCTACATTACGAGAACCATCAGTCACTTGATATAGAGCAGTTCTTCCAACTGCCATATTTCGAATACCACTTGTAGCACTATAAAGAGTATAGTTTCCGACACCTACGTTTTGATATCCACCACCTGTCATTGAAAACATCGAAGAATCTCCTATGGCAATATTTTCATTGGCATTTCCTTGAAAATGTGCTGCGTTTCCAATGGCGATGTTTGAGCCTCCAGTAGTAGTAGAAGCCATAGCATTTGGGCCAATCGCAACATTCCCACGACCAGACAACATAGCTGAGCCAGCGTTATATCCTACATACACAGAATAATCTCCAGTAGTATTTTTATATCCAGCTTGGTATCCAATCGCTACAAGTCCATTACCTGTCGTGATAGCTGTACCTGCTTTATAACCAATAGCAACTCCATAAGAAGAAGTAAGTGATAGATTTCCAGCTAAACTTCCTGCAAAAAAGTTTGTATTTGAATTATAGTTATGAATAAAAATATCCCCAGCAGAGTATATAATTCCAGACGTAGAAGTTGAGTTTGGAAGTCTAAAGTTTTTTGTTATTTCTAGTTGTTGGTTTGGAGTAGTAGTTCCAAGTCCTAGTCTATGATTAGTTGCATCATAAAAGAAATTTGAATTGTCTTGTGATAGAACTCCAGATGTACCAGCAAAAAACACTGAACCTAGTGTCATTGTTCCAAAGATTGGAGCGTAAGTATTAAAGGTATGCTGTCCTGTCCAAGTAGGAGCTATCGATTGTGAGAGTGCAGGAGAGGCATCGCTTCGCATAAAGGTTGAAGCAGACCCGTTTACCGCTGTGAGACCTACAGAGGCGGTGGGGTTTGCTGGTGATACAGAAGGGCTAGTTTCAAGTTTTGAAACTCTCTGTTCAAGATTACTAAGTCTACCAATAGGAATACCCTGTACCATCTGTTGATTATTCGGTAAGGTTGTAAATGTATTCATTTTTATTCCCATAGTGTTTGTTCTTCACTTAGCCTATAAATCTTCTCTTGCAAGTCTCCTTGTTTTGCCTTTACCTCTCCAAACTTAATAGGATCTCCTACGGCCTCCATAAGCTCTAATTCTTTATTTACCTGCTCCAGAAGCTGTTGTGCTATCGTTTTTTCTTTTAAAATATTGGCATAGTCAAAGAAGTAATCTAACTTATCCCCAGCAGACCGTCTTGTGCCTTTAGTAATGAGAAATCTCTGTGTATCTTCTGGGTATTGTTTGAGAAATGCTACTACCGATTGAAACTTAGCGAATCTAGCAGGGATTACAAAGTCTTCCGGAGACATGTTAAAAGCCTCCAAGAGCTTTACTCCTATGATTGCGCTGACTCCTAGTTCGTTAAAGGCTTTTTCGGTGTCCATTGTGTTATTTTAAGGTTTGTGGTATTATCATAATATGATTATATTAATTATTGCTTTACTGGTTGTTGCACTCCATAATTGGGCTGATTCGCATTATTAATTGCTACACCAGCTTTAAAAGTATCGTTAATCAGATTTTTAGGAAGAAGTCCAAGAAGTGCTCTTACTCTAGCTAATACTGGTATTACTGTGGCTTTACTTACATATCCAAAAGCTCTAAGAATTTGATTTGCTATTGAAGGGTGGGCGATAATCATTCCTACCGCCAAAGGAATATTACCAGTTACTATTCCCCCAATCTCAAGTCCGCTTTTTGTATAACTACCAACTTTGATTCCCATAGCATTTTCTATATGTTCTATATTCTTCAATACCTCAATCTTACGTGTAATTCCAGGCATTATATCTTCTAGTTTAGAGATAAGTGATTCCTTCCCTTTACCTAAAGCATTTGCAAGTTTATTAGCAGTTCCTGGTTTCAAAGCCCATTCACCTGTAGAAGCATCTCTAGTGAGAAAATCTTTTTTGATTTGCTTCCATTCTTGTAATTGAGGAGACATTTCCGCATCAACTTGAGATAGACCTGGAATTTTATCTTTAGCAATTTTGTCATACGCTCCTCTTAGATCTTTTCCTAATTGTGAGGCTGCGTTGCTTTTACCCTCATAGTTGGCAAATTCAGATAGTTTTGCCCTAGCGTTAAGAATCTGATTTGGATTTAATGTCTTATCTCCAAATTGATTCAAAAAAGACTTATAGTGAGCCACATCTGCTGGTGAAAGAGTTGTATCTGCGGTAGGTACAGCTATTTCCCATTTACCAGCAGCATTTCTTGATGCTTGTAGTCCATTCTTCTCAAATGCTTGTTTTATTGCTTCATCAGAAATTTCAACTGATAATTTTAAATCTCTTATAGGTTTATAAGCTTCTCCTGTCAATTCCTTGGTCTGTTGAATTTGATCAATAGCATTACCAAATTCTTCTGCAAGTCCTCCTCGAGAAGAAGTTTCTATGGCAGCTCTTGAATAATCTTGTGGATTTTTTACCAAGTCTGCTATTACGGCAGGATCCTCTCCTATAATCTTACCTGCTGTAAATCCAAGAGCTTTCGCTGCCCCAGAAGCTAATCCTGTTGTCGCCTTAACCACTGGAGTAATAGGGTTAGTATAATCAGCTATAGTTCTCATAGCATCTGCTGTTTTTGATAGAGTGCCTGGTGTCTGTAGTGCTTTTATAGCTTCTGGAGTTCCACCTTTTAATGTTCCACTTAAAGTAGATATATAATCAGAAGCATTTGCGAGCTTTGTAGCTTCAGCTATATCAGAAATTTTACCAACTTTTCCAACTATACTTGCCCCAGCATCAAGGAATGCACTTAAATCAAGTGCAGCTCCGGCAGGATCAGTATATAGAGTATGACCTATGTTATGTACTATCTCTCCTATATCTTTTCCGCCATACCTTTTACCAAAATAATCAACAATATTATTGAATGTTTGTGTATCTTGATTATGTATATCAGTAAATCCTAAAGCATTTGTGCCGCTCTCTACTGCTCCTCCAGCCAAAGAAGCTAGCCCAGAAATAGTATCAATAGGATGCATTATTGCATTACCAATACCTCCAAGGAGATTTCCTGCGCTTGAGAAAGCATTCTGTACAAATCCTCCTACAGATGGAGCCTCAGGTGCTTGCGTCTGTTGCGTCTGTCCTCCATATTGCTGTGCTACTTGAGGATATATTTCTTTGAATTTTGATACAACATCTTTTACATATTGTGGGGTATTATAAGAGATAGTCTTTCCATTTATATTAGTAGTTCCTATTGTATTTTGCCAATTGTCGCTTCCATGATTCCATCTTCCTGCAATTTGAGCGGGGCCTAATCCTTGATCTTTCCATGTTTTTATCATTCCATAAGTTACAGCATTTTGATTTTCAGGAGTCATAGGAGCCTTAGAATCACCGAGAATTTGCCCAGCATAATTAGCCCAGGTTGATGGTTGATATTGATAAGCTCCGGTAGAAGTACCGGCATCTCCAACAGCATTATAATTAGTTCCACCCTCATTAGCTCTTATGGCTTTAGTGAGGGCCAGAGCTTGTAAATCAGGTTGTGTTGTTGTTTGAGGATTCATATGAATTTATTTGAACCAACTATTATCTACCGCTCCTATTTTTGTTTGTATTACATTGCTACCTGATGAACCTATTGATGATTGAGTCGGTGTATTACCTGATAATTGTTCAAGAGTTATATTGTTATGTGTTGGTAGATATTCTTTATATGCAAGATTAATATTCTTCATTGCCATATCCATTGAAGATTTTGCTGATTCGAGATTGTCGCTTATATCAGCAATTGAATTGGCCGCAGTATTTATTTCTGATTCTGTAGTTCTGAATCCTCCGCCTTGAGCTAGACCCTTAAGATAATCAATAGCTTGGAGTCTTAGAGAAGTAAACTGTTTCCAATCAGGGTCAGTTTGTAAGAAGGCATTTATTTTATTTGTAGTCAATCCTTGTAGTCTTCCTAAGAAGCCAGGAGTAAGTTTCTTCTGTGCAAGTTCCCAGATGTTTTTCATCTGACCTAAAGCAATATCAAGCTGTTGAATGTTTGGCACATTTTCTGGTGGTACATATGCTATACCGGTTCTTCCAGATTGTGTATTTGTCTGAGCAGCTAATCCTGAAGGTAATCTTTGACCACTAATATAAGTATCTCCAGTTATAGGTGATTGAACTACTGCACCTGCAATTGCCGGCTGTAGGCCTTTTGATAGTGCATATTGGTATGCTTGATTTGTTTCATTACCAGTAGTTGCAAAATTATCACCACCTCCTTGATTCATCTGAGCACCACCATAAGACGGAGAAGATATTGTTCCTTGTGGTAATGGAAGACCAGTAAGTTGAGAAGCTTGCTGTAGATATGCACTCATGTCAGGCTGACCAGTCTGAGGATTGGTAATTGCTGTACCACTAGCCAGTGCTTGAGAATACAACTGAGAAGCGAGAGATGTTACCTGCGGAGCAATACCTGCTGCCCCCGCCACCTGAGTACCCATGGCGTTGTACAAACCTTGACCTGGAGAAAGAGTAGTAGAGCCTTTTGTCATATCGAAGAGTGTCTGGTATGCACCGAGTTGATTGTTTCGGATAGCTGCAAGTACACCAAGATTATTTGTTGCGGCAGTTTGTCCTACAGCAAGATCAGCAAGTTGAGCGTCAGAGCGTCTTTGTGCTTCAGATAGAAACGCTGATGCTTGCTCTTTTGTAATCATTCCATTTTCTTGAAGATCTTTTATTTGTCTTCGTGCAGCAAGTTGGGTAGCAGTTATCTGCGTATTTATATCAGACAGATTTTGTAATCCTTGCTGTTCTTCTGGTGAGTATTGTTTTGTATTATATATCTGCTGAAGTAAAGAATCAGATGGAATTAAATCAGTATTTTTTCCAGTAGTCATATCTTGATACATAGACCCTTGAAGATTATTTAGACTTGTTGGAGATGCACCGCTATTTAAAATACTAGAATCATATGAGTTTCCTACAGGAACATTTAGATTCTGAGGATTCATAGCAGAATATCTAGCAGATACAGCAGATGGGCTATTATCTCCAACTACTTGACCATACTGATCAAGGGTGCTTGATGGTGCTGTATTTGTACGAGCTAGATCAAAACCATGTATATAGTCAGATGATACAGGTGCTGGATCAAAACCGTGTATATAGTCAGTTTGGGACTGTTTATTAGGATTTAGAGCTCTTCCTAAACTTATACCGCTTCCAATATTGTTAAAAAAATCATTCATAATTATTTAATAGCCTGGCTAGTAATATTTTGTACATCTAATTCTTCTATCTCTCCCCATCCAGATAATAGATAAAAGACTTTTATCTGAAGCCAAGTTGAAGTGGCTGATGAAGGAAAATTGAAATTCTTCCAGTAAGAAGTAGTATCTGATATCGATCCAAGTTTTATCCAGTTCTGGAATCTTGCTTTAGCAGTGCCAGTAGTTACTCCTGTGTGGACTGTATCTACAGTGACAGTGTAAGTACCTCCTGTGACATCAATCTTTGTGATGTGAGAGCATATACCTCCACCAGTTCCTTGAGTGATTTCTACTTCATATCCCTCAAGGCCAAGTACATTCGTGGTAGTGGTGAATGTAGTCGTCGAAGTCCAAGTGATAGATGCCTCTGTTGGAAAAACAAGAGGTTCTCCTTCAGTTAACCGATATTTAACCACAATAGAATCAGAAGATGAGAAAAGTTTTCGATATTTAAGGAAGATTGATTGCCAGATATCAGTTACCTTCTGAGACTCCATCTTTCCTGTCACAAAATATCCAGCTCGTTGAGTTGCATTATATGTCGCATTTCCAAGGCTTTGAGTATCATTAAAATAAATACCACTTGTTGTTGTAGAAGCGTCTGTGTAGATAGTAGCCCCAGCAAGAAGGGTTCCGTTAGCATTCGAATTTGTATTGGTAAGTTTTAGATCAGAAATTGCTCCAGCTGCAGAGATTCTATTTTGGCCGAAGTCAGTGATGGTGTTGGTTCCAACTGGTGTATAAGAAAGAGAATATTTGTGAGTAAATCCGATATTTTCATCGTACTCCCAAATTCCAGATGGGCAGAATTCTGAGATTGTAGAGCCACTATCAGCTACAAGATTGTTTATTAGTACGTTTATCTTTCCATTCACAAGAGACATTCCGTTTGGATGGATGAATCGATTGTTTGTGAGAGATCGTGCGTTTGTGAGGAGTCGATCATTTATTGGAAGACGTGCAATTTCTTTAAATGTTCCGTTTGAATATACAAGAAGTCTTCCATTAGCATCCATCACATAAGGAATATCATCTTTAATCACACAAGAAAGTGCACCAGTAGATTCCATACGATAGCTTCGTGTAGTTTGAGAAGATGATCCATCCCATTCAAAAATATATCCTTTGCCGGTGACAGCAGTCGTACCAATCCAAATTCTATTTGAAGCTCCTCTCAAAAATGTAATACAAAAGTTTGTATCTAATGCTATTGCATATTGAGATCCCGGAGAGACTATAGTAGATAAATCAGTTGTAGAGTATATTTTAGCAATTCCCGAAGCAGAAATATAAAGACGTCCTCCATAAGTGGTCATCATATATGGCCCATTGTTTCCTCCTGAAATAGTTGCTGAAGCATTCCAATTACCAAAATTAGGTAAAGAATATAATTTATCATCTTGAGTAGTCACACAGACTGTTTTAGTACCACTACTATTGTTATAAAGTTCAATATCACTATATTCAGAATGAGTAGTGGTAGGAGTACCAGAGATAGCATCAGCAGTAAAAGTTGAATTTACATATCCTCCAGAAGCAGAATAAACTTTGTTTCCGGCTACTGTGAAAATCCTATCAGCCTGACCAATCCCTGTACCAAAAAGCTTAAATCCTACTGGATACGAATTCAATCCTGTAGTATTCGAGATCATCTTTGTAGCCCTGATTTTTCCAGGATTAGAATATAAATCAGTATTGAAAGTGCTTACTAATGTTCCAAGATTATTTCCTGGTACTGGTGAATCATAACTACCAATAGAATCTCCTCTATTTGTTTGGCGCCATATTTTTGATATTGGTAGTTTTATCATGTTATTGCGTAAACTGCGAAGTTATAAGCTTTTCCTCTAAAATACCCCCTTATGAATTTTGTTGGTATTGCTCCTGCTGTTCCTCCTCCAGAACCAATTGACACAGAAGTAGTAGTCTTATTATCTACATCAAAGAAGACAGCATCTCGTATAAACTCCTCAAGATTCATTCCTTTTGTATCGAGTATCTTCTGAATATCCCCTAACTGTCTAGTTAGATCTTGTACCTTGGCTGTTAAGTTATCGATTTGTTCTTGCATTATGATTTTGTTTCGTTAATTGGCGTGGCTGAATGTTTTGATTCATTGGATATAGAGCTTTGTCTCATAGATCCTCCTTCAGTACTTGCTATTGAATCTGAAGCAGAAATACTAAAACCAAATGTAAGTCCTTCAGTTGTTGATATTGATTCTAAAAGTATTGGTGTATAAGTGATAACGATTATTCCCTGACTTCCATTCCCATTACCCTCTGCGTTTTGACCTCCTCCTCCTCCAGCACCATAAGAACCTCCAGTAGTTGCAGCTCCTCCTGAACCTGTGCTTCTTGCTCCTCCTCCACCTCCCGAGCCGTGTGTTCCATCCCATTCAGTTCCATTACCTCCATTTGTTGTATTATTTCCTCCAGACCCTCCGCTTCCATTATCTCCACTTCCTCCATTTATCCCTGACGCATTATTTCCAGCTCCGTTTGGTCCAGCAGCGCCTCCTCCACCACCACCTCCTCCTGCGCTATTACTTGCACCATTTCCTCCGTTGTACTTTATTGTTCCTACTCCAGATGAAGCCTGTCCTCCTTGCCCTCCTGCCTGAGTTGGTGAACCCCACAAGCCTTTTGAACCCCCTTTAGCTCCACATGAAGAAGCCGCCAAGTTTGCACCATTAAACCAAGTATCTCCTCCATCTGTCCCATTTGCACCCTTAGCTCCGTAAGTTCCTGCTGCTCCGACACTATAACTAACCTCTCCACTAAGACTTAAATTGGATATTTTTGAATATGCTCCTCCTCCTGCACCAGTACCAACTGTTCCATCATTTGTTCCATCTCCACCACCTCCACCAGCTCCTATACATTCAATAGTATTAGCACTGTTATTCCAATCCAAAGGTGGAGTCCAAGTACCCGCTCCTGTGGTTGTGAGATAAATAACAGTTGACATTTAATTAAGAAAACTGAATTGTATAAGTTGCTAATACTGCATTTCCATTGGCAGTTGTAAGTGGGTTTGTGAGTTTATGTGCTAAAAGAGTTCCTGAAGAAGAAGCATTTAGAATCCCAATTTCTTGAATAGTTTTTGCTCCTGAAGCTGTCCAAGTATAAGTATATTGAGTAGTGTCATTTGTAGTAGAGGTAGTGATCCTTGAGACTGTTGCTATAGTTCTTGCAAGTCCTGTATCTATAATCTCGGCTCCAAGAGTTGTATCTGCTGCGGTTGGAGTTGTATTGCTTGTCCCAATGGCAAGATATGTGAAAGCTGTAACACCTCCTGTATTTCCAAGAAGTCCTGCCATAGCAGCCTTTCCTACAGTAGTAATAACATTTGTAGAAAATCCTGTATCTACAAGCAATTTTCCATGTTTAAGAACAAAATTATTTATATATTGTCCTATGGTCTGTGCCCCTGTCCTTCCAAAGCTTAACTTACGAAGAAGTTTTATATAAAAATTCTTAAGAAAAGAAAGTTTAAAACTTTGTAATCTTGCTCGACCTATTACTTTTATTCCTTCTTTTTCTTTCATAATTATTTCATTGATTGATAATCCATTTGTAATTGATACCTTCTATCTACTTGCTTTGAAGAATATTGGCGTCTGAGCCTATCTTCATATACCTGAAGTTCTCTATAAAGAGATGCGGCTTGAGGTAGTCCTTTAGATTCACAATATTCATACGCGACACCATACGAAATCATGTGATGAAAAGTTATATCAAATCCTGGGCTTGCAGTGCCACTTGTTAAATCCCCTAGAGAAAATTCAGCAGCGCTTCTTTCAAACTCTACAATCATTTTTCCACCATTAGAGACATCAGTAGAAGTAGCAAGAGGATAGAGCCAAATAGAATTATTTTTCCAAGAATAACGAGGAGCGGTTCTTCCAAAATTTGCATCAATTGTTGCATTTTGTGTTGTATCAGAAGCTGGCGATTCACCAATAGTTGTCTCAGCGAGATCTAATGGTGTAGCACGATAAAAGTTTGTTCCATCATAAGCTACTGATAAACTTTTTATTTTAAGAGCTGAATAATAAAGTCCTCCACTATCAAGTAGATTTTGGGAGATAGAATAATCTCTATTTGTAGTGAGAGCAATAGTAACTTTTGGATACCCGGTAAATCTAGCATCATCAAAATCTGTTTCATCTTGAGAATCAAGAATTATTCCTACAATTTTTTGATACCAAAGATTTATATCTATAAGACGATCAGAATTAGCAAATTGATTTGTATCAGTTGTTGTAAGATTCGAGATTTTTATATTTATATCACTAAGTGTTGCCATTTAATTAAAATAAAAACCTGTCATCTCACCAGATTGTTGCTTTTGCAATCTGATTAAATGACAGGTAAGGATAATTTCTAACCGCCTTCTATATTTGGTATATATTATACCATATTATTCTTTTAAATAGTCAATCTTGAGACCATTCCTAAATTCATCCATCCTCATATTGTTGAAAATGGGCTTAAAGTTGGCTCTAAATGGGTGTGGCATAAAGGCATCATGATCGTAGGCTATAGCAGGATTCCCAAAATAGTTTAGAAACTTATACCCAGCTAATTCAGCTCTACATCCAGCGTTCAAATTGTCACAACTCCAATGTTTGTCAAGTTCTTCATCAAATCCACCTATATTTTGCAAGCATTTTAGAGGTGCGGCACCATTATCTATCTCCCAAGTATCCCAATTACAAGGAATGAAATCCCCATCTCCTTCTTTATGTTTCCACGCTCTCCAATCCCAATTTGCTGGTGGTTGATAGTCAAGATTGGATACTTTACCTAGAGGAGCCGTCATAAAGGTATCTGGGTGCTTCTGATAGGCATCCCACCACTTTTGAAGATAATCTGGCGGTACTGCTGTATAGTCCTCAAGAAAGACGATAAGCTCACCTTTGGCACGTTTGAGCATTTTATTGAAGGCTTTGTTTAGATCGTGTTCATTTTTGAGTCCAATCTCTACAAGCCATTCAAACTCTTTAAAAGTTTGTCCCGCTAGGCATTTTTGAGTAATGTTTAATCCATCCGGGCGGATGCTAGGAGTGACGACGCTGATTTTCGGCTTCATATATTCTATTCCTCAAATCCGATGAGGAAAATTTGTGATTACGGCTATTAAAAAATGTCTCTATCTTCAAATCATCACCCGTATATGGTTTTCCTTTATGATCCATACCAATGATTCGAATATCAAAATCTTCACTTGTGATGATGTCGTATAGATCTTCTTCAGTCTCGTAGACAATGATACTATCGACATATCTATTTGCTTCAAGCTGAATCCTTCTCTCAGCTAGACTTTGAATAGGCTTGTTTTTCTCTGGACGATCTATAGAAGGATCAGTTTGAAGAAGCACAGTGAGATGATCACATTTACTTCGTGCTTCTTTAAGCATCATACAATGGCCTGCGTGCAAAACATCAAAAGCCCCTGCTGTGAATCCTTTTTTTATTTTATTTTCCATTATTTAAAACTTTATCAATTCCTTTTAATATATTTTCCGCGTAGTGGTGGTGAGTCCACTTATTCTCAACATATTTTCTTCCTCTAGCCTTTTGTTCTGGAGTCCAAGTCTTAATCTCATCAACAGCTTTCCTTATTGCTTCTGGTGAAGGATCTACCACAAGCCCAGCTCCACTTTCTTCTACATATTCTCGATTTTTAGGACTATCTGACATACAAATAACAGGGATTCCTGCTGCCATAGCTTCAAGAGTCACTCGCTGACCGCCACCCCAATACGAGCTAGTGTTTACACAACAGTGTGAGGCGTTGTATATGACATTTACAGCTTCATAAGTAAGTTCTGGAAATACCATTGAGCCATGTTTTCTTGCCATAAGAAATCCTTCAGAATCAAATTGTTGAAATCTCCCGCATACTACTCCTTTATCCTTTAAGGCTTCTCCAAAAAGTCCGTGTCGCTTCCATCCTGCGCAAGTACCGGGAAAAGCAGCATCAAAAACTTTTGGCTGTCTATCTGGCTTCATTATATCAATATTTACACCAAAAGCAGTCATCTGTGGAATACCAAGAGCATCACATTCATCTGCATTTATCTTGCTTTCCACAAGGAGCAAATCAAATCCTTCCACCCATTCTCTTTTTATTTGACCACCAGCGAAAAGAAGAATTTTTGGCTTTTTCATTTCTTGAATTCGTACATAATTCTCCCTATCTTTCCCACAACAAGTCACTGGTGCTTCCCAATATAGAATGACCTCTGCATCTTCTGGCAGAGGATCATGAGTATCAAGAAAATACACAGTGTGCTTTTCTTCAATCAATTTCATGGCGCCCCGAAGGCCGTCATTCCAATGACCATATACTCCTGAAATCCCCTGCCAATAAAATGCTATTTTCATTATTTTCTCTTAGACTTTCTCGCTACATTCAAAGCGATTGCTACAGCTTGCTTCTGTGGCTTTCCTGCAGAAATTTCCTTCTTAATATTAGAAGAAATTGTCTTCTGACTTGATCCTTTTTTTAGAGGCATAATATTTTTATCCAATTATCTGCTATTAAATCCCAACTAAACTTTCTCGCCCACTCTTTCATTTTGGCTGTATCTGGAAGAGGACTAAGGAGTTCATCGACCACTGCCTCAACCCATTTATTCTGAGTTTCCTCATCTTCAATACCAAAATGAAACTGATATGGTTTATTCCAATCATCTTTCGTCTTTTTTGAATGTACCTTTACACCAAATTGATTACTTTCTTCAAGAGCAGCAAAATCAGTAGTGATTGGCATACATCCACAAGCCTGAGCCTTCTTTACAGAGATACAGTCAATCTCAAAAAATTCTGTTGGATAGGCAAGAATTCTACCTTCTAGGTATAATTTTGCACATTCTTCTTGAGATAGTCTTCCCATATTTTCAATTCCTGCGACTTCCATCTCTTTTTGCACTCTTTCCTTCCAATCCATCATTTTACGATCATTAGAGAAGGTGTTGTCAAAGATTTCCCAACCATAAGCCCATTTTAGTCTAGCCATAGGTACTCGCTTCTTCACTTTCATAAAGAGTTTAGGTAATACGTCCATAGACCTATCTGGAGAAGAAGTATTCACGAGAAGATATTCATTCTTTTTGGTTTCTTTATCAAAAAGTTTAAAATCCTGCCCATTTGGAATTATAGAGATTTTCTCATCAGGTACATTTGGAAACAAGTCCCTATGAGCTTTAGTTTTCACCATAACCTTATCTATCTTCTTTAGTCTTTTCTCATTAAATTCTCCTGCAGATACGACGTCGTGAAGGTCTATAAATATCTTAGAGGCATTAATGTTATGATCTACAAGTCTCGGGCTTCGCCAAGCAATAAGATAGTCATACTTATCCTGAGCATTAAAGTGCCAATAAGGTTTATAAGTCACACCATCACACACCATCGGCATGGTCCCACAAGAATTAAAGACAGTCACATTATATCCAAGTTTTACCCATTCTTTTGATAGGTTTATCACAGCCTCTTCCGATCCTCCAATACCTTTAGTTTTTGCCATTTCGGGGTTCCATTCATGTTTTGTCTCTCCACAATAATAGGCAATATCTTTTCCTGTTGATTCTGTTTTTACAAAGAATTTGTTTCTAATTCTGCAAATAGCAGGATGCGACTGCAATTCAGGAGATAATTTCTCAATTTCAGCAAGAATTTTATTCTTATCATCTCCAAGAGTTTCCATATATTTTACAGCTTCAATCACCTTCTCTACTCTTCGTAACTCTTTTTCCATTTCTTCTACAAGTCCTTTAATATTCTGGTCATCAGGGTAAATCTGAAGACATCCTTTAAGCATTGGAAGGGCATAATCCGGTCTATGTTTGTTGAAATATACCTTTGCCAAAGCCATCATCGGATTATAGTCATAATCACGTGGATTATAGACAATCATCTTATGATATTTTGGCTTCATCACAAGCCCGAGAAGAAGATATCTTTCCGCTTCATCAAGCTGATTATTTTCAAACATAAGATAGCCAAGAAGGTGATATGTGTCAGGTATTTCTGGATACATTCCAAGAGCAATTTGGAGGTGTTCTACTGCTGAATCCTTATTTCCGAGTTTTTGTTCTACCGCAGACAGTCTTTGATGGGCGATATATTTCTCCTCTGGAGATTCAGATGTTTTAAGGAATTTTAAGTATGCCGCCTTTGCCTTTACAAGTTTATTTGCTCCGAAATATGAATTAGCAAGATTAAAGTATGATCTAGGGTCATTTGGCTTTAGTTTTACTTCTTCCTGAGAAATCTCAATATTTCTCTTGAAATTCACCAAAACACGCTCATCATTTGTGAAGTGCATTCTCTCAATAAGTTTATCCACAAACTTAACTGTAAGAGAACGAGTTTCTCTGAAGTCTTCATGAAGTTTTCCTACCCATTCAACACATCCATCATTTCGAACCACCTGTGTCTTCTTATGAACCACTATAGGGTTCTTGTAATTATCAAAATCATATAGATAATTAAAAGCAAAAGCATCTACTGAAGGATTTTCTTCTATAATCTGTCGAAGATTTTCAAGTCCTCGGAAAACGTCGTCTGCATCACACCATAGTATATAATCATATTCTTTAGGAACGTGAGAAAAGTTAAAGTTTCTTGCATAAGCAAAGTCATTTTTCCATACAAAATCTGATACATTTGCTCTGTATTTTGCTCCTACATTTGCCACTTTTTGATTTGGTGCTTCTCCTTTCTTATGGCTTACGCTTAAAAATATTCCATCTACATAAGGAGATACATTCTCAAGGCAACGATCCAGAAGCTCTGCTTCTTTATCATCTCCTTTAATAATCATTGCGAGTGCTATTTTCATATTTTTATACTAACTTGGTAAATATCATGATAGCCACCCTGATCTTTTAGAGGGAATTCTGTATTTTCCATTAACTTATAAATTAAAGTGTCCTTTTTGCCAAACAAAGATATATTTTTTTCATCTGGCAAAATCAAAATACCACTTTCATCATCAAAACAAAATTTCATTTTTTTTGAATTAGACATTTTTTGTCAAATTATTTTTTTAAATCATTTACAATTTCATCAATAACATTCCCCTTAAAAATTTCATAAGTAATCAATTCCCATAATTCCTGTCTCGGATCATGAGTACAATCAATTCTCTTTGCAAGAGATTTTACTTCTCCAGACTTTAGACAATCTCTAACCATAAGTGCTTTTGTTCCTTTAGGATCTATATATAGATCAATATATTTATTAAAAAATTTTTGTCTATCGTATAAATTTTGAATTTGTTTATAATACATTTTATTTTAAATATTTTTAGAAATTCTAAATTGCGGAAACTCATCGGCAAACCACCTAGCGTTTTCCACTTGGGTGAATAATTGTCTCTCTTCGTCTGTGAGTTTTTTTGCAATCATAGTAGATAGTTTCTCAGGAACTGCAAACAAAGCCCTTTTTAGATTTTGTGTATTTTCCAGTGTAGCAAAATCATCTTTTAGATTTTGTCTTTGAAGTTGAATATCAAGCTTGCAAAGATCCCAGTCCTCTGGAAACATCTCAAAGTAATCTTTTACCGCCATCCTAATTTTGACTTTTGTTTTTGTTGTCATTTGCGAAAGAAGTTACAAATCCTGTGGCAATAGTTCGACCTGCTAAGGAACATGCTGATTGTACAGAAGATACTATCGTATCTAATGCATCAACCGCATTATCAGGAACCTTAAATGGTTCAGGTGCATTTTCTTGTATAGCTTTAAACGGTGCTTTTAATGCTTCCGAGAGAACAGATCCTTCCATTTCCTCACCAATCTCTTTAAGGGTGATACCTCCTCCTTTGACAACTCCGGATTTAATAGAATTTTCTGCGGCCGCGAAAGCATTTTCTGCCTTAAGTTTAAAATACGTTTTTTCGAAGTCTGAATCTCCTCCAATTTCGACAATAGCAACGCCTCCTGAGAGATAAGCAAGCCTCTTTTCAAGAGCGTCCCTGTCAAAGATGGAAACGGTATCTGCAATCCTTCTTCTAAGTTCTTCAACTCGAGCAGAAGTATCCCCAGTGCCACCAATAAGGAGCGTTCGTCCATCTCCAATAGTTGCAGTCTTTGTTCTACCGACGTTTTCAAGCTTGAAGTCGGCTTTGAATTGTTCATAGTCTCCATAAGTTTCTTTATCTAAAAACTTAGCCCCAGTTAAAGCAGCTATATCTTTAAATGTATTATCTTTATCTATAATTGGCAAACGTATTGCTACAGCAGTTTCTCCAAATTTTTCTTGAGCGGTATTAAGTCGATTTAGAAAATCCTTACCAAAATCAGGAGCGATAATAATAAGACCATTTTCTTCTCTAGCTTTTATACCTGCGAGGATCGGTAGAATAAGAGTAATGTCATCAATCCGATTATTAGTCACAACAATATAAGGATTTTCTAAGACACATTCTCCTTTATCATTATTTATATAATACTCAGAATGATACCCAGCATTCAGCTCTATTCCTTGGAATGTTTCATACTTTGTCTTATTTCCCTCTTTTATATCCACATACCCATCCTTTCCAATCTTTTCGTATACTTCACTCACTATTTTTGCAAGCCAATCATGCTCACCCGCAACCATCGCCACATTATAAATTTCATCCATAGAGATAGGGCGAGATTTCTCTTTTAGTTTCTCTACTACCTTTTTACAATCTTGATCTACCTGCTTCATAAGAGCCATCCCATTTGGAGGTTTTATTGTAAGAGAGCCTCCTCCTTTCATTTTATTAAAAAGATTGTCAATAATAGCTTGGAGTAAAACTGCAGTAGTAGTAGTTCCATCTTTAGCTTTATTTGAGGCAAAAGAACACGCCTCTTTTACAATCCACACTCCTTCATTTTCTAATTCATCATCAAGTTCACAGTTTCTTACTATAGAAACACCATCATTTGTATTAATTGGTGGCAATCCAATCCTACCGAGAGTAGCATTCTGTCCATAAGGTCCAATCGAAATCTTCGCCGCGTTACATGCGAAGTCTATTCCAATTTTTATTTTATCTCGGGCTTCTTGCCCGAAAGCGTTTTTCTTCATAATTTATCTCCTGAATTCGTGAGGTGGATTTTTCAGGTCTCCACCCCACAGACAAATTAACTAATTACTAATTAACTTTAAGCAGACAATAGGTATCCAGATGAGAAGAAGTTTGAGTCCTGATTGTGGAATTCCACAGTCATAGATCCATAAACTGCCTTCTTGCTGTATGCACCGCTCTCAGCCAAGTCTTTGATGAAAGGCATATCGAGATATGCGACTTTAATCTTTTCTGGGCGGATAGCGAGTACTCTACCTGTTGCATCACCAGGCTGTTGTACATAACGATGCTTGTGAACAGTTACTGTTCCCATAGATGTTTCGAATGTAGTTACAGTTCTGACGATTGTTGAAATACCAGGTGCATTAACAACTACGTTAGATTTCTGAACGAAGTTATCAACTACACGCTTAAGTATACCACCTACATACACATCTGTCGCAACGTCTCCGTTAGAAGAGTTCCAGCAGTTGTACATAGAAGCGTCCAAAATCGTTGCAGAGAACACCGTTCCCGATGTCTGTGCAGTTGTATTTGTGGACTTTGATATACCGTTTATGATTCCGTTCATCTGAGCTGTCGTTCCAGAGATTCCAGAAGCGAGTGTCTGACGAACGAGATCAAACTCAAGTGCATTTCCCCAGTCCTTAAGAGCTTTAGTCGTCTGGCGATCAAGCTCGTTAATTCCTGTGTAAGACTGCACAATTTCCTCTGGGCGAGTCACTAGGTACGCCTTAGCAATTTCCTCAACGATGTTTGTAAGTCGTGTAGGAGTTGTAAGTGTAGATAGTGAAAAGTCTGCACCCTGTTCTACTGCAAGTGAAGCTGCAGTAAGGAGTGTGTCAACGAGGAATGAGTGAACTGTGTTGATTGCCTTTGTTTTTCCAAGAGCTGTCTGAATTGTGTTTTCAGTAGCTGTAAGAATTTCAACTGCATTCAATACAACGTCTTCTCGTTTTGATACATCTCCGTATGTTTGAAGTGCTCCAGCGATAGCCATAGCATTTCATATCTCACCTTTTATCCAAATCTACTTCTCTAGAGCATCGAGTACTCCTCGAACAACGAGACTTTCAACCTGATCGGTTGGTGCTCCTTGCTTCTGAAGTTCTTTAGCTTTTGAAAAAGCATCTTTGGTTGAAGCGAGACGGGGATTACTTTCCAGCACCGTCTTTAACTTTTGAGATTCATCGAAACCTTGAGCTTTTGCGAACAAATCTTTAAATCCTTCGCTTGCTACTACTTCAGCAGGATTACCTCCTACTTTTTCGATAACATTACGATAAGGAACGAATTGTGGATTGTCCTTATAGAACATATCTTTTCGCATATTCTCAACTTCCTTAGCGATAGCGTTAGTCTTATCATCTTGCGATATTCGAGCTAACACATCTCTCTCTATGTCTTCTTTTTTCTTTCCAACATAAGAGAATGTTTCCTTAACCGATCTTAAGGCATCATCTTTATTTTTAAAGTTTTTGCCGAGAAACGCATTAAGTTCGCTTAGAGTCATCTGATTAGGATCACTCGGAGCTGGTTCGATGGGTTTTTCAACAGTTCCAGTTGCGTCTGGTGGCGTCAATTGAGCGTCGCCAGGTAGTGCGTCCGGAGTAATGTTTTCATCCATAAATTTTTAAAGTGCTACTACTAAATTCGGGTCGCTTTTCGATTAAACGCCCGCGCAAAGCTACGCGGAGGTTCTATCTAAATTGACCAGATAAGGTTTTTCTGGTTGCTTATATTCTACCACATCTTTTACTCCTTCAATAGCCCTCAAGATATCAAATAATATCTCAGAAGCTTTTTTTCTAGCTTGAAGGTCCCTAAACATAGTCGTTGGGGTTGCAGTATCTATATCAAATGCGTTCTGCAACTGCATTATTCTATCTGCGAAGATAGCTCTAACTAAAGGCCACCCTTCATGTCCAATAAGATCTTTCAAAAGCTTCTGCTCCTTCATTATTTTTTCTGTTTCTCTATCTTTCATTTAGTTATACTCTGCTGTGGAAACATAGCTGACTTAGCAAGGTCCATCATAGATGCACCAGGTGCTCCAACAGGAGCTGTCGATTGTCCTTGCGGAGCAGGCTGTTGCATTTGCATCGACTGCTTAGGTGGCTTCTGAAGTCCGAGAAGATCAAATATCTGAGAAACAATAGGATCATCTCTTTGCTCTGGTGGTATTTGCATAAGTTGCATTAGGTTCTGTATCGTCACATTTGTATCAAGGTCTTCATTTGTTATATGCACCTTTGTCTCAATCTGGTCAGTCATAATCTTCTGCACTGCTTTAATAAATACAGAATCTTTATTCATAAGTTCATTCTTCACTTTTGCAACCTCAAGAACCAACTCATCTCTTGATGGAACAATCCTAGAATTTTTTAAATGATTTTCAACAATATTATATGCCATATTGTTCATCAAATCTGCAAAACCATCATCCTCTTTAAATATTCTAAATATATCACCTTCATTTACCGTCTTCGCTATTATCGGCAAAGCTCCTCTATCTATCCATCTCTCAAGAAACATTCCCATTCCTTCCTTAAATAGAGTGTAAGCCGACTTCGCTGAAGTGCTTGCTATAGAATTAGCTGTAGCAGAAGCAGAGCTTGGCATGATATCTCCGTTGCTTATAGGCATAGCCGAGCTTATCTGTTGCGCCCAATACTTCACAGTCTCCTCATCTTTATAACTTGTCCCATCTTCTGTCGGCATAGTCATCGGCTCTATGTCCTCCATATCTTGCACAGGTAAAGCTCCATTCGCCGCAAGTCTAGAAAGCATCTGTGGTGTTATTCCTTTTCCTTTCTTTATCTTAAACAATCCAAGTTGAGAGACATAGTGCCTATTAATTCTTATATTCACTAAGGTGTTCAAATATTCCTGGAGAGCAAGAATTCTCTCGATAACTCCAAGACCATACCATCTACCAGAAATCTTAGCAGCTCTCCACTCTTCGTATGGCTTTATAATATTTCCAAGATGATCTTTGTTAGTGTTCCTCTCTACGAGGTGTAGTGTAGGATTTGGTGCTTCAAGTCCAGAGACTACAATGTGTCCATCTATCTCATTGTTTGCATCCTCCGCATCTTTATTTCCATCCAATAACCACTTCGGTATCTTTCCCCAACACTCCCATACATCTCTATACTCCCCAGTCGTTCGTGTCCCAAAATTAGAACGCCTACTTCCATCCACTCGATTAAGTACCTGAGAACCTGTAAGCTGTTTTCCGTCATCAGTAGTATTCTTCCACCCACTCATAGCCTCAAGATCAGCAGTAGACATTATTCCTCTTTCTGTCACTCTATATGCTGTCTGTATATTCTCTTCCGTCGGGTCAATATAAAAATTTAGCAAATCAACAGTCCTCCTTTTAAGCACCGGCTTTCCCGTAGAATTATCCTGCCATGTCTTCCACACAACAGTTCCATCAATCAAAACTGTTCTTTCATCCGCGTCTAGTGTTTCTCCAAAATACATCTTATCCAAATAAGTCTTAACTGCGAGCCTTGTGAGTTCTGTTATCTGTATTCCTTCCTTTGTTCTCGCTCGGAAGTTTATATCCTTGGTATCCAAATCAATATTCTTTACCCATGTCTCAACGATACTCATCGCCATGTTTATCCAAATCTTTTCTCTCTGAGTATTCTTATCAATAGGAGAATCAAATATCCCCCAATAGTTCTTTCGAAAAATGCGAATGAGTTCCCTCATCCTAAATCCAACTTTTGGAGTAATAAAACTTACAGCATCTTCCCAGTTTACTCTTTCTTGATCAACAATAGCAATACATTTTTTTTCTATATCCCTTTGAATGTTACTTTTCTTTGCCACAAATTTTAAAAATTAACCAAGGTAAGGAATAGACCGCCTTTAATACAAATATTATACCATACGTCAAGCAAACCTAGAAGTGTACAAACTAAACTCTGGCGCATCCTCTGTATCCTCTATATAAACTTCCGCAACTTTAGACTGATAAGCTGCCGAGTCCGCGATATCATCATGTCTTCCTTTAGGAAATCTAAGTAGCTCCGACTCTAGGTCCTGACACCTCCCTTCAATGTGATATATCTTCCCCTGCTCATACCTCGGAATCAGTGAGCGTATCCGAGTCTCCTTCATTACGCCTTTATGTTTGAGAGGGAAGATGTAGGGGTATACCCTTCTTTGCTGACACTCCTTAAGAAAGAAAGGCTCTATCATCTCCGAGAAAGCACCCTCCTCTATACCTATCTTCTCAAACCCTTCGCCATGTAAGGTAAAGATCATACCTATAACATCATTAGAGTTTATCTTATAGTGCTGTGCATCAAAGTACCAGTTATCATCCTTATCCACATAGTTCTTAGTCACCCCAGTCCAGTCACTCGACTCTTTCCTCATGAAAGCAGGATCGATAGTAGCAAATTTCCTTGTTCGAAGTTTTATTAAATCTTCGTACTTAACATACTTAAACCATTCCCTCTTAAACTCCTGCGTAGCAGTATCTATTGGGTTATTCATCATCTCCGCATCAAACACCAAAGAACCAAGTTTTTTCCTTATATCATCAACAGAAATCTTCCCTGGCTCATTAGTCAATGTATACTTTTCCGGCCATGTAGGTTTTCCACCCTCGAGAAGATCAACTCTTCGAACTTTAAGCCTTGGATCGTCTTGAGACCTCTTAAACAACTTTGCTACGTTCCCATATTCCGTTATATAGTTTCCGAGATATAAAACTATCCCGTTAGCGTCCATACCAGACTGGGCTTCCGAGATATGATTAGCCACTTGGTTGGTATATGCTTCCGAATCCTTTGTCTTATTAGTCTCGAAGTCATCTAGTATAAGGCAATCTGGCCTTTGAGCACCATGAAGTCTTCCTCGAATAGATTCCTGAGTAGAGTGTGCTTCCACACGAATACCATTATTAGTAAGAAAGTTTGAGATTTTCTTCTGAGTAAGCTCCTCTGAATTTCTTTTAGCGTTGTAAAGTTCTCCGTAATCTGTGAGAATCCTTGGGTTTTTCTGCAATTCAAGGATTGCGTCGAAAAGCATACGTTCCGCATTTTCCTTATCAAAGGCATCTACGTTTATATATTTCCTTTTTTCTGTGCAAATAAGCCACGTAATAAAGCCTTTGGCAATAGATGTTTTTGCACTTTCACGGAATGCGATCCAAGCGACCTCACGGTATGTTCCGTCTATTAATTTTTGACAATCATCAAACATGTCGTAGTGAAATTTTGCAAAAGGATATTTTACATAATCAATGTAGTAGTAAATAAAGAAAAGTAAAAAATTGTCTTTAACTAAATATCTTCTTTCTTGAGGAGTTGCACTGAGTGCGTACTCGAGTGCTTCTTTATTTATCATGAAAATATTATAACACACATTTTAAAATTTTCTCCGATCTTCATATTGTTTGCACTGATTGTGGTATGCACGGTGAGAAGTTTGCTAACCTGAAACTTTCAAAAAATTTTCTATCCCCCCCTACCAATGAAAAAAATTCTCAGATATTTAGATCCATATATTTATATATCTCAACTTTTCAAATCGGACCCCCTCCCCCCAATTTTTTAGTATGTCGCACAATATGTATTGTGCGACATAATAAAAAATACGTTGATAAATAAGGCTTTTTTAGAGCTACTTACCTAGAATTTTATTGAGCTTCTCTTTTTGCTCGTCATCTAGTGGCTCGTTTTTGTTGATATTCAAGCCAATAAC
>JAYRIM010000010.1:0-47358 GCA_041906785.1 Candidatus Levyibacteriota bacterium
ATATACTGCCATTCCTGATGATTGGGCATCTGTGTCAACTGCTCCTGTTGACAACGTCCCATGATCCAATGCAGTATCCGGTACCGTAAACGTAAATAATGCCGGCACATCCGCATCAACTGTTACCTGGTCCTCAGCAACGATGGAAATAGCATAGGCTGTTCCTTCATTTGCTGAAGCAGTCCCATCTGTAATTTGAATTGTTCCTGTTTTATCATTTCCTGCCGATGGTGTTGTAAGGGCTGAGGTGTTTGACCAAGAAAAACAATACGTCGTACTGGAACTCAATGTCTGATTGGTTACAGTCCATGTCACGGTCTGGCTATTTACAGAAACAGTTGCTGAAGCGATATTCGGGAATGCTGTTGCCCCTCCAAGCGTGGAACCTGCCCCTGTCCAATTACCTGTCGTTGAAGAGACAGTAAATCCTGTAGGGAATGTGACTTCCACAGCATCCAAATCGCCAGAGTGAGTTGTAGAAGGCTTAACGCACACTGTACCGCCTGTGCCTGTAGAAGCTTTAAGTCGATCAAGTCGTACAAATCCTTGTGTTAGTTTAACGTTATACGAAGCATACGCTTTTTCAATAGCGAAAAAAGGATAAAGTGTTTGTAGTAAAAGTGTAAATACGAAAAAGAGTGCTTTTTTTTGTAGTTTTGAAAGTTTTGGAATGTGTCGCATAAGCCACCCTGTCTGAGAATAAGATACCCTATAACTAGCCTAACCAATTGAGGAAAATTTGTCAATGACAGCATACGTTTTTTATCTATCTTGATCTTATACGCTGAACAGAGAACAAAGAAATGCTAGAGAGGTGGACCGAACTTTGATGTACATCGGCACAACTCCTCCTATGTTTACCACGTAAATGCGTTGTGGACCCGATCGGATTCGAACCGCTCAATTATTGTGGACCGGACGAGATTTGAACTCGCAACCCCCTCCATGCCATGGAGGTGCGCTACCGTTGCGCTACCGGCCCGCAGAAGTATCACGTATTTAGTATAAAGTATTTGGTATGCAAAATTGCTAAATACTTAATGCCAAATACCGATCAGTGGACCTGAGCAGATTCGAACCGCCGATCTCCGCAATGTTTAACCCGTATATGGGCTTTTGTGGACTCGAGGAGAGTTGAACTCCCGACCCCTGCAATGCGAATGCAGTGCTCTACCACTGAGCTACGAGCCCATATTTACGGGCCGAATGCGTTGCAATCCTCCCCTGTCGAACTTTGTTCGCAGGCGGGCGGGCTCGGACTTCGTCCTCCGCCCCAACTGTGCTACAGGCCCCCACAAGTTACAAATTGGATTATACAATATATTCTGTCTTTCGAGGAGCTCTTACCCTACTCGCTTTTATTGGAGATAGCTCAGCGGATTGACCAGTGTACCATTCTGGAGAACTTCGAAGTGTAAATGTGGACCTGTCGTTCTTCCAGTCATACCGACATAACCTATTACTGTTTTTCCTGCTATGACATTATCTCCTTCAGAAACATTTACTGAACTCATATGCGCGTAATGGCTACCCATACCATTTGCATCTGATACATACACATTATTGCCATATCCTCCATCCCATGTACCTAATGATACTTTACTTACTGTGCCACTTTGGGCAGCGACAATTGGAGTTCCTACCGGTGATGTAATATCGAGCGCCATATGATACCACGATGCGAACTGGCTGATACCTCCCCGAAGCGGCCAGGTATAGCCTGAGGAAGAAATCGATACTGGTCCTTGTGCGATATACACTGGTTGACGCTGGCGATATTGTGGACGCTCTGAAGGTTTTATACCATCTGGAACGATCAGAATCTGTCCAGCAACTAAACTAAAAGTCTCCGGATTAACAAAATCATTAAATGGGAAATCGACAATCTTCTGCGGTTCTGTATCATACCGTTTCGCAATAGTATAAACTGTCTCACCTGCGGATACTTTATGTGCCATACCTGTAACAGGAAGAATTTGTAGTTCATCTCCTATAGATAAACTATCTGAAGACAAATTATTTGCCCAACGAATCGTGTCTGCTGAGATATTGAACTTTTTAGCAATTGTAGAGATAGTATCTCCTTTTTGAACACTGTATGTGATAACTTTATCTCGTGGCTTCTCGGAAATCTTTGTTTCGAAAACATCACTCGACTCTATAGATTGTTCCTCAGGCTTTGCATCTTTTCCTATAAGTGCATTTGTATTGGAAGCGAAAATCGGATACGTATCTGCTAGGAACGGACCAAGTAAGACACCTATAAATAGTACAAGCATTGTTGCGAAATGAAGAAACGGACGATTATATCTCCCACGCTTCATGAGAAACAGTTTCACTAACCGATTTTTATTCTTTTCAAATATCGCTGAAAGGACAATCAACTTTCTCTTGATATATCTGAAGAAAAAAACGATGAATTCCCAAAGGTTTCTAAAAAATGATCTTTGTCCAGATTGTACTTTCTGAAAAATAGTAAATTTCATGCAGGATAAAAACAAGTAATAAACAGTATGGGACTAGGCTACAGACTATCAAAATAGGTGTATAAAGTCAACTTTCCAATGTTATAAAAACGATAAATATCAAATGTAAGAGATAGAAGAGACAGAAGAGCCAAAAGGGCCAAATGGGTTTTTATACCTCTGTCTCATTTGTTCCCTCTGGCTCCTTGGTCCCAGGGCTTTTGATACTTCTGATACTTTTTGATACCCTTCCTACTTCTATATCTAAAGATATATCTCTTACACACAATACATCTTTTTATTACACAATTTTAACAATTCTCTACGATAATGCTGTGTATGACAGGCAACACACCATTTAAAAAACTTATTTTAGCATTCTCCCCAATTCTTCTTGTTTTTGCACTTTACTTCTCTTTTAATTCTTTGGCAAATGCCCAATGTTCAGGATGCGGTAGCTCTACAGGCAGTGGCAGCTATAGCGGCGGATATCCAACATTTAACTACGATAGTATCTATTATTCTGTTCAATTCCCTTCCTGTCCAAATCCAGGCGGAACAGTGCGAGGGGGATATGATACTGGGACACATTGGATTCCAGGGTATTCTGACTTGAAAACAGGATCTGATTATGTGTATGACATCGGAAATAATAATTTCGTCCAATGCTACTGTCCAGAAGGCGCGAAAGACACATATAATAATATAAATAACGGACTGCAAACAAATTGGATAAAAGCAGATAAGATTTCAGATGCACAAAGAGGGTATCTTCTCAGAACTGGTTGGAAATTAGTAGAAAAAGGTGAAGAGTTTGGCTTGCCAGCCGGTGAATACTTATACTTTAATCAACCATTTGCCTGCGGAACCATCAACTGTTTACCGTATCCTACGACAACACCATTCAGCTATTCAGAATACGGCCGAACAAATATCGGTAATGAATCAGCAGGCGTTTACTATATGCAATAAGCAGAAATATAGAACATACCTGAATGCAGCGAAACCGTTCTCCCAAACGGTTTTTTTGTGCTTTTCATGAAAAAAACAAGCTAAAGCGAAGTGTTTTTTATAGAAAAGCACAACCCTCCGATAACTGCAGCATGAGCCGTGTTCGAATAGAACTGAAAAAGGCGAATGCTAAGGTAAGGAGGGTAGGATCGGGACGAAAGGGATGACGCGATAATACTAAAGCGGAAGTAATGATTCAGAAGTTTCTCTATCATACTATACATAAACCACATCATCTTAGGCACAAAAAATCCCCTGTTACGCGGACCCCTATAAACTTTTGATACTTCTTATAATTACGTTTTCCCTAGCTTCTCGAGGAATTCATCATTGCTTTCTGTTTCAGCTAATTTCTCGACAAATAACTGTGTCCTCTCATCCGAACCGAGCATATCAATCATACGCCGCATAGTAACAACTTTCTTATATGTCTCATCTGACAGAAGCAATTCTTCCTGTCGGGTGCCAGATCGTTCGATGTTAATTGCTGGAAAGACACGGCGATCAGCAAGTTTCCTATCAAGATGCAGTTCCATATTTCCCGTGCCTTTAAATTCCTCATAAATCAGATCATCCATACGTGATCCAGTCTCTACGAGCGCAGTACCGATAATCGTTAAGCTTCCACCTTCTTGACAATTTCTCGCAGCCCCGAAGAAGCGTTTTGCTGGGAAAAGCGCAGCAGGATCAAATCCTCCCGAAAGCGTTCTGCCGCTTGATTCCACTGATAAGTTATAAGCACGAGCCAATCGAGTAATAGAATCAAGCAGAATAATGACATGTTTGCCAAGTTCTACCAAGCGCTTTGCTCGGTCAAGTGCTATTTCAGCTACTCGTGTCTGGTGCTCTGGCGGTTCATCGAAATTTGAGGCTACTACTTCTCCACGAACTGACATGCTGATATCAGTTACTTCTTCTGGTCGTTCACCGATTAACGCTGCCATTAAATGAACGTCTGGATAATTTTTCGTAATTCCTGAGGCAATTTCTTTTAGAATTGTTGTTTTTCCAGCTTTGGGTGGTGATACTATCATTCCGCGCTGACCGAAACCAATTGGCGCGACAAGATCAATAACACGGGTAGAAAGTGGTGTTTTTCCGGCAGAAAGCCGTATTTGTTCTTTCGGATAAATAGGGGTCAAATCATCAAACCATAGTCGTTTCATGGATTCTTCTGCAGAAAGACCATTCACCGTTTCAACTCGAAGTAAACCGTAATATCGCTCTGTATCTTTCGGAGGCCGCGCAACTCCTGCCACTAAATCTCCTGCCCGGAGCATAAATCGTCTAATCTGAGATTGAGAAATATAAATATCTCGTTGAGAAGGAATAAACTTAGGCCGAAGGAAACCATGTCCTTCTGGCTGAATATCTAAGTATCCTTTTACTTCTTCTGTAGGAGTATTAACAACGTTAGGAGTGAATCTATCATAACCATTTCTATAGCCTGGAATAAAGTCCCGAGAAGGTTGATTTTCTCTCATTGGTTGTGGAGCTTGCGGTGCTGGATTTGACTGTGATGCATCAAATGATTCGAAATGCACAGCTTTAGGTTCTGTTTTCACAGGCTCTGGTGCTTGTGCAGCTGGTTCTTCAATTCTCGCTTCTGTTTCAACAACCTCAGCAGGCTTCATTGCTTGAGTATCTGTAGCAGGCTTGTCCGCATTGTTCTCGCTTGCGAGATCGTTGGATGGGGTTCCAATAAGTTCTTCAGCTTTTTTCGCTGTAGAGGTGGTTTTTCGTTTATATGGCATATACTAGAAAGGGAAAATTCAAAAATCAAAAGGCAAAATTAGGGTGAAATCAAAAACTTGTTACTTAAACTTTTGAATTTTAACTTTTGAATTTTGAACTGATTATTACATTTGGAAAAGAAACTAAAGGAGTTCAGTCGTTATTAAATAAGGAATACTCTTCAAAATTAACCATTCGTATTACACCACATGAAGCTCTTTTTGTCAATACTTTTATTAGGGACCGCACAGCTGAAGGCTTTTGTTGAGCAATATCTGGAAATCCAGAGGGGTGAGCGCCATTGCCCACCCCATAGAGAAAGACAATATTAAGTTTCTCGCAACTACTACCGCGTCACCGGCCGCTCATGCCATGGCTGCCGCCATGGCTCCCATGGCGGAGGTGGCGTTCGACGCACGTAAGACTTGGGACAATGCCACACCCAGCCCTGTGTTGAATAACCGGTCTGGTAATTGTAGATTGTTGCCCAAATCCAGTAGCAGGTAGTAGTCGTGATCTGCTGGTCTGGTGGAGCTGCCCCAGCCTGATCCGCGCCCACGAGGAGTGCAAGAAAAAGCCCAAGCGAAATCACTCCAGCAATCAGCAGACAACGCAGCCAATTTTCTTTTGTCATAAGCCCTCCTTACCCGGTCTCAGAGTGCCGGGGTTAACAGAAAAGAATATATCAAAATATTACTCTTCTCTATCAACCCAGGCAAATAGACGGATCATAAAGGATTTCAACTGTGCGGTCTGTTAAAGAACCATCTGCACTACATGTAGTTTTTTGCAAAGAAAAAGTAGATATAATGCAGAAGAAGGTATTATTATAGGACACTTTGATTCTCTTGTCAATAACTCTTCTTATCTTTTATTGTTTACTCTAAAATAGCTGTTTGCTATAATACATACTATGAGTCATGAAAATAGTTGTAGCAGTGTTTATCGCTTAGATGTAAATGGGCATCCGTTAATGCATTGGGAAACAGCTAGTGATGCCCTGCGATACGTCAGTAAAGCATTACCGAATGCAGTACCAGAGGATGAAGTAAACCAACCTAACGGAGTCACAACATATACTCTTAGAGAAGTGCCAGTACATACAATTTCAGGAGAAGCTGATCCAGAGGCTGAACCAATTCCAGGAGCTGAAGGTGGTATGACTATTGGCAGAACAGTGGTCAGAGCTGCTATTGTAGGGCCAAAACCTCAAGATTTTGGTTTATTCACGAATAAAACTGATGGAGTATCGGAAATTGGTGCTATGCGACCTGATCTGTTGCCTACCCTAGCGTGTGTTCGAGACGGCAGACCATTCCTCCACCCAGATGAGACAGTAGCAGTAGTAGAACCTGTACATATTTTCACCTGGAGAAATTCAGAAAGTAATGTTTAATAAACTCTTTTTCTCTACTAACCTATAGGATAAGCTTAATCACTTGACTTTTACCTTCTGCAAGCATATACTCCGAACAAAGAAAAAGTTATATAAGATTTTCATATGAAGCATATATTTGTTATTCTTTACCTGTTACTCTCCTTTTTTATAGTCTCACACGCATTCGCAGCAGAGGATGTCTCATGTAGTGCTATCTATGGTGGTGGGAAGCTTTGTACATCCCATCCAGATTTAAGTATTAATATGCAAATAGCAGAACCAGATAGCTCTGTATTTCGTGAAGCATTAACAGCACAAAGCAATTATTATAAACCAGGTGAAATTGTTACGTTTAAAATTACAATCACGAATGTTTCAAATAAAAACCTTACTGATATCGATGTCGTCTATACCTTTCCACCGTATACTTCTGGTGGAAATACCACAAACGTTTTTTCGAGAAAAATAGCCAGCCTTGAAAAAGGTGACACTACTTCATTTAACACACAAGCACGAATCGCAAAAGACAATCTTCCCCTTACCTCCCCACTCTGTCTAGTAAACTATGTAGAAATGAGACAGGGTGGAAAAGTTGGATCAGACGCTACGCAATTCTGTGTAAATAATGCACAGGCAGTCGCATCAGCCCAAACAAAAAACCCCGAGGCTAATAAAGGATTGCCAGTCTACGATAAAGTAAAAGCTGTAAAAACCCCTGCTACTGGACCAGAAGCGTTCGTGTTCCTCGGAGGTATACTCTCAATTATTGGAGGCTTATTACTTCGAAAAAGATTCTCTCTCGTGAGAGTAGCATCTAGGTGATATATCAGGAAGGCTGAAGGCTTCAAATCAGTTCACAAAGCTATTGTATATACTTACTACTTGATACCTACTACTTGCTACTATTTTTCCCTCCATGGTTTTTTCCTCCACCAAATTTTGGTTTAAAAGGAAATTTGGGCTTAGGAAGAGCTGGATTTGTTGTATACATACTCTCGTTTTCTAACGAGGGAGCAGGCATCGGTTGTTTCGTCTCAGGAGTAGGAGTCTTTCCTTCACTTACTTTTTCTGCAGCTTTCGCATCGCTTGTTATTGTTTCTCCTACTGAAGGAGTTTCATTTTCAGGTGGCTTGGGACGTTCAAATTTGTCGACAACAACAGGCTTCGTATACCGTTCAAGCGAACTTTTTAATACTTTATCTCTACTCTGTGTTACTGATCGCGGTAATGGAAGTGAGTAACATAAGAATGGTGGCTGTGTAACATTATCAATCGCAAGTTTAATAATAGCGCGATAATTTCCAAGGGCGAGTAAATCCTGTTCTGTAAACCGCTCTTTAAATTCTTTCGCAAGATATAACGCATCTGTCGCACCTACTAAGAATGAAAGTAACGTACCTGCATTTCCGAAAATAGCTGCACGGACGTCTTCATCTATCTGAGCAATATACTGATTTGCCAGAATCAAATTTAGACGATATTTACGCGCTTCTGAAAGAATTTTTATGAAACTGGTTGTCGCGAAATTCTGAAACTCGTCTACATATAAATAAAAGTCCCTGCGTTCTTCTTCAGGTACATTGACTCTACCCATAGCTGCAAGCTGGATTTTCGTGATAAACATCGCACCGAGTAACGCGGCATTGTCTTCACCAATCTTTCCTTGAGATAAGTTGAGAAGGAGTATTTTACCTTCATCCATTATTTTTCGTAAATCTATGGTTGATGTCGGATGGCGAAGGATATTCCTCATCACTGTACTGGCAAGAAATTGGCCGACTTTATTTTGTATAGGAGACACAGCTTCTGCACGAAGTTTATCCGTATAATTTGCAAATTCATTGAGCCAGAAACTCCGCAGAACAGGATCTTCAAGTCTATCGACTACTTTCGCACGAAATCTATCATTTCCAAGCATTTCAGGAACCATAAGAAGCGTCGGTTGAGGCATAATACTAACACTTAATAACGTATTACGGAGAATGTATTCAAGTCTCGGTCCCCAGGAAGTTCCATAAATCTTTTTAAATATTGCAAGCATACCGGATACGATAAGTTCTCTCTGCGCCTCATCTGTAACTTCCAAAGGATTTAAAGAGATTGAACGATCTGTTTTTGAAGGATCGACATATACGACATCATTAATACGAAATGACGGGATATAATCGAGAAGCACTTCACACAAATCTCCGTGGGGATCAATAATAGCAAATCCACGTTTATTCCGTAAATCATTGATCGCCATATTCGCAATCAACGTAGACTTACCAGAGCCTGTTTTTCCGATGATATACACATGGCGGCGGCGGTCGTTTTTCTTTATACCAAAGACAGTCATCTTATTTTTATATTCAGTTTTGGCGATAAAATTTACTTCTGCTTTTTCCTCTTCCGATAAATTTTCAGCCACAGGCAAGTTCTCAGGAGGATCGGAAAGAATGACTTTATGCCATGAAATATTATGGATATTTGCAAGTTTTATACTTGGGAAGTGGTAAAGGCTCGCAATTTCCTCGACATTAAAGACTTGCCAGCGCGGCATATACGCATTTGAACGCCAGAGCATCACTTTCATGAGCTTTTTTCGTCTCCATGGCCATGGTTTTTTTAGAACAAGCGCATTTAATGGAGATGAATACGTAGAAAATGTATTTGCAATTTGAAGCATTAAGCTATTACTTCGTAACTTATCTGGCGTATTAACAGCTATTCGAATAGCACCGTAAAAACCTGGAACACTCGTCTTTAATAATATATCTTTACTATGCTGATTTGTATGCACCTTACCGGTTGAATCTGTATAGGATGAGGTTGCTTGTTTCTCTCCGTAGCGCTGCCAATGCGGGCCAGCAGGCGCAAGCATTAATTGGACACCAATACTATCGCCAATTTGAGACTTCGATAAAACACCAAGCAGGTTTGAAAAAGGATCTACATCTTTAAAATCTTTAAATGTACGTAGAGGATATAGATTACTCATCGCTTTCATTTGACCAATTGCCAACGTTTCTGGTTTTTCAAGTATCTTAGGTAAATAATCAGGCGCTCGTGAAATAAGTGCTTTAGGGTATTGGGAGACAAGCTGTGATTCAAGAAAGTTTTGATATTCAGGAGCGATTGAGACGTAAAAATAGATAAGTTGGTCAATAACTGCCAGTTCCAAGCTAAACGGTATATAGTATCCCCAAAGCCTTGGGATAATTGATTTCTTAAGCGTAGACAAACCGAGTAGAAACTGCTTCATAGCCTCAGGCGTCTCTTCCCCGCTGCGTGATGTTTTAATCTCAAGAAGTTGCAATGTATCGTCAGTTTTTCCTTGAACCGAATGATGTAGCAGCATGGGTATATCATAGCAAATACTGTGTCAGTAGTCAGTAGCCAGTAGCCAATAGCCAATAGCCAATAGCCAATAGCCAATAGCCAATAGCCAATAGCCAATAGCCAATAAATCAATTATAAGCCTGCAATTCAAACTCATAACCCACAACTCATAACCGACAACGTATTTATGCTTCAGCTTGACACATCAATACACCTATGATAGAGTAGTCGATGGTTAAAAACCTGCTCTTGCCCGCACTATTCTGCCTTGTTACTACGAATTAATCCGAATAGAAAGAGAATGTTATTTGTAATCCAAATTACTACAAATAATAATTCCTCTTCATTCGAATAGATTCGAATACAATTCGTAGAAATTCGTATACATATGGAGCCTTTAGTATCAGTCATTTTACCGGTTTGTAACGCTGCAGATTATTTACCTCATTGTCTTGATAGCTTGCTGAAGCAAAAACATGAAAATATTGAGATTATCGCAATTGATGATAACTCTAAAGACGCATCTCTCTCTATTCTGAAACAATACCGTAAATTGGATAAACGGATCAGCTATTCAGCCAATGTTAAGCGATACGGTTTAGCTATCACGCTGAATCGGGCACTTAAAAAAGCTCAAGGCGATTTTATAACCTTCATGAACCCCTATGATATAAATTCTGTTTGGAGAATTAAAAAACAATTAGATTTTTTACGGGATAATCCTAAATTCGTAGCCGTAGGTACACAAGTCGCGAAGATGAGCGCAAATCATAAAATTGAAGAAAAATTGCATCTTCCGCATGATCCAGAACAAGTCTATAAACAGTTTATGCGAGGAGTTGGAGTACATTTTGAAACTCTTATGATTAATAAGCGTAGTATTCCACGCGATCTTTTGTATTTTAAGTCAAACCAATATCCATTCGTTTATATAGAAGCATTTGTGAAACTCTTCCAATACGGAAAAATAACTAATCTTTTAGAACACTTTTATTACCACCGCGGTAAAACAACCCATAAGCATAAATTAAGTAAAACAAATCAAGTATTTAAACGTTTTTCATTAGCTATAAAATCATTCGCTGAATATGACTACCGTCCCTCTCTATCCTCCTTCTTCTCTCCTCGTATAAAACCCAACCTCAATTAGAAAATACGAAACTCGCGAAAATACTTTGTTTTATTCTTGATTCGTTTTCGTGTTTTTCGCGAGCTAAACTTCTTCTCTAAGTTACTCCTCAACTCACGAATATCACGAAAATATAAAAACTAAGAATGCAAAATTCGGATACATTCGTATATACACAAGTTATCCACATTTTTTATTGGGTTCCGATTAGGTTGAAAAATCAATCTAAATTCTACCCATTTTACTCTAGGATATATATTTTGCTCATGTATTTTCGCTATAGGTTGACACCCTTGACAACCTATGCTATACTCTTTGTAGATTATGAATTTACTGTCCTTACTGTTCTCAAAAGCAAAACAGGAAAAGAAAAAGAAAGAAGATCTTCATCAGGAAGCACTGATTAAGCAAGGAAGAGAGCAATTTAAGAGATTAGTCGAGAAAGGGTTACAACTACCTATTGTTGTACTTTAAAGTTCTTTAAAACCTAAGTGACATTCTCGCTGAAAAATGCCGAATTGTACGCAGAAAGATGCTGAAGCAAAACTCAGCGTAGTTTAGCGTATAGCTCCGCGTATTTCCGCGGGTTTCCCAAAAAAAGAGCATCGCTTTCGTTACTAGGATGATAAATTCGTTGTACGATAAGCAATGCTCTTAGGGTAAACGGACTTAGTAATTCAGGCAGGAATAAAACTAAGTACCATACATACTTATAATTGACAGTCTCAAAATTGTCAAGAAATTTTCACGAGGCTAAAACTGTGAGATTTTGTTGACAAGCCAATATTTTTCACAGAGCAGTTTTTCTTACAAAAACTCCTGGAATTAAATGAGGTAGGAGTGTTGGGATCGGAGCAAAAAACTTTTTCTAAGTTTTGATGAGGTAGGAGTGTTGGGCAGGCACTCTTACTTCTCTAAGCTTACAAAGAAGAAGTTTTTTGCGAGATCGCCTGCTAGACAGGCGTGATTGCACTCTTACTTCTTTTAAGGCTAGGAGTTTTTTTGTAGCTACGAATAATACTTCTCCATTCGGATAAATTCGAATTTAACTGGTAGAAATTAGTACTTAGATTTTTTTTGCGAAAAGAATTCTTCCCGAGGCTGTCTGGATAACGCGAGAAACTACAACATCTAAACTTTGACCAATATTTTCACTTCCCTGTTCTACAACAATCATTGTCCCGTCATCTAAATAGCCAACACCTTGAGAGCCTTCCTTACCTTGATGCTGAACTTTAATATGTAATGCTTCTCCTGGTACTGCTATCACTTTCAATACATTCGCAAGTTCGTTGATATTTATCGCAGTTATACCATCAATATTTGCTTTTTTATCTAAATTAAAATCACAGGTAATAATTTTTCCTTTATGCATTTTTGCAGCTTTTATGATACGCTCGTCCACCTCACCAGGTTTCCCATCATTATTCTCGTACTCTTCTTTCAGCACAACCATTTTAACGCCCCGCAGTTTCTTAATGCGTGCAAGCCTTTCTAACCCACGTTGTCCTCGTTCTCTACGAACCATATCCTGAGAATCAGCGATATGTTTTAACTCACGTAATATACTATCAGTAACAACGAATGTACCATTCATCATTCCAAGTTGTATGAGATCAAAAATACGAGCGTCAATAATTGCAGAGGTATCTAAAAATAAAGCTGAATCAATTCTTTTCGATTTTTGAGGTTTTTTCTTTCGTTTTCGGGTATTAACTTGCAGAAGGGGCATTCTTTTAACCACTGTCTTTGCAATCTCATCAGCAAGAAGGACTATAACCCGCTGAGGGAATCCAGGTAGTTTTGTAGTTTGTGCTGGTTGTTCTTTTTGTTTTTGCATAAAGCAACGAAAAGATCCAAGCTGTGTCTACTAATGGGCAGAAGAAATGCGTGTTTATCTAACACGTGTCTATAGAGCAGATAGTTTATGCTTGCTGTATTGATTGTATCACGTCTCGAATGTTTTTATGAGTTTTTGCTGAGAGAACTTTTTCATAGCCGAGTTTTTGTGCCTCACGAATTCGCTTATCAAGCGCTTGAACAGCCCGTAATTCTCCTAATAATCCTACTTCTGCTATTCCAACAGTTTTCTTTAGTGCTACGTTCTGCATACTTGAAAACAGTGCCAGACAAATACCCAGATCAATACCAGGATCAGTCAACCGCATACCTCCTGCGACATTTACAAAGACATCCATCGTGTCGAAAGGCATGCGTGTATGTTTTTGTAAAACAGCCAGGAGTAATTCAACACGCGCTCTGTCGATTCCTGAAACGACTCTGCGGGGCATTGCAAGTTTAGAGTAGACAACAAGTGCTTGTAGTTCTACCATAAAGGCTCTCGTACCTTCTAGTGTCGCCACAAGGACACTCCCTGGTGATTGTTCGGTCTGTTCAGTCAGAAATAATTGTTCAGGATGTGCGATATCTACCAAACCTTCCTCTTCCATAGCGAAAATACCTACCTCATCTACTGGTCCGAAACGATTTTTCAGAGATCGAAGAATACGGGTTTTTGTAAATTTCTCACCTTCGAGGAACAACACAGTATCCACCATATGAGAAAGAACCATAGGTCCTGCAACCATTCCTTCTTTTGTGACATGTCCGACAATAATTGTAGGAATGTGATTCTTTTTCGCAACACGGATAAACTGCATTGCAGTATAGCGTACTTGTCCGACTGCACCTGCAAGTCCTTCTAAGTTTCCTGATTGCATGGTCTGCACTGAATCTACAACTATCAATGACGGTTTTAACGCTTCGACTTGCTCTATCCCATAATCAGGATCAGAACTAGCGAGTATTAGAAGATTATTTTGCCAATCGTTATTAATTTGCGATTCAATATTTTTACTTTTTAATTTTTCATTTTTAATTTGTAGCCTCTCCGCTCTCATTTTTATTTGCTCAGCAGATTCTTCTCCTGATATATATAGAACTTGTCTTCCATCTCCAGCGAGCTGCATGCAGATTTGCAGTAACAATGTGGATTTTCCTATGCCTGGATCACCTGCGATCAACGTTGCAGAACCTAAAACTAACCCTCCACCTAACACTGTGTTTAATTCTGAAAAACTCGTAAGTATCCTAGATTTCTCCTTAAATATCACCTCTGCCAATTTTAATGGCTGTGTTTGTGATTCTCCTGTTACTATTCCTTGACTTACGACTTGCGACTTATGACTTGTGACTTTAATCTCTTTCAAGCTGTTCCACGCCCCGCACTCAGGGCATTTCCCCATAAATTTCGGTGTGTCATACCCGCATTCCTGGCAAACGAATGTTGTCTTTAGTTTATTTTTCATAAGTTATTAGATTTTTTGTGTTAGTTACAATATTTTACTATGGTGAAATTGTTGCATTGCTAAATTGTTGTATTGTTTAACAATAAAGTAATATTACAATAAAACAATCTATACGATTCAGGAGGCTGTGCCTATTATACTCTGATCAAAAAAATATTTGAAGCACAACTTTAACACGAAAAAGGCCGCTCTGCGGGTTGCGCGTTGCGGCCTCTTTCTCTCGTCATTCTTCAGGTGTGTTGCTTTGCTGCTCAGGCTACAGCCCGCCTCCCCGGGGAACCGTGGGTGCGATCTCCTTTGCGGTGAGAACTTCGATCAGATACTCTGCCCTGGCACCTCCCCATTGATCATGAATGAGCATAGAGTGTAGTTGCTCGGCTTCAATAATCAAGGTGTGTGTGCCTTTGTAGTGTGGTGAAAGAACCTCAATATCCCCGTGAAGATTTACCGCCAGCCGGAGAACATAAGGCTGCTGGAACCGGTAAATTGTCACATCAAGCTGCTCGACCTTCCTTCTCGCACAACCAACACACAATATGTCCTTCCATGGTTCTGTCTTGACTGCAATTGTCAGGGGTTGACGTGCAAGGAAATTCCCCATAAACTGCAGGGCTTTCACTCGCCTGGTGGCGAGAAGATAAGCCTGATCTTCAACCGGTTCATTGCCTGTCGGCATGTACTGTGCTAACACTGGTGCCAACTCAGCAATTGGGTCGGGTAGTCGAAGAATCATCTCGGCTACCTGCTTTGGGCTCAAGGTTGTCATCGTAATCCTCCATGTATGCGGGAGTGTTCTTGACCTTCTTGCTCCCGCTCAAGCAAGGTAAACAGTAAAGAAGTAATTCTTTCCTCCTTACCTCGCTCAAACGAGAAAATATATAATTGCAACACAACTTTTTAATGTGCAAGAGAAAGTAAAAATATAGGATAAGCACGAAAGATCGCAAATGATCAATGCGCCACCCCTAATAGGCGTAGTGTACAGGAAACAAACTAAAATATCAAATATTATGGGATAATTTAGCTGCAGAAGATTAAAGCGATAAGCTTCACCATTCAAGACTTATTCATAAATCTTAAATCCTAAATCTTTATCTATATCCAATTGGTTTTTCCAGAAGCACTGGGACGAGGTAAAGTTTATGGCGGCGTCTATCAATTTCAGAAACTGTCGCTGAAACTGTTTGGCCTTCAGCATATGTAACTGTTGGTGGAACCTTATCTTTTCTTATTAACCCTTCTACTCCTTCTAATGAAACTGTCACTCCAGTATCATCTACTTTCGTAACTGTCCCTTTTACTTTCATATCAACCGGATATTTCGCTAAAATTGCCTCGAACGGGTCTTCAGTTAATTGCTTGACTGATAAATCGATCCTCCGCGCATCTTTATCAAAACCAATAATTTTTGCTTGAATCTTTTCCCCTGCTTCATATACTTGGGTAACATCTTCTACTTTCTCCCAGGAAATCTCTGAAATATGAATTAAACCATCTAATACCAGTTGTTCACCATCTCCTGTGGTTTTTCCTTCAACTGGGATAGTGACGAAAATACCGAAAGGCGCTGTATTTGCTACGACAACCTCAACGACATCACCATTCTTAAATTGTCTTAATGCTTCTTCAAATGCCTGAAGTGTCATTGTTCGTTTTTGAGTAAAAATAATTTTATTCTCTTTTCTATCAATTTCTTGAACACGGACTTGTATTTTCATTCCTGCAGTGAAATGTTCTCCTGGATTTACATGTGAGTTTGGTAAAAATCCAGATAACCCGCTTGCTGCCACAACCACAAATCCACCCTTTGTGACATCAGTTACAGTGACGTCGATAAGTTTCTCTTCTTTCTCTGCGGTTTCGATATATTTCCAAGCTGCATTACTCATATATCGGCGAAGCGAGACGACAGAATGTCCCATGTCTGATTCAGGATTTAAAATGGAAACCTCAACCTCATCTCCCACATGAAGCGTATCGAGTAAAGAATGAAGCATTGTCCTATCTTTTTCCAACACGACAGCATCAGTTTTCGCATTAATATCAACAAGAATTTCATTTTTCGTTAATTTTGTAATTTTCCCCTTTACAGAATCTCCTTTTTTAAATGTGTGGAATGATGTTTTATATGAAGCCATTAAATCGGCCATTGACAATGCAGGCTTTCTCTGTGCTGAGCCAGCCGAAGTATTAGCGGTATTTGAGGATGTGTCTGACATGAATCATAAATTCCTTTCTCTGTAAGCTCAGACAAGTATACCACAGACAAATTCAAAGTTCAAAGTCAAAATTGTCAAGATAATCTCAATTTACAATAATAACTTTTAACTTTTCATTTTTGACTTTTAATTGATTCTCTTACTTCCTTCTTACCTACTCTCTATTGTTTTCTTATGCAACTTCCATAGAGTGGAATCTATGAAAATGACAACATTCCATGCTTTATTCGTTCATAAAATACAAAGCATTTATGATGCTGAAAATCAGATTATTGAAGCCATGCCGACTGTAATCGATCTGTGCTCTACACAGGCATTGAAAGATCACATGCAAAAACACCTAAACGAAACTGAAGATCAAATAGAGAAAATAGAAAAGCTTGCAGATGAACTCAACATTGAACTTGAAGGTTATTCTAACCTCGCTATGGAAGGGATGATCGATGAGACTATGGATCTTCTGCAAGATAATGAGCCTTCTCCTCTTCTTGATGCAGCGATAATTGCAGCCGCACAAGCAATTGAACATTATGAAATGAGCTGCTACGGAACAGCTGCGGAATGGGCAAAACAAATGGGGCATGAATCTGCAAAACAAGTATTAGGAGACATACTCGAGCAAGAGAAAACAACCGATGAACTTCTCACGAAACTGGCAGAAACTACAGTGAATAAACAAGCCACGTTCATGTCTAAACATCTCAACGTTTAGATATGTAACTGAGAGAGAACTGAATGTGGCAAGCGACTCAGATGAGTGGACAGGTAGCCATGGGCAGGATGGGCTAAGTAACCAAACATATGAGTAAAATTTTTAAAACCCGCTATCCGGCGGGTTTTAATTTGGCTTATGCTACAGGAGGGGGCGACGGTCTACGATGCAGTGGACCAAAAAGTAGTAGCCCTAAAACGGTTAAACCTAAAATACCTAAAAAGGATGTGAGCGTCAGTGCCTGCCATAAAGGATCAAGAGAAAATGTTTCTTGAGAACGACCGCTGAAACTTGATACTGCTGAATTTGCAAACCATATAAGACCGGTAAACGGTCCAAAAACAACAGCCAATACCCCGCTAAAAGCAAACGCTCCTCCAACTAAATCTGCTCCCATTTTCGCCAAAAACAGTCCCACCACCTGAAATGCTGCAAGGAGAATTATCCAGAAAACAAAGACATTCCGCACATATGGAATAACTTTTTTGCGCATAAATGATTTTTGCTCTGCTTCATAATCTTTCATGTCTTCATCATACTGTTTTAGTTTATCGTTATAACTATCGTAATTTGAGTTTGAGTTGTAATAGTCATTATAAGAACCACTGCTACTACCATATGAATCATATTTCGGGTATTCAGGAGCTTTCGGCCCTTTCGGCGCTGGATAAAAACCGAGCGTTGCAGAAACGACAAAAAGAACGAGAAGGAATGAGAGAGTTAGAATATAACCAACACGATACGCTTTCATACCTATCTCTAGTATTCTCTTCTTTGTTAGAAATGTCAACCACAAAAAAACCACCCTTACTGGTGGTTTTTTTGTTATAGTTTTTTATCAACTAATCATCGGCATCGACCCATTGTCCCGGGGACTAAATCCCTAGTATCGTAGGCGCTGAACCGTTTCACTTCTCTGTTCGGAATGGGAAAAGGTGGTTCCGGTTCGCTCAGGACACCGACAAATAGTTGATAAAAAATTAAGTCGCTATCCGCCAGCTGGCGGATTAGCTCCTCAACAAGTGAAGAGATGTTTAAATCGCGAATATCGCGAATGGAAATTTTGTTCGCTAACTTTCGCATAATTCGTGAGCGAGTAATAGTTTTTAAGCTATTCTCCTCTCACTAATAACACGAAAAGAAGATAAAACAAGAATACAAAATTCGTGATATTCGCGTGTGTCCTAAAAAATCTACTGCTCGACCATTAGTAAGAGTTAGCTCAACATATTACTATGCTTACACTGCTCTCCTATCAACCTCCTGTTCTAGAAGGGGTCTAATTAATGAGATCTTATCTTGGAGACGGCTTCCCACTTAGATGCTTTCAGCGGTTATCCGATGGGAATCTAGCTACTCAGCAATGCCCTTTTGGGACAACTGACACACCAGGGATTCCCCCATCCCAGTCCTCTCGTACTAGGGACGGACCTCCTCAAATCTCGACGGATATACAGGATAGAGACCGAACTGTCTTACGACGTTCTGAACCCAGCTCGCGTACCGCTTTAACCGGCGAACAGCCGGACCCTTGGGGCCTTCTTCAGTCCCAGGATGCGATGAGCCGACATCGAGGTGCCAAACCGCATCGTCGCTGTGGACGCTTGGATGCGATCAGCCTGTTATCCCCGGGGTAGCTTTTAGCCGTTAAGCTGTGTGCATACCACTATGCATCACAGGATCACTAAGACCTACTTTCGTACCTGCTCGACTTGTGAGTCTCGCAGTCAAGCTGGCTTGTACCTTTACGCTATCATCACGATTTCCATCCGTGATTAGCCAACCTTTGTGCGGCTCCGTTGCGTTGTAGGAGCCTACCTCCCCAGTAAAACTGCCCGCCAGACACTGTTCTTCTGCCGAATTTTTATGCGGCTCGAAGTGATACTTGCTCATTTCAAAGAGAGGTGTTTCATTGTCGACGAATCTCCCTCCTACGCTAAACAGTTAAAATAAGCTCATAAATGCCAAGCTACAGTAAAGCTCCCGGGGTCTTTTTGTCCATGTATATCTAGGCCGCGTCTTCACAGCCATCTCAATTTCGCCGGGTACGTGATCAAGACAGTTACTCAGTCGTTCTACCTTTCGTGCGGGTCGGAACTTGCCCGACAAGGAACTTCGCTACCATAGAACAGTTCACTTTGTTACAATGCTCTGATTGGTTACAGAGTCTCATGATCGCCCATGAGGTCGGACTATATCATCCCCGATTAAATCGGGGGTCGACATATAGTCTCTGAGGATTCCTGAGTTAGGAAAAACATCAAGTATTGCATATTTTCGTTTTCTTCCTTTGCCTTCGTTAATTATCTCTCGAAGTTCGAGGATTTTTCTGAGTCCTATTTGATTTCTATGCTCACCTTTTTCCATTAATTGTGCAATTTCACAAAAAATAGAAAAGTTTTTTTGCTTAGAATCAGATAAAACCGGAAATCGTCGAAAATATGGAATGACTTTCTGGATTATATCCTTTGGATTTGTTACATCGAGAGAGTATACGTTATCAATTTTCCTTACTTTAATAATTCCACAACCCAATTCTTCTTGTAATAAATACAAGAGTGTTGGATCTTTCTGTGAAACATTAAAGCTCATAACGACTTGCCAGCTCACTTTATAGTCAGCTTTTCGTCGTAACGAAATATTGAAACTTCCTTCTCCTTCTACAAATCCAGCAAGGAAAAATCCTAGTTCTTCCCGGCTCAAGTCTTTCCTGCTGATTGTCCGGTGCGTCTTATTGACGCTCAATGTTGCATTGTCACTTGGCATACTCTATTTATAATATACCTAAGTATCAACATATACAACCGGATGTTCCAGCATTTAGTCGACTTTTACAACTACAAACTGTGTTTATAGTTACTGCTGCCGTTTACTGGAGCTTACATCCCAACCTTCACTCTTGCGAGTGTCAGTCAAGATGGTTGACTTACCAGCACTGGGCAGGTGTCAGCCCCTATACCTTACCTTTCGGTTTTGCAGGGACCTGTGTTTTAGATAAACAGCCGCTAAGTAGTCTTTTGCTGTGCCCTCTCATCACTGAGTAGGGAAGGCATCTCCCATAGGTTACGCCTAGCTTTTTTGCCGAGTTCCTGGATCACGTGTCGCCCGATCGCCTTAGTCTACTCGACCAACCCACCTGTGTCGGTTTACGGTACGGTAACATATGTGTTTTGTCGCGCCAAAGGCGGACATAATGAGGCTTTTCTTGGAAACTGAAAGTGCTTAAATTGCCCCTTCTCTCGAAGTGACTTACCATCACAGCTTAATTAAACACGACGACGGATTTTCCTGTCATCACTATCTCACTGCTTAGACGATCATATAGATCGCTCAAGACTTCCATTTTCGACACCCCCTTACATACACATATACTGTAGGAGAATTTTAACTCCTTATCCATCAGGCTACACCCCCTTTTACTGAGGCACACCCTTAGGACCGACTAACCCTCCGCTGACTTACATTGCGGAGGAAACCTTGGGTTTTCGGCGGCTCTGTTTCTCACAGAGCTATCGCTACTCATACCGGCATTCTCACTTCTGTCCGCTCCACCAGGGTTTACACCACCAGCTTCACTGCAAACAGAACGCTCCCCTACCACCTCGTGCATAGCACGAGAAATCAAAAATGAAATCTAAAATCTCAAAGATGAAGATTAAAACTTTTATCTTTTTTTGTATTTTTGAGATTTGATTTTTTAGATTTGATCTCTTGTGCTACGCACAAGATCTCCAGTTTCGGCATAAGGCTTAATCCTCGATACGTTTTCGGCGCTAAGAACCATCCGCCAGTGAGCTGTTACGCTATCTTTAAAAGATGGCTGCTTCTAAGCCAACTTCCTGGGTGTCTTTGGATCTTAACTTCCTTTAAAACTTAGCCTTAATTTTGAGGCCTTAACTAGGAGTCTGGGTTGTTTCCCTTTTGACTCATCAGCTTAGCCCGACAAGACTGACTAATCGTTTAAGTAGCAGCTGCATTCGGAGTTTAATAGGTGCTGACAGCTTTCGCCGCCAGAAACCATTTAGTGCTCTACCTCAGCGCACATTTAACGATCGCTATACCTTAATATATTTCGGGGAGAACCAGCTATCTCCGGGTTCGTTTGGCATATTGCCCCTAACCTCAGGTCATCTCAAGCCATTGCTACGGCTACGAGTACGGACCTTCCCCCTTCTTTCGAAGAGGTTCATCCTGCCCAAGGTTAGCTCACCCGGTTTCGGGTCATACATCCAGCGCGAAAATATCCCAGTTAGGGATCGCTTTCACTGTGCCTTCCCAAGTTTTCCTTGGTTAAACAAAGCGCTTGAACGTATACTCACCGGTTCATTCTTCAATAGGCACGCCATCACTCGCGCAAAGCACGAGACGGCTTAGAGCTTAGCGCTAAGAGCTTAGAGTTTTTAAACCCCATGCCCTACGCTCTTTGCCCTACGCAATCTTGTGCTTTGCACAAGCTCTGGCTGCTTGTTAGCCAATAATTTCAGTTCTATTTCATCCCCCTCCCGGGGTGCTTTTCACCTTTCCCTCGCGGTACTAGTTCACTATCGGTAGATTTTGGTATTTAGTCTTGGATCATGGTCGACCCAGATTCCCACACAGTTTAAATCGTGCTGCATGGTACTTAGGAACAAACTATCGGGAACACACATTTCACATACACGGCTTTCACGTTCTTTGGCGGATCATTCCGGACCCTTCTGCTATATATGTTCACATCGAATATCGTCTGCCCTACAACCCCCCGATAAATCGGGGTTTAGACTTTTCCGCTTTCGCTCGCCGCTACTAACGGAATCACATATGTTTTTTCTTCCTAGGGCTACTGAGATGTTTCAGTTGGCCCCGTGCCCCGCCTACAACTATTATGCCGATAAATCGGCAATGTTTATTGCAGGCTAGTCCGATGTAATATCGGACCGGATTGCTCCATTCGGAAACCGCCGGATCAAAGGTTGTTAGCACCTCCCCGACGAGTATCGCCGCTGTCTGCGTCCTTCCTCGGCCAAAATCTCCTAGGCATCCATTACTGGCTTTATGAGTAGATTTTTATTAAATATGGACACTTTTTTGTTATTTTGAGGATAACAAAATTTTCTCTTCACTTGTTAAAGAGCCAAATAATTTTCAAACTCTGTAAATCTTTGCAAGATTTATAGAGCAAAATCAGGCTTTTACCCCGATGTAACATCGGGATACGCTCTTGAGAAAACCCCCTCATACTAGGGGGCTTGCTCAAAAACGCAAAGCCCTCTAAAGCAGCAAACGAACTTTTTATTGTAGAGCACTTTATAAGTTTGGATGAAACGTAATAAATTTACAAAGCAAATTTAAACGTTTCTACAGCGTTGAACTTGTAAAACAATTTCTTACGCTGTGGACTCGAAGAGATTCGAACTCTCGACCTCCGCTATGCAAAAGCGGCGCTCTACCAGCTAAGCTACGAGCCCGTATTAGTCTTCTACTGTGCCATGTTCATTAATCATTAGCTATGCAATTCTCGCCAATGACCAATGTCTATTGACTAATGACAAGGCCTGTAACTTTCAGAGAAATAAATGTGCTAAGTGAAGTAAACCAGAAGAAGTCGTTATTAGAGATGATATGACCTTAGGTCAGTAGAAAAAATTTGGTCAGAGTTTTACTCATAAAAACGATCAGCATTCGGTTTACGCATAAAGATATTAGCATAGGGGGTATAGCCTGTCAACCCCCAAGAAAAACTATTTTTGAAATGATTAATCACCATCTTGTGTAGAAAGTTCACGGAGGAAGAGATTCACGTCAAATAAATTCACTTTACCGTCATCTGTTAAATCTGTCATTTTCTTTTTATTTTCATCTGAACAATTCTTCGGATCTGTCAAGTCAGAATAACAATCAAGAAGCATATTGTAATCGAGAACATTTAACTTATTATCTTCATTCGCATCTCCTGTCACGAGTGATGCTTGTGCATTTACCTCGTTACTGCCAGATGGCACTTGGACTCCGAGAATTCGTTTCTTAAGATACTGCTGACCCCATACTTTTAAATAATATGATCCCGGCGTTAGTGTACCAGCATCAATTTTACCTGTGAAGTTTCCATCTGTACTATTAAATGTCACTGTTCCTTCTTTCGTTGTGACAAGTTGATTACTACCATCGTACACTTCAAATTTTATAGTTCGCTGAGATCTGATAGGACTCATATTTCCTCCTCTGCCTGGCGTTACATTATCTCCTGCTTTTCCAATACCATGCAGAAGCAAACTGAAGTTTATGGCGATATTCCCCGGAGCAATTGTGTTCGTCGGCGCTGGTGTATTCGTTGCAGGTGGCGCTGGCGATTCTGTTGCAGGGGGAGCTTCAGTTGGCTCAACTACAGTTAATGTTATTGGCTCAGATTCTGCATTATATATAGTACTTCCATTTAATTTCACTTTTGCAATTAACTGCACTGTTCCAGTTCTCGTGGCACGAGTTAAGTAATAGTATGAATTCGAACTAGAAAACTCCATATTGCCTAATTTAGTCAAAGGCTCATTAGTCCATTGTTTCCACAATTCTACAGTTTCGACAGTCCTTCCGCTTTCAATAGCATACGCATTTGCCTGAATAGTCAAATAACTCCCAAGGCTAATAGTACGTTGGTTTGGTCGTGGATCAGTAATGGTAACAGAAGCCGCACCTACGGTAATAGTCACGATATCTGACTTTGCGGTATACGAGACAGTTGTACAAATGCTTTTTATTTCTGCTCGAATTTCATATTTACCTGCTGGGACTGAATTCCAAGCTACTTGATAACTATTTCCTGCATTATTAGAACTTCCTGGAGAGGTTTCTGTATTCCCTCCGAATGGCTTTGTGTAATAACAGACCTTTTGCCCAGAAGGAAGCGCAGTAACATTTGCCTGTAATGTAATATTCGCTGGAGGATCGTATTGCGCTCCATCTGCAGGAGATTTCATACTGATACTTGTTGTTACAGTTCCCGCCATAGTGAATGTTATTTGGCTTGATGTCCCTTCATTATTCGCAGCATCTTTTGCTTTCGCAACTATTGTATTTGTTGTTCCCTCAGAGAAACCTGCATATGGTGAACACTCGTACGTATTCGCCTGGCCGCTGACTGGTGAAGCAGTACAGAATTCTGTCGACTCACCTACTTTATAGAATTTAACAGAACTTACTCCAACATTATCAGTAGCTGTCGCTCTCACTGTCACAGGACTTGCCACATTTGTGGCGTTATTTGAAGGATTGGTAATAGATACAGTTGGAGCAGTCGTATCCCCCGGCCCACCTGTACCACTAATTGTAATTGGAAGAGCATCTGATGATATAAAACCACCCGGGATCAATGCTTTTGCTTGGACTTGATACGTTCTTCCTGTAACTGGAGTCCATGAACATCCATGAGGCACTGTACCATTATTATCAGTACATAATGGTGTGGTATTACCAACTTCAATAAATTGAACTGAATAAAGATTATTCACGTTTTCAATAGTTGCAGATAATCCTACTGATTGGTTAACTGTGAGATTTCCTGTTGGCTGGTTCATAATTACTCGCGCACCCCCGCTCGTTATATAAAATTGTTGTGTGGTCCCTTCTGTTTGGGGATATCTCGACGTATTACCTGCTGTATCTCTGGCAACTATATAAAACTGATGTGTAGTACCAGCAGAAAAAGTACGTTCTAATACATATCTTGATGATCCAGAAGTCTCTGGCGATGCCGTATAAGACGTACCATCAATAAAAAAACTTACAGAGGATACACCGCTTCCTGTGTCAGCAACATTTGCTGAAAATGGAACAGTTGTTGTAGGTATTGAAGCGTTTGCTAAGGGAATAACATTTGAAATTGTTGGCCCTGTTGTATCTGTTGAACCTGTAACGTTAAAAAAACGCAAAGAGGATGTTGTCAAATTATCATGCGTGTCTATAGCCTTTGCATAGACAGACCTTCCTGTTCCTACTGGAACATTAACTGTAGCATCACCTTCAAAAGGTGCCTGCGTATCCGTATATAGGACAGTATTATTAGTATCATTTAAAATAAATTCAACTTTACTTACTCCGCTTGAATCATTTGCATCGGCCTTTAAATGTACAGGATTGGTAACATTTGTATTAGCTTCAGGAAGTACCATTGATACAGTTGGTCCAACAGTATCACGAACAGTAAATCGTATAGGACTTGTTTCGGGAGTTGAATAAATAAAACTGCTATTAACAAATGCGCTTGCCCATAAAGAGTATGTACCCCCAGGAACACTATTCCATGTATATGAAGCACTGGTAGCAGGATATTCCCCACCAGTTTGTACAGTAGAACCTCCATCTATTTTCGTATAGAATTTAAGTTTTAAACTATTCCCTGGAATATTTGGGTTCGATGCAGTTGCAGATAATGTTACAGTTCCATTTGTGATGGTAGCATTTGGCTGTGGGCTGGTTATCGTAATCTGCGTTGCAGATGGCCTATATGTATAGAGCGTTTGTGTGCCCGATGTTGCTGCAAGTACCTGTCCTCCTGTTTCAGGAAGCGTAAATAGTTTCGCTACATATGAATCTGTGCTAGCTTGAGGATTCGAAAAGGTATATGAATAATTATCATTTCCAGTACTATTCATAGTCGCATGATAGGCTCCGTTTCGCCAAATCTCTACTTTATATTCAATGCCTCCTATTGGGTACGAAACATGTGACTGAAATGTCACTTGCGAACCTTCCGGTACAATATTATTTCCTGAAATGCTCAGTGATACTGAAGTCACGCCAATTCCTGGATCAATAGGTGCTGCTCGTTCCCTTGTGTCTTGTATTTTCTGTAAAAATGCAACAAGGAGAAAACTCACAATGATAAAAAACAAGGTAAGCAATAAATGAAAAAGAGGTTTTTTGAAAAAACTTTTCTTATGATGTCCACCTGTGGAAGTATGCGTATGAGTCATAAAATATGGTAATACTCCACTTTAATAGTACGCAGAAATACAGATAAAAAACAAGAGGCGCAATCAGTAATCAGTAATCAGTAATCAGTAATCAGTAATCAGTAATCAGTAATCAGTAATCAGTAATCAGTAATCAGTAATCAGTAATCAGTAATCAGTAATCAGTAAATGGATTATATGCACTGCGGTTCAAACTGACAACTGAATGCTGACAGCTGATGACTATTTATTTAAAGTTAGCCATTTCTCAGCTTCTAAAGCAGCTCCAGCACCGTAACCAGCAGCGGTTATCGCTTGGCGGTATTGCCTATCATGTACATCTCCAGCAGTAAAAACACCATCAACATTCGTTTTATAATGATCATATACCTTTATATAGCCTTGTTCATCTAAATCAATACCTTTAAAAACCTTCGTATTCGGAATGTGTCCAATAGCTACAAAAACTCCATCAATTGGCATTTCTGTCTCTTCATTCGAGACAATATTTTTTATTTTTACTTTTTCTACTTTCATTCCACCTGACACTTCTGTGATAACTGTGTTATACATCACAGTGATTTTTGGATTCGTTTTTACTCTCTCCTGCATGATCTGACTTGCGCGAAATGAATCTCTGCGGTGCATGAGTGTTACATGATTCGCTACGTGAGACAAAACAAGCGCCTCCTCCATTGCGCTATCTCCCCCTCCAACAACAATGACATTTTTATTCCTGAAAAATCCCGCATCACATGTCGCACATGAAGAAACTCCCCGGCCGATTTTTTCTTCTTCACCGGGAACACCTAACCATCGTGCATCTGCTCCTGTCGCAAGAATAACACTCTTCCCTTCATAGGTTGAACCATTCTCTGCAGTTACTGTAAACGGTTTTTGGGCCTGTCCTGAGCCTGCCGAACGGGAAAAATCTCCTCCAGTGAAACCTGTCTCAATAACTTCAGCTCCATGATGCTCTGCTTGTTGTCGCATACGAAGCATTAATTCAGGTCCCATTATTCCTTCAGGAAATCCAGGAAAGTTCTCTACGAGTGACGTTAGTTGTAATTGTCCTCCCCATTTTCCTCCTGCGATAACTAAGGTTTTAAGATTAGCTCGCGTAGTATAAATTGCAGCAGTCAACCCCGCAGGTCCACTTCCGATAATGATTGTATCGTATAAAGTTTCAGGCATAGATAAAATTTAAGCAGGCTTGCCCCGTAGTTGCGCCCTTGCGAGACGAGGACGAAGACCTCGAAAGCAAGTAAGCATACTATGGAGCCCAGAACCGATGATGATGACGTCATACATAATAAAAAAAATCAAAACTCAAAAATCAAAACTCAAAAGTACAAGTTAAAATGAAAAACTTTTTACTTTTGCATTGCAATTTTGACTTTTGCTTTTTGACTTTTAAATTTATGAGACAATTGCTTCTTCAATCATTTTCTTATACGCATCCTTACTTTGTGCTCCTACTTGTGCTTTTACTGGTTGACCACCTTTGAATACCATGACTGTTGGAATACTCATAATACCTAAAGTACCAGCAACTTGAGGATTATCATCGACATTAAGTTTCCCAATCTTCACTTTTCCTTTATATTCTTCTGCTAATTGCTCAATTGTCGGACTAACAAGTCTGCATGGACCACACCAAGGAGCCCAAAAATCTACAACAACTGGTGTTTCGCTTTTTAATACATCTTCCTGGAAGTTACTATCTGTAAATACAACGTCTGCCATAGTAAAGACAATATAAAATATGAAAAATTAAATAGTAAAAATTTATTCTTAAATATTTAATATTTACTATTTGATATTTAATATTTTTTTAAAGCTTCATCATACTACCAATATCAAATCGGTCTGTCAATAACTTTCGTCACGGAAAGTACCCGTAGTCAGCGCAGAGCTTAGGGCTAAGAGCTTATTGATAAAGACAACTAGTGATTTACACTTCGCTCTAAGCTCTTTGCCCTTCGCCATTATTCCATGGTCTGCTCGGGGCCTTTATTATGGTAAGTGGCGATAAATGCTCTGATTCTATCCTCTTCGAAAGCGTTCATTTTATCTAACTTCGTCCATGCTGTTAATGCGATTGTCGTATCTAAATTCGGTCGAGGAGTAATCACAACACGCTGATATTCTTTTAAAAATCCAGAGAGTTTTCCCACAAGATCTTTACAGGACTGTGATGAGAATGTTTTCGGTAAATCTCTCTCTTTTTTTGGAGCATCTTCAGGACCAAATGGACTCATAACACCTTTGCTATTCGCTTTTAACTCTGTCAATGAATCGCCTTTTTTATAGGTTATATTGAGCTCTGGCTTTTGTTTCTCTCCACAATTATATGAGATAACTATATACCCATGTTCTAAAGAATGAATAAGATACCCATCTGAAACTTCATAGGGATACACACCCCGTTTCGCCCAAAGTTCAAAATGATTTCCGCTTGTTGGAGGATTTGAATTATAGGTAATTCCTTGAATGATTTTTATATGATTTCTTCCAAGATCTTTTAACGTCGATGCTTGATCTTTTACTTTCACGGGCTTAGGTTGTAACGCATTCTTTGACTCATTCATAATAAAAACAGCAATACCGATAAAAGAAAGAAGGACAACAATTGCCATCATCCATTTTAAATAATCATCAGCTGTTTGAGGTTTTTCCAACATATACGTAATTGTAAGGTATCCAGCTACTTAATTCAACGATATATGATATATTTCTCTGTTTTAGTACAATAGAAGAGACCATGGAAGCAGGAGATATTCCTATACAACCCGTTGATGCATTAACTGTCCCCGAAGCCCGAGAAATACGAGAAAATGCGCCTACTCTTTTTCTATCTCTTATTGAGAACGGTAAGCTTGAAAATGTTGATGATATCCGAGATTTACCAGAAGGATCTCTTATCCCAATGGGAGGAAGAGCTTCAGCCTGTTACTTTCTTCGGGATAACGACCAACCTCGAGTTATTAAATTTAGAAATTCAGGTATAGAAGCCGAAGCACAATCATTAACTATTTGGAGAGAGCATGGTGTTGCTGCTCCAGATGTAAAAGCTGCAGGAGATGTTCCTACCACTTTGTTTATGAAACGAAAACCAAAGTTTCTTATCATGGAAGGAATAGTTAACCCTGATGGAGAACCTGCTAAAACAGGTAGTCAGTATGCTTTCGGGCATCCTGAAGCCCTGCCATTATTAGGCAAGCTTTTGGGAACTGAACTTGCAAAAATTCATGGAATACCTACCGATTTACCTTTCGGTAGTTTTTCTGATCTAAGCGAATCTAGTGAGTCATTACCTACCCTACAACGCTTGTTTCTTAAAAACCTAGCAAAAGAAAGCAGCTATTTACGTAGCATAGGGATCTCTGAAGAACAATTGGCTGTAATCGAAACATCAATTAAAGAAATTTCTTTTCCAGACAACGGTATAATAATTCACGGCGATCCTGGTCTACACAATGTTCTGGTTAGTTCTGAAGAGCCTCTTGCAATCAAAATATTCGATCCTAACCCGAAGATACATGATCCTTATTGGGACATTGCACGTATGCAAATCAGACAAGCAATGATTACTGCATATGCACATGCACATCCGGAAGATACTCAGTTCGGAGCAACATACCAATTGGAAAAAGCCTATGCGGAGGCTTTTACTAATATGTATTGGACCGAAGGAGGCCAGACATGTGATGAAGAACGTTTACTCGTAAATGAAATTTTTCGAGGGATAAGTCCTTTAAAAAGGTACGAAAAAGGAGAAGCAGAAACAGTACCATTAGGATTTATGAAGAAAGAAGTTCCGAAAGCTGAAATAGTAGAACTGAGGAAAAAAATATTAATACAACAGATACAAAGGCTCAGTGAATTAAAAGCTTCTAACCCTAAAGCATCTATTGAGTAGGTTACTCTAACTCCTCCCTCTTCGCATGGAGAAAAACAAACCATTGTTCAAAAAATGCGAATAATAGTTTAAACGGTGTTTCGATAAAGAAGTCGAAAATGAAAAGTAAAATATTTATTCTCGAGATATTCGATGTCAATTCTCTTCCTACTCGAACGATCGGCATAAAGAAAAAGTCTACAATTGGAGTAAATAATCCTTGTCTTTCCCCCATTCTGTATAAATGCGCTGTTAAACTAATACGATATGCGAGAAATGAAACAATCGCTAAAAAGAAAAGAAATATACCGACACTGACAAAATTAAATCCCAGGACTTTCAAAAGCGATACAATAAAACCAAAAGAGATAAAAAATGCTAACCACCAAAGGATACTAAAAAGTGCTCGGGGTTTCGAACGTCGTTTCTTTAACGTTAAAACCTCTCCCAATTGAGGATTTTCATTGTAGAGTAGTAATTGAATAGCTTTATGAATCCGTGCTGTATTCTCTACTCCAGGTGCCCGAAATGAAAAACTGACAAGTAACATAAGAATCGGTGGAACACTCGTATTAATTAATAAAGAACCCCAGAGAATATGACCGTATACAATTCGCTCATACGTACCTTCAACTGCAAAAGCAAAAATAACTTTCGTCAATAAAATAAAAAATACACTGCGAATAATCGCTCTCTGTACTTTTGAGGAAATTGCGTGATATTTCTCCTCACAAGAATTATAAATTGCTCGTTCCAATAGTGATTTATCCGAAACTAGTTGTAGAGCATCTTGTTTATGGGAACGAAGAATATCTTCAAGAATTAAAAATGCAGCTGACCGTTTTTTTATAAATGAATAAATTGTTTCCTTACGAGGATAATGCAATTCTTTTTGCAATTCCTGATATCCCTGCATAAAATCTTCAGCGATTTTATCAATCGTTTCTCTGGTTAGCTTACCAAAGTATAGTTGGAGAATATGATATTTTAAGAAAGCGACATCATCTTTCGCGAACGCTTTTCTGATAGCCATATATACTTGCGCGTCTCTGGTCTGCTCGGTATCATCGATAATTACCACGTCATCTCGTAAAACATGATACATAAAATTGCTGATCACTTCGTTAATGTGATTTGGTTGAAGAATATGTGCAATATCAGCAGACATTAACTGATAAATAAGCTCATTGAGCTCATGTTCAGAAATTTTATGGTGTTGCAAAACCAACATTCGCAGACGCAAATGTAAATCAATAGCTTCTTCTATCACGGGGATAATCGTTTCTGGTACCTCATCGTTTGGTAAATATCTCGCCCATAAAAGTTCACGGGTTAATGGTTCTGCTGTTGTTCTTGCACTTCCACCAAGCATTAAACGCCTTCGTAAAATACGCTCTATTGCTGCTCGGAGCATCATTTCCTCATCTCGGTATTCCATAACGTTCCGTAGTTTTTCATACCACGAACCGAATTTTGCAACTACTGGACTTACACTTATTCGTTTCCCAGACGGAACTACATCTTCTTTATGCAAAGATGTCAGAAGCGCTTTACCTAACGCGCTAATTGGCGGAGCAGGATCTGGCGGTGGAACTTGTTGTATAGGTTGAGCATCGATAACTGCTACTGCCTGTTCTGGTTGTTGTGGAGTATCCATACTATATAGTACATATTATACCTGAAATTAATGCAAGGAGTCTTTTTTCAGCTTATTATGAGGCTAGATTAAGAGGAGCTGCCTTATAACCGACAGACTTAATAATCGAGAGAATTTTACTCTCAGCAATCTTTTCAGGTTCAAATGTAACTTCTGTTAAGGATTTCGCGTAGTTTGTTTTTGACTCGATAACGCCATTTGTATCCTCCAATTCCCCATCAATATTAAATGCACAACTCGTGCAATGCATTCCCTCGATTTTTAAAACAATCTTCTTTTTCATATTCGTTTTTTTATATTTAATTTTTAATTTTTTAAATTACTTTTATCGTTCCTCTATACATTCCCATACTGCACATAAATGAGAGTTCTGTTTCCTTATCAGGCGCAGTAAATGTTACTGTATCGGTACTTCCCATAGGAACAATTTTCTGAACATTTAACTGAGGGATTGTAAAGGCCTGGACACACCCTTGAGCATCATTATTTACCAACTTTAATGTAACAGCACTCCCCTTCTTCACAGAAAGAATATTCGGAAAATATCCAGAATCAGTAATCGTAATTGTTTTTCCATCTCCGACTGCATCTGTATTTCTGGCAAGAACGCTTTTATCTTCTTTACAGAAACTGATAAGACAATTGAATGATTCCAAGCTTTTTTCAATAGTAAATGTGCTTCCGCTAAGCGCAATAGCATTATTTATGTTAAAAACCGCAAGAAGAATAATTGCAGTCGCTGCGATTTTCGTAAAGCGTTCATGCAAAACATCACCCAAACGCGTAGTTAAATATCCTAAAAGAAAAAAGACCGGTGATGTACCTAGCACGAAAAGAAACATTACGGCTGCACCAATTATAGGGTTTGCTGATGCAATAGCCAGCGCCATCATAGCTTGTGTCGTACCACAAGGAATAAAAACTGTAAATGCACCCAGTAACGCTGGAGCAAATATATCATCTCTTTTTGATTGTTTACGAACGTACCTCGCTAGAAATCGTGGTGGTTGAATAGCAAAGTAACGAAAAACAGGATGGACATTCAACATATTTAATGCTGTACCAAGCATGAAAAGAGCAACGAAAATTTGCAATATAACCTGAGCTTGGACAGATAAATTAAAGAATGATCCTAACCATCCTAAAAAAAATCCCAGAAGTGTATACGCAACTAATTTCGTAGAAAGAAAAGCTAAAATCGGCAGCGCATTCCCCTTTGCTCTATGCCCTATGCTCTTAGCTTGCGCTAACAATCGTTCCTCTTCTTTCTGTGCGATCGTCGCAGCAAGCAGTCCCCCTTGAACAGCCATACACGTTAAGCCGCCTGTTAAAAGTCCAGTCATAAATACGGTAAGTAGATTTACGTTTTCCATAGAAGATAGTTATATTTTAGCACGTTTTAATCGTAATGAGTTTCCAACAACAGAAACTGAACTAAACGCCATTGCTGCACCAGCAAAAACTGGATTTAATTGTATACCAAAAAATGGATAGAGAACTCCTGCTGCAAGAGGAATACCAATAATGTTATAGATAAATGCCCAGAATAAATTCTGTTTTACTGTTCGCATAGTAAATTTTGAAATCTTAATTGCATCCACGACTTTTTGAATATCACCTTTCAGAATCGTTAATTGGGCTGCTCCTATTGCCACATCAGTCCCTGTGCTCATAGCAATACCAACGTCCGCAGTTGCTAATGCCGGAGCATCATTTACACCATCCCCCACCATTGCGACATGTTCACCCCGTTTTTTCAATTCTTCTATGTGTTTTGCTTTTTCATCAGGAAGAACTTGTGCGATAACTGTATCTACGCCTATTTGTTTCGCAATATATTCTCCTGTATTTTTATCATCGCCTGTTAACATAACTATTTTTATTCCCTTTTTATGAAGTTGCTCTACTGCTTGTTTCGCATTATCCTTCACCGTATCTGCAATAAACACAGTGCCAAGCAGTTGCTTCCCATTCATAAGAAACACAGGTGTCTTTCCTTGCTTGGTATACTCTTCAATACGTAAATCAGCATCATCAACATGCAACTCTCTCATGTATGCAAGGTTACCTGCATGATAAACTTTTTTATCTATCGATCCTTTCACACCTTTACCTTGAACTATCTGAAAATCTTCTACACCAGAGATAGAAACGTTCTCTGCTTTCGCTTTTTCTAATACAGCATGTGCCAAAGGATGCTCTGAATTCTTCTCAAGTGAAGCGAGAATACCAAGTATGTCATCCTGATCCCTCAATGCGGGAGAAGGATCTTTTTTTTCAAGATTCTTCGCTCCGCTCAGAATGACAGTAGACGGAACAATATCTGTGACAACTGGTTTTCCCGTAGTTAACGTGCCAGTTTTATCCATCACCACCGTCGTAACGTTCCGTAACTTTTCCAAACTTTCAGCATCTTTCACGAGGATTCCATGCTCAGCTGCTTTACCTACACCGACAATAATGGCAGTTGGCGTCGCTAATCCCAAAGCACAAGGGCATGCAATGACAAGAATCCCAACAAAACTGGTTAACCCTAATGTTAACGCATCTGTAAAAGGAATAAATTGTGAGCCTACGCCTAGCCAAAGAATCAATGTTATCAATGCAATAAGCATGACAACCGGGACGAACACTGCAGATACTTGGTCAGCCAAACGTTCAATAGGAGCTTTAGAACCTTGCGCATTTTCTACCATCTGGACAATATGTGCGAGCAATGTGTCTTTTCCTACTTTTGTAGCTTTCATGCGTAGAACACCTTGTTGATTAATGGTTCCGCCAACAAGCGTATCTCCCACAACTTTATCAACAGGGATCGGCTCACCTGTGACCATTGACTCGTCTACAGAAGATGCGCCTTCAGTGATTACCCCGTCTACTGGAACTTTTCCAGTCGGTTTTATAATGAGAATATCTCCAACAATGACTTGTTCTATCGGTATTTCGACTTCTTTCCCATCTCTAATAACAATAGCTGTCTTTGCTTGTAGCTGTATAAGTTTTTCCAACGCTTCCCCCGTTTTCCTTTTAGACGCGGCTTCTAGATATTTACCGAAAAGAATAAAACCTATGACTACAATAGTTACATCATAATACAACGCTTCAGATAAACCGAGGTTTTCTGCAGTTCGTGGAAAAAAAAGAATAAACGAAGAATAAAGATACGCAGTTAATGTTCCAATTCCTACCAGCGTATCCATACTTGCGCGTCTGACCTTCAAAAATTGCAGAAATGCGGTAACGAACAACTTCCCTGGGCCGAAAAGAACTATGGTGGAAATGAAAAAAAGCATAAGCTGATAAAAGCGCATAGGAATTGGAAACAGTGGGACTCCGTTGAAGAACTGACTTGCAATCTCCCATATCATCCCAATAAACACAAAAATTGAGAGTGGGAAAACAAATAATGCTTTATTTTTTTCTTTTTCTAACTCTTCTTCTTTCGGAGGTTTTGCATGCATTGAATGATCCATACCATTCATAGACATGTCATGATGCATACCTCCTTCCATAACTGTACCATCCGGCATAGTGTGACTTTGGGCCAAATCTTTCTGAGAGGCATGTCTTTCATGATATTGTGATTCCAATTTTGAATTTTCAACTTTGAATTTTGAACTATCTAACTGGTATCCATAAGGCTCCAATTTCTTATTCATTACATCAACTGTAATCTGTTCGGGAGAAAAAGTAACTTGTGCTTTTTCTGTAGCAAAATTAACATTGCACGAAGCTACACCAGGAAGCTTTTTTAACGCTCTCTCAATATTAGCTTTACAGCTTGCACAATGCATCCCACGTACAGGGAAGGATTGAGTAGTCAGTTGGTTATTAGTTATTAGTTCTTGGTTATTTTTCATTTTTTAAAATTGATGACTTAAGTGCACTTAGAGACTTGGCTATTTGTAAACACCATGAGTAGAATTTCTGATACTCTTCTTCTGTCATATACTTTCTCTTTCTAGCTACTTGTAAAATTGCTACACACTCGAAGCATGACCCTTTGGATAAATCCAAGAAATGACAAAAATCTTTCTTAGTTCGACTACTACCTTCAGCAATATTTAAAAGTATTGATACTGCAGCTCTTCTTAGTTGATCGGTGAGACCAAACATTTCTTCTTTCGGCCAACTTTTTGTTAAACAATAAATAGCATCTACAAACCCTAAAGCTTCTTGATAAATACGCAGTTGTTCAAAGCTAAACATACCTTGATAATTATTGGTTCCTTGGTTTTTGGTAATTGGCAATGCATCTTTCATCACTAAACTTTTTATTAAGAACTAATAACCAATCACTAATAACATTATTTTATTTTACTCCGTACCACGCTTCTCTCCACTCTTTTAATACCCGCAGATTTTCAGAAAGGAGCGAATTTACAGCATTCGCCTCGTTAAGAACTTCAGTTCTGTATGATTTCGTTAAAACATCAGTAGCTACAGCAATCGCTTCTTCATGATGCGTTATCATCGCATTTAAGAATCGTAGGTCAAATTGACTATCTGCTGGACCAAGGTTTATTTTTTGAAAGTTTGTTATTTTTTCGGAACTTCTGTACCATTGTTCTTTCCATGAATATAGCCTTTTTATTCCTTCTTGATCAAGATTTATGATCGTATGTGCTAATTCTCTTATTTCAGTTCGAGAGGAATTTTTAATTGCTTGTTCAGATAAATAAATAGCACTTTGATGATGAGCTATCATTCCATTAATAAACCGTAAGTCCAGATTACGGTCTGCTTTCCCCAGCTCCATCATTGGCGATGTTTTCGCCTCCTCCATTTGCGTATATTCCGGAGTAAGAAAAAATCCAACTCCTACACCTATCAGATACGCAATAATAATAAATGATGTTGCTAATGATTTATTCATAGTTCTCAACTATCCATTCTCAATTCTTATCGTGCTTTCTTCACTACTTCCATAACTTCTTTAATCGCCTCTTCTGCTCTTCCTTCTTTAAACGCTTCAACTGCACATCCTTTCAAATGATTTTCTAAAATTAAATTATCAGTCTCTTTTAAAGCTTTTTGAACTGCCTGTGATTGGTGAAGGACATCAATACAATATGTATTATCCTCCAGCATCTTTATCACACGATCTAAATGACCACGCGCAATTTTTAGTCTATGCAGTTGGCGTTGTTTCTCATTTTTTGGTTTAAACATACCATATCATCATATCCCCCTCTAGGGGATTTGTCAAGTCTCTTTCAAACAGCAATTCCAGTCCTATAGTTTGACAAGATTTTACCTCTTCTGTTATACTCCACTCTTATTGTCATTTCCTCTCTCAAATCTTTTGAGAAGGTAAAGGCAATTCCGATTCTCAGAGAATTATTTTTTCTTTCGAGAAGCACATTAACAGAGAGTAAGGGAAAATTTATTGATTTTTACTTTCCGATAAACTTCATTGGGGTATAGAGGAAGACTAATACTCTTCTTCTCTATCCCAATGAAGAGGGGGGATGCACCTACGTAAAGGCTGTCAGAAGCCCAGTTTTTGCCACAAAGATGTGGCAAAAAACAAGGGTTCAGACACACCGAGATGTAAGGAGTGTCTGAGAATATTGGAACCCATCAGAGGTTCCCGAGAGCATCTGCTCTCGAATCCTAGTTCATGCAGCAATGACGCTGCACGACATCAATAATCAGCAACATCGAAGACAAGGAGTTACACCATGCTTTCTCGTCGCCGTCTCACCCAACTAGCGTTGTTGGGCTTGACTATCGCGCTCCTCCTTGGGGCGCTCTCGTTGCTGCGGCTCGACACCGCGGGCGCACAAGGCCCGGACCCAGTGGTCACCAGCCCAGCCCGCACGCCCATTGCGCAGAGCTTCTCCCAAACCACCTACCTGCCGCTGTTGCAAAACAGGACATCATATCAGTATCCCTTTAGCTGGTACCTTGAGTGGGACCGGCCAGGGGGCGATCTGTATATGTATTACTCGATTCGTAACGGCGCACCGCCCACATCGAAGATTCATTCCAGGGTGATAGTCTTCTGGGGTGATCCCCAGGATTACACCCAGCGACTCCACTCTATGGACTCGGACGCCGACGTGGAGTTCAGCGGCCGTCACGAGTTCAGCGCATACCTACCGTTCAGCGGCGCATGCCCTCGACTTTTTGATTGGTACGCCAGCATCCATCGTGATAGCTGGTGGGATCAGACAATGGCTGGGGTATTCACCTGCGAAGAGGGCAAGGTGGTTGCCAAGGAAATCGAACTGACAGACGAAAGCCGCGCCAAGTTCGAGCAGCGCATTCAGGAACTGGACGCTCGCAAAGCGCGCTAGAGACCGAGGCTGACGGTGGAATGTTTGTGGAATCCGACAGTCTCGACTGGCATAGCTAGTCGGGGCTGTCTTTTCAGCGGAAGGAGAAAAATTATGGTTTACTTGAAAACCAAAAAGTTCGCAAGAACATCAGGAAAAGAGTTCGCGACATCTTTTGTTGCACGGCCACATGACCCGCTGTCATGTTTTAGCATAATGCACCGTAGCACATCACTCTCGCCCTCTTCCCCTTACTCTCTGTCACATAAACAAATTAACAATTTGACAAAGTAACACATTGACACAATCTCTCTGTTTCATATTGAAATTGTTTTTCATATTTACTACTTAATACCTGATACTTTCTACTAATTTATGCTTTCTTTCCGAAAGTATTGACTGTTGACAGCCTAATTCATCTTTTATACAATGGCTTCATGCCAAAAAAAGCAACAACACCTTCTCCTCGATCTTCCAAAAAAAATAATTCCTCATATATAGAGATACCTATTCCGAAAGTAAAACGTCCTTCGCTAGGAAATGTCAGTTATAGCAATCTCCTTCTCCTACTCGTAATCATCATCCTTTCATTCATCGCAGGATCGTTATATACAAAAAATCAGTATCTCGAACAAGGATTTAACTCCGCTCCGACCAGTGCTCAGCAAGCATTTTTCCAATATGCACGTCAGTTAAAACTTGATACGAAAAAGTTTGAGGCTTGTTTCGCAGAGAAGAAGTATGTACAGAGAATAGATCAACAAGCACAAGAAGCAGCAGCAGATGGTGTCCAAGGTACTCCAGGCTTCTTCGTGAATGGGGTTTTTATAGGTGGCGCCTTCCCGTATGAATCATTTAAAGAAGTCATCGATAAAGAGCTTGCAGGTGATGCATCAGAAGATATAGCGACCTATACAGAACCGAATCTCGTTCAGGCTTATTCTCTCGAGCCGAAGGTCTTTAATCCAGTTAAAAGAAAAATTTCACTTGGAGATTCTCCAATCCGTGGAGATAAAAACGCTCCAGTAACTCTTGTGGAATATTCTGATTTCCAATGTCCATATTGTTTAAATGCTCTTCCGACGGTAACTCAAGTTCTTAATGACTATCGAGGAAAAGTCAAACTTGTCTATAAACATTTGCCTTTATCTGGTCATAAGAACGCTCACATCGCTGCAGAAGCGAGCGAATGCGCCAGAGAGCAAGGGAAATTCTGGGAATATCATGATCTTCTTTTCAATACGCAGCAACAATGGGGTTCCCTTCCTCAACTTATTCCTACATCCGGTGTTTAGTTTATACACCTGAGGTAACAACTGCAATCCAAACCAGAAGAATGCCTGCTAAAAGTAATCCTGTCTGTAAGAGCGCGACACTTCGTTTCTTTTCATGATGTATTTCAGGTATTAGATCACTTGCAGCGATGTAAATAAAGAAGCCCGCAGTCAATGCGAGGAAAACAGGAACATATTGTTCTACCATGTCACCTGCAAGATATGTTAATACTGCACCCACAAGTGATGCTAACGCACTTAAGACGTTTATTGTGACGACATTTTTTCGGGACATACCTTTATGTAACATCAGACCAAAATCCCCTATCTCCTGCGGGATTTCATGGGCTGCCACAGCAATTGTCGTAATAATACCTAATGGAATATTCACAAGAAACGTCGCTGCTATAACAATACCATCAAGAAAGTTATGTACTGTGTCTCCAATAATAATAAGCGGTAACGTCGCTTTCACTTGTTCATCATGCTCATGATACTCTTCATGATGATGAAATAATTGGATAAAACGTTCGAGAAGAAAGAATATAATCATTCCAATAAGAGACCAGAAAAAAATATTTATGTTTAGCTTTTCAGCTTCATGTGACGCTTCAGGAAGCAAGTCAAAAAATGCAGTTCCGAGCAGAGTACCGGCCGCAAATGAGGCAAGAAGATGAGATACGCGAAGTGCGATCTTTTGATTTGAAAGTAATATTAATCCTCCTGCAAGAGAACCCACACTTCCAAGTAATGTAAAAATGACAATATAATCTAAGACTGTCATAACGCTATTATAGTATAATGCAGATCAGTATGCGACCGTTATTACTTATATGTAGCCTTCTCTGGTTCTTTTTTATTGTTCCTTCAATTCATGCTCAATCGAGAAATCTTCAACAACCCAAACCAGAATTCATGAAAGCGAGAGTACAAAAGATAATAAAAGAAGGGAATAAAACTGTTGGTAATATACAAAACATTTTTCAGACAGTAGAATTATCGATTCTCGACGGAAGTGATAAGGGAAAAACAGTCCACGCAGAACATGGTGGCACATTTATCATTAGCGACAGCCAGAAAGTAACGCAAGGTGAAATAGTCATCGTCTCAAAAGTTTCTCAAAATAAATCTGTGCTTTATCGTATCGCTGATCGTTACCGGCTAGACCGCGTCTTAGCTATTGTCCTCGGTTTCATTTTTCTTGTTATTATCACTGCAGGAAAACGTGGTGTGGGATCAGTTATTGGTATGTTTATCAGTGTTGCTGTTATCTGTTTCTTTATTGTTCCTCAAATTATGCAAGGTAGTAATCCCCTTCTTATCAGTATCGCTGGCTCTTTATTTATTATGATTACAACGATTTATTTAGCTCATGGTATAACGCAGCAAACAACTATTGCTATCGCGTCGACAATTTTAAGTTTGGCTATCACTATTTTTCTTTCAATTCTTTTTGTGCAATTTATTAAATTGAGCGGTTTTGGTTCTGAAGATATATATTCTCTAATTCAAGGATTCCAAGGAACCATTAATTTTCAGGGTCTCCTATTAGGAGGTATCATCATCGGAACGCTAGGAGTTCTTGATGATGTGACAACTACACAAACTACAACAATATATACACTGGCAGAAGCAAATCCAGCCTATAAAGTACCAGCTCTTTTTAAACATGGTATGAAAATTGGACGAGAACATATTACCTCCTTAGTAAACACACTTGTGCTTGCATATGCAGGCGCATCAATTGGAGTATTCATCTATCTTATCTTAGGCACACAACGAGGCACTGAACCATTATGGGTAATGGTAAATAGTGAATTTCTCGTGGAAGAAATAGTTCGAACAATAGCGGGATCAATCGGCCTTATTCTGGCTGTACCGATTACCACACTATTAGCCGCTTTTTTCTCAAAATACTCAGTAAAGATTAAATAATTATTTTTCATGTATAAGGAACAAGCTTACTACGCCTGCTGAAAGTGCGCCAAGACTATCAATCATCAAATCTGTAATAAGATCATACACAGTAATAAGTTCAATTGGCCGAATAAATGTATCAAATGACCATTCCACGAACTCCCACAGAACACCTAATGTAATACCTAAACCCGCAATCACGATAATAAAAAGCCATGGCTCAGAACGAACTGAACGAAGTGAGGTTTTATTGCTGAGAAAACCAATCAGTAAAGTAATAACAAATGTTGCGAGAAAATGAACGACATTATCAAACCAACTGATTTGGTCATAGAGATTTAAGGTATATTCACTTCCAAGCATATACACAAAAACAGTCAAAGGAATCAGTATAAAAAACAGTCGCGGAAGTAACTGCTTCCACGATAGCATACTATGAATGACTAAAAACCCTGCAGTAAGTAGGATATGTAAATTATCTTGGGTTAACACATTAAATCCAAGTATTAAAAACATAAAAAAACCCACCAATAAGGATTGAAGTCTATATGACTGATTATTCTGCATATGAAATAATATTGAAATCTTTGTAGTTATTTGAAACGTCTTCCCAAACAATGGCAACCTCCTCTACTTCAGAAATAAGTGGTCCCTTTTTACATACACCAATCATTGTATCTAATTGTTCCTTCCGTTCTTTTTCAACTGTTTTACACGACTGGAGCACTGCTTCAACCCTACCATCTGGCAAATTTCGCACCCAGCCAGTTATTCCGAATTTCCTCGCTTGTGAACGAACGAACTGTCGGAAGCCGACTCCTTGTACGAACCCCGAAATATAGAGATGAACCTGAGTAGAAGTCATAAGTTACAAGTTATAAGTGATAAGTCAGAGAATAGCTACTTAGGGCTTGTGACTTATAACTTAGGACTTCATTATAACCCATATTTTTCCAGCACCTTCTGCCTATACGTTTCCGGCAATCCCCAATGTTTCAACTGTTCGCCATTTGCTTTAAAGCGATAGGTTTCAATGTCTAATGTCAGATCATCCATCACTTCTACTCCATCAGATTCAAGTAATTTTTTTTGAAGTTCTGGAGTATTATGCAGATTGCCTTTTATAGTAATTCTTCCCGCATTATTAATAACTCTCCACCATGGCAGCTTAATAGATTCTTCAAGTAAGCGAAGTGTCCACCCCACTTGCCGAGCAGCGCGAGGGACACCAATATATGCAGCAACTTGACCGTAACTTACGACTTTGCCTGATGGTATCGCGTCAACAACTTGTATAATTTTTTGGGTAAAGGGAGAGTAATACATTATTGCTATATTGTTGAATTGTTATATTGTTAATATCTCCTCTCCCCTTGGGAAAGGATTAAGGTGAGGGAACAATGTAGCAATATAACAATATAACAATTAGTAATTTACTCTGGTATTTTTCCAAGCTCACCTTTAATAACACGCGTTTCTCCTGGCTTCTGACCTTTCGTCCCTCTTTTTAATTGGGCTAACTTCCACATAAATAAAGCCCCTTTGTTATACGCATTACTATCGCTAACGAACGCCAGAGCTTTTTCTAAAAGCGCTCGATGTTCTGTCTTCGCGAGTTTCATATACAGACTCTTATGCTTATAATCATTTAATTCTTCTGTAAGCCGAATTCCAAAATCCTGAAACTCTCGGGAAATATATTTATCTGTTTGGGGATTAAATTTGGTTAAGACTGTTTTAATAGACTGCATAGGCTACGAATTGATCCGAATAAGTCTACAGTTCTAAATATTTGTAGAAATTCGGATGCGAATAGTACTAGCAAAGAGTATACTGATCATTCTAATTACTACTAATTTGAAAAACAAGAATGCAAAATTCGGATGCATTAGTGGCTATTTCGTATTAAACCGATTCATCGCAGATTCGAGGCCTTTTTCTAATGCAACTTCTAACGCATCTGCCCCCCATTTTACTAGTTTCTTCGCTTCATTTTCTTCTTTACCGATAAACCAGCCGAGAACGAAATCATTTGTATTACCTAAATTTCTTCTACTGACATTTTTTTCTTTCCCATCTTCAGTTAAATCTCTGGGCATTTGTCGCAATTCTCCAATTCCTAATCTAAACCGCCAAAACTTATCAGACCCTAGTTGTTCAATAATATTTTCGACTCCGTGATGTCCAGCTGCTGCTCCGCCAAAGCGGATTTTCATTTTACCAAGAGGAAGATCTAAGTCATCATGAATAACCCAAATATCTTCAGGAGAGATTTTATAGAAAGAGGACACGAGCTGCACAGCCATACCTGAATTATTCATATAGGTTTTAGGCTTGACTAAAAGAACTCGTTCAACAATATCATGTCTCGCTTGGCCTGAGCCTGCCGAACGGCGTTGCCAGTCCAGTGTTACGATATCTGATTTTAATTTTTCATTATTTTCCCAGACGGTATTTTTAACTGATTCAAAATCTTTTAGGAATTGTTCGAGAACCATGAAACCGAGGTTGTGACGAGTCTTTTCGTATTGTTCTCCGGGGTTACCTAAGCCAACTATTAACTTCATACAATAATTCTCTTGTGTTGCTTATTTTACTACTTACCTTACTAATTCACAATATTAAAGATTAAATATTAAATATGAAAAAGAATTAAAAATATTTTATTTTTTATATGTATATTTACTATTTTATATTTGATATTTAATATCTCTATAATCTTACTCACTCTATAACTCTAATTCCAATTGTGTCTGATTTTTATCACCAGTATCTTTAGCTACATCTTCTCCTTCTCTCCAGATTTGGACCTTTCCATATTCTCCATCATAACCAGGTTCGATAATAATATCTCCTCTTCTCACTTTATCAACCCCTTCTGCTACTCTATCTCCCGCGATCTCCCTAATTTCATCTATTGGTGCTTTTAATAGCACCTCAATTTCTGAGCCAAGACTACGACATAAAGCCGAAAACATATCTTTTACTTTCTGACTTGCGGTAGTTGAGTGCATTCCTTCTGCAACGATTTCTAAAAGCGGAACCAGTTTCACATATGGTGGTTGTTGTTTGCTTTTATCCGTACACCACTGAAGGCCACTTGCATTACGTTTACTTTCAACACGATTTATTAACGTATGATCTGCTAATTGTTGAACGCGCAACAGTACACCTTCAGTCATCTGCCTTCTGCAAACTGGGCAGATCGTACCCTTTTCGCGAATTTCTTCAGGTCCATACGATACTTTACAATTTCTATGACCAGAGAAATGATACTTCCCCTCTTCAGGATAAAATTCGATAGTATACAGAATGCGTGAGGTTCCAGAGGACACCAAAGAGCCAGAAGGGCCAGGTGTTGTTTCTTCTCCTTTGTCTCCTCTGACTCCTTGGTCCCTTTTGGCTCTCTTCAGAGGGAACATTATTGCCTCTTTAATTTGCTTGTACGTTGGTACTGTACCTTCTAGCTCAAATACCGTACATTCTCTCCCCATCTTCGCAGGTGAATGAGCATCTGAGAAAGAAAGGATCGACCGACTTTTTAATTCCGCTATAGACCAATTCATATCTGGATCGCTTGACAGACCTGTTTCAATGCCATAAATATACTGTGCTAAATCTCCAAATGCTTCTTCTAATGAATCGAATCCAGAAGCAGAGCCATAGATACCAAAATGAGGCGTCCAAATATGGCATGGAATAAGAAAACAATCTTCACTCTGCTCCAGAATAAGCTCTAAAAGTTGTTTTGATGACAGGCCGATGATTGGCCGGCCATCTGCATTTAGATTTGCACCACGAGCGACTAATGAATCACTTATTTTCTCAACTGTTTCAAGATTTGGTGCGAAGACAAGATTATGAATTCTCCTCAACTTATCTCCTTGTTTATAAATACTCGCAATTTCAGTCGATAAAAGGAAGTATATTTGTTCTTTATCCTTTGTCTCTTTTGGCCCATCTGGCTCTTCTGTCCCTTTTAATTGATATATTCCATCTCCTACCTCTTCAAGCTGTGCACTCATTTCTTTAAACCATAATGGATGCGTAAAATCTGAAGCAGAAAGAATATCTAATCCTTTCTGTTTTGCATATTCTGCCATCACTGGGAGAGTCATGCTTTGTGATACAGCACGTGAATATTTACTATGTAAATGGAGATCTGCGACATACTGCATGATTCGTATTCTATCAGATAAGATATGAACGAGTAAGTAATGCGTCTTGTATCTGAATGAAAAATAATGATATAAAAAATATATGAGGAAAAATTCCTTGCTCTTCTTAGCTGCTTCTGTTTTGCTTTTTATAATCTTTCCATCGTCATTTAAAAATATTGTTGTAAGCAAAGTCTTAGCACAAATCCAAATGCAGCCATTTTATCCTTCAGCAACGCCTACTCCTATCGGAGGTGTTCCAGCAACAAATACACCTGCTCCTATTGGTAGTGCAACAAATACTCCAACACCCAGAGCAACGAACACTCCAGCGCCTGCTGCACAAAATACTGTTGAGTGTCTTGTAAATGCAGTATCTGAACAATCAATCCGAAGTTTCGTAGAGAACCTTGTTGATAATGACGCAACACCTGCGAGAGACGAAAGTCAATCACGCTATAGCCGAGGACAAGGAAATATCACTGAAGGAGTATATATTAGAGGTGTTTTAACAGGAAATGGATTAGCAACATCTATGCAAGCTTTTGATGAGCCCTGCCCAACTGGTAACGTTGCTTCGGGAAACAGTATTGGTATTTTACAAGGATCATCAATTCCTCAAGAAACGTATTTAGTAACTTCACATATGGATTCGATTTCACCAAATCCTCTTGTTGCCCCAGGAGCTGATGATAACGGTTCAGGAACAGCGCTGGTTTTAGAAGCAGCCCGTGTTTTCCGAGTTTGTAATTTTACACCGAAACGTTCTATTGAGTTTATAACCTTCTCTGGAGAGGAACAAGGATTGCTAGGAAGTACGTATTATGTCCGTGATTATGTACAAAACAAAAGAGCAACCAAAACCATAAAAGGTGTTTTGAACGTAGATATGATAGGTACTGCTTCGCAAGGAAATCATATTTTCTTTACGTATAATCCTATTCGTCCGGGACAATTATTAGCACAAAAAGTTATTGATATGAAGAATAAATACCATATACCTTTAGAAATTACGTTAAAAACAAACAGCGAAAACCGCAGCGACCATGCAGCGTTTCATGCACAAAACATCCCAGCAGCGTTTGGCTATGAATATACATTTAGTAACGTCTATCACAGCGTTAATGATAAACCAAGTAATCCAAACTATAGTTATACGCAAATCGCTTTAACGACAAAAGCAGTAGTCGCAGCATTAGCTGAATTAGCGAATGAATAATATGAAAAAGTTTTTTATACTCTTTTTTATTCTTTTTTCACTTCCACTCTTCCCTGTTCATAAGGTTTATGCTGAAGAAACCAATCTTAATTTTGCGATCATTAATTATCAGAAACCTGAAGACCTAAATGATTTATTTTCGAATAGCACACGCGTACTCGATGCATTAGAAGGAGAAGAAATTCCTACTCCAACATTTCTAGCGTTATTAACAAATGATCAAGTTAATAAACTTCAAAATGATATTCGATACACTGTAAAAATCATTGATACCCATACCGATATAAATCGATATGCGCTTGTTTGGCATCCTGAGAAAGATCAATCAAATACCTTAACACCACTAGGCGAAGTAACTGTAATTACACCTCACCACACATTGGTAAAAATGCCTGAAGGAACAGTGTTTACACATGATGGCCCAGGGGCTCAATTCTTTGAAATACCATTTACGAACGAACCAATAGCAACACCTTTACCTCGGGAAATGGTTAATACGTACTCTCCTACCCATCCTCCAAAACAGCCAGTTGCAGAAAAAAAAGCAGATGCTTTACCAATGCTCTTTATTGTTTTATTACTTTTATTACTCAGCGGGATCGTCGGAGTCCTTCTATTACGAAGAAAACGTGCTGGGAATCTCCCTCCCCCTCCTAACTTGTAACTTGTAACTTGTAACTTGTAACTTGTAACTTGTAACTTGTAACTTGTAACTTGTAACTTGTAACTTGTAACTTGTAACTTGTAA
>JAYRIM010000011.1:0-3790 GCA_041906785.1 Candidatus Levyibacteriota bacterium
AGATGAGTGTTCAAAAATTCTTTTAGTTTTTAAAAGAACAATAGTGACCAGTATATATTATAGGACACGATTTGTCAAGAGGTATTTTGAAGCTAAGTTAGAAGTCTTAAGTCCTATGTTATACGTTGGGAAGGGGTAGAAAGAGATTGCATCTTCGCCAGCCAGCTCCGATTCAATCGGAGCTGGCGGATCACAGTGACGGTATTTATGTTTTCTCAACTGACAACCCATAACTCATAACCCACAACCCTTTACCCTATAGTACTTGACAAAACAGGGAATGCATGTTATACTACAGGACATAATTGATTGAGTGAAATTGGGGCTTCACCGAATCAATAGTTAGACCTTATGATTCAGGCCAGCCCCGAACAAAGGTCTTTTTTGTTGACAAATTAACAACAGTAACAATTTGACAGTTAACATATAGGCACAATTGTACATATTTGCTAACTGTTAATAAACACATTAATTTGTCACTTTGTTAACAGTTAGTTTGTTCTTTAACAAGAGGTTAGTTTAGCTCGAAAGAGCTAATCTCAAAAGAAAATACAGCGGATATTGGGAACGAGGTGGAACCAGCCACAAGTGTGGTTTCCAGCTTGTTCCTAAATATCCGTCCATTACAAAGTCGCCCGAAGGAGGGCCACCATGTCTCCGATCGAGAAACTGGTCCGCGAAATCATCGAGTTCGTCTTCAAAGCCGCTGGGTTGGCTATACTCTTCCAGGAGTATCTGGTCAACCTAGCTATTGTTCTGTTCCTGACCGCTCTGACGCTGACGCTGGGCTGGCTGTTTTTTCGCCAGCGTGGTGTCGGCCGGATCTGGTCGGCCATCGGTTCTCTCGCCGGCAGCGCGATCTTCCCGATAGCGTTGCTTTGGTGGGTATTCGGCTGGCCTTTGTGGGTCGGCCTGCTCGCTCTGGGCATTTGCTTACTACTCCTAGTTCGCCCAATTTACTATGCAGGCTTCTAGAAGTAGCACTGCGGGGAGGATGGGGTTCGCCCATCCTCCATGAGGCTTTGAGGCCATGTATATTCGATTGAGAAGCAGTCCGATGTGAATCGGACAAGTGGAATATATATCAATATTAAGAAGCGAGAATTTTATTTCATTCGTAGTTTCTGAGTCGTTTGGTAGTATTCGCTCGCGCTAACCTCTTCCTATCATTATTAATCAGCCAGAGGCTGTTTAGTAGCGATAGGAATTATCTAGAACGTAGGTAAAAGCCTACATCAGTCACTTTTGGGCTTTTGGCCCAATCATGAGCTTAGAAGGCATACGATGTAGGTCTTTACAGACGTTCTATAGAGTTTCGGTTTCTGAGAGAGTTTCATTTCGAAGCTTATTTCGGAGGCTGAAGCGTACATTTACAATTTGGTAGGCGCAGAAGGCATATTCTAGAGAGCGTTTTAATACAGAAGTGGATCCTATCGTCCCCGATTGACATCGGGGACTCCAGGATGACATTGTTCTGTCTTGAAATGCTCTCTAGAAGTAAAGTGAGAGCAAATAATTCACTTGGAGGAATCCCATGGAGGTCCTTGAGTTTTTTATCTCTCACTCGCCAGATCAGATCGCCCGTATGGGTATCGGTCTGGCTTTCGCAGCGATTTTTATCGTCGCACTGGTCGTCTGGGTGATGACCAACTACGTTTTCCCGGCTTTGGGCCGGGAGCGGTAAAGTCACAGACGACCTGGTTGGGAGGGGAGGCAACGATGCCGACCCTCCCTGATGCACTGCGCCTACCAAATATTACAATTTCCAATTTCAAGTTTCCATTTTCAAATGAATTGATGAATTTAGTAATTAGAAATTAACTGGAGACTGGCAATTCGAAACTGGAAATCTTCCTTGGTTACCTCTAATAATGCTACAATAGCAACATGACTTCTGAACATAATTCCCATACAAAAAAACTTTTACTCATAGACCCCATAGAGGTCTTACCTCATGCCAGAGGCTTCCAGCCTCATGCTCATGAGGGGCGGCTCAACGGGGCAAGTGGAAATGCTTACGGAGGTATTATATGAAGAAACTGTTATTGATAGATGGAAACGCTATTGTGCATAGGGCCTATCATGCCTTGCCACCGCTTACTGCGCCTGATGGTACTGTTATTAATGCAATGTACGGTTTTTTCAGCATGTTTTTTACTGTCGTCTCTGACCTAAAACCCGAATACGTTATCGTGAGTTTTGATATCTCAAAACCTACGTACAGACAAAGTTTATATGCGGGCTATCATGAGCATCGTCCGAAAATGGAAGATGGCTTGGCTACACAATTTGAACTTCTTCGTGAAGCATTAGAAAAAATGAATATTTCGATTTTCGCAGTTGAAGGGTTTGAAGCTGATGATGTGATAGGGACACTTGCAACACAAGTTGCGAGAATTTCCAATTTCCAATTTCCAATTTCCAATAAAAAACAAAATAATTCACTGGAGACTGGAAACTCGAGACTGGAAACTATTATTCTGACGGGGGATAGGGATTTGTTACAACTTGTTGACTCGCATACGAAGGTGTTGATGCCGGTAGTAGGAGTGAAAACAACACTCCTTCATGACGAAAAATCAGTTGAAGAAAAGTATGGAGTAAAGCCTTCACAGTTTGTCGATTATAAAGCACTAATTGGCGATCAGTCAGATGGCTATCCAGGTGTAACAGGTATTGGCCCGAAAACTGCGAGCACATTATTACAGAAATTCGGGACATTTGAATATCTGTATGAACATCTAGGAGAACTACCACCGAAAATTGCAGAGAAATTAGCTACTGATGCTGAACAAGCAGCATTGGCGAAAAAACTCGCGACGATTCTGCGCGATGTTCCTATTACTTGTAAGCTTGATGAATGTAAATTGATTGATTTATACACAAGCGGAGCTCTCAAGATATTTGAAGCATATGGATTTAATAGTTTATTAAAACGCTTCTCACCATTATTTAAGGAAATAGATGATATGAAGAAAGGAGAACAACTCGGTCTATTATAAGTTTCCAATTTCCAGTTGCCAGTTTCCAATTAGTTACGAATGATTAATGACGGATTTATATGTACAAAAAGTTTGACTCAGATTCGTTTTATGAAAGAATGTATAGGTTTGCAGTTGGGTGTCAAAAGTTGACTAAATTACTTTCTAAGACGCAATTTAATAGAGAGTATAGTGATCAACTTATTCGAGCGTCTGGTTCAATTGGAGCAAACTATATAGAAGCTCTTGAAGCTTTAAGTAAAAAGGATTTTATTCATAGATTGAAGATATCACGCAAAGAATCTAGAGAATCTATTCATTGGTTACGATTGATAAAAGATACAAATGAAGAGTACAAAGATATTATGGAGAAGAGTATAAAACTTATCGAAGAAGTCCAACAAGTTAAAAAAATTCTAACATCATCAATAATTACAAGTGAAAACGGAATAGCAATTGATAATTAGCAACTTGTAACTAATTCGAAACCGGAAATTGGTAACTGGAAATTACTTTATGAGAGTTGCACTAGTACATGATTATATTAAAGAGTATGGTCCCCGAAGATCGCTTACTTGCTCCCGAGGTTTACATCCTCGCGTCGCAAGAGCGCGTCTACGGGGCAGGGGAGCTTATCTATGAGAGTGGCGCTTGTACATGATTATATAAAAGAATACGGGGGGGCGGAGAGAGTTCTCGAAACATTACATGAACTTTATCCTGATGCTCCAGTATTTACGACAGTGTATTTACCTGAATATCTTGGTCCGCATAAGGAAAGATTTGCGGATTGGGATGTCCGGACATCT
>JAYRIM010000012.1:0-55330 GCA_041906785.1 Candidatus Levyibacteriota bacterium
ACTATGCTAATAGCCAATGATGTTCCGGAGGTTTTGGGGCGAGTAAATGAGCATGAAAATCGAAGCAAAATTTTGGTACGTACAGAAAGTAAAGAAGAGGCAGACAGATTATTCTATGGCCTCTCAAGCGGAGGAGAAGTAGAAGGATCTATAGGAGACAGTCCGTGGGGCACATATGCGGGTATGTTTCGAGATAAATACGGTATAGAGTGGATAATTGAATTTTCTCCTACTAAATGAAATAGTCTTTCAAACATTGTTCCAATTGTAATCAATAGATTTATACAATTAATAGTTTCGCAATTCATCTACAGGTGCAGCCAATTGAAATATTCATTTATTGGGGCGTTTTCCGTAGCGAAACCAACCAAGTAGTATTACCGTTCCAAGAATAACTCCTAAAACATTCGGAATCACGATCGGCAGACTTTTTAATTCAAATCCATAGAGAATCCATATGGATGATCCCACTACCATGATTAGATATGATAACGGAGCAATATCTTTAGCACTTTTTGTCCGGAAAATTTTAATTGCCTGAGGAAGACTTCCTAATCCTAAAAAAACGCCTGTTATTGTCGCTAAACCTGCAAGTATTGTCATAAATTCAGTTTATCATTTATAACAAGCTATTTAAAATGCAGCAAGAATTTCCAGTTAATCAAGTAGCTAGGAAATAAATTCTCCTCTATTCCATCAAGCAATGCAGAATGTACCAGTATTCTATCGATAACTTTTTATAAATCTCCTTGCTCGTTTTTGTAATTCTTCATATGAACTATCAACTTTTGGATTGCCTAAAGACATTAAGCTTCCTATTGTCGTAGCGTTGGTAGCAATTGGAAATCTAACTTCTGGTCTTTGTCGTGTACGGAGATAATAACCATGTCCAGCTCTCTCTATCATTCGCAACCTTTCTCTATTGGAGTAACGCCCTAAGACATATAAATCGAGACTATGCTCTGGTATTTCTGACGCACCATTAATAACTGAACTGAAAGATGTCCGCAATCGATGAAAGTTCCCTTCTGTTGACAGGCATGAGATTCCCCGTGCTGATGTCAGCATTAAAGAAGGAAAGTAGACAACAAGTTCTATTGGTCCAACAGCATGAGTAAATGCCGTAAATGAATTATCGTTATCAAATTCTGCAGGGACAAGATCAATAGAAACATCACCCTTTGATAGATTTATTCGATTTTGTAATCTCGGATTAATAATATCCCCTTTTCTAAATCCGAGAGTACCTGTATAAAAATCGACCAGAGAATTCAAACCATTTTCTGCAACGTACACATCAATATCATGGATCGGACGATAATCCTGCCCTACATTTAATGCATATGCGAAAGAGCCTTGTATCGCATATGGAACACCTAGCTCTCTAGCATTATTAGCGAACTGTTTTCCTATTTCTAGAATATGTCTGTTGGCAGAAGAAAATTCACGTTCAGGCTGATGCATTGTGAGATATTCTTTCTTCATAGGTTAATGGATAAATTGGCGGATAGCATCCCAAAACTCTCTTTCTGCTCTAGCCTGAGTAAATTGTTCACCCCATGCGAGAGCACGATCCTGCATATAATGCAAAATTTGTGGATTATGCAGACAATTACGAATATGGAGCGCTGTATCCGAAGAACCATTTAACGGAGCACCTATTAATGTGGAAGATTCGGTTATAAGTTGGGCTGCCGCTTCAGCTTGTTTTGCCGACATTAACGCCATACCGCCTCGAGCAGCTTCTTTTAATACATTTGATGAGCCTTCAAACAGTGACGTAAGCAATTGTATATCGTAGGTATTATATAATTCGTATAGTTCTTTATACGTTTGTGAACCGATATATTCAATTACAACTCGCTCACTTTTGCCATATTTTGCGTCTATAGCATCAATTCGCTCAGAAACTCTCGACAGCTCAGCCTGTTCAGATGCTGAATCTGCAGGACCAGCAATTGTAAATTTAACCCGTCTAAATGGGCCATCTGATGGTAAATTGTCTTTAGAGGCAAGTAGTTGTCCATAGGCATCTGCAACCCAAAGAAAATTTTTAACTCTGTTTATTCTTCCAACTGAGAGAACACCCAACTGATCATCCTCTAGAAATTTTCGTCTCGTTTCCATATAGTTAGGACTCATACGCAGATCTGCGTCCATCTCAAAGCCTACCTGATCTTGAACAACTGCTATTCTATCGGGATGAACGCCCACGTTTACTAATGAGGCTTTTGTCGCATTAGAGAATGCGATATTCCCCGCACTTTTCTTTCCAACAAAGGACCATAAACCCGTAACCGCATGATCAAGAAGCGGATCAATTATCTTTCTTGGGCCTGAATCAGGGGCAGCTCTCGAGAGTGTATCAGTAATAACATGCCTCCATACAACAACAGTTTTTGCCCGCATATCTGGTTCCATCAACCCAAAAAGTTGTGCTCCATAGGCATAAGGATGATTTAAAACAATTGCGTCAGGATTTTTTTCTCGTATATCATGAATAGTTTGTATTAACTGATCTGGGCGAATAATATTTAGCTTTAAATCCAACACATGAATAAACGGAGGTGTTACATGACCTTCTACCGATAGCTCTTCTGGTATAGGAAAGGGAGAATAGACAGTCCAGTATGTATCAGGCTGACCAAACCCAAGCACTTTTCTAGTGTTTATTTCAGCTCCGCCTTTATGCGCTAGATTATTATCAGCAATCATGACTACTTCGTGTTTAGAACTCATAAGATAAACGCTTATTATACTATAAGATAGATATCGAGGCAAGGCTGTGGGGTTTTACGTATGTTTGTACTATTGTTTTAGAGATTGCCTCTTCCGTTTTATTGGTATATTATGTTCATGTCAATTTGGTTACTGTCGTAATAAATTTACATTGAAAATCATTCTGAAAGGGGGTGAAGAGAAGATGAATTCACTACTTAATCCATATATTAGTTTTAGAGATAATGCTCGAGGAGCTATGGAATTTTATAAAACTGTTTTTGGTGGAAAACTAACAATGAACACCTTTAAAGAATTCCATGCATCACAAAATCCTGCAGAAGAGAACAAAATCATGCATGCTATGTTAGAAGCAGATAATGGTATTTTGTTTATGGCTGCTGATACTCCTAACAGCATGGAATTTAATCCTGCAAGTAATATTAGCATGTCGCTCAGCGGAGACAATGAATCAGAACTGAGAGGATATTGGGATAAACTTGTAAAAGAGGGAACAATAATTATGCCGCTTGAAAAAGCACCATGGGGTGACACATTCGGTATGCTTACAGACAAGTTTGGTGTTCGCTGGATGGTAAATATCACAGGCCAAAAGGCACAAGCTTAAACTTGTTCATTCCATTCTAGAAAATCCCTGCTGTAACAAGCGAGGTTTTTTATATTCTCAATAAATTATATATTGAAATTTTTATACCCTATTGTTAGAATGGGAAAATCATGAAAATGAATCCTGTTGTTCACTTCGAAATGCCTGCAAAAGATAAAAAACGTGTCGCAGATTTTTATACAAAAGTCTTCGGATGGAATATGCAGCAACTCGGAGCTGAAATGGGAAATTACATACTCGCCACAACAACCCCAGTTGATGAAAAGACGCAACGACCAACAGAACCAGGGGCTATTAATGGAGGGTTTTTTGATTGGAAAGATGATGAATTAAATCGTGTTCCCCATCTCGTCATCTCTGTTGAGGATATTCAAGCAAGTACGAAAGCAGTGCAAGAATCAGGGGGAGAAATTCTTGGAGAACAAATGAATATCCCTGGTATTGGTCTGTATGTTTCATTCCGTGATTCTGAAGGAAACATCGTCGGCATGCTCCAACCAACAATGCAGTAATTACACTTCTTTTATTCATGAATACAATCGGTTATTTCGAAATCCAAGCAGATCAACCCCAAAGAGCAGTAGCTTTTTATTCTGAAATTTTTGGCTGGAACTGTACGAAGGATGAACATATTCCTATTGAATATTGGAGAATTCAAACGAGTGGTATAAACGGCGCTATTTTACAACGGCCTGCGAAAACTCCACCATCAGAACATGGAACAAATGCTTATGTGAATTCTATACAAGTGGAGAATTTTGATAAAACAGCACAAGCGATTTTAGAAAAAGGCGGACGTGAAGCATTACCTAAGTTCGCAATTCCGGGGAAATGTTGGCAAGGATATTTTCTCGATACTGAAGGAAACACATTTGGAATATTTGAGGTTGATGAAAAAGCTGCCTAAACTATTTTCCCTCGTAGGCTTTTTCTAAATCTGCAACGATGAGTTTATGCATTTCTAACATTGCATTTACTACTCTATGTGATTTTTCTTTATCCGGATCTCCTATTAACTCACCCAATCGTCTCGGGATGATTTGCCATGATAATCCAAATTTATCTTTGCACCAGCCACATTGTTCAGACTCGGGAACTGCTGAAAGTTTTCCCCAAAAGTAGTCGACTTCAGCTTGATCCTTGCAATCTACCAATAAGGAAATAGATTCGTTAAATTTGAATAGTGGACCTCCATCAAGAGCCTGGAATTTTTGTCCGGCTAGTTCAAATTCTACAGTCAGAACTTTACCCTGCATTTGTTCTGCCCCAGGAGTTTCAATGCCCTTTTCGTATCGTTGAATAAAGTTTATTTTAGAGCTTTTATCGCTATATGGAGCACCGTTAAACGTATCTACGTAGTAGTTCACCGCTTCTTCACAATTCATATCAAACCATAAAAAGGGAGTAATTTTTTGCATGAATATCAAATGATATTAAGTGTTAAAGTGACAAATGTCAACCTCTGCTCTTTCTAAGAATAAGGTCTAGTAATTTATGATCAGGTTTTAAAATCCCAGGTCCGCCAGAATGATCCCAAATAATATGTCTTCCCTTCTTCTTTTTAAGATAAGTTAAATATGCTAAGTAACTTCCAACACAAAGTTCAAATACCACCATCAAGCCGACATAATAAGTCATGATAGGAGCAGTAGCTATAGTAATCTCATTTGAAGAAATGATGAACGTAAGTATTGTAACGACAATACTTCCAGTAAAGAACTGATAGACTGCTGTCCCGTTTGCTATATTAGAAAAAGCAACAAAAAACCCTGTGATACTTCCAGCCATTAGCAATACTTGCCAGTTGGTTGTGCCATTAGGAACTTGAAGCGACACATCTAATACTGCAAGAATGAGAAAGACTAATATCCATCCGGAGAAAATAAGGATATGACTGATTGGTCCATGGAATAAACGGGTGGCGATATATTGTGTTTTATATGATCGGGTATCCCGGAGTTCCGGAAGTGTAAAATCTTCAAGCATAATTGTCGTAATGTATATTCCATTTCCGTAGAAGGTGACCCATATAATGATTAGATACAAAAGCATCTCACAATACAATTGTAGGGAATACTGTATACCTGGCCTTTGTAAAATTAAAAAAAGAAAAAATGAGAAATATAAAGCTACTGATAGATTTAAAACTAAATTGATTGCAGTTAACTTTATAATTCTCCTACTTGTATGCTTTCTCTGAGCTAACGGTTTTTTAGTCATTTTTTCTCTTAAGAAAATGTACAATGGCCCACCGATAACAAAAGCAATCGTAAAAAGTAAAAGTAGGGTTTCTTCTAATGCCATTCCTACATTATTACTCATTTTGGTATATTTACACAACGAATAAGGATGATACAATACAGCTAGTACAAGGGTATGACGAAAAATCCGCTGCTTAATGCCTTAGCCGCTAGCCTTTATATTATCTTAGTCGCATCAATAATGTTTTATGGGCCTAGAAATTCAGGTGCTGAAGATTCAATCATTGCCCCAATTGCCATTATTTCTCTCTTCACCCTTTCTGCAGCTGTTATGGGATATCTATTCATCTACCAGCCCCTGCTTCTACTTCTTGAGAATAAAAAGAAAGAAGCTGTACAGTTGTTTTTAAAAACAGTTTTCGTCTTTGCCGGCCTTACCCTAATCGCACTCGCATTATTATTCTTCAGAATTCTAGGATAAATAATTATGAGAATAATACATAGAAATATCGTTGGTGGTTTTCTTTTTTCACGCGATAATAAACTTCTATTGGGACGTAGTCGAACAGGAGGTGTTTATAAAGGTTGTTGGATTGTACCTGGTGGAGGAATTAATAAGGGAGAGACAGAAACGGAAGCATTAAAAAGAGAGATATTTGAGGAAACAGGCGTTGATAGCTCAATTGCAAAGGTAGAACAAATTGAAGGTGCTTTAAGCGGTGAAAGTGAAAAGGTTTTACGTGAAACACAAGAGCGTGTGCTGGTAAAAATGAATTTTTTAAACTTTAAGGTTTCTTTTCCTCTAGACTCAGATGACATACATACAAAAAGTGGTGATGATTTTCAGGATGCGCGATGGTTTACTCTAACTGAATTGCAAAATATACAGTTATCACCCCCGACTGTACTTACATTAAAAAAGTTGGGTTATTTAAAATGAGAAGAATTGTTGTTTTTAACCTAATATCAGTTGATGGATTCTTCGCTAGAGAAAATGGCGATATTGATTGGCATCAAGTCGACGACGAATTCAATCAGTTTGCAATCGAACAAACGGATTCATTTGGTGGCATTATCTTCGGCCGGACAACATATCAACTCTTCGAATCATTTTGGCCTCAAGCATTGAAAGATCCGAATACTTCAAACGATGACCGAAAAGTGGCGCAGATTATCGATGATATCTGGAAACTTGTTTTCTCGAAAACACTGAAAGAAGTTACTTGGAAGAATTCCAAGCTATACCATGAAATCGATCCGAAAGAAGTAAACAAATGGAAACAATATGACGGCCCGCCTTCTCCGCCAGCTGGCGGATTCGGTGAGGTAAAAAAGGATCTAGCCATCTTCGGCAGCGGAACTATTGTCCAACAATTTTCAGACTTAGGGTTGATAGACGAATACCGCCTGATGGTCAATCCAGTAGTGTTAGGCAAAGGAAAAACAATGTTTAAAAAACCAATGAATTTGAAATTAACAAATACTAGAATCTTCAAAAATGGGAATGTCCTCCTCTATTATCAACCTATAAAATAAATTCATACACACTTCTTTCAGAAAACCAAATGGAATAATATTGCAATTTTATTTTTCTTCGCTATACTAAACGTATGTCAAAATTGAATCTTAATTCCATTATGATCGGAACCATGCAGCCAAAAGAGCTTGCTGCATTTTATGAAAAAGTTTTTCAGAAAAAACCAGACATGGCTGAAGGTAATTGGTCTGGTTGGCAAGTAGGAGACTGTTTTTTTAATATAGGTGAACATTCTGAAGTGAAAGGAAAAGCGAAGGAGCCTCAAAGATTAATTCTTAACTTTGCAATAAAAGAAGTAAAAGAAGAGTTTGAAAGGATTAAAGCCCTCGGTGCCACTGTGATAAAAGAACCATATGAAATGCAAGGTATGTGGATTGCCACATTTGCCGATCCTGATGGAAATTATTTTCAGCTCATGACTCCTTGGGAGAATAACCTCTAAGCAATCTTTAGAACTTCTGCTATAATCTCATCAATGAAAAGTCTAGTTCTAATAGTTCTGATTATAATTTTATCTGGTATCTTCTATTATTTTAGCACTGAACATATTACTTCATTAGAACCGCCAATTATAAAAGGAGTATCAGGGAAATATGGAGCATCACTTCCTCTTGAGGGCACTGCATATCCCCACTCTAAAGTTCTTATTTATATAAATGGACAGTATACAGACGATGCGCCCGTAGATGACCGAGGGTCTTTCTCCAAAACGCTTCTTTTTACTACAAACGGTAAAAAAAGCATTAAAACAAGACAGACATATAAAAATGTAATGAGTGATTATAGTGAAGAGTATAAAATAGAGACAGATGTGACTCCACCTGATGATAAAGACTTTACATTAACAACTAAATTTCCTGAAAGTGATACGAAAGGTAGTATTCTTATAAAAGGTACAGGTAGTCCGAACGATTTTCTTATTATTGATGACCAAAAGTTTCAAATATCTGATGACGGGACATTCGAGCTTACGTATTATCTCTCAGAAGGAGAAAATGATTTAGGATTTGCTATGGAAGATGCATATGGGAACAGAACAAATATTTTAGAACGGCATGCAATGTATGTGGATTCCACGCCACCTGTTATTTCAAATTATTTTCACCCAACGAATAAAGGAGCTACACAGGAGTCTGTCGTAATCAATATCGGACAATGGCAAGGCTATTTAGATTCAGTAAACTCAGTTGCTATTACTGGCTCTATACAAGGAAAAGTAAAAAGCATAACGGTTGATGGAAAAAATATTAGTTGGGATGAAAACAATGCAATATATGAACGAGTGAATCTCTTTATTTATGGAGGTATAAATAAATATAAAGTTGTTGTCGAGGATATGGCGGGAAATCTGGCAACAAGCTATGTCGAAACAACAGCAGAAAGAGATACTGATGAATTGAATGTGAATCTCAATGATTAATATATTGAGAATAAGATTACCCTAAGTAATCTCGAAGTTTATTGCCACGTGAAGGATGACGTAGCTTTCGCAGCGCTTTCGCTTCAATTTGACGAATACGTTCACGAGTGACAGCGAACATGCGCCCGACTTCTTCAAGAGTCTTTGGTCTTCCATCTTTTAAGCCGAAACGCTCTTCAAGTACTCTTCTCTCACGATCAGACAATGTCTGCAGTACTTGATCAACTTGCTCTTTTAGCAATTCTTTTGAAGCTGTATCAAATAATGTTGGAGCTGCTGCATCATGAATAAAATCTCCAAGTTTACTGTCTTCCTCATCTCCCACTGGAGATTCCAGAGAAGCCGGATTTTGAGATATTTTAATAATCTCAAGCGCTTTTTCTGGTTCTATACCAAGAACTTTCGCTACCTCCTCTGGAGTTGGCTCACGCCCTAGTTCCTGCATGAGTTTTCTAGACGTTCGAAGGAAACGATTGATATTCTCGACCATATGAACAGGAATACGAATTGTTCTCGCTTGATCTGCTATAGCTCGGGTTACTGATTGACGAATCCACCAGGTAGCATAGGTAGAAAACTTAAACCCTCTTCTCCAATCATATTTTTCTACTGCACGAATAAGTCCTTGATTTCCTTCTTGGATAAGATCAAGAAGCGTTAATCCACGACCGATGTATTTTTTTGCGATAGAGACCACTAAGCGCAGATTCGAATTGATCAATTTTTGTTTCGCCTGTTTGTCACCTTTTTCAACTTTTTTTGCTAACTCTATTTCCTGATCAAATGAAAGAAGTGGGATACGACCAATCTCTTTTAAATACATGCGTACTGGATCTGAAACAGTCCCTTCCGCAAGAACAGTTAATGCTTCAAGCTCTTTCTCAAGATCCTCTATTGATTTCTGATCATCTCGTTCCTGAGCAACAGATTCAAAAACATCAATATTTGATTTGATAAGCTTATCATATAACGAATCGAGCTCTTCAATATGATCTTCTGGACGCGAAAAAATACCAAGAATTTCTTCTTGGGTGATATATCCGCGTTTTTTCGCAGTTATGACAATATCACTTAAAATTGCAGGGAGTTTAGTTTTGGCGCTCATAAAACAATACGAAAAAATACCATTTTCATGGTAGCACTGTTGATTCTATCATAATCTCCTAAACTTACAAGCCCCGTTATATGTTCTCTACCCTAACTAATAAGCTGAAATATTGGTTTTTCATAAAAACTGTAGTATAAAAACCTGTAGTTATTACATGTAACGGGGCAAGCCCTATCCTGATTTGAGTAAGCCAATAAGTTGTGAGTATACCTCCTTTAGTTTCTGTGTGTTTTCTTCATCTTTTTCTATCTCTTTCTCTTTTAATTCCTCTGTGATCTGCTTTATTTTCTCTTTTATATACATCTCCCGTAATTGTGTAGCTGTTTTCTCTACTTCGACGTGAAGTTTTTCATCGTTTTCGAACGCAGGGAGCGGTAATAACAGTGCAATATTATATGGGGCCAGAAGCTCTGTCGGTATATATGACTGTAATGTATCCCGGGCACCATCCTTCATGTTCTCATAAAACCCAGCCAATACATAAAATAATTTTTGAGAAGCTCGCTGCTTTGCCATAAATGGCTGTAGCTTCTGCCAAGAAGAAGCAAAATGTTTTTCTGGTGTAGTATCCTGTAAAATCAGTGCTAGCAAGTATTCTTCAAGCTTTTCTTCCCTTGATTTTTGTTTTAAATCCGAAGGCTCCTTTGCAGGTATAGGAAGCTTCTTTCGTAACCGTTCAAGCTCCTTTATGATACTTTCCGACGAACTATGGATAGCATTACTGAGCTTATTAATGTAATGCTCCCTAACAATTGCATTTTCAATCTCATTAATAAAAGGAAGTACTTCTTCTGCAAAACGCTGTTTTCCTTCTGAACTATTCGTATCGTACTTTTGAGCTGTCTGCTCGAAAAGATAATCATAGATATTGCTGTCCCTCCTAACAGCCTCTTTAAAGAGAACTGGATTTGTACGGAGCGACTCATCTGGATCTTTACCTGAAGGAATGACTACAACAGTTGTTGCTATGCCACGTTTTGCAACAACTGAAAGACTTCTCTTTATAGCTTCCTGTCCAGCAGTATCTCCATCGAAACAAAACGTGATTTTTTCAGCGTATCGTGAGAGTAAACGAACTTGTTGTTCAGTTAACGCTGTTCCTTTTACAGCCACTACATTACTGATGCCATGCTGGAAACAACTTATGACGTCAACCTCTCCTTCGACGAGTAATACTTGGTTTTGTTTTTTAATTGCTTCTTTTGTAACATGTAACCCATACATTTGCTCCCGCTTATGATAAACAAGCGTATCTCTGGTATTTATATATTTGCCTCCATTCGCTGGAATACCATCAACCACACGGCCTGAGAAACCAACAGTATTATCATGATGGTCAATAAGCGGAAACATTAAACGGCCTCGGAAGAAATCAATTACATCATATCTTCCCTGAAGTGCCAGTCCTGCATCAACTACATCTTCCTTCTTACATTGTTTTCTTCGAAGAAGGTATTTTGTGAGATCTGAGCCTCCTGCTGGAGCAAAACCTAACTTAAATGTCTCTATTACTTTATCTGTAAGACCTCGTTGTTTTACATACTGAAGAGCATGATTACCTGCAGCATGCTTGGTTAAAATAAAATGATAATATTCAGAAGCCAATGCGTTTATCTTATAGAGGGCTTCTTTTTTTGCAGAAGTAGCTGTATCTGCATAGGATTGAGAAATAAGTTCAATTCCTGCACGTTTTGCAAGTATTTTTAACGCTTCTGGAAATTCTAATCGTTCATATTCCATTAAAAACGTATAGATATCTCCACCTTTCCCACAGCCAAAACAATGCCAGAGCTGCCGCTCTTGAGAAATATGAAAACTTGGTGTTTTCTCCCCGTGAAAAGGACATAATGCTTGGAAGTTCTTTCCTGCTTTTTTTATAGTTATATATTCTGAAAGGAGGGAAACAATATCTATTTTTTCTCTAATTTGAGCGACTTGGTCCATACGAAGTAATTATGAGTTATGGGTGGTGAGTTATGAGTAGGAACCTACAACCCACAACAGACAACTCATAACTGACAACTGCATTGTATCATGCGATTTCTAGAATTCCTATTCCAGGACATTTATAGTACAATTGACGAATGCAACTCCATTTCCAAAAAACATCAGAATTACAAACATTATTGCATCGTATTTTCGAAAAGGAAAAGCAAAACATAAAGCGTGTGCTTCCAAATAGCGATATCCAACATATAGGAAGTACTGCTATTCCTGGATTGTTGACGAAAGGCGATTTGGATATCCTCGTCCGTGTTAAAAAAGAAGAATTTTTACATGCTAAAGAAAGACTTTCTTCTCTCTATCGGTTTGACCCCGGGAATCCACCAACTGAAACCTATACGGGGTTTGATTCAAGTCACTATAACTTTCCGCTCGGCATCCAACTTGTAGTGAATGGTTCAGAAGAAGATAATGAATTCATGAGAGTTCGGGAGCTCCTTTTAAAGAACGCTACTTTACGTGAACAATATAATGCGCTTAAACAAGCATATGAAGGAAAAGAGCGAGACGAATATAGAAAAGCAAAAGCACAATTCATCACAGCTATGCTTCAAACACACTAATCTTTCTTCTTGACCTATGAATAGCTGAGCAGTATACTCATCACAGACCTGACCATACTCAATGCCAAAAAAATCTACTAAACATTCTTCAAAACAATCAAGCGCACTTGTGGCTGCAGTAGAGAAATCAGTGAAATCCGATTTCGAAGTAATCTATATGAAACATCAGGATTATGTAGGATGGCCGAAGAATACTCCCCATCTTTATCAAAATATTGCTAGAAAAAATTCTGCAGCGATCGTAGGAGCGGCACTAGGTGATGAAGGAAAAGGCCGACTGGTAGATAACCTTATCTCTACGTTTCTTAAAAAACCCGGTATAAAAAAAGTGTATCTTGTTCGCTTTCAAGGCGGAAACAATGCTGGACATACAGTTGAAAAAGATGGGGTGAAACTCGCGCTCCACGTCGTTCCCTCCGGAATTTTCTATAAAGATGTCATAGGTATTATGGACCGCGGAATGATTATTCATCCTGAAGATATGCAAACAGAAATTCTCTATGCTGAGAAACACGTTGGTAGTCTAAAAGGCCGATTGTTTCTGTCAAATGATGCAATCATGTGCAGTGATCTTGAACGGGCAGAAGAGCAAGTAAATAAAATTAAGGAAGGGAAATCAAAGGGCGGTACAGGACGCGGTATTGGACCAAGTTACGCCCATCATTATGATAAAACCGGCCTGAGAATTGCTGATTTACTAGGAGATGACTGGCAAGAAAAATTGTCTAGTCGTTATGACCGCTATCTAAAAGAGTTTAGTGTATTTAACGTAGATCTGGCTACATCAGAAGTGCCAGATTTTTTTACAACGAAAAAAACTGGGATTTCTACAGTCAGAACTGTTGGTGATAAGAAAACGTTTCTAAAACGGTTAGCAGATACACGTGCGTGGATTATAAAAAGAAAATTAGTTACTAATACGTTTCTTATCCATCAACGTATTAGTGATGATAAAACAGCAGCAGTCGTTTTTGAAGGCGCGCAAGCTGCCGGTTTAGATGCCTGGATAGGAACTCGCCCAGATGTTACAGCCTCGAATACATCTGCATATGGAATACGAGAAGGAACCGGGTTTTGGCGTATTGAAAATATCTATTACATAATCGGTGTTATTAAAATTCCATATACCTCAAGTGTCGGTGCTCGACGAATGCCTACACATATAGACCTTCCGAAGAATCTCTCTGATCTACCGAAGAATCGTTCGAATGAGCAAGAATGGGCAGCATTTGTTCGTGAAACAGCACATGAATATGGAACCACCACAGGCAGACCAAGAGATATAAATTATATTGACTTATCGCTCATTACATATAATGCCCGTATGGCAGGAGTTGAAACGCTTGCTATAACACATGCAGATATTGCACGCGAAACAGATACTATCCAAGTGTGTACACACTACACAGATAAAAAAGGCAATCTCGTATATTATCAGCCAGGGCTATCATTTATCGCTGATGTTATTCCTCATTATGTTTCACTACCAGGATGGGATGGGACAGCTTGCCAGAAAGCAAAAACAATATCCGATTTACCCAGAAATTGTTTAAAATTTCTTGCGTTTATCCAAAAAAGGACAGGATTTCCGATTGTGGTTGCTACGACAGGACCAGACCGAAGAAATATTATTACCTTCCCAGGCTACATAGACTAGTGAACTCTTCTGCTTTGTAAAAAATCTACTAACACCATCAAGGTGATAAGACCTAGCGGCACAATAACTAACCATGCTAAGAGAAATGATAAAACTGAATCTTCCATAACTTTTTTCTATCACAAAAATGTAAGAGAAGTGTAAAAAGTATGAGTGAGACGAGCAATAAGTGATACACTGTTTCTATGAGTGATCTAACGACACAACGTTGCGTGCCATGTGAAGGGAATGTTCAAGCCTATACTGCTGAGCAGATTGCTCTTTATACTTCACAAGTTCCAGATTGGTCGCTCATAGATAACAAGAAACTTCAGCGGACATTTCTCTTTAAAAATTTTTCAGAGGCACTTGCGTTTGTTAATAATGTTGGAGCGATAGCAGAAAAAGAAGGACATCATCCAGATATTAATTTGCATAATTGGAATAAGGTAACTCTAACGTTCTGGACCCATGCAATAAATGGTTTATTTCTCAATGATTTTATTCTTGCTGCAAAAATAGACACACTGATCACATAACTATTCGTTATACTTTGCTCTTTTATTGCTAGACATATTTCTCTTTTTTCCTGCATAATGAATATATGCTAGCGAAAGTTCTATCTGCTGCTGTCGTAGGCATAGATGCATTACCTGTAGAGGTTGAAGTAGATATTGCTTCGCAAGGACTTCCATCGTTTACCATAGTCGGACTACCAGATAAAGCTGTGGAAGAAGCAAAAGAGCGAGTAAGATCAGCAATTAAAAATTCCGGAGCAGACTTTCCTGCTAAACGAATTACTGTTAACCTAGCTCCTGCAGATCTACCAAAAGAAGGTCCTACCTATGATCTACCTATTGCTCTTGGCATATTATTGGCATCAGGGCAATTACAAGCTGATATCTCTGACATTCTATTTATTGGTGAATTATCGCTTGATGGGAATGTTCGAGCAGGCAATGGCATTCTTCCACAAGTATTAATGGCCGGAAAGCAACGTATTTCTAGTGTTTTTCTTCCGGCTGATAATGCACCTGAAGCTGCAATTATTGACACTGTCTCGATCTTTCCTATTTCGAATGTAGTGTCACTGATGCAACATCTAAATAAACAAAAAACAATTAACCCATTACCACCTATCTCATTTCAAAAAATAATAGCTCAGAATGATCATGAATATGACATGAAAGATGTAAAAGGTCAGCAGAAAGCCAAGCGCGCGCTAGAGATTGCTGCAGCTGGTGGCCATAATCTGCTCATGAAAGGTCCACCTGGCGGAGGAAAAACGCTGTTAGCAAGAACGCTCCCGTCCATTCTGCCAGAATTAACATTTGAGGAAACGCTTGAAGTTACGAAAATATATAGTGTCGCTGGGCAATTGGATAGTCAAGTCGTTATGCAACAGCGTCCTTTTCGATCTCCCCATCATACTATTTCGCTCGCAGGACTTATTGGCGGTAGCAGCAATCCTAAACCTGGAGAAATGACGCTTGCCCACCGAGGGGTTCTTTTCCTGGATGAGTTTCCTGAATTTCCTCGACATATTTTAGAAGGGATGAGACAGCCCATAGAAGACGGTATTGTTACAATCTCTCGAGCAAATGGAAAAACGACATTTCCCGCTAAATGTATGATTATTGCTGCACAAAACCCCTGTCCATGTGGCTATCTCGGCGATCCCACTCATCAATGTGTATGTACTGCTTTACAAATAAATCGTTACCAAAAAAAGATTTCTGGACCATTATTAGATAGAATCGATCTTCATATTGATTTACCTGCAATTAAAGTAGATAAACTTACAGAAGATGCTATCCTCGTTGAACCTTCTTCACGTATCAGAGCCCGGGTTCAAAAAGCTCGAGATACCCAAACAAAGCGATATAAAAATACTCTACTTACTTGTAATGCTGAACTAACCAGTAAACTGATACGAGAATATTGTGTATTGACAGAAGAAAGTAAGCAGTTATTAAAAAGGGCTGTTATAACACTACATCTTTCAGGTAGAGCATATCATCGAGTTATTAAAATTGCGCGTACTATAGCTGATCTCGAAGCTTCGGAAACAATTTCTGAAAAACATATTGCCGAAGCATTGCGATATAGACCTCGTGTAGTATTAAGTAGCATGTAGTATGTATTAAGTTATTTCAGATGAGCATTCTACTTGCTACATGATTCATACTACACTAGTATAGTAAAATACTACCGCTTTTATGAGAAAGTTTTTCACAATAATTGTATATACAGTTATCATACTCCTTATAGGCAGAAATGTACCTCAACTTCCACGATTTTTTATCTTTACCACTCCCCAAAGACAGAAAAATCTTTTTCTTGAAAATTTGAAAAGGGAAACGTATAAACGCATACAATCACAAAAAGCGAATTACGGTATTTACTTTGCTGATTTTAATACTAACGATGCGTTTGGGATAAATCACAAAGAAATTTTTACTGCTGCTTCTGTAAATAAGGTACCAATAGTTGCCGTTCTTTATTATCTAGAACATAAGGGGAAAATAGATTTAGATGAACAGATTACGCTCCAAAAGGAAGATATCCAAGATTATGGTACAGGTTCTCTTCGCTATCAAAAGCCAGGTGAAACCTATTCATTAAAAACACTTGCGAAATTGTCACTACAACAATCTGATAATACTGCAGCACATATTCTCGCCAACCGTATCGGAATGCCAGCAGTCCAAAAGACAATTAGTCAATGGGGCCTGGCACAAACAGATATGGAGAACAATAAAACCTCGCCATATGATATGTATATTCTTTTTAAAAAATTGTATAAAGGTGAAATTACTTCAGTAGCTCGCACACAGGAGCTATTCGGTTTTATGATAGATACAGATATTGAAGACCGACTTTCAGCTAATGTACCTAACGGCACGCAAGTTTACCATAAAACTGGAGACGTCGTGGGTGGACTTCATGATGTGGGAGTCATCCAAAGAGACGGTGTTGTTTTTTTCCTAGGGATTATGACGTCTGAAATCGGTGAGAGCGAACAGCAAGTGAAAAATACTATTGGGACAATAGCGCATGATATTCTTTCAAGCTACGAAAAGAAAGATCTATAATGTTATAACAGACGTGGCTGATCTTCGTTTTGTTTCGGAAAAGTAATATCTAAATGCTGATATGCCTGTTTCGTCGCCACTCTTCCTCGTGGAGTACGCTGAATAAATCCTATTTGGAGTAAATACGGTTCTACCACTTCTTCTAATGTACCAATATCTTCTGAGATAGTTGAGGCAAGTGTTTCTACACCTACTGGTCCTCCGCTGTGTTTTTCGATAATCGCACGCAGAAAACGAATGTCATGTTCATCAAGACCAAGCTCATCAACTCTAAGCATGTGTAATGCCTCTTTAGCTAACTGTTCAGTAATCTTACCAGTCCCTTTTACTTGGGCATAATCACGAACTCTTTTTAAAAATTTTAAGGCGATTCTGGGAGTACCACGACCTCTTTTTGAAATCTCATGAATACTTTTCTCATCAATGTCGACGTTCAATTTTTTAGCTGCGTTTTTAATGATTACTCCTAATTCTTCTGGCGAGTAAAAGTTAAGTCGATGAATGACGCCAAATCTATCACGCATTGGCGCTGACAATAATCCTATACGTGTTGTTGCACCGATAATCGTAAATTGGGGAAGATCTAAACGTAAAGTACGCGCTGATGGCCCTTTACCTATAATAATATCTAAGGCGAAGTCTTCCATCGCAGGATAGAGTGTCTCTTCTACAACTTTATTTAAACGATGAATCTCGTCAATAAAGAGAATGTCACCTTTTTCAAGGTTCGTTAATATAGAAGCGAGGTCCCCAGCTCTTTCAATCGCCGGCCCTGATGTTACTCGGATATTACTTCCCATCTCCTTCGCTATTATGTGGGATAAGGTTGTTTTGCCTAACCCTGGAGGGCCATAGAGTAGAACATGCTCAATTGACTCACTCCTTTTTTTGGCAGCTTCTATGGCTATTTTTAACGCTGTTTTAATATTTTCTTGGCCATGAAACTCTGCCCATGATTTAGCTCTAACAGATGTAAGCAATACTTCCTCTTCAGGATTAATTTGTTCAGTTGGTAACTGTGTTTTGTTTATCATAATTTCCAATTTCGAATTTCCATTTTCCAATTAATTTCTAATGTATCAATTAACCAATTCGCAACTTGAAACTAACTGGAAATTGGCAACTGGAAACTGAAAATCACTTTCCTAAATATTTCAGTGCAAGACGTATCTTTTCACTTGTTGTAGCTCCATCTTTCTGTGTTGCTCGAATTGCCGTGATAGCTTCTTGCTGAGTGAAACCAAACCCTTTTAAAGCCTCACTGACCTCATCAACTCCCGTACCCATTGTATTAATATCTAGATCTTCTCCTGTTCCCAGTTTCCCTTTTAATTCAATGATCAATTTTTGTGCGTTCTTTTTCCCAAGCCTTGGTACAGCAGTGAAAAACGCTGCATCTCCTTGAAGAATTGCTTTTATAATGTCCCCTCGAGTCCCAACAGAAAAAATACCGACAGCTGTCTTCGGACCAATACCCGAAACATTTAAAAATTGTTCAAATAGTTGTAAATCTCCGAAATCTTTAAAACCATATAATTCTAAGGTGTCTTCACGAACATGTGTATAGATACTTAGGCTAACAACATCTTGAAGTTTTATCTGTGAAAGAACTGAGGAAGCCGCTAATACTTTATAGCCGACACCGTGAACATCAATAATAATATACGGATCGGAACGATGGATAACGATTCCTTTGAGCAGCGCAATCATAGAAGTAGGGAGATTATAACATACTAAAAAAGATACATGAGACAAAAGGGACAGAAGAGCCAAAAGAACCAAAGGGGAAATCTTACCTTTGTCTCCTATGTCTCACTTGTCTCCTTGGTCCCATTTTTACTTTGGCATTTTCATTGAGAAAGCATGAGTTAAAGCAATTGCTAATGCATCAGCGACATCATCAGGCTTTGGTATTATTTCTAGCTTTAACAACGTCTTTACCATTTGTCCAATTTGTGTTTTTTCTGCCCTGCCATATCCTGTTAAAGCCATTTTCACTTGGAGAGGTGTATAAATTGCTACAGGAAGTTTCGCCTGACAAGCAGCAAGGAGAACAACACCACGCGCCTGTCCGACAATTAATGCAGTTTTCGCATTAGTATTAAAAAACAACTCTTCAATCGCTAAAACATCAGGATTTTCTCTGTTAATAATTTCTTGTAGTTGCTGATATACATCCAGTAGCCGCTCTTCAATCTTTCCGTTTACTTCTGTTTCAATACAGCCAAAATTTTGACTTTTGAATTTTGAATTTTGAATTTCTATCACTCCCCACCCTGTCCTTCCAATACCTGGGTCTATTCCTACAATCTTCATATATCCCAGTATACCATGACACCATGTCCCATAGTTTGACTTTCCCTTCACTCTTGTTTATAATACGAAAGTACAGTACAATATATCACTATGGCACAACATCCAAAACTTGAAGTTCAAAAACGCACAGTTTTAGGTAAACAAGTAAAAAAGCTTCGACGCGAAGGGCTCTTACCAGCAAATATTTATGGAAAAGAACTTGCTTCAACTGCAGTACAGGTTACATACCCCGAATTTGATGCTGTATTTAAAGAGGTCGGCGAGACAGGCTTAGTAGATGTGATGCTTGATGGTGAACGTCGCCCAGTTTTAATTAAAAATATTCAGTGGAATTACCGCACACGTAAACCTCTCCATGCTGACTTATATCAAGTCAACCTTAAGGAAAAAGTGAAAACCATGGTGCCTCTTACTATTACTGGCGAACCAAAGGCAGTCACAGAAAAGCTCGGGGTTCTACTTACGCCACTTTCTGAAGTAGAAGTTGAAGCGCTTCCAGAGAAACTTCCTGAAAATATCGAAGTTAATGTTGAGCATTTAGCTAACCTTGATGAACAAATTCTCGTAAAGGATCTCAAAGTATCTGCAGACGTTACAGTACTTACTGACGCAGAACAAATCGTGGCAAAAATAGGCGAAATGATGAAAGAAGAAGAGCCAGCGCCAACTGAAGAAGAAGTTCAAATGCCTGAAGTTATCGGCGAAAAACCAGCAGAGGGCGAAGAAGCGACTGCTGAAGAGCCAACAGAAGAAAAATCGTAATTACTTCCCTATTTTATCTAAAAGAATTTTTCCCTGGTAAAAGTTTGGATCAATAGCTAACGCTTGTGTCGTATACTCTCTAGCCTCTTTAACATTCCCAAGCTGATACTCTAATAAAGCGAGCTGGAAATATCCGTCTCTATATCCCTTATACTTTTCAATATTCTTTTTCCAAATTTCTCGTTTCTGGAGTAACACAGTTTTTTCTTGTCTTAGCGAGAGTAATGCCGCTCTATTCTTCTGAATATCTGACAGGATAATATGTATTGTAAAAACCAATACCAATGATAATGCAAGCGCATAAACAACAGGTTGTGTTATTCTGAGCGAAAATAATGTCTCGGGAAAATCTCGGGGAATACTCGGGAATTTAACGTGTATCTTTTTCCATGCTTTAGGCTTGGTTTGCATCTTTTTAAAAAAATGCCTTAGTTTTTGATACATACGCAGGATACGAATAAGTATACAACGCTCAAGTAACTTTAACAAACTCTGCTGTTTTATAAAACTTCGGATCACTTTCAAATATAATATCTTTTGATTGAACTAGATCAATGTTAATAATTCCATTCATATGATCAATTTCATGTTGGAATACTCTATTTAATCGCTTCCCTGCTTCACTTTCTGCTTTTGTCTTCCAATATTGTTTTTTACCAGTCTCGTCGAGATATTCAAATTCAATCCAAGCAGGTCTAGCAACAGGAGCAATGCATGGATGAGCACTCATACACATTTCGGGATAGAGTAATTGTTCTTTCGACTGTTTTGTGATTTTCGGATTAATAATAATAAATGTTTTTTTCTCATACTTTTGTACATGAATGATCGCAAATCGTTCAGGAATTCCTACTTGCACTGCAGCTATGCCAACACCCATACTTGTAAGCTTCCTATAACGCCTGAGGCACCGTTTAACATAAGCAAGCTTTCTCTGAAAATCTTCAGAGTGAGTGTCTTCAACACGTTTTGATTCCTCACGAAGCATTTGAGAATCACCAATCTGATAGATAAAAGAAAATGTTTTGATGATTTCTGAGTATTTCTCTTTTTTAAACTTTCTAAATGGAGGTTTCTGCAGTTTCCACATAGACGAAAAGGGCCCAAGGAGACCGAAGAGCCAAAAGGGCCAGATGTGGTTTTACCCCTTTGTCTCATTTGTCTCTTGTGGCTCATTGGGCCCCTTTATCAGAGGCCAGGATTCTATCATAATTGACTCTTTATGGTCTATAATTTTCTGATAGAGTTCTTCAGTGACAAACGGCATGAACGGATGTAATAATATTAAGGACATTTGGAGCAGATATTCCAGCGCTGGCTGTGCTTCCTCTCTTCTCTGTTTTGATTGCTCAATATAAATGTCCGCAAAGTCATGCCAAACGAAATTATATAGCTTCTCTGTAGCCAAATGCAGGTTAAATTGTTCAATGTCTTTTGTGACATCAGTAATTAATACCTGGAGTTTTGTTAGAATCTCTCGATCATTGTCATGCTGAGCAGCGCGAAGCATCTTTTCATAAGATTCTTCACTCCGTTCAGAATGACTAATCTCTAAACCTTCAGGCTTTAATTCTAAAACATATCGCGCTATATTGCGAAGTTTTGTACCAAAATTACGGAAATTTTTACAACGCTCATCCATAGTTTGTCGTGATGCTTTTCCGTCTCTTCCAGGGGCTGAATAGGTATATAAAGCCATTCGTGTCGCATCTGTTCCCCATTGCTCACGAAGTACATTCGGATCTATACCATTCCCTAACGATTTTGAAAACTTTCGTCCTTGAAGGTCCCTAATCATGCCATGGAAAAACATATTTGTAAAAGGAATGCTATCAGCAAAATACAGACCCAGCATTATCATACGAGCTATCCATAAGTATTTAATTTCAGGAGCTGAAATTTCAAAAGACCATGGGTAATACCTTTCAAGCTCAATATTTTTTTCGGGTTTACCCCGCGAAGTCCCGCTCAGCGGGACGGAGTGGGGCCATCCGAGTGTTGCTAGCGGCCACATACCAGAAGAAAACCAAGTATCAAGTACTTGGTCATCTTGTACCCAATGATGTTCCCCGCAGGTTTGGCAAACATGGTGTGGCTTTTCAAGCGATACAACCATATCTTTATCTTTACCCACAGCTTTTCCGGAATTGCATTTGTCGCAATACCACACTGGAATACGATGCCCCCACCAAAGCGAGCGGGAAATAGACCAATCATGAATATGCTCTAACCACTCACGAATAATTGTTTCGTAGTTTTTAGGGATAAAGTTTATTTTTTTAAGATTAACTAACGCCTTCTCTGCTAAAGGTTGCATTTTTACAAACCACTCTTCAGAAATGAGTGGTTCAACAGTAGTTTTACATCGTTCACAGACAGGGACTGAATGGACATATGCTTCTTCTTTTTCAAGTAATCCTTGCTCACGAAGTAATGCTGCTGCTTTCTCTCTCGCCTCAGCGATTTTTAATCCTGCTAATTCTGGGTGCAAATCAGTAATTCTACCTTCTTTATTAACCACATGGAGAATTGAAAGTCCATGAGTTTTTCCTATTTCGTAATCGAGAATATCATGTCCCGGAGTAATTTTTAACGCTCCTGTACCAAACTCTTTTTCAACACGTTCATCTTCAATGATAGGAATTTTAGTCTGCGTGAAAGGATTTATGGCAAACTTGCCAATAAACTTTTTATATTTTGGATGATTTTTATATATTGCGATTGCCACATCAGCGGCTATCGTTTCAGGCCTTGCTGTTGCAATAGTTATAAACTCTTGCGTATTTTCAATAGCATATCGTATATAAAAAAGCGTCTCTTTTCGCTCCTGATATTCCATTTCTACATCTTCAATCGCCGTTCCGCATTTTGGACACCACTGAACAATATAAGCGCCTTTATACAATAACCCTTCCTCCCAAAACTTTTTAAATTCAGCAAATACCGCCTCTTGCACTTTTTCTTCTAACGTAAAGACTTCATGTGACCAATCAGCAGAAACACCCATTACTGTCCAGGTATTATGAAATGACGTATACACCTCGTCTTTAAATTGCCAAGCACGCTTTAGCCATTCTTCTCTCCCCAATTTTTGTTTCGTTAAACCTTCTTTGGCAAGTTTTTTATTCAATGTTCCTTCAAATTGAATGCCTGCATGATCAACTCCTGGTAGAAGGAGAACGTCATACCCTTGGAGTCTTTTAAAACGAGCAATCGCATCAAGAATAGCATGTTGCATCGCATGGCCAAGATGCAATTCTCCAGTTAAATTCGGCGGAGGCATAAGAAGAGAGTATGGCTTTTTATCAGAAAGTGGATCTGCCTTAAAGTACCCCTTTTCTTCCCATCTTTTATATGTTTCAGCTTCACTCACTGTATTAATAGAATTCTTATCCATATGATGAATTGCTGTATTGTTTTATTGTTGTATTGCTAAACGCAAATAACAATATAGCAATTTCTGAAACTGATTCTACCACAGCCTCAGATTTAGTTCAATTGCATTGAGTTCTATATTCACGTTGTTTATACTAAAAACATGCAGGAAAACATTGAAACTAATGTCACTGAAGCTACTGTAGGAAAAGATTCTCTGAGAAAATTAAAGATTTCTCATTTTTTGGGAATAGTAATAATCTTTTTTTTGTTTTTCCTTTTTATATTTTATTACAATTTTAGTACTGATAACTCTAGAAGAAGCTTACGGAGAATATCACCTTCAGATTCAAAACCAACTCCGACACCTACACATTCCATTAAAAAGCTTTTTACTGTATTTGAGTTACCAAAAGGTTGGACTAAAAAAATGTATTCTCAAGATGTTGATTATTATAAAGAAGGTTTTCCTGGATCGTCCTGTCTTCCTGAACAATGTCTATTTTTTGAAAGTAAAAAATACATTCATGAAGAAAATACATACTATTCATCTCCTTATAAAGAAGGCAGGCTCATGGGGTTTGCTAATTTTATCTCAGCAAGAAATTTTTTAAGCAATTCTGTAAGTGGTCTCAATGAAAACAATTTTTATCAATTATTTCTTGAAAGATTTCCTGAAACTACTCCTTACCCATCGACTGAATGTGGTCCCATACATATCAGAGAAAAGCCTCAAAAGGTAGTTCTGGGAAATTATCAAACAATTCTTTCAATTACACACCCCCTTTGCAACTATGAAGCTGACTCTGTAACCTATATACAAGAAGGCTATTATTTGCTTTTAGATGAAAGCACTATTTTAGCCATATACTTAAATTACGATAAAGCATCTCCTATATCTCCTCCTGAAAAGAATAGATTTCTAGAAGCACTTTCCACTCTAAAGATAAATAATCGGGAATAATTCGGGGAATGCTCGGGGATTATTCTGTCTTATTTACTAATTGATAGCCTCGTGTACGAATGGTTTTAATTTCATAATTGCTATTTTGCTGTCGTAATTTTGTACGCACTCGTGCTATTAAGCGATCAATCGCCCAGTCAGAGATTCCGAAATCTTTTGATTCTGGCCACACAGCTTCAATGATATCTTCCCGTTCACAAATCGCATCTTTATGTGCCTCAAGCACTGTAAAAAGTGCATGTTCTTTCCTGCTAAAGTGAACGCTGTTTTGTTGACCTTGTAACATTGTCTCAGCCTGTTGACCAATATATTGTTGAAAAAGTGGACTAAAAACGCAGATTCTTCCTTGTTTCTCCTTTAAAAAACCTGTCTGCCATAGATATTCCCCCTCTTTCTTGTCATCTTCCTCAATTGGTAATCCTATTGATGCTTTATGAAGAATTGTTTTCTCTTTTTCTGTCAAACTATCCCATAACTCTTCTGACTGTAACGTAATTCTCTCGTCCTGAGCAAGTAAGTCAAAAAGTTCTTGCATGTTTTTCGGTAATTGATCTTTATTCTCATAGAGAATAATGAGGCTTAGCTGGAGATATTGGACATAGCCATTTACTACATCAAGTATCGCTTCATGGAGAGGTTCTGCAAGAGTAAGATTATACCGCTCTCTATAGGTGTTATAAATTGTTTCCATATCAGATCGATGAGCCAAGTTCATATATATATTTTTACAAAACAAAGATAGTGAGGCTCGAGAAAATACAGAAGGAGCTAACTGATCAAGACTTCTATAACTTGTGAAAACATAAGATATTTTTTGGTGAGTCCAATCTTTTAATCCTTGTAGATTATCGAAAAAAGAAGGCGTTACCACATCGCTCATACGGTCAAACCGAATAAAGAAAAGGGTCGGCACAAATCCGGCATTCACAATCTTCATTAACACGGTTCGAAGGCTATCAAGCGTTAGGAAGTGATCCTGAACCTGGATTGTTTTTAGGAAGAGTTGCTCAATATCTTCTTTTTCCTCTTCAGAAATATCTGTTTTCTCTACACTATCAACTATACGTTTCAGGGTTAATGTCCAGAAAGGAAAAATATCTCTTTCAATAAGATCGTTTAAATCAATCGGTACGAAAAGATGTTTTTCTTTTTCACTAATATATGTTGGAACAATATTTTTATGATTCAGAAAAAAACGGAGAAAGTTACTTATACCAACACGCTTCATACCAATGATGTCTACAGACTCTCTTCGCTGAAGAAAGGTTCCAAGAGTTTTTGCATCCTGTTCGCGGAAGCGCAACGGATACTGGGATTCTATAATTGTTGGGATCATGCCGATATTTTACCTTATTTTATCTATTTCTCAAAATGATTCTTGCTACAAAGATGCATTGTGTATACAATATTTCAGGTATGTTTAAAAATGTAAATGAGCTAAAACTTACCTTTAAAGATAATCTTACATTTCATGATCCTAAAATTACTATTCACAATCCCCAAGCCATAACCCCTGAATTAGTAGACAAATTAACATATACCCTCGTTTTTAGTACTGATGATTCACTAAAAGCGACAATTCGACGGATAATTCATGAACTGGCAAAACTAAATGAAAGTCCTTCCTCATCAATTAGGCCGCTATACACAGCGATAGGGAAAGGTCAGGTAAAAGGCTTTACCGTACCAGCTATGAATATTCGCATGATGACCTATGATACCGCTCGAGTTATGTTCCGAGTAGCCAAGAAAAAAAGAGCAGCGGCATTCATCATTGAGATCGCCAGAACTGAAAGCGAATATACCCTTCAACCCCCCGATGAATTTGCAACCGTTATACTTGCAGCAGCTATACGAGAAAATTATCGTGGACCTGTATTTATTCAAGGCGACCATTGTCAATTTAATGCCAAACAATATCTCATTGATAAAGAACATGAACTACAAAGAATTAAAGATTGGGTTACACTACTTTTACATGCAGACTTTCGAAATATTGACATCGACGGATCAACGCTTGTTGACTTAACTAAACCCTCTCTCCTATCTCAGCAGAAAGATAATGCTTATGTCACTGCAGAAATGACGAAATTTATTCGTTCTCACGAAAAGAAAGGCGGCTACGTGGCAATAGGTGGAGAAATCGGCCATATCGGAGATAAGAACAGCACTGTGGAAGAATTTGAAGCATTTATGCATCAATACATTAATAAAGTTGCACGAGGAAGTGGAATCAGCAAAGTAAGCGTCCAGACTGGTACAAGCCATGGAGGGGTCATTAGCACTGCTGGAAAAGTACAAACAATGCCTGTTGATTTTTCCGTTTTAACTAATATAGGAAAAGTCGCGAAAGAAAAGTATAACCTGGCTGGGCCGGTCCAACATGGAGCATCAACACTCCCGATGGATGTTTTCCATACGTTTGTACAGTCTCACACTGTAGAAATCCATTTATCAACTGGTTTTCAGAATATAGTTTTTGAAACAATGCCAAAAGAATTACGTGACGAAATATATCATTGGGCAAAAAAACAATTAAAATCAGAATGGCAGACTGGTTGGACAGAAGATCAATTTTTATATAAAGTCCGAAAGAAGACCTGGGGGCCATTTAAAAAACATTTATGGCAGCTTTCAGATGCTGAAAAACAACCAATTATCCATGCACTTGAAGAATATCTTGAAAACATATATGATCAACTCAACATTACTGGGACAGAAGACATTGTGAAACAATATTTATCCAAGTAACTATGGATTCTCAAACCTTTAATACACTTCTCCATAAAATCTTTGCACAAGATCCTGAATTAAATAACCTTTCTTTAGAAGAAATTCTAAATACTATCCCAACAATCAACGAATTATCCGCTCTTCCATCAGGCACACCAGTGTTAGTCCGTACAGATATTGATGTTCCCATTAAAGAAGGACAGGTCATTGATAAGACTCGACTTATTGATTGTTCAGAGACAATCAAATTTTGTCGTAGCAAGGGATGGAAAACAATCATTATGGGCCATGTAGGAAGAGATAAAACAAATTCAGCAATGCCTCTATGTCAAACCCTAAATGAATTATTACAAGAAAATATTGTTTTTATCGAAAATTGGTTAGACGAAACAGCCAATAAGCTCACAGATGAATGTGTACAACAAATTTCCCAGGCATCTGCGAGTAGCATCTTTTTATTAGACAATACAAGAAAATATGATATTGAACGTGCGCTTTGGAAAGCAGATGACTCCAACTTTTCTAATATAAGTCAACACATGTATACAATCAGTAAAGATATAAGAGAGAGACTCACAGCAATTGAGATCAATGAAGCATTTGCAGCATCGAATATGGATTTTTCTTCTGTAGCAATCCCTTTACTTATGGAAAGAACAGCAATGGGATTTTATATTGCAGAACAGATGCAAACGCATATTCGAGCAGTGCGTACAGCAAATTGTATCGTATTTAGCGGTTTAAAAATGGATAAACTCGATGATTTAGAAGGTATTGTTGAAAGAGATAAACTTATTATGATAGTTGCAGCAGGTGCAGTAGGTATGGTCCTCCAAAAAGCACGAGCAGATCTGAAAGGACAACCGTTTTCAGCAGGAATTGCGGAAACGGATCCTACAAGTAAAGCATTTATTGAACCAAAGCGGGTCGAACAAGCAAAAAGAATTATTCAAACCTGCGAGAAAAAAAATATTGCTCTCATACTTCCCATTGATTTTCTTCTTGATAATGGTGAAGTTAATAAAGAAATTCCCGAAGGGCACCTCCAACTAGATATTGGTCCTGAATCCCGAAAACTCTTCGCACAAAAAATTCGTGAATATATACACTTAAGCAAAACAACGAATGAACCTTTTGCTATGTTCTATAGTGGAGTATTTGGCAAATTCGAAGATCCACAATTCGCGGAAGGGACAAAAACATTTATTCCATTATTAAAAGAAATGACGCAAGCAGGTATAAAAACATATGTTGGCGGAGGAGAAGGCCGGTTAGCGCTTATCAAATATGGGTCTGAAGATGATGTAACGTATGCATTTACTGCTGGAGGGACTGTACTAACTTCTTTAACCAATAATCACATCCCCTATCTTAAAGCAATGTATCTTCAGAATACGTTTAAGAAGTAGTCGTTATCTTTTTAATTTGTGATACGTTTTAATCAAAGTGTTTGTCGAGCTGTCATGTTTTAAAAGAGAAGTGCTGTCTTTTAACTCAGGCACTATTTTCTTTGCTAACACTTTTCCTAATTCTACTCCCCATTGATCAAAAGAGTTTATTCCCCAGATAACTCCTTGTACGAAAATTTTATGTTCATATAACGCAATCAATTCTCCTAATGACTTTGGAGTAAGCTTGCGTGAAAGTAATGTATTCGTCGGATGGTTACCTTCGAATGTCTTATGAGGAATTAATTTCTCCTCTACTCCTTCTGCTCTAAGCTCCTCCACTGTTTTTCCAAAAGCCATCGCTTCTGTCTGAGCGAAAAAGTTTGCCATAAGTTTCTGATGATGATCTCCAATCGGATGCAAAGGTTCAGCAAACCCAATAAAGTCTGCAGGGATTAACTTCGTTCCTTGATGAATAAGCTGATAAAATGCGTGTTGGCCATTAGTACCTGGTTCTCCCCAAATAATTGGTCCTGTTTGATAATCAACTTTTTCTCCATCTTTCCTGACTGACTTCCCATTACTTTCCATATCTCCTTGTTGGAAATAAGCTGGAAAACGGTGAAGATATTGATCATATGGTAATAATGCATATGTTTCGCATCCAAAAAAATTGTTATACCAAATTCCTAATAAAGCGAGAACCACTGGCATATTTTCTTCAAACTTTGCTGTACGGAAATGTTCATCCATACTATGAAATCCTTCTAGCATGTTATCAAAATGTTCAGGTCCAATCGCTATCATGAGAGACAATCCAATAGCGCTGCATAATGAGTATCGTCCTCCAACCCAATCCCAAAAAACAAACATGTTCTCAGGATTAATGCCGAAAGCTTTGACTTTTTCCATGTTTGTAGACAATGCGATAAAATGTTTAGATACCGCTTCTTGACTGTGTAGTGCTTCTAAAAGCCACTTTTTAGCTGTTTCAGCATTTGTCATGGTTTCTTCTGTAGTAAATGTTTTAGACGCGATAATAAATAATGTTTCTTCTGGGTTAAGATCTCTCGTGCTTTCATAAAAATGCGTAGCATCAATATTTGAAAGAAAACGGACTGTGAGGGAACGCTCACTATAAAACTTTAACGCTTCATATGCCATAACAGGACCAAGGTCTGATCCCCCGATACCGATGTTCACAATGTTTTTTATCGGTTTTCCTGTATACCCTCTCCATTCTCCTACTCTAACTTTCCTTGCAAACGTTCGCATTTGCTCAAGCACTCTATTCACGTCAGGCATAACATCAGTACCGTTAACGGAAATGGGGTTATTCGAACGATTACGAAGCGCGATATGAAGAACTGGTCGATTCTCTGTGGTATTTATGGCTTTTCCAGAAAACATTGCATTAATTGCTTCTCGAAGTGATACTGACTCTGCAAGCTGTAATAATAATCGAAGCGTTTCTGAAGTAATACGGTTTTTCGAGTAATCTAAATACCAATCTCCTACGTGTAAAGTAAACGTTTCTCCTCTATGCTCATCGAGTGAAAATAAGTCGCGTAGATGTTGATTTCGAATCTGCTGATAATGGTTTACGAGGATTTGCCAAGAAGAAACTTTATCGATACTCATACTCCACCATACATTATAACATCTCTCATTCTCTATTTTATAAGCATTCCTCTTTTTCAGACTCGTTTTTTAAGCCGTTTTCTCACTTTTAGCCTCGTTTTGTCAGTTTGATGTCAGGAAAAAATCTCTTTTGCGTCAAGCCCACCCTTAGGGTTAATGAGATAATGTCTCCATTCCGCAAAAGGAATTTTTTTATGCTAGACAGTCAACAACATATCGCTGCCTCAAGAGCTGGGTATAAGATGGATTCGCCGCAATTAGTACGCCCAGCCAACACTTTAACACAAGAGCCCCACTTTCCTCAACTCCCAAGAGTTGTAAAAGATGTTGCAGGGTTAAATGGAAATATGCAAGGAGTTGAAATGTTACGAAATGGCACCTCTGGGGTACAAGTTGCACGAGTAGATACGACAGATGGATCTATGGTGTTGAAGTGGGATCTTAGGCATCCTGAAAGAGTAAAACGAGAACTTGAAGGCTGGCAGAGATTACAAGGTACTCCTTTAGAATCCTGGTTACTTCCTATCACATTTGCTTCCTTAGATAAAAGCACTTTTGGTATGCCACATTTTAATGGAGTTGAGTTACGTTCAGGCATAAAAAGGGGAGAAATTGATACTCCAATGGCAACAGCAACATTAGATGCATTACTTGACACAAAACTCCAAAGTTGGCAAGATCAACGAAGCAACGGCTTAACCAATAATGGAGAAATCGTATCTATGCAACGAGAAGAATGGCCAGATACACTTGCTAGGCTTGATGCTGCACTTACCCTGATGGCTGGGAGATATAATGTTAGTAAATATGATCTGGTCACGCGTCCAATAATAGTTGCAGATCGTCAACTTCCTGCTTTAGCTGATGTAATTATCCAAACTGATCGAAAACTACGCCAAGAACCTAACTACACTGTTCTTAGTCATAATGATGCTACTGGTGGAAATATCATCGTTAATCCTGATACTGGGGAACGAGCTCTCCTAGATCCTGCATGGGCAGGAAATGGAGACCCGGCAGAAGCATATTTCCGGGTTGGTAAATATATTTCTGCAACAACGGCTAGCCGAATCGACTGTCGCGATATACAAGTAACACCTACTGGTCTTTATATTGATCTTCACGCAGAGGTTCCCCCAACAGCTATAGCTATGCAAAATTTAGCATTTTCTCGTATGCATGAATTTTCGTCTGCGCTTAATGATCCAAGATTTCCGGAGAAAGTAGGAGATTATGCATCAGGATCCTATTTAAGAGAAGCGGCTCTTTCTCCACAAAGAGGCCTTGACGGTGGAATCTTTGCATTAATTAAAGCTGCCGACGTTTCTGGAGTCCAATAATTGCTACTTTTGTTTATACTTTGTAACAAGTGCTCGCGCTAATGTTACAATATTTAGACTTCCATACTCTTTTTCTACATTGCTTGCAAGCTTTTCAACGATATCCATCCATTCCGGAAATCGTCGTTCTTGTAATACCATATCATATAGTGTTGCTGTCTTATCAAATAGTTTTAGCAATTGAAGCTCAATTGGCTTTTTTAAAATTGTTTGCTTCTCCAAGTCCCAACTACTGTAATTATATTCAGGTAACTTTGGTACTGTCATATTCTCAATTAATCTTTTGACATTTTCAGGAAGATCTTTTGGAAGTGGGGTCAGGGTATCTTCAACAACATCGTGAAAAAGTAAAGCTAATGCTCCTTTTTCCCTGATGTTTTTTGGCAATTTCGGCTCTGCAAGAATCATTACGGAACACCAAAGAGGGTGCATAAGGTACGGATTCTCTTCCCCGCTAGGCAATTTTCTCATCGTTTTCCCATGCTGATTTGGATGCTCTTGATGAGCTTCCGCAACAAGTTCTATATATTCTAACAGTTTTTTATAATCCATATGTTTATTATACTAATTATAGATAAATATTACCTTCTCCGCTAGACGTAGTATATCTATTTCAGTATAATATATATGCATGGAATTAATCATTCTCCACCCAGATAAACTGCTAAGACATATTATGCAACGTTTTTACTTTGTAACCTCACAATCAACTACTGAGTTACACTTCTTAACGAAAAGGGGTGGCAGACAGAAGGAGTTATTTAGACAAGCTTGAATACAATATAAAAACAAAAGTTGTGCGAGTACACAATTGGTCGTCTGTATATACTTTACAAATTAAGGTTAAAAGAAAACTAACTTTTAATATTATCAAAGTTTTTCTTAACTTCTGTTTTTAAAAATCCTTTTATATCATCATTTGAAACTTCCCTGGTTGGAATATAGTGAATTGGTTCTTCGATAATATCTTCAAAATATACAAGGCTTTTAAGTATTAGGTTCCTGTCAAGGCTTGGTAACTTCTGTTCACATTTCACTAAAAGTTCTTCTAAAGAGATCATTTGAAGAATAAAATATAAATCGACATAATCTTTCATTGCAGCTCTACTCACAACTGCTGATAACTTCATACATCCTATATCAATAACCGATGCGAGTTGCAGATGTTCTAGCTCAATTAATGGTTCAAGAATTAAATAAGGATCATGAAAAAAGCTCAGTTTAATGTTGTTAATAAGAATCGTAAGAGTATTATTCTCTTCTTGTATTTTTTGTAGTGGATATTGCTCAAAGGTGGCAAGAACTCTCTTAAATAAACCTTCTGTAGGAAAAGGCCTCGCAGTAAAGAAGTCAAAATCTTCGCTTACTCTATGCCCGATCTGTAAAGCAAGCGCTGTTCCGCCAGCCAGATAGTACTCTTCTTTAAATGCGGACAACTTAGGCAAGATCTTTTTTCTCTCTTCATTTAAGATATTGTAAAACATACTTACGTATTTGAAAACTGTATGCGTTCTTGTCTACTCATTGGATGAATATCTAGAAGCAGGGACCAAAGTGTTAAAGACTTTTTATTCCATTGGCCATAAGGAATTTGCTGAGCAATTCGCTTAATCTCGTACTTCGTATAAGCTGAGAATAACCAGTCAGTAGCTTGTTTCGAGCCATAATTTAATATCTGCGCTATTATCAGTCGTTTATGCTTTTGCAGATCAATCTTGTCTAGGTTATATGACCATAGATATGGCTTTACTACTTCTGGAATCATACATGTTTTATTTTACTATTATTTCGTACGCATCACAAATAAATGTACGAGTCATAGACATTTTCGACATTTCTCCTTTCAGAATAAGATAGTCCATTGGTGTTTTAAGACCAATGGATTTGTGAACCCGTTGTGTATTGTAGAATAGCAAATAATTCATGAGTTTGTCATTCAACTCCTTGGGGTTGTAGACGAATTCTAGGTGATTATCCAAGAATTCCTCCTGAAGGGAGCGTTGGTAGCGTTCTACAACCCCATTCACCTTACAACAACGAGGATAGATAAACACATGTGGTATGTTCCTTCTTGCAAGATACTCTTCAAACGCTCCTAAAAACTCTCACCCATTATCTGTTTGTATTGTCGTTATCGGAAATGGACAAACCATCTGTAGCTTCTTGAAAAAATCAACAGTATTATGGCTGTTTAAACTTTTGTAGTGATATGAAAAAGCAAACTTTGAAGCAATACTAATTGCTGAATACATATATACTTTTAATTCATTGACGTATCTTAGAACAGTATCAACTTGCATGTATCCTACCCGTGCTCCTTTTATCACACCTTTCACTCTTGTACGCTGCTTTCTCAACTCATGCCTTTTACGACCAGGATCATGATAGATCCTCCCTTGTCTCTGGTAAAACATCTTGTTTCTTTTAATCACTTTTCCAATAGTTGATTCTTTTATGGAAGAAATACCACTACTTTGACAATACGTATCTAACAACGGCTTAATCTTCTCTTTACCGATCCTCGGATGTTCCATTCGTAGTGTACGGATAAAGGCAATAATTCTGTAATCTGTTTCCATCTCTCGTACCTTTCGTGGTCGTGTTGATTTGGGTACAAGTGCTGATAAGTGATTCTTGTTCTCTTTGTATCTTTTCTTCCAAGTCCAGACTGTTTTTCGATCTATCTGAAACGCTTTCTTCGTTGCTTTTTCTCCGAACTCATCATAAAACTCAAGAATACGAAGCCGTTCTTGTGCTACCTCACTTTCTGAAAAGTGGCGCATACTTTCTATCACAGCATTCACCCCCTTTGGCCTTCGTATTCTACTCGTTAAAAAGAAGATCTTAGAAGATCCTGCTGTACCTATTGATCTATGTGCTCTTGATGAATATCTCAATTCTCATTTGTCGAATATGTATCGTAACTTATTCACTGTATAGACTTACGACTTGTTCTTCAAGTATAATCATTTCTATGGAATTAATTAAGTTTATACTCCACTTTGATGAATATCTTAAAATAATAATAAACACTTTTGGGCCGCTAACATATATTTTTCTTTTCTTAATTATTTTCGCTGAAACAGGATTTGTCGTTACGCCGTTTCTTCCTGGAGACTCCCTACTTTTCGTCGCTGGAACACTTGCGGGCAGTGGTTTGCTGAATTTCTGGCTTGTGTATCTTACGCTTCTTTTCGCTGCTATTCTGGGAGATACTGTTAATTATTGGATCGGACATATGATAGGGCCGCGTGTTTTCACTCGTGAGAATTCTCGAGTATTTAAAAAAGAGTATTTGGAAAAAACAAGAGAGTTTTATGAAAAACACGGCGGAAAGACTATTATTCTTGCAAGATTTGTCCCTATAGTTCGAACGTTCGCTCCTTTTGTGGCGGGTGTTGGAAAAATGCATTACAACACATTTCTTCTCTATAACGTCACAGGCGGATTTATATGGGTTACAAGCCTTACACTCGCTGGTTATTTCTTTGGAGGATTACCAATCATTAAAAATAATTTTGAGTTTGCTGTTATTGGAATCGTTCTGATTTCCTTACTTCCTATGATTATTGAATATATGAAACATAAACGCGAACCGAAAATGACTGAAAAACAACTGCATAAAGCATCATATAAGAATATCCAAGCCACGTTTAAAAAAGAGCATCTAAAAGATTAACTCCGATTAGTTGGAAACACATATAAATATCATGAAACATTCTTTCTTTCAGGAACAAGTTATTCCCTTGCTTCTTACTTTCTTTACTTTTTTGGTACTCTGCATACTTCTCTATTTATCCATTGTCGGCTTGAATTTAGTTCCATCACAAGAAAAAATATTGTTGGAATTACGGAAAAGAGATATCCTCGTCGGATTAACAATATATCTAAAAACATCTGTGGACTTTGCTATTTTCATAGGTAATCTGATGAGAAGTAATCCTGGATGGAAAAACAGAATAGCAATTGAGATTGGTACTGCAGCGGGAAATGCACTGGGCACAATTGTGATACTTATTATTTGGAATTTTTTTCGAGAAGTACCGCTTCTTATGGCTATTATGATTTTTCTTGCTTCTCTAGTACTACTCCGTATGGCTGAAGAAAGTTTTGAAGAATTTGAAGAAGCAGGAAACACAGTTCCACGTTTTTTATTACACCAGTTACATCTTTTACAGAAAATGCTCAGATTTCCAAATAAAACGTTTGCACCACTTCTCAAGTTTATTTCTCCTAGTGCAAGCTTAACAAATATGAAAGCAATTCCCTGGAAACAGTTGCTTTTCTTTTCAGCAACTATCCCTTTTATTTTAGGACTTGATGATTTTGCTGGTTATATTCCTTTATTTAATATTATTAATGTCTATGGTTTTGCAGTCGGTGTTTTTCTCGGCCATATGCTGCTAAATATCGCTTTATTTATCTCACCACATAAAACTGCTGAAGCAGTCAAAAATACATGGGTATTAATAATCGGAGGACTAGCATTCGTTATTATTGCAGGATGGGGGTTCTATGAGGTTTATCATATTCTAGTAAAACTTTTTCTTCATTAAGCTGTATTATTTCTTAACTATAGTCGCTTCTATTTCTCTATCTTCTGACAGATCTGTCAAATAAGTCATTGTTTTACCTGAAACCTTTACCTTCTTGTCCTTACTAATAATTTGATAATCTGTCGGCACTATCAAGGAAAAAGCGTATGGATCAGCTTGTGTTCCTGGTTGTTTAAATAGAGACAGGGAGTATATACCCGATGCTTGACCAGTACCTACTGTAATAGGCACAACATACTGTACCTTTATCGTTTTTTTTGAGGACATTGGAATAGATACGAAAAAGCCATAGACCTTCTTCCCTTCTTGCTCAGTTGCTTCTACTTCGAGATGATTCAGCGGAATAGATGAGGGGAAAAGCGTAGCGTCTGTAATCGCTGGCTCTATTTCTTGAGATGCTCCATCAAAGTCGATACTTTTCAGCTCTGCTCCACCAGGCAGAATAACTCGAAGATAGTTCTTATACTCCCCTCCAAAGGCGTCTCCTTCTTTACTGTTATTATGGTATTGCACCATCACGGTCTCTTTCGCCATACCACTGTTATCTAGCACTACAGAGTGAGTAATCGCTCTATCTATATAATAATTTACTTTATTGGCGCCTATATTTGCTTCATTTATTCCTAGAAAGTCATTCATCTGTGAATCATTCGTGTCTCGATTATCAGCAAGTGTTGAGGAAAATCCATTTAAAGTAAAAACCTTTTGGAGCCCTTCATCTGGAAAAGCAAATACTATATGTTTTTGAGAAACGCTTTTCGCAATAGCATTTACAACCTGCATATAGTTTGACTTTTCCGAATCGGTCAGCAGCAACGATAAGCTTGTATAGACTGCTCTCAGGAAATCTTTTTTTTGAGTAGATCCTGGGAAAAAGTCGTCCTGGACGTACTTTTGGGTAAGTAGAAAAAAATTATCTGCACTAACTGTTTCGTTATATTCTGGAATTGCAAGCGGTCCAATCTCTTGAAGAATATTTTTTATAAAATCTGTATCAACTGCGATGACTCCATCAACTTTCTCTCCTGTTTCTAGTTTATAGAAATTTGCTACAGATGCTGCGCTTTTAGGAAAATCCACATCAAAATTACTGTCCCTCATAAACCAATTTTCAGCATCCATATACCGCTGTAACTGAAAGGGTGGCTCAATATGTTTCTTTAATTGACCGTCAGCATCATAAATGTCTTGTATTGTAAAATTGCTTATTTTACCTTTCTCTAACTCAAGCAAACCATACGATCCAATGAACCCACCACCAGGACGCAATTCCATATTGTTCTGGAAAAGCATCAAGTACGTACGCGTCCCTTCCATACCCAAAACCACAGGCAATACGTCAATAGTACCAGCAAACACAGTGTAGACTTTTTGCAGTGAATCTATTTTCTCTCTATACTGCTGTGGGATTTTATTTTCTACTCGCAACGCTGCCAACTGAGCTAGAGATGACTGAACATATCGTGTCCCTAACGAGAAATCTCTCGCTGGATCTTCTGATTGTTGGATAAAAACCTTTTCTAAGTAGGTTAACCCTTCAATTCCAGAAAGAAAAATGTCGGCAATCTCTGTTCCTGTTGATATTCCTTCTTCTATCTCTGCTGCGCCTTTTCTTAAGCCAACAAATTGTAAGAGAGCAATACTCCCCTGCGTTTTCTGTGCATATTGAAAAAATTGCTTTGCGCTTGTCGCAGAGAGACGGGCTTTTTTTAAATTTCCTTCTTTTATTTGTAGATATGCTCGCTTTAAATACTCTCCACCAATTACTGAAGAGGTCACTGGTAGTCCAAACCCAAACACCAGGCCAAAAATTACAATTATCAACGCAACTTTAGTATAGGGAGATGCCTTTTTTCTTCGTTCTATTACTTGTGTGCTTTTCGGATTATATGTATAGCCAGGAATAATAGAAACTTCTGGAAGCTTCTCCTGAAAGGTATATGCAGCATCAAAAGATGGATTTTGCATATACTCATCAGTTTTATTATGGGCTGCATTGCCAGGTAATAATTTGAGCTCTAACAACGGCTCTTTCTTATGCAAATAACGCGCGAGAGTTAACATAGTAACCGGATGCGATGGCATTAATCTTATAACTCGGTGATGTATTCTTTTCTCTCCACTTATTATCTGCACTAGATATGAAATCGCTGCTTCATCTTCTATAGGAAAAACGTGTAATAAACCATTTTCAGGCAATGTCACTCTCCCACTCTTACTTTCTTCAAGCAGCATGGAGACGTCGCTTTCCCATCGACTCATCTCCCCAAATAAGTCGCCTAAGATAATTACATTTATCGATGGGGAAAGACTCGTTAAGTGCTCTATTGTTTTTTTATTTGCATGTTTATGCGAGATGATGATCATTATCTTTGCATTGTCTGCTTCTGCTTTCTGAATAAAAAAGGGTAATAGATGAGAGAATTGAGGATCTCGGGAATATACTAACAGCATCACGGAATAAACACAGTTCGGAAGAATTGGAATTTTTTTTGTGAGCTGGACATGATACATGTTTTTAGCATGCCTTATCGTCTTTGAAGTTAAAAATACTGAGAAGAAAGATTCGGGTAGTTTTTTTAGTATTGCATCTGCAAGTTGATTAGACTGGTCAAAAATAAGAATTGTTTTTTTTTCTTGAGATTCCATAGGCAGAGGTTTTACATGTACAGCATACCATATTTAGCCTATTTGGAAAACCAACAGGAGAAATTTTTTAGAAAATATTTTTAACCCTATAATTTCAAAAAACGAGTCCTTTCGTATTTATTCCACGAAAAGTCTTTGATGGTGATTTTTGATTGTTAACTCAATAAAAATGTAACAAGAGGATGTTTATACCTATTATCTCTAACTAAAATAGACAAATCTCTATTTTAGATTGCTGTGACAATCTTTTTTCGATTATTTTTTTCTTCTCGGTAATCGAAAGTTTCTTTTTTTAAAGTATATCCTATAACCAGTACTACAAGTAATTGTCCTTGATGAAGAGTTAAAAAGTAATGATCAAATAATCCGATTATTGCTATAACTGCTATTAAAGACATCAGAAGAAATTTGTTTTTATCTTTATTTATACTTATTAATAATCTATCTAGAAAAAAGCAGATAAATAGAAACCCTATTATTCCGATCTCTGCTATTACTAAAAAATAAATGTTGTGAACTGGTTGAATTAGTATCGGCTGGCCTAGTTTTATTTGATAATTAGGTAGGGAAGAAAGGAAGTTATTTAACCCCACACCAAATAATGGTTTCTCTTCTATCATTGCAATTGCAACATATAGTAATGAGATCCGCTCTGTAAATGCCTCATTTTCTGTTCCGAACGATGCATTACGTAACAATATGTTTTTTGTTAAAAACACTATACACAATAAAACTACCAGCGTCATTAATCCCACACTAATGAGCAACTTCTTTTTTGTTCTTTGTCTTAATAAGGTAAAATTCTTCAGGGTTATTACTGCATACAGTACGCCTATCACAACGGCTGCCAGAAATGCACTTCTGCTCATGGATAAAAAAAATGCAGGTATGCTAATAAGAATTGCGAGAAAAAAGAGTGTTTTTCTACTTTTTTTATAAAAAGAAAGCAAGAAAAATAAACATATCAGTAAAAAACCTCCTAAAACATTAGGGTGGGGGAGTGTGCCATACGGACGAAGGATAAGCGAACCGTCGATAGAGGCATTTGCTATTCCGGGCGTAGAAGCTGTAAACATTCGCTCACCCAAAAAATAAAAGATACCATTTAACGAACCTTGATTGATGAATTGTGCAATAGCTAAAAAAGACTGCAAGATAACGCTCAGCGAAAGTGCCTTTTGAAAAACATCCTTATATCTTGATAGAGCAAAAGTTAAATAATAAGTAAACAGAACATATTCTACAATTCGAGATGCACCAAGTAATCCTGCTAAAGGATTCTCTGAAGACAGTATACCTATAAAGATGCTAGTTAAAAGAGCATTAAACATATAGAAAGAAACAGGTCGTTGTATTAAAATCTTTCTAATAGACTGGTTAAAGTTTTGTAATCGCTTTAATATAAATACCAAAAAGAGAACTGATATCAATAAATCAGTTGCATATATTATAGGAGATAAATAATCTATTCGCATCCCCGCCACAATAGAAAAATCTGGCCAGAAATGTTTTCCAAGTTGCGTCGGTAACAAAAAAATTGTCAGGAAAAAAAGGGGTTTTTCGATTCTTATTAGGGAGGATTGTAAAAGAAAACGTTGTTTCGTAAGCAATGACGTTATATGCGAGGCTTGATTACTAATACTCTCTCTCGTCCCTCGCCGCGAGATTCTGTTTCTACTTGAGGGTCGTCTTGTAGAAGGAGATGGATAACTCTCCTTTCCCATGATTTAAGAGAGGTAAACACTCGTTCTCTCTGCTCCTGGAGTACTGAATCTTTCATCTGTTGTGCAAGCTGTTCAAGATAAGCCGTTCTTTGTTTTCGATAATCTCCAACATCAATCATTACACGGATAAACCGCCCAATTTTCTTGCTAACAGCCAGGGAGAGCAGCAGCTGTAAACTTTCGAGTGTTTCACCATGATAGCCTATTAAGATACCACTTTCTTGTGTATCTAACGTTACATCTAATGATTCTTCAATAACTGCCACTGATGGAACAACGTCTGTACCTAATACCTGGAAAAATTCTTTTACAATTTCTTCTGCAAGTTTCTTTTCTTCAGCTGTTATTTTTATCTCTTCTGCCATTTTTTATCCTTTCTTGATCTTTTTCTGCTTTTTGCTTGTTTCTGTGCCATTCTGCGAAGCGATGCTTGTTTTCCTCGCCTCCGAACGGTTCATAATTGATTGTTGTATGATACCAAAAATTGTAAAAGTATTCCAGTATAAAGCGAGTCCAATTGGGAATGAGTATGCAAAAAAGCCAATCATAACAGGAAAAAGGTAGAGAGATTGAGTTTGCATCGCCGAAGCGAAATCATTTTCTGTGGACTTTTTTTCTTTTTCTACGGTCGTTGTGGGTTTAAACATTAACCGAGACTGAATATACTGAAGTCCTCCTGTAATAAATGGGACTACAAGAATTGCCGCCCCTGCCGTTTGCATAAGTTGAGAAGGAGACTGCCCGAGAGGTAATCCGAAAAAGCTTGTGTCCCACAGTTTATTTAATTTTAGAAAGTCGAAATACAATCCCTTGTTAATAGCTTGAAAAGATGTTTGTCGAACAGTCTCATTTAAAACCCCATATAAACCCCAAATAACAGGCAACTGTAAAAGAACCGGTAAACACCCCGCTAGTGGATTTACTCCGTGTTCTTTATAGAGTTGCATAGTCTCCATCTGTAAACGCTGTGCATCTTTTTTGTGCTTTTCTCGAAGCCGATTAATATGTGGCTGGATTTGCTGCATCTTTTTCGAGGTTCGTGTTTGTGATGCTATAAGCGGATACAGAAGAAGACGAATGAGAATTGTTAAGACAATAATTGAAAACCCGAGCGCAAAAGGCAGACCAACTCCATGCAGGATCTGATAAATTCCAACAAGAACGTTTGCTAAGGGTTGTGTGATGAATGTATAGAACATAATGATTCTCGCAACTTATATCTTTTTTCTATGAAACCAAGGCTGGCAGGAAAGAAGGCGTTTTATAGTTAATATACTTCCTTTTATTACGCCATACCGACCAACCACAATTTTAGCATATTCAGAGCATGAAGGCGAATAGCGACAAATGTTTTGCATTCCAATAATTTGCCTAAGGATTGGAGAAATTGTTACCTGATAGAGAGTAATAATGAAAAGGAGGATTTTTTTCATACAATAAGTTTTGCTTTTTTTAAGGCATCGGCAACACTTCTCTTAAGTTCTTCTGACGAGGTTTTACTTATATCTCGCTTGATAATGAATAGAATATCTTTCCCTTTATGCATTGTTTCTCTCTTCTCTTCTATAATTGCGCGAACTTTTCTTTTCGTTGCATTTCGTCTGACTGCTGTCTTACTCGTTCTTTTGGAGACAACAAATCCCAACCTCGTATAAGAAAGACCGTTATCTTTAGCTTTAATCGTTAATAGATCTGTGGAAAACATTTGGGCATTGGTAAATAAAATTGCCGCTGGTAGACGATAAATGCGCGGAATCATGGAGTAAGTATTAAACGGTAATCTTTCTTCTACCCGTTTTCTGCCGCCTGCTAATTACTTTTCTTCCTGTATGCGAAGACATTCTCGATAGAAACCCATGTTTTCTTTTTCTTCTAGTTTTTTTAAGTGTAACAAATTTTTCCATACGCATAGTATAGCAAAGGGAAGGGGAGTACCACAAGTGCTTCTGCTATTGTTTGTCGAATTCCTTCTTGACAAAAAGTTATCCACATTAGTACACTGCTTTGTACTGCCCTAATATGCAATCTGTAGACTATGGAACGCGACCCTGAAAAGATCTGGCAACATGTCCTTCAAGAAATAGAAAAAGAGGTATCTCGGGCAAATTTTTTAACCCTCTTTAAACAAACCCTTCTTGTTTCTTTCGATGATGAAATTGCAACGATAGCAGCGCCTTCGCCAATGATCATTGACATGCTGCAGAAACGTTTCTCTGAAAAAATAAAGTCTCACATCGATGGAATAGCTGGTACTAATTCCTCACTCCTCTTTATTGTTAAATCCTTCCAGACCGCTGGGAATGAGGAAGAGCATGCGCCATTATTTGTACAGGCACCAGTAGAAACCCCATTAAAAATTGGCCATTTGCCAAGGGTTCGTCCGGATTTTACTTTCCAAAATTTTGCTGTTTCCTCTAGTAACCAATTGGCTTTTGTGTCTTCATCGACTGTCGCAAGTAATCCAGGCACATCATATAATCCGTTTTTTATTTATGGGCCTGTTGGCGTGGGGAAAACACATCTTATGCATGCAATAGCAAATCAAGTCTATCAAAAACAACCGGACGGTAAGATTATTTACATCACAAGCGAGGAATTTACAAACGAGGTAGTTGAGGCAATCCGGGCAAATGAAACAGGAAAGATGAAAAAGCGCTTCCGCTCTGCAATTCTTCTACTTATAGATGATATTCAGTTTATTGAAGGTAAAGAAAGAGTACAGGAAGAACTCTTCCATACCTTTAATATTCTTATCGATCAGGGCTCACAAATTGTTCTCTCTTCAGATCGACCTCCAGAAGAAATCAAAAGACTCGAGAAGCGGTTGTCGTCTCGATTTGCAGGCGGATTGACAGTAGATATAGGAACTCCAGACTTCGAACTAAAAACAGCGATACTGCTTATAAAAGCAAGTAAATATAATATTGAGCTACCAATTGAAGTTGCAAAATACTTAGCAGAACAGGCTTCGGATGCAAGAAGCCTTGAAGGGCTATTGCTCCGGTTGCTCACGATGGCTACTACACAAAATGTGCCAATAAGTCTTTCCTTAGCTTCTCATGCTCTTGGCAAAGAAATAAATGAGTCAAAACCACATCTCCATGCAGAAGATGTGATTAAAGTTGTTTGTTCGTTTTATAACATAAAGCCAACACAGCTTCGTGGACCAAAAAGAGATGCTTCTTTAGTTCGCGCAAGACAAGTAACAATGTATTTATTAAAGAACAAACTTTCTATGACACTCGTAGAAATAGGCAATCTATTAGGCGGCAGAGATCATACAACCATTATGCATGGTGTGGAAAAGATGGAACTTCTTGTGGATAACAAAGCTACTGTTTATGAGGATATCAAGAGGATTTCTCAACAGTTAATTGTGTAAAACTTGTTAATAAAAAAACACAGAAGAAATCCACAATATATCCACATTTTTATCAACACATAATCCACATGTGTTTACGCATATAAAAATTTTTCTTATAATCATTTAGTTTTTAATAGAGGAGCATGTTTTAGAAAGTTACAGGATACTCTCGTGTTGATTTTTTCCACATTTCCATATACACTACTACAACAACAAAATAGAATATATGAAGATCCAGGTAAACACAGAAATCTTACAAAAAAAATTATCTTTTATTAATCATTCCCTTTCCTCAAAATCCCAATTACCAGTACTTCAAAATTTCTTACTAGAAACACGTGACAATACTATAGTTCTTAGTGGTACAGATCTAGAAATAGGTATTGAAACAATCTGTAAAGCAACAGTTGTAGAACCAGGAGCAGTCACAATACCGATAAAAACATTTACAGAACTTATTAACTCATTGCCAGTAGAAACAGTAACAATAGAAACCGTAGAAAATACAGTACGGGTAACATCAAAAAAAACGAAAAGTGTTTTTCAAACTATACCAAAAGAAGAATTCCCTAAGCTTTATGAGGAAAAAGGTTCACAGATAGCCTCTCTTTCAGCAGAACAAATGAGGAAAGATATAATATCAATTGTATTTGCCGCGAGTATTGATACAACTAAGCCTGCATTATCTGGAATATTGTTGAAACAAGAGAAAGAAGGCTTTCTTTTTGTGGCAACAGACGGTTATAGATTATCTCTTAAACGACATCAAGCTTTAAAATCAGAAGAAATAGTAGACGCAAACCAAGATATAGCTATGATTATTCCCGCTCGAATATTTCGAGAATTGTCTGCTGTAAAAGAGGAAAGCGACTATATAGTAATGTATATCTCAAAAACAAGTAATCAAGTTCTTTTTGAAATGGGAGAGACACTCATTGTAGGTCGTTTAATAGAGGCAACATATCCTAACTACGAAAAGATTATTCCAGGAGACTTTTCTGCTCAAACTGTTTTTGACAGAGAGGAACTACAGAAAGCCGTGAAGATTTGTTCGATTTTCGCACGAGATAATGCAAACATTATTACCTTATCTCTAAAAAAAGATAGTATTATTGTGTCTTCAAAAACAGCATCTGCAGGAGAGAACACAGTGACAGTAGAAGCCTCTCTTACAGGAGAAGAGAATGAGATAGCATTTAACGCTAAGTATCTTCTAGACGTACTAGGAAACGTTACAGCAGCAGATAGATTGGAGTTTGCAATGACAGGGCCGTTAAACCCAGGAGTATTTAAAATTGATGAAGATGAATCGTATCTTCATCTTATAATGCCCATACGCTTACAAAGCTAGCTATTTATTATCGACAATATATCTGAAAGTGTGAGTTGAAGGATCAACGCCTTTACTTTTAACCCAATCATTTACTTCTTGCTTTATTTTCTCTACATCTCTACCGTAAACTGTAACCTCGAACGTTAGTCGATCATAATATTCAATCTTAAATGTACCAGTAGAGTAGGGAGTGTCATAAATGAGTGGATAGTATGTATTAAACAGCTTTTCAGTTTCTTCTCTGGCAGCTCCTGTGGAATTTTCAGGCGTTTGTGAAGATGTAGTAAATTTCCAATTATATATTGCGTTTCCATCGGCATCATTAAGCGCAAGGGAATATTCAGTATTTAATGCTAACCCCCCGTACACCTGAACGACAAGCGTTTTTGAAGGAAAGGAATTACTAAATTCCCAGTGATCAGGTAACGATGGCGTAATTGATAAACTAAAGCTTTTTGGTGAGATAACGTATTCGTCTGTGGTAATGGTGATTTTAATTTCCCCTGGATATACGTTGTTTTCTAAGTTTGCAGGCGTTGTCTTTAAGACGCGGAACTTTTTTTGGGTCGCTGGAATGATAACTGTTGGAGTAGTTGTGTTCATAGTATTGTTTCCGTTATTTTTTAAGGTTCTAGAAAAGAGAAACATTATAAAAATGATAAAAATTAAAAGAACAGAAACACTGAAGAAAAGTATTTTATACCGTTTTAATAATGAATAGCTATTTTCCATAAGTATTATTGTAATGGTCTATCGTTTCGCCGGTAAAAAACATAGCCTTCTTTATCAACAACATAATTATCAGTAACCATGCAATCCAATTTCCAGTGGGATTGATACGCATAGAAGGAAACCCTATCCTTAACTTGTTTTACAATTAATATATGTCCCCAAACCCCTCTTTTCGTCACCCCAATATCACCGGGTTGGATATCAGCAGCATTACCATCGCCCTCAACTTTTTGATAAGTATAGTTGCCAGAGCGTAAAGAAATAGGATCTCCAGCAATAACACCGCTTGCATTACAATATGTACAGAAAGGATTGGAGCTGGTGTCAATAAGCGTGACTACAGACTTAACATATCCAATACACTGTGAACATCCATCAGCAATAACGCTTGCGCGAGAACGCTCGAATGCATCAAGCTGTGTGCTTGTATAGTTATATTGAGAAAGCGATTGTCTCATACAAGATGCTAATGAATAGCTTTCTGTTGGCAAATAGAGACGAGTAGATCCAGACGGTTTTCCACAGGTAACATATGCTTGTCTTATCCGATCTGCAGCTTCTGTAATAAGGGTTGCTCCTCCGGCACCGCATGCAGGAGATGGTTCTGTAGGATTGCCAACTTTTGTTAAGATACAATTACTTTCTGAAATTTGCGCTATTGCAAGAGGAGGATTGAAAAAAATGTATAGTAATAAGAAGAGAGAAATAACCTTTTTCATATCAGTTTTAGTATAGCAAATTTTTAGCACCCTTCTCCTAGGGGATTAAATGTTCTTGCATCTTCTCTGAGCGTTTGCGATATATCAAAGTTTAAATAAAACACAACAGGAAGTTCACAAATAGCTCTTTCGCTAAAGCCATTTCCTTTAAACCACGCAGCAACCTCTCTTTTTGCCGCTCCTACATCTACTGTTCTAATTTCAACCATAAAGAGATCTGCGCTTTTAACGTATTCGATTGCATAGGTGGGTGTCTCAGAAACAACCCCAGATTCTTTATTTAGGTTATTTATTACTATTTGTTTTGCTTCTTGATCGCTTCTGGTTAAAGGAATTGGATTATCAAGCCTATCGGTTAACTTTTTCGTACCATCTTCATCATAAAACGGTGTCGGCTCAAGAGTGATCACCCCCGGGAACTGACCTTGGGGTTGTGTGGGTTGTTCACTTATTGATGGTGTTTCTTGCGGAGAGGGAGTTGGGGTCTTTAGAAAGAGAAATAAAGCCGCAACAAGAGGAAGGACAATGAGTAATGCCCGTTTTCGTAACAGAATAGTAAATAAGTTTTTCATATGTTACTCTCCCCAATATTGCCTTGCACAAGCCCAGTACTGCCACTTCTTTCTGTTAGCGGCTAGAATGTCATTGTATTTCAGCATGTTATCTATTTGAGTATACCAAGGGACATCACCTTTATCATATCGTCCATTTTTGCCATCACACCCTGTGCCAGGAGCAGTTGTGCAGCTGCCCATTTGTCCGAGACCCCATGCACCTCCTTCGTCCGGTGTTCCAACTTCAGCATGGCCAGCATAGGCATTTGCATTAAAGCCGCTTTCACAAGGGACAATAACTGCAAACCATTTCAATACATCTCGGTTAGTTGCCCCAAGCTTTAGTTCAAGGAGAGAAAGAACTTTATCTTTATTGCTTTTAAAATCACATGCAGGGTCACCAAAATTTTTCCTGATTGGGTTTTTTAGTTCTGCATAGAATCCCCCGCAAGTTTCTGAATTGGGAAGTTCGCCGATAGTACGGGTTTCTCTCCTTTGGGCACCAATTGCTGTGCCGACAGCCTTGTTTGCGATCCAGAGATCTCGAGAAATCTTCATTCGAATGGTAATAGTTTGATTTTCAAATGTTCCAACAATATTCCCTGCATATTGTTGATAAATAGTTTTTGCACGGTTTGCATAAGCCTGTAAATCATTTCTCCCCATGTTTTGCAGTGTTTGGGTCCAATTATTTGATGTTGAAATATCCAGAGCGATAGCTCGCGCAGTTTCAAAAGCAGCTATGTCAGGATCCATTAAAAGGATCGATACTGCCTGCTGAGCAGCGGAATCAGCATTCCGCGCAGCATATGTTAACTCAGCTACTGTTTGTGTCGGAAAAATGAATGGCTGACCCGCGGCATCCTTTATAGATCCAAGCGGTTGTTCTCCAGAAAGATCGACTACTCGCTGTCCAACCTCTCGAACCTTTTCTGCATTTCCGGCAGAATCCACTCCATAAACGTTTTCAAAATCGAAATTTAGAAACGTGTTGGCTTTACTAACCTGGATTCCATGAGCGACAATAAGTTGTCCTGAAGAAAACCCATTAGGACAACCTGTCTCAAAAGAGACCACCTGTGATCCGCATCTCATGTAATAAGGATTTCCATTGTTTTTCTCTATGGCGCCAGACCAAATGACAGAAAGAAAAGGATCTGTATATTGCTGATCAATATTTGCGGAGAGATTTCTAAGTGCTGTTTGATATTTTGTGACTCTTCCTGCTAGTTCATTTAATCGTCGTAAATCATCTGAAGAATACGTAGTGTCAGAATCTCCTGTGGGCGTGGGTAGAAAGTAAGGTGAGCGAGTATAAATAAGAAGATCCCTGCCTTGGGTCAGGGTTGGGGAAATTGTTCTGTTTGGTCGTTGCAGCTCTTTCAATGACCATTCAACAATTCTCACATCTCTTGGATTTGCGTTTGAACGCAAAGTATCACCATTCTCATCAAGCTTCTTGAAAGGTGTAGTTGTACCATCTTCTACTACTTGAGCCCCTTCGGGAATGGGTTCATCAATAACCACATCTTCTGCGATACCTTCATAGGAAACTCGTAGGGTATATTCAACAATAACATTGCTCCAGTCTTCTCTGGTGTGAGTAGGATCGTCTGGAAGGGGATCGGGAATTCTGGGAATTTCGACAACAGTAGGGCCTTCTTTTACGATTTGAACTTTAGGAAGGGTTCGATCGTCAATGGTTTCGCGGCCTCGAAGTCCTGGTAGTAAACTGTTTGTCATATCTTGACCAAATACAAGTAATAACAGTAGTAAAATAATCACTACAACCAAGACTATTGGTCCCCATATCTCACTTGTTGCTGCTGCCTCTGCTGCTTCAGTTAAACCGCTAAAAAACTTTGCTATTTGTTGGGCTTTTCTTGAGTTTTGCGCAAATTGCCGAAGACGTTGAACATTTTGTCTTGCTTGTTGAGCGCGCTGCTTCATTTGGCGGGCTCTCTGCTGCGTTCTTCTTGCTCGCTCAGCAGGATTTGCTGAACCGGATCTGGTAGTTGGAGATTCAGCATCATCATCGTTTTCGCTCACATCGTCTCCGATGTCCTCGCCATCACCCAAGCCGCCTTCGCTAGCTGTATCGCCTTCTGAGAGGGGAGAGATTGGTGGGGCCGTTCTTGTAAACCTTACCGGAGCAGTGCTAGGTGGCGTTCCAAACATCTCGGTAAATTTTCTATCATAATCTGCTGAGTTACCAGCTGCTGATTCAGTTGGCGGGACAAGCGGCGGAGGTGTAAGAATTACGGATTCTGGTTCTGCTTCAGAAATGCTGGAGGATGCGGCGCTGTGCTCATCATAGGATCTTTGGATAGCAACATATCGCTCGTAATCTTCTGGGTGTTTTTCTTTAAATCGTTGTTCGACATCTTCTTTAGATATATCTACTTTCGCGCGTTGAATAACTTGTCCTTCAGGAATTCCATTGCGCACTATAACTCGACGAACCTCAGGGTGCCATGTGCGGCCATATTGTTGTTGCAGTCTCTTCTTAGCATCTTTAATGAGGTCTGTTTCTATGTCGGCACCACGATGTCTTGTTTTCCCGTGCTCGTATTCTCCTAACATATATTCAGCAAGAGGAATGCGTAAGCCGCTGTCTCTGTCAGTATAATATTGGCCTCGATATGTTCTATCTAATTCTTGTCGCTTTTCTGCTAAAAGCTGAACCTGGATGTTTTCAAATTCTTGCAGCCATTCTGTTTGTAGCTCTTCTTCGATGTCTCCGATCCTTTCATCTGCAAACATTTCTTGCATATATTCTCTAGGAGGCTCAGAGGGTTTTTCTTCAACAGATTTTACAGTTTCTGATGGTGGCTCTTTAGCTACCTCTTCTGTCCTTACTTCTTCAATAGTTTTTTCTCCTGTATCGACGGCTCTGGCAATTGTACCGATTTGTTCCTTATAGATTTCAGCTTTTGTTGGGTGACTATTTTGGAAGGAGGCAGCGGCCTTCGCCTTTTCAATGCTAAATTGATGCTCAATTTGTGTAGCGGTTGGCCTATCTCCTTGCGCAACTTGTCTATCATACCAAGCACGTGTGCTCTCTTTCGCCTCAAGCATCGCTCCTAGATAAAGCGGGTCTTCTAGTGGATTGTTAAATCTGCGGTTCATCTCAGATTCCTCATGAACCTCTCGAAGTTCTGGATGTAAATTAAAAAATTCCTGTCGAGTTTCCTCCTCTAATTCAGAATGAACTTTTTTAAAAGGAAAAAGCTTATCGACAGGATGGTCAGAATCAAACTCGAGATTTGTGCTATAGCGCTTCCATTCCGGGCTGTCTTTGCCGATTCCTAAGACTTTCTTTTTCTCTAGCCATTCACGTTCTTTTCGAGCCTTTATTTCTTTATACTTATCATGTTCCTCAAGTTTGAAAGCACCTTTCTGGGCTTTTTTTGGAGTTTTATATTCAGACAGTCTTTTATGTTCAGGCTTTGGTAGTCGTTTGTTCTTCTCATCTGTACCCTCTTCTTGCTCTTGAGCCTCATCTTCCTTCTCTTCTTCAATTACTTCCCACAAAGAAAGAGGAATCTCTACATGATATCTTCGTCTTAAATCAGCTGTGATGCTTTGAAAGTCTTTAAAATCAACTGCTTCGAGAAGAACAGGATATTGTTCGAGTAGCTCTTCTAGTGTTATCGGTTTATTTGTATCATCCATAGTCTACCTTTATAGTAGCAGAATTATGGTATAGGAGAAACATATGGAGATGCTCCTTTGTTCTCAGAAGTAGAAGTTGCAGCAGGTTGATTTTGCGCTGGTTGAGCAGCTTGCGGCTGTGTTGCAGCAGGTGTTGGCTGTGCTTGTGCTGGTTGTTGCGGCGCTTGCTGTGTTGCTTGATTAGTTGTCGGAGCTGGCTGTTGTGGTGGGACAGGCTCGACAGGTCTACTGACTGGTTGGGCAACCGTAGGCATAGGAGGCGGTTTTGGTGTTGATGGTTGTTGCTGTGGCTGTGCTCCTTGTTGTCTCTTTAACAATTCTTCTGGATTTGATGTAATCAGTTGGTATTCAAATGGAGCAGCAATCACTTTCATCGCCACATGATTTTTCCCTGCGAAAAACAATCCTTCTCCGACATCTGCAGCGAGCAGTAATTCTCGTTCTCCCTCAGAAAGATAAAAGGTTTCGCCAACCATGTCTACTTCCGCTGTTCCTTGTTTCAATAATACTTGCAAGGATGAGTTTGTTAATACAGCTTTTCCATATTCATTTTTAAGAAAGTCTTCGACATCCTGTGTGGCTGTAGTTAGTCCCAGATAATATTTACGTGCGCGTTTTGCGAGTGAATAGACAAAGCTTGCAGAGTCTTGGTATTTCATCATGTACCACGCCTCATCAAGAATTAGCAAACGGCGTTTTAATGACTTTTTTACCTTTGTCCATACAAAATCAAGAATAATATGCATAGCAATTGGTCGTAGTTCTTCCTCGAGATTGCGAATAGAGAAAATGGTAAGCGGATTTTTCAAGTCGAAGTTAGAGTGCTGATTGAAAATGCCAGAAGCAGACCCTTTAATAAACTTTTCTAACCTATATCCAAGGTTTTTAGCAACATTATTTTCCATACCCATTAATGTTTTGTAGAGGTCTTCCATAAGCGGGGGTTTATTTTTTTGGGTAGCAGGGTCAGGGGTAATGCCTTTTTGACGATATGTCTCGACCAGAGCAGAGTCTAGGATTGCATCTTGTTCAGCATCAAGCTGCCCCATGATTAATCTGAGTAATCCATGCAGAGATAATATTTTTAAACCGAGCTCATTTTCTCCTTCTTCATAGACTTGTGATAAATCAAATGGGTTGATTTTGATTTGCGAACCTGAATAGAACTCGACGACCTCACCTCCGAGCGTTTTCGTTAGCGTTGGATACTCACCTTCAGGGTCAATAACGATAACTTCTGTACCCATCATGAATTGGCGCATGATTTCAAGCTTAATTAAGAAAGATTTTCCTGCGCCGGATTTCCCGAAAACAATCTCGTTTGCATTCTCAAGAGAGAATCGGTCAAAAATTATTAATGAGCCATTTTGTTGGTTCATGCCATAGAGAACTCCCTTGTTTTGTGTCATAACCGCGCTTGTAAAAGGAAAGGTAGAGGCAAGTGAAGTGGTGTCCATGTTCCTTGTAATAAACAGCTTGTCTTGGGCAATGGGAATAGTTGATTTAAACCCTTCTTCCATCTGTAACGTAGCAACCTTACCTATTAAGAGAAGTGAGGCCAACTCTGTCTGCAGCTGTTTTGTTGCCTCTTGTAATTCAGCGACTGAATCTGAAGACAGTGTAATATAAAAGCTGAATTGAAAGAATCGTTCGACGCCTTTTGCTAATTCTTCCTGAAGTGCTAATGCGTCTTGCAAGCCTGCTTCGACTTTCGGATCAACAGGATGCCCAGCTTTCGTATCTGAAGAAATGGTAGCTTCCATTTCTGCTATTTTTCGTTTTAAATCACCAAGAACATCTGATGAAGATGTGGGATAACAGAACATTGAGATCTCCATGGTATGGTCATAATCAATAATCGGCTCAAGCCAATTAGGAGAAACGAAACGAGGATAGCCAGCGATAAAGAGGGTAGAATAATAACGCTCGCCAACCCGGATATACTTATAATCAACTTCGACTGAAGAGGGAGCGATAATATCCACAAGAGAAACCATTCCTTTTTCAAGCGCATGAAGTCCTTTCCCAGGTTGCGCTTTCGCTACAGGAGCGGTAGGTTGGGGTTGTCCGGGTTGTGGTTTTTGTTGACTGGGTTGTGATTTCTGAAATGGTAGTTTCATGTTTTTTGTTCTTTAACGAATACAGATTTTAGGTTTTCCGCAATATTTGCTGTATCAAACTCTCCTTCAGTATTTTCATTAAAAATATCATAGAACAATTTAATAAGTTCTTTTTTCTCCAATGTCTTTGTTGAGAGCGCGAATCTTCGTAGCTGTCCATGGACTGATTCTGCTTTTATGGTTAAAGCTTTTTTTGCATTCAAAAAAGCGATTTCTTTTGCTGACATGTTTTTCTGTCCTGGTAAAGAGCCAGCATTGCCTCCTTCGAGAGAAGAGTATGGAAGAATCACATAAAATGTCTTATTCAAGACGACATTGATTTTTACCATTTCATGAATAAATTCTCTATAAAGCATAATTTGCCTTGCAAGCATTGGATTTGCGGTTCTTTTCTCTTCTTCCTCAAGAATTTTAAGATAATTTGTTATATCAACGCGTTTATTTCGTATGAGAATTTGAACAGGAAACGTAAGTGAATTCAGAAACGCTGCATATGAATATATCTTGGTGTCTTTATCTCGTTGTGAGAGCAGTGCGAAATTGCTTGCAGTTATTTCTATAATAATACACGCGTTTCCACCTCGTAAAAGAACTATTTCGTCGACTATATCAACAATTTCAGTAAATTGTTGGGTTGTTGCATGTGCTTTCTGAGCAGGATTTAGTGCCATAAGTATTAACCGAAAAGAGATTTACGTAACTCTTCGCGTGCGTCTACAGATATAATCTCTAGTGGCGCAAGTGCTGCACCATTTATCGTTAATGCCATAGGAGAAAATGTGTGTTGGCCCTTCGGATCCTCGAAGTTGATAGTATAAGTCCCATTTGGAAGCTGGGTGGCTGATGCAAATTGTCCAAGGGCGTTTGTTTTAAATGCGCGAACTGACTCACCGTCTTTATTTTTAACTTCTACAAGAATCCCAGATAATATATTTCCCCGAGGATCTTTAACTGTACCTGTAATAAGATTGGGGAAGTCTGGAAGCGTTTTGGGTTTCGCCATAGGAGCTGATGCTTGTGAAGGAGCAGCTACATGAGTGTAGGGAGTTGTTATTGGGGATTGAACTGTTTTAGGCGCAGGTTGTACAGGTAGTGTAGGCTTTGCTTGTTGAGTCTGTAGCGCTGTTACATTATTCTGTATAGTTACAGGTTGCTGGGAAAGTTGTTGAGAAGGAAGAGACGACATTTGTTGAGAGGCTGTATGTAAGTCCGACTGTTGAGGAACTAATTTAACTACTTGTGGTGCTTGTCCGGCTGGCGTGGCTTGTGCTGTAAATAAAGCAGAGAGAAATTGGTTCTCTTTCTGATCGATTGAAGACTTTGGTTCATTCTCTAATGTATCTAATAATGATGCCAGTTGTTCTTCTTTCTGGACATTATGTCGAGGTTTTCCTGTTTCAGTAGGCGAGGATTGGGTTTGTCCGATCACGGTTACTGGTTTTAGATTAAGGTCTGTAAATGATAATTGCCCTCCTGATTTCTTATAAAAAAACTGATTGGGCTTAAGAAGTGCTTTAAAAAAGTTCGCTACCATTAAATCCATAGGTCTTCCTTCAAGCGGAAGAAATGCTATTGCTAGCCCTAAGAGTACTAAGGCAAATATTAAAGGAAATTTGATAAGAAAGGTTATCGGTAAGTAGTAGACAATGACGGCAAGTAATACTCCTCCAGCCACATACATAAATTGCTTTATGGTCATGCTCCCAACAAGCTTAAACTGAAATCCTGTAACATCCTGGGGAATAGGGTGGTTCTCCATATAGAACAGGATATAACGTGAAAAATCCTATTGCAAGCTGATCAAAGTAGATCAAAAGAGGTAAAACTCTATGGTACTATGTGAAAAATTTGTTTATTACAATTGAGGCTAGCAAGCAAGCTAGCTAGACCAGTTATTACCTACAAGTATCAAACCCAACTGCTGCAAAGTTAATGCATGGGACACCGCTTACAAAGCTTACAAAGTTAATAATTGTAAAGGAAAGAAGGATAAGGATTAAGCCTACGATTGCAAATGTCATAGTTCTACGCGCAGATTCTAGCTTCTTCGCATCCCCTCCAGAATTAACTAATTGAATTCCTGCATAAATGAGGAAAAAAAGAGCAGTTCCGCCTGCAAACATAAGCCCACCATTTACAAGATATTTAAGAACAACAGGAACACATCGCAGTGTGGCGACTTTGTCTCCTGGCGAAGAGCTAATTGGTTCTAAACAATCTCCCCAGTCCATATATCAAGTGTATCTATGATACGTGGAAAGTGCAAGTGCTTTGTCAATATCAATAAGAAGTTCTAAAAGAAGTTATTAAGATCCGATAACATTAGAGAAGCTAGGTAAGTTAAGCGTATTGAGGCCACCGCCGAGGAAGAGGTTGACGACGATATTTAATAAGAAATATGCAGAGAAGGTGACTGCTAAACCGATAAGCGCTGCGACGATTTGATTTCGAGCTGCTTCGACTTTTGCTTTATCT
>JAYRIM010000013.1:0-20981 GCA_041906785.1 Candidatus Levyibacteriota bacterium
TGAGAGTGCCAGATGGAAAGATCTGTACTTAGGTCCAAATACTTTACATATCGGTACCTCTACATCTGATGAGTATACTGTTGAATACAATACTGCTAATAATTACTTAGGCTTTAATGTCAATGGCTCTGGTAATCCTGAAGTTGTCTTTGATAGTGCTGGAAAAGTAGGTATCGGATCGACCACTCCAGGGGCATTGATAGATATTTTAACAACTGCTGCATACAATGCTGGTATAAAATTAACTTCCAGCAACACCACAGGTGCTGGTTTAGGCTTAATAGGAACGGATACTGGTGGTAAAAGTTGGTATGCTGTCTCGACAGGTACAGGTAATGCTGGTGGTGCTGGTAACCTCGGTTTCTTCGACGCAGCTGACTCTGATTTTACCATGGTTTTAACCGGAAACGGAAATGTTGGAATTGGTACTTCCACTACTACTAGTAAGCTTCATCTTCACGGGGCGGTGACAGGAAAAGCGCTTGCAATCTTTAATGAAACAGGAAACCAAGCCCTCTTTACTGCATCAGCTGCTGGAACGACGAAGTTTGTGATTACTAACGCTGGGAATGTTGGAATCGGTACTACAACTCCTGCAATCGGATTGGATATTAATGGTGGTATTCATGCAGGTACAGTAACAGGGTATTCTGGATCAACCGGTCAAATAGAAGTTTCAGGGACATTAGCAGGGTTCAGCTTGCAAGATCGACAAAGTTCTGCATATTCATCAGGTGACCGGTATGTTATGTACAATGATACTGATGTCTTAAAATTCTGGAGAAATGGTAGTGATTTAATGATGTTGAACTCTAGCGGTAATCTTACTGTAGGTTCGACTAATGTAGGAAAAATTACCTCATTTGATGGTGTATCAAATAATAATAGCTTTACCGTTGCTAAAGATGCATCAAACTATCTTTTTATGGTTTCAAATCTAGGTGCGGGGGGATATAATGGTGTTTCTGCAGCAAATGACCAAGGCATTTTAATTCAAGGATCTGGCGGCTTAGTCATTGGACACTGGGGTGCTGTAAATGGTATCCGTTTAGACACAAGTGATAATGTAGGAATTGGTTCAACCACTCCAGGGGCTAAACTGGATGTAGCTGGAACGTTTAGAACCTCATCAACAGTTACTTTTAGCGGTTTAAGTACTGGAACGATTGGTATATTTACTGGATTTACAAATACGGGTACAACAGCATTTCTTAGACAAACCTCAAGTCAGAAGTATAAACATGATATTCAAGACTACGAATTCGATACTGATAAGATAATGGATTTGCGACCAGTTACATTCCGTTGGAATGAAGATACAGCCACCCCGAATGCTTTCGATCAAGGGTTAATTGCCGAAGAAGTCGATAAAGTATTTCCTGAAATGGCAGTCAGACGAGATGACGGTGTTGTTGAGTCTGTCAATTATATGAAATTAGGTGTTATTTTGACAAACGTTGTTCAGGAACATCACAGAGATTTAAAAGCCATAAAAGCATTGCTTGGCCAAAATCAACTGGATGGGAATGGAAATCTTAGTCTGTTAATAAACGATGATGTCGTTTCAGTTATAGAGAACCTTGGAATATCATTTGCATCTGAATCAGCGACGTTAAAAGTAACATTACAAGATCAGGGGAAATTGGTTATCGTCAACACAGATGGAGTTGCAGGAATAATGTTTGATGCGGATGGAAATGCGACATTTTCAGGTCAGTTACGAGCAAATAGTGTAAAAGCTGAAACCATTGAAGGGCTTGATACAGCTTTACCTGGTATTACTTTTGATGCAAGCGGCAGTGCAGCCTTTGCTGGAACATTAATAGCGAAGAGTATACGGGCTGAAAATATTGAAGGACTTGAGATCATTAAAAATGATGTAAAAATTCTTGGTGATCGTGTGGCATCGTTGGAAGCGCAATTAGCGTTTTTCTCAACAGATATGCTTTCTACCGCAAGTCAGTCAGCAGTTCTGGGTGCACAAGTTGCTTCGTTAGATGAAAGTGTTTTAAATAACTTATCAGATAATGGTTTAGAAAGTGCGACGATTTCGGGAAAACTCCGCGTTAAAGGATCTACGTTATTCGAAGATGTTGTTTCTGTTATCGACACATTAACAGCTCGAGATCTCATCATCACTGGATTCTCAACATTTATGGACAATGTTATCTTTAAGAAAGAAGTTACATTTGAAGGGAAACCGCAATTTAATAAAGATACTGTGGGTATTGTCACGATTAAAAAAGGTAAGAAGTCAGCGGAAGTTACTTTTGAGAAACCGTTTGTTAAAAAGCCTGCTTTACAAGTGACTTTAAGTATCGGAAATGATTCTATTAGTAGCGCGTATCCAACCTATGTCATCACGAACCATTCTGAGAAAGGCTTTACAGTGACGCTCGATATAACTGCACAGTTTGATATAGAAGTTAACTGGAACGCATTTGGAGTAGCGGAAAAAGAATAATTTATTGACCGAGTTTTGCTCCGCCGCGAATAGTAAAACCTCCCTGGAGTGTCATTTGTCCAGCTCTACTTCCTATTGTAATCGAATGCGTATCTGATAGAGTACCTACGTCAGTAACAGCTACAGTCACTGTCTTCGCACCTGTCGTAGTCCAATTCAAACTTGATGTAGAAATACCGCTCGCATCTGTATCGGATGGACCTGTTGAAACGGTATAAGCTGCAGTTGTTCCTGTAAAATCAATATTCCCTCCAGACACACTCGCTGTCGGATTTTGATAGGCATCTTTTAAAGTTACAGTAATTGTTTGATCTTCATTAACATATCCTGTTGTAGGACCATCAACTGTCGAATCAGCGGCATCTGTGGATGTCGCTCCAGCATTCACTGTTAACGATGACGATGCGTATCCATAACTTCCACTATCAGTAACCGTTATAGTTGTGGTTTCTGCTTTATAAAGAGTAGTCATTAAAGTTGTTGTCGACTGACCACTTGTGAAGCTCACACTGGTCGTGTAACTTGGAGCTGTAGTATCTGGTGCATTATTTGGGCCCGAAAAGGAAAGTGTTTTTGTACCTGAATAAGAAGTAACGACATTAAAGTTATCATCTGTTGCTGAGATTTTTGTTATGGTAAAAGAGCTTCCGGCTGTTTGGACGTCGACTGATCCTGAATTGCCACTGCCATCAGTAAATGTCTGGCTCGGCAGCGTTATTACTAAACGTGTTTGTGAACCAGCATTTACCGTGTACGTTTGCGTTCCTGTAGTAAGCGAATCTCCACTTTGCCGAGTTGCTGATAGCGTCCAGGTAGGACTCGACTTTTTCGTATCTTTAATATAAAAAGTTTTGCTCGATTCATTCGTAGCAAAAGTAAAGTCACCATTCGTGACTGTTGATGTGCATCCAGAATCAGAATAAACAGTAAACGTACCTGTTGACGTACTAGTAATTCGAACCACAGTCGACTGTGATGGATTCTGAGCTGTATTATTATCATCCTGTAATTCAATTGTTAACGAAGCGGCTGCGCCAGTACAGCTTGTAAAGCTCTCGCTGTATCAGTTCCACCCCATGTTCCATCACCTGTAGCATTACAGGCAGTAGCAAATGTTTGCTTTGTTACTATTAAAAACAGCGGTAGTAAAAAGAGCAATAAAAGAATGAACTTTTTATAGAATTTCATTGTTGTGTATGATTAAATACAAAAGATTTTTCAGCGTTCTGTGATATAAAGGTGAGGGAAGCAGGAGATATTTGTTTTTTACTATCTGGATCACTTGTATATAAGACTTGTAATTGGTCGCCGTTGATGAAGAAACGTCTATTTGGGTAATTCGCCACATTGATATTTTTTGTCTTTGCAAACTCCTGAAAGGTTTTGATTTCTTCAGGATCGAGTTTCATGACGATATCTTTTTTCTGATCATAAAAAAACACAACACGGCCGGCAATAATAGCAAGCATACCATTTGCTAAAACAGGTTTTTGATCTACCTCTCCACATGTCCCATTTTCAACATATTCACCTAAATCTATCGTTTTATTTTGAAATATTGTCGAGTAATGACATTTTTTCTGTCCGAGAAGAGGAATGCCAACATCTGATTTATCCTCTTTAATTGTAAACGAACCCACCTGATATGAAGCATTATTAGGGCCGGAATTTTGTTTGACGCGAAGAAATATAAAGACTCCAATAATACATGCAAATCCAACAACAATAGTCACCATTTGGGCAGGTTTCATACTACTATTATTTAAGCATATTGTTTCGTGAAGTTCTAGCCTGGGGAGCTATGCGAGATGTCTTACATGAAAGTGGGAAATAACTAAGAACATCCAGAGAAGGAAATTTATACATGAAAGAATCAGGAAGGGAAATGTTTCACCCAGCCCGAATGTTGAGGAAAGGAAAATCTCTAAAATAAACGTAATTATCAGCAAGACTTCAAAAAGACTTCCGATAACAGTTTCTGCTATTTCCAGAAATACATGAATAAACTCTCTTGGCTCTTTTTGGGAAAGAGGTAACGAGAGGACTTCTGTTGTGATCTCTTTAATGGGTTTTTCATACACGGTATAGCCTGGTTTTGTGATAAGTAACTTGAATGTATTTATCGTATGAATTGGTAAATAAAACACTCCTTTTCTGTCGGTTTGGGATTGTGCAACGAGCCGGTCGTTTTTCGTAAATAACATAACAGTTGCTCGTGTGATAGGAAATCGTGTTTTCGGATCAAAAACTGTTCCGATAAGTCTTCCTCTCTCTTCCTTCGGTTTCTTCGCCCAATGCCAGTAATTCACAAAATGGTGAGGAATATGGTGAAAATACATCCGCAAGCGTGCTGCAAAAGCAGAGTAGGTGAGTAGTACAAAACAAAGCAAAATCAGAGCAGCATTAAGTCTGAAAAAACGATACGATTTAGCAAGATCTAGAATATTTGATTGTGCAGTTTTGACAGTACTACTTCCTATATCGATTAAGTCTATGAGTTGATTTATAACATTAAACTTTGATTTTTTTAAATACACAGTCGGATATGAATCTTGTTCGTGTGGACCAAGAGTAAAATTTACCTCCTTTTTCTCATAGCCATTAGCAATAACATCGATACGGTATTTATTTTCTGGTAATACAATTCGGACATTTCCTTCTTCATCAGAAAAAGCAGGATTTGGCACAGCGAGACTAGACGGAGGAATAATTTTATATAATTGTTCTTTTTCTTTGTAGATTGATATAGTTACAGCTGCATTCTCAATAGGTCTGCCTGAACCCTCTTCATAAATCGAGAGAAGTTTTTTTACAAATAACTGAGCTATTTTTTTATCAGAAATATTCCCGTTATAATCACTGACGCGTAAAAAAATATCATAGACACTTGGGTTTTCGGTTTTTAGTCGACCGCTAAATTGGCCATCTTTTAGTGAAAACAGTGAGACAGAATCAGTACTTGCTTCTGCAGGGGGAATAATTGTCGTCAGTCCGAGCACTTTCGCATTAAAGATACTTCCTCGGATAGACTGAATAAGTTCAGGGTTACTCATCTGAAAATTCATTTCAAATGTCGTGTCTTGGGGAAGGATGATTGAAGGATAATTTTCTTTAGTTTTTGAGGGGAATGAAAGGAGAACATGGTTACTAGTGATGATCAATGAATCTTCTTTTAGAGAAATGTTCGCAGGAGTTTTCGCTGTTTGAAACGTAAATATATCAGAAGTAATTGATTCATCTCCTTCTTGCGCTGTCACTCGGAAATAATATCGAGTATTCGTTTTCAGTGATGAAAATTTGAGAATAGTTTCAGTTCGTTTTTCTAAACTTGTGATAGTTGATTGATTAGTATTGATTGTTGTTCCGTATCTGAGGCGAATGCTACTCGGTTTTGATGTCGAAATCAGTATTATTGCTTCATTCGTGGCTATAGTTTCTACTGAAATATTTGTTATTCGTAATGCTTGTTTTGGAGCAATTGTTGGTGCTGGAGTAGCAGTTACGGGCACTCCTGTCGGTGGAACAGCAGTATTTGTCGGACCAGGAGTTGGTGTAGCGGTGGGTGTATTATCAGTATATTGGTAGTTTTTGGTTACGGTGGCGTCTGTTGTCGTTACCCCGGGTCCTTCGATGCGTGATGAGACGGTAAAATCTACCGGGCTACTTTCGGTATACGTATTCGTTTTCAGCTGAAAGCTAACTGTTTTCGAGGTGTTCGCAGGAAAAGAAGAAATAGTCCATGAGATTGTTCTGTTAACTGTATCAACAACAGCAGATGTATTTCCGTGTGCTGTCCCTGCACTGCCGACTACGTAAGATAGTAAATTAACTGAGGGCGTTGAGGATCCTTGGATAGTGCCTAATGACCAGTCTGCCTCAAGAGTAATATTCGTTGCATATGGTAAGCTCGATCCATATCTAACCTCGTAGGTAATTGTTTGGTCCTGCGAAACGTTTCCTGTTGGAATTGCGCTGAGACTTACAGAAAAATCACTTGGTGAAGCAGGGACAGTGCCACTGACAGTAAGTGTTTCAGTAACATCTGCCAAAACAGGTGCTACTGTTTGTATTAGGCTGGTAGAGAGTAACAAGATAACTGCGATACGAGCAGGGAACATAGTTTAATAATAACAAGTTACTAATGAAAAAGGAAAAACTAAAAGCGCCATCCTTGACGTACAAATATGTCTTCTCTATGATAAAGATATGGCAGAGAGTACGAAAAAAAAGTGGGAGTTATCTTTTTTTAATACATTAGTCATGATTATTCTTGCGTTATTAGTCGGCGCGGGAGGTATGTATGCCTTTGTTAACTTTAAACAGCCTGGTTCAGGTAATGAATTTGAGCAGGTTCAAAGCTATATCGGAGGATTCATGGAATTACCTGTTGAAGTTCCGCAGTTTGCAACTGTTTCAGATGTAACAAAATTGCGGAATCAAACCTTTTTCGCTAAAGCGCAAAATGGAGATAAAGTTCTTATTTATCCTGTTGCCCATATGGCGATTCTCTATCGTCCTTCGACTAAAAAAATTATTAGTGTTGGTCCGATTAATATTCAAGAACCAGTTGTACCCGAAACGACAACTACTCTTGCAGTGAGTGTTGCTCCACAGAAAACAGGAACGCCAGAACCCACGAAGACAGCTAAAGTGACAGTGGCTATTTATAATAGTACTTCCACCGCTGGCCTTGCGAAATCAGCAGAACAAGTATTGAAAGAGAGTTTTCCAGCTGGTAGTGTTGTTCTTCGTAAAGATGCGAAAGGGGAATATGAGAAAACGATTGTTGTTGATCTTTCTGGAAAACAGAAAACACAAGCAGAGGCATTCGCAAAAGCAGTGAAAGGAACTGTTGGCTTATTACCAGAAGGCGAAGTGAAACCAACTGCAGATCTCCTGCTTATTTTAGGGGCAGATTATATTAAGTGAGATGAAATATTTGACAGATTAATTTTGCAGTTTTATGATATAGTATGTCTGAGAAAGATACAAGCTATTCAGGCTCTGATGCTGGTTCTCCAATTCATACTTCTGATAATAAACTTGCCCCTTATTTAACAGTTGCTCCTTATGAGTTACGAGGTAAGGAAGGATCTGATCGATTTGTTTTGATTCAGACAACTCATGATAAGGTTATTGATATGTTTACAGCGCTACCTGATAGTCTTCCCGCCGTTCATGTAACTGGCATATTAGATATCCCTATTTCTATAAATGATTTCGGATTAGTCTTTGAAGGGTATGTAGGCGGGATACGACATATTCCTGCAGATACAGCAATTCCAGAAGACAGAGTACAGATTATTGTTTTTGATCAACAAGCTCAAGGTGTACAGCTCGAGGAAAAAGTTTGGGCAACGTGGGAAGACAGAGCGGAAGATGAACTCATATGGGATTCAGAACCAGCTGGTACATTATCTGATAATATTCAACAACGTCTAGCTGGCCTGCAAGTGTTAATGAATGATAGATAGGTGGTTTTTCCGAACGGATATACAGCAGTCGTGGGAAGAATTAATCTGGATGTTCCTAACGGTAGAGCTGACATATTTTGTGAGCCAGTGAAAAAAGGTAATGATGTCGACCAAAATGTTGTACAAAGTAGTCCCGATACTAAAACGTACCCAATTATTCTTCATCCAGAGAGAGAGGCTGAAATTAATACATACGTTGACAATATACATGAGGTTATAAATAGAGTTGGCGTGGTGAGTGATTTTGTAGGAATAGAAGATCTCGATTGGATTGAAGGACAAACAGCATTATTAGATTCTCCGACAGGATATTCTTGGATAGAGCCAGACCAAGTACCAGATCTCCAACCAGATATAGAAAGAAAGGTAGAAGTGGTCTTAAAACAAGAACAAAAAAAATATAGAAAATTGATTAGAAAAGAGCGGAGAAAAAAACATCATAGAAAATAACTTAAATCGGCAAGTAGAAGGTGGTGAGACCGAAGAGAGGTGGCAGATATTCAAACGTACAGATTTGTTGAATATTTCTTCTATAGGCAAGTACAGACAGTAAGGCATTTGCATACGTGAGTTCGGTTGATTGATATGTTACAAGAGCTTTTAATGCTGCTTTAGCGTCTGAGTCTTCAGGATAGAGAATGTTCATACTTGAAATACTCATTGTTCTCATAAAATCACGGGCAAGCGATGGGCTGATAGAAGTGTAAAGAGTTCTGTAAACATCGAGAATCGTTGGGTAGTCAGTAAACAAGGTATATGTTTCCTGACCGAAATACCGAAAAAACGCTGCTGCTTGTTCATGCATCGGATGAGCACGATCAATAAAGGCGAGAAATGATGACGGTGCGAGAAAAACCTTTTTACTAAGCATACATTAAAAATCAAAGATAAAATCTCAAAAATACAAATAAAAATTTAAAAACTATTTCGTTTACCTTTCATTGTTAAGATACTTGCAGCGAGAATGTTAGCAAGTTGTTTCGCCTCGTTAATGAATGGATCAATCATATCGGAAGAGATATTGTTTGACTCTTTTAGAAGAGAAAGCCAATATATTGTTTCATTAGCACTTTTAAGCGCATGACTATAGAAGTTAATGTAATCTTTCTTGCTAGATGCCGCTTTTGCTTCAATGATATTTGCTCCTATTGATGTACTGGCTCTTAACAATTGGTCAGTGATTATCCAACAAGATCTTTTATTGGGTAAGCTGTCTGCTAAAGCAATACTTTTAAGAGAAAAGGTAAATGATCTTTTGTAGAAATCTAGTTTTTGATCTTTCATTTTTTTCTTTGAGATTTAATTTTTAATCTTTTATTTATCCTGAGAGGGTAATACTTGCTCCTCTTCCTTTCAAACGTAGAAAAGGATCGTCGGTAGAGAATGAAACTGCTGGTTTTAATTTGGTTTTCAGTTGTGTTTTTTCCTCTGTTCGTACAGCCGTATATTCTTTATTAAACTCTAAAAGTTCTGATTCCCTGATGCGGACATTACCCCCTGCTTTTACTGCTTTTAATCTTTTTTCCCTTATATACCGACGGATAGTTAACGGATGTACTTTTAAAATAAACGCTGCTTGTTTTACATTTAATAAATTTTCCATAGAAAAAAACGATATCTTGTTCTATTTTTCCACGAATCTATTCTTTTTTAAAGTATACAATAATATGCAATAATGTACAAACGTATGTTAATACGTGAAAAATTTGACGCTTTTGATTTTTCATGGTGTAATTTACCTAGTCAGTAAGACTGCTCTAGTCGACAAAGTATTGTCGAAGATACGTTCAAATTATTGAACGTATCATTGAAAATAACCTATGCAATTATTACCTGCTCATACATCTATGCTTAGGTCTTCTTTCCCTGAAGTCATTTTTGCGTGTGCCTGGTGCCCTCCAGAAACATATATCCAGTTAAAAGAACACCAAGAGTATACACATGGCATGTGTCGATATCATAAGTATATATTTATTCATCAAGTAAAAGAACGGGTAGGCAGAATTCGTAAATCACTAAAGAAACAAGTAGTCATTCGGCTCAAACAAACAATATAGAAATTGTGTTTGAAATGAATGACTTTGTTTATTAAATATTTATTTGAAACCTATGAAAATTATTAATAGGTTAGTTAAAATTTATCGGTCCGTGTTACTTATGTTCGTTAGTCCAGTGTCATAGAAACGAAATAGGGAATATGGACTATGTAGTGTATACCTGTCCGTGAGTAGTATGTAATAGATGGTATACTCATTTAGTTGTCAGTTGTCAGTTGTCAGTTGTCAGTTGTCAGTTGTCAGTTGTCAGTTGTCAGTTGTCAGTTGTCAGTTGTCAGTTGTCAGTTGTCAGTTGTCAGTTGCTCGCCTCGCTGTGCAGTCGCAGCGGGTCAGTTGCTTGCCGGCTAGCAGCTTCGTCTGTGAGTGGTTTATGAAGCTTTCGCTCGGCCTTTGTAGCCACTTCGGCGAAGGAGGCCGCGTAAGAAACCTACAGATAGAATATAGTACGTTATATTACATTATATTTTGATACTGTTAATTTGTTTTTCTGACGGTTCTACTTGGGAGAGATCTTCAGTTATATATTCCTCCGTGTAAATCCGTCTTCGATTCTGCGTGCTCAAGAATCTGTCAGAAGAGACGAATTAATATACTTTTATATATTATTTCCTGGTCTCATACAGGATATATTTCGTGGGAAAGTAATCTAAGGAGTAGCACGAGAAAAAACAGTAGACGGTTTTCAGTTGTCGGTTATCAGTAAACAGTTTATCGGTAACCTGTCTGTCAGTTCTTGAACTGATCAATTGAGAACTGGTAAACCGCAATCTGAAAACAGAAAACCGAAAACAGATTACCGGAATTAGATTGTTCTACCTATGGTACTTCCTTTCATTAATTACTGTTGTGGCGCCTCAGAAGGAGATGGGGTGACCTCAGAAGTTGGCGTAGGAGTAATCTCAGGCCCTTCTATAGGAGCTTTTGGTGAGCGAGTAGGTAATTGCGCAGCCGGTTTATTTACATCAATTGGTTCCTGGTTTTCAGCTGGTTGATTTTCTTCTGGTTTAGGAAGTCCATTGGTTTCAGCTCCAGCAACTTGTTGCTGCCCATTACCGACTTTTGCTTTTAGTGCATCTATTTCAGCAGTAATTTTCTTAGTCGTTTCTGCATCATTCGTAATTAACGATTTGACTATCTCATATGCGTTCAATGCTCTTGCCAGATCGTTCTTTGATTCTAACGCGTGACCGATATTATAGTATGCATTCGCATAGTTTGGTTTCAATTGAATCGCGATTTGGAATTGGCGAATAGCATCATCCCAGAGACCTAATTGATAGTAAATACCTCCGAGATTGACATACTGCTGAGGATTATTAGGATCTAACACAATTGCTTGTTGGTTTGTGAGAACTGAGAATCTATCAGCATTTTCGCCGAACCCGATTAAACTTCGATAGACACCAGAAAGATTATTCCAATTTAAAGCTGTATATGGTGAGATGTTCGTTGCTGACCGAGCAGAATTAATAGATTGTTGAATGAGTGTTAAGACATTCTGCTGAGTTTGCGCACTTGGAGAACTTTGTTGATCAGATGCTTGTTGGGCGAGAGCATTTGCCAAAGCTAAGTTTGTTTGTGAAAAGACTCTGTAATAGACATCTCGATATGGGAATTCTTGAATTGCTTGATTTTGTAAAGCATACGTTTGACTGCCATTATTCTGTGATGCCGCAACTAAGGATCGCTGGAATGTCATATCAGATCGAATAAAGTTGATTGCATAATAACCAGTAACACCGACTAATATGACGAGTAATATCATAAGAAAACCAGGAAGAATTGCTGTATGTCGTCCTCCGAAGAGTGCGTTTTGCGAAGCTTCTTTCTGGCGTAACGCAACAAGTTTAAACTCTACATCATCATATCCTTTTACATTTGCTTGGCTGCGTACTACTGCGAAAATACCTAGCATTGTGAAGAAAAGAGTTACCTGTAAAGGAGAGAATGGCATTAAGAACGCTGCGATAATAGCAACTATTAATGGGAGAAATACTGATCGTTCACGAATAACTCGGAAGACGATAAATAAGAATGAAAGGGCACCAAGTAAGCCTGTCGTGGCAAGCAATTCCAAAATAAAGCTTGATGAGCGGAGGAAGGTGACAGACCATAATGTCTCAGATGCATTATATGCTGCTGGTTTAAAGCGAAGGAAATCACTTAAAAATGTTCCATATCCACTACCGAAAAGGAAACCTTTTAATATTCTTCCTGCATCCTGGGAGATTGCAGCAAATGCTATTTGGAACCCATGTTCCATAGGTAGTAACAAGGGTTTTTGTGATGTGACAAGATGAATAAGCGTAACTACTAATCCAGCTGTCAGAACAACGAATGCGAGACTAAAAAGAATTTCTGCTGGCGAGAGAGGATTTTTCATTGCAGCTTCTTCGGCCAGTACTTTCTTTTTCTTTGTGAAACGTGATACAAGTCTCACTGCGAAATAACCAGCGATAGGAAGAACAATTGCTAAATATAATGCTTGATCCAGAAGACTGCCAAATGAGGAGAAGAAAGGACTCTTCGTATACGAGAAAGGCAGAACATAAATATTGAAGAAGCCTAGTACTGATATTGCGCTTGCAAATGCTGCTCCGAATACCAAACATGCGAGAATGAAAAGGAAAGCATTTGCGCCACGAACGCTATTAATAATAGTATAGAAAAGCAACGCACCATAGAGAAATGGTACCACAGCAATTAATGCATCAAATCGATTGACAGCTAGAAATGCGGAAACAATAACTACAAGGGTAAATAACAATACTGGAATATCAAAAGGCGTCGTGCGAAGGCGTATTTTTCTTTCCATAACCATATGTAATCCTAATGTTATAGTGGAAACAGTGACGATCACTGCGAGAAGAATATGTTTCGGTAATAAAAATGCTTCAGTTAATTGGATTGAAAAGAGAAGAGGGAAAAGTAGAAGAAACACACCAGTTAAGAATAATGGTATTTTAGAAAAGAGAGCAGCAAATTCTTTCCGTGTATTCCTTTCCATAGGGATATATCAAATGTAACAATAATTTTATATCTCTGTCAAGTAAGAGTTTGATAGTAGAAGTATATAGTTTGAAATAGTAAATAGATTTAAGATTTATGAATAGTGAAAATGCTTTATTCTTACATCTTATCTCATAAATCTTGAAATTATGGTGTTCCTGTAAGGGGGGCGAAGCGTACAGCTGATTCATTGTATATTTGATAGACCTGTTGGGCAGTTAGGCCATAATTATAAATTCTGACATCATCTATCATTCCATTAAATTGTCTATCTCCAGAAGTTCTCCTGCCTATCTCAACAGTGCTTGTGCTTGTGACTAATGTTCCAGTAACGCTGCTGCTATTTACTTGTTTCCCGTTGATATAAAGTCGCATGGTTGCACCATCCCAGGTCCCGACCACATGCATCCAGGTATTTTGTGCCGGTGGAAGTGCAGTCGAGGAGAGAACCGCTTCTCCAGAAACTGAGCGTACGATTCTAAACTCAATTCCAGTATTTGTTTGATTGTGTTGGAGTTGATATTGTCCGTCAGCATTTTTATCAATAATTTGAGCCCAGCTATTACCAGTGGTTGGATCAATATCCCAACGCATCCATGCTGCTAAAGTTATAGCACTTGTGGGTTCTAATTTATCATTATCTGCAATTGTTACGTAATCATTGGTTCCATCGAAATCGAGTGCATTATTTAGTTTTCCGTTTCTACCGTTATATCTCATTTCTGTAGCAGTTCCAGAAGTACATGTTCCAGATGTAGTATTTCCACTAGCTCCAGGTGTTAATGTGCCGTTTAAACTATTTCCACTTGCATCATATGCAGTATCTCCCTGACATTCATCGAATTTATACCACGCCACAGGTCCGCCGCGGTTGTAATCCCAAGCGATCTGTGCAGAAGTTTTAGCATAGTCATATAAAACGATTTGATCCATTTTCCCCACAAAAAATCCCATACCTGCTGAATTTTGACCTATTCTGTATCTATCTCCACCTGTCCAAAGTGTACCAATGCTTGCTGGAGTTCCTTCTTCAATACCATTAACATACAGATGCATATTATCGTTATTTTTTGCTGTTGCTACTACGTGATACCATGTATTTGGAACTACTGTTGTCGTACCGGTTACAGCTTTTGATCCTCCATCAAAGGTATACGCTTCAAACTTACTTCCGCTAGTTATACGTATCTGGTGTGACCATGCGGATGATGGTCCACTGCTATTAGTTCGAACAAAAATATTCGAAGCACCAACACTGCTAGGTTTTACCCATGCTTCTATAGTGTATGCTGTCGGATTACTCGAATCAGAAAGAGAAATAAAATCGTCCGTCCCGTCGAATAAAACACCCGATCCAATTTTACCTGTAGAAAATACTGGTCCATTCCCATTCTGCGAACCTGTAATCCCATTACCCGTTGTATCAGTAAATGTTGAACCTCCGTTTTCATCAAATTTATATTCAATTCGTGGAGGATTGCATGTGGAAGTATCTCCTGGAACACAATAAGCGCGTGAAGCAGCATTACTGGCTGTTTTTCCGTCATCACTTGTTGACAGTACACCAAATATGGCTGCTGCCCCTCTCGTAAATTCCTTTTTTACATCATCTGCTGTCATGGCATAGCGAAAGATTTTTATCTCATCCACTGTTCCGAGGAATTCATCTGTACCATCTGTTTCATTCGTATCACCGATAATTAACTTACCCGTATTTGACATATCCGCGTCTACGGCTAGTGAAGTATCTGATGCAATTTCCTTTCCATCAACATAGAGCCTCAGAGACGTTGTTCCTTGCTTCACACAAACAGCATGATGCCATTGGTCATCATCGTAGTTTTTCGAGAGGGTTCCTCCGATGGTTTCTTCAGGGAATGCAGCTGCACCATCACCAATACCGCATACCACATCACCATCTGAATCCATATATAAGGTATATCCGTCATTTGTCGAATGTTTATCAATAAGATATTCTTGGTTTGAAATCGTGGATCGCTTAAACCACGTGCTTAACGTAAAGTCATCTGTTCCCGCAGTAAAGTCAAAATCATCATCATCGGATCGTGTCAGTCGGTTATTACTGGCACCTAAAAAGCCTTTATCGAATTTGCCATTGTTTGTCCATCCACCGGAAGTAAGTGTCAGATCATTATTATTATCACTACTGTCTTGTGCTGTAGAGCCGTATCCATCGTCCAGTTTCCAATACCCCACAGGACTTCCGACAGGGGATCCACCAGTTGGCTGTCCTGCATTCATGTCTTCGATGATTTGCTTTGGCGTTCTTGCATAATTATATACTCTCACGTCATCTATAGAACCTGGTAAGCCTCCAGCACCAGCTCGTTTTCCGATGAGGAAATCATTTGAAGTTTCTAAGGAACCTGTAACAGAGGCAGCACTCGTTGATCCGAGTTTGATACCATCTGCATATACTATTTCTCCACCAGCACCGTTCCAAGTAACGGCGAAATGATGCCATTTTCCATCATTATAGGCACCAGCACTTCCGTACTGCGGTGTACCATTCCCATTTGTGCCGTCGTGGATCAGCGTCTCGACTTTTCCATTATCGATGCGTAAACTAACATCCCGACCGCAATTATTACAATTATCGAAAAGATAATATTCAGAAGCTCCAGTTGTTTTTACCCAGAGAGCTATTGTAAATGCATTTGTTGCAGATGGGAAACCCAATTCAGTGGCAGATGCGGTGGTATTGGCATAATCAGTATCAGCAGAAGTCATGAGAAGCCCTTTTCCGTATTTTCCAGATGACCAGACTGGATCACTTGCTTCAATACCTGTTGAGTCACCTAGGTTTCCGTTAAAGCCATTTCCTGAAGAATCATTTATCGTTTGTCCCGTTCCTTCATCTAATTTCCAATGTCCGACTGGTCCTGGTCCGAAGTTGTACAGTTGTGTAATTTCAGCTCCTGAGAGCGCTCGGTTATAAACACGCGGTTCATCAATTTTCCCCGCAAGATCCTCTGTGCTTGAGGCATTTGCTCCCATGCGAAGTGTTCCGGCACCTGATGTTATAGATCCTGAATACGCAACAGAACTATGCAACTTTCCATCGGTATAGACATGAATCATTTTTCCATCAAAGGTACATGCGACATGTTGCCATCTACCTGATGCAGCAGAGCCAGTAGCGAAAAGAGATCCAGGGTCGGTAGCATCACCGCCTGAATTGACGATACATTGCCAGGCGCCGAAGTTTTCGCGGAGTCTCCAATAATTTGTAGCTGTTCCTTTATGTATGACGACCTGGTTGGGTCCGGCTGTTGTCGCATTTAAATATACCCATGCACTCATGGTGATTTGTGAAGTAAATGTCAGTGGGGTAGAGTCTGCTACTTCCACATAGTCATTGTCTCCATCAAAAGTTACACCTCTGCCAAATTTACTTGTATTCGTAACTGTTGCACCACCAGCCCAATCGCCATTATTTGCATTTCCAGAAGAATCACAGGAATCATCAGCTCCGGCATTACAGCTATCAGCTGCTGACTCGTCTAGCTTCCAATAGCCAACAAGGCCTGTTGAGAGGGGACCTGTGGTACTGGAATTTCCCCCGAATGCTGTAGATGCTCCTTTTATGGCTGCTTGACGGTTAATAACTGTTGTATAGTCAAGCTTTACCTGTGCTGCGGATCTCGCATAATTATAGATTTTTACATCATCGATAAAGCCGGGGAAATTATATGTCCCGTGCGATGCAGAATAATCACCGACAGTATATCCTGCTGGCGTTCCTGTATTTGCTGTTTCTGTCCAGGTCGCTTGCAGGATGCCATTCACATACAATGAAGCTGAATCTGCAGATGTATCTAACGTAGCTGTAACGAAGTACCACTGGTTTGCTGATAATGTGCTTCTTGATACACCAGATGTCGTATCTCCCCAGCCTGCACCGTTACCAAAAATACCATGTACCTTATTATCAGTTTCAATATCTAGTCTGAAATGTAAATCACTTGGACCATCAAGGATGATGTTTTGTGTACCATCTACTGCAGTGGCTTTAAACCAGGCTTGGATTGTTATACTGCTTCCGGTCGAAAACCCTTTTAATGTACTTGCTGTCATATAATCGTTTGATCCGTCAAACTTTAGACATTTATCATTCATACACATATCTGGTGTTTGCCACGTAGGGTCATTCGTATCCGATGAGGCGCTCGAGCCAAGAGTGGCATCATTATTATTTGTTGTGGAATCCTGGGCTGTTTGTCCAGTAGCATCATTAAGGGTTAAATAAACAATTGGCGCTTCAGTTTTTTCTTCATTTCCCGGCGAGCCGATTGTCGGCTCTGTCGCTGCATATTGGCGTACCCAAACAGTGTCAACTTTAAAATCAGAAGCAGTGGTTTCTGTGGCAGCTAACTGTACTGCGCCAATAATATTTGTGCTTTGGTCCCATGTCGCTGCTGTATTCGTATACACTGATGCAGCTGTATCTCTGTTCGTTACAGCAACATCAACATCATTACTTCCGATAACGCTGTACTTTATATTAAATTTATTACTTGTGTTCAACATGCTATCAGTAAAACCGTTATAATACACCTCAGCTGGTGCATTTGCGCCATCATAAAACAGTCCATAATCTCCACTCGGTGAGTATTTACTAAATGTGCCTCCGCTGACGTTTCCTATATATAGTCGATTTCTATACGATGGGGAATTGACAATCTGTACACCACGGAATTCAATTATTTCAGTTGCTGAACCAGTAAATGTCGCATGAATATATGAGTCAGTTGAACTTGTGTATTTTAGCTCTACGTATCCTCCTGATACAGTGACACCGCCTGCTGCGCCACTTGTTTGTGTCCAAAGACCACTCAACGTCGAACCAGTGAAATCGTCAAAAAACTTAAAGACTTGAGAACCCTTTTCTATATTTACAGCCCCAGGATTTCCATAGTAGATATATATAGTCGCTCCGGCTGTCGGGATAGATGGTACTTTCGTCCAGATAACTGTCGCAGAATTATTACATCCTGGATTATTTGACTCTATCCAATGGGGAAGGAGTTTACCGTTAATGTCGGTTATACGAATATCATCACAATCGCTTTGCATTTTTCCGGCGCTGATTAATGTCGATGTATTTAATGTTAGAGAAATTTGATAATCTGTTTGGGCACTGCCTGAGTTCGTTATCGCAACTCTTTGACGAAAGACATAGGTATCGTCATACCAAGCAGCCTCTGCCCGTTGGCGAGTCCAGAAGAAGAGTACTGTTTGAATAGTTATAATTAATAGAAATATTCCAATTGTTCTCGGTCGAGGCACACGGAATAACCGCGGAAATTTACGCTGAAGTATGCGGAACCTATTTTCTCGCTGTATCATATATCCTCCTTATTATTTCTACTCCTCCTGCCTTACCAAAATTCACTAGAAATCCGAGTTTATACTCAGTTACTTTTAGATAGTGCCAGAACTGTTTAAGATCTTCCTTAGTTGTAAATGATGATGCTTTAAGTTCCATTATAATGATATCGTTAATAACCACATCAGGAATATACTCACCGATTTTTTTACCATCTATTTTCACCGGTATATGTTTTTCTTTATCTGTATATAATCCACGGTTCTTCAGTTTTTCTAGTAAACCACGCAGATAGATTACTTCTTTATGCCCACTTCCTAATTCTTTATATAAATCATAACATGCTCCTCTTATAAGGTAAGATTCCCGTTCATATAGTAGATTACGATTTATCATAGGTTCAGTGTTTTTCTGCGTTAAAATCTGCATAATTCAGCGATTAATTAACTATCCACCAATTAAACTTAGTATCGTTTGTTACATTAGCATTTAGTTTGACTGTGAATGATGTGCCATTTACTTTCGTATCGATCCAGTATCGGGTAGCAGGTGAGTAGTCATCACTGAATGTGACATAGATGAGTGATTTATTCGTAACTGCTGTACTATTTATAGTAACTTGTCTGGTTCCAGCAAGTATCGTTCCTTCACCTGCAGAATCAGTATCATCTCCATCTATAGTGACATTTAGTTTCTTCGCAGTGACTTCACCTTTGCTGGTCACATTTCCATCTGTATCGACGATCACTTTTCCGTTCATGATATCGAGATTCTCAAGGCCGAGACTCTGGAGTTTCAGAGGTGTGCCAAGTGTATTTATCTCTCCATCAAGTCCTTTTATAGTCACTAATCCAGCAGTAATATCACCTGTAACTCCGATATCAGAGAAGGTGGCTCGTCCGAGAACATCAAGAGTTCCAGAAACTGTCGCTATCTTTACATCTAATTCTTCAAGTGTTTGATTCAAACTTGCAGATGTACTTGCGCCTAATACTGCATTATTCAGAATATTTGTAATAAATGCTGCATCTGAAGCTTGTTGTGCAGTTAGTTCTTCAAGACTGGTTACTCGTGCAGTAAGATTATTGATTTCTGTATTCACACCAGTGAGGTCAGCTGATGCGGATGCAGTCTGGGCAGAGCTGCTTGCCATTTGATCAAGAAGATCAAGAATATTTACACCATTTAGTTTGACTTCTTTCGCATTGACTAAACCTGCATTAAGATTTGCGATTGCTGCATTCTTAAATAATGCATTTCGTACAACCTCATCTCCATCAGTATTAGTCATCGCATATTCAACTGCTGGATTTGCAGGATCAGAGAAGATGCTTACATCTCCTGTGGGTGTTATGTAGACATCTGGGTCGAACCAGGAAACGCCGACGTAAACCATGATTTTACCAACTATTTTTCCATCCGGTAATGTGTAGCATGGTTTTGCAAGATTAGTACCGTCATCTGCAGGCCAGACTATTGTGTTAATGTCAGATACCGCTGGACATGAGTTAGCTGACCAGCTATTTGTTGAATCTAGAGCTTTTCCAACAATAGTTCCAGCTTTTATTGATTTAACTCCATATCCTGGTGTTTCAGATGTTGTAATTGGATCACCATTAGAGATATTTCCGTTTTCTAGAGTCACTTTAACTGGTACTTTCCCGACAAGTGCAATGAGTTTACCTGTTTCTGTTTCACCCTTGATACCAATTTTTAAACCTGGGTTTGTTGAGTAAATACCAAGAACATTTCTTTGATTTTGCTCTGTTGCTTTTTTAACATAACGGTCATGCTGTGGATCTGTTACGACAATATCACCAAACTCAATTGCTTCTGAAGCTGGATAATATTCTGCTAAATCTCCAGATGCACACGATGTACCGCCACTAATATATAATCCACCCGAAAATTGTAAATCTCCAATACCTGTTGTTGAACAGTTAAGGTTATTAGATCCTCCAGCTGAGCCGCCTACAGAGAAACTACCTCCATCTATATTACCAGTTGCAGTGATAGTGCCAGCTGCAGTGATATTACCAGATCTATTAACAGAGAATTTATTTACACCTGAAGCAGAAGCGACGATAAGATTCTGGTTACCTGTTTCATTAAAGATAGCCAGTGCTTTACCTGTAACTCTTCCTGTAAGATGGAATAGTGATGTGGGGCTCGTTGTTCCTATACCCACACTACCACCACTGGTTATTGTTTGTACTGCTACACCACCGTTAGTTAATAGATTTATACCAGCTCCAGTTTCAGAACGAAGTATTAGATTATTAGCAGCTGTTCCTGTTCCATAACCGTCAGCAGCTCCTGCAATACCTATATAACCCTTTATTGCACCTGCAATATCTAATCGTACTTCAGGATATGTTGTTGCATCAATAATAACACCATCTTGAGCCGAGCTGGACTTCAAATGGATTTGATGACTTACTGTTGTCGTCCCAATACCAAGATATCCAGAAGAGTTAAAAATAAGCTCAGGATTACCAGAGCCATTGACATTAAAGCCTAAGTAATTATTAGCAGTATTGTATTCAACAGTATACTCATCAGATGTAGAGGTACCGATATGTAAAGTATTTGGACCTAAGTACAGATCTTTCCATCTGGCACTCTCA
>JAYRIM010000014.1:0-114134 GCA_041906785.1 Candidatus Levyibacteriota bacterium
AAGAGGAGAGCTATGATGAGAACAACCAGGTGTTTCCTCATAGTTTTATAATAGCAAAAAATGTTGAATAGTTTATTGATTCTATTCAATACTTGTCATGCTGATCCGCCAACTGGCGGAGAAGCATCTTGGTATGAAAGATTCTTGCGCCACCGCTAAAGCTTTAGCGACACGCGGTCACTTCGTTCAGAATGACATAGAAAGTTTAGAGTTAAAATCTAGATCAAAGAACTTCTAATGCCTTTTTTACTTCTTGTAGCTTACTGTTATAGAACACTGCTTTTTCGTATTCAGAACGTGCTTCTTCAACCTTCCCTTGCTTTTTATATATATCACCCCGAATAAGATAGAGTTCTGAAAAAGCCTTATTTTGGTTATTTAGAATCTTATTTGTAATGCGGAAAACGTCATCATACCGTCCAAGCTCGTAATACGCCTGAATAGGCTCTATTTGGTACCAGAGTGTTCGGAAGGAGAGAGAGTCTGCTACTTTTTCATATGCCTCTACAGACTTCTGATAGTATCCTGTATGAAAGTAGGCTACTGAAAGATTGAATTGTGCGTCTCTATCGTCCGGATCATTTTCTAAGATCTTTTGAGAAAGTTTGACTGCGTGTTCCCAAGCTGTTTTTTCATCCACATCTTCACCAAGTATAGCTTCAGCTTCTTCTTGCTTATCTTTGGGAACTAAAACTAGATATTCATAGTTAAATTTACCCCAGATAGTCAGAAATTCTTTTTCAGAATACGTTAGATTTTTGCCTTGAAGTGAGTCATCCTGAATGAGTGTTTTATCTCGCTTGTTATATCCTTTAACAATACGATAATGTCCAATATCTTCATTTTCTTTTAACCATGTACGCGTAATAACGGGAATATCTCCTGCAATAAATGATTGTATAAGCTGGATAGATCCATTAGGTCGATGGTAAGCAAGAAGATTATATTCAGAAGCTTTTTTCGCAAGTTCATCTAAGGTAACTGATTTATCATCATTATCGCCATTGGGAATTTGATACGGCCGAAGTGCGTGGCCGAGCTCAGATTGGGATATTTGAATATCATAATAGGAAAGCGCCATCGATAAAGCTGCAGGGCCACAATTATTAAAAGATTGAAAAATATGATACTCATTTAAGAGCGTTTTTTCTTCAGGAATCGGTTTAGCCGTAGGAGTTGGTTTTCCGTAGGTAGTAGGTTGATAGTTATCAGTTATGAGTTGTTGGTTGTCAGTTGCAAGCTGTAATTGCAGAAACAAAGCCGTTATAAATGATACCAGTACAGTCAGGAAAACTATAATGAACGCTTTCATTTGGTTATTGTATACCACTTCATTCCGATGTCTATCGGAACTACGGGTATTATATGTTATTTTAAACCTGAGTATAAGGTGTATACCAAATACTTTTTTTGTTATACCCCTTCGCTAAAGCTTCGAGGGTATATACAATTTTGAAAATAAAAGTGTGGTGGTATACAATGTGAAAATGAAAAAAACGGTAATCGTACTTCAAATCCTTTTTATTCTTCTCGCAAGCTTCTTTTTTTTCTCCCGCAGCCATAGAGAATCAGTTCTATCAGAACAGGCAAAACAAGAATATTGGCTTCTTCTCTTTAGAAAATCGAACAGGGAATACCTGTATTTTGGTGTTCCTGGAGATAAAATTCACAGTTCCCTAAAAAAAGCATTTATCGTAAAAACTGGTATCCCAGGGGAGCGTCCCACACCGCTTCCTGAAAAGCTAGGAAGAAAATATTGGCTTATTACAGATAAATCAGTTTCTGTAGATAACCCCGAGACAGCACCTTATTTTTTAACACTTGATATTCCAGTTTCTGATACAGCTCCCTATGGTCCATATCCATATGAAGAGTGTGAAGGTCAATGTAATTGGAAGCTTCCTGGTGCGTTTGGACTTCATGGAGTTAATGGAGACAAATCGCGGCTATCTGTGGATGATCCGGGCAGCTCAGGATGTATTCGGCATTCAGATGAGGATATTACGTATCTCTATACGATTCTTGATCCAAAGGTTTCTCCTGTGCGGTATTATATCGAGGATAAATAAAGTTATACTTGTTCTTTTGTGCCGACAAAAGAACGAAAAGCTCTCTTGCTAGGGAGTGCTCGACTAGACTCTTTCGTTCGCTTAACGGGTGATAACACCCCCTCCACACTATGGTGGGTTCCCCCTGATGCGCTCACTCAAGAGTCTTCCCCCGACGTACGCCGGGGGATCGTCTGCGCGCTCTACGCAAGAAAGAAACAACAAACTAAGAATTATATGCATAGAGTTATTTTTGTAATCTTTGTAATGGTTACCTTAATCGTTACCATCATTGCTTCACTGCGATTGTTAGACATCGTGAACCTAAACGGCACACGACCGCTTTTTATTAATCCTGTTATTTATACAGATCCAGGAAAGAAAATTGAAAAAGCTTCATTTGGTGATGTGGTTAAGAAAGCTTTAGAAGGCACGAAAGGAACATATGCTGTTTCAATTATTGATTTGCAATCCGGTCGTGAATACCATCGACTTGAACATCGAAAATTCGAAGCAGGAAGTTTATATAAATTGTGGATTATGGCTACTGCATTTGATCAAATCATTAAAAAGACATTTTCTAAAGAGACAGTATTAAGCCAGGATGTAGCTATTCTGAATGAGAAATTTAATATAGATCCAGAGGTGGCTGAACAAACAGAAGGAGAGATATCGCTTTCTGTATCTGACGCTTTATTCCAAATGATTACCTATTCAGATAATTATGCTGCGCTATTACTTTCTGAAAGAGTTAAGCTGTCTAACGTAAAATCTTTTTTAGTAAAAAACGAATTTAAAGAATCATCCGTTGGTGAGCCTCCTATGACTACCTCTTCTGATATTGCTACATTCTTTAAGAAAATATATGAAGGTTCGTTAGTAAATAATACTGCTTCGAAAGAAATGCTCGAACTGTTGAGAAAACAACGGTTGAATAATAAATTGCCGATATACCTCCCGAAAGGTGTTGTTATAGCACACAAAACTGGGGAAATAGGAGAGTTTACTCATGATGCCGGAATTGTGTATACGGAGAAAGGAAATTATATTATCGTGATTCTTTCGGAAAGTACGAACCCTGCAGGCGCTGAAGAACGAATAGCAGATGTTTCAAAAGCGGTATACGAGTATTTCGTGCGATAAATTAGCACCTTGCTTTTATTTGTTATAATACCTCTATGGATAATGTACTAAAAACTGCGTTACTTCTCGGGCTTCTGAGTGTTATTTTAGTTTCCCTTGGGGGTTTGTTTGGTGGTCGGGATGGGCTTCTTTTTGCATTCGTTTTTTCACTCATCATGAATGTCGGGGCGTATTTTTACTCTGATAAACTTGCGTTATCGATGAGTAGAGCAAGGCCACTTGAGAAAGGTGAGTTACCGGTCGTACAAATCGTCGTGGCAGAGTTAGCTGAAAAAATGAATATGCCTATGCCGAAACTTTATGTAACTCCTGATCGACAAGCAAATGCTTTCGCTACTGGCCGTGATCCACAACATGCTTCAGTCGCTGTAACTTCAGGAATCGTTGAATTACTGAATAAGGATGAATTACGAGGAGTTCTCGCGCATGAGCTCGCGCATGTAAAAAATAGAGACATTCTCGTCGCGACAATTGCTGCGGTTCTCGCATCTACTATCTCATATATGGCGAATATGGCTATGTGGTCTGGAATGGGAAGAAGTAATGATGATGAAGATCGAGGAAGTGGTGTTCTCGGTTTACTAGCAATCATTTTCGTTCCTATCGCAGCATCGTTAATTCAACTGGCTATATCACGCCAGAGAGAATTCGGAGCTGATGAATCAGGTGCGAAAACGATAGGTAATGGTGAACCGCTTGCGAAAGCCCTGATCGCTATCAGCCAATCGACAACTCGACATCCGATGAGGACAAACCCGGCATTATCTTCTCTGTATATAGAAAATCCTTTAGGAAAGCTTGGTAGCGGCATGCTTCAACTTTTCTCTACCCACCCTCCAGTAGAAGAGAGAGTGAAGAGATTGAGAGAAATATAACTCTGCTGTCATCCCGTACTTGCCTCGCCTTGTGAAGCCTTAGCGAAGTTGGAATGCGGGTTCTATTTAACTATAAAGCAAATTTATCTTGTTCTTTTGTGCAGACAAAAGAACCAAAAACTCGTGAGCTAGTGAGAAAATCAGCTAAAATTGTTTCACTCGTATCGGGAGACTGTCCGCCCCCTTCCTTCATTCGCTTTGCTCTGAAGGGATTCCCCCTGATACTCATTCCACAATTTCTTCACGCATTTTCTCAACGCTCACCTAAATATTTGATTCGTGGATCTTTGATACTTCGGGTAAAAGTGCTATACTTAGGGGATAGAAGAATTGGAAAAAGAAAAACGAGCGAGGTAGGACTCGTATCCACTTTTCTTATAATTTTACTTCGGCTAGTTTGGATAGTATTTAAATATGGTTGGTACAATTTATCCTATTGCTTATATTGTGTTATATGAAAACGGTAAATTTCTTCTCACACAGAGAAGGATAGATGCCGAGGATGATCCTGCTTTCGATGGAAAATGGCAGTTACCAGGTGGAGGATTAGAAATAGGGGAACATATATCAGCAGTTATACGCAGAGAGGCGAAAGAAGAACTCGGTATTGACGTCGATTTAAAAAGAACGCTCGCACTTACTGAAGTTATTAGCCATGGAGATTCCTGGCATGGTCTCTCAATGGCATTTCTTTGTAAACGAGTTGACCCGACCCAGAATATTGTCGTAAATAGTGAAGCACACTCGTACGGATGGTACTCGTTAGAGGAAGCTGAAAATTTAGATTTAATGCCGAATATGCTAAAGATTCTTCAGTATATCGCCCGCAATTATCGGTTATTTAAAGTTGGTGTCTTAGGAGTAATAAAAAAAGATGATAAGTTTCTACTTACGAAAATTCACGCACCAGGTAAAGATAAAGCGCATGGAAAATGGAGTTGTATGATGGGAACATGTGACATAAATGAAAGTATGACAGATGCATTAATACGTGAGGTTAAAGAGGAAACAGGTCTCGATGTTTCAATTGTCCGTCCGCTCACTCATGTGGTTGAGATGTATGATTTAAAAATTTTCTCCTTTTTAGTTACCCCTAACGATGATGGTCAGGAAATTAAGCTTAACTATGAGGCGAGTGATTCGGGATGGTATACGTACGATGAGGCATTAACATTAGATTTATATGGTGATACGAAAGCGATTCTCGAAGAAGCGAATTCTATTTAATCTTATTTTCCCTCTTGAATTTACCTCCATATTTTTTTACGATTATATCGAACGACCGTTCTCAATTTGTCATGTTGAGCGTAGCGAAACATCTTATGAAAGATCCTTCTCCGCCAGCTGGCGGATCAGGATGACAGACAAATTTTGATTTCCCATTATGACGACACAAGAAAAAATTCTCAAATATATTATTAAACTATATGCCAATGGGGGATTCGAAGGAATGAGTATGAGACAGCTTGCAAGTAAAGTCGGTATTGTTCAGTCAGTACTCTACCATTATTTCCCAGATAAAGACAGAATGCTTCGATACATGTACGATACTATACAAAATAATCTAGAAATAGAACGAACGAAACTACCAATTAAAAAGAATACCTTTGATTTCTTAAAGCAGCGTATTGAATTCCAATTCGATCATGCAGAAGAGATAGTAGCTGCTATGAAATACTTCTACAATTATCGTAGAACTTTTAAACGTAATAATATTGGTTTTTTCCCTAAAGAAATGTATGCGTCGTTTCAGGAAGCTCTTGAGTATGGTATTGACCAAGGAGATATTCCGAACATTGATGTAAAAAGGAAAGCAAAAATCATGACGCATCTAGTCAATAGTATTATTCTCGAGTATTTTCCAACGATTCCAAAAGGTTCAGAAAGAGCGAACATCATGCAATCACTGCTTACTATTTTTAAAAAAGATCTTCTAACAAAGTAGACCATTATCAAAATTGTTGGTGTCATGCTGAGCTATAGGCGAAGCATCTTTTCTAAGATCCTTCACATTTCGTTCAGGATGACAGTTTTTTTCTCTTTCATATCTATTACAGGGTTTTTAAGCGTATTTAACGCCATAAAGGTATTATTTCCATATAAACGGAGGATATTCTGTATGGTAAGAAAAAAACAAGTGGTTGGCTTAAAAATGATCAGTTTACAAGATGGGAAAGAAGTTGGGGAAGTAAAAGATGTGATATATGATCCTAAAAAGAAAAAAGTTGAAGCTCTTATAGCTGAAGAAAAAGGAATTGTTAAAGGATCAAAAGTCGTTCCATTAGATGAAGTTCATACAATCGGCGATGATGCAGTAACTATCGATTCTGAAGAGCGAATGAAACCCTTATCGAAAGCGCCAGAGCCAGTAACTAAAGCAGCGAAGTTAAGCCAGAAGGTTGAAGAAACAACAATTGTGACTACTGATGGAAAAGAACTGGGAAATATAAAAGATGTGTATTTTAATCCTTTAACAGGTGAAGTTGAAGAGTTTGAAATGCTTAAGGTTAACGAGAAAGGAGGCAAATCAAAAAAAAAGAAAGTCATCCTTTCTGAGGTATTAACAATTGGTGAAGAAGTTACAGTAGTACGAGGATATGGAGAAAATATTTTTCCTTCTCAGTCCGAGGATGTTTCTCAAACAAAAAAGAACAATCTATTAGAAGGTACTGACACATCGATAACCACTATTAAAAATTTTGAGAGTCTTGTAAATAAATCTCACGATATACAACCCCACTTCACAGAAGAAGATAAAAAACTTTATGAAAAAATTGTCGCTCCTAGTACAGCTTCTAGTAGTTCTTCTCTTCAAACTTCATCAGGAAAGGGAATTTGGAGAACATTCCATGATTGGCTAATCGGTCCTACAATTCAAGAGGCTATCAGTCAAATAACAGGCATTCCAAGAAAAATATAACCTGAGCAGCCACGTCCGTCGGTGTAAATATTTGTTTTTACGTTAACCTGACCATTCGCTTAAAAGCGAAGACTTTCTCCTGAAAGGAGAATTTTATTAGGAGATTTGCTATTTTATTGGTAGTTCTACAGTAAATTCTGATCCTTTATTTTCTTTGCTTTTAATCCGTATTTTTCCTCCATGGGCTATGACTATTTGATTTGATATATATAAGCCAATTCCTAATCCTTTAATATCACCATTTTGTCCGCCTCTCTCAAATAGGTTAAAGATTTTTTCCTGTTGGTTCTTCGGTATTCCCAATCCTTGATCCTTAACACTAATTCTAGCGACTGAACCTTCTTTCTGCAGGGAAACATGTATTGGTTTTCCCTGACCGTATTTCATCGCGTTTGAAATAAGATTTGCAATAACTTGCTCAATACGGACCCTATCAACTTTCACAACTATTGAAGTTTTTGCATCAGATGTAATTTTCGTATGCTCATTTTCAGCTTTTTCTATAAAACGTTTGACGACATCTTGCATGATTTCTTTTAAATCATGCTTATCCAATTCAAGTTCTAATCGACCTGTTCTCATTAATGAAACATTTAATAAATCATTTATCATTTTCGATAGCCGTTTGGTTTGGGTCTCAGCACTTTCTAACATATCCAGAAGGTTTTGGACAGAAAAATTTGCTAGTGAAACGTGACGGACATTATGTAATGCTGTTTGTAATTTTAATAGCGTGGTAGTTAGTGGTGTTTTTAATTCGTGAGATGCTATTGATATGAATTCATCTCTAGCTCGAATTTCCTTTTCTGCTTGTCTTTTTTCACGTATGAGACGTTCGATTTCTTCTTCAAATTCTTTTTCTCTTTTATTAAATAACGAAATTAATTTCGTTTTTTTACTGGTTGAAATAATCCATGTAATCACAAATCCTGTGATTGAAAACACAATTAGTTCTATAATTGCCAGTATAGTTGTGTTTAAAAGAGGATAAGAAAAAAGTATCAAAAAAATTATTGCGTATATTGTTAGAAATATGCCAGTTTTTTTATTTCCTAAAAATGTAGCAAAAGCGATTGAAATAAGAAAAAGAAGTAAGAGTAGGTGATAAAACTGAATTTCTCTAAAAACCGAACTGATAATTACCATAAATATACTAATGAAGAGAGTGAAACCGTATTGGAAAAGATAGCTATCAAACTTTTCACGAGGAAACCAAATATATGAGGAGAAATATTTTTGGATGGTATTTTCTTTTTTTACCATTTAGCAATTTGACGATAGTATAACTCGTCACTATGAAGATGGCAAATGGAAAATAAAAGAATTTTTAATTTGAAATTTTTAATTTTTATTCAACTTAAAATGTCTTAATTTTAAAATTTAAATATTAATTACAAATTTAAAATTATAAATTAAAAATTAATCTTATACTCTGTATTTTCTTACCTATTTCTAACATGCCAATTGCTATAGTTTTATATATCATATTTGCAATATGGCTTCTTTTCGTAAAGAAAAAAATCCGCTTGTGTCAGATATAACTTTTTTTCAAAAAATCGCTCATGCTGTTCCTGCAATGGTTGCTGTCTATGATATTAGAACAGGGAAATATCTTTTCGTTAATGATGGAATAAAAAAGATCCTTGGATATACAGCAGAAGATTTTCTAAATAAAGGCGTGCCATTTGCTATAAGTCTCGTACATCCCGATGATTTGCCTCTTATAATGGAAAAAAATCAGCAAGCATTAGAAAGAGCAAATAAGGATCCCTTTGCGCGCAAGAGTAAGCCGATTGTTTCTTTCGAATATCGGATGCGACATAAAAATGGTGAATATATTTGGTTACTTACAGAAGGTACGGTATTTACAAGAGATCAAAGACAAAAAGTTGCATCTGTTTTAAATACATCGATAGATATATCAGAACAGAAAAGTGCAGAGGAAGACCTCATAAATTTTAATAGAACGTTGCAAGAGAAAATTTCACTGCACACGGGTGAGCTAAAAAAAAGTGAAGAAAAACTTAGGGAAAGTGAAGAACGTTATAAACAGTTTATTTATCAAAGTAATGATGGCATCTGGAGATTTGAAGTAGAAAAGCCTATTTCTACGAAGTTATCCGTTAAAAAACAGGTAGATTTGTGCTTTGCGAATGCTTATTTAGCAGAGTGCAACGATGCAATGGCGCGCATGTATGGATATAAAAAAGGTTCAGATCTTATAGGTGCTCGGTTACCAGCATTATTAGTTCCCACGGATAAAAAAAATAGAGATTTTTTAAAGGTTTTTATTCAAAACGGTTATAAAATTGTTAATGCTGAATCACACGAAAAAGATAAGCAGGGAAAGGATAAATACTTTCTCAATAACTTTATAGGAGTTATAGAAAATAATCATATAGTCCGAGCCTGGGGTATTCAGAAAGATATCACTAAAGAGAGAGAAATACAGGAAGCAGTAAAAGCATACCATCAGAAAATAGAGGAAGTTTTAGAAAGTATTAATGATGGGTTTTACTCTGTTGATTATTCATGGAAATTACAATATGTAAATGCTCATATTCTTAAACTCTGGAATAAGAAACGTGAAGAAGTACTTGGTAGAAGTATATGGGATGTTTTCCCGAATGCGGTGGGATCAACAGTTTATAAGGAGCTAGCAAAGGCTGCAAAGACTAAAAAAGCGAGAAAGTTCGAATGGTTTTCAACAGTAGTAAATAGATGGGTCGAGTTACGTATCTATCCTACAAAAACAGGTATTTCAGTTTACTCTCGTGATATTTCAGAGCTAAAAGAACAAAAAAAACAACTAGAAGTAATTTTAAAAAATATTTCAGATGGTATTACAGTTCAAGATGAAAACGGTAAAGTAATTTATGCAAATGATGCAGCTGCTAAACTCATAGGATTTAGGTCAGTAAATACATTTCTCAAAATACCCATTACGAAAATAATGGACAAATATGAAATGCTTGACGAAGCAGGTAGTCCATTACCGATAGATAAGTTGCCCGGGAGGGTGGCATTGCAAGGCAAAAAAAGTTCAGCAAAAATAATTCGATTTCGTATTAAGGAGACTGGGGATGAGCATTGGTCTATAGTCAGTGCTACACCTGTTTTCGATGCCAGGGGAAAAGTATCACTTGTAATAAATGTTATTCATGATATTACTGAATTTAAACAAGCTGAAGAGAAAGTAAAACAAAGTGAACGATACTTTCGATCTCTCACTGAAAAAAGTTGGGATGCAATTTTAAAGACTGATCTAGAAGGCATAATAACCTATGTCAGTCCTTCAGTAGAGCGCATTCTTGGATACTCGCCTCGTCACATTCTAGGTAAGAAAGCTATAGATTTCCTTCATCCGGATGATCTAGAACGAATAATGAAAGCAGGTATGGAGCTATTGAAGCGTGGTGGTACTATTACTGTTCAAGCACGTTACCGACATATAAATGGGAAATGGTTATGGTTGGAAAGTAATGTAACAAATCTTATTAATGACCCGAATATACAGGGATTTGTATCTAATTTTCGTGATATAACAGAAAGGCAGCGTCTCGAGAGTCTGAAAGATGAATTTATCGGGCTCGCATCACATGAACTAAAAACTCCATTAACAAGTATGAAAGCGTACACGCAAGTGCTTCACCGATCGTTTCAGAAAAAAGGTGATAGTGAATCTGCATTGTTATTAGGGAAAATGGATCTTCAAATAAATAAGTTGACAAACCTCATTTCAGATCTTCTTGATATAACAAGGATTCAAGAAGGAAAATTGGCCTTTATAAGGGAAACATTTGATGCAAATACACTAATCTCGGAAATTGCTGAAGAGCTTCAGAGAACGACAGATATGCATACTATTGAGCTGCAACTTGATAAAACAATTTCTTTAATAGGAGATCGTGATAGGTATAGCCAGGTGCTATTAAACTTGCTTTCAAATGCGTTAAAATATTCTCCGACAGCAGGAAAAATAATTATAATTTCTAAGAACAATAAAACATGTATTCAAGTCTCCGTTAAAGATTTTGGTATAGGTATACCGAAAGAGAAGCAACAGTTTATTTTTGATAGGTTTTATCGTGTTCAAGGAGAGAATTCTAAAACATATACAGGGCTCGGATTAGGATTATATATCTCAAAAGAAATTGTAGAGAGACAAGGTGGAAAATTATGGTTTGAAAGTATTGAAGGGAAGGGCTCGACTTTTCATTTTACAATACCGCTGACATCAGGCTCCTAGCTACTTGCTCTTAGCCTTTTAATTTTAATTCTTTGAATATCTAGAAGCTATAAGCTATTTTACTATTACATTCTTATAACACTTCTCTGCTTGCCTTCACACAACCGTTTTGTAGAAAGTAGTATGTAGCATGTAGTACGTATTAATCACACATTGTATTTTTTATACTTACTACTTAATACTTGCTACATAATACACGTTGGGAGGGGGGTGAGAAAATGACAAAAACAATTTTCGCTACATTTTCAGAGCGAACAGATGCTGAAGAGGCAATTAATAAGCTCAAAACTGATGGATTTAATCCCAAAGACATTTCTATTGTTATGAAAAATAGAAAAGAGGGAGAACAATTCGCAGAAGATACCGGTACTGATGTCGCCGGTGGAGCCGTATCAGGTGCAACGACAGGTGCAGTGTTGGGTGGATTAGCAGGATTACTCGCTAGTTTTGTAATTCCCGGACTTGGGGCGTTCTTTATCGGAGGCCCTATCGCATCAGCGCTAGGATTAACTGGTGCAGCAGCATCTACTGTATCTGGAGCAGCAACAGGAGCTGTAGCAGGAGGATTACTCGGAGCGTTAATGGGTCTTGGTCTATCTGAAGACGAAGCTCGAACATATGAAGAAAGTATTAACGAAGGAGCAATTCTTCTTGCGATTCCTGCAACTGATGCAATGGAATCCAGAGTGACCGATATCTTAAACGAGTGTGATGCAGATAATATTAAATCTGTTGTCACACAGGAAGATCGGATTGAACGAACGACAAGTAGAACAAGCATGGCAAATGAAAACAGAGACTATTCTGATCTACCAACACGTTCATATGCATATGCTGGGGCAAAGGGAGGAAAGACAAAAACGAAAGGACGATCTTCTGGTAAAAAAGGAGGACGTTCATCGAGTTCTAACAGAGGATGGCATGGTGATTCAGAAGGCCATTCACGAGCAGCAAAAAGAGGAAGGTAAAAGGTTTTTAATGTTTCTCTGAACAGGACAGGCGTATACACCTGTCCTGTTGTATGTTTTATTCTCTCATTAATACATCAGATTGCTGTATATTTATGATTAATGGTTCTAAATCGGAAGATAATGGGTTTATGTCCAGTATATTAGTATACTGGACATAACAGATAACTCTTTTTGTTATAATTACTATATGGTTAAATGGATTACAATTTTTGGCTGTATATTGCTTATTATTACTCTCATTGGAGGATTAATACTTAGACAGAAAAAGGATGAAAGAATCAAAGAGCAGAAGACCATAACGTCCTTTGAGGAATGTGAGAAGGCGGAAGGTTCGATGATCCAAGAAAGCTATCCGCCTACGTGCGTTACAGCAGATAAACGCTCTTTTACCCAGGATATCGGAAATGAATTAGAATATACTGATCTTATTCAGGTCGACAATCCACGTCCAAACCAACAAATCTCTTCGCCATTAAAAATTACCGGTAGAGCGCGTGGTACATGGTTCTTCGAAGCGACATTTCCGATCGAACTACTTGATGAGAGTGGAAAATCACTTGGAACTAGTGTTGCGACTGCAAAACGAGAATGGATGACTGAAGAATTTGTTCCATTTACAGCAGAATTGCAATTTGAGAAACCGTCGACTAAAAAAGGGAAATTAGTTATTAAAAACGCAAATCCTTCCGGTCTTCCTGAAAATGAAAAAGTTCTCAGTATGCCAGTTGAGTTTTAATCTCTCATAGGTTACTTAAGTAAATTAGGTAAGTTGAAATACTTCCTTTTTCGTAACTACTTTACAAAGTAAAGTTATTGAGATACACTTTTGAAGTTACATGTTACAAGTTATGAGAGCAGCACAAATACAGAATTACGGTGGGCCTGAAAGTATTACTATTACAGATACTGTAGAAAAGCCTTCATTAAAGCCAGGACAGATTCTTGTAGAAGTTCATGCATCGGCATTAAATCCATTCGATTCAAAACTTCGTTCTGGAGTATATAAAGAGATGATACCGCTCCAGTTTCCTTTTATACTTGGTGGAGATTTTTCCGGTGTGATAAATGAAATAGGAGAAGGGGTAACAGAGTATGCTCTGGGAGATGAAGTATTCGGCACAGCACTAGGTCTAACTGGTGGATCGGGAGCATTTGCAGAGTTTGCGACAGCGAACACAAAAAATATTTCAAAAAAACCAACAAATGTATCTCATGTTGAAGCTGCAGCGCTAGTGCTGGTTGGAGTAAGCGCAATCCAAGCTATTGAACAACATATCAACTTGCAACCTAAGCAGCGAATTCTTCTTCATGGTGGAGCGGGAGGTATTGGATCCGTTGCTATTCAATTAGCGAAGTCGAAAGGAGCTTATGTTGCTACTACTGTAAGTTTAGACAGTAAATCATTTGTTCAGCAGTTAGGAGCAGATGAAGTGATTGATTATAAGAATCAGAAATTTGAAGAACTGCTACACGATTATGATGCCGTGTATGATACTGTAGGTGGAGATACAACTGATCGGTCTTTTGCAGTTTTAAAAAGAGGTGGTGTGATTGTGTCAATGCTTGGGAAACCGAATCAGGAGCGGGCGAAAGAACTCGGTATAACTGCCATTGGCCAAATGACAAACACAAATGCAGAACATCTTTCTCGACTGAAAACATTGATTGAAACAAATGTGATTAAACCCCAGATTGATAAAACATTTCCATTTTTTCAAGTGAGAGAATCTTTTACATACTTAGAGACAGGTCATCCTCGAGGGAAGGTTGTCCTCACTGTAAGATAACAGGTTGTAACCTAATTTCAGGTGTTTTATACTACTTTTTATGCCCGAAAATGATCTTGATATACAAGCTTCTGATATTTCATCCGTACAGAATAATCCAGCTAAGAAAAAAAGAATAAGCAGTGGTTGGATTGTTTTTCTGACAGTATGTCTTTTCACGTTAGTGGTTTTTTTGGGTTTTTTCCGATTTTTTCCTCCAACTGTGAGTAATTCTGTTAGTAGAAAACTTAATTCTGTAGAAACCGTATCTCCAACACCGATGCCTTTTAGAGAACTGACGATTCCATATCTGCGAGAAAGAGAGTATACAAGTTCCTTCGAAGAAGAAACGTTACTTTCAGAAAATGAGTCGTATACAACGTATCTTACAGAGTATACCTCTGATGGTTTACGAATAAACGCATTACTGACAAAGCCGAGAGATGAAATACCAGAAGGTGGATGGCCGGCGATTATATTTGTTCATGGGTATATTCCTCCGTCTACCTATGAAACAAATGGCCAGGCGTATTCGTCATATGTTGATTATCTCGCACGTAATGGATTTGTAGTGCTTAAAATTGATTTACGTGGCCATGGAGAGTCTGAAGGGGAAGCGGGGGGAGGATACTATGGTTCTGATTATGTCATAGATACGCTTAATGCATATGCAGCTTTACAAAACACTGCATTTGTAAATCCGAGAAAAATAGGAATGTGGGGGCACAGTATGGCAGGAAATATATTGATGAGGAGTTTTGCTGCGAAACCTACAATCCCAGCAATCGTTATATGGGCTGGAGCTGTATATTCATATACAGATATGCAGAAATATGGTATTCAGGATACGAGTTACCGGCCGCCAATGCCTACGACGAACACGAGAAGTCAAAACATGAGACGTAAAATGTTTGAAACGTATGGTAGTCCGAGTGCTACAAGCCCGTTTTGGAAACAAGTTGCGCCTATAAATTATCTAGATGACCTTAAAGGTGCCATTCAGATTCATCATGCTGTTGACGATTCAGTAGTCAATATCGGTTATAGCAGAGATTTAGTAACATTATTAAACGAAACTCAAGTAGAACATGAGTTCTATGAGTATACAAGTGGAGGGCATAATATTTCAGGAGAAAATTTTACCATAGCAATGGACAGAACTGTAGATTTCTATAAAGCCTATCTTCAATAGTTTCTACAATGAATGGTGGCGAGTACACAATTAATCTAAATAAGGGAGTTCTCCAGGAGAGTCTGGATGCTTTCTTAAAAAAAGCAAACCTTTTTTTAGATAATTCTGTAAAGGAGAAACGATTGCTTTATGTTCTATTCCTTTTCTGTTTAGATTATTCATCCACCCATCGACTGGAACATTAAAATGAGTTTGTAAATAATCAAATGAAGGTGTCTCTAAAAGGATCATGCCACCTTCAGGGTGTAGCATTCTCCACATTCTGGCTAGTGTGATTCTATAATACCAGTTATTTACAGGTATGTGGTACATCCCAGCATCGCTTCGAGACATAATAAGATGTGCGTGATCAGGATGTAACAAATCATCAATTTTTCTAAAAGAATCTGGTTTATTCATATCAAGTGGTAGCATGTCTATTCCTAAAGATTTATCAGCAATTTTATCTTCCTCTATGCGAGTATCTTCATAACCTATCGCGATGCCTCGTTTGGTCTGTTGGGGTAATCTTTTTAAGAGAGATCGGACAGCATAAGTTGGGGAAAGGAAATCCATCACTACAGGTTTTTGTTGTGCAGCTAAATAATACATTATACTTTCTTGAGGTATCAGTTCTTTAAATTCATTCATATAATCATCAAAGGAACTATAAAAAGTGGCCCAGTGTGCATCAAGGACTCCACGCCTTGGTTTTTTGCCTTTAGCTTCATATGCTGCGAGCTGTCTTTGAGCGTCGTGAATGTGATACCGTAATCGCGAGGTAAGGCTTTGTGACATAGAAAATTAAGTTCAACAGATATATTATAGGATGTCAATGTAATGCATAAAAAGTAGAGTTTTATACAAATTATTTATTAGTAGAAAAAAGTACATATCAGGTATTAAATTGGAAATTACTAACTGCTTTTTTTATAAAATTTTCAGCTGATTTTCAGCTCTCCTGGTATAATCTGTGCATATGAGAATACTCGTGGTAGAAGATGAACATAAAATCGCTCATGCAATTAAAAAAGGATTAGAACAGGAACGGTATGCAGTAGATGTCGTATATGATGGCGTTGATGGTCTCGACTATGCTTCGACTGAAGAGTATGACCTTATTATTCTCGATGTTATGTTGCCTGGAATGGATGGTATAGAATTTACAAAACAGCTTCGCGGTATGCAGAAACATACGCCCGTTCTTATGCTTACAGCGAGGGGACAGACTGAAGATAAAATAAAAGGGTTAGATACAGGTGCAGATGATTATATAACGAAACCTTTTGCTTTTACAGAGCTTGTGGCCAGAGTACGAGCTTTACAACGACGTCCGAGAAAAACAACAGGAACACAACTTTTTATAAAGGATTTAGCATTAGATCCTGTGAAATTTGAAGTTACCCGAAATGGAGAATATATAAAGTTATCACAAAAGGAATTTGCTCTATTGGAGTATTTAATGAGACATGCAAATCGTATTATTACAAAAGACCAAATTATCCAACATGTGTGGAATTATGATGCGAACGTTCTACCGAACTCTGTTGAGGTATATATCAAACATTTACGAGATAAAATCGATAAACCCTTTTCTAACAAACCGAACTTAATCCATACAGTACGGGGATTTGGATATAAAATAGGTAATTAAAAAATAAAATATAAAAATGAAAAAAGATAAGGATTATATTTATAAAAATAATTCCTTATAACATTTTTGACTTTTCACTTTTCTTTTTTATTTTTTTACAATGTTTCATTCTGCACGACTTACATTAACTGCCTGGTATTTGGCTATCATCATGGCCATCAGTATACTATTCAGCTTAGTAATTTATGTGAATGTTAATAATGAATACCGCCAGCTAGAGCATTTAGAAGATATTATTGCAGAGCGAAGAATGCATGGTTTGCCAATTCCTCGCCAGCTTAATCGTTCCTGGATAGATCCACAATTAATTACTGAAGCACGTTCACGTTTCATTTCTCGTCTCATCTTAGTTAATGTATTTATTTTTGGTGTTTCTGGGGTTGCAGGATATTTTCTCGCTGGCAGAACATTACGTCCTATTCAAGAAATGGTTGATGAACAGCAGCGTTTTATTGCAGATGCATCTCATGAATTACGTACACCTTTAACATCTTTACGGTCTGAAATAGAGGTGGGGTTACGGAATAAGAAATTAACCACACATGAATCAAAAGCCTTATTAGAAAGTAATTTAGAGGAAGTAATACAGTTGCAGAGATTATCAGATAGTTTATTGGAGCTGGCTCAGGCGGAAAAACGTTCTAGTAGGTTACAGTTTGTGAAAATTTCGTTATATGATTGCATAGATGTAGCCATTAAAACATTACATGGGTCATTAAAAAAGAAACAGATAACTGTTGAGAAAAAAGGGACTAATGTATCTTTCGTCGCAGATTATGCTAGGTTAGTGGAGCTTTTCGTTATTCTTCTGGATAATGCTTTGAAATATAGCGCAGAGAAGAGTGTGATTAAAGTGGAAGGGAAATATGTAAAAGACCATGTTGAAATGTATGTCATAGATGAGGGATATGGTATAGAAGATTCTGAATTACCACATATTTTCGACAGATTTTATCGTTCCAATAAATCGCGTTCAAAGGAACAGATTTCAGGATATGGGTTAGGATTAGCGATCGCAAAGAAAATAGTCGAAGATCATAATGGACAGATATCAGCTAAAAGTACGATTAATAAGGGAAGTACATTTATTATAAAATTACCTAGAAAGTAAAAAAAAGATTCCCTATAGACATTCTGTTTTTTTTGCTATACTGAAGTACACATGGCCGCATACCATTTCGTCAGCGATACACACCAACGATTAAAGGTGCTTATTATTGAGCGTTTACCATGGTTGCTTTTGGGATTAGTAGGTGGGACAGCTGCTTCATTCCTCGTATCTCATTTCGAAGAAATTCTCCAGCAGAATATTCAGCTCGCATTTTTCGTTCCTATGATCGTCTATATGTCAGATGCAGTAGGGACACAAACAGAAACAATTTTCGTTAGAGATCTTACAGAACACAGAGCGAATTTTTATAAGTATTTATGGAAGGAATTTTATATTGGTTTATCATTGGGGGTTATTTTGGGTGTACTTATTGGTTTGATTGCATATCTGTGGCTTCGTGATAGTTTAATTGCCTTAACTGTTGGAGTCGCTATGCTTGTAAATGTCGCTATCGCACCTATGCTTGCGATTATAATCCCAGAAGCATTATTTAAAGAGCACCGGGATCCTGCATTAGGTGCGGGTCCGTTTACGACAGTCGTTCAAGACTTTGTCAGTTTACTCGTGTATTTTGTGGTGGCGACAGTTATTATCTGGCATAGAGTTATTTTTTAATCGGTTTCTTCTTTGGTTTCCATTGGGAGATTGTTAGATCAACCCGATCTTGAATAAATGTTACTCCTTCTTCTATTAGTATTTTCTTTTTTTTGCGAACTCCTCCAAATGCATAGCCTGCGAGTTTTCCGTTTGCAGCGACGACTCGATGACAGGGAATGATTTCATTATCGGGATTTTCTTTCATACAGAGACCGACAGCTCGTGCGGCTCCTGGATGACCTATGAGATTTGCTATTTGGCTATAGGTAGCTACTTTTCCCGCAGGGATGTTTTTAGCAAGAGCATAGACTTTATAGCGAAAAGTATATTGGATTGTCATGCTTTAGTTTAATTCGGGTTCTGTCATTCGTTTGGTATACAGTGCTCGTTCTAGTCTCGCATTTTTTAAAAATTTAAGGAGGCAGCGAACGAACTGCGCGCTGTATACCTTCACTTCATGCCACCGGAATTTTTATATTTACCTTGAGTATAAAAAAAGAAACAGACTTTGTCTAATCTATAGTAGGAGATACATATTTTAAGCATTTTTTCAGATAGCTTTTATAGAGTATACATTGGAGAAAGCGAAGACCGCTTTCGCTAAAGCTATAGCGACCGAAGAGTGCCTTCGTTAAAACTATGGCACTCGAAGGAGGTGAATAAATATGAAGAAGCAATTGTTAGTTCCCATATTAGCAGTGACTACAGCAGGTACCGTTCTGTTTGGCGTTCATACTCTCTATGCGCAAACTCCTGAGACATCGTCGCTCGTCTCGAGAATAGCACAAAAATTTGGTTTAAAGGAAAGTGATGTTCAGTCAGTTTTCGATGAGTATCGAGATGAGCGTCATAAAGAAATGGAAGCGCGCTTTGAAGATAAACTGACTCAAGATGTAACAGATGGAAAGATCACAGAATCGCAAAAACAGGCTATTTTATCGAAAATGAAAGAGCTGCAAGAGAAGAAACAATCGAACATCGATGCATGGAAAGATATGACTCCTGAGCAGCGAAGAGATGCGATGAAGAAAGAACGTGATGAACTAAAGAAGTGGGCAGATGATCAAGGAATTGATCTAAGCCTCATACATTTCGGGATGAAAGTTCACGGAATGAGAATGATGGGTAAAATGATGAATTAAGTTTGTCTGGTTTTAGAAAACACCCTCGATTCGTTCGGGGTGTTTTCGTAGAAAAACATGCAATATAATTTGGTACTATAATATTTATGCAATTCTACGTATATATAGTGGAGTGCAATGATGGTACTTACTATATAGGAAAAACTTCAGATCTTCGAAAAAGGTTGTTAAAACATAATAAAAAACTACCTGGGGGAGCTAAATATACTCGAACAAGAAATCCTGTAATACTTGTATATTACGAACAATATATATTACATAAATTTGCAATGCAGCGGGAGTTCAGATTAAAACAATTCTCAAGAAAGAAGAAAGAGGAACTCGTCAATGGTTTTACTGCTTGTTTTTTAGATTTTAATTCTTATTCGTGAAGTACTTCTGGTAGGGGTTGGTCTTTTGGGATAAATTTGATTGATAGAGAATTTACACAGTGACGTGTGTTCTTATCTGTTAAATATTCACCCCCGAACACATGGCCGAGGTGGCCTCCACAATTCGCGCATTGGATCTCAGTTCTTCGTCCGTCTAGATCAGCTAAACGTTTTACTGCATCGGGAAAATTTTCATCGAACGCTGGCCAGCCGCAATGAGCTTCGAACTTGGCCTTCGATGAAAAAAGAGGATTATTACATTGTCTACAGATAAATGTACCGTCGACAAAGAAGTTATCATATTCACCAGAGAAAGGAGGCTCTGTGCCTTTGCCTTTTACTACCATCATTTCTTCCTGGTTCAGTTTGTTATATGGCATAAAGATTAAGCGACAGTGGAAATACTAAGTTGTTTTTCTATTCGGCCCAGGCGTTTCCGTTGATCCATTTGTTCTCGGTCGAGCAAATCAAGCATACTATCTTGGTCCTTTTTTAGTGATTTCAACATTTTACTGTGACCTTCAAGCGTTCTGGTATGACCTTCAAGTATTCTGGTGTGACTTTCCAATATTCTCGTATGACTTTCAAGTGTTCTTGTATGGCTTTCAAGTAACTTAGTATGGTTTCCAAGGATTTTAGTATGACTTTCAAGAATTTTTCCATGATTTTCTAGCTGTTTATGAATAGGCGCTAATTTTTCGTCAAGTAATTCTGAAATTTGTTGGAGATCATTGGTGTTTCTCATTGTTTACTAGTTGTAGCATAGATTCTTATATTTTGTCTATAAGGATGTTAAGCTTTTGAGCTTTATTCTTATTGATTCTATGTCCCATAGTTTGACAAGCGCTTAAGAGTTTGATATTCTTCACATGACATTTGAAGAGATATAAGGCGTTTGCGCTGAAATATCTTTTCTTATGTTATTTTTTTCTCTTGCACATTGATAGTTCGTTACTGTAATACCGCCAGTTAGGAAAACAATAAGCTTTTTGATAACTTGTTTCTCTTACGGGCGGTATTATTAACATGGGCTCAAGGAGCCCTCTCACGAAAGGAGTTCGCGATGTTGTCTTCAGCTTTCTCGCTCGTAAGTCATCTCAAGGAGAAGGCTCGGCGGGTCCGTAAGACGTCCTGGCACTTCAAGGTCGTCGAGAGCCTTTGGGGCCACCGAGTGTGGCATACAAAGGCATGCAAGTACTGGTGGATAATGGTGCCGACGTCACTCTTCGTCCTGGGACTGGTGTACCTGATCGGCGGCATCATGTACACGGTAGGCTTTCTCCTCGGCTACGCGCCGAGGCCGGAAAGCAAGAAGTACAGCTCGAGCGACGATCGGATGTTCATGCCGCACGGCGAGTTGCCTAGTGGCCGGAAATGGCCGTGGTATATCCAGCCGTGGTTTATGCTGGCTGTCTTCGCGGTTTTCTGGTTTGCCGTGAGTTTCCCGGAAACCTTCTGGTGGACAGTTGGCTGGATCGTGAAGATTGTGGTCGTGGTCGTCCTGGTCGGCTTCGTCGTCTACTTGCTCGGGAAGGGCTGGAACCTTCCTGGCTTCCGCGCCGGCCGACGGACGGTCCGCCGGCAGATCTCGGGAGTCTGGGACAAGGTCTGTCCCAGTCTAGTCGTCGTTCAGAACGGCGACGATCGAGTAAACGATACTCACGCCGAAGAGTACGACTACGACGACTAGCGTCTGGCTCACAAGTAACGAACAACATCATATGTCCGCAAGAGAACGCCCCGGCAGTACCCACTGACCGGGGCTTTCTCGTTTTATGTGTAGTTCTATTTATCTGGGATAAATTTGAGTGCTATAGAATTCATGCAATACCGTTTTCCTGTCGGCGTAGGACCATCATCAAAAACATGACCTAGATGATTACCGCATTTGTCGAGTACTTCAATTCTTGTTAAGCCCAGTGTCGTATCTTCACGCAGAACCAACGCGTCTTCTGTAATAGGTGCCCAGAAACTCGGCCAGCCAGTTCCAGAATCAAATTTCTGTTCAGAGCGGAAAACTGGTTCATTACAGCCAACACTATAATATGTCCCTTTTCTTTTTTCATGATTTAATTCTCCAGTAAAAGGAATTTCAGTTCCTTGCTCCCGAAGAATATGATATTGTTCTGGAGTTAATAGCTTCTTCCATTCTTCATCAGTTTTTATTTTCGTTTTATCGAAAGAGCCAGAGATTATTTTTCCTTCTTGTATTGATGAATCTGAGATTGTTTGCTTATCTTTTTTTATGAATATAAAAGATAGAATAGAAAGTATACAGATAAAACCTACTAGAAGTAATTTTTTATTCATATAGTAATAGTTTAAGTTTACTTATTTAAAGAGAATTATACCTCTCCGCTTCAGATTTGCAATTAGTTTTGGATAAATCTGAAGCTACGGGTATAATACGCTATTTGTAAATCTAAGTAAAAGGAGTATAGTCAAAACTTTATTGCTACTCTCTTTAGATTTATTTATAATCCAATTGCTGAAAAGAATAACGGAGAATGTTTGCATTCTTAATCGTTGTTTGATCGGCATTACCTTACTTGTAAACTATTCGAGAAGTGAAGGGGAGAGAGAGGAGAGATATGATTTCTTTTCTCTTTCCCTCACTTCTCACTCGGGGAAGTGAGTATAAGAAAGAGGACTTCCGATGGCACGTACGAAGCTTCAACTCACTGATGAGCAGCTTTGGGCTCTGCGCTTCTGGTTTCCAGAAGCTAAAGACAAACGTGAGATGCAGGTTTTAAGGGTTACAAGATCCAGACGGAAGAATACCGAGCAGACACATCTGAGAGTAGTGATGGCGAAGCCAGAAGGAGTAATACTCTATCTGAATACTTTAACATTAGCTGTCTCTGAAGTGCCAGCATGACTCTATCGCGAGTAAGGATAGGCACCCGTCCCCGGGTGCCTTCGTCGTTTTCTACCTTTTTCCTCTTGCATCTCCGATATATAATACGCCTAAGGTAAATCCATTATCATTCGTCAAAGTCTGGGACGAGGGCGTTCCAGATCGAAGACGAAAGATCTTTGACAAGGAAGGAGAGATATCCCCACAACCACACAATTGAATACGCTTCTATCAACTGAGTAAGTCGTTAACTTAGTCCAACAGGAGAGGACACTAATGTCTACTATAACTGTCGAGCACGGCACACAGGAACTCCATATCTATCGGTTTGGAACGCAGGGCAAAGCGAAGCCTGTCCAGCAGTACTTTCCCGTTGAAGCAGAAACGGAGTTGAGACTTCATACTGGTCCCGGTACCGCTCGGACAGCTACGTTCAGTCTCACACCAGAGGCTGACTTTGCGAGATTGGTACTCAAGAAACGTATCGGTCGCACACCCGTGGCCGAAAGGAAAGTTCAAAAGGAGGAACTGGATGCAGGGGTAACGTCAGTAACAGTGAGGTTTGAAACTCAGCCGACTGAGAGAGGGCAAGTAGCTCAACCGATCACTAGCGTCAGATCAGTTCCTAAGAAGGGGGACCCCTTCAGATTGGTCAGCATTCGAACACTCGCCGGCCTGCTTCAAAGAGCAGATGTTGATGGGGGTGAATATCGGGAAGTACAGGTTATTGACCTCGTGGCGCGGAACGTTGATGCCGAAGAGGATGACAGCATTGAGGCACAAGTGCGTCGTTTTGCCGAAGCAGGCGGAAGCCTGGCAGAACTAGCGCGCCGTGTAGTTCGGTATGCCACGCGGGGTCGCTCGGTTGACTCAGCGACCTTTGAGACAGAAGTAGGTGCCTTCGAAAAAACACTCACAGCTATGGTGGCACCAGAACAGCCGTCACTCGTCAAATCAGTACTGCGGCGCTTCAAGATTGGCAAGTAGTCAGTGACCGGGGTTTGGGACTGTTGATTCATGATGTGGGTGGGAGATAGAACTCCTTCTTTTTCTTACCTACACTCATGAATCTTTGTGATTATACGCGCTAAACTACGCAGAACTATACGCGTAAATACGCTGAATCAATCACAGAGATTCTGAGTGTAGGGACATACTTTACCCTACGGAAACCTGTTGGCTGAACATATGCGTTCATAACCAGCAGGTTTTTTTGTTTTTTTTCACATCAATAGATACGTCCTTAGTGTTTTTTGTTTTACTTTGCTATAATTTACAGTAGAGTTATATACTAATTTCTACGAATTATATCCAAATTAATCCAAATAATTGTTTTATTCGTAATAATTAGGATTAAATAATCTTTTTTATTCGGATCAATTTGTAGGGAGAGGTGGTGATAAGAATGAATGTTGAAGTAAATTTTCTCGCAGTTCTTCTCGCAGCTGTTGCTTCTATGGCACTTGGTTTTCTATGGTATAGTCCGACAATGTTCGGAAAACCCTGGATGAAACTCATGGGTTTGACAAATGAAAGTTTAAAAAAAGCGCAAAAAGAAATGGGAAAACTGTACGGTGTTAGTTTCGTCCTCGCTCTCGTCACTGCATATGTTTTATCACATGTCATGACATTATCTGGAAATTTTTATAACTATACGAGAGTGATGACTGGACTAACGACTGCTTTCTGGATGTGGCTCGGTTTTATCATGCCAGTTCAGCTTACTGACCAGATCTTCGGCGCAAAAAAGTGGAAACTGTTCGGGATAAATACAGGATACCAACTTGCATCATTAGTCGTGATGGCAGTAGTGCTGGGGTTTTTATAATCAGTTAGTTTTTACTTCTTTTAAACTTATTCTGTTATAACAGAATTTATTTTAGTGGGATTTTAAGTCTCCAATTTCGAGTTTCCAGTTTCCATTTAGTAACGATTTATCAATTTATTATGAAAATAATTGGAAAATGGAAATTGGCAATTCGAAAATTTAATTACGTGCTATACTAGGCGCGTATGCATGACACCTATATCTCTGCAAGTGAACTAGCTGAATATGTGTATTGCCAGTGCTGCTGGATGGATAAACTTGAAGGCTTACAGAAAGAAACTCTAGAAATGGAGAAAGGAAAAAGTGCACATGATTCTATCTACCGCTGGGTATTTCTTTTCCTTCGAGCTCGATTAGCTATCATTTTTCTCATATTAGTTAGTGCCATTATTTTCTTAGCACAATTTATTTTAGTATTTATCTATCATACAAGCCTATGGTAATACTTATAGTTTTTTTCATATTATTTATCCTGGGAATTAGTGCACTTTTTACTATTACTTTCGCAAGGAGAAATTTCCTTCCTGAAGGAGAAATCATGTATGCTGACTCATCAGCCAAACCTGCTGGCATTCTGCATTCGACTACCATTCCTATAATGGGAAGACCAGACTATGTGTTAAAGAAAGATGAATTTTATATTCCAGTAGAAGTGAAAACGGGGAAGACTCCGAAAACACCATACCCGAATCACGTCGCACAGCTATATGCATATTGTTTTCTCGTCGAAGAACGATATCATGTTCGTCCGCCATATGGCGTTATCCGGGACCCTGAGAAAGAATTTATGCTGGCATTTCCTGAGCAGACTGAGAATTACTTAATTCACACGGTTAATGAGATTATAGAAAAGAAAAAAGGAGAATTGTCGAGAAAAGAATTAAAAAGGATGTGTAAGGAATGTAGGGAACATATAAAAGAATAATTTTTCTTCTTACTTTTGTTGGCAAAAGTAACAAAACCAGTGAGCTAGTGAGAAAATGAGCTAAAATTGTTTCATTCTGACACTCATTCAACAATTTCTTCACGCATTTTCTCAACGCTCACAGATATAATTGTTTTTGTAATAGTCCTGTAGTATAATCCTCTGGCTTATCTGTATCTTATAGATTTTATCTAAAAAGATTGCTTTTAAGCGCACTTTTACAAGCTAGTGCGTATTACGTGGCCGTTAGGAATATAGTTATGAGTTGTCAGTTGTCGGCTGTCAGTTAAGACAATTTGCTCATTACTATATTGCTAGCGGTCACTAGCACTTCTCATATCAGAACAAGACTCGAAACACAGGAGTTACTACTATGCGAGATCCAGAGCGTGATCCATTCGAAATCGTTGATAAGACGCTTGCGTTTGCTCAACGAATCATATCAGCGTCCGGCCAGAAAGGGTTGTTCACGACAGTGCTTGTCGTAGATCCTCGGGGCCGAGAACTGGTCGGTAAGAAAGCATGGGCGGGTAGCCCACCCACAGATCCGAAGCCGCGTCCACCGCACATCGGCCCGGCCAAGTTGGCGGAGATTCTGCTATATGGCGACCTTGACTTGCCGCTAGAGATGAGTCCTATAAGTGGGTTACTGTCAACCGGCTTCATGGGCGGTGTTCGACGACTCGTCCATGACTACCTCGTGGACATCCACTTTCTCACATCGTGCAGTGGGTGGTCGCAGGAGAGCGACGCGATGATGGCGCTCCTTCTCAACTACTGCATGACATACCCGATCCAACTGCACCACGTAGGATTTGGGTACAAGACAGAGGAGGATGCGCGGGCCGCTATCGAGGCCGACGAGAGGTACTACGGTGTCACGGGTCTCTATCATCCCGTGGATGACCATCACCGGGTTTACATTCTCACACCCGCTGGTCATTATCGCGAACACCAGTGGGGCGAGGACGTTAAGCCTGGCAACGTCCACTGGGACTTTTGGACACCAGACATCTCGCCTGAGTTCGTTATCAACTTCATTGCCCGGCAATTGGGGAGGCGTGTCCTGGAGACCAACATGTGGGACCACTCTCCCAATTCGCCTGTTGGCGTCGTATGGACAGACAACGACGGGAGACCCTTCGGCGTGATGACCAGGAAAGAGTGGTGGAACGTTTCCACCGCGTAAGTATCAACCTGAGAAGTGTGACCGCACTAGCTTGCGGGATGGGGCGAGTTTAGGTGTAACAGCCTAGCTCGTCCCTCCCAACAGCTAAACTATAGAGTGAAATAATGTGAATTTACTTCTTCTCGCCCTCTTCATTTTTATGGAGTTCTCCATCTTCACGAAGAAATTTTATAATACTTGGAATACTGGCAGCAGTCGGAAGTGCTAGGAATGCGCCAATAACGCCGAATAACGATGCGCCGATAATAAGTGCTATAAATCCGAGAGCTGGAGATATGTGTAACGCTTTATTATAAATAGTCGGCGCGAGAATTCCCCCTTCGATTTGTTGATAAATCAGATAGAGTAACGCTATTAATAGAGCAGTAAACGGTGAAATACTTAACCCAATTAAAATTGCAGGAATCATCGCGAGTGTTAATCCCACAAGCGGAAATAAATCGAGGAGTGCAGTGAAAATAGCTAAAGGTGCTGCGAAGGGAATATTCATAAGCGTTAGTCCGATAAAGATAGTTAAACCGCAAAATGTTGAAATAAATAATCCACCTCGAACATATTGTCCATTCACATGAGCGAGTTCATGGAGTAATCGTGCGATTCGTTTTTGTCGCGGGCTGGGAAGAACAGAGAGAAACATCTCTACTAATCGTTTTCCATCCAGAAGGAAATAAAATGTTAAGAAAAATAATGTTAGTAAAGAAGTAAAAATACTTGTAATAAATGTTGTCGATAATAAAACGTAACTGGCTGCATTTTCGGCATACTGTGAAAGATCTACTTTTCTCGCTGCAGGTGGAATAATAGGAGACTTATTTAATAACCCATCAATAGTTGTTAATACATCCGGGAGTTGATTAATAAAACTCGGAATAATTGTAAGACCAAGAATAATAAAAGGAATAAGCAGTAGACAAACCACAAGCATCGCTGAAATGATCATGGGAAGATGTTTATCCAGTTTTTTAGCCAAAGGATAGAGTGCAGTTGAAAGCATCGCCGAAATCAGAATTAGAATGAGTATCGGTAATGCTTTCCATACGAAAAGAAGAATTAACCCGGCAGTGATAATGCGTCCAAGTGCATTCCAACTAAAAGGGTGTTCGTATTTCTGCATATAAATATTGTACGGTATAAATCTATGTGTTACAACACATCTTGCAAAACGTATTCTCATCCTTCTATAGTAAAGATAGATGAGTAAATTCGGTCAAACAATATATTCTGGGTGACCGAAGACCGCCTTCGTTGAAATTTCGGCGGTCGAGGGAGGTGAGGAGAAGTGGAAGAACAGAGCGTGCAAAGCAATACTGCGGTTACATCGAAAAGCAATTCTAATCTAGGTTTATTTATTGTTGTTTTTCTGGCAGTCGTGGCTGGGTTTGTGGGAGGTTTTTTCGTTGCTAGAGACCGCTACATTATGCGAATAGGTGAGATCAGTAGAATGCATATGGAGAAAGCTGTAGCTGTAGATTCATTACGACAGGAACTCCGTGTCTTAGGAGCAAGTACAAAGGCTAAATAGTCTTATTGCAATTAAGACACAGCTGTACTGTTTCGTCTTTCCTTGCTTCAAAAGATTAGCTTTGCTATCATTTGCGAATGGCAGAGCGATTATCATATTATTCTTGGAGTGTTAGTTCGGCAAGTAATCCTTCAAATATAGAAACAACGTTTGCTGTTGCAAGGCAACTGTCAAATGAAGATAGACCGTTTCATGTCCTCGTTTATCCATTTAAAGATTCTCTCGGTTTTGGGCTTCGACAAGCAGCTCAAATATATGGATATGATCCTCAACCAGTGACAGTAGCAGATACCATGAAAGCAGTAGAAAAATACGGAATACAAGTTAGCAGCGTTCATGGAGAGTTTGACTATAATGAAGCAGATAAACATGAACAAGTTAATAGACATAGTAAGTGGTTTACACGTCAACGAGAAGATCGTGTGTGGCCACAGGTATTAGGTTATGCAGAATCAGGTCATGCCCTTGATTTCACGTTGCGATTAAGAGATGAACAAATGAAAAGACGACAAGGAAATGATCCGATAGCACCATCAATCGGCTATCATCTGAATATCTTTGCACATATGAGCGATGCCCTTGCAGCACGACTTGAGAAAAGCGGATTACAGCTAATGGTTGAAACGACTGGATATGTTTCTGATAGGGAAGGAACTCCACCAGAAGAATTAGCATTGCAGTTTCTTGAAAGATTTCCAAATGGGGAAATTATTTTCGCTGCAGATCATCATCCTGAAGAGCAAAAACCAATATACGAAAATAGAGTGTTTATTGACCGAGTAGCGATGGTGCATGTTGACCATAGTGGAGTTGCGTTAGCAGCTCAAGGAGATAAGCGTAATCGTGATCTCTATGGCCCTATTGCGCAAGGAGTTTTACTACCCGGAACTGAACTTGTTCTTGAGCATCGTAATCCTCGATTTAATAAATTATCAGTAGCGAAACAAGCAGACGAACATAGAAAAGTTATTGAATTTTTCCGAGTACCAGAGCGTATCGCTGCATAAGATGGTTATTGACTTTCTATCGCTAACGTTATAACATGTTATAACCCTTCGACAAGCTCAGGGCAAGCTATGAAGACAAAAATAAGAAAAATCGGAAATTCGATGGGCGTCATAATTCCTAAAGAAGTTCAGAAAGAGGCTGAATTAAAATTAGGAGACAATGTTGCTGTTTTATATTCTCCCTCAGAAAGTACAGTAGTTATTGGAAAGGAAGAAGATATGAAAGTAAAATCTCCTATCACGCCTGAATTTTATAATTGGTTAAAAAACTTCAATAAAAAATATAAAAAAGCGCTTACTGAGCTTGCAAAAAAGTGAAAATACACTATCTTACATTAGATGAAGTGCTTGCTATTCATGATAGTATGATTGAAGAATATGGGGGTAGTTCTGGAATTCGAGATGTTGGTTTAATCCAATCTGCAATCGCAAGGCCACAAGCATCCTTCGGAGGTGAAGATCTTTATAAGAATATTTTTGACAAAGCTGCTGCTTTTTTTCATTCTTTGATGTTTAATCATGCATTTGTCGATGGGAATAAACGAACGACGATTACATCAACAGCACGATTTTTATATAAAAATGGATATGAGCTAGCGGTCAATGAGAAAGAATTTGTTGCATTTCCTTTACGAGTAGAAAATAATCATTTAGATATAGAAGAAATTTCTGCTTGGTTGAAAAAGAATACAAAAAAATTAACAGATCTATGAGTAAAGTGATTATCATTGAGGGTCGAAACATGGTTCATGATGCATTAACTTCAGATAAAAAACTGAAGAAAGTGGTTATCAGTAGAGAAAGTATCGGTGATCCAAAAATTGAAGAGATTATTCAGCTCACAAAGAAGAAAAATGTTTCTTTTTCTATTCTTCCTTCTCATGAAATTCGAGGTATAGCACAATCACAAAATCCTCAAAATATCATCGCTGAAATGGAAATAGAAATTCCTTCATTGAAGAAGATTTTAGATTCTAAAGAAAATCCTTTAATTCTTCTATTTAACCGTTTAGATTATGAACAGAATCTAGGTGCTATTTTACGAACTTCGTGGGGTGCAGGTGTAGACGCTGTCATCGCATCACCCAGCGGTGTTCATGAATTAACTCCTGTTGTGACAAAAGTATCCATGGGAGGAGCGGCACATGTTCCACTTCTCGGCGAAAGTCTTTTCCCCGCGCTAAAACTGATAAAAGATTATGGAATTCCTGTTGTGGGTGTAGAGGAAGATTTAGGTGAGCCATATTTTAGTCAAGAACTTCGTGGGCCTGTAGCATTCGTTTTTGGAGGAGAGGATTCAGGTTTGTCAGAACCTTTAAGAAAATACTGTGATATATTTATTCACATTCCTATGAAATCAGGATTGTCTTCTCTTAATGTCAGTGTAGCTACAGCGTTAATTGTTTTTGAGAAAATGAGACAAGAAAGAGAATAAAATATGCCGCATATTCATGAAGACATAGATTTTACAGTGGATGTCTACGTCGTGTATAAAAATAAAGTTCTCCTACGTATGCATGAAAAGTATAATATGTGGCTTGCAGTAGGAGGGCATGTAGAATTGACTGAAGATGTGAATGAAGCTGCTATTCGTGAAGTAAAAGAAGAAGTTGGTTTAGATGTCGTATTAGATAATCATTTACAGACATTCCATTTGGACAATAAAAACTTTAAAGAGCTTATCCCACCATACCATTTTAATATTCACACTATTAATGAACGACATAGACATTCATCGTTAGTTTATTTTGCTCGTTCGAATAGTGATTTCATCATCCAACCTGAAGGAGAAGAGAAAAGTAGTGCTTGTGTGTGGTTTACGAAAGAAGAAATAGAGAAACATCCTGATTTAAACCCAGAGATCAGATATTATGCACTTCATGCCCTTACAGTTCTAGGTGAATAATTATCTTTTTCTTTGTTTAAGTTTCTTCGCGATAAACCATGTAAAAACTACAATAATAGCAATTATAGGAATCGAAAAGACGATTATTTCCGGCGCAAAATACTTATACAATTCTGAAGCATTCCGTACTTGGGGTTCTCGTTTTTCTTCAGGTAGGGCTGCTGACGAAATAATAATAGTATTTTTTTTCCACATATCAGGTTGTCCTTTTTTTGAAACCCGCCACAATACTCCGCTGCCAGGTACATATTTCACGCCATCTGTACCTATTGTCGTTGCACCCCAATCCACAATATAAAGACTATTATCTGGTCCGAATACTACATCTGACGGTCGGTTTAATCCTCCTGATTGATTTATATATGATGGACCTGGTAAGAAATTTGATGCGAATGAAGTCACTTCCTTTGTTTCCATGTTCACTTTCGATACACGAAAACCATTTGGCGTTATATTAAATCCAGCTGTCGGAACTGTATATGTTCCGAACTCAGCGACGAATAGATCGCCTTTATAACCGAAATCATCACTATTTGAGAAGGCTATGCCATTTGTCCCGCTATGGGTAGGAAAAGTGAGAATTGGTTCTTTTAATTCAGGATGTTTCTGCCAAAGAAATTCCGGTTTCGGTTTACTCGGTTCATGGAACCGTTCATCAGTAACAGGTGCGCTATCGAAATATTCAGGCCATCCATACCATGCGTCTTGTTTAACCTCGACAAGATAATCAACATCATTAAATACCGGTCTACTGCCGCGGACATCTGCACCGTGGAATGTAGACCAAAGAGTGTTATTTGCATCAAATGTTAAACCAAACGGATTTCGTAAACCCCACGCAACTAATTCGATTTCAGAACCATCAGGATTAAACCGGATAATAGATCCGCCACATTTTACATTACCTTTTATTATTTCACCTGGTTTACTTGACGTCCCCAAAGGTTTATACGCACCCGTGGTAACTTTTTCACCTTTTTTTAAAGGATTGTCAGTTGTGAAATTTTTTCCGGTAAGTGTTATATCTTTACATGGAACCTCGTGTGCCTCTGGAGATTTATCCAGCCAACCAAAAAGATAATTATCTTCGCCCACAACTCCAGTATTAGTTGTCGTTCCTTGTCCCACATATATTTTCCCATCAGGACCGCGAACGATTTTATTATTTTGATGATCTCCTTGTGAAGGTAGTCCTGTTACGATATCTGTCAGCTTTCCGTTCTGAAGAAGAGAGATTTTTCCTTTGTGCGAAATATATAATTTCTTATCAAGCATTAAAAGACCAGTGACCGGACTCTCTAAACCTTTTTCCAGTAAAACCTCTACCTTTCCTTCAGGAGTAATCTTTAAAATGCGGGGTTTTGCAGTATTTTGAAATCCAGATTCTGCTATGAGGACATTTTTCCCATCAAAGATTGCGGTAGTAGGTACGCTTAGATTCGCTACTACTGCTTCGACTTCGTAACCATCAGGTACGTTAATTGCGTTTGGTTCAATCTTTCGTTTGAGTTCCTCAGCAGTAGCAGTACGGTTGAATGCTTGGGTTACAATGAAAAACCCAAGTAGACAACTCATAATTTTTTTCATTGTCGTACATCTACCACAGCTACATTAAAGTTACGTAAGAATTTTGCTATTGTAGATACAACTATCGAAAGGAGGTGAACATATGAAAAAATGGCTTGTTGTTTTCGTTTTACTACTTCTGGGCATATATTGGTTATTCGACCATACAGCTCCTATGCCTTTAAATCATGAACAATTCGGACTCTATAACCACGATATACATCGCATGATAGGAATTGTATTTTTCCTTAGCGCAGGATTAGTATGGTGGAAATGGAAAGTTTAGTAGGTATATATTTATCTATAGCTTAAGTGTGTCTTTGCTGTGGAATTCTTGCTATAATATAACTTCATGATTAAAAATAATCGGAATCTCCTTATTATCGCGTTGATCGCGCTTGTGAACATGCTCGGATATGGAATTATTATTCCTATTCTCTATGCATATTCTAAGAAATTTGGTCTTTCTGATTTCCAAAATGGCCTTCTTTTTGCTTCATTTTCAATTTGCCAATTTATCGCCACACCCATTATCGGCCGTTTATCAGATAAATATGGCCGAAGACCGATGCTTCTCATGTCAATTAGCGGAACTGCACTTTCTTTTTTCATTATGGCGTTTGCGCCGAATGCTTGGTTTTTATTTTTAGCTCGTGCTCTTGATGGTATCACTGCAGGGAACATACCTGTGGCGTTTGCAGTTATCTCTGATTCGACAAAGCCTGAAGATCGAGCAAAAGCATTCGGGCTTATCGGAGCTGCATTTAATTTCGGATTTGTATTTGGTCCGGCAGTGGCAGCTTTTACTGTAGGTTTCGGGGAAGCGATTCCATTTATCATCGCCGGCATTATAACCCTGATTGCAGTATTGTTAACAGCGATATATTTACCTGAAACAAATAAGCATATGGGAGAAGTGAAACAAGGAAAGCTTTTCGATTTTCCGAAATTATGGCATACGCTTTTCGATCCGAATATCGGAGTAACATTCGTGATCTCACTCATATTTTTCCTTGCATTTTCCTGTGCGATTATTTATGGTTTTCAGCCATTTACTATGCATGTGTTGCATATTTCACAATCACAGAATGCTGTGTTATTCACAGTGTTCGGAACTGTCGGTCTTATCTCACAAAGTTTCTTAGTGCAGCGGATATCAAAAGTGCTGGGTATGAAAAAGGCCTTTACAACAGCTATATTCTTTACAGCGGTTTCATTTATTCTTATGTTCTTTTCTCATGCGCTTCCGTTATTTATCGCCGCATCTATTATCCTGGCGCTATTTAACAGTGTGGTACAAACATTACTTCCAGCGATTCTCTCCCAAGAGGCAGATGCGAAATCCCAAGGATCTATAATGGGATTGAATGCTTCCTATCAAAGTATCGGCATGATAGTCGGGCCTATTCTCGGAGGAGCAGTAGCAGAAAAAATTAGTATTTCATCTCCATTTATTATCGGAAGCGTACTCGTACTTATTTGTTTTTTCCTTTCCTTCCAAGTTCTTCGCCCAGGAGTCAGAAAAGAATCTGCATTCTGATTTTAATCAGAAAATTTGCTACAATAGCGCCCATAATGCTCTTCTATGATTCGTAGTGAATTTGAAGGACCACTAGGTTTAAAACCGTCTTTAGCTCGTACTGTTTTTGAAGGTGCAAGAAAAATGAGTGGGTTAGAGATAAGCCAGGAAAGTAGAGAAAATCTCGCTAGAGTAAACGAGCGACTTGGAACAGGACCATTAGTAGTCTATGCAAATCACATATCCTTTCATGACGCCGGGGTCAGTATTCCGCTTGTACTTTCTCTACCAAACGCTAGACAAATACTCGGTCCAGTCGGATATAAATACTATGATTTACAACGTAATCCGGTTATGGGCGCATTCCTCCGATCATTGCCAGCAGTAGGGATTTATCCACTTCCAGTTGTTCAAGAAAATGATAGCTCTTCCTATCCAGGTGAGGTCCAAGAAAAGTTAGCACGTGCATATCTTCGTAGAACAAGAGAAACGCTTGATCAACCAGGTACACTCTTTGGTATTGCTCCTGAAGGAACAAGAAATTCGAAAGGAACTTTACAACGCGGACATCCTGGTTTAGGTTACCTTGAGAGGTTGGTGCGTAAACATGAATTATCATATGTGCCGATTGGTTTTGCATATCGGGAACATTCAGACCGACCAAGCATAACCGTTGGTGAACCGTTTACATTACGAGAGCTATTGCCTGAGGGATTTATGTTTGGAGAGCCTCAGAGAGAGCATGCACAGCAGCGCACAGATCTACTCATGGTAAAACTTGCTGCACTACTGCCTCCGCATATGCGTGGGGATTATAGCGACCCTGAGCAGTATCTGGAACCCTTGGGTTTGCAAGTAGATGATATAGCGTTATAGTGACAGGACACCCTAAACATTCATAATTTTTCATGAGAGAAGAAGCATTTTTTCTATGTGGGTAGGTACATACTGTAGACATGAAGAAACCTGAACGAGAAACATTTTCCACGAGAACGAGTAAGGTATTTGGTGGTATTGAGGTTGCAAATTAACTTTCCGAACTATTCAAGCGGATATTTTTTAATTCGCCATGCAAGCAATCCGCTTTTCATATTGAAAACATTTGTATACCCTAGTTTCACCATAGTATCGACTGCAATTACGCTTCGAGATCCACTGAGACAATAAACTACTATTTTCGCATTTTTATCAGGGATTACATCATCTATATGTTGCTGGACTTGATCAACAGAAAGATTGATACTTGAAGAGATATGATTTTTACCATATTCTTCAGGGGTTCGTACATCCAGCACAGTTATATTCTCTTTAGCCTTTAGAGAGGTATATACTTCTTCAACTGAAATAGTGGGTACATCGGGCTCAAAAAATCCAAATATCATATTATTTTTTTACCTTCCAAGTAAAAAACGCGATAAGGAGAAACGCTGTTAGACAGAGAGTTGCCTGTGTAATAAATCCGAAAAGATTAAAATATTTTGTCGTGCATACGACGCTGGCAGAACATGCTTGCTGCGTAGCGTCGATAACATTCCAATGAATAAGCTGTTGATATGCTGCTGCAGGAATACCGAAGAGAAGGGAAGGAAAAACATATGCTGAAATGTTGCGGTCTTTTTTCAGAATTCCTACAGTAAGAATAAGAAGGGTCCCAAACATGAGCATTCGCTCAAACCAGCATAATGATGCAGCAGGGTTACCTTTTATTTCAATAAAGTACACACTGGCCAGTGTAGCGGCGAATGCAGTAACCCAAGATGCATATAGAAGAGTACTTCGTTCGCGCTCTTTCTCAGCATTCATATATTTATTATAGCGAAGAGAATATATCTGTCTGTGATTAAAATCGCAGAATGATTGTTCATAGGGATTCAAAAAAAATGCTGTGATAGAGATCATACCGAAGAATAATATGAGAACTTATAATTTTAATTTATCATATGCCGCATTGTGATACTTTAAACGGTCCGGTTGTTTTAGCAGCGAAAAAAGCGTTAGAAGCAGGAAATGTGAATTACGTTCTTATTTGGGTGCCGAAAGAAGCTGAAAGCGAACTAAAACATGCTTTCGAGAAAACTCTTGCTGTTAGCAAATTGGGAAATGAAGCGAAGGAACTCGCAGAGTATTGGTTTTACGAAACAGCAGTGCGTTTACATCGTGCCGGTGAAGGAGAAGGTTTTACAGGATTAAAACCAGAAGGAAAACTTGATCCTATTGTTCAAAAAGCGGAACATGCTATTGAAGTTGACACTGCACATGAGTTTGTGGATATTATCAAGCGGGCTGTAGAGGTCGAGTTGAACGAGCGGTTTGAAAAAGTACTTCATACGAAAAATTATGAGGTGAATGATGTTGACGCTGGAAGAAAATTTATAGAGGCATACATAGGGTTTGTAATCTATGCTCACCATTTATTCGAAAGTCTATCAGCAAGTCATCATCTGGATGAAAAAAGTAAACACGAACACTAATTTTTATAGCTCTATCGTTGCTTTCTTTTCCATTTTTTAGCATACTAAATGTAATCCTCCTGCAGGAGAGATTATATGGTGTTTTTTAGAGTTTTTCAGAATTTTTGTATATTTCTTTTTTGTTTATATTCTTTGTTATTTCTACCTCGATTCGCTTTTGCTGCAAGTCAGGTGGTAACGAATAATAATAATTCAGGAGCAGGGTCACTGCGTCAAGCAATTCTTGATATAGAGTCCAGCGGCTCTGATGGAGATACTATTACATTTAATCTCTCTGCAGGAAACGAGACTATTACTATTTCTTCACAATTTGCGCTTATTTGGCAAAAGAATTTTACAATTGATGGTGACAATACTGCAGGAAGTGGTACGAATGTGACTATTCAAGTAACTACGCCGGGCAGTTCTTCATTCAGAATCTTTGAAATACGACCATATAGCGGAACCTATTTATTTAAAAACATGACTTTGTATGGAGGAAACGTTAGTACTGAGTACGGTGGAACTATTAAAGTTTACTCTGGTGACAGTACAGGAAACTTAACACTTGATAATGTAATAATTGATGGATCAAAAGCTATGTATGGTGGTTGTGTCTATGCATGGGGAACAATGGGAACATTAACTATCACAAACAGCACCTTTACCAATTGTCAGGCTACCAATGCATCGCCTTATGGTGGTGGAGCATTATTTATGCGGTCTGTCGGTACGATAAATATCAGTAGTTCTTCATTTACTAATAACTCAAGCATTTACCAGGGAGGAGGTATCTATATGTTCGATCAAACATTTACTATGGATAAAATAACGGTTACCGGTAATTCAGCGAGTAACCAAGGTGGAGGAATATATTTAGATGGGGATAATGCTTTAGCAATTGCTACATTAACGAATTCTACCATAGCAAATAATACCTCTTCGTCTCATGGTGGTGGGCTTCTTTTATATTACGGAAGAGTGCAGATTACGAACAGTACAATAAGTAGTAATACTTCTTCAGGTGTGGGAGGAGGATTTTATTCGGGATATGGAAGCCCCTATTTAACTAATGTCACACTTGCAAATAATAATTCTACAGGAGGAACAGCTGATGGCGTGTATCATGAAGGTGGCTCTACGCTGTATATGAAAAACACGATTCTTGCAAATAACGGTACAGGCTATGATATGACAAATAATGCTACTGTATCAGATAGCGGATATAATATTGTAGAAAATTCTTCCGGAAAAACATTTAATGCGACAGGAGATATAGCTGGCAACCAAGCAAATTTGAACCTTGATAGCACACTGGCTGATAATAGTACTTTAAATGGGACACAAACATTAGCTCTTGCTTCTGGCAGTGTGGCAATTGATGCTGGAAATTCTACGACATATCAGTCAATAACAATACCTTCTACAGATCAACGCGGTTTAAGTAGATCAGGAACATTGGATATAGGTGCTTATGAATATGCAGGAGGGGGAAGTACGCCTACTCCCACGCCTACAAATACACCAACACCTACACCGACACCTACAAATACCCCGACGCCCACACCTGCTCCCACAAGCACGCCTACTCCCACGCCCACAAATACTCAAACTCCTACTCCAACAAATACCCCTAGTCCTACCTCAACACCTACTCCCACTGTGGTGCAAACTACAAGTACATCTACATCAGAAACTTCTTCAAAAGGAACAGAAACATGTCCTTCAAGATATGTTGAATGTCCGAATACAGGACCAATATTCCAAAGAGCTCAGTTAGTAACATCAGATGGAGTCTACGCTAGCCATGGACAGTTTTTCCTAAATCCGCTTCCAGGCAGTATGGATTTAGTCATAAAGATAGACCAACAGAATACGGTTAACCTTCTAACTAAACAGGTTGATGTGCCAGTGCCTTGGCAGCAGGGATACAACACAGCCGGAGAAATTTTTTCTTATAATGCTAAGTCAGCGTTTAACGGCTACCCTGTGACGACTATTGATTCTCCTGCGATTATTATCTTACCATATGACCCGAATCGTCTGTTCGGTCGCACACCAGATGAATTACGAATAGGGTATTATAACCAAACACTGAAACGATGGGAGATTATTCAGGATAATACAGTTGTGGATACAGAAAAACATACAGTAGCCAATACGACACGTATAATGACGTATTATGCTGTAGTCTATCCTCGTACGAATATCATTCCGCCTGTTCTGAAGGCAGCTTCAAAAAAAACAAAAACCCTAGGGGTGAAAACGAAATGTGGAGAATATATAGTGGAAGCTGGAGATTCGTTATGGACTATTGCGGAAGAGTTTTTAGGAAAAGGGGAAAACTACAAATCAATAAGAGAAAAAAATAAAAAGCAATTTCCTTCCTTAGAGAAATCTACCATGATAAAACCTGGTTGGAAGTTACAGGTAGGTTGTTAAGTTATAGAAAAATATTCTTCATGCTATAATTAGCTTCATGAATCTATCAGTCGGGATTGTAGGGTTGCCCAACGTTGGGAAGTCTACGCTTTTTAATGCGCTTCTCAAAAAGCAGCAGGCGCTCGCTGCGAACTATCCGTTCGCGACTATAGAACCGAATGTCGGTGTCGTGCCAGTGCCTGATGCAAGGTTAAACAAATTGGCAGAGATTACGAAAGAGGAAGAAAAGATGAATGAACTGCCACCACTTAAGCCAGCGACGGTGGAGTTTGTGGATATTGCTGGACTTGTGAAAGGTGCTTCAGAAGGAGCAGGCCTGGGAAATAAATTTCTCGCCAATATTCGTGAAGTGAATATCATTGCTCATGTAGTAAGGGCTTTTACCGATGAAAATGTTATACGCGAAGGAAGTGTCAGTCCTGAAGAAGATTATAGAACGATTCAGACAGAATTAGTTTTAGCAGATCTGGCGACGATTGAAAAGCAGCGCGAGAGCAAAACAGTGAAAACTGATCCCATGAAAAAGGAAGTCGTCGAAAAACTATATAAAGGATTAAATGCAGGTGTCTCGGCGAAAGATATACCATTAACAGATGAAGAACGGGAAGTTGCAAGGGAATTTTTTCTTTTATCAAACAAACAGGAAGTAATTGTATTAAATGTCGTGGAAGGCGATTATAACCCTTCGGGTATTGAGGCCGCAATTGAGAAATATACGAATGAGATTGGGTCGTCTTCTGCTCGCAATGACAATATTGTTGTTATTTCTGCAAAAATCGAATCAGAACTTGCTGCATTGTCTGAAGAAGAGCAAAAAATATATTTGGCAGATTTAGGGCTTGAAGCATCGGGGTTGGAACGACTAATTCAGAAAGCATATGCGACGCTCGGGTTGATTTCTTTTCTGACAGCTGGTGAGAAAGAAGTTCGTGCGTGGACTATTAAAAGAGGAACAAATGCGCAGAATGCAGCGGGAGAAATTCATACAGATTTTATTAAAAAGTTTATTAAAGCTGAGGTTGTTGCCTATGAAGATTTCATTACCCAAAAGGGTTGGAAAGGGAGTAGGGAAGCAGGAAAGGCGAGGTTAGAAGGAAAAGAGTATTTGATGCAAGACGGTGATGTGGTTGAATTTAAGATAGGCTCTTAACACCAAACCACGCTAAAATTGAACGCGAAACTACGCTTTTAGCCTAGCAGTATCATAAATCCTACGAATAATTTTTATTCCATTTGGTTCTCCAAAATTAATTAAATAGCCTAGTTTGTATTCTGAATTTTTTAAGTAGTACCAAAACTGTTTAACGTCATCCTTGTATAAAAATGGTTTAGCTTTTAGCTCAATAATAATAGAATTGTTTACCAGTAGGTCAGGAGTATAAACCCCAACTTTTGTTTCTAAGTGGTGAATTGGTAATTGTTTTTCTCGTTCAACAGTTAGTCCTTTATTTTTCAGCTCTACAAATAAAGCTTTTTGATAAATAGATTCTTTTTGCGTGTTGCGAAATTTCTTATAAATAGAAAAGCATGCACCTTGAATTAAGAATGACTCTTGTGGAAAAAGTAGCGTGGTTTCGCGTAATGTTTTGCTTGGTTTTGCGATATCCATACTAAAATTATACTATTCTATAATCTCATAATAAACACCATTCGTAGTTCCGCGTTTTCTAATAAATCCCGTGTCTTGTAATTTCTTCAAGTCATACCGAAGAGTTCGTTCATTTATTTTCATGAACCGTCTTCGGATAATATCGAAATTGACAAGCTTATGATCCTTTATAATCTGCAAGATCTCTGCTCGTCGGGGTAGAAGGTAATCTTCAGCTTCACTTTTTTGTTTCGTCAGAACAATTTTTTTCGCAGCATCAGCAGTTTCAGCAATCGCATCAAGCATAAATTCCACATAATCAGTAGCATCTTTTTCAGGTTCTTCAAGTGCTCTGTAATATTTACTTCTATTTTCATCCAAATATTCCTCAACAGGTAATAATTGTTTCATGCCGTATCCTCCTTTTTCTAGGATTGCTTGGAGGAACAGCCGGCCGACTCTACCGTTTCCATCTAAAAATGGATGAATTTTTTCAAAGGAATAATGTGCAAGAACAGCTCTAATCGGAATAAATACTTCTTTATCGCTATTTGCATATTTTATTAAACGTTCTATTAATAATGGCACTTGTTTTGGTGGAGGAGGAAGATAAATAGCAATTCCTGCTGCGTTATATATCGCTTCTGCTTGTTTTCTAAATTGTCCCAGGTTATCTTTATCTGTTAAATTTGCCATAACTTTTTCATGCATTTGTAATAGGACAGCTGTACTGATATCTCTGGCACCACGCTCATGAATAAACTGCAAGCCTTTCAGGACATTAAAAACTTCAACTTTTTTCTGGTCACTAGATGGTTTGTGATTTAACTCTTCTAACGTGAGTGGATTTCCTTCAATTCGGGCTGAATAAAGCGAGCTTTTTAACACAGATACTCTTCGAATATTTGTTTCTATTTCTGGCGGGATCTGTATTGTATTCACAATTTCCCGCGCTGCTTCTATATGCTGTAATAATTGCGTTATTCGGGGTGTAAGTGAATATTTAGGTGGAATTAACATATAATTTTGAAGTTACAAGTTACAAGTTACAAGTTACAAGTTACAAGTTACAAGTTATGGATTATGAGAAATTTAACTAACAGACAACCCAAAACTTACTTTATTCCAAATATTACCTTATATTACCAAATGCTTCCGAATATTTCCATATGTAGTAATTCTTATTTCGCGCTTGCAATATTGCTTCAGCTACGGTAAAATTACAACTTAAGTATGAGATCTTATGAATTAGTATTAGTGCTGAGGCCTTCCTTAAATGAAAAGGACCGAGAGAAACTTCTTAAAACCGTTAAAGATTGGTTAAAGGATGTTAAAATTAGTAAAGAAGATGTCTGGGGACAAAAGCCTCTTGCGTATAAAATAAAAAGAGAGGTAGCAGGATATTATGTTAAATATGATTTAGAGGCAGATCCTTCGGCAAGCTCAGGACAAGGAACCATTTCTTCAGAATTTGAAAAAAGATTAATTAACGATGAAAATATCATTAGACATTTATTGTTAAGAACGAAGTAAGCATTATGGCACGAAGTTTAAATAAGGTACAGTTGATCGGGAATCTTACACGAGATCCAGAATTGCGTTATACACCAAGTGGAGCAGCTGTTTGTACCTTTGGTATCGCGACAAACCGTTCATGGACAACTGAAACCGGAGAGAAGCATGAAGAGACAGAGTTCCATAATATCGTCGCTTGGAATAAGTTAGCAGAACTCTGCAGCCAGTTTCTCGTCAAGGGACGAAAAATTTATGTTGAAGGTCGTTTAGCAACAAGAAATTGGCAAGGCCAGGATGGTCAGCAGAAATCAAGGACTGAAATAGTCATCGATGATATGATTTTACTTGATAGTATGCGAGGCGGAGCAGCACACGCTGAAGGAGACAGAGCGAAAACTGCACCAGCTGCGAAAAGTGTACCAGCGAAGCCAGAAAAAGAGCAAAGTCAGAAAGAGGAAACAAAGCCAGATACGAAAGAAGAGTATCAAGACCAAGGGAACGTTATAGATGTTCCGCCAGATGATATTCCATTCTAGGTCGCGAAAAATGCGAAGATTAAGAAAATAATATTTCTATCACGAATATCGCGAAAAATAAGATTCGTGAAGTTCGCAAACTATTCGCAACTTTCGTGAGAATGGAGCTATAAAAATAAATTATTAAGTTTAGGAGAACAAAATGAAAAGAAAAATTACAAGGATTAAAAAACAACAACCAGTAAATTTGGAATGTTTTTTCTGTACTGAAAAGAAAGAACCTTCCTATGTAAATACGAGTGAACTGATGAAGTTTGTTTCAGATAGAGGAAAGATCATGTCTCGAAGCAGGAACGGTTTGTGTGCTGTTCACCAACGAAGAGTATCAGATGCAGTAAAATATGCCCGTCATCTCGCACTTCTTCCATTCGTCGTCAGAGACTGATAGGAATTGAGAATTGAAAGTTGAGAATTGAGAAATTTATAAGGAATTTTTCAATAACTCTCAACTCTCCTTTCTCAACTCTCAATTCTTGCCATGTCTTTTCTGCCTTTAGTATTACCTCAAGGATTTATTCCTATCATTAAGCAAAGCGATTCAGTAAAGATTGGGCAAGTCTTAGCCCAAAAAACAACATCTTCAGAAGTTTCCTTAGCACTTACAAAAGAACTCGGCATTAAAGCGAAAGAAGTCGCAAAATTTCTAAAAAAACAACCAGGAGAGAAAATAACTCCAGGTGAAATTATCGCTCAAAAAAAGAATGTATTTGGTAGAATAACTGCGAAAGTTGTAAGTAAAACTATTGGGACAATAACGCGGTTTGAGCGTGATACGGGAGAGTTATTCATACTCATCGAGCAGCAGGAAAACAATACGCCTGAAACATTTATTTCGCCTATTGAAGGTACCATTTTAGTATGTAATAATGAGAAAATTGTCATTCAGACAGAAAAGAATGCAGTAGTTGGCACAAAAGGTTTCGGACCCCAAGTTTTTGCATCATTATATATTTTAGAAGATGTAGAAACAGTTGATCCATACCATATTCAGTCTGATGCCATTGGAGGAATAGTAGTCGGTAGGTTTTTCCCAAGAGAAGTATTAGTAAAAAGTGTAAGTATCGGTGTAAAAGCAGTAATAGCATCTAAAGTACTTGATACGGACATATACTTTCTGACAGAAAAAAAATTACAACTTCCTCTTATAGAAGTCGATCCAAACAATTTAGGAAAAATTCGCGAATGGCACGGAAGAAACGTTTTTTTAGATGGAGAGACAAAGACAATAATATTATTGCATAACTAAATCCGAAATACGAATATTGAAATACAAAACAAATTTGAATAATTGAATACAATAAATAATAATGTTTTAAACATTTGAAAATTCAAGTTTTAGATTTGTTTCGAGTTTCGAAATTATATATTCAATTTTAATATTCCATGCGTAGACAAAAATTTTATTTCATTATTGCGATACTTTTTTCTGGATTTGTCGGATATATCATTGGTACGAGTAAAATTAAAGCTGATTGGAAGAATTTCCAACCACATTTAGAAATCACAAGTAAACAACCTCCAGCCTCTATTTCGCATATCGATTTTTCACCAATGTGGGTAGTTCTTCAGCACTTAGAGAGTGAATATTATGATAAACAGGCATTAAATCCTCAAAAAGTCCTGAACGGTGCTATTTCAGGAATGGTTTCAAGTTTAGATGATCCCTATACAGTCTATCTTCCTCCAGCAGAAAACAATGATTTTAAAGAAGTCATGGCAGGTAAATTTGAAGGAATAGGAGCAGAGTTAGGAATGAAAGAAAAACAAATAATAGTCGTAGCTCCTCTTGATGGAAGTCCTGCGAAACAGGCTGGTATTCGTGGAGGCGATGCGATTATAAAAGTTGACAACCAGACGACTTATGGATGGACTATCGCAGAAGCTGTCGATAAAATTCGGGGTCCAAAAGGTTCGAAGGTTACACTTCTTATAGCACGGGAAGGAGAAAAAGAAGCAAAAACTATTACCATAATGCGGGATACAATAACTATCAAAAGTATCACTTCATGGGTTAAACCAGTGAAAGATGTGGAGAATATCAAAATGACTTCGACCTTACAATCAAATAAAGATAAGAAAGTTGCATATATCCGTTTATCACAGTTTGGTGATAGCACAAATCAAGAATGGGTAAATGTGACTAATGAAGTTAGTCTCGCGATGAAAAGAGATCCAGATATACAAGGTGTTATTTTCGATTTACGTAATAATCCTGGTGGGTATTTAAATGATGCAGTATTTATCGCATCTGAGTTTCTAAAAGATGGAACTGTGGTCATGCAGGAAGACAGGGAAGGTAACCGAATGAAGATGGATGTGACACGACAAGGATTGTTAACCTCAGTTCCAGTGTATGTATTAATAAATAAAGGATCAGCATCTGCTTCAGAAATAGTGGCTGGTGCATTATCAGATCATGGCCGAGCGAAATTAATAGGAGAAGTTTCATTCGGAAAAGGAACTGTCCAGGCAGCAGAAGAACTTGGTGGTGGTTCAGGTTTGCATGTTACTATAGCGAAATGGTTAACGCCGAACGGAACATGGGTACATCAAAAAGGCTTAACGCCGCAGATAGAAGTAAAACTTGATGATAAAGATCCCTCACATGATACGCAATTGGAAAGGGCTGTGGAGGAACTCGTTAGATAGGGGCAAATGAGACAAAAGAGCCAGAGGTACCAAATGTTCACTTGTTCTAAATTCTATTGTTTTTTCTCTTATATCCCCTTTGTCTCATTTGTCTCCTTGGTCCCTTCTGTAAGCTGATTGTAATCTTCTTATAAAGGTGTTCTTTACTTTTTTTAGTATACTCGGCTATAGTAAAAGTATGGCCGAAGATACTGAAGGACAAGGTGATAAAGCAGGAGCAGAAGGTTTTAAAGCCAGAGCTGGAGGAGTGGAACAAGGTAGAGATCGCACACCTAAATTAGTAAAAGAAGAAGTTTCATTTGTTGAACAACGAGCATATTGGGATCGGGAAACAGTCACTGAAGTAGTAGACGGACAGGATGTTACACGACAATTAACAGATGACGAGAGATTGGAGCTTGCTGAAATTGCGTATAGAAGATTTGCTTATGAACGATTTGAAGAATTTGAAAAGGATCAAGGTGGTAAATTTAGAGATCGTGGAGACAGTGTAGAGTATTCATTCTTAAAAGCATTAGGCATAGATCTTCGCGATTTTGATTTTGAAAGTTTTCATAGAGCTCATTTCCTTCGAGAAAAAGGTGGAAAAACTATTTATACAAGAGATATAGTACCCTTTGTACGATTTGTTGCAGATAAGTTTCCACTTGATGAAAATCAAAGAAGTTTCGCACTCCATCCGAGAAATCAACAAGCTTTAAGAATGTGGGGACAGTTATGGGGACAGAGGGAAGCAAAGCTACTTCCAGATTATGTAAGAATGGCCATTCAGGAACCAAGGAAATTTGAAGAACTCGTTAGACAAAGAGACGAAAAAGCTGAAGCTGCAGATAGAGACGATGTAGCTGCACAAATAACAGTAGGCCAGCCAGAAGTTGCAGTAGATGTTAGCGATGATGATGAAACCGGAAGGAGGGGTATTGCGGTCGTAAGAGCTATTGAGCGACCTACACAAACAATTGCAGTCGAGAGGCCACTAAATGCGTCAAGCCCAATTAATTTAATAGCCTTACGGAGACCTGAAACCTTAAATACAGTAGCAAATCAATTACGAGAACATGGGTCTGTACAGATAGTGATACAAGATAGGACGCCACGTGAGAATGCAAGAGAAAAAATCGAAGCAGGCATAGTCGATCGGCTTGGAACGGTGGGAGATTTGCATAATCTCAATGTTGAAGTTCGTCGTGTATCTGCTGGTTCCGTCCGTGGACAGACAAGTTGGGTATATGAAGTCCGTTTAAAAGATACTGGACAGGAAATAGTTGGAGGGGCAGAAGTAGTTGCTCCAGCGGAGCCTGAAGAAAATTTAGATACGAGAGTGGAGAGAGTTAGGAGAGAAGTGTTTAAGAGTCGAGAGGAATGGACAGAAGAAGATATGATAGCTCTCTCTGATAAAGTGACAGGAATTCTACAAAGGGATAAGGCACAGGGTGCGGAAGTGGTTAAAACATTAGGTAACGCAGATCCAACCGAAATTACATACCATGACAGAGCTGTATTTATACCGAAAAGAGAAAGAAAAATTTTCATAGCGCATGATATTCATGGTGATTCTACTGCCTTAGGAAATATTTCAGAAGCTTTTATTAGGGAGATGCTGGATCCGAATGTTTCCGAGGATAAAAAACCACTTCTTATTATTAGCGGTACGAAATTTAATCGAGGAAATGCGAACGTTTCAACGATGGGTGCAGGTTTAAAACTAAAAGAACTTTTTAGACAGAACGTCCAATTCAGTCAGGGTCTTTATGATACTACCGAGGATCAACATACGGAAAGGAAGAAATTCGTTCCTGCAGACGGCGTGGAAGAAGTATATGGTTGGCATGCAGGACAACCTATAGATAAAGCGAAAACTATTTTACGAGGAATAAAAAATACAAATCTAAGAGCAATTCTAGAATTAGATGCTGAAGCAGATGTACAAGAACAAAATGTTTTACAAAAAGAATTAGTGATACTGCTTTCGGAAGCATTACAAGGAAGAAAAGTATCTTCTTATTTAGAAACCCAGATGTCACAACGGGGTTTAAAAAGACGTAAAGACCTCCCTGGAATTGCTAAGTTATCTGCAGAAGATCGTGATCGACTCCGTGGAGCCATTGGTAGAGTTACCAGAGAATTAGGAACAGAATTAGAGGTGACGCAAGCATTTAACAGAGTGTTTGCTGCAATGCCAGAGTCAGTTGTTTGCCAAAATGGTTTAATAATTTCTTCAGTTTCAGGTGGTTATTCAGATGATGAGTTATTACGTAATACAGCAGAAATTGGTCTTTCAACTATTATAACTTCTTTAACAGCTGATCAGGATAAAGAGAAAAGTTATGAACCTGAATCAGGGAAAAAGATTATGAGATTTCGATCTACCGGAGGGTATCGTTCTGGCAAAGATCCGTGGGATAATAAAGATAGCGGATTTGCACATCGAGAACATAGACCGAAATATATGGTTCTTAATGGAAATGAAGATGTTACAGAGTTTAAGCCTGAATATTTTAAAGATGTATTTCCAGAATTAGCGGAAGCAGCTTGAAGATAGACTACAATTTTTCAGCGAAAATTATTGCATTTCTTACAAATCAGTACTAGAATATTTTTTATGCGTAAACTCATAGGTTTAGTTATTTTACTTCTTGGTATTCTTGCTCTTTTAAATGGAGCATCCGATTCATTTCCTCAACTTCGAAATTTTACCCAAAAACTAGAACAGCCTCAAGTTACGAAAGAAAATGTTAAAGTTGTGACAGAAGAGTCAGTTGTTATTAATGTTGTTAAGAATTCAGGTCCTTCTGTAGTCACAATTGCGGCACAATCAGGCCAACGATCAACCTTCGAGGATGATCCCTTCTCAATTTTCGGTACACCCAGACGTTCTACAGAGCCACAAAATATCGGTTCTGGATTTGTCGTTTCTTCAGACGGCTTAATCGTTACTAATAAGCACGTAGTGAGCCAAACAGGGGTGAATTATTCTGTTATTACCACCGGAGAAAAGCGGTATAAAGTGGAAAAAATTTATCGTGACCCATTAAATGATATTGCAATAGTAAAAATTAATCCAAAAGAAAATAGCCAAGAATTAAAACCTCTTGAGCTTGGTGATTCTTCAAAACTACAAGTTGGACAATTAGTTATCGCTATAGGTACAGCATTGGGAGAATTTAATAATACAGTAACAACAGGTGTTATATCAGGGCTCGGTCGAGGAATTGTCGCAGGATCATATTTCGAAGGTTTTGCTGAAAAACTAGATGATGTTATTCAGACAGATGCAGCTATTAACCCGGGAAATAGTGGTGGTCCATTATTAAATTCAGCAGGGCAGGTGATAGGAGTAAATACAGCAGTCTCACAAAGCGGACAGAATATTGGTTTTGCGTTACCAATTAATGTCATAAAAGATTCATTAAAGAACTTCAATGAAACAGGCCAGTTTAATCGGCCATACCTAGGGATCTCATATCAAATGGTTACCAGGGAAGCTGCTCTACAGAACGATATTCCAGAGGGTGCGTATATACGTGGTGTTATTGAAGATTCAGCAGCATCAAAAGCTGGTTTGGAAGTAGGGGATATCGTTACAAAAGTAAATGGCCAGAAACTTCAAGCAGAGACAAATGAACTTGCGAAAGTTATCAGTCAAAAGAAGGTCGGCGATAAACTGATACTTACTGTCTGGAGAGAAAACGAAGAGGGAAAAGGAGAAACGTTTGATACAACTGTTACATTGGAAGCCGCCCCGGAGGAATAGTCAGTTCTCAGTTTTCAGTTGTCGGTTTTCAGATTGCAGTTTATCGGTTATTAGTCTTTCAGTTTTTAAATATCTGACAAACTGAAAATGGATAGACTGGTAGCTGACGCTGATAACCGAAAACTGATTACGGATTCTGCCTCTTGCGTAGTCTTTTTTTCTTCTATATAATACTATAAAGTACATATACATACTGTATACTTTTAGCCATGCCAGAAAAGAAAACACAGAAAACTACTGCTAAACCTACTAAGACAAAAACTCCATCACGAGCCAGAAAGTCATCTGTAAAAACTCAAGCTGTACAGTCAGAAAAAACCGTGAACAAAGAAAATGCATCTTCACCTCGTCTTGCTTCTTTACGTTCAGTTCGCGTAAGAAGAACGTATATAATTATCGCAGCAGTTATTCTTCTCCTTGTAGCAGGAATTTTTCTCGCTAGAAATTATCTTATCGCCGCTATGGTTAATGGACAGCCTATTAGCCGTTTAAGTGTCATTAGCGAACTGGAGCGACAGGGTGGGAAACAAACACTCGATACAATCATTACTAAGACGCTTATCGCTCAAGAAGCGAAAAAAAGAAATGTTACGGTATCACAAAAAGATATTGATAATGAATTAAAAAGACTTGAACAACAATATTCGACTCAAGGTCAAAAGTTAGATCAAGTTCTCGCGATGAACGGTATGACAAAAGATCAGCTCGTCGAACTTATTGAAACTCAGAAAAGAATTGAAAAAATGGTTGGAGAACAGAAAGTGACAGATAAAGAAGTCGATGAGTATATTGAAAGGAACAGAGAATCTCTTCCTCAAGATCAGGATGAAGCGGTATTAAAGAAAAATACGAAAGAGCGATTACAGCAACAAAAACTGAATGAGAAAGCACAGACATTTCTCGATGACTTACGCAAAAATGCAAAGATTGATTACTACGTCCAGTACTAAATTCATTCATTACCTCTTATTTATATCCTATTGACAAACACAGCCATTCTCTTTCAGAATATATATATGCGCTAGATGTAACCTGCAACAGGTTACAAGTCACTTGTGACATAATTTGGGAGGTGATATTCATGGCTAAGAGGAAAAAAACTACATCAAAAAAGGTACGAAAAAGTTATAATTTAGTAGAAGGGAATAGTAATGAGTTTTTGCTTATTGTCGGGGCAGTTTGTTTTGTAATCATGTCAGTATTATACTTAACGTTCTAGTGTTTTCATTAGAAGTCATTTTAAAACCTGTCATGCTGAGCGACAGCGAAGCATCTTGCGTTAAGATCCTTCACTTCGTTCAGGATGACAAAGAAGGTTTTGAAATAAACTCTACGTAAGATATTGAGAGCTACTCGTATATATTTTTACTATATCTGCATCTGACAATAAACGTATCTTCTTCATGTTTTTCGTGTCCTTAAGATATCGATGGATAATTTTATACATATCGAGGTCAAAAGTATAATTAGTCGATAAATCCGAAGTGCGTAACCCGAAGTTCGAAAAAGAATCTAACTTTGAATTTTGTGCACTTAAAACGTTTTGATCATTCGGCATTGCTTCGAGTTTCGATAGTATAATTTCTGATGTATCTTCGTTACCTTCTTGATCGATTTTAACACTACCTATAAAGCACCATTTATCGATGATAAAATGTTCTGTTATGCCTGTGATTTCATTTTTTTCATCGATAATAATTGGGCCAGTGAATGGCCAAGGTTTTATTTTCGTTTTACTAAATGCAGTGACGAATCTCGTATTGTAGAACAATGCTGATTCTTTACCAACGCATGCCCCTTTACATTTGTTTAGTCTGTAAGCGAAACAGGCGGTTGACGTTTTTTCTAGTCCGATTAGTTTCTCACACAATTGATATTCTTTCGAAACATCAGCCAAAAAATTCTTGGCTTGTTTTCTGGATTTAAAGAGGCCTAGTATTGTTCCTATTTCTCCTGAAGTTATTGTTTGTACAGGAAATAGTTCTATTCCATCATATCCTTTCGTGTTCGTTACTTTTCTTAAAGCGATAAGCTCATGTTTTACCCTCAACATCCTATTATAGATAGGAAGTTTTTGCTTTATAAGGGTTGCTTCGAGAAAGAGTGCTCCAAGTTCGCCTGCAGTAACGATAGTTTCAATATGTTCAACTTGTTGCGCTATAGACATTTCTTTCGTTGATCGAATATCTCCTGAAAAATGTGATAAAACACGATCACGAATGTTTTTACTTTTACCGATATATAAAGGAACAGGTTGTAAGTTGTCAGTTCTAGGTTGTGGGTTATCAGTAACAGAACTTTGACTGGTTATTCCATTTACATACTGATGACTGATGACTGACGACTGACTACCATACATAATATACACCCCTGGCAATTCGGGAAGAGAATCTATGAGTGACCAAGACAATTTAGTAGGTACGGTTGGTCTTCGTAATGCTAGATTTACAGCTTTAAGAAACTCATCTTCAGAAAAGGTTTTTTTTGCATATTGGTAAAAATGCCATAACGCTGACGCATCGTCAAAAGCACGATGTCGCTGTTCACAGTGAATCCCGCAGCGTTGAATAACAGCATCCAGATTATGATGAGATGCCGTAGGGAAGAGAGAACGAGAAAGTTTCACTGTACAGAGTTGCCTTGCCTGAAATGGTATATTTTCTCGAAGGAAGGAATGTTTTAAAAAACTATAATCAAATCGTGCATTATGCGCGACAAAAATGCATTCATTGAGAAGTGTGCGTATTTCATCAGCTACTTCTTGAAATGTAGGTTTATTTTCGAGATCGCGTTGAGTTATACCTGTCAACAGTTCGATTTCAGGAGGGAGATGAGTTTGGGGGTTAATAAGTGATTGGTATGTCTGTACAAGCTTATTTCCTTCAACTCGGAGAATTCCTATTTCGATAATCCTTCCGTAGGAAGCAGAAGTACCAGTAGTCTCAATATCGACAAAAGCAAGTCTATCAGGCAGCATGTGTTTGATTTTAACAAGCTTGATTTTGTCCTGCAAGCTCTACTTTTCACTTTGGTTTTTCAGTTATGAATTGTATTATGTATTAAGTAGTATGTATTATGAGAGTATGCAGTTTATTACTTGCTACTTAGTACATTCTACTTAATACTATTATCATGGAAGGGATTTTTCTTGAAATCACTATTATTATTTGTTTGGCTGCTGCATTATCAATAATTTTCCGTATTCTTCGCCAGCCAACCATTACCGCATATCTTCTGACCGGTATTTTGCTTGGACCTGTAGGATTATTCCATTTAGAAAATCATCTTACACTTGAGTCATTGGGCAAACTTGGCGTCACGTTTTTACTTTTCATGCTGGGTTTAGAATTAAAACTTCGTGAGTTAAAATCCATAGGTCTCCCAGCAGTCATCATAGGTACATTGCAAATGTGGTTTACTTTTTTTCTCGGATTTTATATTTCGCTATTTCTGGGTTACAGCACGATGGCAAGTGTATATGTAGGTATCGCACTGTCGTTTTCAAGCACGATCCTTATCGTTAAAAACTTATCAGATCGAAAGGATCTTAATAGTCTCCATGGAAAGTTAAGCATAGGCATTCTCTTAATGCAGGATTTCTTTGCGGTATTTACCATGTTACTCTTTAACGGTATTTCCGGAGGATCTTCACAGGCTTCAATTCCAATGAGTATTATAACGATCCTTATTAAAGCAGCTTTATTATTCGGGCTTATCATTTTCGCAAGTATGACTATCATTCCAAAAATCATACGATATGTTGCACGGTCTGCTGAAGTCCTTTTTCTTTTCTGCCTCGCATGGGTTTTTCTTTTAACTGCGATTGTTGCATCACCATTCGTGGGATTTTCTTCTGAAATAGGAGGATTTTTAGCTGGTTTGGCTTTAGCAAATAGTGCTGAAAACTTCCAAATCGTCGCACGTATGAAAGCATTACGGGATTTCTTTATAACCATTTTTTTCGTTATGGTTGGGTTGAGCATCTCGTTTGATAATTTTTTGGCTGTCTTGTTTCCATCCTTCGTATTTCTCCTTTTCGTGGCAATTATTAAACCAATTCTGATTATGCTTTTAGTACGCGCATTAAAGTACAGAAAACGGACCTCATTTTTTATTGGTAACAGCATGGGTCAAATATCTGAATTCAGTTTCCTTATTCTTTTCTTAGGTCAACAACTTGGCCATGTTGAAAGTACGCTGGTCACAACAGTTCTTTTCGTCGGAATTGTGAGCTTTTTAACCTCTTCTTATGTTATCCAGCGTGCAGATCACGTGTATAAATATTTACAAAAACGATTTGTTTTCCTACAGAAAGATGACACACATGAGAAAAATTTCGGACGTTCACCAATCTCTGTTATAAAAAACCATATTGTTATAGTTGGAGGACACCAGATGGGGCAGCGGTTGTTACATGAATTAGAAGATCAGAAAACAGATATTGTCGTTGTCGATTTCGATCCAGATATTGTTAGAAAGTTGGAAACAAAACATGAGCCTGTTGTATTCGGAGATATAGCGGATCCTGATATCCAAGAACATGTCCATTTAGATAAAGCCAAGCTTGTTATTTCTACAGCGCCTGACTTAGAGGATAATCTGTTACTACTTGAAAGCGTTAGAAAAACGAATGAAAAAGCGAAAGTAATTGTTATGGCTTTAGAAAACGAAGATGCGAAGGCTCTTTATCATTCTGGGGCAGATTATGTGGTATTACCTCATCTAGCAGGTGGAAGATATCTCGCGAAGCTTTTAAAAGATAATCATTTAGAAACTATTGAGTGGCATAAAGCGAGAGATCTCGTGTATATTAGCTAATTGACATTTTTGTCCTATAAAGATATATTCAGCGGATGTTACAAACAGAATCTGAATTATATTTAATAATGCAAGCATATGATTCTCCGGAAGAAATAGAACGAGTAGTTCGCGAACAGACAGTTTTTCAGGCAACTATGGAGACTAAAACTTCTGAAGATGCTGTTGCTGCTTCCAGACAGGCTAATCAAGTCGTTTGGGATTTAGTTGTCCGAACTTCAGCACGGGCTGAGTTAAGTGGAAAAACAAGTTGGATTGAAGAGGCGAGAGCATTACGTCAATGGAATAGAATAGCTCGAAGACATGAGGTCTTGTTTGATGCTAACCAGTTAAATGGTACTCCTTAGTTTTTACTCAGTTTCTTCGAGTTTCTTTTTTGTTGCTTCAATAACTTCAGTTAAACCGTCTCCATCAAGAATATTCGGAAGGTTATGCCATGACTGACCAATTCTATGATCTGTTAAACGATCTTGAGGAAAATTATAAGTTCGTATTTTTTCAGCTCGCATTCCACGACCAACTTGTGTAGATTTAAGAGAACTTATTTCAAGATGTTGTTTTTCTACTTCTATTTCCCACAATTTAGCTCTGAGAAGCTTCATAGCTATTTCACGATTCTGTATTTGAGATCTTTCTGACTGAGATGTTACGACAATTCCGCTCGGCTTATGTGTAATTCTCACTGCACTTGAAACTTTATTTACATTTTGACCACCATGTCCGCCTGCACGGAATGCTGAGAATTCTATATCATCAGGATTTACATGCAGATCTATATCTTCAAGTTCAGGGAGCATTGAGACTGTAGCCGTCGATGTGTGAATACGGCCGCGTTTTTCAGTTGTCGGAATTCGTTGTACACGGTGTACTCCTGCTTCAAATTTCAGCTTACCAAAAGCACCTTTTCCTGCGATTTTAATGACATTCTCGTCTACATTCTCTACACGGAATCCTTGGGATTCAGCATAACGGCGGTACATTCTCACTAATTCTTCTCCCCATAATTTCGCTTCGTCTCCACCTGCTGCTCCTTGCAACTCTAAAATAATATTCCTGGTATCTAGATCATTTTTTTCTTCTGCACTAGATGCAGATAGAGAATCTTCAAGTAGTTTTTTTTGTGCTTCTAGATCTATAATCTCTGCTTGTGCGAGTTCAATCATCGCAGGATCTGTAAGCAGCTGTTGCGTCTCAGCGATTTTCTGTTCTAACTCTTGGATTTGGATCAGTCGGTAATCGTTCATATTGAGGTTTTTGATTGAACGCAGAGGATTTGGTGAAGTATTGTACACCCTTGTCTCGCTTTGCTTGCAAGCGGACTCCTTCGCTGCGCTCAGTCCGTCCTATTTCATGCCTAAAAGCATATCGCGAAGTGACTTAGGGGCTTCGTCTTTCTTTTTCTGTTCTTCAACTTTCTTTTTCTGTGTAGCTTGGTATGTTGCAGCTTTCTGGCGTGCATCTTCAAACCGTTTTATAGAAGAGCGAGTATCGACAAATTTTTGCTCTCCTGTATAAAATGGATGGCAGTTATAGCATAACTCGACCTGGATAGTTTGCTGTGTTGAGCCTACGGTAAATCTGTTACCGCATACGCAGATGACTTGAGCGTCATAATATTGTGGATGGATATTTGCTTTCATAGTTCGATAATTATACTAAATTAGCATAGAGGAAACAAGTATTTGTCTGAAAAGAGTAAAGATATAAACAGTTTTCTGGTTTGTTTGTTATCTAGTTGTCTAGTTGTTTTAACCAGAAAACAAGCAAAAAAGTAAACTAGACAACTCGGGTTTCTTAGATACTTCTCAAATAATGGACTTTAGTCCTTCAGAAAGTTTAGTTATTGTTTGATAATGCAGCCTTCCTTCAGCCACGAAAAGGCCTAAAAAAACGAGAGTAGAGCCGAGGAGATAGGTAAAGGTAATTGTTTCATCTAATAAAGGAATGGCTATAAGCACTGCAATAATTGGATCCATATAAGAGAAAATCCCAATCTCACTAGCGTCTAAATATTTCATAGCGATACAGGATAAGCTATACGCTAAAGCAGAAGAAAGACATGCGCCAAAAATAATACCGACAACTCCTGGAAAACCGATGTTGGTTAAAAAGCCTTTTGTCGATATTTCAGAAAGCATAAAAGGGAGAAAAGTTATAGAACCGATAAGGAATGTCCAAAACGTGAGTACAAGAGGGTCATAATATGTAACTAATTTTTTTAAATACACTGTGTGTACTACTCCACCAATGGTTGCCAGGAGAAAGTAAAGGTTTCCTATAAATGATGTATCTAATCCCTGTTCTATAAGGGGGCGTATAATAATGATCGTTACACCTGCCAAGCTAAGAAACATGCCATAAATAACTTTTTTTTTCGGTTTTTCTTTTAAAAATAATATTGCAGCCAGTAAAATAAGAACTGGTCCTGACGAACCAATAATAGGAGCATTAACACTTGAAGCGTACTCTAATCCTAGAAAGAAAAAGGTGATATTTATCGTTATACCTGCAATAGCACCGAATATGATATGCCCGAAATGTTCCTTTCTTATTGTTACATTTTTATATACAAGTGGTAGTAGTAGATAGGTAGCAAGAAAAAAACGAAGAAAAGCTAACGTAAACGGTTCTATATCTAATAAAGACCATTTAAAGACTGGCGCAGCAGCTCCCCAAATAAAATTTGCAATTATGAGAGCTAAAATGGCGCGGCGTGTTTTCGGCAGGGTCATGGGTATTAATAATAATTGCTGTATTGCTATATTATTATATTGTTGAGAAAAACAATTTAGCAATATAACAATAAAACAATTAGTAGAAGATACTAAATAAGTGAAAATTTGAATTCACTCAGAAATTGCTCAAGCGGCATTTCTTTCTGCTCTCTTTTCACCATGTTCTTTAATAGTATAGCATTTTTACTAGCCTCTTCAGAGCCAATAATAATGACATAAGGGATCCCTTTCTTATCTGCATATTTCAATTGTTTTTCCATTTTCGCATTTTCATCAAGATATAATTCTGTATTTATATTATTCGAGCGAAGCCGAGAACTAATTTCCAACGAAATATTCTTTAATTCTGGCGAAAAAATCGTTACGAGTACTTTTGTCGTTGTTTTTGTTTTTGGTAGCAACCCAAATTGTTCGGCTGCTTCCAGTGTCCTTTCAAAGCCTAAACCAAAACCTGTGCCTGGTATATCCTGTCCAGCAATTTTTGTCGTTAATGAATCATATCTTTCTCCACCTAATACTGATCCTGCTTCATAACCAGGTACAACAATTTCCCAGATAGGACCGTCGGAATAAGCGAAAGATCGTGCTATTGTCGGATCAAATTCATACCATGTTTCATCAAAACCATATTGTTTTAATGATGTGAGAATAGTTGTAATTCTTTCATTTGGTTGTAAGTTTATAATCGTTTCTAAATATTCTTTTGCTTTTTCGGTTGGTATTCCTTTCATTTCCATATCTTTTATTACACCTTCAGGACCAATCTTTTTAAGTTTATCTATTGCTACTACTGCCTCATAAGGAAACTCTTTTAATAACTTACGATCGTTTATTTTTACGATTACTTGTTTAAACCCAAGCTTTTTATAAATATCGAGTGAGAGAGCTATGGTTTCAGCGTCAGCGACAGGTGAGGGGAGGCCCCATATATCTGCATCACAGGAAAGAAATTCACGGTAGCGTCCTTTCTGTGGATTTTCAGATCTAAATACAGACTGGATTTGATATCGTTTAAATGGCATGGGAAGATCATTTTGATATTGTGCCACAAATCTGCACGAAGGAACTGTTTGATCATACCGAAGCGCTACATTTCTTCCACCACGATCCTCAAACTGAAAAAATAATTTTTCATCTTCACCAATAACACCTTGAAAAAGTTCGAGATATTCAAGAGTTGGTGTTTCTATAGGATCATACCCCCATAGCTCGAATACCTCCCGGATTTTATCACGAAGAAAATTACGCTTTATAGCGTCTTCTGGTAAAAAATCCCGAAATCCTTTTAATGTTTGTGGTTGATTCATATATATTATTCTTCCGTAATTTTACAATAGAACTTGTTCATATTGAAGCCCCAATTGTTGGGGGCTAAATAACTTCCTACCTTTTCTAGTTCTCCAAATCGGGACTGCTTTTTTTGCAAAAATCATAACTTTTTTGTTGCTATTTTTATTAAAATTATTAATTCCTTGTATTCTATCTGTATCCATAAGAAGAATCGAATCAGGTGCCGTTACTACTACCTTATCATTTTTGAGTAAGATAATATTTTCATTTTTATACACTACTTTCCAGATACAACTTTTAGATTTGATAGTATATTCACCAGATTCAAATCCTTTTGTTTGAGTTGTACTATTACTGGTAATTATGCCAGTATCGTAATAAATTAAATCTAACATCGTACAAAGTTCCTCAACAGTTTTTTTCTTACTTCTTATTTCTCGTAAAAATTCTCCAGCTTGTTCAGCAAGGATTAGACTATTTTGAGGAGTGGCATTTCTTATCTGTTTTATTTGCATAGGATAACCAGCTATATAAGCATCACCACCTGCAGCAACAGCGAAACTTCTCAAAAGTAATTCAAGATGTTGAATCGATGCCGTGTTCCATAGGACAGCAGTGTTGTTTTTATCATCAGCGATAACACAGGGAGTTCTACTTACATTGATTAAGCTAATAAGTTCTAAATACACTTCTGGTGCGGAACGTAATCCGACTAAGTCACTATTTAAGACAGGTACTCCAAGTGTATTTGCTGCAAAAAGTGCTGTAGCGATAGACTCTGCTCCTAGTTCCACAGGGACTATAGCAGTGATAGGTCTCTTATTTATTTCCATGAACACGGATAACGCAGAACGGACTGCTTTTACAGGATCAATTGTTTGTTTTCCTCCGATACCAAAAACAGTGCAAACAAGATCTGTCTCTATAAGTTCATTAAAATTAATAAGGTCTACTCTTTCAATCTTTTTGAGTAAAGGCTCAGCATCGGCGATTGTTCCACCACCACCAGTTCCTAGAAAGTTAGCGCCTTCAATAATATTATTTATTTTTGTTTTAGTGAGTGTTTTCATACTTCAATTCCTTCTGTTATATAAGAAAAAAAAGCTCTGAGATCCCGGGCAAGTAAAAAATTTCTTTCTCTTACTTGATCAATTAATTCAGCTTTCAATGTCTCAGTTTTCTGCTGCATTCTTCCTCTTGCTGAAGGATCTGCCCCTTTTCCATTTGTCATAAATTGTGTACTCAGTCGTGTCTTTTCATCTCTGAATATTTGTTGTATGTCTGCGAGTTCTAATAATACTCTTTGTGTTGATCCAAGTGGTAGAAAGTTGACACCCCACAGATAAAGATTATTATCTGCTGGGTTTAGTACACAGTTTCTTTCTGGATCAAGTATACCATTGGTTTGTAGCATTGAATTCCAATTGGAAATGTTTGGAACCTGGCCGGCTGCTAACTCTTTTCGAACATTCCTACCATTTCCTGTCAGACATTCAATATATGCGATAAACCCTGTATCGTTATTAAATCCCCTTTGATCCATGTATTTTCCTTTATCCCAGTAAATAGCCCGCCCCATTTCTTTTTCTGCTTCACTTTCTAATGCTGCATGCATAGCAGGTTCTACGACAAATGCCTTTTGATTTTGTATGTAGCCTTTTTGCCTTAGCATATCCAGATATGGTTGTGAATACATAGCCCAAACGAGAGAAGAAGATTGTAGAGTATTTTTTTGTCGTGGATTGGATGTTTCAAGTTTCTCGACAGTTAATCCTACTTGTCGTAGCATATCGTCTCGTGCTTTTTCTAAATCCTCCCAAATATCATCATCTACTACTCGTTGAAATATGACTCGATCTTTTCCAGTAACATATTCAATATATCGGGCAGTTAATTCTGCTTTTATTCTTTCTGCTGTCTCGACTGATAGTTCAAGTTCGTCTCTCTCTTCTGATGATAATTTTCCAAGAATTGCTTCCACTTTATCACTAAGTCGTTGACTCCATAAACGGCGTTCTGAAATGACAGCATATTCCCGTGCGTTTACCGCTCCGACGCTTTCAATGATTTGATCGAATGCGATAGCTCGGGGAATCCAGTCTGCAACTTGACTAACGCTGCTCACTTTTTCTAGTTCTCCAGTTACCGGATTCATAATAACTCCTGCATTGGATATATTTTCGACATCTTTTGTTCTAATTGCACACCACCCACCAGCCACAGCTAACTGTTCAGGGACAAGTGAACATCCACTATTCGGGTTAGATGCTATAAGTACTTTTGGTGCGAATTCACCTAGTAGAGTAGAGAACTCGCATTCATCACCTTCGAGTAGCGGTAGTTCTTTTCCATCTGGAAGCATACCGCGTTTTGCTAGATCAATTTTTCTTTGTAATAAGTTTTCTCCGCCAAGTGGTTGCCAAAGTCTTCTTTGGACATCGCTTGATGAGTATATTTTGTTATTTCTTTCCATAGTTTTCACCACAAAAAAACCGCCTTTCAGCGGTGGTATTTTTGGTTTACGAACGTAAACACGATAAAACACACCGCCTAAGAGGAGGTATGCTTGTGTCCGTTTTTGTTAGTAATGCTATATGTCATATTTCAGCCATTCTACTATAAGATGATAATGATGTCAACAGTATACATAAAGAAGAGCTTGACAGACAAGTGAAGAATAGAACTATAATAAGTTAATGTCAAAGATCATATTTTTCCTGTCTGCATTAATCTCTCTTCTTTTTGTTCCGATTAGTTATGCGTATGCACAAAAAGGTGTTGATGATCTTCCAGAAGTAGCAGGGGATTATGCAGTTGAAGGGAAAAAGGACCTTCGAGTTCGTGTATTTGTTCATCCTCATAAAGAAAAAGACGCGTTTAAAAGTTCACCTGTAACGTTGGCTGCTTGTACGCCTGATGTAGAATCAAGCGCAACAGTCGGTCTTGCTGGTTGGCATTTACCAAGTGGTGCAACAGCGTATAGAGTAAATTACTCTACAGTGCCATCGAGCGTTGGTACTCTTTCAGCGAAAACAGCAATAGCTAATGTATTTTCTACATGGGATAATGAAATTGTTGCTGTGTCTTTTACAGAAGGTTCGCAGACATCGGTAACTCGAGCGAAATTAGATGGACAAAATGCAGTTTTTTGGAACAGGCTTTCTTCATCCACTCTTGCAGTTACATATGTTTGGTATAACACAACCTCACAAGAAGCAGTAGAGATAGACATGGTGTATAACAAACGTCATCCCTGGAAATATACACCATACACGAATAGCGCTTGCGGTGATTTAAATTCATATGATGTTCAAAATATCGGTACGCATGAGGTAGGGCATTGGATGGGTTTGGATGATATGTATGGATCTTCAGATGTCGATGTGACTATGTATGGATATGGTGAAAAAGGTGAGTTAAAGAAAGATACATTAACGACAGGTGATATAAACGCTGTGAAAGTGTTGTATCCTTGAACTTATGCTATAACTCCTTAAAATCCCTTGGGGTATCTGTTAACTGTTTAAGTGTATTATTTTCTATTACAAATAAGTCTTCAATTCTCACTCCTCCATAGTTTGGAATATAGATTCCCGGTTCTATAGAAAACACCATTCCTTCAGTTAGTATTTGTTTTGACACAGGTGAAAGAGTAGGGGCTTCATGAACTTGTAACCCAATACCATGACCTAGAGAATGGGGGATGGAGGGGTAGTCTTGGGAGAGAATATGATTTCTTGCGGCGGCATCTATATTTGATGCTATTATCTCCTTAGCTCCAGAGTTGTCGGTTATCAGTTGTCGGTTGTCAGCTAGATGCAAATGAATATAATCAATTGCTTTTTGTTGGGCTTCTCGAACAACATTATATATGCGTTTTTGTTCATCAGTTGCTTTGCCAAAAAATAGTGTTCTCGTCATATCTGAACAATAAGATTCAACTTTCACGCCAAAATCCAGTAACACCAGGTCGCTAGTCGCAAGTCGTTTGTCGCCTGTTTGGTGGTGGGGGATGGCGGCGTTTGATCCAAATGCCACAATTGGATCGAACGATAGTTCTGCTCCTTGTTCTAAAATAAAGATTTTCAGTTTTTTTGCTAACTCTTTTTCAGTTATACCAGGTTTTATTTTTGTAAGAATGAAATTAAATCCCAAATCTCCAATACGACATGCTTCTGCTATTTTTTCAATTTCTTTATGTTCTTTCTGGATGCGAAGCGTGTGTAATTCTGCTGGTTTAGTATCAAGTACTATTTCTTGAATTTTCTTTAATTCATAAACAGTTATATCTTTTTCTTCTATCCCTAATGTTTGTATATTGTTTTGTTCGCATAATTCAGTAAACACTTTCTGAAACTGATTTGTTGAAGATAGCTCGATAAGCTTTAAATGTCCTAAAGCATGTATTGCTGTTGTATATCGGCCGTCAGTGAGAACATATGCTTCTTTTGCTGTTATAACGAGATATGCTTCTCGTTCTTCAACAGAAAAGTTTGTATATCCACTTAGATACGATATATTCGCAACAGAGGTGATAAGAAACGCATCAAGTTTCTGTTTGTCTAATAAGCGACGAACTTTTTCGATTCTATTATGCATGGCAGTTATCGTGGTGAAGGTTTTGGTGTAGAACTTTTTGGAGCAGAGTTATTTACTGGTGTAGAAGTGGGCTGAGTTTCCTGGAATTCTATTTTCGGGTTTCCTGGAAGTTCAGGAAAAATAATAAATCTGGAAGCTGTTATTCTATTCTTTTCCGTTTTACTGGAGAATCCTACGACATACACTCTACTTCCGGTTTCAATACGAGAAAATCCTGATCGTTTAATATTGTCGTCCTCAGTATATGTAGATGTTTTTGTAACATTTTCGATGTCGATAGTGTACGATTTATCATTCTCAGATAAAATCGTCACTGTAAAATTTGCCTTATCTACTGATTTAACAATACCTGTGATGAATACAGGTCCATTAGCGACGTCGATAAACCGTGCGAGAATCCTTTTCGATTGCTTATTATATAAGCCAATTGTACTGATTGTCATACCTTCTTTTATGTCAGAGATTCCGAATGATTTGGCTGTAGGGGATGAGAATTTTGTTAATTCGTCAACGTCTATTATGCGCACTTTCTGTCCTAGATCTTCTCCTGTGATTTTATTACCAGCAACTTCTTTAACGACTATAATAATTCCTCTTTTTTCTACTAACCGTAACTCTGCAACTTTTGAAGCGACTTTCTCTTTCAGATTATTTATTTGTTCTATTAGTTTTTCTTCTTTTTCCGCTTCTGTAGCCTTCGGTTCCGCAGTAGGCGTTGCAGCGTAGATGGGGCGTAGAGCTAAGAGCATAGAGCTTAGAGAAAATATAAGTAAGAAAGATAGCAATTTATGAATATTGATTTTTGATTTTTGATTTTTCATTAGAATTCTTCAGTTGTGCTTGTTACTGTTCGTGTTTGTGTTTCTTCTTCGCCATTACTAAATATAGCAGTTACATGTAAGACATTTACGCCATCTTCCAGTGTATGCGTTAAAGTAAAATCTCCTTTTGTATTTGGAGTTACGACTTGATCTGATGATTGTGTAGAAATAATGACCAATGTTCCTGGTGAAGTTTTTCCCGTAATCGTTATTAATCTTTTATCAAATACCTCTTCATCTTTAGGGTTTTCTACGATAAGGAAATTTGAGTCATTACTCACAGATTTAGTTGGCTGAACAACTGTTGATTCCTTTTGTGTTTCAGGCTCGCTAATTGTTCTTGTCATTTGATAAATATAAAATGCGCCTCCGGCAACAAAAAGGCCAAGAATAATTGCTATAAATGACAAAATAATTTTTTCTTTACTCATGTGAAGATGCGAAAATCGCGAATACGCATTTCCTTATTGTGCAATTCGTGTATTTCGCAAAGATTTCGTGTTTTTAGTGATAAATTCCCTGCTCGCAAATATCGCGAAACATAGCAGTAGAATGGAATTTATCGTAGCTGAATGATAAGGTATAATCATCCTATTGTCAAGAAATTAAGCATGTGTTAGGATGTACGTTATGGAAATCTCCTTAGTATCTCCACATAGCATCAGAATAAAAAATAGACAAGGTTCTTTACTGATAAATCCTGGTGGTAAATCTATAGTAGCAAATGGTATTATCATCATGAAAAATGCTTCATTCGACTTGAAAAGCTTGGAGGAAGGAACAGTTGTTATCCAAGGTGCTGGAGAATACGAATTTGCTGGAATAAAAATATCAGGTTTTAGAAATGGAGAGGACATTCTGTATAGTATCCGTACAGATAGAATAGAAATCCTTTTCGGTTCAATTAAAACATTGGAAAAAGATTATGCGAAATTGAAAGAACATCATATCGTTATCGCATTTGCTGATAGTGAGGCGGATCCCTCATTTCTTACATCAGTCGCATCAAATGTGATTATATTTGTTGGTGAGAAAGCCGAAGGAACAATCAGTAAAATTGCTAAAGATGGATATAGAAAAGAATCTAAATACTCTATAACATTTGAAAAATTACCACAGGAGATAGAAGAGATACTACTAACTTCTTGATATTCAGTTATCAGTTTTCGGTTATCAGTTATCGGAATTTAGGTCACCAGTTATCAGGTTGCCAGTCTGATAAACAGAAAACCGTTCAACTAGTATCTGAAAACAGACAACTGAAGACTGATAACTGAACTATGGCAACTCGAACCTTACCTCATAATGAAGAAGCAGAAAAAAGCGTTTTAGGTGCAGTTCTTATAGATAAAGATGCTATGATAACCGTTTCCGAGCTTCTTGTTCCTGAATGTTTTTATAATTCCACAAATGCAATTATTTATGAATGTATGTTAGTACTCTACGAGCAGAGGAAACCAATAGATTTATTAACAATAACAGCAGAATTAAAGAAAAAAAAAGCGAATACAATAGACAGTGAATATTTTACAAGTCTTGTTGAAGCTGTACCGACAGCAGCAAATGTAGAACACTATGCAAGTATTGTCCGAGAAGCATACACAAAACGATCATTAATACGTGCAGGAACAGAAATCGCAGATTCAGCCTATGAAGATGGAAAAGATGTTAAAGAGGTACTCGATAAAGCTGAATCAGCAGTTTTTTCTATTTCGCAACGTTTTATAACACGTGGTTTTATTCCGATAAAAGATACACTAACAGCAAGTTTCGATAAAATTGACGAGCTTCATAGAAAAGGTGCAGGACTTCGTGGTATTAAAACTGGATTTGGAGACCTAGACACTGTTTTATCCGGGATGCAGAAATCAAATCTTATCATATTGGCCGCACGCCCTGGGCAGGGAAAAACTGCAATTATGTTAAACATGGCTCAATACGTTGCAGTACATGAAAAAACTCCGATAGGCGTTTTTTCCCTCGAAATGAGTAAAGAAGAATTAGTAGATAGACTTTTAGTCGGACAGGCAGATGTCGATGCTTGGAGATTGAAAACCGGAAAATTATCAGAAGATGACTTTACTAAAATTTCAGAAGCGATGGGACAGTTAGCTGATGCGCCAATTTTTATTGATGATACTCCTGGATTATCTATCATGGAAATGCGTAGTAAAGCGAGACGTTTACAGCTTGAACATAATATTGGATTAATTGTTGTTGATTATTTACAGCTTGTTGATCCTGGGAGACATTATGAGAGTAGAGTACAAGAAGTTTCTGCGGTTTCTCAATCATTGAAAAATTTAGCTCGTGAGCTAAATGTACCAGTTCTCGCCGCATCTCAGCTTTCTCGTGCAGTAGAACATAGAGGAGAAAGAAGACCACAATTAGCAGATCTTCGTGAGTCAGGTGCAATAGAACAAGATGCAGATGTAGTGATGTTTCTCTACAGACCTGATGTAGAGGTGACAGGACCGACAATACCAACCAAATTACTTGTTGCGAAACATCGTAACGGCCCAACTGATGAGATCGATTTGTTATTTAGGGGAGATAGAATAAAATTCTATAGTATAGATAAAAAGAGGGAATGAAAACTAACGGTTAATTACTCGTTTCGTTGTGGGATGTATATGGACTAATAATTCATAAGGGATCACATCACATATTTTAGAAGCGTTGACTATAGAATTTTTATCATTTGATTGACTTGAAAATATAACGGCTTCATCTCCAATTTCTGCTTGTTTAATATCCGTAATATCAATAGTTGTTATATTCATGCTTACTTTTCCAATTATTCTGCAGTATATCCCGCGGACCTGGACATAGCCTTTATTTGATAACCTTCTATCAACGCCATCATTATATCCGATGGGGAGAACAGCGATAGTCATATCTTTAGTTGCAGTAAACGTAAAATCATATCCAATTTTTTCTCCTTTTTTTACTATTTTAATTTGAACTATTGTTGATCTGAGTTTAAGTACTGGTAAAAGATTTTTGTCTCTACCTTCAGGATCAATGCCGTACAAAGCAATACCTGCTCGCGCCACATTACTTAATGTTTGATACTCTTTATTATATAAAATACCTAGCGAAGCGGGTAAATGAATGTATGTTGGGTTTACTCCTAATGTATGGAGTATCTTTTGGGCTTTAAGAAAATTTGTCACTTGCTCTTTGGTTTCTTTCTTACGTGGTTGATTTGCCATTCCAAAATGAGACATAAGACCTTCTATTTTTAGAGATAAAGATTGCGTCTTTTTTATAAATATAGGCAGTTCTTCAAGTGATACACCTTCCCTATGAAGGCCGGTATCAACGAAAATATGCACACCTGCATGAGGCTGATATTTTTTTATTCCTTCAAGCATCTCATACTCGTATACAGCGAAAGAGAAGGGCAGCTTTTTAACACGAAGATTCTCAGGATTCACGTATCCCATTATCAGAATTGGTGTGCGAATATTTGCCTTTAACAGTTGATAGCCTTCATAAATACTATCCACACAGAAGAAAGGCGCCTGTAGATGATCAAGTATGTTTGCAATTAATGATATGCCATGTCCATATGCATTGCTTTTTAAAACAGGAGCTATTTTTTTACCACTACTCATCTGTGTAAGGTATGAATAATTTTCTACGAGATTTTTTTCTGCAATTTCTACAGTATTTAAAGGAATATATTTTTTTCTAAAAAGAGTAACTATACTCATGAGGAAATAGAATAATTAAAGCGTTGTTTTTAAGTTTGCTTGGTTTTCGTGGCTTTTTATAGCAAGCTGAATTAATCTATCCACAAGTTCGTTTTGAGAAATACCACTAGCTTCCCATAGTTTTGGATACCAGCTATGGCTTGTAAAGCCAGGAATAGTATTTATTTCACCAAGGTAAATAGTATTATCTTTCGTTAAAAATAGATCTGCTCTTGCCATTCCTTCACAACATAATGCTTTATATGCATTAAGAGAAATTTCTTGTATACGTTTTGTTATATGATTAGGAATTTTAGCTGGTATTTCCATTTCTATTTCGTCTATATACTTCGCATCATAGTCATAAAATTCATGATCAGTCTTTAACCTGCCAGGTACAGACACGATGGGACTTTCATTTCCTAAAACAGAACAAAATATTTCATCACCATTAATAAATTCTTCTATAAGAATTTTTGTGTCGTACTGGAAAGCGTTTTCTATTGCTTTTTCAAACTCGTTTTCATGTTTTACTTTTTTTACGCCGATGGAAGAACCTAAATTGGCAGGTTTTACGAAAAAAGGTAAACCCAATTCATGAACAATATGCTTAAAATCTGGGGTATCATCTTTATTAAACGTTAAAAATTTTCCAATATGAACACCTGCATCACGAAGTAATCTTTTCATAACATCTTTATCCATTCCGACAGCAGACCCTAGTACACCGGCACCAACGAAAGGTATATCCATAAGCTTTAAAAATCCCTGTACACTTCCATCTTCACCAAACGGTCCATGAAGTACTGGAAATACGACATCAATATTTCCTAAATGCTCATTTGTATTTTGGACTATGTTAGACATCTGCGCTTTTGTAAGAGATCTACCTTTTTTATCGTTTTGTAATCCTTGCATAGTTGCTGCTAGTTGAAGTAATTCATCTCCTGAACTTAAATGCCAATAACCCCTTTTATCAATACCAATTAAATGAGCATCATATTTCTCTTTATCAAGTGAGTCGTAGACGTTTTTTGCTGATTGCACTGACACTTCATGCTCGGCACTTTTGCCGCCAAAAAGGATAGCTACTTGAATTTTTCTTTGTTTCATATTGAAAAGTGTATTAAAATTTTTAATCTAAGTCAAAAAAAACACCGACACTGTGAATAGAGGAGGCTACTATAGCTTCAAAAACAAAGTAGTCCAATATTATTAGACATTTGCTGAGATAAAGGCTATAATAAGTCTAATTCCTATGGAAAAGATATTAAAAGACACCTTAACTCAACTTGGATTAACCCCTAAGGAGATCCGTTTTTTTCTCGCGTGTTTTAAAATTGGACCAGCAACTGTTAATGAAATAGCACATGAGGCTAAGTTACAACGATCCACAGCATACATTATTGCTGAAGATTTACTAGAAAAAAAATTGTTAGAAGAAAATTTACACAGATATAAGAAAAAGGTACGTACAGTTGATCCAGGAGCGCTTATTAGGATATTAGCAGCAAAGCAGAGAATACTTGGTCGACAGGAGTTAGAATTAAAAGAACATCTTCCAGAACTGCAAGCATTACATCAGGCTTCAGAAGTGAGACCAAAGGTGAAAGTTTTTGAAGGTATTCATGGGTTAAGTGCTGTTGAGCAAGATGTTTTGTCAGCTAAGGGGGAAATTCTTTTATGGAGTAATCAAGAAACTGAAAGAACTTTTTTTACGCCTGCGTACCACGAAAAATTTATAGAAGAAAGGAAAAAAAGAGGGATATTTATCAGAGTCTTAGCAGTAGATAACGACATGGGAAGAGAACTGAAGCGCCTTGATAGCCAGAATATGCGTGAGACCCGTCTGCTTCCCAAAAATATCAGTTTTACTTCTGAAACGTATATTTATGATAATACTATTGCGATTCTTGATCATAAAAAAGATATAATAGGAATCAGTATATATAGTGAACCTATCGTAGCAGCGCAAAAAGCAATTTTTGAGCTCTCATGGAATCATTGTAGATAATATTTGATGAAACAAATAATCCTTGCATCAACTTCACCTCGTAGAAAAGAACTTTTACGAAAAATAGGTCTAAAGTTTAAAACTATTGAAAGTAAGTTTGAAGAAAAATTGAATCCCAGATTAAAACCTCGGAGTAATGCAGAGTATCTTTCTTTGGGAAAAGCAAAAGCTGTTGCTTCTCACTATAAAGACGCAATTATAATTGCCGCTGATACGTTTATCGTTTTTAACGATGAAATCCTTGGGAAGCAACCAGATGAGAAAGCAGCGAAGCGAATTTTAAAAAAGTTAAGTGGGAATAAGCATCAAGTTATTACTGGTTTTACTATTATGGATACTCAAACAGGGAAGACAATAACCAAATCCATAGTGGCAAATATATATATGAAAAAAATATCGGCTGAAGATATTGATAAATATGTAAAAACAGGTGAATGGAGAGATGCAGCAGCAGCGTATAAGATTCAGGAAAAAGGGAGTATGTTTATAGAAAGGATAGATGGTGATTTTTTTGGCGTCGTAGGTTTACCGCTGAGTCTACTCGTTGATGAATTAAAGAAGTTCGGTGTAAAAATTATTTGATTTCTGATTTTTTTGGATCGTATTCTGTTTTATACCCGGGGTTTTCGGCAGGACGAAGTTTATTAGGATAATGAATATCAGTCTTCACATCATGTGATACTTTTTTAAAGAATTTAAAAACATCATAAGGATTAGGAATATTTCTCATCGTGTAGGGTTTTTGTACTGTACCATTTCTGGTCACTGTAAAAGATCCCGCGCTAGATATTAAAATGCTTCCTGAGCTGCCATTATTAAATACCTTATCTAAAAAACCCACATTCACTTGAGCATTTGTTATTTGATCAAAATCTATGAAATCAAAATCGCGGCCGATAACTCCTTGTTGAAATATGACACGTTTATCTGTGATTGCATAGTATGTGTATTTATAAGAAAGGAATTGGTACAGAGGAATTCCAAAAACAAGTAACAACCCTATCCAAAAATGAGGTAGAAGGAAAATCGCAAATCCGAATATATGGGATCCAAACATAATATCAAAAGCTGCTAGACTGATGAACGGAAGAAGGAATACCATCCAGAATAATCCGAAGAGTGTTGTAACTACAGATCCACCGAGCAAAAAAGGCCAAAACACAGGATGTCCATCCCAAAGGATTTTTTCATTCTGATCAAGAACTTTCTCAAACTCCTTCATAAATTAACTATACCATAATTGTTGTATGTGTGCCGGTAGAGGGACTCCCGCCTAATCTTACCACTCGGCTTTTCATCCGCCGTTTGGCGGAACGCCTCGTGCTGCGATTGGTCGGCGGGCAGGCGAACCCATTTGTACCGAGGGAGGGGGTCGAACCCCTATGCCTTTGTAAATACTACGTGGCCAGGGAGGGAGTCGAACCCACATGATCGGTTAAGATCAAAGGTTTTTGAGACCTTCGTGTCTACCATTCCACCACCTGGCCAAATTTCTTTCAGCTTCCTCCCTTGTCAATTCTTCACTTCATTCAGAATTGCAAGCGGGCTCAGTCACTTTGTTCCTTCCGCCCCAGTTCCGCCACCCCGGCTAAAAAAGAAAAGTCTTGCTTCAATTATAGCACGTTGGGGTTGATTTTTAGCTCTGGAATGCATAGAATACAGATTATGACATTTGAAACCTCGACAAATACATTAGATGCGATTTCAGCAGATGTAGCAATTGTCTTCGCTTTGTCTAAGAAAAAAGGGGAGAGTGTTACATATGATCCGCTTGCTTCTTTTACACAACTTGATTCTACATTAAACGGTCAATTGACAAAAGCTGTAACTATAGAACAATTTAAAGGGAAAAAAGGTCAGATAGTAAGCATAATTCCTCAAAATAATATTGCACCTTCGCGTGTGGTTGTTATCGGTTTAGGTGAAAAAAAAGAATTGGTACTAGATGATATCCGAAATGTCATGGGGAGCTTTGCAAAAAAGATGAGAATATCCATTGATTCAGCTTCCATCGTTATTCCCTCAAAAAATGAAATTGGTTTTGATAATCCAGAAGTTATATTCCATATCGCTGAAGGTTTGTTATTAGGTACGTATACATTTAACAAATACAAAAAAGTTGAGAAGAATGACCGCGAATTTGCAACGTTTATTTTCGCACAGCAAGAAAAACAAAGAGAAGTAAAAGATATTGTAGAAAAAGCACGCTTATATTTTGATGCAACCAAATTGGCGAGAGATCTTGTAAATGAGCAACCAGCTATAGCCACACCGACATTTTTAGCTAAGTTAGCTCAGGATATTGCAAAAAGCAGTCCTCAGATTTCCTGTACTATCTATGATAAACCCCAGTTAGAAAAAATGGGTATGGAAGCGTTTTTAGGTATTGCTCGTGCTGCAGATACACCACCGAAATTTATTCATTTAGAATATACTCCAGAAAAAACATCATCTAAAGAAAAATTGGCAATTGTAGGAAAGGGGATTACGTTTGATAGCGGAGGTATAAATGTAAAACCAGGAGATCATATGATGGATATGAAAATGGATATGTCGGGAGGAGCAGCAGTGTTAGGAATTTTTTCAGTGATAGCGAAAATTGAGCCCAGCTTTCCAGTGGTTGGATTAATAGCAGCGACACCAAATCTTATCTCAGGAACATCACTTGTACCGGGAGATGTAGTACGAGCATATAATGGGAAAACAATAGAAGTTTTAAACACAGATGCAGAAGGAAGAGTGACAATGGCAGATAGTTTATCATATGCTGTAAAACAGGGCGCTACTCGAATTGTAGATTTTGCGACATTAACCGGTGCATGTATGGTCGCATTAGGAGAAGATATAACAGGGTTATTTGCAAACAATAAAGAATTCGCTGATGACATTAAAAATGCAGCAGCATATGAAGGTGAGAAAGTTTGGGAGCTTCCCCTTGAAAAAACCTATAAAAAACTTAATAAAAGTGAAGTTGCAGATATTGCAAATATTCCATCATCGCGCTATGGGGGAGCGGTCACAGCAGCACTTTTCTTAGAAGAGTTTGTTGATAATAAACCATGGGTGCATATGGATATAGCAGGTCCAGCTTTTTCATCAAAAGGTTCTGATTTGGGTCCAAAAGGAGCAACTGGATTTGGCGTGAGAATGATTCTTAGATTATTGGAAAAATTAAAAAATTGAGAATGGAGAATTGAGATTTGAGAAATAAAGGAAAGTTTTATAATTCTCAATTCTCAACTTTAAATTCTCAACTCACATTATGATTTCAGTAACAGATTTACGATCAGGAACAACATATACAGAAGACGGACAACTCCTCCAAGTCATTTCATATGAACATATAAAAATGGGTAGGGGAAGTGCGAATATTAAAGTAAAAGTAAAAAATCTCAGTAATGGCGCGACATTAGAAAAAAGTTATATCAATGGTGCACGTGTCGAAGACGTACAAATAGAAAAAAAAGATTTACAGTTTCTCTATAAAGATGATGAATTAGCATATTTCATGCATCCTGAAACATATGAACAAATACAAATACCACTAATAAAAATTGACGGATATCAGTATCTGAAAGAAGGAGAAAATTTTACTATTAGTTTTCTTGACAATGAACCGTTATCAGTTCAGTTGCCACCGAAAATGGTATTTAAAATTGTCGAAACAGGTCCTGCGATAAAAGGAAATTCAGCAACTAATGTATTTAAAGATGCAATTTTAGAGAATGGTATTAAAACGAAAGTTCCTTTATTTGTTTCAATCGGTGACGCGATAAGAGTTGACACGAGAACAGGGGCATATACAGAAAAAGCGACTTCTGAAAAATAATGGGTACCAAGCATGAAAAACAGTCTATTTAATGCGCTCTCAAGTAGACAATTCCAGTTTCTTTGGGTTGGTGAAATTCTTACGCAAATCCCTGTTAACTTACTCAACTTCTTATTTATAGTTATTGTTTTTGATATTACTAAATCAAACACCTTTGTTTCAGGTATTGTCCTGTCATTCACATTACCAGCAGTTTTTTTTGGAACCATTGCAGGTATTTATATTGATCAGTGGAACAAGAAAAAAGTTCTCTACATCTCAAACTTCTTACGTGCTCTGTGTATATTATTTTTAGCTTTTTTCCATTCAAATATTATTGTTGTTTTCGTGTTAGCATTTTTAATTAGCATTATTACGCAGTTTTTTATCCCAGCAGAGTCGCCGATTATTCCTCTCATTGTTAGTGATAAGTTGTTACTTTCTGCAAATGCGCTTTTTGGGATTGGAATCTTCGGCTCAATATTGTTGGCATTTATTTTTTCTGGACCTTTACTTATAACGCTTGGATTAGTGAATACGCTCCTATTACTTGCTGGTATGCTTCTTCTTGCAAGTTTTCTGATTTCTCTTATTCGTGTTCCTGCAACTGAAGAGGCGAAAGGAATTCATATTACAGAACGTATGCCGGTAAAAACATTTATACAAGAATTACGACATACATTTCGGATAATTACATCTTCGAAAGATGTTTTTCATTCGCTTTTTCTTTTGGCAATATCTCAGATTCTTATATTAATTATTGCTTCAATAGCACCAGGATATGCAAACGAAGTGCTTCATATCAGAGTAGAACAATTTCCTTTATTAGTTATAACCCCTGCTGCAATAGGAATAATTATAGGTGCTATTTTATTAACAAATACGTTACATCGTTTTAAACTCGATCATATAGTGACGCTTGGATTATTTCTTTCAGGTATAGCTATAAGTATTATGCCATACGGCAGTAAACTGGCATCACGTCATTTTATCGTTGCTGCAAATACGGTATTACCTCAAGTTCTAAAAATTACACATATAGATATCATTATTCTTCTCTCATTCTTTCTCGGTATTGCTAATGCTTTCGTTTTCGTACCTTCAAATACGTTGCTTTTAGAGAAGACATCTGACCAGGTACGAGGACGAATCTATGGGGTACTTAATACGTTTGTCGGTATTTTTTCTTTTATTCCAATTATAGTTGTAGGAAGTTTTTCAGATTTGATAGGAGTTAGTAGGGTATTAATGGGTATTGGTATTAGTCTTATAATACTGGGTATTACGAGGCTCTTTGTTTAGCTATGCTCCAAATATTTCTCTCATTTTTTCTTTTATTTGTATTTCTTTTTAGTTTTTATTCTTTAAGCAAAGAAGATTTTTACTTTATTAGAAAGGGAATAACCTTGGATGATCTTTTTAATATTGTTTTTATAGGAATTTTCTGGGGGATTATAGCGTCTCGGGTTGTTTTTGTATTAATGCATATGAATGCTACGTCAAATCTATTTTTTTATCTTTTTACGTTAAGTGCATTTAATGCATCAATTCCGGGTTTCATAATTGGTACTTTGCTTGCCATAGGAGTAACATCAGCAAGAAGAAATATTCTTTATTGGAAAATGCTTGATTATGTATCGATAGCTTTTTTAAGTGCATTTCCATGGATGATTTTAGGAATCTCAGGAAATATTTATGCTTTTTTATTATATCTTGTGCTACTTTTCTTTTTTATTCTCGTGCTACTTCCAAATTATAGAAAATCATCCTTAAAAGAAGGCAGTATATCACTATTATTTGTGATTATGTTTTCTCTCGTGTCACTTCTTGAGAACATTTTTATTCTTTATAACAATAACAAACTACCAGAAATTGAAGATTATTTTTATATTTTTTTGTTCTTCATATCCTCTTTATTACTTATTAGAAGTCAGGTAAAAAGTACCAAATAATTTTGAGGCTAGAGATATAGTATAATAACTATATGATTCCGATACTTTACGAAGATGATGATCTGATCGTTATTAATAAACCAGCCGGTATTATTGTTAATAAAGCAGATACGACAAAGGGGGAAATAACGGTACAGGATTGGGCTGAAGAAAAATTAAAAATTAAAAAAGAAAAATTAAAAGTTGAACAAGGAGATGATTTTTTGAATAGGGGAGGAATCGTGCATAGACTTGATAAGGAAACGTCAGGAATACTTCTTATTGCGAAAAATCCAGCATCTTTTCTTGAACTTCAGCGACAATTTAAAGAACGTATTGTTAAGAAAACATACATAGCATTAGCTCATGGAAAAGTAGTTCCAGAAGAAGGAGAAATAAATGTTCCGGTAGGAAGATTACCATGGAATCGAAAACAATTTGGGGTTGTAGCCGGAGGTAGGGAGGCTAAAACTAAGTATAAAGTAGTAAGTAGTAAGTATTATGAGGTTGTGAAAGATGAGTTATCATTGCTTGAGCTTTATCCCGAGACAGGGAGGACACACCAAATTCGTGTTCATCTGAAATATATCGGACATCCGATTTTTGGAGATTTCTTATATGCTGGGCGTAAAACGCAACGAGATGATCGAAAATATTTATCGAGAGTATTTCTTCATGCTGCAAAAATATCATTCTTACATCCGAGAACAGGGGAGGAAATTTCTTTCACTGCTGCACTACCAACTGAATTAGAAAATATATTACAATAGTATTCGTATGCAAAAAAAAACGACTGTTAAAAATAAGAGCATCAAAAAAGTGATTATCTATTCAGCAGTTGTAGCTTTATTACTTCTTGCCTCATTACTCTTCCGTTTTTTTACAGTTCTGCGAAATAGTAAATTTGATGGTGAAAATCGGTTTACTATAGCAATTACCGATACTTCAGAGAAAACATATATTTACTCTTTAGAACCATCTCATAAAACTCTTTCCCGATTGACACTAGAAGGCAAAGAAGTTTCTTATAATCCAGGAAGAACTGTAGGAATTCCAATTGATGGTTTTTTTAAGCTAAAAAATAATGAGAATATAGATAGCTCAGACTATAAAGGAATTTTTCTTAGCCTTTTTTTTCATGGTGAACAAGTAAAATCAGATATAACGTTTATAGATTTGGTTCGTACTTATTTATATATACAATCTCTAAAACCTCAAGATGTTCTTTCGGATACCATCACATTACCAACATCTGAGTCAGATATTGATACGGCTGCTATGAAACTATTTACAGATCAGCTTATGGTAAAAGAAAGGGTAACAATTCAAATAGTAAATGGTACAAACAGGGAAGGATTAGGGAAAAGATTGGAGAGACTCATAAAGAACAGCGGTGGTAATGTTATTTCGATAACAAATACAGATAAAACAGAGAAGAAATCTAAAATTCTTTATTTTGGAAAACAAACATATACAGTGCGTAAAACTGCAGAAATGTTAAAATATCCAATACTGCCTATGAAAAATCGCGAGATAGCAGATATTAAAATAGTGATTGGGGAAGATGGGCTCCGCGAGGAAATTTTTTAATTATGATTTTGAAGATTGGAGTACTCCTTTTAGTATCATTTCTTTTGGCATATAGATCTCTTAAAAATCTTGAAAGAACGAAAGAAGTAGATGTAATAAGAAAAGAATTAAAAAAAAAGAAAGTTATATTTAGAAAAGATTAACTATCTGATCCTTCATCTTCGTCCGATTGCGAATCTTCGTTATCTGCTTTGTTCTTATTCACTGAAACTTTACTATCAATTGAAAATTTGGATTTATCAAGAGAAATAAACGATGGTTGATTTTTAAATCTGCTTGCTCTTTTAACTTCTTTTAGCATGATAATAACTTTATTATTATGAACAGTTTTAACATATGCTTCATAAATATTTCCTCCTGTAATAAATTTGATAAGTCTGTTGCCAATATCATCCGGAAGCATACCTATATATTGTTTTTGGTTATCTAAAACAAAAATTTTCATTCGTTTGACATGTAGTATCAAATTTTCGCCGTTTCGTAACGGCGTTATGACTTTTTTATCAGCAGTATTAACTAATTCAACAACTTTTGTTTTTCCTGGCTCTTCTATAAAAACGTTTTTTACAAGTGGTTGATGGTTCTGTACACTACTTGCGGAGCCTGAAAGTCTTTGTAAATTTTTTAGAGCTATTGGATTATTTGTATCAAGAAGAAGAACTTTTTGATAAATACTTTTTGCTTCTTTTAGATCACCAATACTTGCCTTCGCAAATGCTAGCCTGTTTAATGTATCGATGTCATTCGGGTCTTCCTCGAGTAGCATTTCGTTAAGCAAAATTGCGGCTTTCCAGTCACCTTGCAATGCTGTTTGGACTGCTTGTATTTTCAGCGGTATCATGTGGGGTTAAAAAAATCGTTAATTTCATATTCTAGGTAGATTTCTTGCAAAAGTCAATAAGGAACGGCTATAATATGCGAAGGTATCAAAAGTATCATCCGCCGTCGCTAAAGCTATAGCGGACAAGAAGGTATCAGAAGTATCAAAGGTAAAGACATAAGTTCATAATTTACTTTTGATACATTTGATACTTTTCCTGCCTTTGATACCTTTTCTATTTATGTCTGGACATTCAAAATGGTCAACAATTAAACGCCAAAAAGGTGCTGCAGATGCTAAACGTGGTCAGTTATTTACAAAGCTTTCGAAAGCAATAACTATTGCAGTTGGTCAGGGTGGAGGAGTAACTGATCCGAATAGTAATCCTAGGTTACGTCTTGCGGTAGACACTGCACGATCAGCTAATATGCCTAAAGACAATATTGATCGTGCTATTCAACGAGCAGCAGGAAAGCAAGTAAATGAAATGGAAGAAGTAGTCTACGAGGGATTTGGTCCAGGTGGTTTTAGTATTATTATTGAAGCTATTACTGATAATAAGATGCGTACAACACCCGAAGTAAAAAATAGGATTGAAAAACTTGGGGGAAGAGTAGGAACACAAGGTTCAGTAAGCTACCAATTTGCCCAAAAGGGTTTAGTTTCTATTGACAAAAATGGACATACTCTAGATGATATTTTTCTTATGAGCGCTGATGCTGGAGCAGATGATATTGAAGAAGCAGGAGAGGAAATTCTGATTTATACGAAACCTGATGATTTAGCTAAGGTACGCGATTCCCTACTGCAACAAGGGCTTATAGTAAAAAATGCTGAATTTATCAGGAAACCTCTTACATTAGTAGAGATATCTGATCAAGAAACTGCAGAAAAAGCAATTTCTTTTATAGAAAAACTAGAAGAACTTGATGATATACAAAAAATATATGCAAACTTTGATATTCCAGACGAAATAGGTAAGCAGATAGTCTAGAAGAAATATTTTAGATGCTCCATGAACTTTTTTAGGAAAAAATCCAAGTCTATTGACCAACCAAAAAATCAGGTTGTGACTCGTCAGCGTAAGCAGAAAAAAACACTTGTTACTATTAATCTCACGAAAAGACAAAAGTTCGTAATTGCTGTTGTTTTTTTATCGATTTGTTTATTTACAAGTGGAGCAATAGAGGAGGGGACGTATGCGATAATTATCGCTGTTTCCCTAGCGCTTATTACTGATTTTTTTCTTTTATGGAGTGTTTACTTCAATTTGAAAGAAAGTTTTATAGGTAGCATTTTCATTCTGCCTTTTTTTTATAGTTTTGCGTTCACGATGTTTTATTTTCTTTTACCTGCAGTAGTATTAGTAAGAATTATCGCTGTAGGTGTGTATGCACTCGGTTTATACTCATTATTTTTGAGTCAAAATGTTTTTATTGTCTCTTCAGCTAGAACCATAGCTCTTCTATCTGGTGCACGAATTGTTTCATTTATAGTAACGATTCTCTCTTATTTTTTTCTGACCGACACTGTTTTCTCTCTGCATTTACCTATTTTACCTATGATTGGTATTGTTGCTGTTTACTCTTTTTTACTGTCTTATCAATCAATACGTACATATGCACTTCAAAAATCTGAGTATCCTTCTTTACGTTTATCTAGCATTGGTGTGACACTTTGTTTAGTAGAAGCTGCAGCTATACTATGGTTCTGGCCAAGTGGTCCTCATATCATTTCAATCTTTTTAACAGGATTTTTCTCAACTCTTGTAGGATTGTCACATATATGGTATGAACGGCGTCTGTTCAGAGGAGTGTTATGGGAGTATGTATGGGTTGGCGTGGTTGTATTTCTCATATTACTCGGATTTACTTCATGGGGGAAGTAGTAATCATAACAGAAGTAGGAAAAGTATCAGAGGTATCAAATGTATCAAAGGCTTAATGGTATATTTTACTTTTTCTTTTGATACATTTGATACCTTTCCAATCTTTGATACTTTTAACAAAATGGGGAAGAGAGTAGAGTAAAAATAAGGCTAGATGATATAGTCTGATATAGTTAGGTCTATTTAAATTATAGGTCGTTTTTGTGGATAACCTTTAACTTTTCACAGGAAATAAAGCAGAGTTTTCACGCTTTCTCATCTGTAAAGCTTGAACGTAAATTGTCAGATTAAATATACTCAGGAACGTATAGGATAGTCTGTACCTGGAGAACGTAACAAGCATATACTGCTCTACAGTGATAACCCCTTTTCTAAGAGTATGAATTCCCGAGTGTGAAATGAAAAAAATACGAAAACGTATTTAAAATAGCCTTAAACCCTATTTCTGGGGAGGACCACAAAACCTAAAACTTTATTCAGTACTATTTGTTTGCTTCTTTTCTATAGTTTCTCAATTAATTTGTGTGATATGCGTACTTATACTCTCTACCATAGGAATGTATAAAGTGTTATGTCGCACAATATAACTTTTACGACGCTAAATCAGAGTAAAAACCGGAGAAGAACCGATCTTTCCTTAATAATTTTTTATTATTAATTCGCAATAAATCTAGTCGTATGAAGTTTATTCTCATCTATATTACCCTTCAATTAATTAAGTTTTAAATATAGCAAGTACATTAACTATAGGTTTATGATTTTGTTTCATGATCACATTATGAGGCTAGATATTCTCTTTTTTCACAAAAACCTACTTCTCCGGCATTTTTTCTGTAGGGAAGGAATTTTCATAGATGAAATATATATCGTCTTTCTATAAATAAACCGTTCTAGGGCATTCTACGGCCATACATTTAGCCACGATTTTTACAGGTAATTATTCACTAATAAACAGTTATTTTTTAAAAAACTATTTTCTTATTAGGATTACGTTTTTTTAAAAATCATACTTATGTTAAATAGTAAAAATTAGTAACTAGGTATATTTAAGCACTTGATATTTTCTTATAAGACAAGTTTCTTAGAACGTTAATTATAAAATAACTAACTACACGTTTCCTTTATCTATATCCGTTTTTTCTTACATTGTGAAAAATACTTTTCACACCGGTTCTTTAATATCCTTAGTCTATTAAGACAAAAAATTTTATTCTTTATTTTATAATTCTCTACTTTTATTTACTTTTTTATTTTTAATAGTTTTTTGATGACCCTCCCCTCGCCTACTTCCCCAAAAGTCATCTTGCGTCGCACAATTTTTTTCTATACTATTGAATTATGGCTAAACATTTATTAAAGGAGCTCATCCAAGATTATTTGGAATATCTAGAAGTCGAAAGGAATGCCTCGAAGTTAACTATTCGCGATTATAAACACTATCTAGATTCATTTGATGAATGGTATACCACGAATTATCCTGAGAAGACGTTTGAAGATTTAGATCTACAGATTATTCGTCGTTATAGAATCCATCTTGTGAATAAGACGGACGAAAATGGCATTCCTATTAAGAAAGTAACGCAGAATTATTACGTTATTGCATTACGGTCATTCCTTAAATACTTAATAAAAAACGATTATAAAACTGTCGAACCGACGAAAATAGAACTACCAAAAACAGAAAGCAGATCACTAAAATTTTTAGATCGTGAACATATTGATAAGCTTGTAACTGCTCCCGACACCTCTTCAGAAGAAGGATTACGCGATCGTGCGATTCTAGAACTTCTGTTTTCTACGGGGCTCCGGGTTTCAGAACTTGTTAAGCTAAATCATGATCAACTTAATTTCGAACGCCGCGAGTTTGGAATTATTGGTAAAGGCGGTAGAGCGCGGGTTGTATTCTTATCAGATAGAGCCGTAAAATGGATTAGAAGATATCTAGATAATCGAACTGATCCTTATAGACCTTTATTTATACGATATTCCGGTTCTATAGATAGCACTAATGATGGAGAAAGTATGCGTCTCACAGTAAGGAGTGTACAGCGTATTGTGAAAAAATATGTTCAAAAAGCTCGGTTGCCAGTTGACGCATCGGTTCATACATTACGTCATTCGTTTGCGACAGATTTATTAAGCAATGGTGCTGATCTTCGTTCAGTTCAAGAGATGCTTGGTCATAAAAATATTGCCACTACGCAGATTTATACGCACGTTACCAATAAACAGTTAAAGGATGTACATAAGAGCTTCCACAGCGGAAATAAATAAAGTTTAGCTAAACAGAAGGACAATTTTTGTCACAGTCCATGCGATTGCTGCACATATAGGAAAAGTTAGAATCCAAGCAACGATAATATTTCTTGCTACATCCCACTTTACTGCAGTTACTCGTTGTGCAGCTCCCACGCCCATAATAGATGTGCTGATAGTATGAGTGGTTGATAACGGTATTCCAAAATGAGAGGCTATCTGTATAGCAGAAGCAGCTGCTGTCTCAGCGGCAAATCCATGAGGTGTTTCTAGCTTTGTAAGTTTAAGGCCGAGTGTTTTAATAATTCTCCAACCACCAAATAAAGTTCCGATTCCCATTACTGTTGCGCATATAAGTATTACCCAAAAAGGAACAGAAAACTCTGGCGTAATTTTTGCAAGAAAAAGTGTCAAAGAAAATGCTCCGATGAACTTTTGACCGTCATTATTTCCGTGACTAAATGCCATAAAAGAAGCAGAAAAAATTTGAAGATTACCAAATATTTTTCTAGTGGAAGAAACACCATTTCTATTAAAAACTTTAATAATCGCAAAGAAAATAATATAAGCAAAAATAAAACCGAGAAATGTAGAAAAAAGTAGCCCGATAAATACTTTTTTCCACCCTTCCCAAATGAGTGCATCAATGCCTCCTACTGCATACCCTGCGCCAGTTAAACCAGCTATTAAAGCATGAGATTCACTCGTTGGTAAACCATATTTCCATGCTAATGTACTCCAGGTAATAATTCCAATCATAGCAGCCGCAACTGTCGAAATATTGATAATTTCAGGTCTTACAATATCTTTTCCTATTGTGGCTGCAACTGCAGTTCCTGAGAAAGCACCGAAAACATTTAGAAGCGTTGCTACTAGAATTGCTTTTTTAGGGGATATTACTTTCGTAGTTACGACTGTAGCAATTGCGTTGGGTGCATCTGTCCAACCGTTAACAAATTCGGCCCAAAGAATAAGGATAAGTACAATGACGACACCCAATGATACATGCTCCATCTTTAAAAGTTTTTAACAATAATTTCTTCGATAATTAAAGCTGTTTTTTCACATTCGTCTAGTATATCTTCGAAGTCCTGATAAATATCCTTCCAAATTATTATTTGCACTGGATTACTCTTATTTTTCGTAAATAATTTCTCTAAACTTTCTCTCAGTAATGTATCCCCATCATTTTCAATTTTATTAATATCGATTATTAACTGTTTCATGTTTTTGATCTTTCTATTTCGATGCTTCAATAACATAACTAAATCGTTTACTTTGTCTGTTGCCTGATTTATAAGCACAATGAAGTTTTGGTAGTCTTTATTATTTGTTGGAATTTTATGCATGGTGATCGAAGATGCCAGATTCTCGACATAATCTATAATGTTGTCAAGACTTCTTGATAATGAGTAAATGTCTTCGCGATCTATAGAGGTAATAAAGGTTATATTAGCTTCTTCAATAATTTTATGGCAAAGGATATCTGCATCAAGTTCCAGTTGCCTGATTTTTTTAAAGTTAAGAACTCCAGAAGTACTTTTTGTTTCTAACTTTTTAAGATTATTTGTTCCTTTTTTTACAATGTTAGAAAGTTCTTCAAAAAATGTAAAAAAATCTACGTTTTTCGGAAAAAGATTCATTAGAATGTTTCGTAGGAGAGAGTAACGTTAACATGTACAGTATTCTCACCTGGTTGCAGTTCAGTTGGTTGTGCATTATTGCCATTCTGATCGAGAGCTGATTTCTCAAACATTACAGGTGGTCTGTTATCATTACTATACTCAGAAACGTTAATCAGTCTTCCTAAATTAATTCCTGATGCATTTGCGATTGATTGTGCTTTCGTTTTCGCTTTCTTAATGGCTGTCTCACGTGCTTGTTGTTCAAGTTTCTCTCGTACATCGTCTTCAAGTGTAAATTGAATATTTCCTATCATATTTGCTCCCTTTTCAGTCGCGAGATCAACAGCTTGATTTGCCTTCTCAATTGGGTTTATTTTCACTTCAAGATTTTGTGAAACAGAATATCCTGATATTCGATCGTTTCTGCCTGAATAGTCATAGTTCGGGTAGATTGAATAATTTGTTGTCTTAATATTTTTCTCTTCAACGCCCAAGTTTTTTAGTCCTGCAATAATATTATTTGTTTTTTCAGTTACTTTATTTTTCGCTTGTTCGACTGTGTTCGCATTTTCTGTAACACCAAGATTAAGTAATGCTGTGTTTGGTACTGCAGTAGCCTCCCCTTCACCGCTAACACTGAACATGTCTTGTTTTACTGTGGTAATACTATTGACTGAAAAAGGAATTGGTCCAAATAATCGAGCGAAGATATAGAGAAAAAAGAAAGTAAAAAGTACTGTTAAAAGAGATGTCTGTACAGATGGAGGTATCTGTTTCATATAAAGTATATTAACTAAAGAATGATGTGTTGTCAATGTAAAAAGTTATGAGTTATCCCACAAGGGGACTAACTTCTGCGAAGTGTCGTGGGTTGTGAGTTTGAACACAACTCCTTATGATTATCAACTGACAACTGACAACTGACAACTGACAACTGACAACTGACAACTGACAACTGACAACTGGCTTATTCCCACTTAAATGTCCGAGCGGCGAGAATATACATAACTGTACCCCAAATAATTAAGCCTACAAGATATGGCCATGTTTCTGAGAGATGTGCTCCTTCTGTGGTTACTTTTCGCAATGCCTGATTAAAATAAGAGAGGGGTAAATTATTTGCGAGTGGTTGGATCCAGGTGGGTAAATTTTCGGATGCAAAAAAAGTACCACTTAATAAAAACTGTGGAAGTGTTACCAGATTTGTTAAAGGACTTGCGCTGTTCTCATCGTTTGCAAATCCTGCTATAAAATAGCCAAATCCGAGAAATGCAATTAAGCCAATAACAGAAATAATTAAAATATCAATAAATGTTTGCCAACCATGTGGAAGGTAAAATTTAAACGCTAAAACTCCTACACCTAAAATGAGAACGGTTTGTGCTAAAGCGATAATTAGTCGACTGGTTCCTTGACCAAGTAAAATCGTTAATGGTTTTGTAGGGGTTGCAAACATTCTTTTTAAAATACCTGCTTTTTTCAAATACACTAGTCCGAAAACTGTTCCAAAAATTGCAGTAGATAGCATAGCAAAACCAATCTGTCCTGGAAGCGCGAAATCAATATAGCGTGGTTTTCTTCCTGATAGTTCTTCTGAAGAAAATGCAACAGGTGGATTATGGACTCCAGTTAACTTAAGGTTAGTTTTATCAACTATTCCGCTAACAATCCCTGTAATTGTTGCAGCTTCCTGTGGAAAACCTGTTGATCGTATAACGTGTATATCTATTTTATTCTTGTCTTTTTCAGCTATCGTAATAATTCCAGCAATTTTTCCTTGAGCAAGTTGTGTTTTGAGGTCTGTAAGTGAACCTCTCACGAGAAGAATATTTTTTTGATTTTTTAATACGTTAACAACAGGATTATTTTCATTTGTTTTTGCAGGCAGGCCTGCTTTTATTGTTTGTTCTGTTCCACCTATGAGCCCGAAAATACTAATAAAAACCAGCGGGAAAATAAAACCGAAAGAAAATGTCGCTGCATTTCTTGTTTGCGCCCTGAAAGCATACCAAGCGATTGCAAAAAATGCTTTCATTTGTCCAGGCCTTCTAAAGTTGTTTATTTGATTAGTCATAGTGTCCAAAATTTAGAGTTAATAATTCAGAATCTAGAGTTAATTCTGAACTCTGAATTTTAAATTGTTAAGTGTCTCTTAAGTGTTTTCCTGTTAAATGTAGGAATACATCTTCTAAATTCGCTGGTTCTGGTTTAACCTCTTTTTTAAATCCTGTTCCTAATAAATCACGAATTAAATTTTTCGGTGTGTCTATTTTTACTATCTCTCCATGATCCATGATAGCGATTCTATCGCACATCTGTTCTGCTTCATCCATGTAATGCGTTGTTAAGACAAGTGTTACACCAGCTTTCTTAATATCGCGAATCATATCCCACAAATTAATTCTTGCTTGCGGATCTAATCCAGTCGTTGGCTCATCCAAAAAAATAACTTTCGGTTTGTTGACTAATGTTGATGCGATAGAAAAGCGTTGTTTTTGACCGCCTGAAAGTTTATTCACAAAACTTTTTGCCTTATCTTCAAGCTGAACTCTTTTTAACATTTCCAAAGGTTGTACATCTACGTCATACATTGCTGCGAACATTTTTAAAAGTTCAATAAGAGTAAGTTCAGGATAAAAATTTGACGATTGTAATTGTACGCCAATTCGTGCTTTAACTTCCCACGGGTGTTCTAATGTATTAATGCCGTCAATTAGGACTTCCCCATCGGTTTGTTTTTGCAGTGTTTCCATTATTTCTAATGTCGTGGTCTTCCCTGCTCCATTCGGACCTAAAATTCCAAAAATCTCGCCTTCTTCTACTTGAAATGATATATCATCAACAGCTGTGAATAAGCCATTTGCAGTTTGAAAAACTTTTTTAAGATTTGAAACTTGAATAATTGTTTTAGATGTTTTTTTATTCATGCAATTTTTTATTTTAACAATGAATGGCAGATATTACTAGTAGTTTCAAATGAGAAAGTGATATAGATGTTTATAGTTGACAGAAGGGAGTCGTTTTTTATATATTATTTTTTTATGGGGTAAAAAAAATTTTTTTTAAAAGATCATGTTTTTATAAAAAACGACGATATTAAAGAGGACATTGCTATCATTTTTTCTTAAAAAGACCGAAAGGTCTTTTTTTTGATCTATGAACGATAGGACATACCAAAGAGTAGCATCTTATGAGGGACGAAAAGGAGAAGTAAAAAAAGTCGTTTTGCTCTATTCTGGCGGTTTAGATACCTCTGTAATGTTAAAGTGGATACAGGAAGAATATAATGCAGAGGTTATTGCTTTATGTATCGATATCGGTCAGCAAACAGATGATTTAGAAGAGATAAAACAAAAAGCTTTAAAATTAGGTGCAATAAAATCATATGTTATTGATGCAAAAGATGAATTCGCTAATGAATATATCGCACGAGGTATAAAAGCAAATGGTTCGTATCAAGGAAGATACTACCTCTCTACCCCACTGGGTCGTCCTTTATTAGCGAAATGGGCAGTAAAAATTGCAGCACAAGAAGGTGCTGATACTATCGCTCATGGATGTACTGGAAAAGGAAACGACCAAGTTCGTATAGAAGGAACCGCTTTAACTCTAAATCCTGATATTAAAATAATCGCTCCTGTCCGTGAATGGTCTATGGGGAGAGATGAAGAAATAGCATATGCGAAAAAACATGGTATTCCTGTTCGTCAAACATCGTCGAAACCATATTCTTACGATGACAATATGTGGGGTGTAACTGGTGAAGGCGGGGAAATTGAAAATCCAGCTCTCATTCCTCCATTAGAAAATATATTATTAATCAGTACACTTCCTGTAAATGCTCCAAATAAACCAGCGAAAGTAGAGCTGGAATTTATTAAAGGAGTTCCTGTTGCATTAAATGGAAAGTCAATGAAGCTTTCGGAAATTATTTTTCAACTTAATAAATTGGGTGCGAAACATGGTATTGGCCTGGCTCATCATATAGAAGATCGTGTTGTAGGCTTAAAAGTTCGAGGTTTATATGAGGCACCAGCAGCAGAAATTATTATCACCGCACATAAAAATCTAGAAAAATATGTCTGTACACGATTGGAAAATGAATTCAAGAGCATTGTTGATACGAAATGGGCGTATCTTTGTTACGGTGCGTTATGGTACGAGCCTTTAATGAATGATTTAAATGCGTATATAGATCAGGTAAATAAGAAGGTTACAGGGAAAGTTACGTTAACCTTATTTAAGGGTCTTGTCGAACCAGTAGCAATAGAGACACCAAATTCTATTTTCCAGGAGAAACTTGCGACATTTATGGCCTCCACTGCATTTAATCAAAATGCATCCGCGGGTTTTATCGAAATTTATACACTGCAAATGAAACTTGCTCGAAGGAGCGAAAAAACAGCATTGATTTCCGTAGGTAAACGAAGTAATAAAGTGAAATTACTTCCAGACATTAAAAAACTTGCTGACACAGGTTATAAACTGTACGCGACGTATAAAACACATAAGTTTCTTAAAACGAATGGAATAGAGGCTTTATTAGTATATAAGATCTCTCAAAAACGAAAACCAAACCTTTCAGATTTACTTGATGCAAACAGATTCGACATAATTATCGATATTCCATCCGGGAGAACTCCTAAAGAACAGGAGAAAAGTGATGGATATATCATCCGTCAAAAAGCAGTCCGTAATAATGTACCCCTCGCTACCAGTATGAGTGTCGCTCGAGAATTTATTGAAAAAATTCACGCCGCTACATTAAAGTAAAAGTCAAAGCCCATTTTTTATGAAGACGAAATACATTAAAAAGCTTCTCATGTGCCGGCCACTTCATTTCTCAGTCAATTACGTTATCAATCCTTGGATGAAACCAGGAAGTGTTAATCAACAAGTTGCTCTGAAACAATGGGAAAATCTCGTATCTTCTTTAGTAGATCAAGATATTGATATTACATATATTGATCAAGTGAAAGGTCTTCCAGATATGGTATTCAGCACAGATCAAGGAATAACGATGAGAAATACGGTCCTTTTAAGTAACTTTCGTTACCGAGAACGGCAAGGTGAAACAACAGTTTATAAAAAGTGGTTTGAAAAAAACCATTTTTTTTTGAAAACGTTACCTGAAGATTGTTTTTTAGAAGGTTCAGGTGAATCACTTTTCGTAGGAGATACATTATTTATTGGAATTGGTTTTCGTTCTTCAATAAATGCCCCAAAATTGGTTGCAGATGCGTTAAATGTCGAAGTTGTTTCTCTTGAATTGGTTGATCCACGATTCTATCATTTGGATCTCGCATTTTTTCCTTTAAATAAAGATACTGCTTTTTATTATCCACCTGCATTTTCAAAAACATCGCAGAAAGAACTGAAAAAAAGAATTCCGAATTTATACCAATTCACAGATGAAGAAATAGCCAATTTTGCAGCGAACAGTTTAGTGACTGATCATCATGTGATCGTTCAAAAGAATAAAACATCATTTAACGATCGGTTAAAAGATCTAGGATATAAAGTAGTTGAGGCAGATGTCAGCGAATTCTTAAAAGCAGGCGGCGGTATACATTGTCTGGTGCAAGTTTTAGAGGAAGAATACGAATAAATTTTTAATTTGAAATTTATAATTTTAAATCAATTTTTAATATTTAAAAATTTATAAATTTAGATTTGAATAAAAATTAAAATTATTATGTCAAGTAACGTTATTACCTGGAATTTTAAACAGTTACTTCTTGATGAAATAAAGAAAAATGGGGGTTGGGTAAATGCACATGTTCATGCAGACCGTGCCTTTACAATCAACCCTGATAAGCTTGAGATTTATGAAAAATATACTCTTGAGGAGAAATGGGATATTGTTGATGAGGTAAAAGTAAATGCAACAGAAGAAGATTATTACCGCAGAATCTCCCAAGCTATAGAATTAATGATCAGTCAAGGAGTGACTGCAGTTGGATCATTTATAGACGTTGATCCAGTTTGTGAAGATAGAGCTATTAAAGCCGCAATGAGAGCCCGCGAGCATTATAAAGACCAAATTACTATCAAGTATATTAATCAAGTTTTAAAAGGTGTTATAGAGCCAGAGGCAAGAAAATGGTTCGATATCGGTGCTGAATATGTCGATATTATCGGTGGACTTCCCCGTCGGGATGAAAGAGATTATGGTTTAGGTGCGAAACATATTGATATTCTTCTGGAAACTGCGAAACGTTTGAATAAAATGGTTCATGTACATGTGGATCAATTTAATTATAAAGGAGATCGTGAAACAGAACTTCTCTGCTATAAAACTATAGAACATGGGATGCAGGGAAAGGTAGTTGCTATTCATGGAATTTCCATAGCTGCTGAACGAAAAGAATATAGAGAATATGTGTATGAGCTACTAAAAAAGGCGGGAGTCATGATAGTAGCCTGCCCTACCGCCTGGTTGGATAGTAAAAGAAATGAGACTCTTGTTCCTTTTCATAATTCTCTTACTCCAGCTGATGAACTTGTATCTTATGGAATACCTGTGGGGATTGGCACTGATAACATAGCAGATTATATGGTTCCTTTCTGCGATGGCGATATGTGGAGTGAGTTACGTCTTCTCACTGTCGGGACACGGTTCATGCAAAAGTTAGTTGGTAAAGATAGTAAAAAAATTAACCAAATACAGGAGTTAGTAAACATAGCAACTACAAATGGCAGAAAAACATTAGGAATTATAAATAATATATTTGCAGAACAACCGTTCTATGATCCCCTACTCTCGTATGAAGACAATTTCGAAAAAGGACCTTTTGGCGCATTTGCAAATAATGAAATTATTATCGATATAAACGAACCCCAAAACAATTTTCTAGGTGAAAAAGTGAATGTGCCATTTGGTATCCCGGCGGGGCCTTTAGTAAATGGGAAATTTGTCAAAGCAGCTCTTGATAAAGGATTTGACTTAGTTACTTACAAAACTGTGAGAACGAAACAATATCCTTGTCATCCATGGCCAAACGTTGTTGGCATAAAACTTGAAGGAGATTTAACTATAGAGCGAGCAAAAGTACCTTTGGTTGCTACTGCATCCTACTCCTCTCCCCTGTCTATAACTAATTCATTTGGTGTACCATCATATGATCCGGATTACTGGCAAAAAGATCTTTCTGATAGTGTGAAGTATGCAAAGGAGGGTCAGATCGTTATAGGAAGTTTTCAGGGTACTCCAAAAGGAAATGGAAATATAAAAGCGTATATTCGTGACTTTGTAAAAGCAGCACAATTAGTTAAAGAAACAGGAGCGAAAATACTTGAAGCAAACTTAAGTTGCCCAAATGAAGGTACTGCACATCTTTTATGTTTTGATCTGGAACGAACTAATGAGATTGCACATGCAATTAAACAAAAAATTGGGAATACTCCACTCATTTTGAAAATTGCTTATTTTTCTGATCAAGAACAATTAACAAAATTAGTAAAATTTGTTGGTGGTATTGTGCAGGGTTTAGCAGTTATTAATACAATTCCTGCTGCTATTGTTGATGAACATGGAAATCAAGCATTACCTGGCAAAGGAAGATTATACAGTGGTGTTTGTGGACATGCGATTAGGTGGGCTGGGTTAGATATGGTGAAGCGGATAAAATTATTGCGAGAAGAATTAGATATGGATTTTTCTATTATTGGCGTGGGTGGTGTCACAGTACCAGAAGATTATAACGAGTATATTCACGCAGGTGCTGATGCTGTTATGAGCGCGACGGGTGCGATGTGGAATCCATATTTAGCACTTGATATAAAACGGTACCTTTCTGTTACTATTGAGGTTATTGATAAAAAAATAATGAAAAATACGAATGGTAAACGACGTAAGAAAGAGAATTTTTCTCAAGCAGCAGGTCTTGCTAGTCTTATACCTAGATGAAATTTCAACAAAAACTTGATGCTATTTGTCAGAAAAATAACTCATTAGTTTGTATCGGTTTAGATAGTGATTTTGAAAAACTTCCTGAAGATCTAAAATCCCATCAATATCCCCAATTCGAGTTTAATAAAGCTATTATTGATGCCACTCATGATCTCGTTTGCGCATATAAACCGAATTCTGCGTTTTATGAAGCGCGGGGTGTAGATGGAATAAGAGAGCTAAAAATGACGTATGAATATATTAACGAGAAATATTCTGACATTATAACTATTTTAGATGCGAAAAGGGCTGATATCGGTTCGACGAATAAAGGATATGTCGGATTTGTTTTCGATTATTTAGGAAGTGATGCTGTGACTCTCCATCCCTATCTTGGAGGTGAAGCAATACAGCCATTTTTAGATAGAAAAGATAAAGGAATCATTATTCTTTGCCGGACATCTAATGCTGGTGCTGGTGAGTTTCAAGATTTATTAGTTAACAATGTACCTTTATATAGATACGTTGCTAAGAAAGTTTCAAGTGAGTGGAATGCGAATGGGAATTGTTTGCTAGTCACCGGGGCGACATATCCTGAAGAGTTAGCTGAGGTACGAAAGATTACAGGCGACATGACATTTCTGGTTCCAGGCATTGGCGCGCAAGGTGGAGATGTCGAGAAAACTTTGAAAGCAGGTTTGAACTCGAAAAATGCAGGAATGATTATTAATTCCTCACGTGGTATTATATTTGCATCTATAGGAGTTGATTTTGCAAAAAAAGCTAGAGTTGAAACAAAAAAACTGAGAGATGAAATAAACAATTATAGAGTATGAAAGATATAGATACAAAAGTCATAAATATTCTAAAGAAAGTCGGAGCTGTAATAACAAACGACCATTTCGTTTATACATCTGAAAAGCATGGCAGTATATATATTAATAAGGATGCATTGTATCCTCATACACAATTAACTTCTAAAGTAGGAAAAATGTTCGCTGAAAAATATAAAAATAAAGATATTGATGTTGTTGCAGCACCAGCACTTGGAGGTATTATCCTTTCACAATGGACTGCATACCATTTGTCAAAATTAAAAAAGAAAGAAATCTTAGGACTTTACACAGAAAAAACACCTGATAAAAATCAAATTTTTACCCGAGGGTATGATAAGCTCATTAAAGGAAAAAAAGTGTTAGTTATTGAGGATCTTACGACCACAGGTGGTTCAGTGAAAAAAGTTGTCGATAGTGTAAACGCCGTTGGAGGAAAGGTGGTTGCTGTTTGTGTTATGGTAAATCGCGATCCTAAAAATGTAACTTCGGCGAATATAGGCGCTCCGTTCTCTTCATTAGGCATATTATATGCGGAAGCTTGGGACGAAAAAAACTGTCAACTCTGCAAGAATAATACTCCAATTAATACACAAGTGGCACACGGTAAAAAATATCTTGAAGAAAAAAATAAAAAGAGTTAGGCGTTAGGCAGATTTTCTGCAGCCTTTATCAAGTTAGTTAAGAGATATGCGACATTTACTGGACCGACTCCGCCTGGAGTAGGAGTGTAAAAGGATACAATATTTTTTATTTCCTCTTCATTATAATCTCCCTGTAGAGACTCTTCTCCATCTTTTGTAATACCTACGCCTATAAGAATAGCTCCTTGTTTTAGATTATTTGCAGAAATAATACCTGGCTTACCTACAGCGGAAATAAGAATATCAGCTGATTGCATAATCAATTCTGGATTTTCAGTTTTACTATCTATAATTCGGGTTGAGAGATTTTGTTTCTTTAAAAAATCTATAACTGGTTTTCCTGCTGTCTCACCTTTTCCGACAACAACAATATTTTTTGAATGCAACCATTCTAAGAAGGGACCAGAAGAGATAAAAGGGCCAAATGTACCAGGGGAAATTTCCTCATTTGGATCTTTTGTCCCCTGTGGCCCTTTGGTCTCCTTGTATATCTCTTCTAGTATTTTCCAGACTGCCTGCGCGACAGGGACTTCAAAAGGAGAAGTTGGATGGAAACCATCAACATCTTTCTGAGGATCAATTATTTGTAATAATTGATCCTGATCTATTTGTTGCGGAATTGGACGCTGGATAATAATCCCGTGCACAGAGGAATCTTGATTTACATGATGTATAGCTTGAAGTAACTCTTCTTTCGCGATTGATTGGTTATAGTGCACAAGGCTAAACAGTATTCCTATTTCTTCTGACCATTTTTTCTTTTGGTTCACGTATGCTACGCTCGCAGGGTCATTACCGATAAGAATAACAATAAGATGAGGAGTTACTCCTTGTTGCTTTAATAGTAGAGCTCTCTTTTTTAGATCATCATATATTATAGATGCTATCTTTTTCCCGTCTATTACCATTACGCACATTATAGCATGGAGAGCCTATTTATGGATTTACAGTTGGAGTTACAGGAAGACTGGTGGATGCCTGGATGCACGTTGCAGAGGCTACTTTATCTGATTTGTCAGAAAATCTCATCAGAATCACGCCTTGTGTATCGCGTGAAAGTTTAGGTATTTGGTTAAGCGCTAACTTAACAACTTGACCTTTCAGCGATGTCATAATAACTTCCTCAGCTGCTGCTGGAATCACTTGAGCTATTGCTACTTGTCCTGTTTTATCAGTGACTTTCGCTACTTTTACACCTTGCCCTCCCCTACTCTGTAATGGAAATTGACGAATTTCTGTTTTCTTTCCAAGACCGTTTTGCATTATGGTGAGAAGATCTGGATTATCTCCTTTTGTAATAACGTCCATACCGATTACTTCATCTCCTTCTAACTGCTTGATACCTCTTACTCCCATAGTATCTCTTCCTGTAGGTCTGACTTCATTTTCATTAAATTTAATAGCCTTTCCTTCTTTCGTAACGATCAGCACTTGATCAGTGCCTGTCGTTAAGTTTGTCCAAACTAATTCATCTCCTTTTTCTAGTTTGATTGCGATCATTCCACTTCGGCGGATATTCTCAAACTCTTTCAATCTCGTTTTCTTAACTGTACCGTTTCTTGTTGTTAAGAAAATATGCCCATCTTTCATATCTGTTCTATAGACAATAAATGATTCAATTTTTTCGCCTGCTTCTATATTTAACAAATTAATAATTGCTGTTCCTTTACTAATCCTGCTACTTTCTGCAATTTCGAAAGCTCGTAGTTGATACACTTTACCTTTATTACTAAAGAAGAGAATATTATCGTGTGTCATCGCTGACCGGATGTGAGCAATCATATCTTCATCTTTTATTTTCATTCCCGAGACTCCTTTCCCTCCTCTATTTTGTGTCGTGAATGAATTCATACTTTGGCGTTTAATATAACCTGTTTGAGTAAGTGTTATAACTGTGGGTTCATTCGGAATAAGGTCTTCTTCAGAAAATTCCCCCACTTTACCTTTAAAAACTTTGGTTCGACGTGTGTCTACATATTTTTCTTTCAGTTTTACTAATTCCTGTTTCACCACATCTAGAATTTTTTCACTATGAGCGAGCAAATCCTCAAGGTATGCTATTGTTTCTTTTATCATCATTAATTCGTCTTCAATTTTTTGTCTTTCAAGAGCTGCTAAACGACGAAGTTGCATATCAAGAATTGCTGTCGCTTGGATTTCTGAAAGCTTAAATTTCGTCATTAAATTGGTTTTTGCTTCTTCTTGGGTAGCGGATTCTCGAATTGTCCGTATGACAGCATCGATATGATCAACTGCTATCTTTAATCCTTCAAGAATATGCAATCGTGCTTTTGCTTGTTTTAATTCAAACTCTGAACGTCTACGGATAACTAAATATCGATGTTTTATATATTCCTCGAGAATGATTTTTAAATTTAATGTCTGAGGAGTACCATCTACCAGAGCAACGATATTTGCAGGGAATGTAGCTTGTAAGTTCGTATGTTTGAATAAATTATTTAAGACTTTCTTCGGTATAGCATCTCTCTTGAGTTCAATATAAATTCGTAGACCTCTTCTATCTGATTCATCTCTCAAATCAGAAATTCCTTCAATCTTTTTCTCTTTTGCGAGATCTGCAATTTTTGCGATTAACTGTGCTTTATTTACCTGATATGGGATTTCAGTAACAATAATGGCTGATTTTCCTTGACCAATATCTTCTATTTCTGTCTTTCCTCGCATGACGACTTTTCCCCGACCAGTCAGATAGACATTTTTAATTTCAGCAGCATCATAAATAATGCCTCCAGTTGGAAAATCAGGACCTTTAATATATTCAAGAAGTTCTTCTATCGTTGCATTAGAAGTGACAGTAAAGGATTCAGAAGTATTTATCGCTAAATCAGACTGCGCATTCACTTCTCCGCTTACAAGTTTGGTTTGTGCTTCCCCATTTTTGGTAACAGGAGCTTTTGTTACCGTGGTTTTTCCAATCATATGAATAATTGCGTCTACAACTTCTCCAAGATTATGCGGTGGGATTTTCGTCGCCATACCCACTGCAATTCCTTCAGAACCCATAAGCAGTAAGTTTGGTAATTTTGCGGGAAGAAAATCTGGTTCCTGTAATGTCGCATCGAAATTTGGAGTATAGTCGACTGTTTCTTTATCAAGATCAGCTAATAGTTCAGATGTAATAGCTGCCATTCTTGCTTCTGTATAACGCATTGCGGCTGGCGGATCTCCATCGATAGAGCCGAAGTTTCCCTGGCCATCCACCAGTGGATATCGCATCGCGAAATCTTGGGCTAAACGAACTAAGGCATCATAAATTGGTAAATCACCATGAGGATGGTATTTACCCATAACTTCTCCAACTATTTTCGCGCATTTTGAGTGTTTTGAGGCATGGGTTAATCCCATTTCGTGGAGGGCGAAAAGAATTCTTCTGTGCACTGGTTTTAGGCCATCTCGGACATCGGGGAGCGCGCGGGATACGATGACAGACATCGCATAATTTAAATACGCTCTTTTTACTTCCTCTGTAATATTTGTTGGTTGTAATTTACCTGCATTCATAAAATAAGATTTACGATTTATGATTCAAGATCTAAGAATTCTCTGGTTTAGTTGTTAATTCGACCTAACCATATTTAAACAGCACCAGCTTGGACACTTCATATTCAGATTTTTTTAATCCTCTCCTTATTGAAAAATAGCATAGGGTACTCATGAACTTAGAAGCCTTCTTCTGTGTAGCGTTTAACACATTCGGTGATAATCTTTTTTGCTTCATCTACATTTCCCCATCCGAGAACTTTTGTTGTACCGGGTTTTTTCAAATCTTTATAATGCGCGAAATGAAACTCTATTTTTTGTTTCCAACGTTTTTCAAGATCATCAAGCGTTTGGATAGCGTCTCCGGTATTTCTATCATCAACAGGAACACAAACAATTTTATAATCCATTTCACCATCATCTTCGAAGTTAAAAATACCTAGAATTTTTGCCTTCACTAAAACTCCTGTGGGAATTGGTTCATGACAGACAACTAACACGTCTAATTCGTCTCCATCTGTATCTTTTGTTCCAGGAATAAATCCATAATTTACTGGTTTTGAAAATATATTAGGTTCTACTCGATCGAGCATGAAAATACCATGTTTTCTATCGAATTCTATTTTTAGCGAAGAACCTTCGGGGATATCGATAATTGCGTTAACCCATCCTTCATCTATATTTCCTGGAGTAAGTAATTTATTATAATCTGGCATAAAATTATATACTTAGTATTATAGTTATTATAGCACAATTTTTATACTTATATATCTAAATCTGCTCCTTTAGCATTCGTTTGTATAAAAGCTTTTCGTGGTGGTACTTCATCACCCATTAACATGGTAAATGTCGCATCTGCTTCTTCAGCATCCGCAACTGTAATTTGTTTTAATATCCTATTTTGGGGATTTAATGTCGTTTCCCATAATTCTTCAGCATTCATTTCACCAAGACCTTTATATCGTTGCACATTTACTTTTACATTTGATCCTAAACTTTTAATATATTCATTTTTTTCTTCATCAGTAAATGCATATTTTCTCTGTCCTCTTCCATGATCGATACGATAAAGCGGCGGCATAGCTATATAAACGTGACCTTTTTCCACGAGTTCTTTTAAGTGTCGATATAAAAATGTTAAATAGAGACAGGTGATATGCGATCCATCGACATCAGCATCAGCCATGATGATAATCCGATGATATCGTAGCTTTTCAATATTGAATTGATCAGCAATGCCGGCGCCAATTGCTATTATTAAATCTTTAAACTTATCAGATTCTACTATTTGATCAAGTCTTGCTCTTTCAGTGTTTAATACTTTTCCAAAAAGAGGCAGAATAGCTTGGAATTTTCTATCTCTCCCCTGCTTCACTGATCCACCTGCAGAATCTCCTTCGACGATAAACAGTTCACTCGCACTCGGATCTTTCGATTGGCAATCAGCTAATTTTCCTGGTAATGATGCTCCTTCAAGGGCGCCTTTTCTAAGAATAGCTTCTTTTGCAGCTCTTGCTGCTAAACGTGCTTTTGCTGCTAAGTATACTTTCTCAAGAATTTTCCGGGCGTCTGATGGATTTTCTTCAAAATGTGTTGATAAGGAATCTTTAACAATAGTATTAACTAATGGTTGAATCTCAGAATTTCCTAATTTTCCTTTTGTTTGCCCTTCAAATTGTATTCTATCCTGGGGCATTTTAATAAAAACAACAGCAGTTAACCCTTCCCTTGTGTCATCCCCTATTATTGAATCCTCTTCATTTTTAAATGCACCGATTTTTTTCCCATAATCATTGATTGCCCGAGTTAATGCCATGCGAAAACCAGTCAAATGAGTACCACCATTTACCGTATTAATGACATTCACAAAAGATTCCACTGTTTCAGTATATGACTCATTATATTGTAGAGCGACTTCTACCTGAACATCGCTATCTTGTCGATTAATATAAATAACGTCATGAATAGGCTGTTTATTTTCGTTAATTTTTTCAACAAGTGAGATGATACCCCCTTCAAAGTAAAAATTTACTTCTTTTACTTCTTCTGTTCTTCGATCGATAAGATGAAAATACAATTTTGGAACTAAATATGCACGTTCTCGAATCTGTTTTTTAATCGTGTCGAAATCGAAAGTTACTGTTTGGAAAATCGTATCATCTGGAAGAAATGTTACCGTAGTTCCAGAGTCAGTTATGAGTTGTCGGTTGTCAGTTGTGAGTTTTGAAGCCTTCACAACCTCGACTGGTGTTGTCGTATTACCTCTGGAATATTCTTGGCGGTAAATTTTTCTATCTTTTCGGACTTCGACCCACAACCATTCCGAAAGCGCATTAACAACTGATGCTCCTACACCATGAAGACCTCCGGAGATTTTATACGCACTTCCACCGAATTTCCCTCCTGCATGGAGTTTTGTCATAACTAACTCCAATGCAGATTTTTTATATGTGGGATGCATGTCAACTGGAATACCACGACCATCATCATCGATTGTGGCAGATCCATCTGGATTGAGATAAATCCATACGTTTTTAGCAAATCCTGCGAGAGCTTCATCAACAGCATTGTCAATAATCTCACGAAGAGCTTCGTGAAGCCCGATAACATCAGTCGATCCTATATACATTCCCGGTCGTTTCCTGACTGGTTCCAAGCCTTCGAGTACCTGGATTTGTTGTGCGGAATAATCTTGTGTATTAGATTGAGAGGATTTCTTAGGCATTACCGAACTATTATACCCACATTTTAATGTAATATCAACCCTTATACTTGATCCATTAGAGCTTTAAAAATTCATATACTACGAACAAAATATAGAGGATAAATAATATAATTCCTTTATCTCGTGTTAAGTTATTATGAACCCTTGTCAAGGCATAGAATAGCCCCAAACTGAGGCTGATAAAGAGAAATGTTACAAGAAAATTATTTACAGTTAAAACTTCTCCATTGTTAAGTAATGTAAAAAAACCGAAAAGTAATGTGTTCGCAGCAGCAGATCCCATATAATCGCCGAACGCAACATCTTTTTTACCTGAAATCACAGATCGTACTGCTAACGAAATTTCTGGTAAATTCGTTCCTAGTGAAAGCATAATAAGACTAATGTAATATTCGGATATACTGAATACTTTTGCGAAATAAAGTGTTTTATCGACAATTATTTGGCTTGAAACGAAAACGAGTATTATTCCGAAAAGAACTTTACCAATATCTTCGAGCGAATATGCTTGTGTGTGGAGAATATCACTATTTTTACTGTCGAAAATCCCCTTTTTTCTTTCAATAAAATAAAACAAAAATATATAAATAAAAATAAGGATAATACCTTCGGTATTTGTGACTTTTTTATCGAGAATGAGAAATGACGGTGCGACAATAACGCACAAAGCAAGCAATAATGCATTTTTATCAAGTTTGTGATAAAGCGTTATACCATTTCCGAAAATCGCAAGTAATGGAATAATAAAGAGAAATATAACGATAATTCCTCCGAGTAAATTTCCCACAAAAATTTGCGGATCATTCTTCGTCACAGCAGTTAAGCCGACAGCGAATTCAGGAGTAGATGTAAGTAAGCCAAGTAGAAAAAATGATACAGAAAAAGAAGAAAGTTTAAGTTTTTTCGAAAAGCGTTCAATAGATGAGATAATAAGTCCGGCACCATACCAGATAGTGAGAAATGAAAAAAAGTAAAATAATGTGTTTAGTAAAAAAGACATACTGGGTATATTGTAAAGTTTACTTTAATAAACAGTCAAATTTTGTAATCGTGAAGCGATTTATATATAATATAGGCCATCGATTAATATGAAGAAGTTTTTTGCATTTATTATTATTCTTTTAGTAATCCAAGTCGGTCTCAGTGTCTTAGCAATACGCGAAATCACATTGACTCATATAAGTGATTCATTAGACACATTGTATAAAAGAATTCAGAGCGATGCGTTGTATAAGGATGGAAAATGGGATACATCTCTTTATAATGCAGACCCTGATACTCCACATCCTCATGGATCAAGTGGGTTTACTAATCCTCTTTATATAATCACTGTCGATGGGTTTATTATTGAAAGGACCCAGCCTATTGAAGGTTTTCTCGATACAGCAGATTTCGAGCATCTCCAAGCCTTTAACCAGCCTCAAACAGTTGCTATTGTTACAAATGACCAATGGCGAATTTTATCAAAACCAATAATTAATAAGAGAGGTGAAACAATTGGTACTGTTGCTGTGTCACTGCATAATCCGGAGACAAGTTTATCAGCAGATATTGATAAAAAATTAGATAAAAATAGTAACATGATCATTTCGAATATTAAAATAAATACCAATAACAGTATTAATACTTCTTCAGTAGATATTCGGCAAGTCGATTATAATGTAGCTTTTACTATTGTTGATAAATTTAATAAGGTTCTTCTTAATACTGGCAGAATGCCAATTTTTATAGATCCGAGTTATGTAACACGAGAGACGAAACAGATTGGTACTACGAGAGTGGTATATGATGCAAAAACGAATGTTCCCTTTTTCATTAAATCGTACGGTATTAGGGATAAGAATAATGAACTTAAAGGATTAGTTGTTGCAGGTAATTCACTCACGTTTCTAGAAATTCTTTATACTAAATTTTCAATCTTTCTTCTAAGTATTAATATTGCGGTTTTTGCATTATGCATGTTCTTTTTTAATAAGTTTAAAAGTTGGATACAAATTGAAGGTATAAATACTTTACCTAAAAGCCTTTCTTTTAATAGTAGAGAAAACATTTTATTTGTTGATGATAAAGAATTTTCAATTCCTTATGCTACTAATCAGTATTATATTTGTAAAGCGATATTTAGTGCTCCGCAAAAAAAGTGGGAAATTGACGAACTTTTAAGAAGATTTGGCGAGTTAGAAGAAAATCCTAACTGGAGGAAAGTATACGATGCTGTACTCGCTCTGAATAAAAAGGTAAATTTTAAATTGATTGATTATAAAGATAAATTAATCAGATTAAATCCAGAATTGATTGATAAAGTTAAGTAATTATTTGATTCTCTGTGATACATGTTGAACCAACATGTATTGTTATAGTATTGCTTCATGAACGAAGCAATATATCTGCCCGAACAACTAAAAAGAAATTTTTCTCCATTTCTCCAATTATGGCCTGCTAAATATTATATTATTTTATTTTTACTATTTCTGATTACTATAGCAGTAGCTAAAAATTTACGAAACGATATTCAGGGAAAGAAATCTATTAAAGGTTTTATTTCCTACTTCTCTTCAATCGATAAAAAAGAAAAAACAAAAAAGTCAATTGAAAGTATTAGAGTAGGAAAAATATTAGTAGGACAGAAGAAATAAAAATGATTAAAAAATAATTCTGACGCCACCTAATTCGTGGTAGTCATATGGATGTTCATGATGAATAGATCCGATAAGAATTCTGTTCTTATGAATTTTATATTTACGTGCAACTTCCTCGATAGCTTTCGGACTAAAAGGTTTTTCATAGTAATCAACTTGTAAATTTAAATGTGGATATACGCCTGCCTTTTGAAGGACTGGAAGAGCTTCTTTTATTTCTTCAAAACTACGGTCGTGTGGATGATCCGGGTCGTCACAATGCACGAGAATAACATTCCATCCAGTTTCATTTTTATTAATATAATTTAAAATTGAATGCAACCTATTAATATGATGAATGAAAACTACAAATTTTCCTTGTGTCATATCTTCAAAATGATTCGTAATATAGCTATGAAAAGCAGGAAGATATTTTGTCAAGCGAAGTGCGAAGCGAGCAATATAATCCTGGTAGATCATTACTAAAACTAATAGAACAGACGGAATAAAATAATACGAAAAGAATTGTAGATTTTTTTCATCAATTAAAATATTTCCCACGATTCCAGTAAAGGTTGCAAAGAATGCAACGACGACAAAAATAATAGGTGCGTTATATGTCCTTTTTAACTCCGTTCGTGTTTCCTTCAATATTAAATTTCCTAATGCGAAAAGACTCATAACACTAAGGAATGAAATCGTATATACTCCAGCCAGTGATAGTAAATCCCCCTTTGTCATCAATAATATAGAGCTACATAAAAGGAAAAAAGTGATAACAATACGCGGATATGAACCCTTTTTATTTACTTTTGTTAGAATTTCTGGTAAACATCCATCAGAAGCCATTCTATATAATAGACCCCCTACCCCCACAAATGCTGTTAGGACTGCTCCTGAGAGAACGAGAAAAGCATCTGTTGCGACGATATATTGGAAGAGATTACCACCTATGGCATGTGCTGCATCAGCAAGTAAGAAATCTTTCGCCCTTGCTATTTCATTAAAAGGCATACTGTTGAGAACAACCAATGCGATTAAAGGATTAAAAAATGCAACTCCTACTAACATGTTACGTAGCGTCTTTCTAAAAACGCCTGGTGCTTGTTCTTCGACAAAATTAGCTGAACTTTCAAATCCTGATACTCCCAATAAAGATGCTGAAAACCCAAGAAAAAGAGCTGATAAAATTCCACCTTTCGATGCAATTAAATCCTGGGTATGTTGCATATTTAAAAAGAAAAAACTGGTTCCATGAGTAAGATAATATTGGAGACCCAGAATAAGAAATGAAAAGAGTGTAAGTACGTGGAAAGAAAAGATTGCAAATGCAACTTTCGCTGAATCTTTGATTCCTGAAATAACAAGTAGTGCAAAAGCTAGAAGTAGAACGATCGTTCCAGGAATAACAGGAATTCCATGAATGACTGTATGTAAATACTCAATTCCTACTTTTCCGGATATAACTGCTGTAGCGATATATGATAAAAATGTCATTATTCCTGCAATGGCTGCAAGTGTTTTCGATGTACCATTGAGTAAACAGTTATACGCTCCCCCATTTACAGGTAATGCTTCTACAACTTCTGTATAGACTGACTTATACAAAAAAAGCACTATTCCGATAATAAGAAGTACGAGAGGTGCGTAAACCCCTGCAAAAATAATTGCTATACCAGAAACATATAATGTAGAGCTTAAGATATCATTACCGCAAATAGCGGTTGCAAACCACTGACCCAATTTAGTATGTACTTTTTGTTTATTTGTCATAGAGAAGAACAAAAAAACGTAGAAACTACGGTTTTGCAGTTAACAGTGACAAACTACTATTCTAAAATAGAATAATGTGAAATTCAAGAGGCATTCTTAATGTGATTCACTTGTGAGTCACATGCATATGGTTCTTATTAATATATTATTTGTTTATATTGTATTAAGTACAGAGTATAAGGTCTATCTCAACACTTGTATGATATAAGCTCTGTATGTTAGAGTTTACATATGATAGAACAAAAAATAATACTTGAAGATGATGCGAAAGAACCCATGAGTTTAATGATTGAACATCGTGTACCATGGCTAGCAATCGGACTTATCGGCGGTATAGCTGCGACTCTTCTCTCTTCTACCTTCGCTTCTGTTCTCGAGAAAGATATTTATTTAGCCTTTTTTATTCCGATTATTGTCTATATGGCGGATGCAATGGGACATCAAACAGAAAATGTATATGTGAGAAATTTAACAAAAAAAAGAGTGCATATTTCTATTTATTTGTTTAAAGAATTTATTTTAGGAAGTACTTTAGGAATATTATTCGGTGGTATTACCGGGATATTTGGATATTTTTATTTCAAATCTGCACAAACAGCGATTACTGTCTTTCTGGCTATGGCGATCACTATGTCACTTGCGCCAATAGTCGCGTTATTAATTCCGACATTATTATGGAAAGAACATAAAGATCCTGCAGTAGGTTCTGGTCCATTCGCGACAGTTATCCAAGATTTAATTAGCTTAGTGACCTACTTTTTCATTGCGTCTGCTATTGTTTTTAGTTAATATACATGTATGGAGACACAATTTCAGAATTTGCCGCCTTCTTCTCCTGGCTATGAACTCGTCTTCGAAGAGCGATGTATGAATAACGCGACAAATATGCTGGGTCGTTTACAATGTGCAGGAGATAGTACGGTTTTCGTTTTATTTCTAGCACTTGTCGGAGTTCTTTTTCTCGAGTATCTTTATTTCCACAAACGACGAAAAAAGGCAAAACACCATCTGCATCATACTCATAGAAAATAACCGTTCTCAAAAGCATCTTTTATCGCTTGATATAAAATTTTTACATAGTTCTGCCTCTCGCTTTTGAATATTGATATGAATAATAGGAGGATGGATTATATGATAATCTACTGTTTTAGCAGAATTCGCAAGTTTTCGCTTTTTTCTTCGCAGTTCGCTTTGCTTTCATAACTGTTTTTGAAAGCTTTTGTTGGCTTTTTTTATCTTTTTTCTTTCCTGATACAAATCCAAAAATTCCCATATATTCACTCTATTATACCATTTTCATGTTGTCAAGGCTTCAATTATTCGGTATAGTAATTACTATTCAATTGTTATATTGTTGTATTGCTGCATAAGCAATATAGCAATCTAACAATAGAGCAATATGAATAAAAATATAGTCACTTATGCACATTCACATTCGAAAGAAGAAGTTCTTAACATACTGCTTACGTCAGAATCAGGACTATCAGAATCCGAGGTTAGAAAGCGTTTAGCTGAATACGGTTTAAACCGTCTTACACCTAAGAAAAAAATCTCTGCTTTATCAGTTTTTCTAAACCAATTTAAAAACTACTTAACAATTATTCTCTTAGTTGCAGTTGTTTTAGTTTTATTCGTTTACTATTTTGGCGAACGAGACCAATCTGATCTTATTGAGGCAGGTTTGATTCTAGCAATAGTACTGATGATTACCTTTCTTGGATTTATTCAGGAATTTAAAGCGGAAAAAGCCCTTGAGTCCTTGAAGAAACTTCTCGCGTTTAAAGCAAAAGTCCGCAGGGAAAACGAAGAAAAAGAGATCGATGTTTCTCAACTTGTCCCTGGAGATATTATTTTTCTTGAGGAAGGATTGAAAGTTCCAGCAGATATCCGATTATTACAAGTTTCGAGCCTCTATATAAATGAATCATCTCTCACAGGAGAATCAACAACAGTCGAGAAAAAAGAAGTAATTCTGAAAAAAGAAACTCAGATCGCAGATCAAATGAACATGGTTTTCGCCGGTACTGTTATAACCTCAGGTCGTGGGCTCGGGGTAGTCGTGAAAACAGGAGACTCGACAGAAATAGGAACAATAGCCCGTTTAGTTGCTGACGAAGTACCAGAACAGACACATGTCCAAAAACGGCTTGATGCTATTGGTAAAATGATCGGATATATCGTTTTAGGTATTTGTATAGTTGTATTCTTTTTTATTGCTTTCTTCGCGAATGAATATAATTCTCTCCCCTTTTTACAAAAAGTACTTCACTCTTTTATTGCAGCTGTCGCACTTGCTGTTGCTGCGATTCCAGAAGGTTTACCCGCAGTTGTGACAATTAGTCTCGCAGTAGGTACGCAGAGAATGGCAAAAAGAAACGCTCTTGTTAGGAAATTAAATGCGGTTGAGACGTTAGGATCTGTCGATGTCATATGTTCTGATAAAACAGGAACATTAACGAAAAATGAAATGACAGTTCGTGAACTTTATGCTGGTGGTAAACAATATACATTGACAGGAACCGGATACGAGACTGAAGGAAAACTTTTACATAAAGATGAGGAAATAGATGCAGAACAATTACGAGAACTTTTTGAAGCTGGATTTGTTTGTAATAATGCAATAGATCAAAAAGATGGGTATTTAGGTGATCCCACCGAAATTGCCTTACTTGTTAGTGCTAAGAAGGTAGGGTTCGCGAAACAATTAGAAAGAATATTTGAAATTCCTTTTAGCAGTGAGCGGAAGATGATGTCTGTCGTTGTTCATGATGGAAAAAATTATATGCTCTATGCGAAAGGTGCACCAGAGGTCGTTCTCGAGCATACTACTATCGCTAAGAAAGAGAAAGAAGAGATCCAAAAAAATGTAGATAGCATGAATTCTCGTGCTTTACGAACACTCGCTTTTGCCTCTAAAAAACTTTCGGAAAAAGAATTTGAAACTATGAAAGAAAAACCTGAAGCTTTAGAGAAAGAACTTGAGTTTATTGGTATCCAAGGAATGATCGATCCTGCAAGACAAGAGGTTAAACCATTAATCGAAGAATGCAAACGATCAGGAATTCGTACATTAATGATTACTGGCGACCATGAAGCTACGGCGAAAGCAATCGCAAAGGAAATAGGTATCGAGGGAGATTCGATAACAGGTCAGGAATTGGATGCTATGAAAGAAGAAGAGTTCGTAAAAGCTGTAGAACGTATTAGTGTTTATGCACGTATTAATCCTGCTTCTAAAATGAAAATAATTTCTGCATTGAAGAAAAATGGCCATATAGTTGCGATGACGGGAGATGGAGTGAATGATGCACCTGCATTGAAAAAAGCTGATGTCGGGATAGCAATGGGAATTACTGGTACAGACGTTGCGAAAGAAGCGTCAGAAATCGTACTTCTTGATGATAAATTTTCTACGATTGTTGCTGCAATTGAGGAAGGAAGAGGAATATTTCAAAATATTAGAAAATTCGTTCAATATCTTCTTTCCTGTAATATCGGCGAAGTTATACTCGTATTTTCTGGTGTCGTTATTTTTAAAGATCTTCTTTTGACAGCGACTATGTTACTTTGGATAAATGTGGTTACTGATGGATTACCAGCTGTCGCTCTCGGTATGGATAAGGCTGATAAAAATATCATGCGTTTTTCTCCACAAAAGTTTCAGTCTGCGATTATCTCAAAAAAAATGTGGATTGAAATGGTAATCTTTGGGTGCTTACTTACTGTGGCGGTGATTGTTCTGTATCTTTTTAATATTACTCGAGAAAGTGAAATAGAGGCGAGAGGGTCTGCATTTATCGCTATTGCATTATTTGAGCTCGTATATCTTTTCATTATCCGTTCGAGTTTTAATACGCCATTTTTCTCTAATAAATGGTTATTTACTGCAATTATCGTAACTATCGGTATGCAGATACTTATCGTCTATGTTCCATTTTTAGCAAAGTTATTTGAAGTAAAACATATAGATACTATTGATTGGGCCTATATTATTGGGACAAGTATTTTTCTTTGGTTAATTTTTAAAATATTTAAAAAACAAGTTGAATTATAATTATAGAATCTATTTCTTGTACATGCTCTCTAAGAGATAAAATCAGAAGTTATACTTTCATTTTTAAATTTATTATACTGTTGAATATACATTCTAAAGTAGTATATGCTTAATGCATAACTTTAATAACTGCCCATGAATAATCTCGAAGAAATTGTCTCATCCTACTCCCTACTTATTATAGGTGTTGCGTCTATCCTACTGTTTACTTTATCAGGTATTTCTTTACTAAAGAAAAAACAATCAAACGTAGTTAAACGATTACTTTTTATAAGTATCGTACTTACAGCAATACTGCCTACTCTGTTTCTTGCATTCTCTACTCTATATATTAATGCTCTCTCTTCAAGCAACGGTCCTGTGCATTGGCATACTGATATAGAGATTTGGGCATGCGGGAGAGAAATAAATCTTCGTGATCCTAAAGGATTGTCGAATAAGATAGGCACGAACACACTCCACGAACACAATGATAAGCGTATTCATCTTGAAGGAGTTGTGATGCAGCCGGCAGATGCAAGTTTAGGAAAGTTTTTTCAAGTGATTGGTGGTTTGCTTTCTGAAAATAGTATTAGCGTTCCAGTAGAACATGGTGTTGAGCAATTCACGAATGGTGACACATGCGGAGATGCTGCACCAAGAGAACTACAAGTGTTTGTCTATAAAACGGCCGGAAGCTCAAATTATTATCAGGAGAAAATAGATGACCCAGCATCGTATGTTATTTCCCCAGAAGGAGCTGTACCTCCTGGCGATTGTGTTATTGTAGAGTTTGACGTGCGAAAAAAACGCACAGAGAAACTATGTACAAGCTATCGTGCAGCGAAACAAACAGGTAAACTAAAAGAAGAAATATTACCTATTGAATAGTTTCCAGGTTCGAATTTCCATTTTCCAATTAGTAATGAATTAATCGATAGTCTGAACATAATTGGAAATTGGTAACTGGAGATTGGAACTTTATATTATATGGATTTACATTTACCAACATTATCAGTTGTAATCGGATCAGCAGCTATTGATTCTATTAATCCATGCGCGATTGGTGTATTAATCCTTATGATATCAGTAGTTCTCGGTGGTAAAAACTCTACTAAGAAATTACTTCTTTTAGGTAGTTTATATATTGGAGCGATTTTCGTTACCTATTTACTTGCAGGATTAGGGCTTATTTATTTTCTCGCAAGCGTGCCGTTATATGTTGCTGAATATTTATCAATTATCGTAGGAAGTTTCGTCATACTGGCTGGATTATTAGAGATAAAAGATTACTTTTGGTATGGAAAAGGGTTTTCATTACAAATTCCCTCCTTTTTTGCCGATAAAATACACGCGTACTCGAAGAACCTGACAATACCTGGTGTTATTTTCCTCGGTGCATTTATAGCAGGAGTTGAATTGCCTTGTACAGGTGCACCGTATTTAGCGATTATCACATTACTCTCACTTAATTTTGATTTTCAGGCTTTTATTCTTCTTGTGATTTATAATATTATTTTTGTCTTACCTCTTGTTGTTATATTACTGCTCGTTGTTGCTGGCGTTAGCGTGAATAAAATAAAAGATTGGAAACAAGCAAATAAAGGGTATATGCGGTTTGCGATCGGTCTCTTACTGATCTTTCTTGGTTGGTTATTAATTTTAATAGCGAATGGAACTATTAACTTTGGTTAATTTTTAATTTGAAATCTTTAATTTTTAGTCAATATCAAATTACAAAATATTAAATTTAAAACATTAAGATATTAAAAATTGATTACAAATTTAAAATTATAAATTAAAAATTTATAAACATGTTAAAACAGAAACAATATGATTATGATTTAATTGTTATCGGTTCAGGAGCCGGAGGTAGTGTCGGTGCTCATTATGCTGCTTCCCGAGGTAAGAAAGTTGCATTATTCGAACTCGATGCAATTGGTGGTGAATGTCCGAATTACGCGTGTGTTCCTACAAAAGCATTACTCCATAGCGCAAAAATATATCAGCATGTAAAAGATTCAGAACTTTTTGGTATAAAACCTGCCCATGTGGGGTTACACTATCAGAAAGTAAAAAGCTGGAAAGATCTTGTAGTTACACGTACAGGTGCAGCTCATGGTAAAGAGTCTTTTCAAAAAGATGGCATTCATGTATTTCATGCAAAAGCACATTTTATCGCACCACATGTTATAGAAGCAGGAGGGAAAATTTATTCAGCGCGTAAACTTCTTATAGCGACTGGTTCCCAGGTATTTATTCCACCTATTCCTGGTTTGGTTGAATCAGGTTATATTACGTTTAAACAAGCAGTTGATTTTACAAATCTTCCATCCTCAATTATGATTTTCGGCGGTGGTGCAGTGGGATGTGAGTTCGCACAAATATTCGCATCTTTTGGTGTGAAAGTTATCTTAGTAAATCGTTCAGAAAGGATACTCTCTAAAGAAGATAAAGAAGTAAGTAACCTCGTTCAAGCTCTTTTCGAAAATCAGAATATTTCTGTTCTTTTAAATACATCGATAGATAAAGTAGAAAGGAAAGGATTAAAAAAAGATATTTGGTTTAAGAAAGGTGATGAAGTCTACAAACACGAAGTTGATGAAATCCTTATCGCAACAGGAAAAGTACCTGTGCTAGATTTCGAACCACAACGTGCAGGAATACTTATATATGATAATCGATTAGTAGTAAATCGATATCTGCAAACATCTGTCCCCCATATTTATGCTGCCGGTGATGTTATAGGACCGTATCTCTTCACACATGTGGGATATTATCAAAGCTATATCGCTGTTCATAATGCATTCTCAAATCGTAAAATAGTCCCCGATTACCGTGTCGTACCCCGGTGTGTTTTTATAGATCCAGAAGTCGCCTCAGTAGGTATCAGTGAAGAGGATGCAAAGAAAAAAGGAATAAAGATAAAAAAAGGTATTATAGCTATTGCTATTCTCGGGCGTGCGAATACTTCAAACGATCTTGATGGATTTGTAAAAATAATTACGGATGAGAAAGGCGTTATTATAGGCGGTTCAATTGTCGCACCCAGCGCAGGAGAAATGATACATGAAATTGCATTGGCAATAAAACTTCGTGTAAAAGCTCAAGTATTGGCTGAAATGCTTCATGCATATCCAACATTTTCTGAAGGAATAAAAATTGCGTGTAGTGTTGTAGAATAAGTCGCGAGCGCAAAACAAACGGAGATATATCTCAGAAGTTGTAATCGAAGAAATTATAGCTCTTCCTCTTTATCTTCATCAGTGTCATCTGTGCTCAAACCACCTTTTATACCTTCGTCGTCTTGGATATCTTCGTCATCAAAACTTTCTTCTTTTCCTGTGCGAAGTAAACGTAATACGAATGGTAAAGCCAAAATTGATGAAAGGGAAAACCAATAAAAATTATAAAAAGTATTATTCAAGCTTTCCTTCTTTATGGTATTGCTCCCTGTCACCTGATTAGATGATTGTTTCTGTTCTGCGAATGAATAGTCAGGAGCAAAAAATGTTTTCACTGTAAACAGTGGGACGATTAGCAGAATAATAAGAGCAGTTTTTTTCGACATATCTATCACCTCCTTTCTGGAGATGATGTATATTCAAGCCATTCTCTCATAAAAATGTAAGAAAACTTGTAATAACGAAGTAATAGAGAAAGCACTATTATTATTGTACTACTGCCTATTTTGAGTCTCGTGCATGTTTTAGTGCTGTTGCCCACCAAATAAGTTGATCGTAGAGATGAGTAAGAGATTTCTCATAATGCATTTTCTGCTCCTCAATCATATTTCCATTTTCATCAAATGGTTTCTGACCTAATGATATATGAACACCATTTCGAATAGGTGCCATTTGAAGTTCTACTGCAACTTGACGTAATTGTTCAACCGCTCTCGCTCCATTTGCAGAACTTCCATAACTTATAAAAGCCACTGGTTTTTTATTCCATTGTTTATATGGATAATCTAATGCATTTTTTAAAACAGCTGGGTAACCATGATTATATTCTGGAGTTATAATGATATATGCATCTCCTTCTTCTATTTTACTTACCCATTTTTTAGCCATATCATTGGTATACTCTTCTATAGTAAGTGAGGATGGAGTTTTCGCCTCTGCGTAGTAAGGTAATGGAAAATCTTTCAAATCAAGAAATTCTACAATAGCTTCAGCACGCTTATTTAATTCACTAAGAACCCATTTTGCGACTTTCTCCCCTTTTCTACCTTCTCTCGTGCTACCAAGTATTAATTGTATTTTCATAGTGTGTCTTATTTAACTGAACCACATAAAAGTAGCTTTTACAGTATTGTAAGTGACATTGACATTGTATAAGCAAAACTTTACAATGTAAAGTACTTACAATTTATAAAGTACAAATACGAATTGATATAAATAAGTAAAATAACGTAGTATGAAACATGTACATCCGTGTGGAGTTCCTTGTTCAGTAGAAAAAACGATGCGGGTTATTGGAAGTAAATGGACGCTTCTTATCCTCCACAATATTATGGAAGGGAATAACCGTTTTGGTATGCTGCAGCGATCTATGGAAGGTATAAGTACAAAAACACTTTCTGTTCGATTACAGGAAATGGAAAAAGAAGGGATTATCAAGCGTAAAGTATTTGCTGAAGTTCCCTTACATGTAGAGTATTCATTAACCCATAAAGGTAAATCGTTACGAAGCATTATCGACCAAATGGCGCAATGGGGTGATGAAAAAATAGTGTAGAATACAACTATGGATGTATGGAATCTTCCTTTACGATTGATACTGTCTTTCATTTTAGGAGCAGTTATCGGCCTTGAGCGGGAAATTAATGAAAAAAAGCTTCTTCAATCTGGCGGTAAGCCACAGGCGGTGTTAGGGCTTCGAAACTTTTCAATTATTACATCGTTAGGAACTATTGTCGCACTACTTCATCGCACTCATCCTGATATCGCATTATTAATAGGTGGAAGTGTTCTTCTTTTATTTATCGTTTTTTACGGTGTCGATACGATAATTACGAAAGACACAGGTATAACCACAGAACTAGCGATGATTTATAGCTTCTTGATTGGCTTATTATTAGGTTTTGAGACATTTCCTATACAATTAACCCTTGCTATAACGATTGTATTAATCCTTATTCTCTCCAGAAAAAGAAAAATTAAAGATGTTGTGGAAGATATAAAACAAGCTGAGCTGAATGCCTTCATCGCATACGCAATTATTGCAATTGTTATACTCCCCTTTTTACCGAATAAAGCGTATTCCATGTCAGATATTGGTGTCTTAAAGCAATTATTTCAAAATCTTGGCCCAATAGAGAAAATCGCTGATATGGAATTATTTAACCCATTCCGTTTATGGGTTATTGTCGCACTTATTACAGGTATTGATATGATTGGGTATATTTTAGAACGTACAATTGGTAAAAATAAAGGTTGGCTTCTTACAAGTATCGCAGGAGGTTTTGTCTCATCCACTGCGACTACTCAATCTCTTGCCCAACAAAGCAAATCAGCATCGAACATACATCATCTTCTAGCGGCAGCTCTAGTGGCAAATATTGTCAGTTTTTTTCAAATATTCCTTTTATTGACTCCGGTAAACACAGCATTTGTCATACGATTATTTCCTGTTTTTATTGCAATTATCAGTGTCGGCTTACTCATAACAGTATATTTTTTAAAAGCAAAAGATAAAAGAAATACAAGCTCTGACTCTCATACATATGAAGTTATGAAAGAGCACGATATTTTTGAGCTTGGTCCTGCCCTGCGGTTTGCAGGTATATATCTTTTTATAAGCATATTATCTAAAGTGGCATTAGAGTTTTATGGTGGAAGTGCATTATTCCTTATTACGACTGCTCTTGGTGCTCTTGCAGGTTTAGATGCGGTAATGATTAATACAGCACAGCTTGCTGGAGAACGATTGGATATTTCACTTGCTGTATGGGCGTTTATAATAGCGAATGCTATTAATCTGCTGGGGAAAACATTCTATAGTTTCCTGCAGGGGAAGAAAGATTTTGCTGTAAAATTCGGTATAAGCGTTCTAGGTATTATTGGCGCGAGCTTCGTAAGTTTATTATTTATGTAATGATAAAAAAAGGTATTCAAGTGAGATTCGCGTATTTGTGTTAGTCGTCTTCACTATAGTATACGTTTCCTGTAGCTTCTTAAGGTAAGAAGCATATTTTCTCGTATCTTCTGTTTTCACGGTGAGTAAAATATGAGCAGTAAGTATCATATTCTCAAGCCAGATTAATGCTTTCTCTTTTTCTTGTAACTCTTCTGCAAACTCTAATGCTTGAGAAACGGAAAAGGATTCCAATTTTAACAACTCCTCTTGATACTTCTCAACTGTATTTGGATCCTTTTTTCTTTCAAATTGTTTTATCACACAACGAGAACATATTGTTGGTAAAAGACTATAAAGTGAGTCTGTCGTGAGAATTATTAGCGTATCGGCAGGCGGTTCTTCAAGAATTTTCAATAGCGCGTTTTGTGCTTCTGAAGTCAGAAGATGTGCATCTTGGATAATACATGCCTTTTTTTCACTTTTAATCGGTTTTAAATAAAGCTTCTCCTGAAATTTTTTAACATCTTGAATGCCTATGCTTGAAGCATTTTTCGATTTCGTTTTTTCATCAGTATTTATAGCGAGAATAGATATATCAATAGGATTAATTGCTAATTCCTTGCACATGTCCATAGCAAATCTGTCCCGGTCGTTTTTATTTGTTGAAGCAAAAATATGGCTTATCATATAGTAGTTGTCAGTTGCTCGCCTCGCTGCGCAGTCGCAGCGGGTCAGTTGTCAGTTTAAAACCACTGCTATAATCATTTACTGATTACTGATTACTGATTACTGATTACTGATTACTGATTACTGATTACTGATTACTGATTACTGATTACTGATTACTGATTACTGATTACTGATTACTGAT
>JAYRIM010000015.1:0-31668 GCA_041906785.1 Candidatus Levyibacteriota bacterium
CGTAATGGAACTGATATATAACTAAACACATGAATAATCCTTTCGAAATACCAGAGGAATGGCATGGCCGTAAGGATACAAAGTTCACCAAGAGGCTGAAATACAAAACCGACCAGTAAAGCAATCCCACCAATCACCATTAAAGGTGGAATTGTCCATAATACAAGTACGTTAACTAAAACTGATAAAAGATTTAGAGAACCAAAATTAGCTAAAAGTATTGGTCCTGTAACTACTTGCGCTGCGAGCGTTGTCGCGAAATCATCTTTGATTACGCGCATCATCTTTATTTTTCCGATTATTTCAAAAATCGGTTTTAGTGTCATAATACCGAATGTCGCAAAAAATGATAACTGGAAACCGAGATCAAAAAGTAAGTATGGTTCAATAAAAAGCATGATTGCTGCAGTTAGTCCGAGGAGATATAGGGCATGTTTCTGTCTGCCAAAAATTCCAGCCGAAAAGGTTAAACCAGCCATAATCGATGCTCTAACGATAGAAGGTTCAAAACCTGCAACAGCTGCATATAGTAAAACACCACAAAAGCTAAACATTAGCGCTTTTCTGCGTGAGAATGTCTGTTTCAACATCAGAAAAAGGGCTCCGGCTACCATTGTGACGTTCATTCCCGACGCAGCGATGACGTGCATAACACCAGCTGAACGCAGATTATTCAGAAACGTCTCAGACATTTGTACTTTTATTCCTAGAACAATACCTAATAGTAATGCAGCACTATCAGGAGGAAGAAACTCGGAATAGATACTGATAGCTTTTATTCGAATAGCTCGGCTAAACATTGATAAATTATCTCTCTGCTCTATTACCTTAATAGTAGGATAATAGAAAGAAAGCAATATTTTCTTTTCTACTTTCTGAACACGAAGTTTTCCTTCTATAAAGATCCGTTGACCATATGTGTATGTAGGAAATTTTGCTGTCGTGACAAACACGCGCTGGTTATCGAGCTTAATCTGAAAACGTTGATATTTTCCTGACACAGTCGGCTCCGAAGCAACAATGGTTGAAAATGAAATCTTTTGATTATCTCTATACTCAACATTAGTATATAAGACAAAATAGCAACGGATTATGAGAAGAAAAAGTAAACAGAAACAAGAGACAATAACTTTTTTATCCATGCTCTAAAGAGATTAATTATTTGTCCTATTAACAACCCGCTTTCTATAAAGTTCTTCAGTAAATCCACCTTCTTTCATATGTTTTTCTTTTAACGAAACAATCAGTTTGTCTATCAGGTATATAGCCTGATTTCCCTTAGCTTCCCTAATATGCCGTTATCTGCTCCTTTATCTCTTCAAAAACTTTCTGCTTTACGATCTTCTTATCGAGTAATTCTTCTACAGAGCCATAGGGACGATTATTGATAATTTTCTCAGCTGTTACCTTTCCTATTCCTGGCAATCTATCTAATTCGCTTTCAGAGGCTGTATTTATATTAATTAAATTTGTATTTTCCCCGGTGATGCCCATGCTACCTGTGTTAGTACTTACTCCTGCAACTGCTGCACTACCTATCGCTTCTCCTACCGCTGGAACATAAATTTTCATTCCATCTTTTAACTTCAATGCTAGATTAAATTGTTTTTCGACAAATTCAGAATCTGCATTTTCAGCTAGACCTCCAGCCTTTTCTATACCTTCCTGCAATCTCGTGTCCTCAGGAAGATAATAAACCCCAGGATTTACAACTGCACCTCCGATGTGAACAACAATCTCATTTTTAACACTCGCAGTTTCTACTGCTGATGTGTTTTCTGATGTGAAAACGATCTCATTTTTAGACTGGTTCTGAAAAAAATAATCTATCAAACCATACCCTAAACATATCAAACCAATAAAACCAATAATAAGTGGAAGTTTAAAAGAAGTAAAAAAGAGAGCAAGTTTTTGCATCAACCCTTCATCCAAATTCATGGCAGTCTTGTATCTATCATTTCGCACCATGAGTCTGTTGTCAATAGAAATATTTTTCTACATTTCATCTTCACTTTCTTTTCTTCCGAAAATAACTATTTCATCTTCCTGAGTACCTTTTAGACGAGGAACTTGAACATCAAATTTTCTACCATCTGCAAATTTTACTGCGTTAACCAAAACGAAACCTTGCACTTGAGGACATTCTGGATTTTCAGGTCCCACACAGGTTATATCTAACTTTCCATCATCTGTATATACTTGAGGAAGCTGCACACCATCATTTAGCTTTTTTAAGATACATCCACTTCCACCCGCTCGACGTTCTTTTAATAGATTTCTGTTACCTGGTTTTCTGGTCGGAATAGCATCAGCACGAATAAAAATATTTTGCGCACTTATATAATTCCAAGAAGGATTCCAAATAGCAAATGTACATTCAGGTCTTTCTGACATAGGACTTTTTTAAATCACGAAGCTAATTATTTTACCGGGGACATAAATAACTTTTTTCACAGTCTTTCCTTCTAAATGTTTCTTCACATTTTCTTGTTCCTTTGCCAACTCTTCTATCTCTTGCTGATTACTGACAACTGACTGCTGACAACTGACTGTTTCTCGTAATTTCCCATTTATCTGTACAGCAATCATAACTGTATCAGATACTATCTTTTCAGCATCAAAATCTGGCCACTTCTCTGTATGAATTGACTTAAAAGCTTTTGATACGTCTGATACCTTTGCTACGTTTGATACTTTTTGGTAAAGCTCCTCTGTTAAATGGGGGGCAAACGGTGCGAGCAACCTTAATAGTACTTCTATCTCTTCTCTACTAACTTCTTTTTGGTCAACTAAGAAATTATAATAGGTCATAATTTTCGCAATAGCAGTATTAAACCGCAACTCTTCCATATCCTCTGTCACACCCTTGATAGTGCGATGCATCATGCTGATACTTTCTGTCTCATTGTTTTTGCTGACAACTGACCTGCCCGCATTGCTAGGCAAAGCGTTGCTGGCGGGCAACTCAAAACTCACAACCAATTTCCATACTCTATTTAAGAATCTCCAAATGCCTTCAATCCCCGTATCTTGAAAATCGCCTCCTTGGGTAAATGGACCGATAAAACCTAAGTACGTTCGTAATGTGTCTGCTCCAAATTTCCTCACATAATCATCTGGATTTATCACATTTCCTTTACTTTTACTCATTTTCGCACCGTCTTTTATAATTAACCCATTGGCTCGGAAACGAGCAAATGGCTCTTCGAATTCGATATAGCCTAAATCATGAAGCACCATCGTCATAAACCGAGAATAAAGAAGATGTAGCACAGCATGTTCCGCTCCGCCAATATACGAAGTTACTGGTAACCATTTTTTAACCCTATCTGTAGCAAAAGCATCATCTTCTATATCAGTTGATGTATAACGGAAGAAATACCAAGCACTGTCTAGGAATGTATCAGAAACATCTGTCTCTCGTGTAGCTTTATTACCACACTCCGGACATGTCGTTTCATAAAATTCAGGGTAATTAGCAAGTGGCGCCTTTCCAGTGCCAAGCGGTTTAAAATCTTCAACGATTGGTAATGCTACAGGCAATTGTTCTAATGGGACCGGATACCAGCCCGCAAAATCAGTATTAGGTATTAAGTATTTAATATTATGTTCTTCACTTGATACATGATACTTACTACTTACTACTTTCCATTCTTTTGCCTCTTTGCTGGTAAACCAAGAGTCACCTTTCTCTTTACAAGCACTACAAAATATCATTGGAATCGGCGGTCCCCAATACCGCTGCCTACTAATCAACCAATCCCGAAGATGATAATTCACAAAACTGCTGCCGATCTTTTTTTCTTCTAACCAATTAATTATTCTTTCAATCGCTTCTGGAACCTTTAAACCATCCCACTCTCCAGAATCTATTAGTAGTCCTTCTCCAGTGTAGGCGCTCTGTTGAAATTGGTTTTTATCACTTGTTTTATCATAACCAAGCTCAATAGCACGACCCACAGCTTGATGTAAAAATGAGATCCAATGATCTAGACGCTTATCATTATTAAAAGCATGCCAATTTTTGAGAATATCCTGTGCGCTCATCCAAGATACATGCAAATCTTGTTCATGAGGTTCTAGTTTCCTTTCCTGTTGTTTATTACTACGTAAAATAATTAAATAGCAAGTCGCTAGCGCTACTCGATTTACATTTCTTCTACTATTATAGAAATGAGAAAATGAAGTCTGAACTTTCTCCACATGTTTGAAATCATATAATCCGCTTTCTTCAGTTACTTCCCGCATAATACCCTTCTCTAAATCCTCATTACTATCCACACCTCCAGCAAATAAACGAACCACTCTATCCGGAGCTGTAGCTACAGCATATTTTTGCGTTTGAGGATCAAAGATAATTGCACATCCCCCATCTCGTCTCTCTTCATTCTCTCGTTTTGTTCCTGTTTCAGGCGCAACGACTTGTTTTATTGGCAAGTTGTAGTTTTTAGCAAATTCAAAATCGCGTGTATCATGTGCTGGTACAGCCATAATCGCTCCTGTTCCATAACCGAACAAAACATAATCAGCAATCCAAACAGGGATCCGCTCATTATTTACCGGATTAATTGCATATACACCAGTAAACACACCTGTCTTCTCTTTTCCTTCTGCTATCCTATCCTGCTCCGATTTATTTCTAACAGATTCAATATAATTTTGTATTTCTTCGACTTTTGACTTTTGACTTTTAACTTTTAACTTTAGTAGCTCTGCTACTACCGGGTGTTCCGGTGAAACTACTAAAAACGTTGCACCATATAAAGTATCAGGGCGAGTTGTGAAGACTGTAATATCTAGTTTTGTATTCTCAATTCTGAAAGTTACGCGAGCACCAACACTTTTCCCTATCCAATTTTTCTGGGCGATTTTAACCTTTTCAGTCCAATCCAGTTTTTCTGTATTTGCAAGTAAGCGTTCAGCATAATCTGTAATTCTGAAAAACCATTGAGACAAATTTTTCTTTTCTACTGGCGTCTCACATCTCTCACAAACCCCAGTACTAACTTCTAAGTCCTTTTCTTCTCCTTCATTATTTTTGACTTTTGAATTTTGACTTTTAACTTTTTGTATAACTTGTTCATCCGACAAAACCGTCTTACATGAAGGACAGAAATTCACGCTTGCTTCAGCTTTATAGGCTAATCCAGCTTTAAAAAGTTCTGTAAATAACCATTGAGTCCATTTATAGTAATTTGGTTTGTAAGTCTCAACAGTACGTGACCAGTCGTAGCCATTTCCAATCATATGAAGCTGTTTATAAAAGTGATCTTCTGAAATCCGTGCGTGCTCCTGAGGAGTTCTGCCAACTTTAATCGCATAGTTCTCTGAGTGGATGCCGAAACCGTCTAAGCCGATAGGTTCGAATACCTCATAACCTTGCATTCTTTTAAATCGTCCATAGGCATCGATACCACTAAAGGTATAAACATTTCCTACGTGTAATCCTTCGGCTGAAGGATACGGAAACATCATGAGGTTATAAAAAGGAGGTCTATCAGTCTCTAGATTTGTCTGATAAATTTTCTCTTTCTCCCACTTAGCTTGCCAATACTGTTCAATCTCTGATGGAATATACTTCTTACTTGTCTCTTGTTTCTGAGTGTTATCTTCAGATACTTGTTCTTTCTTTTTTACAGTTGTGTCAATCATGTTTGAAGTATAGCACAAGGACTATATGTACAAAAGGAGTATGATAAATGTTTTTAATTTTAAATTAATATTTTTTAGTAAAGCATAACTATTTTAATGTTTTAATATTAAAAAGTTTTGATATTATAAAACTGATTAAAAATTTTGAATTTCAAATTAAAAATTACATGGTCTCTTGTTTTCTTTCATTAACTAGACTACTATTAATTAATAGTTTCACGAAGAAATTCTAAAAAATAGAATAGATTAAAACTTATCATATTCTTATCGCGTAGGCATATTTTATGCATTACAAAAAGATTTTTCTTATTTTTATATTACTTAGCTTGTTTTCATCTAGCACTTATCTCATTAACTCTGCTAGCGCTGATGATGTAAAAAAAAATGAGATGTTTAACGAACATACAACGTTAGAAATACAACCGGTTTGGGATAATTCTGTTTTACAACCGATAACCCCTCCTCCCGCTAAAAAGATAGAAAACAGCATACAACAAAAAAAGGGAATGCCAAAAGATTTTATGATAACTATTTCACCGCTTTTGATTGATTTTGGAGAATTATCTCCAACCAATCCACTTCTTCGAGAGATGACTATTTCTATAGCAAATACACAGGCACCCCAATATCAGGTGTTTGCATATGAAACATCATCTCCAAAAAAAGATTCCTTTTTTATACCAGATACGAGCTGTGATAATAATGCTTGTACAGAAAACATCGCTTCTGTTTGGGCTAATATCCTCACCTATGGATATGGATATCGCTGTGATAATCAAGATGGTAATGCTTGTATGAAAGATTTTCGAGAGAGTAATTATTATAAACAGTTCGCTTCTCAAGAATTAGGCGAGATCATGGAGCCTGTAATGGAAGGCGGAATCGGAGAAAAGAAAAACGTAATATTGCTAACTTATAAGCTTAATATTGCAGGTTCTCAACGAGTAGCTGCATATACCAATAGTGTTACATATATATTAGCCCCGGGGTTTTAAAAGTAGTAGGTATTATGTAGTATGTAGTAAGAATATGTTTATAAAAAAATACATTTTCTTATCTGTTGCTACTTGCTACTTATTTCTAGCTACTCACGCATGTGCAGAGGAATCTTCTTTAGGGATTTACCCACCAATTACATATCAAAAAATAGAACCGGGTGAGAAAGTAAATATATCATTAAACATACAAAATTTTAGTTCTGAAGCGAAAACGCTTGATTTTAGTTATCTTGAGTTCGTCCCTTCTAGTAAATCGAACGGACAGATAGAATACATAAAAGAAAATGAACGTTTTACGAATTTTAGAGAAAACATTAGCTTACTTTTTGAGAATCAACCAATAGACAGACTCCTTTTATCAGCACAACAAAAAAAGGATCTTCTACTAAAGATGCAACTACCAGAAAACCAGGAGGCTGGAGACTATACTTTCTCTGTCATAGCCACAGAGCGAATAACTGAAAGAAAAGCTGATGAAAGATCAGCGTTAACAAATAATCGCATAGGTATAGCAGCAAATATCATAGTTTCAATTCCTGAAAGCACAACTTCTGATTGGAACATCCAGGATTTTTCAGCTAAACCTTTTACTGAATCTGGACCAGTCCATTTCACCTTATTAGTCGAAAATCAAAACCAGAATTTTATTAAGCCTCAGGGTACTATATATATACGTAATATATTCGGTCAATTGGTCGGTAAAATTGCTCTGAAGTCAGAAGTGATTCTCGCGAAAAGTAAAAGATATCTTTCATCACATTATGATACAGATAATAATTTGAATCTAGAATGGAATGAACCGTTTTTACTGGGTTCTTATCAAGCAACTGTTGAAATATCACAGAATGGTGAGAGTTTCAACAGATCAATTACTTTTTATGCTTTCCCCTATCGGCTTTTTATCATTTTAATTTTAGTTGTGATCTTATTACTACTTATTAAGAAAAGAGTCTCTCATTATTTATCATCTTAACCTGTAACTTGCAAATCTCTACAAAAATCATATAATCCGCATTATTCGTACCTTTACATGATGCATTATAGTCTTTTGGATGACGTTTCACGCTAGTAAGTTATGCCTTGTTATTGTGAAACGTCATCCATTCCCGGCGTAAGCACCTGCAGTTTGAGGCAGGGCTGTTTCCAAGGATGCGCATCGTCGTGATGACAGATGCGTACGGGCCATGCCCTCTTTAGGGCTCCAGCGGAAGCAGCTGGTGCGGAAAACGCACCTCGCGGAAACCGGCAAGTAGCCACGTGGTGAGACAAGTGGCGAAGATAGAGAAAGGGGGTGAAAAAGTGCGGAAGTGGCTGCTACCTGCCGCTGTATTGCTGGCTGTCATGGTCAGTTTTGCGGCAGCAGATAAAGCGCATGCCTGTAGTACATGTCCCCAGGTACTACACTGGGGACATCAGGGCTGGGCGCCAGACAGTTACGAAGGTTACCGGTTCCAATACCGGTCAACCGGACTAGTGGTTTGTCTGGACTCGTTCTGCTGGGGCAGATACTATGTGACGCAATATGACCCTACCGGCAAGCCGGTAGCTAAATATCCAAGGCACATGGTTCTGAAAGATTATCTCCAAAGAACACCTCCTCCATGAGCTTCCTCCCCGTAGCCCGCGGGGATCGAACTTATCCAGGAAGTCCCCCGGTGTTGATCGGGGGGCTTCCTTCGCCGCAAGACAATATGCATCCCATTCGGCGTTTTTTCTATAAGAGTTGCACTGTTCATACTTAACCTCACCCCTTACCTTCTCCTAAAGGAGAGGAGACTAAAAGTAGTAAGAATGTTCAACTTTTTTATAAACGCCGAATGTTCGTTTAGGCGAAATGAGGGAACGAAAACAAACCGGCCAGAGTAAACAAATGCGTTTATGAGGCCGGTTTTTTGTTGATACAATTTAGACAATCTAACCTTCATTATTTCTTCGACGAAAATAGTATATTTTTACCTATTGCATCTTAATTCGAATAAATTCGCACAATTCATATTCACAATAATTCGCAGTTAAAAAATGTGGATAACTTGTGGAAGAAAAGATTATAAATCCTATAAGCGAAAATTAGCTTCATAAAGAAATTATTAACAATTTCTATAAGATGGAATATCAAACGTTTTCGTTCTTTTACTATAAAAGTATTGTTAACTATAAGACACATTGTCTTATATATCAACAGAAATCTCTATAAATCGAAGTATAGTTATGAACTAATCGGCTCAGCACTCACGTATTTAGAAAATCGAAGATGTACTGTTATCAACCCAGCTCTAGTGCGAATTTGCAAGATACTTCCAATAACGAGTTATAAATAATTTAACAATTAATAAGATAAAACTGCTTTTGAAGCTAGCTGGTGTTCTATTATACTTATACTCAAGTCTGCCTACGTAGATAACATAGTATCTACTATCCCCTCCAAAAGGCTAAGGATATCTTACCAGCCTCTTATACCTTGATAGCAAGTTATGGGAAAGAGTTATATGCTTATACACAATATTAATGCAATCAATACAACACAACACATTGAAATAGTGCAATTCCATAAGACCAGTTTAAAATTAAGGTTTACTGACTTAGCATTTTTTATAGATAACATAATAATTTTTATATTTGTATACGGTTCTCTAAGATATTAAAAAAATAAACTGTCTTAACAATAAAAACAAAATGTATCACTTTATGACAGTAAGTGATAATAAGAGGTTTTTAATAGTAAAAAAGTTATTTGTTTATAAATTAGAGAAGTAATTCTTATAATTATAAGGTAATAAAATTCAACAAAAAATGTTTTCTAGTAGTTGTAATAAAATCTTTTTAATGCCTTTTTAAAAAACATAATTACAAAAACTCGTCAGAAGATAAATAATATACTCCTTTTACTTAGATTTACAAATAGCGTATTACCCGTAGCTTCAGATTTATCCAAAATTAATTGCAAATCTGAAGCGGAGAGGTATAGATAAATAAAAGGCAGCAGATATATCGTTTTCTGCATTCAAGACGAATTTATATAGCTCAAGATAACATTTTTTCGTAAATATTTCGCATTAACCTTTATATTCCGTTGTCTTTTCATACTAAATAGTTTTTAAAAAATGTGAATTAAAGAGATATAAGAGGTTATTCTATAAGAATTCTCCCCTCTTACTTAAATCATCGTCACTGTAGAGATATAAAATTAATGATACTGCTAATTCAATCTAAACTGTCGATTAAATTTGTTAGCACTAATATAAAAAAACTGTTAAATATATCTTATAGAAAACACATTTACTTTTTCATTTAGCAACTTATACCGAATGACTGATAAAGTTAAAAACTCAATACTGTTTAATATGAATTGGTTTTCACAAGAAAATAAAAAGTTATTGTTAAACTTAAGTAACTATTTCCTACTAGCTATAAAAGCATAAAAATAATCAAAATATAAAAAGAGATTAAAAAAACTTATAAATGATATTCTTGTAAATCATTTGATATATTTAGATATAGAATAAAATTAGGTTTATTTGAAAAATCGATATTTACATTCGATTATTTTTTGTGTATACAGCCACAGCCATTTTATTATAAATTACATTTCACGGGTTTTCACAAAACAAAATATGATAAATCAATAGTATCATTATATATCAATATATATCAGGTTTATGATTATTTCCTCTTGACATTTGTTTTAGCCTTATCATATGCTGATTATAGACCGAACAGTAGTAAAGCTATAATTTGTATAATCAGTATAATTTCGAGGCTAAACTACTTTTCTCACCTGTCCATGGAAAATCAAATTGAACAATACCGTGCTTATCTTTTTTCACAGAAATACCCAAAAGTTACTGTGAAAAACTATGTTTCAGACCTATCTTCATTCATTCGATGGTATGAGGAAAAGTATGGGAAACAATTCATACCTCAAGTACTTTCAATTGAATCTGTTAGTAAATATGCACAGGATCCTAAAGCGTCATCCAAAACCAGAAAACGTCACCTTGCTTCATTAAGAAAGTTTTACCAGTTCCAAAAAGAAATACATGGTCTAACGCATAATCCTTTTACTCTTAGCCCTCAAAAAAACAATGGAAATGTAGATAGATGGTTGATAAAAGAGTTTACCTACTACCTTCAAAACAAAAAAGTTTCGAAGCTAACAATTAAAAACTATATTGCTGATATTAAACAGTTCACGTTATGGATTGAGAGAGTATGTAGCCTTCAACAAGAAGCACTTACCCACCTTCAATCTCTTAAAAAGGAGACTATTGACGAATATAAATCTCGTTTAATAAAAGAAAAACAATTTGCTCCTGCATCCATAAATAGAAAACTCTCCTCGATCAGAAAATACCTCGAATGGCTTTATGAGAATAATCATATTCATCAACCTGAATCTCTCTTATTACAAAATGTTAGCATCAGAAGTGACAAAGCGCCAAAAGATAACCAGATAGATTCATTTTTACCTCTAAATGAGGATGCTGTTGACCCAATCACTGAAAATATCCAAGTGCTATATCCTAAAAAAAGGCATTGGTTTGCTCCATATAGACTCACAATGACTCTCTTCGGAGCGGGATCAAGCCTTCTTGATGCGTTATTTATTCTGCCAGTCGTAGGTTTGATTGAGAAAAGCCAAATGATCCTGTTTGTGCTAAGCGGTAAGACTATCTTTAAAAGTCTTGCTAATACAGAAAAAGTCAGTCGATTTATTCCAGCTAAAGATATTGACCTTGATAGATTTATTTTAGAAGGAAATTCTGAAAAAGAAATTCAAGTTCGGCCTACTCTTCCGAAAATTAAAAACTTGAAAAAAAGTTTTTATGCACCCCTAAGCATTAAAACTGATAATCTTGCTTTGCATAAAAAGGTCTATCTCCATCTCAGATATACCCGACCAGAGTGGTATCGACGGTATCATCAATACAGAATTGTCCATTATATACATTTTGGCATATTGCTTGCCTATATTTCTTTTTTCATCTATAGTTTTTTCTTTTTACATTTGGAAAAAGAGATAAAACAAGGAACTGCATTTGCAGCCTTGCCTACTTCTCCACCAAAAATTCTTTCATTTAAAGGTCGTCTGACTGATACTTCTAACCTTCCTATAACCGCACCATCTATGCTGCGGTTTTCCCTCTATAAAAGCAGTATAAGCTCAGGCTCAGCTCTTCTATGGCAAGATGTTCTCGATGTTTCTCCTAATGAAAATGGAAATTTTATCGCCTCATTAGGAACCCGAACCCCCCTCTCCCAAAGCTTACTTGATGAGAATCCAAATCTGTATATCGGTATAGCAGTAGGTTCTGGAGCTGAACTAAAACCGCGTCAACAACTAGCTACTGGCGGTTTTGCTCAAGATACAGAAACAGTCCAAGGCTTAGCACCTATCACAAGTACACATGACCATAAAAATGTTTTATTGGCATTAGATTCTGCTGGAAACTTAGCAATCGGTGGAAACACAGGCCCTACATTTCAAGCAACTGATGGCCAATTCACTATAACAGGAGAAAATGTTTTATTTACAACAAATATTGGTTCTAATAGTTCGGTTATTCTTTCACCTGATGGGTTAGGTGTTGTCGATATCCAAAAGCCAATAGTGAACTCGATTGATGACCCGAATAGCAGTGTGCCCGGAGCAGTGCTAGTCAATGATTCTCTAGGAATTATCGCTACATCAAGCGCAATTGCAGCACTTTCAATTGAAAAACAATCTTCAGGTCTTCTTATTAACGCATCAGGTAGTGGAGCAACTCGTTTCACACTCGATGACACCGGAAATGCTGTTTTCTCTGGACGACTTTCAGTAAATGGAAATTCTATCACTAGTACCCAAACAACATTTTCACTTCTTCCCGATTCTGTCATTAATCTTTCTATCGGAGGTAGTGCTACTGAGTTAACATTGGGAGCTACTATTGGAACGACAACGATTAGAAATACCTCCCAATTGTTCGGGAACATCCAACTCGGTGATAGTATAACTGACAGTATAAGTATTAGCGCTAGGCTGGCAACACATCTGACACCAGCAGAAACGAGTAAATATGACTTGGGGTCTTCCTCATTAGCATTCAATAATGCATATGTGACAAATCTGTTCATGACTCCTAACGCATCAACCAGTGGTTTCCTGCGTAGAGAGAATGGCAATATTTCTTTTGTAAACCAAGCTGACAATTTACTATTGGGTAGCACTAACCCTTCATCAGCGCTTATTAAGCTTGCAGCTGCAGCTGGTGAAGATTCTTTTATTAATTCAGGAAAGTTCGCTATTGGCACTACTGGATCTCTGACTGATAGGTTGCATGTCTATGGTGATATTCGAATTGGCACATCAGGGACAGACGGTTGTCTAAAACGATTTGATGGCACTGCTCTCGCTGGAACATGTTCTTCAGATATGCGTTTAAAAAAAGACATTAAACCGATCGAGGATATACTGGATAAAGTGACGCAACTTCGGCCGACCACATTTACTATGCGCTCAGATGAATTTCCAGAATATGGTTTCGGAACAGGAACCTCCTATGGGTTGATTGCTCAGGAAGTAGAACAAATTTTTCCCCAACTTGTTCATACAGATTCACGAGGGTATAAAGCAGTAAGCTATGGTCCTGAGTTAAGTATGTTAACACTCGCAGGATTAAAGGAATTATATGCACGTGTAAAACAGCTTGAGGAAAATAATAATCTACCATCTCGTGAAATAAATGACAGAGGAGATATCGCATTGGAATTAACAGAAAATAAAAAGTATGTTGTAAAGGAAAATGGATCAATAATAAAAAACGTGCAAATATTTTCCGAGACCCTCGCTGCAAAGATATCTGTAGGGCTCCTTAATGCCAAAGAAGGTTTCTTTGATACCCTCTCACTAGCAACTGATCAATTCACTATCAACGGCGTCCGTCTACGCGATTACATCGTGTCACTTATTGAAAATTCACCGATTAACAATACAGCATCTATTGCAACTCCCAGACTGCTTGCAAGCGATGTTCAAGTAAATATAATTTCTCCTTTATCCGAGGATTCAGAAATCGCACTTGAGTTTAAAGAACAACAAATTTCTATTAAAACAAACAAAAATGGTACTGAAAAAGTTGTCGCAAGTTTTGATACAAATGGAAATGCAACTTTTTCTGGAACACTCAGCGCAAATCAGTTATCAATTAGTGAAAACCTTTCTGCACATGATGCTACTGTATCTGGAACGTTACGCGCCGGACGAATCATTGCAGGAGATATAGATGGACTGGACTTGTCCGCCGAAGCTTTAGCGAAGGTGGATGATAAATTAGCAACTCTGGCTGCAGCTTTAAATAACAATCAATCAGCTACTAATTCACCCATTCCATATAATACTCAGACTGATGTTAACCTACAACCTACAACCTACAACTTACAACCTATAACTGACAACTCACAACCCGGTTCTACTTCAGCAGATTCTATTATTCAATCCGATAACTCACAACCGACAACCAACAACCAACAACCTACAACTTACAACCTTGCTACTGACTACGTTGCATCTGTTTCTTCCTCTCTTGCATATATTCCAAATTTCCAAACCGACCTTAGCACTGTCACAAACGGTCTGATGGTATTTGGTAGTACTAGCCTTGCAGAAGTATCAGTCGCAAATCAATTATCAGTTGGAGGTAATCTAGTGCTTGCAGATAATACAATCAATGTTTTGGGTGCTTCACTTGAGCTACAACCACTTCGTCAAGGAAGTCTTTTTATAATGGGAGGATTAGTTACAATCGATATTGATGGTAATCTATCAGTAAATGGAAATGCTGTGTTTGCGAAAAACGTTTCTATTGAAGGAACATTAGCAACCAACATTATCGCCCCAGTGCCGGGAGAAGATCTTGTGATCACACTAGGGACCAATGAGCCAAAGGAGACAAATGGGACAAAGGAGGAAAATACCTTTAGCACTTCTGGCTCTTCGGTCTCCTCTGGCTCCTTACGAGTAAAGAATGCTTTAGGTGATTCGGTCTTAACAGTAAACTCTTTCGGTGATCTGATAGCTTCTGGAACAGCAACGCTTTCATCGTTACAAATCGTCAGAGGCGCTCAGGCAGATACATCAGTTATCGAAACAACTGCTAGCGGTTCTGCTGGTATTTCTTCTATAACAGCGGGATACACAACACGTACCATTTACAGTCCATATGTAAAAGAAGATTCCCTTATCTATATCACACCTCGCTCTGAAACGTCCCAGGCTGTTCCTTACCTTTCTCGGCAAACACCAGAAGACAGTGCTAACGAAATTCCAGGGTCTTTTACCGTACAAATACCCCTTGAAACAAGTGAGGATATTCTGTTTAATTGGTGGATCGTTAATTAATTACAGAGATTTAAGATGTATGATTTAGAAATAATAAAAACTCAAGATCATAAATCTTACCTACTAAATCTTAGATCCTTTCATACTCTCATGTAATATACAGATCTTCCTTTTCCATAAGGGAAAAGTAATCCCAGACTTGCTAGATGTGCAAGGTCCCGCGAAGCAGTTATTTGAGAAATATGGAAAAGCTCTTGTACCTTTCTGTTTGTAATTTTTGTACCTGGCTGATCAAAGGAGTCTAATATTTCTTTCTGCCTCTCTGAAAGCTCTAGATAGTTTCCAGTAAGGCTTGACATAGATCCCTGAGCAATTGATGCATAAGCACTTTCAAGTTCTTTAGCAATACCATCTACGAAATGCTCAATCCAAACAGTTATACTTTCTTGTTTTCCAATGGCTACGTTCAGTTCTCGTAATAAACGTTCGTGCTTATAAAAGTAGGTTTCTATAACTAACAAACCACGAAAATCTAATCCCGCTTTATAAAGAAATAGATATGGTAAAAGTCTAATAACTTTTCCACATGCATCGGACTGTGGGAGAAGCTGACTGAACTGTGCATATGCTATATACGATTGGATAATTGGATTTTCTGAGCTTGTTTGCAGAAATACCAATAACTCTACAAGGTCAGTTGTTTGCATTGGGAGCCTCTCACCTGTCACAGTTTTATATAACAACTGTAATGTTTGAGGCATGATCGGTTTATTCGTTACCAACCAGTCACGTTGGATATAATCCAAGCCTCTTTTATATCCAAAAATATCTTTTGATTCTTGATGAAACGTTTTTTTCCCTGGGTGAGAAAGCACTCTGGTAATTTCTTTTTCTGTAACAGGAAGATGTGCTAAATGAAGTGAAAAATAAATACGTTTTACATTCGCATCCCAGCGTAATGCTAATTCAGAATCTATTGGCAATGGATGCAGAAGAATTCTCTGTCTTTCCATTTCAATAGTCTTTAAACTTTGTTGTAATACAGGCGTGATCGTATAGGAAAAAGTTTTCATAATAAAAATTGTTACATGGTTAAATTGTTATAGTGTTTATTAACACTTTAACAATCTAGCAATATAACAATATATTACCTAGGTTTAGATTCATTTTCAGGATTCGACTTACTAACAGATGAAAATATCCCGAGATATATTTTCACTTCATTATCGAATACCTTGAGTATACCTTTATGCACTGGAAAATCAACCACCTTTCCATCTTTCGCGATAATATGTATAGAATCTTCTATGATAGAAATGAAATGCGTATGTCCGGGTAATACATCAAGTTTACCCCTATCATTTTTTGTCGTTACTGCCTTTATATCTGCCTGAAAAAGGATAACCTCTTTATCGCGAACTAAGCATGGAATGGTTTCAGTATAAAATATTTGGTTTGGCATATGTAATTCAAGTATCTCAAGTATTTGAAGTATCGCAGGTATCGAAAGCTAAGTTGCTAATCTACCTTCGATACGTTCGGTACGTTCGATACTTCTCATACTTTTCTAGGTTGTCTTCTGTATTTCGCTCAAGTCTCCTATAAATAAGAATTTTTCTTCAGAAACATTGTCGTACTCTCCTTTCAGAATAGAACCCACATCTTTCACAGTCTGTTTCGCTTGGACATATTTTCCAGTTCTTCCCGTTTGAGATTGAGCGACGAAAAAACTTTGAGTCATGTAATTTTTCAATTTCTTAGCACGAACATAGAGCACTTTGTCCTCAGCAGAAAGTTCTGATTCTCCAACTAATGATACTATATGTTCTAGATTGATAGCTTTTTTAAGAAGCGCTTGTGCATCGATATTTGTCTGGTAGTGCTCATCGCCAACAACATCAGGGTTTAAACCACTTGATGTCGATGAAAGTAAATCAATTGCTGGGAACCTTCCTTCCTGATACACAGCTCTTGAGAAATACAGTGTGGAATCCAGATATGGGAAAACCGCTTGGACACCCTGATCCAGAATATCGTCATTTGGTACGTAAATAGTTTCAATAGTCGTAATAGAATTATCTGGAGTCGAAAGCAATCGTTCATGGAACGAAGCCATTTCAGTATCTAGTGTTGCTTGGTAACCATCTTCTGACGGGATTGTTTTGGTTAAGAGAGATAATTCATTTCCAGCCTGGGCGAAACGAAAAATATTATCAACGAAAAACAGCACATCTTTTTTCTGAACGTCACGGAAATGCTCAGCCACCGTTGCCGCAGCATACGCAGTAAGAAATCTGTTTGTCGGATTCTCACCCATTGGTCCGTAAATAAGTGTAGAATAAGGAAGTACGCCACTTTCTCCTAGTGATTCATATAACTCCTGCCCTTCCCTGCTTCTTTCACCAATACCAGCAAAAATTGAAATGTTTTTCGTATCTTTCTCTGTTCTGGTCAACTGGACAATGTTATGAATAATTTCTGTAAGGAGAATTGTTTTTCCTACACCTGCTCCTCCGAATAAACCCGTTTTTCCTCCTCGAAGCATGGGAGCAAAGAAATCAATAGCTTTTATACCAGTTTCAAGAATCTCTTGTTTTGTAGTAATTTCGCTAAAGGCTAAAGCCTCAGCATAGATAGGTTTTTTTTCTTTAGGATCAAAACCAGCCTTCCCATCTTCTGTATTTCCAAAAATATCCAACACTCTTCCAAGGACACTGTCACCTACTGGGAAAAGAAGCGGTTTCCCCGTATTCACCACAGCCTGTCCTCTATAAATATCTGTAGTCGTAGATAGCAATAAACAATAGAAAGTGCCAGGGTCACTCGAGGCATATACCTCTAATAAGACATCAGGATTTTCTTCTAAATGGACAATATCGTGAACAGAAGGCTTACCTTCAGAGAAGGAAACCTCTATCACTTGACCATTAATGCTGATAATTTTCCCTTTCATAAGATTCATGTAACGTGTATCGCTGTAACGCGAAATGCAATAAAATTTATGAAACTTATGCGTTACACGCTACATGTTTCGCGTTTTACGACCAAAGACTCATCCCTGCAAGACTATTCACTTGTTTAGCATTTATCGTACGATGGTGCAAAACATTATTACGCATTTTTGTTTGATCTATTCGCTTATTAATATTCTGAATTGCCTGATCCATTGCGTACATACGGGAAGCTTGTTTAGCAAGTTGTGATTCTCGTAGTGTCTGTTCAAAAATCAATCCAAATATTTCAGTTTCGAAAAAAATGACAATTTCTTCTAGTGAAGGTTCAAACAAATATTTCTTTTTAATTGTGTGATCTTCTTCTTCAAGCTCTATGCTGCTACCCAATGCGCTGATGGTAGGATCTTGTGAAACGATACTTTGGAATTGTGCATAGAAAACCAGCACTTTTTCATATTGAAGCAGATGGTTCACAATCAATCGAAGTTTTTCAGGATCAATAGATGAATCTGGAAACTCGAAAAAGCTATACTTTATACCAGGATTATACGCTTTAAATAATTGCTCTCCTGCTCTTCCGATAATAGTAACATCAGCCTTATTTTCCTGTAAGAATTTGTTTAGCATCTGGATAGTCTTATTGATAATTCCTCCATATAACCCAGTGTTCGCTGCAATAAATACTGCGGTAGCTTTTCCGTTATGCTTAATCAAGGACAGTTTATCAGTTACTTTAATATTCTTCTGCTTCATGAGGTACACAAGTTCATCTCTATACGCTATTCGGACATCTTGGAAAAGTAAAAGTAAGTCAGTGATAAAATCACGGTTACGCACAACAGAGGTCCGGGTCCTACGGATATGATTTGCTGAAATCTGTTGATAGGTTTGGGTCAATGTTTTCAACATTGATAGCTGACCGATCAGCGATTTTAATTCGTATTTACTAGTCATAGGTATGAGAGTAGAACGGGTACCACGTGTAGCACAAGTACCACAAGCTAAAACAAACTTCGATTTAGCTCGTGATACCCGTGGTACCTATGGTACTCGTGGTACTTTTATTTACAATCCCAATTTTTTATAAAACTCATCCGGTTTGCCTCGAATACCTGCCAGCAACATATTAAATGAGTCAGATGCGTCTATCATATCCTGTACTTCTTTTTGTAAACTTTGATCTGAATTATAAAGACTGATAATTCTTTCCATATCTGTTTTCATGATTGCTACATCTTTTTCCCGCCAAACATCAACCCATAATAAAGAAAAAAGGAAAATCTGTAGATTTAATGGTATAACGTCAGACGATAGTTGGTCAAAAAACGCCACAATTTTATTGCCGGTTGCAAGAACTGATGCTACATTTTGGCTCACCTCAGCACCAAAGTGGGTAAAGTTCTGCATTTTATCGTACATTGACAAAAAACTGAGTATCTCTCTATTTAACGTCTGTCGGAGAGCAGTTTGCGTTTGTCGCCCTATACGGGTAACAGAAAGGAACGGATGCACAGGTGGCCTTCTTCCACGAGTAAACAAATCGATATCGAAATACAAATGTCCATCAGTAATAGACATGACATTTGTTTGGATATACCCTGTTAAATCCCCTTGAACAGTTTCTACCACAGGTAAGCAGGTAATAGATCGTTCCTCATTATCTTTAGCGATAAAATTTCCTGCTCTCTCAAGTAAACGTGCATGCGCATAAAAGATATCTGCAGGATAAGAATTTCGGCCTGGAAAACGTTTAATCAATAAACTTATTTGTCGATAATATCGTGCATGTGTCGTTAGGTCATCGAAAATAACTAATGCATTTTTACCTTGTGAGCAGAAGTATTCTGCTATTTTCATACCCGTATACGGCGTTACATAAATCACGCCTGGTGAATCATTTGCTGACGTACCAACGACAACACAAGTATTTAAAATATTATGATTCTTCAGAAACTCTTCAGTTTTTCTAATTGCTTGTTGCTTTTTTCCAATAGCCACATAAATACACACAGTACCTTGCTTCGCTTGTGTTAACATAACTTGTAATAAAAAATTTGTTTTACCTGTTTTTCTATCGCCTATGATTAACTCTCTCTGTCCCTTTCCAAGCGGTAAAATGAGATCAACTAAAGCAACTCCAGTTTCAAAAGTATTACTTATTCTTTTACGCGCACCTATACCTGGTGGACGTATGTCGATAGGCTCAGACTGTATGTCTTTTAAATCTGGAAAATGCACTAATGGATCAAGAGGTTTCCCGAATGGATCGATCGTACTTCCTAATAAGTGATTACCTAAAGGAATTGCTAATACTTCCTTAGTTCTGGCAACTTTCGTTCCGGGTTTAATCGTGTTCTGAGAATAAAGCAAAACATCGCAATAATCTTTATGCAATGATAAAACAAACCCAGTGTCACCAGTTTCAAGTATGACTATTTCCTGTGGCTTAGCAAAGGGAATACCGCTAACTGTTATAACTGTACTGTTAACAGCTTCCACAAAACCTATTTCTCCAGTTTCATTTAGATAATCTTGAAAGTTTTTCATATAAAAAAGTATCAAAGGATGGAAAGGTATCAAATGTATCAAAGAGTAAAATTCTTTACAAAGGTTTTGATACTTCTGATACTTTTTCTTCTTTTCCTCCCCTTTTATTTCTGAACCATTCTTCAATTTGTTTCGTAAGAGTCATGTCAATGTACTTCCCTTTCCATATTATTTGAGCACCACCTAGTATTTGAGGATTACGTGTAATCTCCAGCATGAGATTCGGAATCTCAAGTGTTTTTCGCAGATCAACGCAAATATCTTCAATAAAGCTTTTCTCAAGTTCTACAGATACGGTGAGATAACAAACGGGAGCTTTTTTCAGCAGTTCAGTGAGATTATTTAAAAAAACTTTTATTTTTTCATGATCTTTAGCATCGACTCCGGCATTACGCAGACACAGAAGCACTATTTTTGAAGTTTTCGAGTCTAGGTTTTTATCCAAAATATTTTCTATTTCTTCAGGTGTTACTTGATAAAATGAAGCCAGGACAGAACTTATCGCGTCGAGGAGGGTTTCAACCTCTTGGCGAGTAAAAACTGTCTGTAAAAGTGGTTCATAGATCTTCTCATCCATGCGCAGTTAGACTTCTTTGGTAACTATCTCCTGTTTCGCTTTCTCAAGTGCAGCTTTTATAATATCTTGATGGTCCTGAAATGATAAACGCTTTCCGAGTACTTCTTTCGTCACTTCTTGTAATATACTTTCCACTTCAGAATCTACAGAGGCCAATTTTTCTTTTTTATAGTTTTCGATCTCTTGTTTGGTTTTTTCAAATGCTTCTTCAATTTTTTGATCAACTATTTTCTCCTGACCTATAGTCTCATTATGCAATCGCTCCTCAAATGATTTTACTTCTTCAATCGTTACTCTTTCTATATCTTTTGTGACATCTTTATATATATTGATATCTTCATTCGTAAGGTCTTTAACTAATTGCTGAAACTCCTGTAGTAATCTACCTGAAGACTCAGTTAATGTTTCTTTTTGTTTTTTTGTTAATGCTTCAAGTTGCTTACGTACATCCATATTCATATCCTTTTTCAAAAGATCTGCTTGGCTGAGGATCTGCTCCGCTTGCATCGAAGCATCCGAAAGGATTTTTAAGGAACGATCTCGCGCAGCATTAATTTTCTCAAGACTTTTTTCCTGTAAGTGAAAACGAAGATATGTTACTTCTTTTTGCGTCTTATGCAGCTTCATAAAAAGCCGTGCATAATACAAGCTAAAAATGGCTAATAAACCAGCAAGAATAACGATAATAGCAGTTAATAGAAACAATGTCGGTGATTCCATATGGGCAGTATATAAATCAAAAATTAAAAATTAGATCTCAAAAATAATTGTATTTTTATATTTAAATCTCTATCTTTGAGATTTCATTTTTAATCTTTCATCTTTAATCATATTACCAGTATCATATATGCCAGAGCAACTCCAAGTCCCATCACTGCTATAGTCAGTAATACATTTAACCCAACGCTTAAGAGAATAAATCGTCTTGCTAAGGGATTACGGCCTATCGCTTCGACACCATGACTTGAAATGCGACCGAAGAACCAAAATCCTCCCGCAAAAGAAAGAATAGCGATAAGACCTGCAACTATATACCGTAACGCATTCAGAGGTGATGTAAAAGCTGCTCTACCGCCATTTTTAATGCTGCTGAGAATATTCTCACGAATATCCTGGGAAATACTACCAAATTGCGGATGTAATGTTACATAAATTAGACCTATTTTTTTAGTGTCATTGCTTTCATAATCTTGCAATGCAGAACCTATCACGTAGCCATTTTCTGTAGCTTTTTGACCTACACCTGGTATTGTAGATGATGTAACTAAATCCCCTGTTTTTATATTTCCGTTTATGGATGAAACACGAACCTGTACTTTACCGAAACTTACAACTGATTTTTTTGTTGTTGATGAAGTCTCTTTAAAAACAACAGCCGGATGATCAGTGACCACACCAAAAATATTCGTTTCATAAGGAATTTTACTGAGTGTATATTTTCCACCTGAAAAACTAACAATAGATCCATCTACCGCACCTTTGTCTAGAATCTCTATATCAATAGCAACTCCTTCAGATGTAACATCTTGAGATTGGGCATAGACATATAGACGTGGCAGAGATAAAAAGACAACAGTAAAAAAAATAAGCAATGTTTGTATTCTCATGATTCTTTTACATTCAACAGTTAATCTAGATTTATTATTCATAACTTACAACCCATAACCCACAACTCATAACTGATTTATCTATTTCCACTGTAGTCTATTTCTGAGATTGTTGCAAATAAATTATAGCAAGGTTTTTTAGGCTAAAACGTAAAATGTTCAAGTTTTTTATATACATATCAATCTATATCAAAATTTATAGATTCTGTGAAAAAATCGGGTTCGGCTTTTCATGAAAAATAATCTTATCTTAATCTTATCAAAAATTAACCTTTTTTAATTCAAATTTTCTGAGGCTGTTTTCCACATTCGTGATGTACTTATGATAAGAATATTAACTATATATCGTTAAAATTTGACAAGGACTCAGCCATATTTCACACTAAAGTTGGACAAAAAAATGTCCAACTTTATTTAACTCAAAACTGCCCTATGAGTGAAATATTACTAACAATTCAAGAAGCCGCTAACCTCTTAGGTGTATCCACAAAAACACTCAGAAGATGGGAAGAAAAAAAGATCCTTATTCCTCAAAGAACAGCAGGAAACCAAAGAAGATATACCAAACAACAATTGCAACCTCTGCTGAATAAAACAAATAAGAATACTACGTCAAGACAAGAAAAACGCGTCTCACATGTTAAGCTTTTTAAGCTTCCAGATGTCCCGGTTTTTTCAGTTCAACGAATGTATATATATATCGGAAGTTTGATAATGATCTTCGCCTTAATGCTTGCATCTTTCTTTATAGCAGGGGCAGTCGATATGAACAATGCACAGAAATTATTATCTTATGTCACAGAAAAAGGAAATATTTTAAAACAGGATACTAAACTTGGACAGCGATTATTACCTCAACTTGCTTCAAACTTGGACAAAGCTAACGATAAATCAGTTTTAGCAGAAAAAAGTTTTCTTCCATCATTTAAATTTCAGGTCAATGCTCCAAGTGTATTTACTAATTTTGTCGATCTTCAAAAGGATTTGGCGGTTGGCGGTAATGCCACAATTTCAGGAACCCTAACAGCACCAAATGTGATTTACAGTTTAACTCCAGGTTTAGGTATCACAATCGACCAAAGCCAAACACCAACAGTTTCAAACAGCGGTGTTTTAACCTTTCAAGGTCAAACCGGTGCAGTGTCATTAGTGGCTGGTAATAATATCAGCATCGATGGCTTAAAAATAAGTGCAACTGATAATTCTTCAAGTTTGAAAATATTTAAAACCATAAAAGTCGGTTCTGACAGTTTCAGTGCTGGAAGTAGTACTGACACCTTGGAATTCGCTGCAGGCTCTGGCATCACTCTTTCTACAGACACCAGTAATAAGAAAATTACTATTACCGGATCGTCAGCACCGACACTCGCTGTGCAAGAAGGAGATACATCTGTCGTAACAAGCACCGAATATCTCGATTTCCTAGCAGGTGATTTCGACGTAGGTCAATCGCCTCCAGGAGAAGCCAACGTACAGTTGGCAAGTACATTAACCTCAGTAACCGGCGTCGCCGGTTCTTTCAGTATAGGGACCAATCTCACTGTAGGCTCAGATACTATCAACGATTTCACTGGAAATGGTTTGCAAGTATCCTCAAATGCATTAACACTTCGTTTAGCTACTTCAGCAGATGGGCTTTCATCAACTACATCCAGCGGTTCAGGTTTAGAGGTCTTATCATCAGGATTAACACTTATTCAAGGCTGCAGTAACGGACAAATTTTAAAGTGGAATGAAACAACAGATGTATGGGAATGTTCAAATGATTCTGGTGCGACAAGCGCAGTCATTAATGTCGAGAATAATGACGTTGCAGTCGGAACAAACGTCGATACGCTCGATTTCACAACTGATTTCACACTCACTGCTTCCCCATCAAATGAAGCAAATATAACAATTGCAGATGATGTCATCGATTTCACTGAAATCTCAGACACTCTTTCACTCGATGCATCAACATCACTTACACTTGGTTCAAATACATTTACATTCAATGTTTCCGGAGCAAATAATCTTGTCACAAACTTATCCTCTACAGGTGACTTTATAATTCAGGATAATGGAAATACCTATGTCACATTTGATGATGCTGGCGGAGTAACATTCGCACCGCTAAGCACAAGCGATATTACCTTCACAACCGATGCTGATTCAACTTTCACGATCAGTGGCTTACAATCAGGCACGGGAAGTGCATTATGTTTAGATGCGTCAAATAATCTGGTTACCTGTACCACAGGCGCAGGTGGTGTCGCAGGATCAGGAACAACTGGCCAAATAGCATACTTTAACGGAACAAGCTCTATCACATCAGAAGCATCAGGATTTGCTTGGAATGCTACAGAAAACAAACTAGGTATTGGTATTGATTCCCCAGTAAGTAAACTCCACCTCTACGGAGCAGTAACTGGAAAAGCATTAGCTATCTTCGATGAAACTGGAAATCAAGATATCTTTACTGCTTCCGCTTCTGGAACAACCAAATTCACTATCGCAAATAACGGCAATATCACAGCAACAGGTACACTGACAGGTCTCACCGGCTTAACAGTCGCATCTGGAACTGTCTCTTTACCAAATGGCCAGATTGATAATGCAGAATTAGCAAATTCCTCTATCACTGTGACAGCCGGAAGTGGTCTTTCAGGCGGAGGTTCAGTATCACTCGGTGGATCAGTGACATTAACAAATGCTGGTGTCACATCACTTACTGGTACAAGTAATCAAGTAAATGTTTCAGCATCAACTGGCAGTGTAACACTCTCTCTGCCACAAAATATCCATACTGGCGCTACACCTACCTTTACAGGATTAACTCTTTCAGGTTTCTCAACAGGTGTTGTTCAATCAAATGGATCTGGTGTTCTTTCCTCTGCAGCTCTTAACTTAGCAGGCGGTTCATCATATATCACTGGACAATTACCAGCAGCAAATGGCGGTACTGGTGCAGATCTCTCCGCAGCTGCGCAAGGATCCATCCCCTATTTCTCAGCAACTGGTGTGATGAGTGCTTTAGCTCCAGGAAATTCGGGATATGTATTAACCACACAAGGTACTGGAGCAAATCCTATCTGGACAGATGCTGCTACAGTCGGAACGAATTATTGGGAACGAGCTAATGGCGTACTATCTCCAAAGATAGCATCAGTTCATGATTTATTACTTGGCAGTAATGCCACATCGTCTGCTAAATTTGCGTTCATAAATGTTAATTCCGGAATTCCAACTGCATCTATTTCCGCACAAAATGCTTCTGGACAAGCTATCGCCTTAACAGCAGACGGAACCCTACAAACTCTCCGCAATGCATCATTAACAATCGGCGGAAATACAACAGGTAATATAACACTCTCTCCTCTCAATGGGTCTGGAATAGTAACAATTAGTGCCTCCGATATTGTTCTTCCTTCCGGATCAGTTTCAAATACTGAATTAGCTAATTCTTCAATTACTTTTTCAAGTGATTCAGGTTCTGGCGCTATATCTCTTGGTTCAACCCTTACAGTAACTGGTGGCACAGGCTTATCTTCCTCTTTTAGCGGATCTACTTTAACAATCAATGGCGATGATGCAACAACAACAACGAAAGGCATCGCATCTTTCGCTTCTGCAAATTTCTCTGTTTCATCTGGTGCTGTTTCTATAGCTACAGGTGGCGTCGGTGCTACAGAATTGGCGTCAACAACAGTCACGAACGGTACCTATGGAGATGCCGCTGGTGATGGCCTCGCGTATTTCACAGTCGATGCTGATGGTCGCTTAACTGCAGCGGGCCAAAGAGCTGTTGATCTCGGTACTGCTGATGTGACTAGTACATTACCAATAGCCCGCGGTGGTACAAATACTGGATCAATCGGATCAGCTGGAAGTATTGCGTATTCTACAGGCACAGCATATGGATTCAGTGCAGTCGGCAATTCTGGTCAGGTCTTAGTCAGTGGTGGTTCAGGTGCACCTACATGGACCGATGCTTCAGGAGTCGGAACCAATTATTGGCAGCGAAATAACGGAACATTGGCCCCAATAAATATAACAGACGACCTCTTACTAGGAGCTACTAGTACAACTAGTGCTAAATTTAGTGTATACAATATTGCTTCAGGTACTCCCACAGCCTCTATTTCAGCAAACTCTGGTAACCTCGCTGTGTATCTGACAGGAGACGGCACATTAGCCACAACCAATAGACAGAATCTAACCATCGGTAATTCAAGCACCTACAATACGACTGGCGATGTATTAATTAATCCAAATGGAACTGGTAATGTTGGCATTGGCACAACAACTCCTGGAGCAAAATTACAGATTGGTGATGGAACAGGAAGTGGAACACTTGCAAAAATTTACGGTAGTGCAAGTTCTGCTGTAAGCTTGCAAATTGGTAACTCATCTGGAGAAAACCAGGGTAACCTTTTGTTAGAAAGCCAAGCAAATGGCGGAGGAAATGGTGTCAGAATACTAACAAGTAGACCTAATACTAGTATGTACGTAGGGTGGAACCCAAGTTCGAACCCTTCTAGTCTCTCAACGGAAATGCGACTAGGAGGTTTAACTACCTCAGCATTAGGTTACGTCACTGTTTACACTAGAGGATCTGAAAGATTACGAGTTGATAATTATGGAAACATCGGTATCAATACTACGTCACCAATAGCTAAACTACAGGTAACTGGTGCTCCAGGACAGGGCGGTAATGCGTTAGTGATATTCAACCAAACAAATAGTGATGATATCTTAGTCGCATCAGCATCAGGTGCTACTCGATTCCGATTAGCAAATGATGGAACTATCACTGCTTCAGCATACGGAACTGGTGTTGCTCAATTTAGTTCAGCTGGTGTTCTTTCTTCTGCTGCTCTTAACTTAGCTGGTGGATCAAGTTATGTTACAGGTCAACTACCAGCTGCAAACGGTGGAACTGGGGATGACACATCTGGCACAACTGGTGTTCCATACATCTCTTCTGGTAACTGGCTCTATGAAGCAGCGCTTGATGAAACTCGTGGCGGGACTGGATTAAGTAGCTATACAACTGGTGATCTTATCTATGCATCTGGTACTGATACACTTGCAAGAAGAGCTATCGGTTCTTCAGGTCAAGTACTTACAGTTTCAGGTGGCCTTCCAACATGGGTTGATCCTAATTCCCTCTCTAGTCAGTATTGGCAAAGAAACTCAGGTGCGCTCGCTCCACTCAACATCACTGATGATTTATTGTTAGGCGCAACAGGAACCACTTCTGCCAAATTTGCTTTCTACAATGTTGCTTCAGGTACACCAACTGCATCTGTTTCAGCAGGAACAACTGGTGCGATTTTCTTAAAAGCTGATGGGAATATTGCAACAACTGCAAAACAATCATTAACGCTTGGTGATGGAAATACTGGTAATATCCAGTTTTACTCAGCATCGAATACTGTTGACTCATCTGGAAACCTGACCTTAGCTGGTAATGGTTCATTTGCTGGTATCACTGGACTTTCTCTCTCTGGAAATGGCGCAGGTTTAACATTCTCTGGTACAGGTAATCATGATATCTCTGCATCATCAGGTACACTCCGCTTTGGCGCAGCAACCTTAACCGGAACTATCACTGCTAATAACCAAACAATCTCTGGTATTAACACTGCATCTTTCGGTACTGGTAATGTCTCTATCACTGGTACAACGATCGGTTTAACATCTGATACTGATCTTCTCTCCCTTGCTGCTAATGCTCTTACTGTTAATGGAACTATCAGTTCTGCTACTGATGAAACAATCAACGGTATTGATATTAATGCTGGAACAATTTCAGATGCGACGTGGAACGGCACGGCAATAGCAGCTTTGTATGGTGGTACTGGTGATGATACCTCAGGAACAACTGGTGTTCCATACATCTCTTCAGGTAACTGGCTGTATGAAGCGCAATTATCATCAGCTCGTGGTGGCACTGGAGCAGATCTCTCTTCAGCAACACAAGGATCTGTCCCTTACTTTTCAGCAACTGGCGTCATGAGTGCGCTTGCTCCTGGTACATCTGGTTATGTCCTGAAAACCAACGGCGCTGGTCAAAATCCATCTTGGGTTGATGCAACAACCCTTGGTACAAACTACTGGCAGCGAAATAACGGAACAGTAGCGCCGATAAATATAACAGACGACCTCTTACTGGGTAGTACTAGTACATCAAGTGCCAAGTTTGCTGTATACAATATTGCATCAGGTACTCCTACTGCTTCTCTCTCTGCAAACTCCGGTAATCTCGCTGTGTATCTGACTGGAGATGGAACGCTCGCGACAACCAATAGGCAAAACCTTACTATCGGTAATTCTTCTACCTACAATACAACAGGTAATGTCTTAATAAATCCAAACGGTACTGGAAATGTAGGTATCGGGACAACTACTCCATCTCAAGCTTTTTCAGTTGGTAGCAGTTTCTATGTCCAATCAAATGGCAATGTTGCACTAAACCAATCTTTGAATTATCTAACAGCTAATCCAATTCTTAAACTAGCTGGGGGTGGTACATTCACTATTCAAGATGGATCAAGTCAAACACTATTCTCAGTAACACATGCTGCAGGAAATGCTGTATTTAATCAATATTCAACTTCTGGTGTAGCTTTAACAGTGAATGGAGTTGCTTCCCAAACTGGAAATTACTTTAATATCACCTCTTCCGGAGGTTCTGCTGGGAACATCTTCAATATCACTGCAGGCGGTAATGTTGGTATTGGAACAACATCCCCTACCGGAAAAACCGTAGTGACTGGCGCTCCTGCTGCTGGAGGAAATGCCTTAGTTATCTTCAACCAAACAAATAGTGATGATATATTCGTCGCTTCTGCATCTGGTACTACTCGATTCCGATTAGCAAATGATGGAACGATTACAGCATCAGCATATGGTACTGGTGTTGCTCAATTTAGCTCTGCAGGTATTCTCTCCTCTGCTGCTCTGAACTTAGCTGGTGGATCTTCTTATGTAACTGGTGTCTTACCAATAGCGAATGGTGGAACAAACAAAAACTTAACGCTGTCAGCTGGTGGTATCTTCTATGCAGATTCAGATTCTTTTGAGATGCTTTCTGCTGGAACTTCAGGATATGTTCTAACAAGTGGTGGCGCATCTGCTCCTACTTGGTCTGACCCTCAAACCCAATCATTTGGTCTCTTTAATCTTGCGAATGGTGCGATCTATCCGAAGAACTCCACTGTTGATCTCTTACTTGGTGCTACTGCGACAACCAGTGCTAAATTCGCTTTCACTGGTGTCAATAATGGTACCCCAACTGCTTCCATATCAGCTGGATCAAATAATACAACATACCTCACTGGTGCTGGTACTTTAGCGACAACCAATATGCAGAATTTGAGTATCGGTGGTAGCACAACTGGGTCTATTACAATCGACGCTGGTACTGGCGGTATCACCCTCTCTGATGCGACAACTCTTTCAAACACACTTACATTTAACAGTGAAACATTTAGTGATTTAACCGGCAATGGCTTAACCCTCAGCGGCAATGCTTTAACAGTTGGATTGCTCACTGTAGCTGATGGCGCTGGCGGAACATCTTCCAATTCAGGTCTTGAATTCCAAGGCGCTGGCTCAGATAAACTAACGCTACTGCAAGGTTGCGCAGATAATGAAGTACTTTCTTGGGATGATACAAATAATATTTGGGAATGTAATTCTGTAGGCGGTGTGGGTGCCGGCGATATCACAGCAGTTGGATCGATGACTTCAGGAGCTGCATTCGCTGATTCTACAGCTGATGATGATTGGCTCGGACTAGGTGCGACAGTCGGGAGAATCGAGTTTGACGATCAAACAGTTGATGAGATCAATATCTTAGCAGCCAAATTAGGTATAGGAACAAGTACGCCAACTGGACTCTTGGATGTTTCTGGAGCAATAACCGGAAAAGCGCTAAGCATTTTTGATGAAACTGGAGATCAGAACATCATCACTGCAAGTGCTTCCGGAGCAACAGTAATGACACTTGACCGAAATGGTCAGTTAGCATTAGGTAGGCTAAATGCCCAAACAGGCTCACTGAAACTCTTCAATTCCGGTAATGCCTTCTCAACTGTATTCCAAACTGCCAACGGCCAAGGCGCAGACATTACTTATACCTTACCTACTGACGACGGAACAGCAGCAGACCAAGTGCTCGTTACAGATAGTAATGGTGTTCTTTCTTGGAAAACAGTTAGTGGCATTGGCGGAGCCGGTGATATTACAGCAGTTGGTTCAATGACTTCTGGAGACGCATTCGCAGACGCTAACGCTGATGATGATTGGTTAGGCCTCGGCGCAACATCCGGGAGAATCGAATTCGATGATCAAACAGTTGATGAAGTCAATATTCTTGCAGCAAACGTTGGTATCGGAACACAGACACCAATTGGTAAACTCCATGTATCAGGTGCTGTTACTGGTAAAGCATTAGCTATATTTGATGAGACAGGTACTGATCAGAATATATTAACAGCATCTGCATCAGGAACAACAAAGTTTACCGTGGATCGGAATGGAAACTTAGGTATCGCTGGCTCTGCAGTCTCAAGCAGTAATTACATCACAGCGCCAAACTTTGTTCTTAATACTTCAGGACAAATAACCACTGGAACATGGCAAGCAACTGCTATTGCTACACAATATGGTGGTACTGGTCAGGATTGGTCTGCTGTATCTCAAGGCGCTCTTCCATACTTTAATGGAACAGGTACAATGACAACTCTTTCTGCTGGTACTGCTGGATATGTCTTAACAACAAATGGCTCTGGTCAGAATCCTTCCTGGACTGATCCAGCAACACAAGCGTTTGGTCTCTGGAATCAAGCCAATGGCGCTCTCTATCCAAAGAATAGTACTGTTGATCTGTTACTCGGTGGCACTGCAACAACCTCTGCAAAATTTGCATTTACCAATGTTAACTCTGGTACTCCAGTCGCATCCATCTCTGCTAACTCCGGTAATCTCGCAACGTACATCACCGGTGATGGAACATTAGCTACAACGA
>JAYRIM010000016.1:0-31357 GCA_041906785.1 Candidatus Levyibacteriota bacterium
ATCATTGTCCGCATCTTTTTTCGCCCCCCGGGAGGTGGGGCAAGATATGGAGATCTTCTCCATGTCTGCATTACACCCACCGTAACGGTGGGTGTAAACGTCCGAAAAGCCCCGTCTAAAAGCGGGGCGCGTTGAGAGGCCGGCACTCGGCCTTGGCGGTCCCCCCGAGGGACGATGCCGGGCCCGCGAGGGCCTCCAACGCAAGGTTCGCCTCCCGTGCACACGGGGAGGCAACGCGAGATCGCCCGCAGGCCATTGGGCCGCGGCGTTTTACAATGGCTGACAGCTGACTGCGCAGCCGCGGCCGGCGTAGGCCGGACGTTCTCGCGCACGGACAGTGTGCGTAAAACAGGCCTCAGGGCATAGCTCCGGGTGAAACCCGGAACTGAGCGGCAACGCTCAGGTGTTACAGACGCTTTGGACTGCATTCGTGCAGACACTAAAGCCAAGTAACCTGCCCTGGGGCCCAAAAAGTATTTAGGGGTCTTTTATGCATAGTTTCCGATATATAACATATATCGCAAACTGTCCATAAGAGGATGGGCAGTAAGCCTTTATAGTCTCAGTCATACGGCCGCAGCGCCGGGCAGACTGAGAGAAAGGAGATTTCCGATCGTGACTCTCATGGGGCCGGAAGGCCCTCTATTATCTAACCCCATCTGGGGTTGAACCGCACGAGCGGAACAATTATAAGCCGGCTCTGGAAGAGCAGCGTAAGGACAGCGGTCCAACGTCAGCTTCCCGGGTCGGCTCATTTCGTTTTTAGGGATATTTTGTTTGGCAATTTTGAGGCTGTCATCCCGGCCTTGAGCCGGGATCTCTGAGATTCCCGTTTTCACGGGAATGACATTAGGGGGTCTATTCTTTTTCCTTTTCTACTTGCGCTACCTTATCTTTCGGAAGATTTTTCGCACCAACTAGTTTTACAAACTCTTCAGCTTCAATTGTTTCTTTCTTTAATAACTCTTCTGCTACTATATCAAGCTTAGGTTTTAATCCCTTCAGTACACTTAATGCATCAACATATGCTTTATCCATAATTGTCTTCACTTCAGTATCGATTTTTGCTTGCATTTCAGGTGAAACCTCTGTAGGTTCATACATCATTCGTCGTTCATTATCTAAATTAATCGGACCAAGCTTACTCATACCAAAGCGTGTGACCATCGCTCTCGCAACCTGCGTCGCCTTCGCAATATCATCTGACGCGCCAGTAGAAATAGTATCGAAAATAAGACTCTCTGCTGCTCGACCACCGAGCATCACTGCGATCTGTTCTAATAAATGAATTTCAGTTTCATGCGTGCGTTCAATTGGTTCCATCATAGTATGACCGAGGCTCATACCACGAGACACAATCGAGATACGATGCACTGGATCCATGTGCGGCATATGCCAGGATACCATCGCATGACCTGCTTCATGATACGCTGTCATTCGACGATCTTCTTCTGATTGAAGCCGTTTTTTCTCTGGACCAAGTTTCACTTTCGTGGCTGCTTCTTCCAGATCCCGCATATCAATCGCTTTTTTATTCAAACGTGCAGCTAAAATAGCAGCTTCATTTAGCATGTTTTCTAAATCTGCACCTGAAAAGCCGACAGTCCGCTTCGCTGCTTTATCCCAATTCACATCTTCAGCAAATGGTTTTCCTTTCGCATGAATACCTAAAATCGCTTTTCGTCCTTCAATATCTGGTAAATCTAGAACAACACGGCGATCAAACCGTCCTGGCCTGATAAGCGCTGGATCGAGAACATCTGGCCTGTTCGTCGCAGCGATAACCACAATCTGCTCATTCTGGGTAAATCCATCCATCTCAACCAAAATTTGGTTTAATGTCTGTTCCCGCTCATCATGTCCACCCATAAATCCTGCTCCCCGCTGTCGACCTATCGCATCTATTTCATCGATGAAAATAATCGCAGGCTGATTTTTCTTCGCAGTATTAAATAGATCTCGCACGCGACTCGCACCTACTCCAACAAGCATCTCCATAAATTCAGATCCTGCCATTGAGAAAAACGCGACATTCGCTTCTCCGGCTGTTGCGCGGGCAAGGAGAGTCTTACCAGTACCTGCCGGACCAATCATGAGTACACCCTTAGGAGTTCTCGCTCCCATCGCTTTATATTTCGCTGGGTTTTTTAGGAAATCGACAACTTCAGTGAGTTCTTGTTTCGCTTCATCAACACCGGCAACATCGGCAAATGTCGTTTTCGGGGTGTCTTTATTAAATAGTTTCGCGCGGGATTGTCCGAAGGAAAAAATATTCTCTTGTGCGCCACGTGCTTGGCGGAAAATAAACCAGAAGAACGCAATCATTAAAATGACAGGGAGAATAGCAGAGATAAGATTTATCCAGTTATTTAATGCTGTATCATCCTTTACGACGACTTTCGTATTCTTTAAATCAACGCCTGCGTTTTTAAACAGAGAGTAGACATCAGCACTTCTCTCTTTATATGCTTCAACAGTCCTATCAGTTTCCTTAACAATTAACCGGTCATTTTGTACGACAATCTCCTCTACTCTTCCTTTCTTAACATCAGTGATTATTTCAGAGATGGGAACAGTCGTATTTGTATCGTACGAACCGCTTAAGCCTGTAAAGAGGAAAAGGGAAAAAAGCACGATAAATCCATAGAGAAGAATACTTTTCCAGGTAGGTTTCATTTTTACTTTTATAATTTTCGGACGTTTGTTCAGAGGAGTTTTCTTACCGTTCGTTGCCATAAAGATTCACCGAGTATACCAGCTTTAAGAAAGAATTTCCAATTTTCAACCAAAGGTTGATCAGCCTCTGGCTGACAAGTTGCCAGTTTCCAATGTATGTCGAATTTATTAATTCATTAATTTTAGACTTAATTGGCAATTGGAAAATCGAACCTGGAAAATTATTTCAATGCCCACATATTACTGGAAAAAAAGTATAAAAACAAGTGATCTATTTCACAAGTTTTATTATTCCTTTTTTTCGTTCTATAAATCCTTCTCTTTCTAGTTTATTCAGTATCATGTTTAGATCTACCTTGTCTGTCATATGTTCATCATATAAAAAAGATTCTACAGTTTGCTCTTTTATTTGATTTTTCTGTACAAGAAGCTTCATAAGCTTCCCTCGATAATAGCGATTTGAACCCTGAAATTTTGATTGTTTAGTTAGCTGCACTTTTTCTTTCTTCAACAACGCACTAGAGTAATCCATGAGAGCCTGATTCCAGTCATATGCTTTTCCATATGGCAAGAGTTGATCTGCTATTATTTGTATTTGTTTTTCATTTAATCTTTGAGATTTGACATTTTCAACCAGAGGCTGATCCGCCTTTGGTGGAGATATTTGAAATTGAGTCAGAATGACTCGTCTAACATTCGTATCTACCACAGCCACTTGCTGATGAAAAGCAAAGCAAGCGACTGCACGTGCAGTGTACTCACCAATCCCTGGCAGTTTCTTTAACGCTTCAACTGTCTTAGGCCAAACGGTTCCGTACTCATGAACAACTGTTTTAGCTGTCTTTTGTAAATATAATGCCCGCCGGTTATATCCCAAACCTGACCATAAACGAAGTATATCCGAAGTTTTCGCCTGGGCAAGCTTTTCAATTGTAGGAAATACTTTTAACCATGCTTCATATTTCGGTATAACTCGAGAGACTTGTGTTTGCTGAAGCATAACTTCAGAAATGAATATCCAATACGCCCTCTGCTCTAAAGAGATGCCGTCTGGTATCTCCCTCCACGGTAAATCTCGTTTATTTTTTTTATACCACTTTAATATCTTTTTTTGAAAAGTTAGCACGCTTTGCTGCGATACTTTCATGAAGAAGATTAATATATAAAATTGAGGACGCTTTTAACTTCCACTAATGTCTTCTGCGTTTCTTCTTTCACTCGCTGTGTCCCTTCTCGTAAAATTGCTACTAATTTCTCTTTATCATATTCTTTTCTTTTTTCCCTAATCGGTGTAAAGAAATGTTCCAGAACGCTTATTAAATATTTTTTAACTTCCACATCTCCCACTTTTCCCTCTCTGTACAACCTTTTATATTCTGCAATTTGCTCTCTGTCTTTCTCTGTTGAGAAACTATCTAAATAGATAAATACCGGATTACCTTCTACTGTGCCAGGATCTGTCGCATGGAGTCTATTTGGATCAGTGTACATACCCATAACTTGCTGGGTAACTTCTTCTGTCGTGGCTGAAAGATAAATTGTGTTTCCTAAACTTTTACTCATTTTCGGATTTCCATCTGTTCCGATTAACTTTCCGACTCTGCCAATTTTTGCTTGGGGTTCTGGAAATACTTTTTCTTTTCCTTGTGCCACCGCCATGTTATTAAAATCTCTGGCAATTTCTCTTGATTGTTCAAGATGGGCTTCCTGATCAATACCCACAGGCACAAGCTCACCTTTCACGCATAAAATATCTGCAGCTTGATACATAGGATAATTTACAAAACCTAGACTGTATTGGTCGCCTAGTCCTTTCATTCTAATTTCATCTTTAATAGTAGGATTACGTAGAGCTCTGTTATGTGCCACATACATGCTAAATAAAGATGCTAATTCATAAATTTCTGGAATCTCAGATTCGACATAATAGGTTACTTCTTTTTCTGATAAGCCTACTGAAAGTAAATCAAGAAGAACATCGAGCGTATATCCGCTTATTGCTGTGTATTTTTCATTAGCATACACAGGTGTTGCTAACGCGTGGGTATCTGCTAAAAGTAAATAACTGTCGTAATCGTTTTTTAGTTTTATAAGATTCTCTAGATTCCCGACATAGTGGCCTAAATGCAATTTCCCCGTCGGAGTAAAACCTGTCATAATTCGTTGTTTCATATGTCCATAAGTCTATCATACTCTTGTGCTTACAGCAAAACTATACTATGCGACTTGACTCGTTTTCTTACCTTCAGTATGCTAGTGCAATGGAACCGGTTCTTAATACACCTGAAACCCAGTCTCCACCAGTAAAGAAATCACTTAAAAAGTTCCTGCTTCTCTCTTTGCTTGGAATAGGAATAGTATTTCTTATGCTGTTGCAAGTATTTTTTCCTACCAAAAAAAATAACAAACTAAATAATAATGAAAACCTCAGTGCGTATGAAAGAGTACAGAAAGAGCAGGAAGAGAGAAATCGAGCGTTTAAAATATCTGTAGAACCCCTGAAAAAACGCCTGGCTACAGGAAAGCATACAATTCACATTGTGTTTTTTAAACCTCCTGCTGTGTCTGAATCTGATGTACAACCGCTTGTGAATAAGCTACAAGATCCTCAGGACACTATTTTTAAGGAGTGTAACAATGGTGATTGTTATAATAATGCCTCGTTTTTTTACATTAAAACATTTTTACAATCAGAAGCGAAGAAATATAAACAAAAAGATGTCAGTATTCAGATTAAAGTGCACCCGCTTGCAAACTTGACTGACTTGGAGAAAATTGGTGACTTTGTGAATATTTGGGGAAAAGACGCATTCGGCGTTACAAAATTACAAGACGCTTTTAAAAAAGGCTTAAAAGACAACAATATTTCAATCGGAAAAAATGATTTGACCATGTTTCTTTATTTCGATAATACGTATGATTATGTACCAAACGCTGATGAACGTTTTTATGAACATAAAAAATTTCGATCATTTGCAGATCCTGACTATGGTCGAGCGTATATAAATATTTATAATTTTTCAGCTTCCTTTAGCGGAACAGCTGTGGAAATCGTTACCCATGAATTACTGCATTTATTTGGTGCGAACGATAAGTATTTGGAATATTCAGAAACAGATGCCTGCGATGAAAAAGGCTTGGGAGAGATGCATAAAAAACCCCTTTATCCTCAAAAAACCGGCGATATCATGTGTCTGTATGTCGAACATATAAAAGGCGATTTTACCCGCGGACATTTGGTCGACAAAGAACTTGTGATTAATGAACTAACTGCTAAAGAGATTGGCTGGGTTAAATAGTTAAAAGCTTAAAGTCAAAAAAGCAAAGTTAAAGAAGAATATGTAAACAATTCCTTATGTAACTTTTAATTTTTCATTTTTAACTTTCAATTCACTTTCTAATGAGTACACCTATTAGGTTTATCTCAAGAAGCAAAAGTCGTTAGCCAAGAAGTTAAATATTATATTCGTCTTTAAGATTATTATATTCGTCCTCTACTTTATCGCGTAATCCATCAAGATCATCAGATAAATCTTCAACGAGATTATCTAGCTTATCAGAGACTCTCTTTAACTCCTTCGTATTTTTCTGCTGTTCTTGAGCGTATTTTTGAGTTGCTGTAGCAATTGTACTACTGTCACGATCTTCAACCGCTTTAACCATATCTTCTAAGAATGTTACTTCTGTTTCCATGGTAGCTATAAATGCTTCATGCATTAATCCCATATCGCCTTCTAAGGATAATTTTTTTAAATCTCGGATGACTGACTTCTCATCAGCAATTGCTTTATTTAAAATACTGACATACTTATCAGGATCCGAATAGAGGTAGCTTGATGCACCTTGTACATCAATGGTAAGTTTTTCATATTTGCGCAGCGGCTCGACATATGCTTGAGAGAATGTCACATTATTTTCCTCGAGTTTATATAATTCATCTGATTTCGTTACATAGGCTTGCAAAGCATCTTTATACTTCTTTAATTTCCCTGAATTCATTCCACTCATTTCTGTCGTTAAATTTCCCTTTTCATCTCGCACGTCTTTCAGCAGATCTTCGCCTTTCGCGCCATATCGCTCAATCGAATCTGCATCGCTATCTGCCTCTTCTTTTAAATGGTCAGCAACTTTTTCCACTAGTCGTACATAACTAAGAAATACAGGATGAGAAACTTTTACTTTTTCTTTTATTTTTGCAGGAGAATCAAAAAAGAGTGTATATAAAGTTACTCCTCCACCAATTAATAAAATAAGAAGAACAACCAATAAAGGAAGCATGTTTCTTTTTTTAGCAGTTGCTGGTTGCGCAGCTGATGGCTGTGCTTCAGAGGTAGCAGGAGAATTCGTTGTTTTTTTCTCTGTTTCTTCCATATCTATTGTTCTAAGCGTATAGTTTTCCAACAAAAATGTCAACAAGAGTTATTCTCCTAACCATTCTTTTTTCATAATGTGAAATCTTTCTTCCAGAATAGCTTGACGGATGTTTGCAACTAAGTTAACGATGAAATATACATTATGGTATGACCCAAGCCGCTGAGCTAAAATTTCATCTGCTTTAAATAAATGATGGATATACGCTCGAGAATGATTTTGACAGGTAAAGCATAAACATCCCGGATCAATCGGATTTTCATCAAGTTCGAACTTAGCATTCGTTAACTGTATAGTAAAATTTTGTTTCGCAGAACCACCGTCTTTTGGCGAAATGTAAACATTTCCGTGTCTTCCTCTTCTGGTTGGCGCAACACAATCAAAAAAATCCATTCCGCGACTAATTGCTTCAAACAAATCCTGAACTTCACCAATACCGAGAAGATGTCGAGGTTTTTCTTCTGAAAAATGTGGCACTGTCCAATCTAGAACTCGATATAACACGTTTTTTGAGGTATACGATCCGCCTATTGATACTGCTTGAAAATAGCGATCAACAAATTTCGCTGATTGCACTCGGAGATCCTCGAAGGCTCCACCATGTACTACGCCATACATCAACTGATCTTTCCTTTTTTGCCCGGCTATACTCGCTAATCCCCAGCGATTCGTCCGCTCGAGCGAAAACAGTGTGGTTTCGTAGTCCCACAGCGGCGATTCATGGTCATCAAATGCAACGATCAAATCTGCGCCAAGTTTTTCCTGAGCAGCAATTGATACTTCTGCGTCAAACCAATGTTTACTGCCATCTATATGGGAGTAAAACCACACTCCGTCTTCATGAATTGTCGCTTCTCTTAACTTCTTAAGCTGCTTATCTTCTCGTGTTTTAGTAACTGCAGGAAGTTGAAAATGAAAGTCTATTGGATCGACAAACACAGATTTTGAAAATTTACTTAACTTTCGTCCGAACCGATCTTTTATCTCTACTTTTTTTTGAGCAACACCCAAGGAAAACACTTGAAACCCTCCTGAATCAGTCATTGTAGGTCCTCCCCAACTCATAAATTTCGCCAATCCTCCCATTTTTTCCACCACATCTACACCAGGACGAAGCGATAAATGATACGTATTAGACAAAACTATCTGTGCACCTATTTCTTTTAAATCTTGAGCTGAAAGCGTTTTTACTGTCGCTTGTGTCCCGACAGGATTAAAATTAGGAGTTTTAATCACGCCATGAGGCGTTACTAATTCTCCAACTCGTGCATGCGTATATCGATCTTTTTGGACTATTCGAAATGTAAACATATAAAAAAAGTCATCCTGAAACATCTTCAAGATGACATGTACAATACTTTATCGCTTTCTATTATAACGTATTAACCGCTTTCTTAAACTGTTCTCCTCTCTCCTTATAATTCTTAAACATATCAAAGCTAGCGCACGCAGGTGAGAGAAGTACAACATCGCCAGGTTCTGCAATTAAAGCAGCATTTCTTACAACATCCTCCATGCGAGTTAATCCTTCAGTAATTGGAAATTGGAAATTGGAAATTGGAAATTGTGATTTCATACGTTTCCATTCACTTCCTATACCAATTATTCCTCGTATATTTGGTCGTGTGGCTAGAATTTTACCAAGCTGGGTGAAATCGCTCCCTTTACCCGATCCTCCTAGAATTATTACTTCAGGTGCATCAAACGCTTCTATCGCGGCAATTGCAGTTTCTGGTGTTGTTGAAAATGAATCGTCATAGTACCGTACACTTTTGAACTCTCTCACTAACTCAAGTCTGTGTTCTAATCCTTTAAACCTTCGTAACACGTTTGCTATAGATTTCGTAGATACTCCTGCCAGGTTCGCAGCCATCGCAGCAGCACAAACGTTTTCTAGATTATGTCTCCCGGGTAACAGTATCTCTGAAGTTTTAATAACTCCTCGCAAAGTATCATATTTTTTAATCCAAATTGTCTCATCCTTTACGAAACAACCGTTACCCGTAGCTTCACGTTCGCGACTAACCTGAAAGACTTTTCCTTCTGTATGAATATCAGACTCATGACTTGCAATATAATCACGGTTAATGACTGCAAAATCTTCTGTGCTCTGCCAGCGGAGAATGTTACGTTTCGCATCGACATACTCCTCCATAGACTCGTGATAGTTTTGTGTTCCTTTTACATCTTTTCCCAAATGTTCTGGCACAATCATCAATATAACTGCAATATGGGGCTTGCCCGCCAAAGCTTTACTGTGTCCCTCCATAGCCTTTAGCGAAGGAGGAGCGTCGGCGGGACTTTGCTGCATGTCTTCAAGCTGAAAGCTGGAAAGCTCAAGAACAACCCATGAGATAGGCTTCAATTCGTGAAGAAAACGCAATGGCGGAACACCTATATTACCACCAATATACGCATCAAAACCTTGATCTTTCAACATCTCGTAAATCAAAGCAGTTGTCGTGCCTTTACCTTTCGTTCCCGTAACACCGATAATAGGCGCAGGACATGTCTCAAAAAAGAGAATCGTATGAGAAGTGATTTTTACTCCTTCTTTTTCAGCTTTTATTAGTTGAGGTATTGACCGTTTAATTCCTGGGCTACGAACAATCATTTCGTATGTATCTAATTGATCTAAATAGTGTTCACCTGTAACGACTTTAATTTCTTTATCATCTAATCTCTCTATTTCTTCTTTTACTTCCTCCCGCTGATCCAGTACTGTAATATCTGCTCCTAACTCTAGAAGATACTTAATGCTTTCTATTCCCTCTGTTCCCGCCCCCAAAACCGCAACTTTTTTATTCTTCCAGTCAATCTTCATAATTAGTTATAAGTTATAAGTTACAAGTTATGAATTATGAGTTTTAACTTATAATTTAGGACTTATAACTCATAACTTAATATGTTCCACCTGTATTGTACTGCCTAGTAATTTTTTTGCAACCTTTGAAAAGGTATGCTGATCTCCTGTCGTATAAAAACTTTGTTGAACATTCCCTATGTCATTTTTAATCCCATTATGTTCAATAATACGCTGTACATGCCGTGCGATTGCAGCACCTGAATCTAAGATCATAACATTCTCACCTAATAGTTTCTGGATCGTCGGTTTGATAAATGGATAATGTGTACAGCCTAAAGCCAGTGTATCAATATTATTATTCTTAAAAACTGCTACATCTTCTGATAAAGCAGACTCTACCTTCTCACCATCTATAATTCCTAGCTCGATGAGGGGAACGAGTTTATCGCAGCCAATATTCGTTACAGTAACATTATGAGCATATTTTTTAATCAGGTTTTCTTGGTATTCACTCTTTGCCGTTTGCAGTGTAGATAGAATTCCAATATGGTTATTTCTCGTCTTTTCTGCCGCTGTTTTTACAACTGGAACAGTACCTATAATAGGAATATCGGGGTAGTCCTTTCGCAAAAGCTCAAGTGCTGAAACTGTAATAGTATTACATGCAACGACTATTAGTTTAACGTTTTGTGTCTGCAAGAAAGCTAAAAGTCGCTTCGCAAGCGAATAAATTTCTTCTGATGATTTCGTGCCATAGGGAACATTCTTCGAATCTGCAAGATATATTATTGACTCACTTGGAAGTAAACGTACGATTTCTCGCCAAACAGATAAGCCACCTACGCCTGAATCGAGAATTCCAATAGGATTATTCATAGTTAAAAACTAAAAATGAAAAGTTCAAAGTTTCAATTAGGATTAGTTGTGGGATTGTTTTAGTGGTTATAATCAACTTTTAACTTTTAATTTTTAACTTTTAACTGTTTGAGTACCAACGGCGGGATTCGAACCCACGACCGATCGCTTATGAAACGATTGCTCTACCACTGAGCTACGTTGGCAACTAACCAGCTGCGAAGTCCCATATCTGCGCACCTCAAGAGTGCGAGGCTGGAAACCTCCAGCTTGAGGCAAGTATGGTATGAGAAGCTACCCTGGCTTGTTTTGCCTTAAAATATTACCATACTAAGCCTCGAAATACAAAATTTGCATGAAAAAAACAGTCCCGTACACATTCGTACAAGGACTGCTTTTTCATTCCTAATTCCATCTGACCTTATCTATATCGTAATGCCTTATACAGCCAGAGGAATACGACAGAACCGAGAACAGCAACTATGAGGCTGTAGAGGTTGAATCCTTCAACCCCTGGTTGTCCAAGCATATTCATTAGAAGGCCACCTATAAATGCACCGACAATACCAACAACTATATTCATGATTGTACCTTGCTGTTCATCAGTTCCCATAATAATGGATGCTATCCATCCAGCTAAAGCACCAAATATTAAATAAATAATTAAATTCATACATTCACCTCCTTTCTTTTTAGTAGCGTTATTGCTCAAGCAAGTACTTCTTTACGCTACAGCGTACTTACTTTACCCCTTATTTTCCTTGGGGAGTTTTAACGTTCACGTCAACTTTACCAGGAACCTGGACTGACGGAGCGCTTTGGTTAAATGATTGCGTAATCATTGGCAAACCATAGACAAAGAATAAAAGGAAAAACGCAATCAATAAAATAATGCCAAGCACGAATCCTAAACCACTTCCGCTATCTGTTGATGATGCTGGCGTATTTACAACTGTCGCCATATATATTTCTCACCTCCTTTATGTTACTCAACAATAGTATTGCTTAGGAGTTAAAATCGAATGAAGATCAGGTAAGAAATACTTAAGAATACCTCTTCACTGTGCCTAGATTTGTTACAATTGCAGCATGGAAAATGTTATTGCTGTATATAAAACTGTTGGTGTAACTCCTTATCAGTGCGTACAGCGTTTTAAAAGCAAATATCTCTCATATGCATATCAAACTATTAGTTATGCTGGTCGGCTTGATCCAATGGCAGAAGGCATCCTACTTCTATTAGTTGGAGAGGAAAATAAAAACAGAAAACAATATGAAGAGCTGCGGAAAACCTACGAATTTACAGTACTTTTGGGCATAGAGACAGATACCTATGATATTTTAGGGAAGGTAATCAGTAATCAGTTTTCCGTTTTCAGTTTTCAGCAGCCTATTAATCTGTTTTCAGTTGATCAGACTGCTAAACAGAAAACTGGAAGACTGTCAGCTGATAACAGACAACTGAAAACCGACTACAAAAAATTATTACATTCTTTTCTTGGCAAACGCTTTCAGCCTTATCCTCCCTATTCTTCTAAAACAGTTCACGGTAAACCGCTCTATTGGTGGGCAAGAAACAATAGACTTAATGAAATCCAAATTCCAAACAAAGAAGTTGAGATTTATGAGTTACAACTCCTTTCTAGCAACAATATAAAATTTCAAGATTTACGATCTATGATTCAGGAAAGAATTACTAAGGTTCAGGGAGATTTTCGACAAGAACATATTGTCCAAGTTTGGGAAGAGTTTTTTAAAAACAACACTTTTGAAACCTTACCCATTCTGAAATGTAGAGTTATCTGCTCAAGTGGAACGTATGTACGATCATTAGCTTATGAACTTGGACAGAAATTGGGTACTGAGGCAATAGCATTAGAAATCCGGCGAACTAAAGTTGGACAATGGAACATTGGACAAGCTCTGAGAATTTAGACAATTTCTACCCGTTCCACATCATGCTGCACATCATCAGCATACTCCAGCAGTACTCCTTCACCATCTCCTGCATTTATAACTGCATGAGGAGTGTTAGAAGCTAATATCCAAAGAAAAAGCTCTTTTCCCTCCCTCATATGTTTTTCATATTTCTTTCCTTCTTTATCTAGCCAAACTAACTTAAGCCCTTGCGTTATGCTGATAAAACATTCTGTTCGCGGATGCTTATGATTACCTGCTATCTGCTTAGCTGGAATATTAATAACTGCTTTCTGTTTCACTTTAAACTCGCTAGGTAGAACTATGTCATCTATAGCAATAACGAATATGCCATTTTCTTTTCGATAGGATGGCTGAATAGGAATTTTTAAAACGGCCGACATATCAGAAAGTATATCATTTATAATAGTGTTATGGAGAATGTTGTTTTCACCAAACACGCACGCACTCGCTTACAAGAACGAAAGCTACTTGAATCTATGGCGCTTGAAACTATTCTGTACCCTGATAGTATCCAACATGGCAAAAACCAGGAGTTTCGAAAACGATTAGGTCAATCTACCGTTACTGTTATAGCCTCGAAAAATGATAGAAACCAATGGGTCATTCTTTCATGCTGGATTGATCCACCGCTTCCTGGTACAAAAGATTTTAAAGAAAAAAAGAGGTATCAGGCTTATCAAAAAGCTGGATTCTGGGGAAAAATTTGGATAAGTATAAAAAGCCAACTTGGATTATAATTACCCGAATGTAAAAGCAAATATCTCTACATTTTCGTCAAGAAATTCTAACTCTAGAATATGACTTCCCGCTTCCGGCAACTTTAACAATTTATATAACCGATTTAATTGCACAGTTACTTCCCCTTCCTCTACGTCTTCACCAGCAATACCACCCTTTACGACATTTCCATCAAGAAATACCTTAAGACTTCCTTGTTTTTTATTTTCTTTCAGTCGCATGACGAGATATACTTCTTTCGCTTCAAAATGAAGCAGTAGCTTTGATCCTTTACTAGGCGCAGTATATTCATTTCCTATCATCACTTTTCCTTGATAAGCAAAAGTATGTTTGTACAATGGTGAAGGAACACTAAAGGAAATCTGTTTATTAACGGTAATAGGTTCTGGCGAAGCTAAGAATTGTAACCGGTCATAGCCTAAATATAATTCTGGAGTACGAGCATCGTTTGTATATGTTGGGTTTTTTATCTCTTCTGTTATTTCAGTGCCTGTTTCTTTTAATAATTTTTGAATAATCTTTTCTGATTCATCATAGTCACCTTCCCCAAAATGTTTGGCACGAAGAATACCGTTTTTATCTATAAAATATTTAGCTGGCCAGTATCTATTATTATATGCTTGCCAGGTTGCATAATTATTATCTTGCATGATGGGATATTTTAAACCAAAATCTTTTATAGCTTGCTGAACATTTTTCGGGTCTTTCTCGAAAGCAAATTCTGGCGTATGTACTCCAATAATTACCAGGCCTTTTTCAGCATACTTTTCATGCCATGCTTTTAAATACGGAAGTGTTCGAATACAATTTATACACGTGTAAGTCCAAAAATCTATAAGTACAACCTTACCTCTTAAAGATTTAATGGCTTGCCCTTCCGTAGCCTCGGGCGAAGGGGGGTTAAACCATAATCCACCAGGAATAAGTTCGGGAGCCATCATTCCTTTCTCTATAACATCCTGCATTGGCTTTCCACGAAACGCATTATCAAGCTTGGTTCCATTTATTTGATCCAATTGTTTTTTAACTGACTCATTATCCTCAAAGAGAGTCAATCCTACCCCATATTTAGGAAATTTTTGAAGAATATATGTTTGAATCTCGCGGTCTACTTTAAAATAAATTCCTATTGCTGTAAGGATCATGACAACTCCAAAAATTCTTTGAATACTCTCCGCTCTTGAGAGAAGCCAGGGTACATGCTGTAATAAACTCCTTCCACCATATGTAATTACTAGAAGAGGAATCGATGTCCCTAAAGCATAGGCTAACGTTATAAAGACTGCAGTACCTGTCACTGTTCCGGTTAACGCAAGAGAGATCACAGAGGCAAGAATTGGTCCAACGCACGGAGTCCAAACGAGACCCAAGCTTAAACCAATTAAAAATCCTGAGCCAAATCCTGTTCCAGTTCGACCAACGGGAATAATTCCAGAGAGTTGTGAGAACAAATGCTCTGTAAACGTTTGAAATTGAGGTAATAACATTGAAAGACCAAATAAAAAGACAATACTAATAGAAATCGAACGTACTATATCAGGTGATACTCCTGTTACGCTGACAATGCTCGCAAGAAAAAGTGTAAAAAATGTAAAACTGAGAATAAATCCAGTAATAATGCCAAAAGGTCTTCGTTTTCCACCACCTACGGACCCAGATAAAATAATAGGAAGAATTGGAAGAATACATGGCGAGAGAATAGTAACGATACCAGCAATAAAGGCAAACAGGATGAGAACAATCATATCTTTAGTTCTCTTCCAGTATAACAAATAGTATGTGGTACAATTTTATCTATGTCTGACCAAAAAGAATTAGCGACATTTGGCGGAGGGTGTTTCTGGTGTACAGAAGCAGTTTTTAAGCGCTTAAAAGGTGTTGAGAGCGTTATCTCAGGATATTGCGGTGGAAAAAGAGAGAGTCCTTCCTATGAACAGGTTTCTTCAGGGGCAACAGGTCATGCCGAATCAGTACAAATAACCTTTGACCCGAGAATAATCTCATATGACAAACTACTTGATGTTTTTTTCGCAACACATGACCCAACCACAATGAATCGCCAGGGCGCAGATGTAGGCACACAGTATCGTTCTGTAATTTTCTATCATTCTGATGACCAAAAAAAGGAAATCTTAGGAAAAATAAAACAACTTGAAGCTAGTAAGGTGTATGAAGGCCATATAGTGACACAAGTGCTTCCTTATGAAGCTTTCTATACAGCTGAAGAGTATCACCAAAATTATTTTGATTCAAATCCTTTGCAACCATACTGCCAAGTGGTAATTAATCCGAAAATAAGAAAACTGTTAGAGAAGTATGGTAAAGATGTAAAGGAAGAGTATAAACCTTGACATCATCTAGCAAATGTATCACACTTAACATATAACGCGATACAGATAACGTGCAGCACAAGAAAATTACTTGCGCTACAAGTTATATGGTATACGCTATACGAATATGTTCGCCCGATATTCTAAACGATTCTTTATTTTCTTCATTTTCTTATTTATCTTTGCCGTCAACCCACTGAAGACATTTGCCTACAGTGATTCTGTCAATCCAGATGTCGATATAAATTTCCATACCAGAGCACAAATCACCATGATTGAAACGATGAATGCTCTCATTTGTCAGTTATCAGGAATTGACCCTCTTGACCCTACACGAGGGTGTCTAGATATAGATCAAACTACGAAAAAAATTGGCTATGTAAAACCCGAGACTAATACTAAAACTCCCAAGGTGGGAGGCGCTCTGGGATTTTTATCAAACTCAATAAGCGCAACATATAATATTCCAATAAGTTCGCAACACTATGTCCAATACCTCGCCTCTGATTTTGGATTAGTGAAAACCTCTTTCGGCCAAAATCAGGAAAGAACAGGACAAGGATTTTCAAATCTACAACCCACTCTCAGGTTATGGACAAAGGCAAGAGATTTAACCTATACCTTGTTTATTTTACTCTTCGTTCTCGTTGGCATAGCGATTATGCTACGGCTTAAGATTGATCCTCGAACGACAATGAGTCTACAAAACCAAATACCGAAAATAATTATTACGCTTCTGCTTGTGACCTTCTCCTATTCAATAGCTGGAGCTGTAATTGATCTCATGTGGGTAACAACGTATTTGGGAGTAAATTTAGTCGCTGAAGGGGAATCTTGTGAGGGTCGACAATTAACAGATGTCGCGACTCGACACCTTCTTGAAACTCCATTTGATTATGTTAGCGAAATCTATGACGACTTCTCAAGCTCTAACTGGAATAACAGTACATCAGCAGGATGTATCTTCAACAAGGGAATCATGGGTAGTCTTTTTGGAGGAAGATTTGCTATAGGCGATCTAGCAAACCAAATAGGTGGAGTGTTGAACGAAATTCTTGGTGGGATAATATCATCTGCAATAGGTTTTGAGGCTCCTGCTGTTTGTAGAGGATCCTTTCTGAGAGCAGTTACTCCTGGAGGACTTGGTGCTATTCTCTGCCCCAATGCTTGGTTGGACTTTTTCGTGGGCCGCATCGCATCACTTGTCATCTTAACCGCAATTGTCGTTCAACTATTCCGTATCTGGTTTAGTCTGCTGAAATCTTATATTTACTTATTCATCTATACAATCATGGGGCCTATTTGGATAGTAATGGGTATTATTCCAGGCATATCTGGTTATGGGTTTCGGGATTGGCTTAACCATTTATTATTTGCAGTATCTGTTTACCCTGTGACAGTTCTTCTTATAGTTGTTTCGCTCGTCATTATGACCGACCCTGCCATACGGAATGCCACATCAACTGGAAATGTCTTCGTTCCTCCTCTTATCGCAAACCCGGCAATTGGAAATAATTTAGGGTTTATGTTGGGATTAGCTGTCTTACTTATTATCCCTGAGGTTGTTAACATGATGCGCGGAGCATTTAAATCTCCACCAAGCAAATACACTGCTGCTATTTTCGGCGGAGCTGCTGTTGGTTTAGCTGCAGCGACAAAACCAGTCAGTGCTGGTTGGGGTGCTCTTAATGAACGAGATAATACAGGTATGGCCCGAGGAATGTTAGCGTATAAATGGGATACAACTGTCGGAAAACGGCTGCGCAAATTTGCTTACGATGCCGCTGGTAACGAAAAGGGAGGAGCATTTGCTCATTATGTCCAGCAAAAATTTGGCCGCTATGGTGCAGACATAGGCGCTCCAGAGACAGAGACACAAGAGCGTGCTAGAGAAAGAAGAGAGAAAAGAGAAGCAGAAGCGAGAAAGTCTGCCAGCCAATCAGCTATAGATCAACTTGGTACGCAAGCTCAAGCAGCCCAAGCCCAACAAGTGACTGGAACGGGAGCTGAACAAGCTGCCAGCGCAAATGTAACAGAAGCACAGAATGAACAAAACAGAGAGACACTGGAAAGAATAGCAAAGGCAACTGAAGAAACAGCAGAGGCAGCAAAAGGTGGTAATCAACCAGCAACTGGCGTTCCTCCTGTGACTCCAGGAAGGCCAATCCAAGGAGCAGCTCCTACACCAGGCACACAAGAACCTGCTGAAGATGATGATACTGGTGGATCCAAACCCGCTTAATGCTCTCATTTAATTGAAATCAATCGCAGACTGTAAAAGTACTAGAGGGGAAATAAGAACTTATTTTTTCTCTGGAGTAGCCATCTCCCGTAACACACTTCTATAGTTTTCAACTATACCCCGCCCAGCAGGTTTAGTGACATAACTAGGATTTGTATCTGGTCCTTTAAATTCGCTGAAACTTCGTGGATCCATAGCAATTACTACCTGTCTCTTTTCTTCCTCTCCATTATTTGGGTCAAGGACGAGCGCCCGCTCTGGAACATTTGAATCAGCAATGATAATAGCCCGAACTGCATTTTCAATTGTGGGTTGTTCACCTTCAGGCACTTCTCCTAAGATACCTGCAACTCTGACATCTCTAATACCACCCTCTTTTTTATTTTTTGATAGGACATGCTGAAGATACACTAATCCTTCAGGAGGTTTCTGCCCTCGAAGTTCGTATGCACGTATTACTTCTTCCCGAACTCTTCCTGTTGTGCGATCAAAAAGCACTGGATACGAGTCTGCCCCACGTAATACATCTGCAGCTTCAATAACCAATTTTCCCCTCGCTTCTGCTCTCTCTCGAATTTCAGCAGCCGTAGTAGCTGCAGCTTCCCATGCAGCTTTTTCAGTATTTCTAGCTTCACCTTCTACATGTTTTTGATCTTTCGTTTCATCAGTCATAAGTTTATTTTACTAATCCTGTATCACCTAAAGCATGCTTAAAGAGCATTTCCCACATTTCTTTCAAACCTTTTCCGAAACCCTTTCCTCCTTGTTCGATAAATGCCTTGGTAAACAGCCAACCTTCTTGTGTATTCGATTTCGCACGAATCCATTTGATATCTTCGTCTGAGAAGAAACGTTCATCTGAATCTAGTTTCAGTTTCGCACTCTTTAGATCAGTTTCATCTCCTGCTATGCCTCCTGGAATTTGTTTTAACGCTTGTAAGACAGTTTCATAGAATATGAAATTATATCGTGGGTCTGTGCTGTTCCAGTCTACATGGGAGTATAACTCTGCAGCAAGTCTGACTTTTGCGATTTGTTTTAATAACATATCTCTATTTCCTTGAACGAGCGTAGCATCAAATCTATCTTCGAATGAACCTCCAGCCATTCTCCACGTCTCTTGCCATTTACCATCAGCTCCACTTCTCGTTCTAACTTTTTTAGCTCCTGGAGTACCTTCAGGAACAACTTTCCAGAATTCAGGAATATCGAGAACTTCTCTTCCAAACATTTTCTCTGCCATGGTAATGTCTTTCCAGACAACTTTCGCTTCATCTCCTACATTCTCCCGAACAGTCTGGCTAAAATCTATCTGTTTCCATGTGCGCAAGAAATAGCGCATCGGCTTAATAAAGCTATCCTGTACCTTTTCCTGAAACTTATCTTTTTCAAAAACGATTCCTTTAATCGGATCTACCTTTGTAAATGCTTCTAGCTTTAACTCAAACCCGTCCATTATTTGTTCATACACATCCCAACCCCGTTTCACATGATCATTCATAAAGTATTTCATCGTATTATCAGGAAAAATAAGCTGACTGGCAGCTTTTTCAGAGAGAGTTGAGGCTGCCTGCAACCATCTATCTGCCTCTTCTCTATTCCCATTCGCTAAAGCTTCTTCAGCTTTCGTTTGTGCATCTCCCCAGGCTGCATTTAATTCCATTAATACTTCTAATGGCGTCTTTACTCCTTTTTCACCTGCTGGACGATTCTTATATATCTCAACATTTTCTCTTTCAGCCGAAGTAATAGGTGTCAACGTCTGCGTCGCTGTCATAAAATCTGTACCAAGTGATTTCAACATGTGGACTGTGTAGTTATTTCCGAATGCGCCTCCATATCCTGGTTCAGATTGTTTTAAACGATACGGTCGTGTTTTCTGAAGTTTCACCCATGAATCATATCCTGCAGCAGTATGGTTATTTCTCGCAGCTGCACCTGTCCAGCGGGTCATAGTGAATGCAAATGTTTCGACGAAATGAGCAGTTGTATCATCAACCTTATCTCCTTTCGGATTTGTTTCTGAGATAGGCAGATACAAACCATATTTTTTAACAATGTCTTCTGAAATTGCGTTTCTCACTAATTTTACAAGTAACGCATTCGTTTGCGGACTACCGAAAATGTTCATTTTATCGACGAATGCCCATTCATTAATTAACTTCCTGTTTTTAGAATCATATTTATATTCCCATAATGGTTTCCCATCAGCGCCAAGCTTCGGTTCATCGTTTTCATCAAGGATGGGATGTCTAAATAAATAATCGATAAAAGCATCACTTGGATGATGCTCTAACTCTTCCGCTTCTGTAGTTTTATTAGTCGAGACTGCTGATTTAACCATCTTATCCCGTATCTCTCTTAATCCTTGTTCATTAATTAATTTAGAATCTTCCCCCAGAATTTTTCTAAGCATATCTATATCGGTTAAGTTGTAGTATGCTAGATATGCTGCATTCAGTGCCTGGCCAGCTTTCCTATCATGTTCATCTTTATCTCCCCTCGAGAATTCTTGATCCATAGTCATTAACCAATAGAATGAAGATTTATTTCCCCAAACTGTTTTCGAGAATGGACTCTTTCCGAATAATTGCTGGAAAGTTTTTATCATGTCTGGCCCAACCCCGCTAACAGAACGATAGGTAAGATCAAATGTACGAGAGTTCGAGAATAACCACGCTTCTCGCTTTACTTCATCCATAAGATCTTCCATCACATCACCACCAAGTCCTTCTAACTCTTTCAGGATTGCTGCCTTTCTTTCACCTGTAGCAACAGATAATTCTGATTGAAGATCTTGACGTCTTTTTGTTATCTTCGTCTGCCTGAAGTAGATTGAAGGATTTTCTACCATATCTCCAAGAGACACTGTTCTGTATTGCTTCTCGAGACGTACTTGTTTCCAGAAGTTTAGCTCATCATCTGGTGAATCATCATGGTAGTACATCATTTTCGTTCGTAACCAGCGAACAAAATTGCCTTTATTGATACGTATATCTGTATTACCTTCAGGATCATACATGATCTCTGGATCTATAACTCTTTTACCGGATTGCTTATCATAAACTTCTAAAACTGGGAAATTACCCATGACACCGAAATTTATAGGATCTTCATGTCCTATCTGCCATGCCAAATCCTCAATATTGTTTGGTCTGTCTGATTCATAGAGTTGCCGTGATATTCGAGCGAGTTCTTGAAAACGTTTCTCTTTCTGGGTTTTGTTAAATTCTTCATTTCCTTCTGTATATCGGTATTTTAATTTTAATTGCCCATAGTAGCCTTGTAATTGTTCCCACAATGTTTCTCCTAATGCTCCTTCTTTTTCTTTTCCTTTCTTGGGTTTTTCACCTCTTGCTTGCCTCCCTCTCTCACGCAACTCTTCTTCGCTTAATACACCTTGCGATCCCCAGCTTTCTCGTTCTTTTTGCCATACATCATCTGGCGATGCGTTATCAGGAAGTTCTACTTCAGCTCCTTCAGCAAATGCCTCGTCAGGAGGAGGATACCCCAGATTTGCGATCTCTAAAATATTATCTATCTCTGCTTTAGAGAAAGGTTTACCAGCATCTGCTCGCTGTTTAATGAGCGCTCGCCATTTTCGACGAGAATTTTCAATTCTTTCTTGTTCTCTTTCTTCCTTCGTCTTCTTCTTTTCAGATTTTTTCGCTTCTTCCTCTTCGTCATCATCTTCATCATCTTCACTATCGCCTGACTCTACTGTAAGGGTTGGAGGTTTAGAAGGAGGTTGTCCAGCACCACCAGAGGTTGCAGCTGGTTCTGCTTTTTTCTTCTGCTTTTTCGCTTCCTCTTCGAAAAGAATGTCCCCCGGACCAATCCCCAATTTTTTTGCTCTATCTATTTGTTCAATCTCACTCAATGTAAACTGCTTCCCAGCTGCTAAACGCGCTTCAATTTCCTCATCCCATTCTTCTTCGATTTCTTTTCGTCGTGCTTCTCGTTCTGGCCTTTCTTCTTCATCTCGTCTCTCTACTTCTTCTCTGGCTCGCCTTTTTTCCTCATTAAATAACTTCGCAATTTCAGAAGGCGGCTGTCCACTTTCCTTCATCATCGCTACTCCTGCACGCTTTTCAGGATCCTTTAAATCATCCTCACTTAGTTCTACAGCTATAGCAAACGGTAATAATTCTGCATCTGTATATTTCTCTCCCAGAGCCCTTCGCTCTGCGGCTTCTGCTTGTCTCTCTTTATATGCTGTAACTTGTTTCAGGAATTGTTCTCGTTTCGCTGGGTCATTCAATTCCGATCGTCGCATTTGCGCTCGCCCGAGATATTCTCTTAATTCTGCTTCTGTTAAATCGCTTACTTGCAACGGCCGTTCTACTGATGGATCAGGTTCTGGAACAGGCGGAAGGAATGGAACATCCTCTCCTCCATTTGCTCCACCTCTCTGCCCCATTAATCCTGCCCGTAAAAGCGACTTTGCTTTCGTTTTCGTTATATCCAGTTTCGTCAACTTCTGAAGTGCTGACATTTTCTCTCCCAATTCCCGAGGGGTGTATTCATAAACAGATTTACCTTTCCCAATCTCTTCATGAATTCTGAGAAGCTCTGATTGTGTATCAGGATCTATTTTCCCTTCAATACCTAATAGTTCTCGTATCTCAGCTATTCTTTGCTCCGGAGGAAGACCTGCATTCCTCTCTACATCTTCTTTCCGAACTTTTCCATTCGCATCTGGTATATATCCCATCTTTATCATGTCTTGCTGACTCTCAAGCTCTTTTTCTAATGGAGGATTTCCTTCTTGGCGGAGCTTTTCATTAACAACTGCCCACATGGACCGAGCATAGGCTACATCTCTCCCTTCTGCATCTCTTCCTTGCTGTGCAGCTCTCTGAATTTCTTCTTTAACCATAATATCGACAAACCGTTTCGCAACTGTTTCCCAAAAAGAAATCGTTTTCCAGTATTTAGGTCGAGGTTTAAAGAAAGCTTCCCAATCGTAGTTCTTCAAGAACGTTTGCGGCGTAATTCCTTGGGCAATAAACGTATCAATAATATATCGTTTTCTATTATATTCTTCAGGGTCATAAAGGAATTGATCTCTCCATGCTCTTCTCAATGCCTTTAACGTTTTTTCATCTAATATCGTTTCAAATAACGCTCTATTCGTCTCGTAATATTGTTTATTAGCTTCATATTGAAGTGGGGAAACACCTACAGATTCGAGTTTTTTAATGAATGCAATTTTCTCAGGAGTTCGCTCTTTCTCTGGGACAACCTTCGCCCATCGTTCTGGAAGTGCTTGCTGCTTAGCTTTTCCTTCCGCGGAAGCTACAGTCTTTACTTCTTTCTCATCCTTCTTTTCTTTCCCTTCTTCTTCTACTGTAACAGCAGCAATTGGCTCTTTCGTAGCAACATATCCGTCTTTTGCTGCTTCCTGACCACTGGTGTGTGATGTTCCGGTAGTTGTGGTTGCTGTTTTTGTATCCTGCATACGATCGCGTGAGGAAAATATAACTCCTGTATCTTTAGAATACAAGGGTCGCATATCAGGTGTCAAATGATAAGAGGTCTCTTGTATACTTCCAGAAGTCGAGCTATATATTTTTTGAAAAATATTTAAAGTTATCATAATGGCAGTAGTGTATCCTGAAATAGTCCTATAGACTTGATATCTAGCTTACAGACACTTTACAACTAGCTTTCAAGTCAGTATAGACAAGTATTGCTATATTGTTTTATTGTTAAGATGAGATATCTTGAGCTTAATGATATTGGCTGTTATAAACGAGCTCTTGCTTTATCTAATTATGTTTGGGATTTAGTAATTACTTGGGATTGGTTTGCTAAAAACACAATCGGATTACAGTTTGTTAATGCAATTGATTCAAACTCTGCTAACCTTGCAGAAGGGTTCGGTAGGTATAGTAAAAAGGATAAGGTTAAGTTCTATTATTATAGTTATTATAGTTTTGGCTCAGTCAAAGAAAGTCTCGACTGGAATGAAAAAGCTTATAAAAGGAAACTCTTGACAGAAGAGCAATATGCATATATTTTAAATGAATTACAAGTATTACCAAAGGAAATCCATCATTTAATAAAGTTCACAAACTCAAAGCTCGCAAATTAACCATATAGCAATTCAACAATATAACAATGAAGCAATTCTTATCTTTTGGACCATTATTTGTTATCGCAGCTGCGCTTCTCTGGAGTTTTGATGGTGTATTACGAATAAGCCTCTACTCTCTTTCACCAAGTATTATTGTCTTTTATGAACACCTTCTGGGTGCTATTATTCTTCTTTTCTTTATAAAGAAATGGCTTCCCGATCTTAAAAACATGGGTAAAAAAGAATGGATTGCTATACTCATAGTTTCACTTTTCTCCGGTGCGCTTGGGACGATACTGTATACTGCAGCGTTAGCGAAGATTAATTATGTACCGTATTCTGTTGTTGTTTTACTGCAACAACAGTTGCAACCCATCTGGGCTATAGGAACTGCGTCACTTCTTTTACGTGAGAAAATAACAAAACGGTTCTTACTCTGGGCATGTCTCGCTTTAGTAGCTGCTTATTTCATAACGTTTAAGGATCTGCGTGTTAACTTCGATACAGGAAGAGAAACTATTCTTGCAGGGCTTATGGCTCTTTCCGCTGGTTTTATGTGGGGATCGTCCACTGCCATCAGTAAACTAGTCTTAAATAAAGTGTCGTTTTTAACTGGCACAGCATTACGGTTTTATCTCGCACCCATTTTTACATTATTCTTTATAGGAGGACTAAATCAATCTTCCAGCTTGTTTTCTTTGACGCCGTCACAATGGACAACACTTTTTATCATAACCTTAACGACAGGATTAGTCGCTCTTGGTTTATACTATTATGGTTTAAAGAAAACCCCTGCGAGAATTACTACGCTTTGTGAACTAGTTTGGCCAGCATCAGCAATTATTATTGATTATGTTGCATATCATAAAGCATTAAGTGTTACCCAGATAGGGGGTATTCTGCTTCTTCTTTATGCGATTTACCAAGTAACAAAACCACTGCAGAAAAAATAGGATTGTTATATTGCTAGATTGCTACATTGTTCCAACAATTCAACAATATAACAATTTCACTTAAAATAAGTTCGTACCTCTGACACATCTCTTTCCATTTGTCGAATGAGATTGTTTACTGATGCAAACTTTTTATTTCCACGTATTCGTTTATATAAAGAAACAGTCACCCACCTACCATAAAGGTTTTTATCAAAATCAAGTAAAAAGCTTTCTAGTTTATACTCTTTCTCCCCAAACGTTTTTGCAGAACCGATGAACGATGCCGCTTGATAACATGTATCACTAACTAAAACCTGAGAAATATAAATTCCTTCAGGGATATTTTTATGTAAACTAATATTTATGGTAGGAAATCCCAGAATCCTTCCACGCTGTTTACCCTTCCGCACTTTCCCACGGATAATATAGATCGGTTTCATTGTCATAGAATATATCATATAATGAATCTTGTTATGAAAGACGGTTCGCATACGAAACCCTCTCCACTCGAGCATTTCGAATCATTATATCCTGAAACTTCACGGCAAGAAGAAATTGGAAAGATTATTAATTTCATAAAACAGGGCAACTCCTGCCAAGTAGTGGGGCTTCCAGGTGTTGGTCAATCTACAATCCTTAAGCTTCTTATTTATAATAAGTCTGTTCGCGTAAAACATCTGGGCGCTGAACAAAAATCTTTTCATTTCGTTCTCGTTAATTTCTCTGAGGTTAGACGACGACCACTCGTCGATGTTGTAAAATTTATTTTTTTGTCACTGGTCGATTCTCTCCGCTATAGAAAGTTACAAGAGGAATATGAAGCAACCTATGCCATATTTAAGGAGTCTATTATTCTCAATGACGAATTGGTGATGTTCCAAGGATTAAAACAAGCAATAGATATATTAACAATCGAAAAAGGGTTCTCGATCGTGTTTCTTTTTGACCGTTTTGAAGAATATATTCCTGTCCTAAACGAAGATTTCTTCGGCAACTTACGTGTTCTTCGTAACCGTGCTAAATATAAATTTTCCGTTGTGTTCTCTCTCAACAGACCTCTCGAGGATAGTATAGAGCCAGTAATGATGAGAGAGTTTTATGATTTCGTAGCTGGAAACATTGTGTACCTTCCTATTATGGATAAGCCCGGTGTCGACTTTCGCGTCAAGCACTTGGAAGCCTTGCATAAAAAAACAATCCCTCAAAAAACCCTTGCTGCTATTTTCTCGGTCACAGGAGGCATGGGAAAATTAGTAAAAGTCTCTAGCGAAATCTCTCTTACGCAAGCAGAGCCTATTCCGACTGAAGAAAAAGAACTTATTGCATTTCTTCTAAGTAATAAATCAATACTCGGATCACTTCATGATATCTGGCAAACACTAAGTCCGTCAGAACAGGATTTCTTAAAAAATAATGAGATATATAATGAGTCTGATCCTGATTATCAATATTTATCTCATGTTGGATTAATAGAAAAAGATGTTTTTGCAATCCCCTTATTTAAAGCATTCCTCAAAAACCAGCTTGTAGAAACAGCTAAAAAAAATGCTCAATCTATTTCTTTTAATGCAAATACGAATGAGATTATACAGGGGGAAGTAACCATCTCAGATCGTTTAACATCTGCTGAATACCGCCTACTACGATTTTTAATAGAACACGCAGGAACAGTTGTAGAAAGAAATCAGATTATTGAAGCTGTATGGAGTGATGCTATTACCACAGAAGGAGTAACAGATCAGGCCCTTGATCAATTACTCTTTCGGGTTCGAAGAAAAATCGAAGACGATCCAAATAATCCGATACATCTCCAGACTGTGAAAGGAAGGGGTGTACGATTCTCCCCATAACTATACACCTGCAGTTTTTAATAAGAATCTTGCTTTTTTTTCAGGTTCTAGTATAGGATAAAGATGTGAAACGTTTTCTCTTTATCTTCTGTTTGTTATTACTACTATTCTCTGCGCATATTCTGAGTGCATACGCTGCACTTCCAGATCCTGGTTCATTAGATATTGAGGTTGATATAACAAGCCCCTCTGGAAGTGTTACTGCAGAATCATCACATGTTGTATTTAAAATCTCAGAGAGTGCATGCCCTGGGGAAAGCAAAGTAACATTCTATTGGGATAATCTGCCTCCAGGCGATAATCAGAATTGGTGGAGTAATGGTTGCGGAGATTTTTCAGGAGGAACTGCCCGATACAGCCAACCTGAAGGATTTTATGCAGGGACATATAAGCTTGGCTATTCTTGTGGCTGTCCTCCTGTCCGACTTTCTCCAACCAATGAGACTGGAACAATTAGTATTGTCCCTATGAATGGAACACCAGAATTCTCCTATGAACCCACAGAATTAAGGCGAGGAGACCCACAATCAAAACTTATAGCAAGGAATTGTGTCCCTGACAGCAAGGTCACTTTTACCTATACAAATCTGAGTGGGTTACAGCAATACGGACAATATATAGACACCGAAACACAAGTAGTCACAGCAGATGGAAATGGAAATGGGTATTACCAACGATCAAGTGGCTTTAATCCTGGGCTCTACACCATAAAAATACGATGCGGTGGAAAAGAGGTAGAAGCCGGACAGTTTACAGTCAGCAATCAAGCAGTTACTCCGACAGCAGTACCTGAACCGCCCCCTCCTGGATGTAAAAGATTTGCCCAAGGTAAATGTGTGGCTGTTGATACAGCTATAGGCGTAATAAATACTACCATATATACAACTGAAGAGGGTTTTATAATGAATATTTTTATCGTATTCTTCGGATTATCAGGCGGTATTGCCTTACTTATAGTTATTTATGCCGGGTATTTAATTATGACCTCGCGTGGTAATCCCGAACAACTCCAAAAGGGACGTGAACTTCTCATATCCGCATTAGTAGGGTTATTATTTGTTATCTTCTCTTTCGTTATTTTTGAAGTTCTCACCGTCGATATTCTTCATATCCCAGGATTCTCTTATTAAGTGCTTTAACTATACAGCTAATACATGAAGAAAAAGTTATCCTCTTTTTACCTTTCACTATCATCACAAGTCTTGCTTGTTATTTTTTCCCTTCTTATCGGAATTACAATCTATTTCTACCTTTCTACAGCTCTCAGCTTCATGGATCCTGATTTAGGATGGCATTTACGCTTTGGCGAACTTGTCCTAGCAAAGGGTATCCCCAAAACGGATCCGTTCTCATATTCAATGCCGAGCTACCCGTTTGTAAATCATGAATGGTTAACCGATATTCTATTGACAAAAGTATACTCACCCCAAACAGTATTTGTGGTTGCAGCTTTCTTTGCCCTCATTGCTATATCAGCTATTCTTTTACAATTTGCCACTATACGAGTTTCTCCCTGGACGTTCTTTTTGTTTTCTTGTACTGTATATAGCTTAAAAATGTTCGTAGGAATCCGCCCTCAAGTACTTAGTTGGTTCTTTTTCTCTCTTATCTTTTTTCTTCTTTCTGGGAAAAAAAGATGGCATAAATACCGATTCTTTATCCCTTTTCTTTTTTTACTTTGGGCTAATCTTCATGGAGCATTCCCGATGGGATTGGCGCTATTAGGCCTTTACTCTGCCATCCAAAGTTGGAATCAGAAAAAAATTATTGTTATTGATACGCTTCTATTTTTTTTCTCTTTCTTCTTTACGTTTATAAACCCGTATGGGGTGGCATTATGGAAAGAAATTTTCGTCAGCATTGTTGACCCATCGCTTCGCTGGAGCATTCAAGAATGGCTTCCATCGTTTGCAACTGCAAATCTTATTTTATGGGCATACGTTCCAACCTCAGCTCTTCTCGTTTTTCTTTATTGGAAAAAACTTCCTCGAGAGAATATTCTTATCTACTGCTTCTTTCTTCTGGCTGGGTTATCGAGCGTGCGACATATGCCTTTTTGGCTCATTCTATCTATTCCTATTACTGCCCAGGCTGCTGAACATTTCTATGAAACAGTAAAGAACGTAAAGGGTGGGGTAAAACGATTACAAGCTACATATAGTATTATCTTAGGCTTTCTTGCAATTTTATATATTCTCCATAGGCTCATAAATCAGTATAGTATCCCCAGAATAGATGAGGTTTATTATTACCCAGCAAATGCTGTTTTCTATCTGAGAACCCACATGCCTCGAGGAAATATTTTCTCTTTTTACGGGTGGGGTGGGTATTTAATTTGGAAAATTCCAGAAAAAAAAGTTTTTGTTGATGGGCGTATGCCGAGCTGGAAACAAACAGCAAAACCTGGAGAAAGTAGCAATGCGTTTAAAGAACATAATGAGATTTTCGAGGGTGAATATCCTCTAACCCAGGCAATAGATAAATATCATATTACGGCCTTCCTCCTGCCCAGAGAAAAAACTGATAAGAAGAAGAAAGAGAAACAATTATTATCTTTTCTAGGAAAGACGGGGGAAAAGGTAGATATATATGAACAGTTAAAGAAAATTGGCTGGAAAGTGACATATAAAGATAATACTGCTGTTATTTACCAGCGCTAATGCCTACTTTTTCTCGTTATGAATGTACAAAAGAATAATACTGCCAACTCACTGGACATGTTTTTATCACCTGTCGCTGTTCGGGTAATCAACCTTCTTCTTACCGTCGTTGTGATTTCAATTATTGCTGCTTATCTTCTTGCTTTCTCTCGAACACATTCGCAGCAACTTTTAGCTCGAACCGACTTTCCAGCATATTATATTGCGGCAAAAATGGTACTTACAGAGGAAAGGTCAAGTTTTTATGACGTATCAAGACAGTTCAAAATTCAAAAAGAATATTTTCCTGCTGTCTCTTACCAGCTTTTCTATCCCTTTCGCAACCCACCATTCTTATCATTGTTGTTTATTCCCCTAGCATTATTTTCCCCATTTGTAGGATTCTTACTGTATATCATAGTTAACATCGGATTTGTGTTCTCTCTTACAACAATTATCATTAAGCTTTTAAGAATCCATAACAGAGCTCTTTTTATAACAATCTTGCTTAGCCTCTTTGCGTTTTTACCTATTGGTGACACAATAACCCTCGCACAACCCTCAATATTGTTTCCTATTCTCATACTAAAAGCATATACTTCTTTTCAGGAGCATAAAAAAATCACGTCTGGGCTCTGGCTTTCATTATTATTTATCAAACCTCAATTTTTGCTTATTCCTATTATTTTCTTTTTCATTTCTAAACAGTTTAAAATTCTTTTAGGTATTCTACTAGGCGTCTGTGCGTTAACGTTTTTCTCTTTTGTAATTATAGGAGTAAATGGAATGCAAGCGTACATTCAGTTTCTTATTGCAACTGGTCAAGGACAAGACCCATACAGCTCTTATCGCTTTTTTATGCAGACAATTTTTGGTTTCACTGATCTGCTGTTTTTAGGAAAAACGAACGGTTACTACTATTTCTTCTTGCTGTTTCTAATAGGTATAACTATTGTATGTGCCATGTATGTCTGGAAAAAACAGTCAAGTGAAGACCTCGGGTGGTCTGCGCTCTTTATTTCCTGCGTCTTGCTTAGCCCATTTGCCCACCCCCATGATTTAACTATTCTTATAGCCACAAATACACTAACGCTCCATTGGATCATACAAAAACGGTCTGTAAAAAAATTTTCAATATTCTCTCAGTTCATCTTCATCCAAACCATTTTATTATTCTTCCATAGTTTGTTCCGTCAATACATACATATACAAATAACTGTCTTAGTAATGCTAATAAACCTTATTATTCTATTTGCGTTTGCTTTCGAAAAAAAAGTCCCTGCTTTACACTGCTAAAAAATAATAATATACTGAAAAAAGCATGGGATTTCTGAATTATTTAGCTATTACTTTACCAGGAGGCCAGAGTATAAATGCTCCTTCCAAAGTTCCAGTAGGGGGAATTAGAGCTCTCGCGGCAGCATTAAAAGTGGGAGTAACTATATTGTTAGTTTTCGCAACGATTTATACATTAATCATGCTTCTGTGGGGATCAGTCCTTTGGATCACTTCTGCAGGAGATAAAGGGAGAATCGAGAAAGCTCGGTCACGAATCATGTTTGCTTTAATCGGTCTGGCTTTTGCTTTTGGATCATTTGCTATTATGGCGTTACTCTCAAAACTCTTCAATATTCCTCTACTTGAGATTACTGTTCGGTAATAAGCCCGCACCAGTCTCAGCATTTTCCCTCTTGACAAATTATTTAAAGTAATGAATACTTAAATGTAGATTATGAGAAGTGCAATCAGGAACACAGCAGCATATTTATCAACAGGAGCTTTAGCAGCAATGTTTGCTACTCAAGCTTTTGCTCAAGCTGATAGACAAGCGAATCTCTGCCCGGGTGGCGGTCAGTTTAACGGTCTCTGCACAACGAACTTTAATCTCAGTGGTA
>JAYRIM010000017.1:0-68054 GCA_041906785.1 Candidatus Levyibacteriota bacterium
AACTGACAACTGACAACTGACAACTGACAACTGACAACTGACAACTGACAACTGACAACTGACAACTGACAACTGACAACTGACAACTGACAACTGACAACTAATGATTGTATGGATTTCTTTGAATAAATGTAAATGTTTGGATGGGCCAAATCCGTATCATAGATCTTCCGATTATTTTATTCGACGGTAATAATCCCCATTCACGAGAATCAGAACTATTCGGCCTATTATCTCCCATCACGAAATATGTATCTTTTTCCACAAGTATTTCTTTATGATCTGGTAAAAATGGACCTCCATATGTCATAACTGTTTTTTCTAGATATTTCTCTTCGTTAAGCTTTTCTCCATTTAAGAAAACACCTCCGTTCTCAAGTTTTATTTGATCCCCTTCCACACCAATAATTCTTTTTACATATAATTTGTCTTCTTCTACTGGAGATTGAAAAACGATGACATCACCATGCTTAAGAGAATGAAAACGGACATCCAGAAGCGAGCTTAGAAGAATTTCATGATTTTTATATGTTGGGAACATCGAATTTCCGCTTACTTCGTGAGGACGAAAAACGAACATGTAAAGAAGAAGAAAAAAAGAAATAATAAATAGAAACGATTGAGCATTATCAAGAATTTTCAAATAAACACGACGTAAAAACTCTTTCGTTTCTTCAGAATTATTCATAGTCTTTCTATATCTATTCTTTCGAAACTCTTGAAGCTTGTCAATGAAGGAATGTGTTAATGAAGCGTGTGTTTTTTATTACAGCTTGAATCTACAATATGCAATAACTCTTCAATATCGAAAGGTTTAGGCAAAAAAGCATCCGCACCGCATTCTTTAATAGTTCTCTCAGCATTCGGATGTGCAGAAATCATAATAATTGGAATATTCTTCGTTTTTTCCTGAGATTTTAAACGTTTGGCAATTTCCCGACCATCCTCTCCAGATAAAAGGACATCCAAGACAATAACATCAGGAAGGTCTCCATTTAACTGTAGTAAAGCTGTACCACGGGATGCAGTACGAACATCATACCCCTCTTCCTGAAGCATAAATTCGAGTGCTTCTAATATACTTCGCTCGTCATCTACAACAAACACCTTCTTCATATGTTCCAACTAACAACTATTAAAATATCACTATACAAGTTTTTAACCGCAAAGACCCATATGTTGTACTTTACCCTGCATCATTATATGTGGTCTAGCGAAGCCTGAATTAAATAAAGAAGTTACCCTATTAATCACTATACGAGTCCAATGTTAAAAAAAAGTAAGAGTTTTCACGCGCGTTATTTCACATCTCTTACACATCCCATATTTTCTCATTACACCTAGCGAGTATCATATTGCTGAGTCTCTCGGATATGTCAGAACCACTTCTTGGAAAGAAAAAAGAACAAGCAGAAAAGTTTTACGATAAATTAATTGCAATTCTTATCAAAGAAAATCTCCCATTTATGATCGGGGGAACATTTGCGTTTAATGAATATACTGGCCTAGATCGTCCAACAGGAGATATTGATATTAAAACAACATATGAAGATCATCCTGCCGTTTTAAAAACATTAAATAAATCAGGTTATAAAACAGAACTTGTGGAAGACAAATTTAACTGGCTTGCGAAAGTGTACGATGAAAATGGATTTTATACAGATATCATTTATGCCGAAGGAAATGGCTTACATAAAGTGGAAAGACAGTGGTTTACCTATGCCCGGGAAGGTACAGTTCTAGGTCATAAAATAAAACTAGAGCCTGTCGAAGAATTGATGCGATCGAAAATGTACGTAAAAGCTCGAGGCAGAAATGACTCAGGAGATGTAGTAAATTTAATACTCCGTCAAGGAAAAACGATGGATTGGAAACTTTTGATGAAGAAAATGGAACCCCATTGGGAGTTGTTAATGGCAACCTTACTACTTTTTTTATTTATTTATCCATCAGAACGCGCTTGTATACCAGCTTGGGTCATGAAGGAACTTGTAGAAAAATTAGAAAAGAAATTAATAGAAGAGCCACCAAAAGAGAAAATAACCCGAGGAATGTTATTATCACAAGAATATAAAGTTGGTGTATCAAATTGGGGTTTTAAACCGATAACTGAACTAAAATGACAAATATGTCATCCTGAACTTGATTCAGGATCTCCTACGATACTGTTGGGGATGCCGAAACAAGTTCGGCATGACATCCACTCAACCAACATCAAAACTACGAATAGCTGCTCTTGGTGATATCCATGTAAAAGATACGTCTCGAGGAGAGCTAACTTCCTTGTTTGAAGAAATCTCCCAAACGGCAGACGTATTAGTTCTTTGCGGAGATCTAACGAATTGGGGACTTCCCTCTGAAGCAGAAATATTAGTAAAAGAATTAGCCGCCTGTACTTTACCTATAGTTGCTGTATTAGGGAACCATGATTTTGAAAGCGATAAGCAGGATGAGGTTACTCATATGTTACAAGGTAATAAAGTACACATGCTCTATGGTACAGAGTTTATCTTCGAAAAGGATGGAAAAAAGTATGGATTCACTGGCGTAAAGGGATTTGGAGGAGGATTCCGCCCAAGCATGTGGGGACGATTTGGTGAACCCGAACAAAAAGCGTTTTATGACGCAATCGCAGGAGAAGTTCAACATCTAGAAAATGGTTTAAATGTACTCATGAGAACTGCAGATCTTTATAAAATGATCGTTCTTCTCCATTTCTCACCTATCCGTGAAACGTTACATGGAGAGTTGCAAGAGTTGTACCCTTTTTTAGGATCAACACGTCTAGAAGAAGTAATTGACCGTTATCCTGTCTCAGCTGTTTTTCATGGACATGCACATTTCGGATATGTAAAAGGAAAAACAGAAAAGTCAATTCCTGTTTATAATGTCGCCTATCCGTTAATGCAAAAAATATATCCACAACAGCCATATGGCCTTGTAGAAATTTAATAATTTTCTATTCTTTGTGTATAATGCTGAGGTATGTCAAAAGAAAATGGATATATTGCTCAGCATATTACCACCGACGGAATAATTATCCCTGAAGATCTCGACCATTTCCCTATTGTTCACCTTCACCGTGCTGGTACGCATCATGAAGAATGGTTAGCAGCACGTGAGCGAGGTAGGATGTTGGATACCAACGACGGGCAGGAATTTATACAACTTGAAGACGGAACAATAGCTCGTTTACTACGAGTAGAACCAGCAGTAACTTTTAATGGTGAACACGAAAATCTAAATAATTTTAGAACAACGGCTGAACTGAATGATCCATCCATAATCGAGGGAACAGATCGAGTTCCTCCAGAAGGAGAAATTTTTCTACCAACATCAGAACTATCACAACCTATAGAGCTTGATTCAAATCGATTTGCAGAAAATTGGGTTATTCAGTATATTAATAAACCGTAGCTACTCTATCTCTTTATACGCCTTCCCACTCAAAAATTGGTATGCTATACCTGAAAAACTCCCCCAGGAAAAATACCATAAGAACTCAGTGAGTGGTATACCTAAAATGTCTCCTCCTGTGATTAACCAATATTTCTCTGCATAGTGTGGACTTATAAAATCAAATAAAAAAATATAAATTGGGGAAATATATAACATCAGAAATAAGCCCGAAAGCAGAGAGGGACTAAGCAGGTCTTTACGCATGAATACCATAATAAAAGTAATAGCGACCATTGTGAATGAAGAAACAAAAATAGAATTTATATGAAGATAATTTGTAAAATAAATTAGCGAGAAAAAACCTACTAGAAAAAAGAATAAAAATGTTTTATCTCTTGTAGGATACAATACTTTTCCAATCTTTTTTCTTAAAATGACGAGATAGAGAGTCGAACCTAAACCGACAACACCAGCCCCAAATAAAACATCTTCCAAAGAAACCACAGCTCTACCAAAGAGAGATTGTGGGCGCCAATAATCTTGAAAGTACCATAGTTCTGAAAGTGGACCGAGTATACTTCCTAAAAAGAACATCTTTAAAAGTAAACTACGTAAATCAGTTCGTCTCCAAAAAATATACATTGCGGTTAAAAACACAGATAAACTTAGTAGAAGATATATATATTTTTCCATATTACTTTCCAAATCGACGGTTTCTATTGGCAAATTCATTCAATGCCATATCAAATGCTTTTGAATCAAAGTCTGGCCAATACGTTTTCGTAAAGTATAATTCAGAATACACAGATTGCCACGGCAATAACCCACTTAATCGTTGTTCGCCACCGGTTCGGATAATGAAATCGGGGTCTGGTTGTCCTTTTGTGTATAAATATGATGAAAATAATTCTTCAGTTACTTCTTTTTTTTCTTCTTGGATTAATTGGTTTACAGCATGCAGGATTTCAGCACGGCCTCCATAACTAAGACCGAAATTTACGGTAATTGCAGTATTATTCTTTGTCTGTTCTATAGCAGATTTTGATTGCTCAACAATTTCATGAGGAAATCGTTCTAATTCGCCTATTACTTGAATTTTAACCCCTTTTTTATGTAACGAATCAACATCTTCTTTTAATAATGTACGAAATAAACCTAAAAGATATGACACTTCTTCTTTTTCACGATTCCAATTTTCAGTAGAAAATGCCCAAAAGGTCAGATATGATATACCCAAAGCAATCGCATGATCGACAATTGGTTCGATGGCTTTATATCCGTTTTTATGGCCGACGAGAGTTGGCAACCCTTTTTCCCGTGCCCATCGTCTATTCCCATCTAAAATAAAAGCTACGTGACGGGGTAGAATACGTGAATTCATGTGTGCTTATTATACTGTTGAGGATGGTACTTCGCAAATCAGGCTATCTTTTTAATTCGTGTCCCTTCATCAGTATCGATTACGTCATATCCCATTTTTTTAATAGTATTTCGAAGGTGGTCTGATTTCGTGAACTGTTTATTTCTTCGAAGCATATCACGCTCTTTTATAAGTTCCTGGATATCCTGGGGAACCAGATGTAAGTCAATATATTGGTTTTTCTTTTTCCATTCTTGTAATCCTAGTCCCAATATTTCATCCATCTTAAAAAGACTATTTGATTTCGCAGCAGTTGGGACATCAGCTTTTACTAAATTCCATACAGCAGCCAATGCTTCAGATGTATTGAGATCATTATTAATCGCTTGCAAAAATCCTTGTTCATGATCAATACTTCTTCCTTGCGGTTCATCCAACCCCAATACAGCTTCACGCAAGTGATTCAATGCATTCTGTGCTGCATCAAGAGCGGCAAATGTAAAGTTCATTTCTTGTCGATAATGTGTTTGCAAATATAAATATCGAAGTGCCATTGGATCAAAACCTTCTTTTTCTAGATCATATATTCGATACGTATTTCCTTTACTCTTACTCATCTTTTCACCATTTACGAGCATATGATTTGTGTGTATCCAATAATTAACAAACTTTTCCCCTGTCGCCCCTTCAGATTGAGCTATTTCATCTGGATGATGAATTGGAAGATGGTCCACGCCGCCAGTATGTATATCAAAATGATTTCCTAAATATTTCATACTCATCGCGCTACACTCTATATGCCATCCAGGAAATCCTTTTCCCCAAGGACTATCCCATTCCATGTCTCTCTTCTGACCTAAGTTTGTAGAAGGACTAAATTTCCAAAGAGCAAAATCGCGAGGGTTTCTTTTCTCTAGATTTACCTCAACTCGAGCACCTTCTTTAATTTCATCAAGAGTTGAGAGTTTTCCATAATCTTTTAGTTTCGCTGTATCAAAATAAACGCCATCTGTAATCACATACGTAAATCCTTTTTTTTCCAACCGTTTAATAAGATCAATTTGTTCTGAGATATGATCAGTCGCTTTCGCGAGAGTTGTTGGCAGCGTAAAATGCAGTACTTCATAATCCTTTAAAAATGCCTCTGTATAAAATTCTGCGACTTCCCAGGCAGTTTTTCCTTCTTTCTTCGCAGACTTCTCCAATTTATCTTCCCCAGTATCTGCATCACTGACTAAATGTCCCACATCAGTGATATTCATGACGAAGTTTACATCGTATTTGTTATAGCGCAACGTTCTTACTAGAAGATCTGCTGTCATATATGAACGGAAATTTCCGATATGTGCAAATTGATAAACTGTCGGTCCGCAGGTATACATGCCAACGTGGGGCGAATGAAGAGGTGTAAAATCTTCGATTTGACGGGAAAGAGAATTATAAAGTTTTAACATAAAGGTGTTATGAGGCTAATTATACTAAATACATAATACTAAATACTAGATACAGTAAGGATTTTTTTCTAGGGATAGGCGCGGGGTCGTGAGACCCCGCGCCCGATGTGCTCCCCAGGCTTAAACCGAAAAAGCTAAACCTTTAGTCCGAAATCCACCACCACGCGTAAAACCGCTCAGGGTAGACTCGAAGACGGATCGTGGGCCAAATTTGGATAATACTGTTAGTCCAGCCCATGGAGACCAACAGCTCTGTTCTCGTCAACTGGTAGAGTCGGGGATCAATACGCGGCCGCCAATCACCACGCTGTACGCGGTACCACCCACCATAAGCCACATTGTATGTGTATGGGTGATCCCAATGGATGGAACCCTGCTTGACGTTGTAGAATCCGACGGAGTAGTGATACTCCCCGTCGTATTCTTCGTAGATATAGTTCCCGGGCATCCATGACCACGCCCCCTGTTGATCTCTCGCTGCAGCACCAGGCGGATCCTTTGGAGGTGTGGGTGGTTCTTGCAGCAACACATGGTCCTTGGTGTCGCGAGGCCCGTCAGCCAGAGTTGTCTGCGGGACAAGCAGAAATGCCAGCCCACAAACCACAAGCACGAGTAGCGCAAAATTGCGCAGTGTCTTCATCTCTTATCTCCTTGTGATCATCTGCGGCTGCTAATAGCCGCAAGTCGGTAAATAGTTTTTCGGCTTTCCTGGGGCACAGACAAAAAATAACAGTATTTACTTTCTCTCTGTACCACAGGAAATATGTAAAAGTGCCAAGAAGGTGTATATTATAGGATAAACTCATCAATAAAACAAATAAGTGGTTAAGAAGTATAAATATACTTTCTGTGTTATCCTTTTATATTTTTCATTTTTTATATTGTTTTTATCCTGCTACTCCTCTATTCGTTTCTGCTTTCGTCTGAGCTCGACCTACTGCAATAGGTTGCTTTTTCTCTGCTTCTTGTAACTCCTCCATTTTCATAGCTTCTTTTTCCTGTTCTTCACGTTCAAGCCTATCGGATACATTCTCCTCTGGTTTCGGACGGTTAAATGTAGGGTCATAATAAGTCTTTTTATGTTGTTCTACATGCAGTTTTTCTCTAATTGCCTTTAACTGCTGATCTTCTGCTGCTTTTTTCTGTTCAGGAGGTAGGTTATCTGTCGCTTGAGCAATTGCATCTTTATCAAGTGGTTTGTTTGGATCCATGTTCTGTACACCATATAACCCTTTTGTAATATCTTCCGTAGTTACACCCTGTGTATCAGTAGGTTTAATAACTTGTTGGGTTTGAGAAGCAGTTTGTTGCTTTGTCACAACTCCTTGTTCTACTAACGCTTCCTCTGATGTGAAATTTTTATTCATATACGAATTACTACGAATGTAATCCTAATCTATCCGAATCAGGCAGATTAAGAATCCTCTTATATTCTAGGCTACTTCCATAGAAATTAACAAGAATACCTAGCTCGAGACTGGTTGCATGCAAATATGCCTTTATCTGCTTATAATCATTTTTTGTAAATATGGGTTTTACTTTTAATTCAACAACTATTTTTTCATATAAAAGAAAATCTAAATAATATTTTCCAATCCCCTCACCATCAATTTTTAGATCCACCATAATTTCCCTCTTGAAAGGAATTCTATATTTACGCAGTTTTACCTCGACGGCACGTTGATAATATTTCTCTTGGTACCTATTACCTAATTCATTATGAACTTCAAAAAAGATTCCTGTTATTATGTAACTCAACTCGGGATAAAGCACTTTTTTATCAATATTTGGATTCATTCGGATGTAATTTGTAGGAATTCGGATATCAATAAACTGACCTTCCTTCTAAAGCTCTCGTTAATGTACTACTATCAGCATATTCTAAATCAGCACCAATAGGCAAACCACGCCCAATTCTCGTAATTTTGAGATTTGAGTTTTGAGATTTGAGATTTTTTGCAATATACATAGCAGTTGCTTCACCTTCCATTGTCGGATTCGTCGCCAATATAACTTCATTGACTCTTTGACTCCCTGTCTCTCTGACTCTCTGTATTAACTGTCCAATATAAATCTCATCAGGACCAATATTATTTAATGGATCGATTTTCCCATGCAGCACATGATATACTCCCTTATAATGACCGCTTTTTTCTAGAGCGAGCACATCTAACGGCTGTTCTACGACACAAATAGTAGTTTTATCTCGTTGTGAATCACTGCAAATTGAACACGGATCCATTTCATCTACTGAATAACAAGTAGAACATATAACGGTATTTTGTTTTAACTTTTGAACTGCAGAAGCAAATGAATCGAGCTCATGCTGTGGCACATGCAATAGGTAAAAAGTCAACCGTTGTGCAGATTTCGGTCCGATACCAGGCAATCTTTCAAATGATTCAATTGTGTTTTGTATTGCTTTAGGAATTTTCATAAAAATAAGCGTCTAGTAAAGTAGCGTTTAGCGTAAAGTCAAATTGTAAAAACTAAACGCTAATCTTTAAACGCTAGACGCTTTCAATTCTTCTGCTATCTTATCAGCTATAGATAAAATCTCAAACTTAGCAAATCGCCTCTCCGGTGGAACAACCACAGCATCAGTTGCAAAAATATTTGTCACTTCTGACTCCTGTAAAATACTCACTGCTTTTTCAGAAAAAAGTGGGTGGGTTATGAAAATATATTGTTCTTCTACTCCTAATTTTTTAATAAACTTTACAGTTTCGATAATCGAACCCCCGGAAATCATATCATCAACGATAAGTGCACGTTTCCCTTTCAGATTGGTTTGCGTTGGCCCAATCTCTCCTGATTCTTGTGGTCCTTCAAGATGATCGATTACTACCTTTCCTGTATCAAGGTTTCGATGTTTCAGTGTCGCAACCCATGGCATGTTATTAAGCAGTTCTGATATCTTTTGAATTCTTCGTAACCCTCCCATGTCGGGAGAGATAAGAATCGAATTGGAATCATTCCATCCTCTTTTTTTAATTTCTTCTGCAAAAACTGGTAACCCAGACAGATGACTAACTGGAATAGAAAATAATTCTGGAACTTTTATTGTATGGAAATCAAAACTAATAAATCTATCAACTCTCAATGTTTCTAAAATTTTTATAATTACTTCGAGAGATACAGCTTCTCCATCCCGAAATACATGATCTTGACGCATGTAACCCATATACGGCATAACAACAGTTATACTGGTCGCGCCACTTCGTTTTAACGCATCAAGAATTAAGAATAACTCGACATAATGCTGATCAACGGGGGTATTTGTGCTTTGGATGACCACAACATGCTCATCTACTACACGTTCTTGGATCTGAATTCGTCTCTCACCATCAGGAAAAATAAAAATTTCCATTGGAGAAATTTGTAAATCTAACGCCGCTACAACTTTTTCTGCGAGTGGTTTATTCGAACTCCCGCTAAAAATTTTCATGTTATAAGTCAATTAATTTTTTTAAACATCCAGATTTCATCCAAAAATCCTTCTTGATAACGCACAGCTTGAGGCATCCTTCCTGCTTCTACAAATCCAAGTTTTTCATAAACATGATATGCTCTATCATTCGTACTATATACCTTCAAATCGACCATAGTAAAGCCTAACTTTTCTGCTTCCTTGAGTAAAAGACTTAATAATTCAGTACCAATACCCTGTCCTCTAAATTCCTTTGCAACTGAAATGCCTATTCGTCCAATATGTTCATTTCTTTTTCCTCTTCGAGAAATTCCACAGTTTCCTATTAAAACACCATTAACAAATGCATATAAATGACAACCATTTCTCAGTTCCATCTCTTCAAGAACATGCGCTAAATATTCTGCTTCTTGTTGCTTCGTCATTACTTCACCACCTAATCGTAAAAATGTGTCTTCAGCACTCAGCAAATTGATATACCGCAAAATCTCATCAAGATCTTCCCACCTTGGGTAACGGACAATAACGTGATTATCCATTTTAGAGATGAAGGTATGTATAATTTTTCCAGTTTCAAGCATGACTTATTTCATCCCTCCGAGTAAGCCTCCGAGACCTCCGCTCATAGATGCCAGTTCTTTCGCTGCTACTTCTTGAGACTTTTTAATAGCTTCATTTACTGCGTCTTTAATATCGTTATCAGATGCATTACTTGTTTCTAATGTTTTAATTTTTGAATCACCTGTTATCTCAATATGCACATTTTTTTTATCAACAGCGATAATTTTCGCTTGTAAAAGTCGTTGAATTTGCATCGCTTGATCCCGCATCTTTTTTAATTCACCAAGTTGTCCAAATGGATTCATCATAATCTACACCTCCTCCCATATAATTCTATTTTAGCATGTTCTACAAAAATAATGTCTATTCTCACGAATCTTGCGAAATGTTTACGAAATATGCGAAAAGAACAATAGTTATTTCGCGATATTCGCAAATAGATTCGTGATTTTCGTGAAAGATATGATACTAAAATCAGTTATTTATAACACGCTAAAAAAACCTTACGACTTCAGTACTACTTCAACCTTTATAGTATTTCCAGTAAGAACTTTACATGCTTCTTCGAGAATAGCACGTGTTTTTGCTTGATCTAACCGTTCTTTGTGAAACGTATAAGCAGTTTCAATAACTAATGTTTTTTTATCAAATTGTTTTATCATACATCCACGTAAAACCCCCGCAATAGTATGATTGTGCTTTTTCATTTCTCCGATAAGCGCTTGCCAGAAGCTCCCCAACCATTCTGCTGTAATCTCTGTATTTGAAGTTTGTAATAAATCGATTGATGGTTTCACATCTCCTGCTTTTTGTTCATCTGTTGCTATTTTTTCTTCACCATATAACGCCTTTACCCGCGCCAAATCCCCAAGTTGTTTTCTCATGCTCGCCACTGTAACTCCGTTACTAGAAGGTTTGCTAATAGTTACCTTCGTAGTCTCTGTAACTTCGACCTTTTCCGTTTCATGTAAAGTTGTATAATCAATAATTGCTAATTCTAAAGGCAGCTGCGGCACAACTGCATACTTCATCTCCTGTATCACTCTACCCAATAAATCAAGCAAAACTTTTATTTGTTCAATAGGTAATTCTGCATTCTGAATTCTAGATTCTGAACTCTGTAAGACTCCAACTTTTACTAATAACAGGCTATGCAACGTGTCGAACAACTGTTCTGTAAAAGTTTTTATGTCTACACCCTCAGCCACGACTTGTTCGATACGTTTTATTCCTTCTTTAGTATCCTTTTTCTGCAAACTTTCAATAATACTTAATACTTGATATTTGATACTTGATACCTTATATCGTTTTTCTAGAAGATCAAGCGTTATATGTTTCTCTCCCATCGAGACTAATTCTTCGAGAATCTTATGAGCATCACGAAATCCTCCATCTGCCAAATGGACAATTGATTCAATAGCAGCTTCATCAATATCCAATTTCTCATTCTCTGCAATTCGTTTGAAAGAGCGGGCAATCTCTTCTTTTGTGGCAGGAGAAAACTGTACTTGAAAACATCGAGAGATAATCGTTGCAGGTACCTTTTGCAATTCTGTCGTACAAAGAATAAACATCGCATGAGCTGGAGGCTCTTCTAGGGTTTTTAAAAGTGCATTAAATGCCTCAGTAGTAAGCATGTGAACTTCATCTATGATATATATTTTTTTTCGAGCTGAGAGTGGAGAGAGTTTTATTTTTTCCCGTAAATCCCGAATCTCATCAATCCCTCGATTCGATGCTGCATCTATTTCAAGAACATCCAAATTCGCACCGTTTGTTATAGAAATACATTGCTCACATGCATTACACGGCTCCAATCGGTTGTCAGTTGTGGGTTGTGAGTTATCAGTTAACTCTTCAGAAGACTTTTTATTTTTGAGTTTTAATTTTGAGTTTTGACTTTTGAATTTTGAATTGTTTTCACAATTCACAACCTTCGCAACAATTCTCGCCGTAGATGTTTTTCCTAAACCTTTCGGACCAGTGAAGAGAAAAGCATGGGGTGGTTCCGGTAAAGATAAAACAGCTGTTAATGTCTTTCTAATATATTCACTATCTAAGTCATCTATTTTTTGTGGACGATATTTTCTGTAATAAACCATACTATGAAAATTAAAAATCAAAATTCAAAAGCGTTTGAGGAAAAGAAGAGTCTTTAACTTTTTACTTGAAATTTTGACTTTTGACTTTTAACTTTTGACTTTTATTCATGGTGTATTCCTAGTAAGTGCATCATTGAATGCCTTATTAACTCATCTATTTTTTCATCTACTAATACTTCATCCCTCGCTGCTTCTACAAGAACTTGAGGATAAGAAATAATAATATCTCCAAGCCGGGTAATTGTAGTATCCTGGGGCATAACTGTTGCCTCACCTTCGCCTAAGGGAAATGATAAGACATTGGTTGTTTTATCGAGATTACGATATTTTTTATTTAAAGCCTTCATTTTCCGATCCCCGACCACAGCTAAAGAAACTTCAACAGCTGTTGAAACACTATTCTCACTCAGCACAGAAAGTACTGTTTTCTTCATCCTTTTCCTGTTTACTTTATATCTGCTCTCAACAAAAATGAGAACTTTAGAAGAATTCATATACGAATTTCTACAAACTAGATCCGAATTGTTCCGAATTATGAAATATTATTCGTAGCAATTAGGATTAAAAACATTTTTATTCGGATTTATTCGTAGCTTAGTGTGTTCGACGTTTTAAACGACGTAAATGCTGTTCTGCAAGCTTCTTTTTCTCTTGCTTGTTTAAATGAAAACGTCTATCTTTCACTTCTTGAATGATATTCGACTCAACAACTTTACGAGTAAAGTTTTTAATAAGTTGGTCATCACTTTGGCCTGGTACTTTTTTAACAAAAACCATATATTAATACACCTCCTTTAGGAAAGAACCAAAAGAGACAAAAGAGCCATAAGAGCCAGAGGTAATCACATTTGTCTCATTTGGCTCCTTGGTCTCCTCTGGAACCTTTAACTTCCTATTTTACTCCAAATGCCCTATAGGTGCAAACTGAAGAACTACAAAAGACGCAAAGTTGCATAGTTACAAAGTTTCACAGTAAAAACTCTGCATCTATGAATCTTTGCAACTCTTCAAGCACTCTGGAGCTTCTCTTTAATCTTCTCCAAGGATTCACGTAGCGGATGTTTAACAACACCTTGTAACGCATGACCTCCATCTGTCTCCCAGCGTGGAATAAGATGAATATGGAGATGAGGAACTCCTCGTTTTTCTTTATGATTAATACCTATTGTGATAGAATCACATTCTAAAGCTTTTTCTAACTTCTGTACGACGATTTGCGCAGTAGCCATCGCTTTTCCTAATTCTTCTTGTGTATACTCTAAAATATTATTTCCGTGCTTTTTAAGAATTACAAGAGTATGACCTGGCGCTGAGGGTGTAACATCAAGAAATGCCATTGTCTCCTCTGTTTCATAAATCGAACTAACTGGTATTTCTTTTTTGACTATTTTACAAAATATATCATCCATAATATAAAATTGTTATATTGCTATAGTGTTTTATTGTTAAGTTAAATTCCTTCCCCCAAGAGAGAAGGTCAGGATGAGGAAACAATAGAGCAATAAAACAATATAACAATTACTGATAGAGTTTTTCAAGCACTTTTATTATTTGATCTAAAGATAAAGTCGTGGGTACCATTTTCGGATTTTTAACACTTCCATTTAATAGCATTTTTTTACTGACATGAAGAAACCAAGTCGCCCCAGCATCCATCTTTTTTAATTGCTCATACGCAAGAGTCAAATCAATTCCTTGTGAGATTTCCGCCTTTGACCCCTTTGGCTCTTCTGTCTCATATATCCCCTCTGCTCTATTTGGAAGTGTTTTAATCGATACATGACCTCTTCTCGGATCTTTTCTAATAACTAATACATATCCTTTCTTCTGTGCTAACTTTACGACCGACTCATTCGCACTTAACAAACCTATTGCTTTTCCATACTTTGTCTTAAATTCAATAGCATTTCCTGCTTCTTCTCCGTCAATTTTTGATTTTTGCTCTCGGCCTGAGCTCGAGCCGAAGGCATTTTTAATTTTTAATTCTCTTTCTGCCCATACTTTATTTTCAAAGTATGATAATAAATAATCTAAATTCGTACAGCCGAATTCTACATAATAGTCATCCTCCCCAGGTTTTTTATACTGTAACCCTTCGTTAATACCGAAAAGTGAAAAATCATGGTAATCAGCATCTGCTTGGGGACGAAAAACTTCTTGGAAATGGTCATACGCTACGACAAGGGATACAATTCGTGAAATTGCTTCTACTGCTTGCTCTTTTAATGGCTGTTCTGATACCTGACGCTGGCTTTGGACGAAATCCCAAGCACGCTTAGCACCGCAAGTGTTTTGATCAGGTGTTTGATGATGATCCAATGGTCCTAGACCAGTGTCTACATGGATAATCTCTGTATTCCCAATAGTAAGTACAGGCTCGGATTCAAATTCGGGATGATTTTTAACTCTATCGCTTCGCAGACCAGCAGGTACAAATTCTATATCTGCCTTTTCCCAGCCAGGTAAGAAACGTTTTAATACCCAAACTGATGTAATCGCATCAAGGTCTGGCGACATATGAGTGACAATAATTTTCATAATGGCTTTAAGTATACCATACCATTATTTTTAGTTTAAACTCCTATTTCTAAAGCATCAAAATTAAAAATGAAAAGATAAAAGTTAAAAATTGGATTTTATATTTTTTAATTTTGAATTGTAACTTTTCATTTTTCACTTTTAACTTTTAATTCCTTCCTAGAACTATTTTTACTTGACAAATGATTAATGATACGGGATCATAAATATATACCAAAGTTTTTTTATGGACCAAAATCAGCTTAACAATCTCGATCCAAAACTTCGTGAGGCTTATGAACGTGTCATGGGCACAACTACACCTCCAGGAAATCAAACAACTTCGGAATTAACTGTTGAAGATAAGCCAGCTGAACCGCAAACGCAGACGTTCACTCCTGAACCGTCAACATCACAAACTGACCATCCTGTTTCTACCGAAGAAAAACCCGTAGAGATGCGAGCTCCAGTCATGCCGCAGCCGGCACCACAGACACAAGAACCAACCACCACCAATATGTTTACGGGTAATCCCCAAGTAGCTGCAGCCGGAACACAAACATTTCTCGCAGAAGAAGTAGCAGGAGCGAAACAAAGCTTAAAAATGATTCAACTATTATATATTGCAGGTGGAATTATTTTCTTCGTGGTGTATGCGTTATTCTGGATGAAGTTCTTCCAAGTCACCCCTTCATTCTAGAATTTGTTGTTTTATTTCTTTAAATCTCTGAAGCTTTGACTCTCTTCTTTATCCTCGTTGATTAAATGCAGCTCCTATACTATCTGCGTTTGCAGCTCCAAATGCTCCAAGCGCTCCAGCCCCAAGAGCATATGGCATTCCACCAGTCTGGAATGCCGTGTATAAGCCAAGCGCAGCCAGCAATCCCCAAAGGAATTTCGTCTTAACATCCAGAAGTACGCCTGCTTGTTCTAATGCAGCGATTCGGCCTTTGATAGCTTTATTATTCTCAACGGCACCCATCACCATAGTGCTATACTTATCAGCTATTAACTTCCATTCATGATCTTTCAGAGTTAGTGGTCCACTTCCCATCATAAGGAATCCACCCAGCTTATCTCTCATTGTTCTTTCAGACACAAATGACATAAATAATTTATTTCGATATTGTTCTTGCATACCTGTTAGAACCTCACGAAGTCTTTGTTGCGTCTTTTCATCGTATTGAGTTAATTGAACATTTCTCCACCAATCCGCATCAGCAGTCGTATCAACTCCCTGTGGAGCCACACCTAAATCACGTAACATGAGACGCTGTAAAGCTAAATCACCATCTTTAGAACTTGGATCACCATTATATGCAAGATATAGAATATCAGTTCGAATGTTATCATAACGAACTGTTTTACTTCTCGTTTCATCATTAAGAAGAACCCATCTATCGCGAATAACCTCTCCTAATGTCTCCATATTTTTCGCTTTTTCCTCTTCACCTTTCTTTCTCGCTTCTTCTGCCTGGTCTTTTATATATGCATCTTGGATTTTATTCATGTCATCAATTCTGGCATCTAAAACATCCAAGACAGATTCAGAAAGAACATTATCAAGTCCATCAATTAAATCTGTTTCTTGCTCAAGCCTTCTTGCCCTACTTGATTTTAAGTTTTTCTCTGCTTCATCCTTTCTCGCTTTTATCGTCTCATCTGCTGCCTTCTTCGTCTGAGCAGCTTCAACAGCTTTTGCTGTATCTCCTGCAAATGAACTTACATATGCACCTCTTTGATCTTTTGTGGTATTTGTCGCAGCCATGATCGTATCGTAATCTTGGGCTTTACCAGTAAATTCCTGTTCTGCAGCATTTTTCGCATCATCATCTGCTCCTTTTCGGATTTCCTCGTTCTTTATTTTATCTCTTGCAGCTTTCTTGTCATCAATTAACTTTTTTAAACGAACTTCCTCTAATTGTGTAGCTCTTCTATCACCTCTCTGTATTTCCTCAAGCCTTTTTTCTAAATCTGTAACCTCTTTCTCTGCATTTCTATATTTTGTAATAAGCTTTATATCCTCATCCTTTAAACCTTTATTCTCAAATGCTTGAGCGCGGAGACCATGAACGACATCTTCAAATGTCGCACCTTCTTCTAATTTCTTCTTAATACTAGCTGTAAAATTCTCTACAGTAAGATCTACTTCATTTCCGGTAGCTGGATCTATTCCTTTCACTTCAACAGGTTTCACTCCGAAAGTCATCGCTGCTTTCGCTATAGCAGCAGCTTTTTCATCTAATGTCTTATCTGCTTCTTTTTTATCTTCCTCTGCTTTTATACTAGCTTCATCTTTCTTTTCTGCAGTGAGACGTCCAGCTGCTGTTTTCATCTCTGCCATTTTTTCAAGAAGTTTCTGTCTCACTGCCGGATCACTCATTAAATATACGTCCACAAAAGTACGTTGAGCATTTTGGTCTCTTACCTCGTTTAGCTGCTTACCATACAATTGTTGAATTGCTGGAGTGTTAATGAGAAGATCTAAACTTTGATCACGAAGCTCATAAAACTCATCTTCTGTCATCTTACCATCTTTTGTTGGAGTTTCTAATGCAGTTTCTAATAAAACAACTAGATAATCCCGTCCTGTTTTTTCAGCTTCAGCTTGTGCCCTCTGGACGATATCTGTATATGTGAGAACTTTATTCAGATTTTCTACTTGCTTCTCTCCTGCTTTAATTTTATCCTTTAACTCTTTCACCTCATCGGGTGTTAACCCCTCCTCATCGATAACTGGTTCATCATTAACTTTTTTAACTGTCCCATCCGCTTCGGTTTTCACTCTACCCCCACCGAAAGACGCCTTCATCTCTTTCTGGGCTTTATCATCAAATGTGGCTTCTTTATCTGCCTTTTCCTTTCTATTCTTCGCTCGAGCTGCTTCAATCTCCGCTTTTCCATCTCGAGGAGCATCTGGCTTTCTCCGTGATCTGATGCGCTCTGCTGCTTCGAGGCTCTCCTGAATCTGGCGGTCTCGCTGTAATCTTTGGAGCAATGGACGATCTGCCTGTCTATCTGTATGATAAACAGCTTCTGCATGAGTAATTCTCGCTGAATCGGGTGACGCTGGTGCTGCTGCTGCCATAGTATTATTTTTGCAATTTTTGTAACTCTTCCTGCACTTTTTTCATTAACTCATCTTTTTCAAACTCTAAATAAACCGGTCGATATACTTCCCATTGATCTGCAAGTTGCTTAAGAAATAAAAGTAATTCACTTTTTGTTTTTAATATATCCAGTTTTGTTGCGATGAGTTCGGCTGAATCTTCAGAATCTTGCGCGTTGAAAAATTCTGGATTCTTCATTTCTAAACCTTTTATCATCGCATCAGCCAGTAATTCATATACACGTGACCGTAATTCTTCACTTATTGGCTGATTCTGATTATCATCTGACATATACTATATGGTACCATGATTCAATAGAAATTTCTTACAATCCTTTTTCGTCTTATTTAGAATCTGAACTCATTTCTTTTAAGCGTTTCATTGCTTCTTCTATAGAGATATGTTCCATTGATTCACCCTTATTGCTTTTCCATTCAACAATAATACCAGCATGCCTCAACACATCATGATCTCCTCGAGCAAACGCTCTTTGTAAGTCATCTGAGTCTAAAGCCATATGAACAGGAACGAATTCGAGATAGACTGGTCTATATACTTCCCATCTGTCAGAGAGTTTTTTAAGAAAGAGGAGTAATTCATGTTTTGTCTTTATCTGATCAAGTGTTGTTGCTATAAGTTCAGCAGATACTTCCGAATCTTTAACATTAAAAATGTCTGGATTTAGCATCTCTAGACCTGTAATCATTGCATCTGCAAGCATTTCATATACTTTTTTTCGAAGCTCTTCACTAACAGAGTCATCAGGATTTATGGAATGGTGAGCATGAATATGCGGATGCGCCATAGCTTTTTTAATAGTATAAGGTAGTACTATCTACTGTCAAGAGCTCATCTTCTTTAATTCTTCAATTGCTTCAGAGAGTGTAAGAAGTTTCGTATTGCTTTCCCTTCTTACTTTCCATTCAACTTTATCTTGCGTTTTAGTACTGATCACCAATCTAACAGGAATACCTATCAAATCAGCATCTGCAAATTTTTCTCCAGCGCCGACATTCTCTCTATCATCATACAAAACCTCAATCCCAGCAGCTTGTAACTTTTCATAAATATCTTCTGTTTCAGATTTGAGATTTGAATATTGAGTTTTGAGATTTATCAAATGAACCTGGTATGGCGCAACTGTTTCCGGCCAGATTATTCCTCGATCATCATGGAATTTCTCTACAATAACGCCCATTAAACGTGAAGGTCCTATTCCATATGAACCCATATATACTTCTTTTTTCTCTCCATTTTCGTCTGTATAGTAATAATTAATTGCTTTTGTAAATTTCGTATTTAAAGGGAAAATATTACCAACTTCTGCCGCACGGAAAACCTCATACCTTTCACCTGTTTCAGGATATATGTCGCCATCTTTTGCAATTTTAAAATCATAAAATTTTTCAGGAAGCTGGATATCTCGACCCCAATTTACGTTAACCGTATGATAATCTGTTTTGTTTGCACCACATTCGAAATTTTTACGGTTCGCTGTAGACTCATCAAAAAATACTTTAACATCTGAAGAAAGATTTAAAACGCCTGCATACCCTACTTCAGCACCTGTTACTTTTTTAACAACATCTGCAGAAGCCAATTTGATCGCTTTACATCCAATAATTTTAATTAATTTTTCTTCATTAATATCGTATCCTCCTCGAACAGCAGCCGCGACAACATTACCCGTATCTGTCTCAAACAGTAACGTCTTAGTAGTTTTTTCAACAGGGATTTTTAGAAAAGCTGCAAGTTCTTCAACACCCACAATCCCTACGCCTAACACATCTTCTCTATCCTTCATTTCTTCATCAGTATCATTAAGAGCCGGTGCCTGAGAAGGAGCAATCTCTCTATTAAAAGCTATGTTTTTTGATTTTACATAGAAAACAGTATCTTCACCCGTTTCACAACGAGTTTGAAATTCATGTGAGAAGTTTTTCGTAAAATCTCCTCCGGATGCTAACGTTATAAATGTATCCTTACCTATACCAACACGACGGAATACGTTCATATACACTTCTTTCGCTTTTTCATAATAATCTAATAAATCTTCCTCAGACGTATGGAAACTATATAAATCTTTCATACGGAACTCTCGACCGCGCATTAAACCTGATTTAGCGCGTGCTTCATTTCGGAATTTAGTCTGGATTTGATAAAAAGCGAACGGAAAATCTTTATAACTTGTATTAAACTCTTTTGCCAAAGGAGTTACCATGTCTTCATGTGTACAACTCAGAATATATTCATTTGTGTTTTTCGATTGGGAAAGTTTATTCGCACCTGATGTTTTCATTAAAACGTCAACAGTTTCCAACCGTCCTGTTTGCTCCCATATTTCCTTAGGCGCAAGTGACGTCATGAGAATTTCAGTACCGATCTTATCCATTTCTTCACGAACGATTTGTTCAATTTTATTTAAAACGCGCAATCCCAGATGAAGAAATGTATAAACACCAGCCATTTCTTGGTGAATAAATCCAGACTTCTGCAATAATGTAGCATTTATAGACTCGAATTCTTTTGCGTTTTTTCTCGTTTTTATATACAGTTTCGAATATCTCATATGAATAATTTCTTGTGTTAAGTATAGCAAGGCTCTTCTGCAATAACAATTGGTTCTTCTCTTCGTTGAAATTGATGGATAACAGCATCAGTAAAAATAACAATCTCTACTCCATCACGAATTTGCTGCTTTCCCATTTTTCGTTCTTGTCCTTCTTCTGTTACGAAAGCCGTGACAGGAATTCTTCGATTATTTCTATGCTGTCTCCCTCCTAATACTCTCTGTAAGATAGTATTTTGACCAAAATCTATCCTTACTTCCTGACCAGTTCCATCAGAATTCGCAGGTGCAAAGGCTAAATTGATAAAACCATTTCCTGTTTCATGTTTTCCTGCTACGTCAGGAAGTTTTGCAATTGTATATATTCCTTCTGTAGTACCATTCTTTGAGAAGGTATGAATATCCAAACCTTTTTTTGCAAGGAGATCTTCAGCTTTTATTCCAGTAATCTTTATTTCAGTCGTCATATGCACAAAAAAACCGCCCTTAATCCCGATCTCATCGGAACAAGGACGGAAATAATTCTGTAACTCAAATTTTTGACTTTTAACTTTTGAGCTTTGAATTAATTCGTGGTACCACCTTGCTTTCGCTTGCTACAAAAAATCCACCTTTCGGTGGAACAACAGAACTATAGCAATTGCTTATTTCTGCGCTCCGTTGCCGACACGCTTTATCGTATTTCTTGTCCTCCGTAGTTTTAACGAAGGACGGATACGGTTGACTTCCGTATTGCTCATCGCAATCAGCTCATTTGGCGGGAAACCAAACTTCTTGTCCTCCAAAGCTTTAGCGAAGGAGGAATAACGCTTTATTAATGAATATAATAAAACAACTAGCTAGCCTTGTCAATAAGTTTTTCTACTTAGTCTTTACTGCATGTCCTCCGAATTCTCTTCGCAATGCAGCAACCATCCTTGCGGCAAATGATGAGGAAATTGTAGTATCAGTACTTGACCTTCTCCGGAAATCCAGTGATTGTTCGATATTTTCTACTGGTACATGTTCCTCTCTTCCCTGTTTCACTGTCCATTCAGCTTCACCCGTAGCACTAATTACACCATCCAAACCTTCTAATCGAGGATCTTTCTCCAACGCTTCTTTTGCACAATCAAGCAGGAAACTGGAAACTATAGTTCCTTTTTGCCAAAGTTTTGCAACATCAACCAAACTGAAATTATATGGCGCTTTCTCTAATACACCGAAACCTTCACCAATCGCTTGCATCATGCCATATTCAATACCATTATGAACCATTTTTACGAAGTGCCCAGCTCCATCTATGCCGAAATACGCATGCCCTCCATTTGGCTTTTTAAGAGTCTCCAAAATTGGCTCAATGTGAAAATATGCTGTTCTGTCTCCACCGACCATTAACGGATACCCATTTTCTGCAGCTTTAATACCTCCACTAACTCCTATTCCTAAATATCTTACACCTTTATCTCCAGCAATCTTACTTCTCCGTTCAGTATCTTTATAAAAAGAGTTTCCACCGTCTATTATTATGTCTCCCTTTTCAACAAACTTAAGGATCTCTTGGAAAAGAGTTTCTGTCGCTTCTCCAGCTGGAACCATCATCCATAAAACGCGAGGTATTGTAAGACTCTTCACAAGTGCTTGAATATCTACTGGAGCGATAAACCGTTCCTCCAAATGTTTTTCGCCTAGAACCAAACGAAATTGCTCAGTTACCTCTCTGCTTCTATTCCACGCGACTACTACATGACCGTCGAGCAATAATTTCTCAACCATTCTCGTTCCCATTTTTCCAAGCCCCATAAATCCTACTTGCATAATCTCATTATAAATTTCTCCATTCTCATTTCTCAACTCTCAATCTTTACTCTATCCACTTCCTACCATCTTTCTCAATAAGTTCTACTGCTTCTATCGGACCACTCGATCCATCTTCATAAAAAGGAATATTAAATCTCTTTTTTTTATTTTCCTTACCCCACCCTTCTAAAATCGTTGTAATAAACTCCCAGGAACTTGAAAGTTCGTCTGAACGATTAAAAAGCATCTGATCGCCTGAAAAAATATCCAGTAATATTTTTTCATAAGCGTCAAATTTGCTATTTCCAAATTCTGTTTCGTAAGTAAATTTCATAGTAACAGTACTAAAAGCAAGTTCATTTCCAGGTTTCTTTATGAGCAATCGTAAATTAATTCCTTCATTTGGCTGAATATAAATCGTAAGAATATTTGGTCGTTCCCGCGAACCAAATTCTTTAAAAAGCCTATGGTTTGTTTGTTTAAAAACAAGAGAAATTTGTACTGCATTATTTCGCAATCTCTTGCCAGCACGGATAAAAAAGGGAACATCCGAAAATCTACCAGTATCTACAGCTAATTTCATAGCAACAAACGTTTCAGTTTTACTGTTTTCATGCACATCCTTTTCCTGTAAATAACTTTTATATTGACCGCGAACAACTGAAGAAATAACGTCTTCATTAAAACATCGTAGTGATTTAATTGCTTGCGCTCTAGCATCACGAACTGCTTCTCTCGAAAAACTCCTCGGCTGTTCCATGACAACAGTCGCTATAAGTTGCATGAGATGATTCTGTGCAACATCCCGAAGCATGCCTACCCCTTCAAAGAACTTTCCCCGTGTTCCAATTCCTTTTGTTTCCGCCCATGTTATCTGCACATGGTCGATATAGTTTCTATGCCAAACTGGCTCGAAAATACTATTTGCGAAACGAAATGCAAGCATGTTCTGTACTGTCTCTTTACCCAGATAATGGTCAACACGAAATATTTGTTCCTCATCGAAAATACTCGCTAGTTTCTCATCTAAATGTTGTGCTGTGATAAGATCTTTACCGAATGGTTTTTCAATAGCTATCCTTGTCCACCTTCCAGATTCACGTTTTCTTCCTTCTGATAAACCTGTATTCTCAAGAAAATTTAAAATATTTTCGTAGTTGTCTGGAGGTGTGGCTAAATAGAATATACGCATAAGACTCGCTTTAAACGTAGCATCGAGTGCGTTTAATCTTTCAATAAGAGCTTTATATCCTGCTTCTTCATCAAAAAATCCTTGCTGGTATGAAACATGTTCCAAAAATTCTTTACAGTCTTTTTTATCAATCACCATATCTTTACAAATAGCATCTCGATAGGCATCATCTGACAAGTCACGTCGAGAAAAACCAATGATAAAAAACTGTTTTGGTAACATGTTCTGTTTAAATAGCGAAAAGAGAGAAGGAAGTAATTTATTACGTGCGAGGTCGCCAGTTGCGCCAAAAATGACGATAATAAATGGCGTTTGAATCATTTTCTAGTATACTACTTCATCAATTCTAAACATGCAATAAGGAAATTGAAGACTATTTAAAGAATACGATTTCTATAAAATGTACTGCTCCAAGAATACAACTACTTCCTGATTTACTCTTTTCATCTGTTCAGCATCTGTTCGATATTTATGCCTAATCGGAAGTTCTACGAAACTTTTTGGATTAGCTGCTTGATCGTATATTGTTCGTACATGGCCAAGAGATATCATCCTATCAAATGTCCCTGCGATGAAGAGTTTAGGAGCAGCGATTTTCCTTGCTGCTTCTATAGTGTTATATTCTGGATCTTGTCCATCATCATAAAAAGTCACTGGCACCGAAAATTCTTCCTGTTTTCCATCTATAGTCGGATGATCTACATGGAACATTAAAGCATTTTCTCTCCACTGAGTCTGTCTATCTTGTAAGCGTTGAGCTACTCGTTGCGATGGCATAATTGCACAAATTCCTGATATTGGATGTCTTGCTCCATCAACAAGTGCGAGAAAAGCACCCAGACTATGGCCAACATTAATTGTTTTAGAACCTATACCAAATTGTTTATCTGACCATTGGTAAAGTTCCTTAATATCGGCAAGCATTCGGCTAATTGTATACTGCGTCATATCTGCTTCCTTATACTTTTCTCTTCCCTTCCATGTACCATATGGTACAAAACCAATTGTCGTTAATCCCAATTCATTTAGTTCTTTTGCCAATAGGTCTATGTGAGCATGCCAAGGAGATTCTAAAAATCCAGGAAACATATATGCCCTACCTCTTGAAGTAAAGTCTGGATCATTAATGACAGCTGAAAAAGAAGTATTGTCTCCTGCACTTGAAGGAATTTCAACTTCTGCTTTCATGGCTGGATTGTATCACATGAAAAGAACCATCGTTAGATAAGTGAAAGAATTGTTTGTAATTGTATAGTAGAACGCACTATGCATATAGCAATATATCCAACTTAATAGAGCGTCTGATCAGTAATTACAACAGTCTTTTTTGCTATTTCCGGCCTCAAAAAAAACCGTGCAGGTACTTCTTCTTCTTTTCCTTGCTCAAACATAGATCGTAATGCTTGAACTTTTTCTTTTCCAAAAACGAGAAGAATATATACGTCAAGCATTGATAATCCAAGAAACGTCATAGTAACTCTTTTTTTAAAGGTACCATTAGAATCATCAAACCAATCTACCATTGAACATGCGTGACTTTTTTCAAACAATGGATTTTCAAAATCTGAACGATTTGGAGCGATTCCTGCTGTATGTCCATCAGCTCCAATTCCTAAAATTCCAACAGTCTTGGAATACACAGTTAATAATGAACGGACGAGCTGATCATATCGCTCTGCAGTTTCTTCAATGCTTAATCCATGTAAGATTGAGTAGTAAGGAAAATTGAGGAGTTTAAGATATCGAAGTAACCCTGTCTGAAAAATCATTTTTTCATTACTATGTTCATGCATTACCTCTCCATATCGTTCGTCAATTAATCCGATAGCACCTGGGGAAAATTTCTCTTCTTTTGCTAGTTGTTCATATAAAGGTTTAGGGGTTGATCCACCTGATAGATATACCATTGTCTTCATATCAACAATGGCATAGAGAATTTCTTTTGCTATTGTAATTCCTTGATCTTTATCAGCAACTGCGCAGAACAAAATATTTGAATATTCATGGGGATATAAACCATATGTGGCCAGGGTGGATATAACACTTTTTCGCACATGTATATTGTAACAAATCTATTAGCTTAAAACATAACCGTTCATGATGGATTAATCGTCTGCCAGATACCAAACATACCTGACTTTGACGAACACGGTTATATTTTTTATAACGGTGCTACCGGCGCTACTACTGCTGCCGTTAAACCTGCCTCTACAGCTGCTGCAGGCGCTATTCCTGCTACTGCCGGCTCAACAACTGCTGACTCAACCCCAATTCCAGCTACTTGAGGAGCTATACCAGCTACTTCAATTCCTGGAGTAATACTTGCTGTCTGTACATTAAATACTTCTACTCCAGTTCCAACTCCAGAAACAGGATTTACAACCTCTCCTCCTACTCCTGGGATTTGGCCTCCTGTTTCTAATCCTGTAGGATTCCCAGCAATCTGAGTTGCGGGTGTATTATCTAATGTATGTCTGGCAATTATCCTTCTCGTTACTTCGCTAGTGGCTCCCTGAATTACTCCCCGTGCAATTGCACCCGAGACATCATGCCCTTCTCTTTGAGCATTCTTAATTGCCATCTGTCTTGCTGCCGCTTCTTGTACCTCTATAGGAACTTGTGAATATTCTCCCATATTTCTCACCTCCTTCGAGTGCCATAGTCTTGACGAAGGCACTCTTCGGTCGCCTTAATTTTGATGTTGGCGGCCCTTCGTCCGCCGAAGCTTTAAGCGAAGGCGGATTTCGCTGTAGATCAATTACAGTCGTAGAATAACAAAAAGAGGCCAGCACCTTCTTGACGCTATAATGACAGCTAGCTAACAAGATGCTTACAAAACATTGTGCTTGTAACTTGTAATGCAAGAGATTTTACGTAATACGTTATACGCTACACGTTTCACGACTATTTGAACAACTGTGTGAGGTCTTTAAATGTAATAAGAAGAATGAGGATCATCAGGACTGTCATTCCCACAGTATGAATCATTCCTTCAATGCGAGGAGATACTTTTTTCCCTGTTATTCCTTCAAAAAGTATAAAGAATAACCGTCCCCCATCAAGAGCAGGAATAGGCAAAACATTAAAGAACGCTAATGAAATCGAAAGAATTCCAGCCAAGTTTAGAAACTGTAGAAATTGCTCTCTTACATCTGGAATCTGGCTTATCATCCCGCCCAAAGATACGACACCTACTGGCCCTGAAACACTTTGGCTTAATGGCTCAACCGACTGTCTCTTAAATGCTTCAGAGATAAATGACCCAAGAACTGAAAAATTATATGACATAAGATTTATTGGGTGGGTTATTCCAGAAAACGTTTTTTGTAATGGTGTCTCATAAAATAAGTACGCAACTGGAAAAAAGGCAATACCTGTCGGTCCTTCGTAGTTTGAATGTTTGGCTCGGGGTGTAATAGTTATAGTATGTTCTTCCCCCGTAATAATTTTTGCATGTTCAATTCGTACAGGTGCCCAAGTCATCGGAAGAGGTTTCCCTTTATATGCATTTACAGTTTTAATAATTTCCTCTACATCACGTAACTGTTTATTATTAATAGAAAGAATTTTTGCAGGTGCTTTTATACCGGCTTTATCTGCTGGTGAGCCAGGAGTAACGTAAGAGATTATAGGTTCAGTATTCCCTTTTACATCGTTTACATTTATTTGTGTTACACCAAAAAACGTATGGTCTGCCAATAATGGAAGTTCAACTTTAAATCCGCTCATTCCGAGAAAAATATAGTAAATAAGAAATGCGAGTAACGCATTCATTACTACACCAGCGACAACGACACTTGCCCGTTGCCAAACTGGACGGGCGAAAAAAGCACGCTGCAAATCTTCCCCTGAAATATTTTCTGATGGATCTTTTGTCGATAGTTTTCCACCACCCGCTTCATCTTCACCAAACAATTTTACAAATCCGCCGATTGGTAGCCAGTTAATCGAATACACAGTTTCACCAACTTTTTTAGCCCATGCTTTCGGAGGAAAACCAAATCCAAATTCCTCAACTTTTATACCAAGTTTTTTTGCTACGAGAAAATGACCAAGTTCGTGGATTAAAACCAGAACACTTAATATAAATAATGTAATCAGAATACCAACCATAATTTTATTTTACCATGTCTATAGCTTAGAGCATAGAGCATAGAGCTTAGGGTTTTAAAATGGATGCTTTAAAAGCTCTTATTTTTTTAGATAATATTTCTGCCTTGTTATATAAATCTTTATATGTCTGATGAGAGATATAGTGTAACTCTTTTGCAACAAATAAATGTGATACTGCTTCATATAAAGACTTAACTGAAACATCAAGAAAATATGCAAATTCTTTCTTTGAAGAGCTCCCACTTCCTTCCGAAATATTTGCAGCAATAGAAGTTGCTGCCCTTCTTAATTGATCAACTAATGAGAAGAATTCCTCACGGGGAAATGTTTTTGTAATTATATAAATATCTTTAATGAACAATACAGAATCTTTCCAAATATCCAAAGTTTCAAATCTAAATGCCATATATAATCTACCCTATGCCCTAAGCTCTCTGCTCTTAGCTAAATTTGTAGTAATTCTTCTTCCTTTTGTTTCCCCATACCATCAATCTCTGCCATAGCTTCATCGATAAGTTTCTGTACTTCTTTTTCCAATCGTTTCTCGTCATCTTCAGGTAATTCCATTTTCTTTACGTCTTCAAGACTTTTATGACGCGCTTGACGAACCATTACTTTTCCATTCTCCAGCTTATGTTGCATTAATTTTATAAGTTCTTGACGTCGTTCCTGAGATAACGGTGGAATACTTATACGAATAACATGCCCATCAACAGTAGGATTCATGCCAGTATTCGCTTCCTGAATCCCCTTTCTCATTTCTTCTATGATTGATTGATCAAAAGGAGTAATTACCAGAGTCTGAGGATCACTCGCTCCGACTGTCGCTAATTCCATTATTTTTAATCTTGTAGAACCGCCATACACACTAACAACAATATTTTCTACTAAAGCTGGGGTCGCGCGTCCTGTACGAATTGTTCCTAAATCGCCTTTTAAAAGATCGAGGATTTTCTGAACTTGCTGTTTTACTTCATGTTGTACTTTCTGGTCCATAACTTTATATTAACACAAGAAACGTAATAAAGGTTGCGGGTGACGCGAAGTGAAGTTATACAGGAGCGCAGCTCGTTGAAGCTTTGCTTCCCTAGAACGAGCACTGTATAACGAACGAGCGGCAGGACCCGCAATCAAATATTTACTCTCCAATCGCAAATCTCTGGAAACGTTTAACAGCAATATTCTCTCCTAATTTCCCAATAACACCTTTAATAACATCTTGAATCGTTTGAGAAGGCTCTCGAATATATTCTTGTTTTAACAATGCTTCGACATTCTCAGGATTCATTGCAGCAATCTGCATACCTATTTCTTTCGCCAAATGTTTAAATTCATCTGTTCGAGCGACGAAGTCCGTTTCACAAGAAATCTCTACGAGAACGCCAACTTTTCCTCCACCATGTATATATGATTCAATCAATCCTTGACCGGTCGTTCTATCTGCTTTCTTCTCTGCAATAGCAGCAGCTCGTTTTTTAAGCCATTCTAAAGCTTTTTTATAATCTCCTTCTGATTCTTCTAATGCGCGTCTACAATCAGCGATAGAAGCAGATGTTTCTTCACGAAGTTTTTTTAATGTCTGTAAATCGTAGTTTGCCATACTTTGTATATAGAAAATGGCGAATGGCAAATAGAAACTATTCGCTATTATCTATTAGCTATTCGCTTTTTTTGTGGTTGTCTTTTCTGCCTTTTTCTCTTCAGTCTTTTCTGTCTCCTTTTTCGCTTTTCCCTTTGATACTTTTGATACCTCTGATACTTTTCCCTCTTCTTCTTTCTTCGCCTCTGGCTCCTCCGTCCCTTTCGCTGCCTTCTTCTTTCCTTCAATCCATGCATCGACAATATATGATGTAATCAATTTAATACTCCCAGCCGCATCGTCATTTGCTGGAATTGGATATGTAATAGGATCTGGATCTGCATTTGTATCAACCATTCCAACAACTGGAATGCTCATTGCATTCGCTTCTCTAACAGCTAAATCCTCCATATGAGTATCAATGATAAAAAGAACATCTGGCATCTTCGCCATATCTTGCGTACCGCCATAATAGATATTCAATTTTTGTTTTTCTTTCTCCCATAGTGAAACTTCTTTTTTCGTATATTTCGCTTTTTCAGTGTCATTTTGCAAACGTTGTGTTAAATCTTTTAATTTTTTATAGTTTTTAAGCACTTCGCCAGCATTTGTTAATGTACCGCCTATCCATCGTGCGGTAACTGTATATATATTATTTACTCCTTCATCTTGTGCACGTTTCAATTCCTCTTTCACAACAATTGCAGCTTGGCGTTTCGTTCCTAAAAGAAGAATCGTACTTTCTGGTTTTTCAGCAATTTCCTTAATAAAAGCAGCAGCCTTCTCTAAGCCTTCTTTTGTTTTCTCAAGGTCAATAATGTGGATATTATCACGGGCCTCAAATACGAAATCACGAGATTTCGGATTCTGTCGTGTTACTTGGTGACCAAAATGGCAACCAGCTTCAAGAAGTTCTTCAAGTGTTATTGTTCTCATATGTTCCTTCTTCGGCTCGCCGTATCCCGACTCAATCAGGAGTAGGCGGCTCCCTCCATCTGAAAATCCAACTTTAATAAGTCAGGAACAAGTATCAGATGTGTGTGATTCGAGCATTATACACTACTCAGAAGCTTCCATGCAATAGTTTATGCAGCTTTTCGGTCTTCCGTCTCTGATTCCACGTCTTCTGTAATCCATGGATCAACTCGTTCGATATAACCACCTTGTGGCCCATTGTTTTTAAAGCGAATGAGCTTCACTTTCGCCCCTGCTTCTATTTGCTCTTTCCATCGCTCTATAGCAAAATCACTAAATCCTTGTGCGCGTAATGCAGCTTCTGACTGGGGTTTGAATTTCTGAACAGTAGCTTGTGTTTGTTCACGGATTGATTCAGCTTTTTTTGCTCCTCTATGAGGGAATTGTTTTTCAACAGCCTTTGTCTCTTTTATTGTTAAAGGTTTTCTCTCAGACTTAGTAGTAACTACTTTAGATGAATGCTCTGTTATTATTTCTCCTTCACCCATGAAAGTCACCTCCTTTCGATTAATTAAAAGATTTCTATTTAATTCCTGGTACTGGAAACTGAAGAGAAAACGTCTTTACTTCTTTCGCAACTTTTTTTAATTCTTTCTCACTATCTTTACTCATGAGTGCTTTATCGATTAATGCAGCAACCGTTTCCATATCCCTTACTTTCATGCCACGTGTCGTAATAGCTGGGGTACCTAAGCGAATCCCTGAAGGATCAAGAGGTTTTCTCGGATCAAAAGGAATCATATTTTTATTAATCGATATACCAACTTGCTCTAAAACATGTTCTCCTTGTTTACCAGTAATTTCCTTACTGCCATAAAGATCAACCAGCATTAAGTGATTATCTGTCCCACCTGAAATGATTCTATATCCTCTTTTTTCTAATGCCTGTGCCAATGCTTGTGCATTCTTTATTACCTGAGCAGCATATTTCTTAAAAGATGGTTTTAATGCCTCACCAAAAGAGACAGCTTTCGCAGCATTAATATGGTCATGAGGTCCCCCTTGCACTCCTGGAAAAACAGCTTTCGCTATAGCAGGACCGAACTGTTCTTTCGCCATGATCATCGCACCACGTGGACCACGTAGTGTCTTATGAGTTGTAGTTGAAACAACATCAAAATACGGAACTGGACTTTCTAATTGTCCTCCAGCTATTAAGCCAGCAATATGAGCAATGTCTGCAAAAGTATATGCACCTATCTTATCCGCTATCTTTTTAAAGCGCTTCCAATCCATATTCCTACTGTATGCAGAAAACCCTGCAAGAATCATTTTCGGTTTTTCTTTTAATGCGATTTTTTCAACTTCATCCATGTCGATAATCTCAGTTTTCTTATCAGCAAAATATGGAATTATTGTGTAAAGAATTCCTGAGAAGTTAAGTGGATGACCATGTGATAAATGTCCTCCTTGATCGAGAGAAAAACCTAACACTTTATCACCAGGTTTTAAAAGGGCCATATAAACCGCTAGATTCGCTGGGCTTCCTGACAGAGGCTGAACATTTACGTATTCAGCGCCAAAAAGTTTTTTCGCCCGTTCAATAGCGAGAGACTCTGCTTCATCTATTACTTGATTTCCACCATAATATCGTTTTCCGGGATAACCTTCTGAATATTTGTTTGTTAAAACAGTACCCATTGCTTCTAAAACTGCTGGAGATACATAATTTTCTGAAGCGATGAGTTCAATTCCTTCTTTTTGTCGTTTTTCTTCTGCTTTTACAATCGCGTATAACCGAGGATCTTCTTTTTTGAGGTACATCATTGTAGAGTACAATAGCAAATGTATTTTAAGAATTCAATAGGGTAACCCAGGGAAGGGAAAGAAGAGACAGATGAGCCAAATGGGTCAAAGGTCATATTATAGTTTGCTTATCACCTTTGTCTCCTCTGGCTCCTTGGTTCCTTTTGACTCTTCGATTTATCTATACCTCATGTGCGGAGTACCTTCGAGGTGTGCTGCTTGCGAAACATGATTGAAAATAGCTTTTCCCTGGAATTCCTTAATCGTTCTCGCACCTGCATAACTCATGCTGCTTCGTAGTCCACCGGATAATTCTGCTAGCACTTCTGATACAGGACCTTTCTCTTTAATTGGAACTTCTACTCCTTCAGCAGCACGAAATTCATTTACTTGGGTTTTATTGTCTTTCATGTAGCTTGCACTAGCTTGTCCACGATAAACCAAGTTTCCTTTTTCGTCTCTTATCTTTGGAGCTTCAGCAGTCCCTGCGAAGAGAGACCCAATCATGACTAAATCTGCTCCAGCAGCGATTGCTTTCGCTACATCTTTCGGACCTTTTATTCCTCCATCTGCGATGACAAACAAGCCGCTGGCAACTGTATCGAACACTGCAGCTAACTGAGGCACTCCTACTCCAGCTACTTCACGAGTTATACAAACAGCGCCACCGCCAACACCGACTCGAGCGAAGCGTAATCCGAGTGACTTATATGACATTGCTTGTGTATATGTCGCGATATTTCCTGTAATCACATATAAATCGAGTTTCTCCTTAATTTCTACTGCAGTTTGTTTTACTTTCTCCATTCCTCCATGAGCCACATCAAGAAGAATCATTTTCGCACCTTTCTTTTTCAACATCTCTGCATCATGTAGTGCATTTTTCATTCCGATTGCATAAAGACAAGGAACATCGTCTGCTGATAAACGCGCACAAATTTCTAGTGAAGTATCCATTTCGCCCGCACGTGCACGAGGTAAACAGCCTATCCCACCCTCTTTTGCTAAAGCTCGAATGAGCTCTTCACTACCGACGGTATCCATGGGTGCGTTAATAATTGGAAGTGTTAATTTGTATGGACCAAATTGTACTGAAGTATCTATTTCTTTACGGGAACTGACATCACTATCTTGAGTGATCAATGTTACGTCATCGTAGGTAATAGAAGAAGCAGTTGGCAGTTTTTCCCACGGTATTGTTTTTCCTAATCCTTGATAAAATAAACGAGACATAGAGAAGTCCCGTAATTTAGTATAGAGAATTCATTAAGCAAAAAGCAAGAGTGAATGTGATTTTGCTCACATTACTGAAAAGCTAGATACTTCTTCATCTTTTTCTCAAAATCTTCAAACGAATAGTAATATTCTGCCTTAATGCCAAACTTTCTTGCTGCTTTTACATTCTCTTTAAAATCATCCCAAAAAATCACTTCATCTTTATCTAATTTCTGATCATCAATGATATACTGAAAAAACTTGTGATCTGGTTTCAAATGGCCTATATGTCCTGAACCATAAAATTTATGAACGACTTTCCCAAGCCCCACCACATCCCGAAGATATTCTGTTCTATATTTCTCATTATTTGTACCCACATAAATGGTAATTCCTTTTTTTCTAAGTTTTTCTATATATGAAAGTAATTCCTGATTTAATTCTCGTTCTCCTTCAAACCATTCTTTTAAAAGTTCATCAACACTACCTTCCCAACCCCATTCATGCATATATTTTGGAAGCTCTTCTTTCAAATCAGCTTTTCCGACCAAACATTCTTGAAATACCCCCTCAAAAAACTTCTTCATCACATCTTCAGACAAACCGAGCCGTTTACTGAAATATTCCTTCCGAAAAACTAACACTCCATCTGCATCAAAAATAATTGTTTTTATCATAAATAAGTATTATGTAGTAAGTAGTATGTATTATGAATTATTTTTTAAACTTTTTAGTAATCCATTAATAAGTTTACTTACTAAAATAGTTCTCTCAGCCAATTCCTGGAATTTTTCATTTGAGATATACTCTAAATCTCGAGCAATTAAGAGCTGGTTCTGTAGTTCTGTTAATGATCCTAAAGCCATATAAAGAAACTGCGCTTTTTCTTTTTTCGTTTGTCGTGAAAACCCTTCTGCGATATTACTTGTTATAGAAATAACACAGCGACGCATTTGGTCTACTAAGCCGAACTTCTCATAATTTGGAAAAGTAAATAATATCTTATGAACTTCAAGCACTATTTTGTGTCCTTCCTTCCAAGCATTCAGATCTGTAAACGATCTTATTTTATTCATACTACATAATACATACTACTTACTACTAAAGTATTTCTTCAATCTATCAGCATACACTTTCCTCTCCTCTGGTGTCGTGGAGATTTTATGCAATATATTTCCGTACAAATCGTCATTTTCATACCGTGGAAAGACATGCATATGATAATGAAATGCATGTTGATTACCTGCGGGTTCGTTATGCTGCGCTGTAGATATTCCATCACACATATATGCCTCTTTCAAAGCAAAAGCAACTTTTTTCACTGCATCATAAATATGATGACCAATCTCGTTTGGCAGATCATAGATGTTTTCGAAGTGCTGATTCGGAACGATAATGACATGTCCAAGATTATTTTTAATGAAAAAAGATGAGATAAACGCGGTAACCCACTGATTGGCGTAAACAATATCAGATCGTTTAATCAATGTTTGTGGAATTTCTAAACCTGCAACAGCAGGACAAATCGGACATTTGTATCCTTGTTCATTCATGGATTTTCTTTTTCAACATTTTTTGAGCTTTTTCTTTTAATAGTCCATGCACTTCCGCAATATTAGTATATTGATAAAAACTAAAGTCTTTACCTGTCATACCTTTTACCATATTTGAAACTTTTGCATCCTTTTGAGCAATTGCTAATATAGGTTTCCTTAAAGCGAAAGCGACACCTAGTTCTACCCCTAACCCAGTTGAAGGATATGTACATTCTGCTAAAAATAAATCACATTTCTTAACGCAGTTTATATCGAAATTAAAAACTTCCTGTGGGTCCATCGTTAAACCAGCTAAACCAACAAAATCGAGGATTTTATACTCATTTCTGAGAGAATTTTTAAAAGATTCAACATTATCACGAAATTCTTGTGTAGCATGGAGTAATGAACAGCCAACGTATATTTTAATCATTTTGATTCAAGGGCTCGCAATTTTTTATCTATTTTCTTTTCAGATTCCCGACGGGAAAGAGAATAATCGTTCCAATCTGTCATTAATACTTGGAATAATGCAGGCGTTGCCTCTGTTGCTGCGTGAGCAATATGCTGGCAAACTTCACGATAATGCGGTCGTCCTTGCGGTCCAGTTCGTAATTCAACCATCCAATAAATTTCTCTCGCCGTCATAGTGATATACCAATGCTGTAAGTACGCATTCGCTACTGCGTACTGGGCGATATATGGAGAAATTTTTGCCAATTTTTTAAAGACTTTTTCCGACTGTTCAAATGCTTTTTCTATATCGCGGAGAAATGGAGATTTTCTCACTTCTTTTTCTAAATCATAACCCCAAACGACAGTAAATGGTTGTCTTTCTTGTGTAAGCTGTCTATGTCGATGCAGATCTCTATAATCTCCTCCCCTCGCCCATAGTTCAAAGGTATAATGCGAGTTTTCAAATGCTCGTGGCACTTTTCTGAATCGGACTTCTTGGCGAGGAGCATCTTCGTTACCAAATTTCCTTTCTTTTAGAAGATCATGCAGTAATTCTTTACGCTTACGAACTCCAAGTTTCTTTACATATTTTTTAATCTCTACAAGGGATGCGCCTTCAATACCTGAAAATATATAAGATGATAAAACATCAATGTCTGCATCTGGATTATAGGAAACCAATTTTACCCATTTTGACGACTTAGAAACAGTTTTAACAGGATACACTTTTTTTACAAGTTCCTCTCGGAAAGCTTGAATATTTCTTCGATATAATTGCATTTGTGCACCACGTGGAGTCTTCGGGCGTCGGACGAATGATGGCACAACTTTTTCAAGTTCATTTGCCATGAGTTGTCCCCACCATCGAATTTCACCTAACGGATGACATAATAATCTATTGATAAGATCTTCAAACGCTCTTCCATTTCCGAAAAGTGCGAAACTTGTTTGCGTAGACATCGGTAAAAGATCTCGAATATCATCAAAACGCTTTGCACTTCTTGAATTCTCGAACGAACGATCGGTCTCATCATTACCTTTCGGATACAATTCTTTAATATAATCTACATATGGACCTGAGATAGATGAGTACATCTGGAATAATGTATCCATTGCTTTTTTATATTCTATTTCGACTGGTGTTCCTTTTATTTCACCTGGAATAAGATACTGAAATTCTCCATCTGGTCGTTTATCCCAGAACTGGACATAACGCGTCGATTTTTCTAGAGGTGAGATTCCTACTCTTTTATCTTCTATCTCTTTTGTTAATACCAACGATCCACCTTCGATACATAAATGAATACCCCCCATTTCAGCTATCGAATCATCACCATATTGAGCTAGCCAGGTATCGAAAAATTTCCTACCACGTTGGAGGTTCACTACTGCATCGATACCCTCCCCTTTATTCAATCGATCAATAACGCTATTAAATAAATCTCGTGTCTTTATAGCTTCCTTTCGTTCACGTTCTGATAAATCTGACCAATTTTTTTGTAGTTCTGGTTTTACAATTGGATCAATGTATTCTTTTAAAAACAACCGTCTCAGACTTTGTGTAGCCCGACTATATCGAGATGAAAGAGCACCAATGACCTCTTCAGGAAGATGCTGGGCGACGAACAGAGGTTTATCAACATTACTAAAAAAAGGTTTTAAATAGTTAACTTCTTCTTTTGTAAATTTTTCTGGCGTGTAAGGAATCGCAAATCGGGAAAGATTTTCTTCAGAAGGAAGTGTCTCGAAAGTATACTGACGTTTTAATTTACTTGCCATGATAATCTGTTCTATATTACCAAAATTATTACGAACGTCAATAGAGATTCATATTGATTCTTATAGTTCAGTATGTTATAAAGCCAACAAGATATATGTTTAAGATCGAAAAACTAGATTTTCTCATCGCATTCTATATTTTTTGTATTGTAACTTCAGAACTGATGGGAGGAAAAACATTTCCATTATTAAACATTGGTAATTTTAAATTAAATGCAAATGTTGCTATTTTCCTTTTTCCATTTATTTTTACTATCAATGACATAATCACAGAGGTATATGGAAAAGAACGAACAAGAAGTCTTATACGATCAGGATTAGTGATAGTCACATTCCTTTTTCTTTTTACTATTCTTGCAACAAATCTACCAGCTTCAGGAAGGTTTGTAAAAACAGAAGGTGCATATGATGCTGTTTTTGGACTTTCTACACGTATCGCAGCTGCAAGTCTTACGGCATTTGCCTTAGCCGAATTTTTTGATGTTTTTATTTTTATTAAACTTCGTCAAAAATTTGGTAAAAAAGCATTATGGTTCAGAAATAATATATCTAATTTTATTTCACAGTTTTTAGATACTACAATATTTATGACTCTGGCATTCTATGCTCTTGATAAATCTTTCTCAAACAATATATCCTTTCTTAGTAGCCTTATCCTTCCATATTGGTTATTAAAATGTTTTATGTCTGTTATAGAAACTCCTTTCGTGTATATTGGAGTTAAATGGCTGAGAAGTAACAAGTGATTTAAGATAATAAGAATTACGATTTAAGAATAAACGCTAATTTCTTTCATAAATCTTAAATCATAAATCGTAAATCTATGTTTATAAACCTCGCAATGGTCAGTTCGGTAGATGGAAAGATAACGAAAGGATCTATGTCTGATATCGCCGACTGGACTTCTGAAGAAGATAAAGAACATTTCGCTAGTTTAATTAAAAAAAATGATCTTATCATTATGGGTAAAAACACGTATATTGCAGCAAAACCAATCATGAAGTTAACACCAAAAAAACTTCGCATAGTTATAACCAGTAAGCCTGAACAATACGCGAAAGAAACTATTCCGAACCAATTAGAGTTTACATCAGATTCACCTAACAAATTGATTAAAAAACTCGAAAAAAGAGGCTACAAAAAAGCTCTTCTTGTCGGTGGAAGCCACACAAATGCAGCATTCTTGAAAAAAAATCTCGTCGATAAATTACTTCTCACAGTGGAACCGAAACTTTTTGCTGCTGGAAAACCGCTTATCGCAGAAGAAAATCTCAATATTAATCTTCAACTGAAACAAGGAAAAAAGTTAAATGCTAGAGGAACGCTACTGCTCACTTACGATATCGTCAAGTCGTAACTAAAATTCCTTTTTTATATAAAACGTTTTTTACTTCGTCATGAATAGCTTCTCTACTTTTCATATTCCCGTTTTTATCAATACAATTAATCATTACCCAATGAGGAAATTTCTTTACCAACCATTTATATGTCTCTACGGCATTTTTAAGATATGCCACATCTTTTTCCACAATATCTTTATTTCTTCCTTTAGTATATGCTCTTCCATGCCTATCTTTATTTTGCATTAACTTTATAGACGTTTGATATGGTACGTAAAAATAAAGCACAATATCTTCTTGGGGAATTTTATTATATGTATATTCCAATTCTGTATCCCATTTTAAAAATTTCAATCTCTGGCGTTTCGGTAATCTTCCACATTGGTGGGCCAAATTAGAAGGAACATATCTATCAAGTACAATATATTCCCCATTGTTTAACCATTTGTCCATTTTCTCTTTTTCTCCAGCGCGGTCCATAGCATAGAGAACAGATACTAAATATGGATTTACATCTGACAATGGCCCAAACTCACCTCTAAGAAATTGGTCAACCATTTTACCGAAAAAAGATATTCCATGTTGAGGGAATTTCAATGTATTAACTGGAATATCTATTTTTTTGAAATATTCCAATAGCAAATTCATTTGTGTAGATTTACCAGCGCCGTCAGAACCTTCAATAACAATTAATTTCCCTTTTTTCATACTTTGTGATTTATACTCAATACCAAATACTAAATACTTTATACTACTTTATCCCGTCGATCCATATCCTCCTCTGCTTTTTTCGCTTATTTTTTCAACCTCAATAAAATCCGCTTTTTCTATAGGAATTAAGCATCCTTGTGCTAACCGTTCACCTTTTTCGACCACAACTTCCTCATCAGAGAAATTTAAAACTTGTAATAATATTTCATCTTCTGGTCCGTTATAATCTTGGTCAATAATACCAATCCCATGTGGAATCAGTAAACTTTTTTTTCTAGGTGTACTGGACCGAGGAACAACAATAAACATATATCCGGTAGGTACTTCAATAATAATATTCAGTGGAATAAGACCTAGCTGTCTAGATCGAATAGCAATTTTCTTTCTACTTTGGAGATCGAAACAGCACGCCCCTGTTGTCGCATAACTCGGCAAAGGTAGTGTTTTATCAATTCTTTTAATCTTTATTTGCATTTTTTCACTTTTCATACATTAGGCTCTGCTCAGTATGACCTTGAGTCTTATCGAATGGGTCATTTTTCATTTTTATTTTTTAATTTCCCTAGAATATCATCTGTCACTTGTTCTACAGGTTTTTCCCCATCTATTAGAACAAACTCCTTCTTAAATTCTTTTATTAACCAACGATATCCAGCCACAACTTTCTCGAGTTTTTCTTTTTTTTCGTAGACATCATTTTCTGCTTTTCTGTCTTTCTTTTTTAATGACCTCCGTAAACCTTCTTCAGGACTAATATCTATATAAAAAACAATATCAGGAATAATAAATTGGTGGTAGTGGGATAATAAACCCTGTGTTATAAGCATTCGATCAGCTCCTTCACGCGTAAAATTAACACCTTTATCCATTAATCCATAGGGAATCGCTGACCAAAAACATCGGTCTGAAATCACGACATGTCCTTTTTTTAATGCAGGGATTACTATTTCATCCTGGTTTATCGCACGATTCGCAGACATCCAGTATTGAAATGCTTGACCAGAGATTGCAATCTCTCCTCGAAAAAATTGCATAATCTGCTCTCCGCCTGGAAGAGTTACACGAGGCTCGCTTGTCATAGTCACTTTTTTTCTCTTTTTTATGAAATATGTTTCTAAAGCTTTTGCTTGAGTCGTTTTTCCCGAACCATCTATGCCTTCAAGGGCTATATAGAAACCCTTAAATGGGTTCTTTTTTAATGAGATATCTAATTCGATATGGTATTCCATGTTTCGTATCGAGTATAGAGTATTTTGTATTTTGTATATCATTATTATCACTTCATACTAAATACTTAATACTAGATACTTTATACTTATTTTGAGAGGTTTTTCCAGTATTGGCTTGCAATTGGTTTAGGATTTTTACTAAATGGATTTTTATATTTTTTAGTTCCAAGAACTGCCTCACCATATGTATGTTCTGCTGGAGATGACAATAATGAGAATCGTATTTGCCCAATCGGCATATAAGGATAAATGATCATTGGTTGTTCTGTTAAATTTGTTATTTCCAATGTTATATGTCCAGCCCACCCGGGATCGACAAATCCAGCCGTCGCATGGATTACTAACCCCAGCCGTCCAAGCGACGATTTTCCTTCTACATTTGCTAACAGTTGATTACTAAGAGCAAACCATTCCGACGTAACACCTAAGATAAACTCCCGCGGATGAATGACAGTCCCTTGCTTTTCATCCATCACTTCGTATTCCATATATTCATCCACAGGTTTTTTTAAATCGATTACTGCGTTCTTTATTCTTCTTCTAGCGAAGGTAAGAATTGTAGGGGCGATATGAACATCAAGCGATGATGGTTGAAATGTTAATTTGTATGGGGATTGTATCTCAAGTTTTTTTTCTTTTAAGGCTTTTTTAATATCTCTATCAGATAGAACCATATCTCAGGAGTATAGCAAAAAATGTTTGAAAGTACATCATGGATTTACGCTCTAAAAATATATTAAGTGAACATTTGCATTTACCTTCTTTTTTTGTAAACTCCTTATATTCAGATTTACAAATAATGTTTGATACCCGAGCTTCAGATTTGCTTACTATTCGTTGCAAATCTGAAGTGGAGTGGTATATGATGAAAGTATGATCTATATCCCAAAAAAATTACTTCTTCTGTTTACCATTATTTTTATTCTCATAGGTGTTAATGTTTATCTATATTTGAAAACTCCAAAGCTTCAACCAGAACCACAAGCAATTCCTAAACCGTTTACAATTAAAGTTACCCCTTCTGCATCTTCTTATAAAACTATCTATGGGAAAGGAACAAATATTATTTATACCTCAAAGACTCCATATGCTTTAAGTGGAAGTGGTTTAATCGAAACTGTAGCTCAGGATGGAAAAACATATATTGGATATATAGTTGGACTTTTCCAGGGTTTTGAATCGATCGCAAACAGCACAGATAAATATGCGCTCATTAGTGAATATGATACAAATAAAGTATATAAAGTCCGCACATTTTGGGGAACAGAAAATACTCTATTAACAAAAGTCCTTCTGGAAGATTTAAATCAAATTGGTGATGATGTAGTCGGAAGAGGTTATTTAAAAAAAATTGGGACTATTGTTGATCAATCCTCAAGATTTACACATGGTAAAGTCATTATTACAATGCTTATGCCTGCCAAAAACAATGGTATAGATATAGGACCTTTAAAAGATATAAATGCAAATTACCAATCAGAATGGATTGTCATGCGCTAATACTATGAATAAATCTATATTGCATATTAGTATTATCTTTATTTTTTCAGTAATAGCTTTTTTTATAGTAACCTCAAATAATGAAACAGTATTTGCACAAATGACATGTTGTAATGATTGTTTAGGAGGTGTTTGCCAACCAGACGCCAATTGTGTACCTCCAGGTGTAATATGTACAAATACATGCAGTAATCCCTTTGGGAGTTGTAGTGCAGGCCAAGGATGTTCATACGACACAAACTGTCCTGGATATCCAAATGAAACATGTGTAAATGGGCAATGCGTGCAAGTGCCGCCAACCAATACTCCAGCACCTACGAGTACCCCAGAGCCAACAATTGGCGGAGGTAGCACTCCTGTACCAACCTCTTCAGGCTTACTCGCAGATGGTGCATCGTGCACTGGGAGCCCTCAATGTCAATCGGGTTATTGTTCTAGTACCACCCGTACTTGTGCTCCATTACTATCTTCAGGTAGCTGCACAACAGATCAACAATGTACATCTGGTTTTTGTAATAACAGCACACGTCTATGTGAGCAACCGCGAGCGAATGGAGCTATTTGTAATGAAGGGAACGAATGCCAATCTGGATACTGTAATGATTTTAATAGATGTGCTACTCCCTCTTCAGGATCTGCTTGTTTCGATGGTGGCGGTTGTGGACCTAACTATTACTGCACATCAGAGTTAAGTGCAAATCCGAATGGTCTTTGTCAACCAAAATTAAATAACGGACAAACATGTTCTGTAAACGTCCAGTGTACTTCTGGGTATTGCAACGGAATATGTCAAAATGACCCAGGAAATGCAGTACGACAACCTAACGGGTTTGCTTGCTCTGTAAATGAGAACTGCGCATCAGATTACTGCTTAAATGGTTTTTGCCGTACAAATCCTAATCCTCCAACAAATACACCGACTCCACTTCCGACTAACACACCATTACCGACGAATACACCTACACCGTTGCCAACAAACACACCAACTCCTTTACCGACGAATACACCTACAGCTACACCTCTACCACGATATACTGTCTCAGGAAACGTTTTTGTTGACTTAAATAAAAATGCGAGAAAAGATGCAGGTGAATCAAACTATGGTGGAACTATAACAATCGACTCCTCCCAACGACCTGATCAGACTATTTACGGCGGCGGCACGTATTCACTACTAGGAATTTTAGATGAATCCAGAAATTTTACTGTTTCACTGACAAGTGCAATCCCGGTCGGGTATCAATTGGTATATCCTCTCGGTACTCCTCCATCATTTAATATCGGCATAGGTGCATCATGTAATGTACCTGATACAACAACTGGAGGAAGATGTGACGGGACCGGAAACGTATTAGATCTTAATTTCGCTATTACGAATTCAATTACCTGGTATCAAGTAAGAGGATCTGATATCCGTATTGATTCTGGCTTTACAAATAATGTACCTTCTTCACCTGCCTGTTCAGGCCCATATGCATCTATTGCAGGATCAAACCCGGCAAATTCACAAGGTATAATTTTTGCTGGAGATCAAACAAGCACATTTGGAGCTGGCCAGTCTTCAGCCAATGGATGGCTTGCAGGAGGTACAGCATACCCTGAAGTTTTTCGAGCAAATAGGACAACTTTTTCTACATCGTATGCGTCTGTACTTTCCGCTGCACAACAAGGCGGGCTTACGATACATGATTTAGCAACAGATCCTCTCACTTCAAGTGGATGCAATAATCTTAACTTCTGCGCTCTCCCTTCAAATCTGCCGAGCGGTGTTTATCAAGCTAACGCAAATATGACTATCTCGAATGCATTTACTGTGGGAGCGAGTACAAATATTATTATTCTCGTGAATGGTACATCAGCCATACGCGCAGGCATAACAGTCCCAACCGGATCAACCCTTACATATATCACAAAAGATGATCTCCTTATCGATAGGACTGTGGGACAAGTTCCAGCATGTAACGGAGCGAATAATGTCGAGGGTGTTTTCGTTGCAGGAAGAAATGTTCTTGTTGAAGGAAATAATAACTGCAGCGTAGGAGCAGATATACAACTCCGACTTGGTGGAACTCTTATTGCAAATGCAAACCGCCAGGGAGGATCTTTTACCAATAACCGCGATCTTTGTGCGCAGAATCCCAGTTACCCATCAATTCTTTTTTCAGAAAGGCCAGATTTTATATTAAACGCCCCGAATATTCTAAAAAGAAAAAATCTTATTTATCAGGAAGTAGCCCCATAACCCACAACTCACAACTAAATTCGATCATGTGTGATCGAATTTACATTCTTGACAGTACATCTTTAAAATGTACATAATGGTTACAAGAGCTATGTCGAAAAATGTATTGCTTCTGTTACTTGGACTCTTTCTTATTACTGTTGTTCTCCTTATCGTGACATTACAACGAGGAACGCCTGAACCATCATTAAAGCCACAATTGACAAAAAAGCCAAGCGGGACAATAGTGCCAGCAAATGCAAAATCAATATTAACATTACAACCAAATCCAGTTACTCTGAATGCAAACGGTAGTGGCTCAATAAATGTGGAATTGAATACAAATGAAAATGCAGTAACAGCTGTACAGTTAGAGTTAGCATACGATCCAGCTGTGTTATCAAACGTTACTATCGCTGCAGGCCCATTTCTAGGAAAACCAATAGAACTTTTAAAAAACATAGATAAATCAAAAGGCACAGTCACACTCATGTTAGGAATTACACCTGCACAGGATCCGGTCCAAGGTAAAGGAATCGTCGCAACCATTGAATTTATGAGACTCGGAGCGACTACAGAAAAAACGACTGAATTCCAATTACTCAATTCTAGTCTTGTAACTGCATCTGGAATAGATAATAGTGTCCTCCGCTCAGCTAAAGGAACCACAGTCGTCCTCGAACAATAACTAAAATAACTATTTTCCTCTTCTGTCTCCTCTGTCCCATCTGGCTTTTTGGACCCTTTAAGTTGAGATTCTCTACGTACTTGACGAAATACAGTAAATGCCTCTACTATAGTGGTATGTCACCTTTTTTAGAAAAGTTACGCCATCATAAAAGCCTAACGGTAAGTCTCTTTCTATTTTTATTTTTAACATTACCTCTTCTTATATATGTGTTACAACAGCGTCAAGACATCCGCCAAAGAGCTTCCGAACAAACAAGTGTAATAAATATTCAAGCTAAAGGTACACCTTGTGAGAATACCTATCCTACGTTAATACTTAAAACAGACGGTACTGAGATTAAAAGATGGGAAAATGTTGGAAATGTTTTACAAACGTACTCCTACAGCGGAAGTTTGCCAAGTAATATAAACAATATTGTTATAGAGTTTCCAAATGATTGTTATCAAGATACCAATGAGGATCGCAATCTTTATATAGAGTCTATAGAATTTAACAGTAAAAAAATCTCTGGCAACACAGCAGGTGTCATTAACACTGCCTCAGGGACCGGTGAAAATAAAAAATGGCTTTTTACGAATGGAGCTTTGATTTTCCCCACACAATTATTTGCTGAATCTGAAGCTCCAGTACCAGTAGGTATATCATGCACTGCAACTCCTGCATCAGATACAATTCTTTCCATGAATATGACATCTCCATCCACTGATGATTCTAGACTTACTCCTGTTAAAAATGCTGGTAAAGCCTATGTCGATTATCTTGCCACTAATACCCAAAACTATGTAGGCCTAGTAAACTATTCAAGTGGACTTCTTACTCTTACTACTAATTATACAGAAGTGAAACAAAGTATTGATTGGACACCAGCACGTACATATACGAATAATAAACTTGCAGATGCACTTGATTTAGCATTTCGTGTATTGATTACAAGCACCCGAACAAATGTACCTAAAAAAGTAATACTATTTACTGCTGATAAACAAGATCCTGCTGATAATTCGAGATTAATTACAACAGCTGGCTATTTCCAAAATGGACGCGATTGGCAAATTTATACAATCGGTCTTGGATCGAATATTGACGAAAACATTTTACAAACAATTGCTTCTACCACAAAAGGGAAATATTATCATGTAGACCAGATTGATCAGCTACAGGATGCATACTTATCTATAGAAAAAGGTACTATAAGTGGATCGGTATTTAATGACCTAAATACCAATGGAATTCGCGACCAAGGTGAACCTGGAGAGTTCAATTGGCCAGTACACGTTTACTCAACATCATCTCCAAATCAAGTCCTAGAAATTCTTAAAACTGATACCAATGGAAACTATTCATTTAAAAAGTTTTGCGCAGGTCAAACATATACCTTAAAACCTGTTCAGAAACCAGGTTGGCAACAAACCTTACCTGCAAATAATGAAGGGTATACAGTCGCAGTGACGAAAGATAGTGTGAATGCAGATAAGAATTTTGGATTTAAAGTTCTCCCTAGCCCTACACCATCGCCGACTATAACTCCAACACAAACTCCACAAACAGGGTCTGTTGATGTTGATGTGAATATTATTGGCGGTACAATTCCCTCAGGAAAATATCTTAAACTTCTCGCATGTGATAAAGGTCCTAATGGACCGGAATGCGGCACGGCAACGAGAGATATGAAAACTATCAATACTTCAGGAACCGTAATTCTTAGTAACATTCCAGCAGGACAGACTATAACTGATATGCGTATAGCATATTATAACCAGGCTGGAGACCAAAATTTGGGAACCTTACCGAATTGGGAGCAAGTATTCAGTGTTAGCAATTGTCCAAACGCCGGACAACTTACCTGTACTGTTGATGTACCTGCTGGGGGAAAATCTTTAACCAAACCACGGTATACAATTGATCTGTCAAAAACGCAAGTCTTTTCGAAAATTGAACCGATCAATACTGCTACAGTTACCTATGGTTCAACAAAGTTTTCCTGGACACAACATCAAAACACAATGTATCAGTTCTATATCATTGAATATTATAACGCAGCAGGTGTAAGAGTATACCAAACATCTACACCATCATTAACCCAAACAGAAACTACGATTGACCTTTCTACTGTTGTAAACCCTGAAACAAGTCAACGGGCGTTTGAAGCTGGTAAGGATTATTACTGGCAAGTGTTTGCTAATAATGGTGGCTCTTCACAGGATGTAGCAAATAATAATGAAAAATGGAAATTTACTATTCTTAATGGAGAACCAACGAGAACTCCTACTGTAGATCCTTCACATAGTGTTACATTAAATATTAATCTTTATCTTCATGGTCTTGGTAATAGTGGAGATAATGTAAGTACCCAAAGTGCCTTAAGTAATAAAAATCCTAACCGTAAAGTTAGGCCTGCATTTGTCGAATTATTAAACAATCAGGGACAGGTAGTAACTGGAAACCAAGGGACGATAACATATGCTAGTGAAAGCGGAAGTTTCGCTGGTTCAGTCGTTGTAGGTATCCCTTCGACTACACAAACTGTAAATGGACCATATACAGTCAGAGTTAAGAGCGACCAATATGTCACAAATAGAGTTGCTGGTATATTCAGTTTTGATTCTGGACAATCATATACACTTCCAGATACCACGCTTACTACCGGTGATGTTATAAATGATAATAAATTAAATATTCTTGACTATAACGTGCTATATGGCTGCTATACAGGTAGTATTTTAACAGTCGCTCGAAATTGTAATGAAACGAAAAAAGCTGCTGCAGATCTTACTGATGAAGGTACTGTTAATCAATATGATTTAAATCTCTTCATACGAGAACTCTCCGTCCAATCCGGTTTCTAATCTAAGATTGTTAGCTAGAGTTGCCAGATAAAAGTTACCACGTAAATGATATTCATACAAGGTAATAAACGATGGATGAAAAGCAAAAGTTGTTATCAGACAATACTAAAAGTTTTGTAACTTACTGACAACTGACCCGCTTCGACCTGTCGAAGACGAGGCGAGCAACCGACAACTGATAACTGCTTCTTCTTGACACTCACCTCCGAACTCTCTACTATAAAAATAGAGCCTAGATAGGCGAAAATACTATATGAGAAAAACAGTTTTACTTATTGTGTTTTTAATGGTCGTTGCAATGATACTATTATTCGTTGCATTAACTGCACCACGCCAGCAAAAAAAAACTACGGCAGAAAATACACCACCGACTCCAACTCCTATCGCTAGTACTGTTCTTACATTTAATCCCAGAACAGTTACAGTAGACGAAAATGGCATTGGCTCTGTCTCTATTGAAATAGATACCGGCTATAACCAAGTCACAGGCGTTCAACTAGAATTAGGTTTTGATCAAAATACGTTAATAAATGTTAAAGCTACTCCAGGAACTTTTCTCCCCAAAGCGGTTGTTCTTTTAGAGAATACGTCTGTAGCTGGAAGATATTCATATATGCTTGGTTTGCCGCTTGCAGGTAACCCAGTTAACGGAAAAGGTACAGTAGCCACGGTTCAATTCCAGGCAAATCCTCTGAGAACGCCACAAGCACAAACGATATTAACTATTATGCCAAAAAGTCTTATTACCTCCCTTGGAGTTGAAGGTTCTGTTTTAAAAAAAGCTGATACATTGACTATACTATTACCTCAACCTACCACAACCGTTCAGACACCTACCGGTACACTGGTCAATCCAACGACTCAACAATAAAGGTATGAAATTACAATCATATGTAAACAGAAAGTTGATCTATGCTTCTCTATTGCTCCTTCCTCTGTTTCTTATTGTCTTTCAGTTAGTTACATTTCGCCAAGATCCACGAAGCCGCGCTACTGGTTCTGTCCGGTTATTTGTGAATCCTGAGTCTTCTTCATCAAATCCTATTAGAAAAAATTTGAATGAAACTGTCGAATTGAAGTTAATGCTCGATCCGGCACAAGCAAGCGTATCTGTTGTGAAGGTCGAACTTATATATAACACGACAAATTTGCAGCTAGCAGAGACAAACGGTGTACAGTTTAATACAAATGCTTTTCCCTCTATGATAGATGGACCAGTAGTCAGAGATGGAAAAGTAGCTTTTACCGTCAGTATCGGTGCTGATGCTACAAAAGCGATCACTTCACAAACAGAAGTCGCTACAGTGCGTCTAAAGACTCTCGCCACTACTACAAGTCCTTTAGAAATAAAGTATGGAGATAATAGTGTTGTTGTTTCAGTCGGACCAAGTGAAACATTAGATGATAATGTACTTGGCACAAAAGATTCTGCGTATATCGAAGTTGGAACAAATTTCCCGACAGGCGCTACCACACCAATTCCCCCACCTATTGGAGGTTGTCCTTATGACATCCCTGATGCTTCGGTTCCAATAAGTTTAGTTAATACAGGTTCTCAAGTCTGGGTAACAAATTATGACAATAATACTATTTCCAGAATCGCATTGGATGGGTCAAAAGCAGGTGAAAGCCTTACTGAAAATGGTTTGAATGGACCTACAGGAATCGCTCTGATAGGAAACGAAGTATGGGTCGCAAATTATGATAATAATACGATCTCTTTCTTTAATCTTGACGGTACGTCAGCAGCTTCTCCTTTGACACTTCCAAATAACTCAGATTCCCCTGAACAACGCGGTATTTTAGGTTTCGCCAAAACAGATAATGAAGTTTGGTTAAGTGATCAAAAAAACAATGTCATTTTTAGACTCAAAACAGATAAACAGTTAGCTGGTGATCCTATTAAGATTCCAGGAATTGTAGGCATGAGATTTATTACAACAGTAGGCCAAGAAGTTTGGGTAGTCAGTAACCCGACATTAAACCCTTCAAGCGCTGATGGAAAAATTTATCGATTAAAATTTGATGGGACAAGTGCTGGGTCACCAATTGTTAACAGCAAATTGATTAATCCAACACATATTCTCGCAGTAGGAAATGAGATTTGGGTAACAGATGAATTAGAAACCAATTTCGTTCGCTTTAAACAAAACGGTGATTTTATAGGGATCATAGATATGTATGAACTGGCATATGTAAATAGTGGCATGGCTGTCGTAAATGGAAAAGTATGGATTATTGAAGGATTTGAAAATCTTATTAATATTCTTGATTCTCAGGGAAGAAACCTTTGCGGTAATATCGAACCGACAGTCTCCGTACGACCTACTCAGAATCCTGACAGAACAACACTTGAATTAAAACTCTTACTCCATGGCATTGGTAAAGCTGGAGATAATACGAATCCCACCGGTAATTCATTTAGTAATAAGAATCCTGTTACACAAGAACGTACGATAAGTATTCAACTCGTAAATGAGGATAATGAAATTATTGCTACGAAAATTGCACCAGCTTTTTATAGTAAAGACCAAGGGCTTTATTTTAGCAATGTGATTATAAATGATACTATTCCTACCGGTGACTATGTTGTAAAAGTAAAATCTGATGGATATTTACGGCAACTAATGCCTGGATTCTTTTCACTGCAGCCTGGTAAAAAGTTTGCTATGCCAGTTACACAACTTACAGCCGGAGATATTAACGGAGATAATACGCTGAATGTGCTTGATTATAATGTACTCTATGATTGTGGGTACGGTAAAATTAATCCAAAACCGATGATTGATCCTGGATCAGCTTTTAAATCACCAGCTTGTCAATCACACGCCCAAAAAGAACTAGCAGATTTAACAGATAATGGTACGGTCGATAATAAAGATTATAATCTCTTCATCCGCGAGTTCTAGGAGTCAGCTGAGTCGTTCATCTGTATGGAGTTTATATGTCTGACGTGTTGCCCATGCTTGATCGGCATACTGAAAAGGCAATAATTGTAATTGACTAGGTACAACTCTACTCCCAACTAAAACGTCTTTAGGAACAGTTAATCCAGCAAATATCCGATCTGCTTTTCTTCCCGCCATATCTTGATACCAACTATCTAAAATCTCTTCAATATTACCATCTCTGGCTACTACATGAGGCTGCTGTTTTTCTAGAAAAACTTCTCTTCTCCCTCCATTTCTAGGATAAAAAGCTGCCTCACGTAAAATATACGCTTTTGGATCAGCCATTATATTATTTTCTCTAACAAAATCATTTAATAAACCTCTATCGAAATAGGCACGCACTCTATAGATATCTTGAGCTGTTTTTACTCTATCTCTGACTAGCCCAAAAAAGTTTTCAATCTCACCTTCATCTGCTCCATTAAAATGTAAAAGTAATAAATGACTTAATGCATGTAGACGTTCTCGAATAGCAACATAGTACAAATCATGATCTAACAATGAGAGAGATTCATCAATAGCTTCTCCTTCAGACTGTCCCACGTTTCTCAGGGTAAATCCGCCTCGGAACGAATCGCGATAAGTAGCTATTAAATTCATTAAAGCTGCATCAACATCTTTTTGTCGTAAGACTTTCTCTAAAACTCCGCGTACACTTTTAGGAACTGCCTCCTGGGCTGCGATAGCGGTTTGGGCATCTGGAAAAAAATTCCCAGCTCGTAAAGCAGTACCCTGCCTAAAACGCTTATTATAGTCAGACTCTCTTGTAACTTCCCCTAAAATGTTGTTACCAAATAAAAAAACAGGTGACGAAACATCACGAAGAAAAAAATCCTGGCTCATCGTCACCATTTTCGCCCAGTATTCTCTATATCGAATATCCTCTGGGGTTAATACTCTATTCGGAGGGAATTCAGCATATGTTGCTTGTACGACAAGACGCTCTAACTCACCAATCATAAATGGCGAAGCCATAGCACCTTGCGCACGAACTGTATGGTTCACAGCTCTATATGCTGTATTTTTCGCAATTGTATATATAGGTAATCCCAATGGTGTATATGGATGATATTCTGTAAACGCTCGGAGATCTCTTCTGTTATATATAGTCACACGCGAATTATGAATATCTTCTAGAAATGTTTCAAAAGATACTTCACTTTCATCCATTCTCAAAGCACCCTTTACACGATTGACAAGCCCAATCATATCTGCAGCTTGTGCATGGAAGCTTCGGAATTGGCGTTCCGTCGGTACATCTGCAATATTCTCGTCCAAAATATTTGCAGATACTGCTTCAGCAAGCCCATATGCAAAAGCAGCTTTTCCAACTGTATATCCATCGTTCCCATTAGTAGTTATTTCGTTCAGGCGAAAACAGAATGAAGCAAGTGAGTCCAAGTATCTCCTTTCTGATTCAGAAAAAGCTAATCGAGCAATTGAACCTTCGAGAGCATCAACAGTTGCCATTGCATCTTGTTTAAAACTAACCTGTGCTGCTTCAATATCAGCATTCTCTGGGGGTTTAAATAATGACGCGTCTCTTTGTAATAAATCATGCGGTAATGCTGATTCATCACCTTGTTGTATTCTTTCACTGATACTCATGAGTTTATTGTATAATAAACCACAAAGAAGATATGGAAGAAAACATAGTACTTACACCCTCTGTACCGATTCTTTGTATGAACCGAGATAAGGAAGCAATAAGGTTTGCTCTCGAACGTTTACGCTCAAGTGAACCTTCTTCAATTATTGGATTAGCTGGTTCAGGAAAGGATATTATTTTCTCTTCTTTAGTTGAAACTTTACAAAATCAACCATCGCATTACAAACTTATTGCAAAACACTGTACATCAGTAGAAGACCTTCATGCACTTCTTAATGAAATAGAACAAGTAACTGCCTTTATAATTTGTATCATCAATTTTTCTCTGCAAGAAGATGCATCCTGGTTTATTGAAAAATTGAATGAAATCCGTGAAAAAAGAGAGACACAATTTGTGAGTATCATTATCTCGTATATAAAACCAGTGCTCATATCTCTTCAACAAAAATCAAAAATCCTACTACGGTCTACGTACATCCTCACACCGATAACACAAGAAGATGCTGATTTTTTATTACGCGATTTCCAGCGTCGTTTTACTTACAAACCTTCAGAAGAAGAAAAAAAAGAAATCTATTTTTGGAGTACCGGTTATGTGGGGTTATTTAAATCACTCTACCTTACAGCAAAGGACAATAATTTTAAAAAATTTGATGAAGAATTTCTTATAAAGCAAGAACCTGTCTTAGTAAGGCTACAAAATATTTTTGATGATGTCTCTGAAGAACAATTTAGAAACGTTTTACAAAAACGTCTTTCAGAACAAGATGGATTCTTTCTTCAAAAGATAGGATTGATAGATGAATCATGTGAAATATATAATAAATTATTGAGACATTTCATTCTAGATAAAGTTCATTTGTCTCATAATGATCTTTCTTTATTACTAACTGAGAAGGAGTCACAAATATTTGCTTATTTTAAGCAACACGAAAATATTTTGGTAAAAAGAAGTAGTATTGCTGAAGTTATATGGAACGACTCTATTGAAGAGCATTACTCGGATTGGGCTATTGATCAATTTATTCATAAAATAAGAGAAAAAATGGTAAAAACAGCAAATCCATTTAAAATTATTACTAAAAAAGGCCAGGGTTTTATTTTTGTAGCTACATAGTGACAATTATTTAAGGGGTTCGGAGCCGTAACCAAGTTTAACAAATGGTATAACACACCAATTTCTTCTCAATTTATCAGCTAGTACAGGTAAAGCGACTGAGTACTGTTCTATCAATCGAGACGAAATAGAATAATAGGGATAATATAATATCGCCATCCGTTTCCGAAGGTTATTAATACCTATACCTACGCTAAAATTTTCTACACCTTTTGATCGTAAGTATTGAAAAAACTCATCATCCGTTAATAATCCCCATTTTATGGGTAAATCATCCCACTCGATTTTAGCAATTTCTCTCCACTCTTCTTCAGAAAGAGGATCACGAACGATTTCTTGAACGATAATTGGTAATGCTGCACCTGTAAATTGTTGTGGATCAGTAAAATTACCAGAAGAATCTACCACTCTACCTTCTTTTCTATTTTTCCGTATCAAGCTAGCAGAGAGTTCTATGCTCCCAGGAAGATTTGCTTCTTCATATGAAAAAACAGTAAATGTTGGGATTTTATAGGGAGGATACCCACCTTCTGAAACACGAATACATTCTTCGTCATGCTCACCATATGGATAGGTATGAACTGGGTTGTCAGATTCTAGCTTACCAGTTTTCTGTTTTTCTGTTTGCTCAACTGATTGACTGATGACTGACTCACTGCTTGCTGACAGCTGAGAACTGAAAACTGATGACTGATCAGGATGCATATTATTTAAGAACCCACTAAATGTACTTGTTAATAACAACATAAATCGAGTTTCCAACTCCTCTTCTGCTTGTTTGTTTCGTTCTTCCAAATATGGATAAACATTTTTAATTCTGCGTGCTATAGATGGATGCAGTTGCTCTTTCATGTCAGCAATTGCTTTCCAGAACGCTTTCGCAGAGTTTATATAATTTCTTCTCCAATCAAGTATAAATGCACGTTTTTCAAATAGTTCCTTCACTTTTTCATCTCGTGCAATCTCTTCTGTTGAAATAATTTTTCCTTCTTTGACAAATCGTTCGATCGTATCAGATAAAAATTCCTTCCCATTCTTCATTACATAATCGAAGACCCTATCGGTTTCTAAACCCATATACATATATCCAGTATGCGGATCAAAACTTATTTGGATTGCATGAATTCGTTTTTCTTTTCCATATGTATTCTCCACAAAAAGCTTTGTCGCTTTTGCCATCTGCAACTTATGTGATACATCTGCAAATAATCCGGCATCTTGAGGATCACGGCCTTTTAATTGTTCTTCCTGGAAACGAGCTGCACAGCCGAGATGACTGTCAAATACTTCAACAATAGAATCGAGGTTAAAATCTGTATATGCGCGTTGAATATACCGAGCGAAGTCTGACTCTTCTTTTAGTTTCAATTGTCCATCTGTTCCTCGAACAAATTCCCGCAGAATACCGCCAGGAACCTTAATACTACTTCCTATACCTGCTGATGCACCATGCATCAATACACGTAGTACACGGCCATCAATACAGAGATTCCAAAATATTTTAACCGGTAATAAACTATTTGCGAATTTCTTAATTTTTATATAGTCTTCAGAAGAAACTTCTTCCGCTCTTGCATTATTATCTTTTATAAAATCTTTGAAAAAATGACGGAGATAATCATAATTCTCCTTAGCACGTGGATTTGGAAGAAGTTTATTATATGCCTCAAGCCGATCTATAAGCTGATCTATTTGTTTAAATAATGTTGACCCACCAGTAAGCATAACTCTACCAATTGTTTATTATAGCAGCTTTTGTCTAAAACAGATAGACAAATCGGTCAGAATTAATTCAGAATCTGCTCAAGCTAATAGCTCAACTATAGGTTATAGTACTCAAAAATAAAGATACTATTCTTACCATCCTGACATTTAAAGGGAAATTTAGTATACTTTACGTTTGTGAAATATGGCGCTACCAGATCTAGAACGAATAATTCTTAGAAGAACTCAAGCTGAACATTTAAGAATTCACCAAAATGGTAAAGCTCGACTTGAAATCTCTGAGATTGGAGAAGCTACTCCTACAGGACACGAATTCCATGTGGCATTAGCGCAAGCTCTTGGTGAAGCTGTTCGTACAGATATAACAGCTGAGAATAGATATGAAGAGCAAATTATTGATGGGCGGATGCAAAAACGACCCGGAGGGTTAGCTGCTTCATATTATCAAGAAGACAAAGTATTCGCTGAATCACTACCTGTACAACCCGATGGTAAACCCGCAGAATTTGCCGTAGCAGCACATTCAGATCTTCGAGGACCTGAAGTTGATGCTCTTATTGGTCTTGACTTCACTGTTAACGCAGGTAATGTACTGCTTGAGGCTCAACGTCACCGAATAAATATAGCTAGTATTGTCGGTGATGACTTCTATGATGTTGATGATGCTACACGCCAGAAGAAACTCGACGCTGTTCGAACAGCAGTTATTACCCGAAAAGCGGAAGTGTTTACACAAAGGACCATTGACCATAGCCCAAGTGGAAATAGTAGGCTTGCAGAAGTTCGTGCACATGCAGGTCATTTGGAATGTGGCCGGTCGGATGGAGATAGAGCTCGTACACTCGCAGAATATATTGATTATGCAAATAGAGTTGTTGAGGATGGCGTTCAGAATATCTCTCCCTTTATAGATGCACGTGGCGGAAACGTTCTTGGCCTTGATCCAATCTACCGTGAACAAGGTAGAGCAGTTTTTAGAAGATACCCTTCAACCCAAGCTTATTATGAGGCTCATTGTGTCGATGATAATATGCCTAACGAAGCAGCAAGAGTAACAGGACAGTCAAAAAAAGCTAGACGGTTTAATGTAGACCATGATTTCCCAAAGGATCCATCACTCCATGAAGGAACTGAAAACCGAACAATCTCTCATGAACATCATGTAGCAGTAATGGTCATCGCAGATAAAGATAGTGAGGCAGACCGAAAATTAGCTGCTGCAGCCGCAGCGAGAACAAATATGAGAACTAGCAGGGTAAATGATGGCTCGCAAGAAGAACAAGAAGCAGGATCAGCTGCTCTAGTCTTCCTTGACAGTGTAAAAAACCTGGAAGGGTATATGGCTGGCCTGCCAGGTTTAGCTCATGCAGTAGGTGCTGGCGGTGATACAAATAGACTAGGTCTATTAGCTTGGGGGGGTTCAGATATTTATGCCGCGCAAACAAAAGGAAAATGGAATACAGTTAGATGGCCACATATGACAGGTGTTGTCATCCAAGATAGGACTGAAGAAAAAGTGATATCTGTCGAGAGTAAAGAAGAACAACCAAAAATGCCTCTTGTCCTTGTCACAAGACAGGTTGTCGAAAAAATGGGTGGAAGAACAGCATTCCTCAATAGTATTGGCGTTGTTGACCCAGAACATCCTGAGGAAAATGAATACTTACAGACAGTTATGATAATTGATTCTGAAACAGGTGAAACACATAATTTATATACTGATCCACGAAAACCCACAAGAAATACAAACGAATTTCAACGGCAAACTGATCCAAATGTGACGGGAAGAGTATTTAGGGTATCACCTTATTTTCCTGATGAAATTGTAGTAGCTGATCCACGTAGGGCGCAACCTCGACAAATATTTGGAAGATAAGTACTTTATAATTCTCTCCACGTAAAAAGTAATTAAAAATTGCTATAATACTTCTACATGGCATGAAAGAATATCTCGTAACGCTTATTGTTCTCTATCTTCGTTTCTTTGCAGTTAAAACACTAAAAAATCACCGACCTACAATCATCGGTATTACTGGTACAGCAGGAAAATCTTCAGCCCGCGATATGATCAACGGGATATTAAAAGACCACTATGCGACAAAAGTCGTGCATGGAAACTCTGAGACAGGCATTCCTCTCGGAATCATGGGTATTAAACCGAAGAGTCTGGGATTTGAAACATTTACAAAGAGTGTTTTTGATTGGCTAACTATTATTTTTCGCGCACCCTTCTCTACGCACCACCTGAAAGGTGTCAAATATCTGATCGTAGAAATGGGAATCGATGATCCTTTTCCACCAAAAAATATGGAGTATCTCCTCTCAATAGTAAAACCCGATATCAGTATTTTTCTTAATGTGGGTGCGATGCATACCATGCAATTTGAAAAATTACTTCCAAATTCTTCAAAAGGAACAAGAAGTTGGTTTAATAATGATCAGGAAAAAACTGAATATCTTATCGGACGAATAGCTGATGAAAAAGCGAAAATCATTACTGAATCTGGGTGTAAAATCGGTATTTATAATGCTGATAATTCCTACATCTTAGAAACTATCCGTCAATATGCAAATAAAGCTACAACCCTTCTAACGTTCGGCAGTAAACCCAACAATTCATTAACATATAAAAAATATGCAGTTGATCTACATGGTACAACCTTTACATTTGAGTACGCTAACGGCGAAATTATCATACAAATTTTAGGCTATCTTCTACCAGAAACCTATAGAGAGACTATCGCTGCAGCTATTCTAGCCGGATTACAAACAGGATTAACTATAAAACAAATAATTGAGTCTCTCGAAAAGAATTTCTCATTACCGAAAGGGAGAGCGACATTACTAAAAGGCATACATGATAGTATACTTATCGATTCTTCATATAATGCCTCGCGGATAGCAGTAGAAGGTATGTTAGGACTCGTCTCTGTGTTAAAAAAAGAAACGAAACGACCTACTGTATTCATTATGGGTGATATGCGGGAACTTGGTAGTGAGACACAATACGAACATGAAACAGTGGCAGAGAAAATTATTGGAACTGTAGATTATCTCTATTTGGTAGGACCTCAAACCAGAAGGTATGTGCTTCCGGTTATTCAACAACGTGAAGACACATTTAGAGAAATACGCTGGTTTGAATCATCAACACGCGCTGGAGATCATGTAAAAGAAACGCTTCCCGAACACGCTATTGTATTAATAAAAGGTTCCCAAAATACAATATTTCTCGAAGAAGCAGTGAAATTATTACTAAATGATAAAAGTGATGAATCTAAACTTTGTCGACAAGAAGACTTTTGGATGAAGAGAAAAAAAGTGATCAGTAATCAGTAGTCAGTTATCAGCTAAGGAACGCGAAAAAGCATTTATTTGCCTACCTAAAAATTTAAAATCTTCTTGAAGGAGATCCGTATTAATTCCATATACAATTGCCACAACTTGAAGTAATGCAACCGTTTCATTTGCAGAACCTGAAGCAATTTGGAGATAATTTTGAAATTGCTTAGTTGACCTGCAGTACCCTTCAGTAATATTTGCAGCAACTGAAATTGCCGCTCGACGTATTTGATCAATCAGCGCAAAGTCTTTAAGTAACTGAGGATTGTTACGAGTTAAAATATATACTTCTGCGACTAACGCTAGAGCTTTCTTGTATATCTTCAACTTTTCCATCTGTTTTCACTGATAACTGATTACCGACTACTGATAACTACCTTCCTCCCTGGACTGACAATTCACGAATAAAGAGATTATAATCATAGTGATTTACTGTTCCCTCATCTGTTAAATCAGCCATATTCTTCTGCTCTGTTGTACAAGCTCTTGCTCGTGTAATAATCGTTCCAGTGTAACATCCATAAAGAATATTATAATCGAGAATATTTAGTTGGTTATCAGTCACTACGTCACCTGTTACAAGAGTCATCGCAGGTAAAGAAACTGTTTGACCTGGGGTGAGAAGTTGTATTCCTGGAAAAGCATTTCGTAAATACTGATCAGACTTCAATGTCACGATATAGTTTCCTTGTGTAATATCTGTGCCCAAATCTGCACTTCCTGTAAACGAACCGCTTTCTGAAGCATATTGCATCCGAGATGTAGCTATAGCGATACGTCTGTTTGCACTATCTAATACTTCTATCGAAACAGCCCTATCTTTTCTTCGAGGATTTTTATTACTTAAACTATTGGCATTAGGGTTCGCATTATCTCCACTGTTCCCTAATCCATGAAGAAATATATTGTAATTTATCTGCACTAGCGGGCGCGGTGTAGGCGTAGCAGTCGGTTGCGGTGTCGATGATGGGTTTGGTGTTACTGTCGCTGATGGCCGAGGTGTGGCTGTTGGAATAGCTGTTGGCTGTGGAATATCTCTATCGTTTACATATGGGGTAGGAGTTGCTGACGGTTCACAACGGGTTTGAGTACAATCACTTGGGCAACTGCATGCATCTTCATTAAAGTCACATGTTCTATCACCACAATACGGAGCACATGCATTTGATGTGCATGTACATATTACATCCCAACATCTCCAATCATATCCGCCGCACGGTGTAAATGAACACTGTACACCATAACTAATATGCCCTAGGGTTGAACAAGAGTTACCAGTATTACCTGAATCACCATCAGTTGAAATGTTTGTCTCTGAACAACGAGGGTTATCACCACCTACACAGCTATAGTATTTTGTTCCGCACGCTTGAGCAAAAACTGAAGGAATATTTTGAAATACAAAAATAAACAGGATAATAAAAAAAACTACAAATCTCATGCTTTCTTCCACTGTAGCATTGAGGAAAAGAAGTGTCAAACAGCATCGCTAAACGTGTAACTTGTCGCGCAAATCATATAGTTAGAACTTTTCTTGCGTTATAAGTTATACGCTACAGGTTTTACGTTTATAAGGTGGCAAAAATCATAGAGCAAGATTTTCCTGAACAGGCAATCCCGGCTTTTGTATAAGAAGCGTTTTGAATAATACCTCTATGGATTGGTGAATTTAACCACCACTGCACTGCACCTTCTTCAGTATTGTAGTAGATAATAATTTCAGAAGAAGGATAAGAGAGGTTTTTGGCATAAAAACCAGCATGCATATTACCATTTACGAAAATCTCATCGAAGAGCTCAGGAGCGCGTTCCTTGGCTATCTGCATGATAGATTCATTTCTCTCGACAGGTTGTAATCCGATAGAAATTCTATGCTGATTCACAAGATTAAAAATGACATCTGAGTTAAGAGTATAATCTTCGGTATCTGGTGTAATAGTTGAGGCTGAAGCTACTTCCTGCATGGGTGTCACATATGCTATAGTTATAACCTCATTTGATACGGCCATCACGGTTTGGTCATCTGACATGTCCTCTCTCATATCTTCATTTGCTGCAGCAGCATATATACCTTTATCTTGGTTGAATATAAGAGAAGGTTCTTTTCGTATGGTATATACGAACTCGTTTCTTTCTTTAAACGAGGCTATCTTCACTGTTCGCAAATAAGGTGGTATAAGTTGAGGCTGGTTATTTTTATTCACTGCTTCGCCAGATACCGTCTGGTGTCTGGCTTCGCTCTGCTTGTCCGCCGTAGCCTCGGCGGAGGCGGAACCGTCAACATCCGAATAAGAAGCACTAACCAACGAAGGCTGAATAAGGGGAAATATAGTATTTACTGCGAGAAACGCAGTAAGTACGTTTTTTCCTGCCTGAAACATAAATATCGTGGTATATTATCAAAAAACAGAGGAAATGTCAAATATTATAGGGCTGGGCCTTGAGGATAATACATATTATTTAGTCATAAACTATAGGCTTACTTAACTTCGAAGTACTGCACCAATTGCTGCACCCTGCGCACACGCGTATGGAACACTCTCTTTTGTAGTAAAAGAATTGATACGACGTCCTACATTCTTTTCTAATAAATCGTCTACCCTTTTTCTAAAACCCGGTACTTCACAAACAACTCCCCCGTGGTAGACTATTGTACTTGGGTTATTTACTTCCCATATACCCATAATTTGTCCCGCAACTTTTGCACCAAATGCTACATTCTGAGCAGCTTGATCATATAAAGCTGCTGCAAGTGCATCTCCACCTGCCATCCTCTTTGCGATTTCTCGTCCTGATAAATATTCACCTCTATGCTTCATCCATTGATGTTCTATCCCCTTACCTGCTCCTACCATTTCAATACATGTATCAGTATTTCCGAACATTCCACACTGTCCTTTTTCCCCATAATTATTCAATGCTTTAGGTACTGAAACATGTCCTGTTTCTGAAGCTACTATATAAGACTCACCTTCTTTTCCATCGGGGACGTTATCAGTAAATCCAGCAATACCTAATCCAGTACCGACAATAATGTATTCTACCCGCTGATTTACTCCTGTCTCTCGAGCTAAATGAACTAAACTAGCTCGCAATCCTGAAGCTGCATCATTTCCGAATGCTCTCAGTGTAGGAAAAAGTCTTAAAAAATCTCCTCCATACTCTGAAACTAAAGCCTCATATAGTGCTTTCATATTAGGAGCATCCTGAGGACGAGTTCCAATTGCGGGTCCGGCAAATGAAATTCCAACAGGGATACCGTCTTGTACGGCTTCATTTGCAATTCTCTCTAAACGCGTCAAATATCCATGTCCTCCAGAACTTTTATATATTTCAACTGTTTTTTCATCGGGTTCTAAGACGCCCTCTTTATTTACTGTCCAACCTACTTTTGTAAAGTTTGTTCCTCCAAGGTCAATACTTACGGCCTGCACTCCTGAACGTTGTCTTAAAAGATCTACCTCATTTACTGGGTCGAGTGCAGGGCCTTTCTGTGCGTGAATAGTTTCCCACGTATAGTGATCAGTAGGAGGCAGCTCAACTGCTCGCCGAAGAGTAAGTATATCTCCAGTATATGGAGGATCAAAATCTGGCTTTGCCATTTTTTTGGATTGTACCATATCTCTCTTCTGTGTCAATTATAGAACACTAACAGACAATAAGCTAAGTAGTTTTGATACAATAATTCTATATGGCGTCCCAACTTATGAAACCTTTAATAAATGATTTTATCATGGTCTTTCTTGCAATTGTTAGTATTGGACTTTTAATTTATGACTTTACAGCAACAAATGCAGTAAAAAACCAACAGCTTATCCATACTATTGACCTTATTATTGCATGTGTATTTTTAGTTGAATTCCTCTTCCATTTTACTAGGGCAAAAGATAAAAAAGTTTTTTTTCGAAAACGCTGGTGGGAGCTTTTAGCAGCCATCCCCATATCAACGACAACAACCCAATTTTTAAGAACACTAAAAATCGTCAGAATAATTCCTCTACTAGAAAGTTTACGGTTTGTCCGTCTGGCTGTACGGCTTCGACTATTACTGGATGCATCACAGTACTTCACTCATCATGCCTACCCAATTTATGCTGCAACGATAGCGTTTTCAGTCATTACACTCGGTGCACTGGGTTTCCATTATTTTGAGTATGGAACAAATCCTCATGTTAAAACTTTTTTTGACAGCGTTTGGTGGGCTATCGTTACGACAACAACAATAGGATATGGTGATATTTATCCTATTACTGTAGGAGGAAGAGTTGTTGCTATTTTCCTTATCTTTACCGGAATCAGTGCGCTCGGAGCATTCATAGCTGCGGTAGATGCCTATTTCGTAAATAAAAATAAAAAAGAAATACTTGAGAAGATAACAGAAACGATTGAAGAAAAAGGGTAATTTTGTTATGCAACTCCAAGTGTGGGTTCGGATGGAATCGGACCATCTACTTCTTCATTATCAGTGAAGCGTTCTACCGGTGAACTACGAACCCATGATGAACACATAGTATTTTACCAAATTTGAGGACAAAGGCCAATGCGCTTTAAAAAGCTATCAGTTATCGGTCATTAGTCGTCAGAAACTCATAACCTACAACTTACAACTATAACTAGATACTATTTACTTCCTGCAGCTTTTCTCCCTACCTCTCCTACACCAGCTCCCACTAATCCTACTTCGAACAATGTCTCTCCAATTGTTAATCCTGCTAACGCGCCAATAATGCCGACAAGGCCCACCACAGTACCTGCGTTTCTAATGAAAAGTCCTGTTTTTTCTGCAAAATTTTTTTGTTCTGGACCTGCCATATTACTGAAGAGGTACCTTTCCTCTTTCAAAAATCACTTTTGCAACACTTCTTCCTACTTTTTCCGCTCCTCTCAAAACTTTTCCAGTTTCCTGCTGAACAATATATTTACCGACTCCATTCCAAACTTCTGTAACCGTTGAACCAATAACGAGATTTACTGCTTTTATGCCTACACCAAGTGCTTCAGCAGAAGATTTTACCATTGCATCAGCGATATCATAACCTTTTTGTTTTTCCATATTTCTGTTTTCATTATATGGAAATAGAGAAAAAATAACTTGATAAAAACTTAACAAAATACTTTCATTAAGCTGGTTGGGCAGCTGAACCCCTTCCTTGTAATCGTTCAATTATTTTTACTTGTGCATGATCAATAGCAGCCGCAACAGCTAATACACCTGCCCACCCCCACTGGCCGAATAAAGCAAGTACTCCAGCACCAACAGCTTCAACATTTCTAAGCTTTGTATTTATATCTTTATACCATCCTGTAAATCCTTCTTTTCCTCTACTCATAGATCTTTGAAAAGAATTATAACATAAATATTCACTATAGGCTCAGCTATTACTATTGTCTTATTGATGCCTAGATTCGTATATGGTAAGATTGACGAAGCTAATTTTCTCTTTGGCGCAGTGGCGAAGTAGCTAACGCAGCTGTCTGCAGAACAGCCATTCAGGGGTGCAACTCCCCTCTGCGCCTCAAGCAAGTAGCAAGTAGCAAGTTGCAAAAGGATTAAACGTTATCTGAAGAATCGTTTGCGGGTAACCAGAAGACCCAAACCGAGGGTTAAGAATAACGCTGATTGACTCATATCATTAATTTTTGCCTGTTCACGTGCCTCACGGACTCCATCCAGACAATTTTGTTTCATTATCTTTTCCTGTTCTTTTTCTTCTTTTGAAGGCGTACGAGATTTACCATCAGGTGTAAAGTATGGTTGAGGATATGTACAATCCTGCTCACGTGGACCATAAAATCCTGGCATCATGAAACTAAACGCATAAACACCAGTAGAAGGGTACTTTTCGAATGCCATCATATTAATCGCCGTGCGTACTGCCCCAAAAATACCAAGTAAAAGCAGAACAATGGCGATAAAAGTAACCCAAGGATAAACGCGAGATTCACTTGTTTTCTTATCCATAACTTTTAAAGAATACCACATCAGCTTACAACTTACAACTAAAGATTATCTCCCTGGCTGCACTTTCAATTCTCGAAGGAATAAATTGTAATCAAACTGATTTACTTTTCCATCGTCTGTAATATCAGTCCTTTCTTTTTTCGATGCATCACAATTCCTTGCAGGTGCTAAATCTGAATAACAGTCAGTAATCTGGTTATAATCAAGAATAGATAAACGATTATCATTATCGACATCTCCTGTTACTAAAGCAGTTTCTCCAATAGTCGCAGGCTCTGACCCACGGAGTTCGACAAATCCCTGCACAGACTGTCTGAGATATCCTCTTGAATATATTATTATTGAATAATTACCTTGTAATGCACCTGCTTCATTACTCAATACTTCGCCTGAAAATTTTCCCGACTCACTACTATATTGTATTGTTCCTGACAGACTGGCTGCTAGCCGCTGCGAAGCATCGAAAAATGAGAATGTGACATCTCTTGTCCTATGCCGTGGTTCTTTATTACTGAATTGACTCTCTGTAGGATTCGTGTTATCTCCACCTAATCCGATTCCGTGAAGAACTATTGTATATGACACTTTTCTTTGACCACTAGTCGGAGACGGAGCAGCGGTACTACTGGGTCTAGGTGACGGTGTTACAGTGGCAGTCGGTTGCGGAGTGACAGTAGCAGTAGGAAGAGCCTCGACTAAAATATACGCAGGGTCTGCTCCAGAAAGAACATTTTCCCCCGCTTGGTCTGTTGACGCGATAGACAACGCTTCTGATGATGAGCCAAACTGGAGCTGCACGGATTCATCAGTAACTATTTTCGGTCTGAAATATAATGTCGCAACTTTAACAGGTGATGTAACTGATTTACCTGCATCGTTGCCGATACTTACTGATGCTGCTATTCGACCTAGGCTACCCACTGGACCTTCTAAGGTTACAGGAAAAACATCTGTATTAATCTCTATATCTCCTTCCACGCTAAAATCAAGAACATTCTCAGGATAAGAAACTTCAAATTTTACAAACGATAATGCATTCTGCCCTGGATCTACCATTATATCCACAGAAAATTCTTCATTAACATGTGTTCTTATAGGAAGAAAAGCTGTAGATGCTGGACCAAAATATAATTTTGTTGCCTGAAGTGCTCTTGTACGTGTTTCCTGAGGACGAGATAAAACACGAATAAGCAATCCAATAACAAGTAACGATATAATAAAACCTACAGTAAGTAAAATTCGTTTATCTTTGAAAATAGTACTCATCTGTTGATAGAGTATAGCAATCTTAACGAAAACTCAAGTAAGACATGAAAAAACAGACAGCTTCCTGCCTGTTTTTTCGAAAAGTAGAAAGCCCATTTATCTGCTTCCGCCTTTTCTTCCAGCTTCACTGGCTAAATCTCTATCTTTAGCAAAAGTTGCACTGTTTTGGCCTCCACGGCTTCTCTCCTCATCTGTCAACTCATGTGCATTACCACTTTCTTGTGCAGACTTTCCACCTTTTCTTCCAGCCTCACGTGCTTCTTCAGAATCAAATTCATGCGCATTACCGCTTTCGTGTGCTGCTGTTCCGCCTTGAGATGCTATTTCACTCACTTCTTCATCACGGCCTTCTTCTTGCATTGCCGCAAATCCTCTTTTATTTGTATCTGTCATGTGTATTCACCTCCTTCCATTATTTTTATATTGTGTAAGCTTAAACTACTCTGTTAAGATTATGATCGGAAAGGCGTAAGAGTTATATGACACAGCCGAAATCTGGATGTAGGAGAAAACTAATTACTTTTTTACACTTAACTCACGGAGAAATAAGTTAAAATCCGAAAGATTCACTTTTCCATCATCAGTTAAATCAGCTAAGTTTTTCTTCTCTGCAGGACAATTCCTGGGTGGAAGTAAATCAGAATAACAACTAAAAATCGTATTAAAATCTAATACCGATAACTGATTATCTCCATCTACATCGCCTGAAACAAGATGAATTGAAGGTAGAACAACTGCGGAAGAACTTGCGAAAGTAAAAGGCGTATCAATTCTTTTTCTAATATAGCCAGGAACATGAAGTGTAATATAGTACGTCCCTGCAGTAAGCGAAGCTGGCATGTCTCCTGAAAAAAAACCGGTTGAAGTATTAAAAGTCATGATTCCTGCTAATGAGGCAGTAAGCTGGCCATTTGCATCTGTGACTAGCAATGCAATTCCTCGAGTTGGACGCAGCGGATTTTTATTACTTAACTGAAAAGTATTTGGATTTACAGCATCTCCAGAAGAGCCAATACCGTGAAGACCTACAGTGTATGAAACATGAGATGTTTCTTGCGCAAATATACCTTTAGAAAAAATCAAACCGATTAACAATAAGATACTTAAAAAAGCGAAGATATTTTTCTTTTTTCGAAACATGGAGATGTTAGCAGTATACAATAAAAAAGCCTCGCAATGCGAGGCTTTTTTACGATCCGATTCACTCGGAGTTGAAAATCAAAAAGTGGTAGAGAAAAGCGAGAATAGTTTTTCTTCTCTCAGTACCCGCCAATCACGCCAAAGGCGGACGGGCGAGGCTCGCCAAAAGGCGGCTAGCGAGAAGTTTCAGGTACTATTCACTCAACCTGTTGCCATTACACTTTATCCTCTTTACTCTCTGCTCTAAGCCCTAAGCTCTGAGCATATGTAAACGAGTTAGATGTCTTCCCCAATCCTTCTTACACGAATAATTCATATTAGTACTAAGACTGGTGAATGAAAGAATATTAGAGATTCTTCATTCGCTTAGTAATAATATTTGTGAATTTTCTTTTGTAATTTAGAAAGGAGGTGATCCATCCCCAGCTTCGGCTAGGGATACCTTGTTACGACTTAAGCCTCATCGCCAGATTTAGACTCCTCCGACATACATCGGAGTTCATCTACCCCTGACTTTGCTGCCTTGACGGGCGGTGTGTACAAGACCCGAGAACGTATTCACCGCGGCCTGCTGATCCGCGATTACTACCGATTCCGACTTCATGAGGTCGGGTTGCAGACCTCAATCTGAACTGAGGCGAAATTTCAGAGATCCGCTTGCCGTTACCGGCTTGCATCTCGTTGTTTTTCGCCATTGTAGGGTGTGTGTAACCCAGGGTATAAGGGCCGTGCTGACTTGACATCTACCTCCCCTTCCTCCCCGATATGATCGGGGCTGTCCCCAATGAATATATAACATTAGGCGAGGGTTGCGCTCGTTTCCCCACTTAAGGGAACACCTCACGGCACGAGCTGACGACAGCCATGCAGCACCTGTACTACCATCCTTGCGGATTTGCCAATGTTTCCAAAGGCATAAACGGTAATATGTCAAACCCTGGTAAGGTTTTTCGCTTTGTCTCGAATTGAACCACACGCTCCACCGGTTGTGCGGGTCCCCGTCAATTCCTTTGAGTTTTAGCCTTGCGGCCGTACTCCCCAGGCGGTCCGCTTAATGCGTTAGCTGCACCACCACTCGCAAAAAACACAAGTTTTTTTGCGAACTCAAATCTCAAAACGCAAATCTCAAATCTATACCAAGAATTATCTATAAAAATTCAGAATATAGTTTTGATTTTTGACATTTGACTTTTGAGTTCTCGCAAAGACTTATGATCTTTGCGAGTGATAGCTAGCGGACATCGTTTACGGCTAGGACTACACAGGTCTCTAATCTGTTTCGCTCCCCTAGCTTTCGTGCCTCAGCGTCAGGTAAAACCCAGGTGACTGCCTTCGCCATCGGTGTTCCAGTTAATATCAACGCATTTCACTGCTACACTAACTGTTCCGTCACCCCTGTCAATCCTCAATTCCGATAGTTTCGCGCCCATCCCTGAAGGTAAGCTTCAGTTTTTAAAACACGACACATCGGAACGCCTACGCACACTTTACGCCCAATGAATCAGGATAATGCTTGCATCCTACGTATTACCG
>JAYRIM010000018.1:0-13667 GCA_041906785.1 Candidatus Levyibacteriota bacterium
TGTCCGGACATCTTTTCTCCAATGGTTTCCTTTTAAAGCGAAATTCATAAGTCCGTTTCGGTTATTATCGCCATTTGCTTTTAAACAATTCGATTTTTCCGAATTTGATGTCATCATAGTTTCAGCGACAGGTGGGTATTTTCCTAATTTAGTAAACAAAAAAAGTGCTCAACTTATTTGTTACTGTCATACACCTCCTCGATATCTTTACGGATACGCTACAGCGCGGGAATGGAAGAAAAATATTGTCTTTCGGGTTCTAGGAGAGATTGCGAATCATTTCTTACGGATGGTTGATTTTCGAGCAGCTCAGAATGTCGATCAATTCATCGCGAATTCGGAAGAAGTTCGTTCACGAATTAAAAAATTCTATCGCAAAGAAGCGGTAGTGATTTATCCACCAGTAGACACAAAAATTTCCAATTTCCAATTTCCAATTTCCAATAAAAAAAACCAATTAACTAATTCGAAACTAACTGGAAACTGGCAACTGGAAACTCGTCATTATTATTTAGCTGGTGGAAGGTTAGCGAGGGCGAAGCATATTGAGCTGATTGTTAAAGCGTGTATAGAAAAAAATATTCCTTTGAAAGTGTTTGGAAAAGGATTTGCGGGATACGAGAGCGAACTCCGTTCGCTAGCTAAGAGCAAAGAGCTAAGAGCAAAGAGCGAATCACAAATAGAATTTGTTGGAGAGGTTAGTGATGAGGAGAAGTTTGAATTGATGAGAAATGCTAAGGCATATATCATGGCCTCTGAAGATGAAGATTTCGGCATTCTACCAGTCGAATCCATGGCTGCTGGAACTCCTGTGATTGCATATCGGTCAGGAGGAGTGAAAGAGACTGTTTTAGAGGGAAATCCTTTGGCGAGCTCAGGACAAGGAACAGGAGTATTTTTTGATGCCTTGACCATTGAAAGTTTACTCGATGCTATTAAAAGGTTTGAGAAAACGAAATTCGATCCGGATGTATGTAGGAAGAGAGCTGAGTTATTTTCTAAAGATAGATTTCTTAGAGAAATAGACGATTTGGTTAATGAAAAAATAAAAAATAAAAATGAATAGTGACAAAGAAAAATTTAAAATAGATTTTAAAAAAAGACTTTATAAGTTTGTTCTTGAATTAATTGCACTTATAGATACTTTAGATAGGCGAGATGCGACATGTAGAGTAATTAGTGAACAGGTTATTGATAGCGGTACAGGAATGCTATCTAATTATATTGAGGCACAAGTCGGAAGTTCAAAGAAAGACTTTACTAACTATTTTCATCATTGTTTAAAATGTTGCAATGAAAGTAAGGTATGGTTAGCAGTTTTAAGAGACTCAAATAAATCAGATAAACAGAAAACAAATGCATTATTAAAAGAGTTGGATGAGATAGGCAATATTTTTGCTTCAAGCTTATTAACATTAAAAGGAAAGAAATAATTATTATTTTTTACATTGTCATTTTTATTTTTCATTATTATATTTTCATTTCTTAATATGCCTGAGTTACCAGAAGTAGAAACAATAAGACGTCAATTGAATGAGTTTCTTGTAGGTCATACGATTGAAGATGTCGAAGTTCGGTTGGCAAAACAAATCAGTGGGGATATTGGGGCAATTAGGGATGCAACAATAACAGGTGTCAGAAGATTTGGGAAGGGGTTGGTTATAGATTTGGACAATGATTATAGTTTGGCAATTCATATTAAGATGACGGGACAGCTGATATACAAAGGGTCAAAAGAGCCAAAAGGGACAGAGGAGACAAAGGATAGGAAGTTGTCAAAAAAGGTGGGGGAGTTGCCGGGGAAGGCGACACATGTGATTTTCAAATTAAAAATTAAAAATGCCTTCGGCTCGAGCTCAGGCCGAGAGCAAAAATCAAAAGTTGAAGAACAAAGTGCATTTTTATATTACAATGACCAGCGGCAATTTGGGTGGATTAAAATAGTTAGGACTTCAGACGTTCATGAGCTATCCTTCTTTAAATCCTTAGGACCAGAAGCATTAAAAGATTTGGATTTTCAGACGTTTCAAAAAATCCTTCAATCCACTAAAGGTCCTATTAAGCCATTACTCATAGAACAATCAAAAATGGCTGGGGTAGGGAATATTTATGCAAATGAAGCGTTGTGGGTGGCGAAGATTCATCCGAAAAGACCAGCGAATTCATTAACAGAAGATGAACAAAAACAGTTATTTATTTCATTGGAAGAAGTTTTGAAAAAAGGTTTAGAAGCAGGTGGCTCAAGTGAGTGGGCGTATGTAAATGCTCTTGGTCAAGAAGGGTCGTATCAAAAAATATTCTTAGTCTATGGAAAAGTCGGAAAGCCGTGTGTTCGTTGTAGAACGAAGATTAAGAAAATTACATTAGGTGGTCGAGGAACCTTCTTTTGCCCCGCCTGCCAACAATAATTTACACTCTTTTTAACAAAAAACAAATATTTCTTGTACTTTTGCAACAAAAGTACCAAAATTTTATGAGCACGAAAGTCACACGGCATTGTCTCGTTCGTTGGCCGGGGGATTGTCCTCCCCCTTCCTCCATTCGCTTTGCTCAAGAGGGATTCCCCCTAGCAACTCACTCGACAATGGTTTCCGTGCTTTGTTTCAGTGCTCAGTTAAGAATGCTTTTGCGCGCTATGCAAGAGAAATAGCAACGGATAAGTTAGGTAATCTGTCAACGCGCACTGTTATGTATCTTATAGTACTTGACATTTAAGCTCGGTTATCCTATAATATTTTTCTGTTAATAAAGCCTTTTAAATAGGTTTTATTAACTTTGCACTTTGACAGAAGCAAGTTTTTATTAATGCATATCTTTATTCGTTAGGCGATAAGAGGGAAGAAGATGTTCTTTCTTTTTATCGTCCTAACGAAAAGGAGGAGTTAGGACTGAATTGTGGTGGCTGCACCTTGCAGCCTGTCGGTGGCGTTTTTCAATTACCAACCATCTCTACACGTTCAGTCACAGCCTGCAGGCTAACCTATATCAACAGCCTGCGGCACCAGCACAGAGGAGATACTCTCATGACAACGTCTATGTCACTCAACCGCCGATCCGTTCTTCGCGCTCTGACGCTCGCATTGTTGCTCATGGCGTCACTGCTCGTTGTGCGCAACGCTTCGGCCGACGACTCCAAGCCGGATTCGATCCGGCCGCCGAAGGACCTCCGGGTTCTCGCGGTCGGTGCGAACACAGAATTCTATGGCTTGATCTGGGACAACAACAGCGACACAACCAGCTTCGACCTGCTCATCCGCATGACCCCGCTGGATGGGCGGAACCACGTCTGGACGGGCAGCGCCATCGCGCAGGCCGGGCAGACCGACGGCCGGACGTATCCCTGGCTCACGCAGCAGATCTGCGGCGCGAAGTTTCGTGTCGAGGTCGAGGCCATGATCGCCGGCAAGCAGACGCTGATTCACAAAGACGTCGTGCAGGTATCCTGCAACGGGATTCTGCCTACCTTCGAGAAAGACTCTGTGGCGACGACCGTGGTTCCGATCCCCGGCTTGTTCCTGATGGTCACGCCCACCACCCGCAACGTGGCGGTGCTGTACTACTGGCGCGGGGCGGACACGATCTTCGTGGACGTCCAGCTCACGCCCAAGAACCTGCCTGTTCCCGGAACAATCGTGAACATGGTCCTCAGCCAAGGCAACGCGGGGTTGAAGTTCTTCCCCTGGACGTACTCGCGCGCGCCGCGCTGTCTGGAATCGGTCCGGCGGGAGACATGGATCTCCAAGATCCCGTCAAACCAGCGTTTGTACTATGCGCTGGAATGGGATCGGGTTTTCCTGTGCCTCGGCTAGCGCCCAGTTCGCGGCAAACTCCTGTTCCTCTTACCCTTCGGGTGAGAGGAACAGGGCCCGAAAGGGAGCGGACCCCGCATTGCGGGGGAGCTCGCCTGCGCACGAATCCCGATTAAATAGGGAGAAGTGTCGACAGGGGTGGATATGCATTACGGAATATTGGATTCCGAGAAATCGAATGAATCGATGACCAACTGGGAAAGAATCAGTTTCTATTAAAAAAGCTTTATTTTCGAGCGTATTTGAAAAGAATTTGAATCAGACCCTACTTGCTTCTGTCGTTCAGCCTGCTTTGTATTTAAAAATACAAAATAGACCGAACGTAGACCCTCAACATTTACTCTGCTTATAGCCCTATAGTATTGACAATTATTCCAAAATAGCTTATAATATGCAGACTTAACTTGGGGAAGTTGACCAGCTATTGCTGTTCGCAGCACCCAGCTGGTTTTTTAGTTCCCAAGTTACATTTGAAAACCTTGTCCCCCTACATTTACCTCGCTTCGAGGCTTACAGCCACGCAAGCGAGGAGCATTTCGGAGGGACTGCAGAGCTTTTGCTCTGCAAAAGCTCTTTGACAGAAAGCAAGCAGAAGATCGTAGAACGCGAAACGTGTAGCGTGTAACGCAAAACGTCAAGCATATACGATTTTCAATATTATGCGTATTTAGCCTCACATTTGTTAGGCGATATGAGGGAGGAAGTAATTCTTTCTTCTTATCGTCCTAACGAACCATGGAGGAATAAGTATGACAAAACAAAAAGCTCTCGTTAGAGAGCTTGAGGAAGGAGCGCTTAGCGTTCCTGACCTCCGGTATGCGCCTTGCGACAAGGTGCATACTGTATATAAGTCTCAGGCTCACGGAGCCTCGAGGCGTCGCACGCGTCTATCAATACAATCACCTACGAGGTACACATCATGAGTCCGTTCCTACGCCGCTGGGCCCTGGTCTTTGTGGCCATGGTCCTCCTAGCTCTGGGTCAGATCCAGAGTCAGCCTACGTCAGCCGCGCCTGCCCAGTCCAGCCCGTCACTAACCATCTTGGCCAATAACTATTGGATCATTATGATGGGTGAGGCATTCGAGCCTGGCGATACCATTGAGGTATCTGCCAGCACGCTCGATGCGGCGCTGCAGTCACTTAACTTCACGACCGTGGTAAGTCCGGCCAACCCGCGCATCGCAGTGGCGCTCCGGGGGTGGATCACCCCCAGCGGGGAGTTCTATATCCCACAGAGCGCCGAGTACTCCGTCACGTTCAAGCGTGGCGGTCAGCAGATCGGGCAGCAGCCGCTCCACGTAGACCTCGTCGTCGAGACCAAAGGCTTTGTCCTTCAACCCGAAGGGCAGCTCGCGGTTCTCGATCCCGACAGCCTCATCCCGGAGCCAGGCCAGGCATCCTGGCACGCCTTCCGCCGCTTCTATACGAACTGTGACCTCTACGCCGTGGAAAAGGCTTACGAGGTCAATAATTGGACGGCGAAGGTGCGGGTCAACAGCCCGCCGGCCGAAATCCACGAGATGAGCTTCGTACCAGGCCAGACGCGCCAGAGCCACAGTTGGACCCGCTCCGAGATGGAGCGCATGCGCGGCTTTGCTGTCACCTTGGAGGTGACGAGCGTGGTCGGCCAGTCCACTGTGGAGTGGCGGTTGACGGCCACGATGCCGGACTCCTGCCCGCTTCCTGAGTACCGCCTCTACCTGCCTGGTGTCGTGGCTGCTTCCGCGTTCCGAGACATGCCGTCGCAGCTCACTTACGAGCTGTCCCTCAATCATGAAGCTGCTGTAGTCGGCTTTAACAGCGGCTACATCCACCAAGAGGGGCAGACGCCCCGCACGGCCGAGATGAACATCACGTTCACCTGGCTCCACGGCGATGAGCGCGTTATCAAGACAATCGTCGAGCGCGCCGGGTCGAACCCGGTTGTCGGCCGCAAAGCCAATTCCGGGATGACGCGACAGATTTCCTGGGACTCAGACGAGCTGTTCGGCGCCGCGATTCGCGGCAAGTGTGCCACGGTTACGGCCGTCGCCACTTTCACTGACAACGGCCAGCCCGTCGGTGACACGCTCCGTAAGGTCACCCCCGTGATGATCGGGGTGGTCTGTAAGAAGTAACTCAACCCGTTCACTAACCCCTGTCCCTCTTGCCCACTCGGGTAAGAGGGACAGGTCTGGGAGGAATTATGAAAATCATATACGCATATGGCATACTGAATGCCAATAAGTTCGATAAGTCGGATATCAGCTGGAGGAAGAACCCCAGGACGAAAGACTGCAGCAATTGCGCTGTATCTCTTAGTAACCTGGCAGCATTCCTACTGCTTGCTTCCTGTTCCATTAAAAAACGTTACAAGTTACATGTAACACGTAACATGAGATTATTGCTTGTTACCGGTTACTTGTCACTTGTTACACAATTTTTAACCTCATTGTTTTCCCACACTATCTTTGCTAGTATGAGATTTGACAAGAACATGTCTCATCGAGACCGCATAATAATTTCAGTCGGAGGTTCACTGATCGTTCCCAACACAGGCATTGATATTACATTTCTGAATAAACTTTCAGAGTTTATTCGTACGCAACTGGCTTCGCATCCGAATCGCCAGTTTTTTTTGGTCATCGGCGGCGGAGCTACTGCTCGACATTATCGCGATGCTGGACGAGAAGTGGTTCATCATGAATTAACTCGAGATGATTTAGATTGGTTAGGCATTCATTCAACACGCTTAAATGCACAGCTTCTCAGAACTATTTTCCGTGATATCGCACATCCCTTTATTATTAAAAACTATGAAATTATCAGAAAAGTATCTGAACCAGTTATTGTAGCAGCCGGATGGAAACCAGGATTTTCTACGGATTATTGTGCAGTGATGTTATGTGAGGACTATGGTATAAAAACAGTCATTAATTTAAGTAATATTACGCAAGTTTATGATAAAGATCCAAACAAAAATAAAGATGCAAAACCCTTTTCTGAAATAACTTGGGAAGAATTTAGGAAACTGGTAGGGAATGAGTGGGATCCTGGTATGCATGCGCCTTTCGATCCAATCGCGTCTAAAAAAGCAGAAGAATTAGGGGTAAAAGTAGTCGTTATGGGAAGTGATTTTAAAAACCTCGAACAATACCTTCAAGGGAAAAAGTCTGTAGGGACTGTTATTGAATAAATTGTTCTATTGCTCTATTGTTATATTGCTATCCACACATGAAGTATCTTCAGCTTAATGATATCACCTGCTATAAAAAAGCCTTACATTTATCAAATTATGTCTGGGATATTGTTATTCATTGGGAATGGTTTGCAAAACAATCTGTAGGTGTCCAATTCGTTACTGCTGTTGATTCAATTTCAGCAAATATAGCAGAAGGTTTTGGTAGATATGGTAAAAAAGATAAAATCAAATTTTATTATTATAGCTTTGGATCAGTAAAGGAAAGCTATGATTGGAATGAAAAATCGATCAAAAGAAAATTAGTAACACAAGACCAATATGATTATGTCCTAAACGAATTGCAAATGCTTCCAAAAGAAATACATCATCTGATACAATTTACGAACTCAAAGTTAGAGAAATAACAATATAGCAATACAACAATATAACAATGATCTTAAACCGTATTCTTCTCCAAAATTTCCGCAACTACGAATCAGCAGATTTCTCATTTGATCCGGGTATTACTTATATCATCGGTCCGAATACAGCAGGAAAATCGAATATTATTGAAGCGATCTATTTATTATCATATGGTAAAAGTTTTCGCGCAGAAAAAGATGATCAGCTTATTCAATTTGGGAAAGAAAGTAGTCGGGTTAAAGGGTTAGTAAGTCTCTCTCTCAAAGAAGAAGATTCTGCAACACTTGAAGCTTTTCTGGCTAGACCTGGGGTAACAAGTAGTATTTTTACAAAGCGATATTTTCTAAATGGCTTACCGAAACGCAGACATGATTTCGCAGGATCTTTAGCAGCATTATTATTTGAGCCCTCGGATTTGGACATCGTTTCCGGCTCACCATCTTTAAGACGTGAATTTCTCGATGAAGTTCTCGAGCAAATAGATAGAGAGTACAGACATGATGTATTAACATATACGAAAGCGTTACGACAACGGAATGCGTTATTACAACGAGTAAAAGAAACAGGTGTTCGGCAGGAAAAACAGTTTCAATATTGGGATGAGATACTTATCCGTTCGGGATCAACAATTACAGAGAGACGGCGAGCTTTTATAGACTATATAAATTCCCAGAAAAAAGAATTATTTTTACTATCTCTCTTATACGATCCTAGTCTTATATCTGAGGAACGCTTATTTCAGTATAAAGATGCAGAAGTTGCTGCAGGGGTCACGTTGGTAGGTCCTCATAGGGATGATCTTGTATTAGAAATGAAGAAAGAAGATGAAGAAGGACTATCATTAAAATCATTTGGTTCACGCGGACAGCAGCGACTGGCAGTTTTACAACTGAAATTATTGCAATTACAATACATGGAAGAGAATCTCGAAGAAAAACCGATATTTCTTCTCGATGATATTTTTTCAGAGCTTGATGAACTGCATATTCGTCATATTCTTCGAATTGTAAAAAACCAGCAGACGATTATTACAACTACACATAAAGAGTTTATCGAACAATCAAATATTGGGCAGGGGAAGATGATAGAATTAAAATAAATCTCCAATTTCAAATTACCAGTTTCCAACTAGTTTCAAATTCTGAAATTAATTAATTCATCAATTAACTGGAAAATGGAAAATTGAAACTGGAAACTAATTAGATATGCACACATTTGATTCTTCTTTACTAAAACTACTTTATACTCCTCCTTCTAATTCGCACAAGGGGCGAAATGGGAAGTTGCTTCTTATTGGGGGGTCACACTTGTTTCATGCAGCGTCATTATGGGCACTGACTGTTGCCAGCCGAATTGTTGATATGGTGTTCTATGCTTCCGTGCCTGAGAATAACCAGATCGTTTTAGAAGCGAAGAGAGAATTTCGTAATGGCATTGTTATTCCCCGTGAACGAATAGATGATTACGCTGAGGAAGCTGATTGTATTCTTATTGGACCAGGATTGATGAGAAGTACAAAAGTCGTTAGTCATCAGTCGTCAGTCGGAAATAATAAAAAAATATATAGCTTACGACCAACGACTGCCAACTTGCAAGCTATTAATAACTTGCCTGATGAGGGGGAGCAGACGTACTGGTTAACAAAATATTTGCTTGAGATATATCCGCATAAGAAATGGGTGATAGATGGGGGAAGCTTGCAGATGATGGATCCGGAGTGGTTATTACAACTAAACGGAAACGTGATCATTACACCGCACCAAAGAGAGTTTTCAATGTTATTTAGTTCTGTCATGCTGAACGAAGTGAAGCATCTTTCTTCAACTAATAAAAGATCCTTCGCTGACGCTCAGGATGACGTGAAAGAAATGGCAAGGAAGTACAACTGCATTATTTTATTGAAGGGGCAGGAAGATATTGTTTGTTCGCCAAAAGAGTGTATTAAGATTGCTGGTGGAAATGCTGGTATGACAAAAGGAGGAACAGGTGATGTGTTGGCAGGATTAGTAGCTGCTGTTGCATGTAAAAATGATTTGTTTCTCAGTGCATGTGCAGGTAGTTATATTAACAAGAAAGCAGGGGAAAGCTTATATAAACGAGTAGGATACTATTTCAATGCTTCTGATTTAGCTAATGAAATTCCAGAAGTTATGAAGAAACTATTTTAGCTCCTTCTTTTCAAGCCTTTCTTCTAACCGTTCAAGTCTTTGCAGTGTTCGTGTGAGATTCGTTGTTACTAAAACAGCGATAAACGTAATAATAATTGCATAGATTAAGAGCGAAAGAAGGCCGCCACCGTTTGGAATCCATTTTGCAATATAGTTATCAACTACTTCACGAATGACATTATTCCAAGCGAGTGCAGCAACTAGACCAAATCCACTCGTTGCCAAGGCGACCATTTGTCGCATAACAAGCACGGGAAATCCTTTCTCTTCTTCTTTTCTCTCTTCTATTGAGATATGCGAAGCGTTTTTCGATTTTGCCATGCGTAAAGTATAGCATACTTGTAGTTGTTCGGGAATTATGCAACAATTGGCCTACATGTATAGCCCTGTTTATACAATTACCAATACGATTCTGCGCAATATCGGTATTATCGAAGCTGCAAAAGAGGTCATCGATCATGCTCCACTTCTTCCATATTATGAAAAAAAATTCCAGCAGGATGCATTAATACGTACAGTTCATCATGGAACGCACGTTGAAGGAAATGAGTTGAATTTAACCCAGGCAGAGAAAGTATTACTCGGCCAAGATGTAGTAGCGAGACAGCGGGATGTGCAAGAAATTATTAATTATCGAAGAGTTATGGAATATATTGAAGAGTTACAAGGTACAAGTCCTAAGTTGCAAATTGATGAAGACATAGTAAAACACATCCATAAACTTACTATTGAAAAAATTTTATCCCCTGAAAAATGTGGAGAATACCGTCCAACACAAGTTGTCATCAAAAATAATAGGACAGGAGAAGTAACCTTCCGTCCGCCTCCTGCTATCTCAGTTCCGTTCCAAATTAAAGATTTACTTGCGTTTGTAGAAAGGTCGACAGATGAAGATATTCATCCAATACTGAAAAGCGGAGTTGTTCATTATGAGTTAGTAAGAATTCATCCATTCATTGATGGAAATGGGAGAGTTGCCCGGGCGTTTGCGACACTTATTCTTTTTCAGTTAGGATATGATATCCGGCACTTTTTCTCACTTGAAGAATATTTTGATAAAGATGCTGGGGCTTATTATGCTGCACTCCAGTCGGTTTCTAAAAACGAAGGTAACCAAACAGAATGGCTTGAATATTACACTCAAGGGTTAGCAATTGAATTAAATAAAATAAAAGAGAAAGTGGAACATATTTCTGTCGATGGAAAACTGAAGTCAAAGCTTGGCGGGAAACCGCTATTACTTTCAGAACGGCAATTAAAAATTATCGAGTATGTCCAGGAAACTGGCTATCTTCAAAACAGCGCGTTTAAACAACTTTTTCCATTCGTTTCAGAAGACACAGTATTAAATGAATTAAAAGGATTAATTAAAGCAGGATTAATTAAAAAACACGGAACTACAAAAGCAGCAAAATATATTATGAAGTAGTTTCCTCTTTGGGAAAGATTGGTTCAGCGGTGATTTGTCCATTATCATCTTTTTTCAAAGTTACTCCTACCGCTAAAGGAGTAGTCATTGCTCTTACTCCTTCTAAAACGTTTGCACGGGCATATATTAACTTTCCTTTTATTCCGCTCGGTATATCTGTATCGTCTGCGTCTCTCGCTAATGAAAGAGCATTACGTAAGTCATCGGCTAAAGCATATCTTAAAGCATCATATACAGGACCTTGTATAGTAGCCTCTTCAGGTAGAGGAGGATATAAAACAGGTGCAGTTTCATCTACTTCAAAGCTAAAGCTGCTTAAGGATTCTGGAGGTTTTTTACTATACACCTCCACTTTTTGTGCTGTTTGTAAATTTTTCGTTAATCGAGTTATGCGGGCAACTGCTGTATCTATACCGCGTGCAGGTATTTCAAAGTCTGTTGATACAGCTCGAATACTAAGCGCAGCATTAGCCATGGTATCAAGTTGTGGCTGTAGCTTATCAAGAAGACGCCCTAACATACGAGCTTCAGGTAGCGGCAATTCAATGCCCGGAGTTCTACGTTCATTCTCAGCATGAACAATCATACTTGTTTTTAAATCTTCCATAAAGATGAGTTAATCTACTAAGAATAATATAATCTGTTCAGGAACGCAATAATAGAAGAAATTTTGATTGGAATGGTATAATGTTACTATGTTATTTTCTATCCTCGCGACGTATTTTGAACGACTTGAACGGACTTCATCACGACTAGCGCTTATTGATATTCTTGCTGATGTTTTTAGAAGAACAGACAAGCACTCCATAGATAAAATTACCTATCTATTGCAGGGAAGAATAGCTCCTTTCTTCGAACCGATTGAGATCGGCATGGCCGATAAGACAGTTGCTGAAGCACTTGCTCAAACATTTGGAAAGACAAAAGAGGAAATACTTGATTTGTATAACAAAAACGGTGATATGGGTTTAGTTGCTCAGCAACTGAAGTCAAAAGTTAAGAGTCAAAATTCAAAACTTTCAGTTGAAGATGTTTTTAGTAAGCTTACTGAAATTGCTAAAACGTCAGGCGAAGGAACAGTTGAAAAACGGATTGGCATATTCGAAAAATTACTTGAGTTTATGGATGCAACAGAAAGAAAGCATTTTGTACGTATTGCGTTGGGAAATACACGCCTTGGTATAGGAGATCCTACGATTCTCGATGCGCTTGCATTAGCAATTCTGGGTGATCGTTCAAAACGAAAAGTACTCGAAAAAGCGTATAACGAAACATCAGATTTAGGATTGATTGGTAAAACATTGCTCGAGAAAGGCGTTAACGGCGTAGGAAAGTTAGGTGTGACAGTCGGCCGACCAATTCGCTCAGAGCTTTGTGAACGTTTACCAAATCCAGAAAAAGTGTTTGAGAAGATGGCCTTTTTAAAAGAGCCAAAGGGGCCAGAAGGGACAAAAGAGACAAAGGTATTAGTAGGTGTTCATGCAACCCCAAAATTTGACGGATTTCGTGTGCAGATACATAAGAACGGAGATAAAGTTGAGATGTATTCTCGGAATTTGGAGGACATGACACATATGTTTCCAGAACTCATTGAGGGGACGTTAAAGCAAGTAAAAGCGAAAACAGCAATTCTCGACACAGAAGCAATTGCATACCAACCTGAATCAGAAGAATTTTTACCTTTCCAAGAAACGACAAAAAGAAGACGAAAATATGGCATAGAAGAGATTGCCAAAACATTACCTCTAAAAGCATTCGTATTTGACATGCTTTATGTTGATGGAAAATCATTAGTTGATTTACCACTTTTGGAGAGAATGGAAATATTAAAAAAGACTATCAATGGTGAAGAAACACTTATTCCAGCGCCTGGAAAAGTTCTTAAAGAACCAAAAGCTTTGCAGACAATGTTAGATGATGCAATCTCAAAAGGGCTAGAAGGCGTTGTGGTAAAACGAGTCGATTCACCGTATGAAGCTGGGGGACGAAATTTTAACTGGGTTAAATTAAAACGTCATTCATCTGGAGAACTGCAAGATACAATCGATTGTGTCATTTTAGGCTATATTTATGGTCGAGGAAAACGAACTGCATTCGGAGCAGGTGCTTTATTGGTCGGTCTCTATGATAAAGAGAAAGATGAATTCGTAACAGTTTCGCGAATCGGTACTGGTCTTTCTGACGAAGAGTGGAAAAGCATTAAAGATAAGACGCATGGATTAGAGCTTGATCATAAACCAGCTCGGGTTAATTCTCTTATGACCCCATCTGTTTGGGTAAAACCAGAGATTGTTATTGAAGTGCTAGCAGATGAGATTACTCGCAGTCCTTTGCATACTGCAGGGATGAGAGAGGGGGCAGAAGAGACCAAAGAGCCAAAAGAGACAGATGGGAATCCTTCGACAAGCTCAGGGCAGAAAGAAACAGGTTATGCGTTGCGGTTTCCCCGTTTAGTATCATTCCGAGATAAAGATAAAAAACCTGAAGATGCGACAAGTGTTGAGGAGTTAGTGAAAATGTACGGTCAGCAAGGCAAGAAGTAGCGTATAATTTTGTAGTTACAAGTTACAAGTTACAAGTTACAAGTTACAAGTTACAAGTTACAAGTTACAAGTTACAAGTTACAAGTTACAAGTTACAAGTTACAAGTTACAAGTTACAAGTTACAAGTTACAA
>JAYRIM010000019.1:0-1540 GCA_041906785.1 Candidatus Levyibacteriota bacterium
AACATTGTGAGAAAATACAATCATACTTTGAAATTTTTGGCTGACATTCTTACATTCATACGGAGAAATCCCAACATGAGTTCCTTCAGAGTATAAGGCTGTTGCTTGTTCGTAATCTCTACGAAGAACATTGGATAATTTTTCGAAATTATATTCTTTTTCATCATATTTACTAAGTGATAACTCAGCAACATATAGTAGTTTACGTATTCTATCAACAATACTTAACGTTGTTTGAACAAACGTTTCTTTGTCAATTGTATTTTTTTCATTAAATACAGACCATGTTAAGTAACTGTCATTCCATTTAACTCTTATTTTTTCAGATATTTCTTCTCCACCTATTGATATTGGTTTAGCTTCAGGAAGAATGCTTTCTGAGAACCACTCGGTTTGACAAATCATATTATGATTTCTTTCATCTTCTACAGAAGGATAAATATGCAACCATACAACATGTGCTGGCTTATTACGCCAATGGTTTCGAGTAAGGTCATTTCGATGGTATTCGCAATTAACTGTTTCTATAGTTAATTTTTTTATGAGGGAAATAATTTCTGATTGAGTATGTTCTTTATTTAAAATTACGCTTAATAAATATCTTTTTGCTAACCCATGACTTAAATCATTAATTTGACTGATCGTATAACTTTTATGGGTTGGTAACTTATCCACTAAACGTCTCAAATCTACATCCATTCCATGGTTTATCTTCTGTGTTTCTGGGACTATAATCTTCCACCCTTTTCCCGTTCGAATTATATTTTCAGTTTTTATAGCCTGCCAGTAAGAAATATGAGTTTCATCATTGTGTAAAATGATTAATACTGGTAAAGAATGTTCCATCCAGTATTTTAGATGCTTATCATCCCCCCTAAATACATATCCGTGTTGCGTGGATTCTTTAAACCAAGAAGGCCCTGTTTTTATCTGTAAAGCTATTAACTTCCCTGTTACTAAACCCCCTGCTACAATTTCGATTTGTGCATCTATCCCGTAATCATCTGTTTGCTGTTCCCTAAATATATATCCGACTCTTACGAACTGCTCTCCAACAGCTTGAACCCCAATTCGCTCTATTTGAGAGTTGTGATGCATTCTCATTATGGCACTCTAAATTTTTCAGTATTTAGCAGATTATTATATAGTTTCTAAAATATTCTGGTTTTTCCACCACACCTATACTGGACAAAATACCTTCTGTTATCTGCTGTTGAACAGCCGACCCCAAGCGCGACGCAGCCTTGCAGCCTTTCACGAGATCCTAACGTTGGACAAAATGATAAGGAGCGGCGACAGCTTTTTCATAGCTCTATTTTGCCCGTGATTTTTGGCACCGCTAAGCCGTTGATTGGTCGGGGGCGGAAAACTGTGTCAAAATTCTTGATTACCGGCACAGCTTCTCACACGGCACGCTATCTTTATCCCCGTCCAGCGAACCGACGCCGCACCGGGTTAGGTAAAACTGTGCCTCTTCACAGCTTGTCATTTCCCGACAGTACCGCTTGCCGGCGCAGGTGAAACCGCTGCTGCTGGCGGT
>JAYRIM010000020.1:0-1790 GCA_041906785.1 Candidatus Levyibacteriota bacterium
AAAAAAAGCAGAGTGATTTTCCTCATATTAAATTAAAATAAAAAGAAACAGTAACTAATATTACTGTTTCTTTTATTTATTGCAAGTGTAAAACGTCAGTATAAAGTGGACTAAAAATAATAAATATTAAGGTAGTGTTTGGATAAATAAAATAATAAATTTATACAAGCATGGAAACAAAGAAAAAACAGTCCACAGAAAATTTCATCAAAGAAATTCGTAGGAAAACACGAAGAAAGTTCAGTTCCGAACAGAAAATCCAAATAGTAATGGAAGCTCTTCGGGGAGAAATGTCTGTAGCAGAATTATGCAGAAAGCACTCCATAATGCAAACACAATTTTACAAATGGAACAAAGAGTTTGTGGAAGCGGGTAAAAAACGTTTATCAGGCGATACGGTGAGAGAAGCTACAAGCGATGAAGTAGCAGACCTTAGGAAAGAAAACCAACGCTTAAAAGAAACATTGGCAGATCTTGTAATTCGCTATGATATCGTAAAAAAAAGCTTGAACGTGCTGGAATAAATTCAAAACTGAGAAAGTATATGAGATTTACAGCATCCGAAAAACAAGAAATCATTCACCTGGTAGTTGATTCCGAAATTGGTGTAAACAGAACGCTACGCGAAATTGGTTTGAACAAAAGCACTTTTTACAATTGGTATAAAGCATATGCTGATCATGGAGTTGATGGTTTAGCTCCCAATAAACGTGCATCTAACAGGCAATGGAACAGCATACCTCAAGAACAGAAAAACCTGGTTGCAGAACTTGCATTGGAATTTTCACATTTATCATCAAGAGAGCTTGCTTATAAACTGACAGATGAACAACAAGTTTTCATCTCAGAATCGAGTGTATACCGCATTTTGAAAGGCAGAGGTTTAATAACAGCTCCTGCTCATATTTTTCTTTCAGCAGCAGATGAGTTTAGCAATAAAACAAAATTTGTTCATCAGATGTGGCAAACGGATTTTACTTACTTCAAAATACTAGGTTGGGGATGGTATTACCTCAGCACTGTTTTAGACGATTACAGCAGATTTATTGTGCATTGGGAACTTTGTGAAGGAATGAAGGTTGAAGATGTAAAGAGGACTATTGATCGGGCTGTTTTTAAAGCAAAAATTGTAAGCAAACAACGCCCAAGATTATTATCTGACAATGGTTCATGCTATATTGCAGCAGAACTGAAAGATTATTTAAAAAGCAATCATGATATGCATCAGATACATGGAAGACCTTTACATCCTCAGACACAAGGTAAAATCGAACGATATCATAGAACGATGAAAAATGTGGTAAAGCTTGATAATTATTATTCTCCTGAGGAGCTGGAGCAAGCTATTGAAAAATTTGTAAACGTTTACAATCACGAAAGATACCATGAATCCTTACATAATTTAACTCCTGCAGATGTTTATTATGGTCGTGGAGATGCTATTTTAAAGGAAAGAGAAAGAATAAAACAGGATTGTATCAGGAAAAGGAAATTAGAATACGAGAAATTAAAATTGAAGAATCAAAAAAATAATTTAGTTTTGAGTTAAATTAAAAACACTCCCTTAGCTAAAGTCCAAATTAGTTTGACGACGTACATGCAGCATCTTTCTCTTTTGGAGTTGTTAGCTTATCCATGTCTTCCTGACTTACGCCAAGATCTGCATTATTCTTTGGTGGAATTAGTATTATTCGATTCTTATTTATTCCTTTTTGAATAAGAATATCTTTAAATAGCACAGCTCTCTTTTTTGAAAGCTGATAAGGCGCTTCTTCATTAAAATTACTTCT
>JAYRIM010000021.1:0-136988 GCA_041906785.1 Candidatus Levyibacteriota bacterium
GAGATCCGATAGAGGAAGCAGAGTGTGGCGCAGCGTATAGTACAAATTATGATGTCGTGCAATCGACTTCAGATTCCAGGTTGACAGTTTCAGCTCCTGGTGCTGAACTTCAAGAATCTATCTCCGTCACTCGATAAGTACCTCATTATTTCACTGCAATAACTATAAGTGTCATAGTATTTAACTAAGGAGTTATTCTCTATTGACTATAGTTTATTGCAGTGCTAAGATTTTTTTATGGATGAGAAAAAAAGAATACTTGTCGTAGAAGATGATTTGTTCTTACGCGAGATATATACTGAGACACTTACTTCCGCTGGCTATGAAGTTGCATTCGCAGAAGATGGGCAAAAAGGACTAGAAAAAATTCAGACTGGAAATTGGGACCTTGTTCTCCTTGATATAATTATGCCTGTTATGAGTGGTGTGGATGTCGTCCATAAGCTTCATGATGATCCTACCTATAAAGATAAACACTTCTATAAAAAACTCGTATTCCTTACAAACTTAGATAATGATAAAGAAATAAAAGAAGCGTTACAGTTCGGAGATGGATACCTTATAAAGAGCCAATTAACACCTGGTGACGTTTTAAACGAAGTGAAGATGTATCTCAGTAATTAACAAGTCATTTTTCTTCTCTATTAATTTTTATTATTTTCGTTAGAAGCTTTTTCGTCATTTTCATTAGAAGGCTCTTCAACTTTTAATTCTTTTTCTTCGGTTTTATCTTGAGTCTCTGCAGGTTCTGATCCTTCTATAGGCAGTGAAAATGAGAACGTAGTACCTTTATCTTTTCCTTCTGAATCTACCCAAATCTCACCTCCATGTAGATTAATTATAGATTTGGAAATATACAAACCCAATCCAGTACCCTGGCTATTTCGTTTCCTAAGATATTCATTTCCGACTATACCAAATTTTTGGAATAGTTTCGGCAAATCTTCTTTTTCAATTCCTTTCCCAGAATCTATGATATGGGTTACAAGCTTCTTATTGTCTTGTTCAATTTTAATTGTAATACTTCCTTTAGGATCTGTGAATTTAAGGGCATTTCCTACAAGATTTACAAATACTTCTTTTAATTTATTCGCATCTGCCACTACATGAGGGAATGTCTCAGATTCAGTGTGTAATTTAAGCTCAACTTGCTGTTTCTGTGCAGATGGAGTAAGTTCATACATAACATCTTTCGCGACCTGAACAAGATCAATTGATTTTCTTAATAGAGTAATTCTTCCTGATTCAATTCTAGAAACATTAAGCATGTCATTCACCAGATTAATTAATCTATCAGTTGATTCAAATGCTCTTTGAATATACATTTTTTGCTTTTCATCGAGGGATTCGTAATTCGTTTGAAGGAAAAGCCATAAATAAGATTTGATAGCAGTCATAGGTGTTCGTAACTCATGAGATGCCAGTGAGACGAACTCATCTTTTAATTGATCTAGTGCTTTCAATTTTTCGTTTACAACTTGTAAATCTTTAGTAGCACTCTCGACCTCTTCACGTAACGTTATATTAAATCTGCTAATCTCCTCATATGCCTTTGCGTTTTCTATTGCAACAGCCGCTTCCGGAGCGAAGGTTTCGAGGACTTCAATATCTGTAGCATTGTAAACTTCACCAGAAAGTTTTTCGCCTAATACTAATAATCCACTTGTTTTGTCACTAGCTCGTAAAGGAATAGCTATTGTTAAATCTGCATCCCGCATTAAGTCTTTTATCGTACCATCTTGAAGCTCTTCAAAAATAAGAACTTTATTTTCTGAAAGAAGAGTAAGCACTTTTTGTTCATCAAATTCAGGATTTTTTGTATATCCTTTATGTGCAACCTCATAGATTTTTTCATTTTCCACTAAAATAAATGCACTACGACTAATACGCATTGTCGCTAATAAGGTATCGAGTAATTCATGCGTTAGTTTCTCTAATCGCAATATTGAGGCCATAGAAAGCGCAAGATTATAGAGCAATTTTCCGGAGTTATAACGATCTTTATAAAACAAAGAGTCAGTTATTTTTTCGATAAATCGTCGGATAGGTTGTAATGTAGTTGCCATGATTAAAAATAACACTGCTGTGATAAAAATAGTCTGTATGCTTAACGTTTCCTGTGAAAAAAACTGAACGAGCAAGGCGAGAAGGAATGAATACACAAATGTTACATACATGATTAAAATAGTGAATGATACGGCTCTAGCGACAATAAGTTTTATATCCATGAAACGGTGTTTGATAATCGCATATCCAGTAAATGTCAACATGAAAATTGCTGAATAATTTCCTACCTTATAAAACTCATCTGTATGTGTTATAAGAGGTTTTATGATCGATTGAACAATAATATTTGTTAATAAAAAGATTGATAATCCTGCGACAAATAAACGTATCTGTATTCTTTCACGGGCTTTTAACCGTCGCATTAAATATATATACTGAACCATTGCAGATAACGCTCCAAACATCATATAAAGATAAAATAAGCCAGCTGTATCACCATCAATATAACTTGCTCCCCAATCAAAATAGTTTAAGCCTTTTATTATCTGATCTGTAAAAAGGGTGAGCCCACCGATAAAAATACCAATACCTAAAATTGCAAACTTAACAAATATATTAAGATGCCTTTCTCGAGGGAATATAAAAGGGAACAGGAAAAGTGTATAACAGACAATTAATAATGCTATGTAATTCAACTTTGCGCTGATTAGGGCATAAGATCGGAGAAATGGTAGATCAGGTATATATGCTAAGACAAGCCAAAAAGCCATTGCGATAGCAAAAATTGTGAAAACTCTGTTAATCTTTGATTTTCGATTTCTTGTAAAAATGAGAAGACCTAGATAAAAGGAAATCCCAAAGAGTAAAGTTACAATAGCTCCATTTAGGACAGGATTATTGATGATATTCATTGAGCTTAATTTTTCTTTACGAAGACTGGTTTATGTCTTTCAATATCCTCATTAAAAGGATACTCACTATATTGTACTATTCTTATTCTAGGGGCACAAGCGTGTTTGTCCATACGGTAGGCACCGGCATAATCTTCATTAACCTCGATTAATCTATCTACAATTACCTGATAATATTTCATTGACATTTTTTCTATTTTTTTAGCGTTGAGAGTTATTTGAGGTTTTAGTTCCAAATACACTGTAAATTGTTGATTCTTATCACTATCGTATTCTACTGAAAGCTTAAAGCTTTTAATATATTTAGTTTTTTCCTGAAAAAATAATCCTTCGATATCTTTCGGATAAACTACGGCACCTCCTACGGAAATAGCTTGATCATTCCGTCCAGTTAAATAAATAAATGGCCACGTCCAAATATATTCTGCTCCGTAGCTATTTCGTTCTAACAATGTTTTAATGTTGTAACCATGATTATTTAGTATACCCATGACTCGTTCAAATGAGAGCATTCCTCCAGTATCACCGGAATCATATCTGCACAATGGTAGTTGTCCTGGATATGTAACAATAATTCTACTGTCAATTGATTCTACGTGAAGGAAAGGATTCTTTTGGAATAGAGAAGGTACAACAACTTGCCCAAATAAACTTTTGCACAGATCTTTATCTTTCTGGCAAAGATTTTGTATTATTTCTGTCAAGGGCGTGCTGGTTCCAGGTCCTCCAGAGTCACTTGTTCCATAGTAATCTAAAACATGAGAAATATCATCTGGTGATATTTTCAATTTTTCTAGAAGGTATTGTCTCCATTCTATTGTGTGAGGTTCACCTCCTAACATAAAATGAATATCTAACGCTGCTATATCAAGTTCTTTTTTTTCTAATAAATAATCTAATAATCTTCGGGCGACAGAAGGATACGTAGCTATAATTATCTGATCATAATATTTGTGAAGTTGTTTTATTATTGAATAAATATATCTATAATCTGCTCCTGGGTTTGCAAATGTAAAGTTATGACGTTTTGCACAATACATAGCAGCATGGAATTGGAGATTACCAGATGCCCAAATTCCAAGATCCATTGCTGAAATATATAATGTTTTTTTCTGATCAATTTTCCAAAATGCAGTATAGAAAAAATTGACCATGATACTATAAGAGAGATCTGCCTCAGGAAGTCTTGGCCAAATTGTAGGTTCTCCTGTTGATCCTGAGCTCATATAGAAACTTTTCACTTTTTCAGGTTTATCAAAAAGTAATTCCTCGTAGGAATATTTTTGAAGATACTCTTTCTTTGTAATAATAGGAAGATTTAAAAAATCATCTTCAGATACTATTTTTTCTACATTGCAGTTATGTGATTGTAAAAATCTTCGATATGCAGGTATTTTCTCATACATTTTTGAGAAAAGTGTGCTGGCATTATGCATCGCTAGCTTGTGCCAATAATTCTCTTGTTGTGTAGAAATTAGTTTAAGCGCTTGAGGTACATTTTCAAAAAATGAGGGTGTAATAAAGTCAGCCATAGGTGCTTATTTAGCATATAAAAATTCTTTATAATAATCAAAGGTAAAAATATGCGGCGCTAGTTTGACTTTTTTTCCAATACTTAGAAAGATACACATTGTCGTAATCATAGATGCAGCAAGTGAAACAGTTACAGCCATTTGTGGGAAATAATGAAGTTTTCCTTCATACATTAATTGTCCAACTCTTTTCATTTCCTCTGAAGCGTCAATCATATAGTTTCGTGTAAGATCCTCTAAAGTCATCGTATCTACATATGATAAATCACAATCCACAGGAATACCCATAAACTCTTCAAATGTTTGCGTGTTTTTACCAAAAACTACTATTTTTGCTCCCCAAGGAATATCTAAAAAATATATATGATATTTTTTATCATGTTTTCTCACTTCTCGAGCTAAAACAAGTTCCTCTTTTAAAGCGCTTTCCGGAGGGATTGCATCGATTACAATATCATATCTTTCTACAATATCTTTCATACGGTCTGCGGATACCATTTCCGTTAGAACTTCAGTTTTTACATGTGGATTTATTTTTTTAAGATTTTTTGCTAGCGCAGCTGCTTTATTACTCTTAATGTCTTCAAAAAAATAGAACTGTCTATTTAAATTGTGGTGTTCGATTATGTCATTATCAGCTAGGAAAAATTTTTCGAATCCAGAAGCTACTAATTGTCTTGCTACATCGCTCCCACCGCCGCAACCTAAAATAGCAATTTTTGTATCTCGTATTCTCAACTGTTCTTCCTCAGTTAAAATTCCGATATTTCTTTGAAATTGTCGAATATAATCTTTATTATTCATAGTGACTTTTTACTGGATGATATATATATCTTAAGTATAAGCAAAGAACAAACTAATAAAAGTGAATTTAGGAAAAAAGGCATTTCGGAAGAAAATGAAGTATAAAGATATCCGCCTAATACGGGTCCAATCATTCGAGCGAATGAATCGAAACTCCATGTCGCACCTAATAATGTACCTTGTCCTTCTTTCCCTCGTTGGCTAATTAATGCAGCCAGTGTTGGTTCATTTAGAGCTATCCCTAAAGCTAAAACTGTTGCAGACATAAGAACGGTAGTAAGACTTAAAGATAACGCTAAAGATAAATAGCCTAAAATCATAAAACAATGTGCGAGTATTATAGTCCATACTTCTCCCCATCGAGAAACTGCCTTGCCTACTAATACGCCTTGGGTTAAGCCGATTATTATTCCTATAAATGTAAAAAAGAACCCTACAGTTGTCTCGTTAAAACCAAGGCGTGATTTGGCAAGGAGCGGAAAAATAATTTCTAAGGAAGAAAGTGCAAACGAAGCAACAAAAAATAAAATAAATAAAGATCCGACACTACTTTTCAGATTATGTATGACAGTAAAAAGATTGAAGAGAGTTTTACCCTGGATTTTTGTGATTGATTTAGTTCTTGCTGCTGGTAAAAACATATATGCGAAAAGAAAACTGAAAAAACTTACCAAAGCTGCTATGAAAAAGGGTAATTGTATTGATTGTCTACTTAAAAGAGCACCGACAGCTGGACCAAAAACAAATCCTAGTCCCCAGGCTGCGCCCAACATACCAAATCCGCTTGCGCGTTCTTTTTCTTCGGTGACATCAGCTATATATCCATATGTGGTAGGTAAAGATGCAGCTGTAAATAATCCAGAAAGTGTTCTTGTGACAAATAGCCAGAAAAGAGAAGGAGAAAGTGCGAATCCCAACATGGCAAGTGAATTTCCAATTAAACTGATAAGAATGATTGGTTTTCTTCCGATTTGGTCAGATATTCTTCCCCAGATAGGAGAAAAAATAAATTGCATAAAGGAAAAGCAACCGGCGAGTAATCCAATTGTAAATGCAGAAGCACCAAACTTTTCAACGTAATAAGGCAAAAGAGGAAAGACAATACCAAACGATAAAAAATCTATAAATATTGTTATAAAGAGCAGTGTTAAAACTCTTTGCTTCATATTATTAAAAGTGCTTATCTATTGTTAAAAATGTTCTCAGCCATTTGATCCGCAATAACATTTGTAGGTTTATCCATCTTTTTGCTTTCTGTGAAAATAGTGATTAACGTATCTTTAATTGATTTTACTGCTTTTGTTATTCTCTCTTCATTTGATCTTTGGTATTTATATTCATCAGCTACAGCAATGAGTCCGCCAGCATTAATAACATAATCAGGGGCATAGAGAATATTTAACTTATGTAATAAATGTCCAATTTGTTTATTTTCAAGTTGGGCGTTCGCACTTCCCGCAATGATTTTACATTGTAATGCGGAAATATTTTTTACATTTATTACATTACTCAAAGCACATGGGGAAAAAACGTCTACCTTTAGTGAGTAAATTTGTGCTGGTGTGACTGTTGTAACTTTAGGATATTGTTTTTTTATTTCTGCTAATCTTTCTTTATTAAGATCAGTGACATAAATTTTTGCTGCTTCATTATATATAAAGCTTAAGAGAGCAGATCCTGTTTTACCCATACCTTGAATTGCTATGGATCTATCACCGAGGGATTCTTTTCCGAATACTACTTTTAGGCCTGCTTTTATACCATAGTAAACACCTAGTCCAGTAAATTTTACAGCGTCATTTTTTACACCAACTATATACGGACTATTCTGCTTCATTAGTGCTAGATCATCCATATTTATTCCGACATCTGCACCTGTTATAAACTTGCCTCCTAAATAATTAACTGTTTTTATATATTCTTTCAAAAGATCTTTTTTCGAAATTTCAGCGGATTCAGGAAGCATAATAATTGCTTTAGCTCCACCATAAGGAAGGCCAGCAAGAGCAGATTTATAAGACATCCCGCGAGATAATTGCAAAGCATCACGTAATGCATCTTGGTCGTTTTTATATTGCCATATACGTGTTGCACCAAATGAAGGGAATTTCAAACCGTTACGGTGGATAGCTATAAAACCTCTTAATCCTGTTTGCTTATTATATAAAAAAACAACCATATGATGGTTGTCGAATTCCTTGAGTTCGTCAAAAATAAATGTTTTATTTATAAGTTTTGAGCTCGTTGTAGACATTTCTATAATCTTTCTGTAATTTGCTCTACAATTCAAGAGTATTAAAAACAGAACACAATTGCAAATACCAAATTACGTCCTGTAGTATAACATAATTGTAGAGTTTGTCAAGTGGTTGTGGACTGGGGTATATTCAATTTGTATATGTTCGTTAAAAGGTGGGTAGAAGCTAGTTATCTGCCTTTTTTTAATTCACTTTTAAAGTAGTCTACCCATGGATTTACAGCTGGGTTTTGGTCATAGCGGAAGGCTAAATAGAGTGTAAGATAGCTTCCGTACACGAGTGTTTCCATAAAGTCATCGTAGACTGTTTGGCCAGATGTATTAAATACCTGAATATCGTGGTTGTTTTTTCGTATAACATCGATTGTTAAATTTATGCGGTCTTGAATCTGTTCAGAATAGTTAAGAGAGTTTAGAACGATAAAATACAGAGGAGAAAAGGTATTACTTGTAGAATTTGTGTCAGGATGCTGTGCGTCTGCTGTTTTATAATACGGAAATTGTAAGCCTTCCATTAGATGATGGTTAAGATCAGGCACGAGGTAAAATGCAGAAAAAGTCTTACTGGTTTCATTAAATTGATTCCGAAGGATTTGTGCGTTTCCTGATAAATGCTCAGCTGCTATAACAATAGGTATTCGACCATAAAACTTTTCAACATCCTGCATTGCCTGTTCTTTTAGTTCTTGGAATTTCTCCCGAAGCCTTGTTATAGCATTGGTAATTTCATGTTCCCCTATGGCGAGTATTCCTGCTTTATTTAAGAGACCGAGCAACCCAAGTACAGTATAGCCATTACCTAAACGAGGCACACCAGAAGAGTTGAGGACACCATCGAAAATATATGCAGGGAGATTGTTTGTTTTCGCAAATTCTGCTAATGCACCGCCTTTCGTAAGCACAAGTATTTTTGCATTTTTAGCCAAAGCTTCTTCAGCACATGAAAGAACTTCTTCTGTAGTTCCAGAATAACTTGTCAGAATAACAAGAGTTTGCTCGTTTACCCAATCCGGAATATGATAATCAGAGATAAATTCTGTTGGTTGATCAAGTTCTGCATGGAGTAATGCTTTAGTCACAAGTGCGCCATAGATAGACGCACCCATACCACAGAAAACAATTGTCTGTATATTGTCAAATCGTGGAATAGTAAGTGCATTCACTTGTTGCCAAGCAACTTCTAATTGATCAAGTATTTTTTCTGTAGATTCATAAGAGTTTTGAGGGTCTAGTTTTTTAATTTCTTCAAGGTTTGTAAAGTCGTTCATACGAATGTATCCTAATGATAATAATCCTAATAAATCCGAATAATTAGGACATATTCGGACTATTTCCATTCGAATGGATTTGGATTTTACATTCCGGCTCTTTCTTTCTCTCTCTGTTCAGGGGTTTCATCAGGCCGTTTATAGTCATCATCTAATCGTAATGTTGTGCCTACCTCTGGCATGGATACTTCAACGATGTCACAGTCTGTTACACCTTGATGTCGGTGTCTTTGGCCTGGAATTGTAGTATACCCTACTCCTTTTTGCATTCGAACTGTCTGAAGTTCACCTTTTTCATTCTCTAAAATGAGATCACATTCACCACTTGCTAACCAATATGTTTCTTGCTTTTTATCATGAATCTGTAAGGAGAGACGGTGCCCTGCGTTAATATGCATGATTTTACCCATATATGGCATGCCTTCAGGTACCCAATGCAATTCATAACCCCATGGTTTTTCTATCCTTCGGATATATGGTTGTATGACGAATTTTGACTTATCAAATTGACTAAGATCCATTATTACTGTAATATTAGCATTGTGCTTTAGGCTTTGCAAGAATTGAACAGTATGAAAATAATTAATTGGTCAGATATAAAAGCGGTATTATTCGATATGGATGGGACAATGGTTGATAATAATGTTTTCCATATGAAAGCATTTCAGGAATTCTGTCGAAGACATGGTTACGATCTTAGTGAAGAAGAGTTTAAGACAAAATTATCAGGAAAACGGAATAGTGAAATCCTCCGGAATATGTTTGGGAAGGATATAACTGATGAACAAATAAAACAATACGGGGATGATAAAGAAGCTATTTACAGAGAAATGTATGCTCCGCATATAAAACCTGTAGAAGGTTTGCATGATTTTATTCAAACTTTGAAAAAGCGAAATATTAAAGTTGCTGTTGCCACCAGCGGTCAGGAAAAAAATAGGCGGTTTGTCTTTGAAAAGTTAGGCTTCCTTGATACATTTGATGTTGTTACTGGTGAAGAACATATTGTAAAAGGAAAACCGGACCCAGAGATTTTTCTAAATACTGCTGATAAACTAGGTGTTTCTCCAAAACATTGCCTTGTTTTTGAAGATTCTCCTTCAGGTGTTAAAGGTGCAAAAAACGCAGGGATGAAAGTTATTGGGCTTTCTACCACTCACACAGAAGAGGAATTAAGAGAAGCAGACGGTACAATTAAGAACTTTTCAGAAATAAACATGTAGATGTTATTTTGATAAGTAGAGGTAAGGAGAAGAAGTAGCTACTAATTCTTTATTTGAGGCCAAAAAATTATATTTTGTCCCTTTTCTGAAATTAAATGATAAGGGTTTTCCAAATTCGTCAGTAATCACTGCACCAGCTTCCAACATGAGGAGATATTCAGGAACAACATCCCAAATATGTTGATTATATTTGGTTAACACATCAATTTTTCCTGATGCTAAGTATGTACTTTCTACAGCCACACTATGCGTCATTCTCGGTCGTCCAGCACAAAGAAGTTTCAAAAGATGGTCATGCAGGTTGATATCTCCAAAACTTTTTCCATGCAGTGATATTATTGCATTTTTTATATTACTTTCTTTACTTACGAAGATTCTTCTTTCGTTCTCATATGAACCCTTATCTTTATAGGCATGATAAAGTAGATTATTATAAGGAATATAAATAATGCTGAATATAATCTCTTCATTATGCACTAATGCAAGTGCCATTCCAAAAGCGGAAATTCCTCTTGTAAAAGCAACAGTTCCATCAATAGGATCTACTATCCATAATGTATTTTGGTGATGTTCTTCAGTTTCTTCTCCTATAAATCCATATGGAGGGAATTTTTTTATGAGTGAGGTTCTAATAAAACGTTCAACTACTTTATCAGCTTCAGTGACAATACTAAAATCTTCTTTAAACTCTGGCATGAGTTCTTTCTTAAAATAGATTAATGCTAGCTCTCCTGCCTCTTTAATTAATTGTTTTGAAAACTCAAGTTCTTCTGTAAATTGTAGAGATTGAGTCATGAAGTTCTAGAAGACGTTCACGGTAATCGTCTTTAATATCTCTTCAAACCGTTTTGCAATATCTTGTTCTATACCCTCTGCTTCTTTCATGATTTCATCTTTTGTTTTTTCTTTTAATGATCCTTTGACTGCAGTATAGTATTTCATTTTTGGCTCTGTACCTGATGGACGCGCATGTACAACAGTGCGTTCATCTTTTGTGAAAAAGAACGATAACATATCTCCTTTATCCCAATTTCTGGTTTCTAATAATTCACCAGTTTGGCCATCTATAACTTCGCCTGTTAATCTATCTAATACTTTGAGCACTTTTCTTCCTGCAATTTCTTTTGGGAGATCTTCGCGGAGTTTTTTCATTGCTAAATTCATTTGGTCCAATGCTCCAAAACCCTCAATAAGCTTGTAATATAATCTTTCAGCATAATAACCATATTTTTGATAAATTGATTCCAAAAGATCCATTGGTGTAATATTATTATCTTTACAATACGCTGCCATTTCTGCTGCCACAACCGCAGGAGTTTCCGCGCCTTTATCTCGATATGCTGTCCCAAATAGATAACCTACACTTTCCTCAGCTGCAAAAATAAATTGTTTATCTGCTGGTAAATGTTGAATCCGGTCACCTATGAATTTAAAGCCTACGAGTAAATCAGCTATTGCTTCTCCGCCGAAATCTTCTACGATATCTCTAAAGAGATCTGTTGTTACTGATGTTTTTACGAATACAGGATGCTGTGGAAGTTTATTAGTTTTTTTAAGCGTATCTAAAATAAAATATGTCATTACAACTGCTCCCTGGTTACCATTCAATGGTGTCCAATTGCCATGTTTATCAGGAACTGCCATCCCTAACCTATCTGCATCAGGGTCTGAGAGAAGAACAATATCTGCATTAACTTTTTTCGCTAATTCTATTGCTTGGCGATATACCTTAGGGAATTCGGGGTTTGGAAATTTGCCGTCAACATTAGGGAAGTTTCCATCTAAACTCATCTGTTCTTCAACGAGTACGATATCTTGAAATCCTAATTCTTTTAAGACAGGTAATACCGATTGAGAACCAACACCATGCATAGGAGAGTAAACAATCTTCACGTTTCTGCTTCCATAAATGGATGCAGCTTTTGCAGCTTGCGCAAATGCTTGGTCAACTTCTTCACCGATATAGTTAATAAGACCTTGTGAAATGGCTTCTTCAAAAGTCATTTTTTTTATTTCTGTCACAGATTTAAATTCTGCTTCAATTTGCGCACCAACATCAGGAAGAACTTGTACGCCGTTTTCATCATAGACTTTATATCCATTAAATTCAGGGGGATTATGGCTGGCAGTAAGAACGATTCCACCAACACATCCTAAAAAACGCACTGTAAAAGACAATTCTGGAGTAGCACGATAATAATTAAACATATGAACTGGAATGCCATTAGCCGCTAATACTCGGGCTGTTTCTTTTACTAATGTATCTGAATTATTCCGGCTATCGTAAGCCAATGCAACTCCTTTTTGGATCTGATCCTTTTTATACTTAAGAAGATATTGCGAATATGCTTGCGAAGCCCAGCGAATAGTGTAGTTATTGATTCTATTTGTTCCGATATCCATTGTTCCGCGAATACCACCAGTACCAAAAATAACTACTCTATAAAAACGATCCATCAGACTTTCCCAGTTACCTGTTTGGATTTCTCGTGTTAGTTGAGGAATAAATTCTTTAAATTCTTCTTCCGTTAACCATTTAACTATTTCATCATGAGCAGTTTTATTGATCTTCTTTTCGTTCAGAGCAGCAGAAAGTTTTTCAGTAAGCTGGCTATCCATAATTCTTTTCTTCTGTCAGTTTACAATTCTAACAAGAAAATGTCAATTGAAGAGGCCAATGGGAGAGTAAGACTTCCTGTTTTTATACCTTTTTCTATTTCGTACAACTTCTTGTAAATTGTGATTAATTGTTCTTCTGAAAATAATTTTGCTTGTTTTATTAATTTCATCCTCTGCCAGTCTTGCATCCTTTTTATCTCATCAATTGATGCGATCTGACCATGGTGAGCAAGTAGAAGTCGGATATGTCGAATCAGCATATAAAAAACCATTTCTTCATCTATTGTCTGTAGTACTGTATGAAAAAGTTTTATTAAGATTTTACTATTACCAGGTCGGAGACTTTCGAGAAAAGAAAATAAGGGTTGAGGAAGTTTAAAAAGCCGAACTGTGCTGTCTTTTAGCCCTAAAAGTGTTTTTTTATCCAATTCCTTATCCTCCCAGAGGACGATTGTCGCATTTTCAGACTGTGAAGTGAGATAAGGTAAAAGTGTTTTTATTTCTGTTGATTGTTTTTTAGCAGAAAAAAAATTTTCGATAAATAGAACTTTTTCGTCATTAAATAAATCTCCGCCTTCTAAAATTTGCATGAGATCAGTTAATGAAAGATTTTTACCATCATGAATTGAAGTATCTGGAAACTTCATTTTCATGTCGATAAAATACGTTCGGGAAGCTGCGATATTATCACCATGTATTAAAGTTAGCATAGGGCTTAGAGCATAGTGCATAGAGTTTTTTAATTCAACCCTTTGCCCCTTGCTCTACGCTCTTTGCCTGGGTTAATTTGTACTTCTTAAATAGTTGGTTTGCTGTTTTGGTAAGGCTTCTATGTGCGGTATGGTGGGGAAGGAGAGCCCCTGAAAAGTTTTTTGGGATATGTAATAGCTCATGTATAAGCACTTTCTTTTTTTCATCATCGCTTAGTGTGTCAAAACACTTTGAAAGTACTTCTATGACGTATGCTGGCTCAACCCCGAGTGCATCCTGAAAGATTTTTGGAAAACTCCAAGTACGAGCATATGCACGAGATTTCGATCCATAGGTACGATAGCAAAAAACTCTTTCTAGTTTAATATGTGGTAGTTCTATAGTCTCCAGTATATATTTAATATCTTTTTTTATGTCTTCAGCAGGTTGCCAATTCATAGTATAAAAGTTATTAGTTACGAGTTACGAATTATGAGTTAAAAACTCATAACTTAGCACTTATAACTTATAACTTGTAATTTTCATAGTTTTAGTATCCAGTGAAATACTTCTTGTGCTGTATCAGATAAAGAGAATTCAGGCTTAGGGCTTTTAGGAAATGTTCTTATTGGCAGTTCTTGATCGGTTTCACCTTCTGCTCCTAAGACATATGCTGTTTGTGTCGGTGCTCCTTTTAATTTTTGAAGTTCTTGAACAGCCGTATATTGTTTCGTAGGAGTTCTATCAGCATTAAGAAAAGTGAACCCCTCAAACGGTCCGCTTCCAGCATAAAGAAGAAATGGAGTCACAGCAATAATTCCTGGGTCTGACCACGCTGTTTCAAACGCTTGTTTATAATATTCAGCTTTCGTATCATTCGATAGAGTTGAGGCATTCCATCCTGTTTCTGTTATAAATACAGGAATATCACTGTTTCTATATTGACGAATTAATTGCCGTTCATAACTAAAACTAGAAATACTTTTTGTTGTATCCACGTATGGAGGTTGAGAAAAACCTGGATTTGGGTATGAATGACTGGCAAATGCATCTATCTGATTGAAAACCCCAGGAACAGCTTCCTGCATACGGCGTAAATAATTATATTCATTCATATATTCCGGAAATTCTTCAGGAGCTGCATTATCTAGTCCAGCACTAATAATAAAGTAGTCTTGGCTTTTTGATTTAAACACTGTTGTTGCGAACTGTAATAATTCTGCATATTCTTCAGGATTCACTTCGCCACCCCATTCATCTGCCCGATTTACTTCATTAAAAATAATTACATAGCGATTTTTTACAGGCCATTGAAGGGAATCGATGAAATTAGCGAAGTCGACAATATCTTCAAATGTTGGTTTTTTCCAAACCTTAGTATTAAAATAATCTCCCTCTGAAGCCAGACGAATAATAGGAATAATATGGAGCTCACGCGCTTTATCCATAAAAGCTTGCCATTTGGTTAAATCTCTATCTCCATTTTGAAGAGGAATTGTAACATAACCCCAATCTCCTCCATTTGAGTTAACAAAAGCAGCAGCATCGGTAATTTCAGTATCAAACAAAATATGAACTCCAAACTTATTGTTTGGTAAAGTAAGCGGATTTTCGACAGCAAAAACAGTTGAGGTATTCAAAAGGATAAACACGATTGTTAAAAAAATATAGGATAGTTTCATAGTAATCCCATTATACCATCAATATGCGAACAGGAAGTTACTTAAAACCAAATGTCATTCTGAGCGCAGCGAAGAATCTTAAGTAACTTCTCGAATGATCTTAAAAAGATGCTTCGCTTAAAGCTCAGCATGACAGATTTGTAGAAATTCGGTTTAAAATATCTTTTCTTAAGATTCGTATTAATTCGTAGCTGCTGTGTTTGACAAATAAAATAAAACCTTGTATCGTAAAAACATAGTTGTAAGAAAAGCGTAAGAATCCCATCCGTATGCCCATAAAACCTTTAGCGATTTATACACAATTTTACAATTCTCCTACATTTAACCTCAGTATTAAACTTGATGGTGTACAGACGAAGATGATTATGAAACTAGGTGGAGAAATAGTTAATACACGTCATTTACCTAAAACGCTTGACATAATTAAGGGAAATATACCTTCTGTATTGCAATCAACATGCTATAACGATGATAACATGCCTTTTTCCAAGGAAGTTATTAAAACTGAGCTAGGACATTTGTTTGAACATATTCTTATTGAATATATGTGTTTATCGAAAATGGAATCAGGTGCCCATTCTGCAGAATATTCAGGAGTAACGAAATGGAATTGGAAAATTCATCCTATGGGAACATTTCATATCACTGTGAGCTCTGGCCCCGATGATCTGCCATTTTTTTCAGAAGCGATTAAAAAAACAATATCATTAACTGAGTATTTATTAATGGCTCATGCCACAACACAAGTAATGAATCAATCATTTACGTATGAACCTTTGTTTTCTCCTGTAGAATTACTGCACTAAATTTTGTCTTCTTGTTCGCTGAATGTCTGAATATTGTCAAGAACTCTGTAAAGACAGTATCTAAGATGTAGAAAATATGAAAAAAGTTCGTTCCACTAAAGAAGGTTTTGCGAAACTCCAGCAAGAATATGATGATCTTATTAATCAAAGACCAGACGCTGTTGAACATTTAAAACGCGCCCGTGAACTCGGAGATTTGCGAGAAAATGGATACTATAAAGCTTCTCGAGCAAAACTTTCGCAAATAGACAGCAGACTATTTTATTTGAAAGCAGTTCTTGCAAACACTGAAATCATCGAAGTAGCATCAAGCGATATGGTATCTGTCGGATGTAAGGTGCGAGTTAAAAATGGGGTTGGCGAAAAAGAGTTTATGATAGTTGGTGAATTAGAAGCTGATCCACTTGCTTCGAAACTTTCAGAAGTTTCGCCAGTTGGGAGCGCGCTGCTTGGTAAAAAAGTAGGAGAACGAGTTACTGTAATCGCTCCGAAAGGCGAATTAAATTATACGATTGTACAGATAACCTACTAGGTGTACAATACACCTATGAATGGCCTCTTTAAAGACCTAGATCAACAGAAACTTGTCATGGCACTTGTGATTGTCGGTATTCTGAGTTTAATTATTCTCGCATTACCTTTAGTAATTCCTCTTTTAGGTGTATTAATTAGTTTCGGTGTTATCGGCGCTGCAGTGTATGGTGTGTATGTGTTTCTGACAAAAAAATCATAACATGAAAACAGACATTGATGCCCTTACCACGAAGTTTATTAAGGCGATAAAACAAACAAAAGTTACAGATCTTCTACCATACGCGATTATTATTTTTATCTTTGGTCTAATTCTTCTCGCTTTTACATTTATTCTTCCAATCCTTATTTACGCAGTCGCATTTGCGATTATAGGTTTCCTCATTTATATAGTGTACAAGTTCTTCGGGGGGAAATAATTACGGTGGGGCTGGGGGCAGCGTGTGCTGCTCCATGCCCCTGGTTGCTTTCAGCGAGTGGGGTCGCTTAAGCGGTTATTCCTCGTTGTCTTCGCCTTCAGTCACAAAGTCCTCAGGTAGGTCACCTTCGAGTTCGAGTCCAAAGAAAAGCGCAGCGTCTCGTGCGTTGGTGAATGCAAACGTCTTGTTTGAATTTGCTAACGCTTCCTTAGCAAGCCGTTGCATTACTTTGTTGACCTTAGGTGTGTGTAGCACAATCTCATAGGCTTGTCGGGGAGGCTCTTCATCAAAGTAGAGGATATACATCCCTTCGTGTAAGACATACAAGCCTCTCCGTCTGACGAGTTCTAAGCCTCCTATTAAAGCTAGAATTGCCAGAACAAGATATACCACTGGCAGTGGTAATGACATTTTCGTCTCACTTTCATACCCCGGTAGCATACAGGGGGAACTAAACTTGTTAACGATCGTTCTTCAAGGATGATCCCCACACCATCCTCGATGGGTGAATAATAGCAGAATTGATTTCCTAACTCAACCTATAGGCTTATAATTTGAATTTGTGCTAAGATTATAGTTTATGAAAACGTTTTGGCAGGATATTGGAAAGAAAAAAAGACCTTTTTTCGCTTTAGCACCTATGGATGGTGCGACAGATAGTATATTTCGTCGTGTCGTAGCTTCTGTAGGCAGACCAGATGTCTTTTTTACAGAGTTTACAAATGTAGAAGGTTTATTTTCAGATGGTACAAAACATGTGGAAGAAAGACTCTACTATACTGAAGAAGAACGGCCGCTTATTGCTCAAATCTGGGGTTTAAAACCAGAATTGTTTTATAAAGCTGCGCAGTTTTTAGAACAGAGAGGTTTTGATGGAATCGATATAAACATGGGTTGCCCGGTTCATACAGTTACAATGCGAGGTGCTTGTTCAGCATTGATAAAAAATCCAACTCTCGCGAAAGAGATCATTGACGCAACAAAACAGGGGGCGGGAAATTTGCCAGTTAGCGTTAAAACACGCATTGGTTTTTCTCAAATCCAGACAGAAGAGTGGATAGGATTTTTACTTGAGCAAAATCTTGATGCATTAATTGTACATGGACGGACATCGAAGGAAATGTCGAAGGTCCCAGCTCATTGGGATGAAATAGGGAAAGTTGTCGCATTAAGAGATTCGCTTAAAAAAGATACTGTTGTAATTGGTAATGGCGATATTAAATCTATTTCTGAAGGAAAAAAGAAAGCAGAAGAATACGGTGTAGATGGCATTATGATAGGAAGAGGAATATTCGAGAATATCTGGGTGTTTAAAGAAGATTATGATCCTGCACTTTACACACTGAAAGACAGATTAGAAGTTTTACAGAAACATCTTTCCCTCTATGAAAAAGAAACGCACAATAGATTGCCTTACCAAACATTGAAAAAATATTTTAAGATTTATATTCGAGATTTTGATGGGGCAAGTGAGTTGCGAGTAAAACTTATGGAAACGAATTCATTAGAAGAGGTATTTCCATTACTTCATCCACAGTTGGGAAGTTTATCTATGTTGAATGGGGAATGAAGGTGTGTTTTGTTGGTCTTTCTCTTCGTCTATTGTATAGGAATATTCGAGGTCATTTTCTTTTGAGTGGAGGCGAATTGTGGAGGGTTTTATATGAGGAATATTCTTTTCATGGAACCACAACGCTTCACAAGCTTCACATAGGTAAGCTTTTTTCCCGGTATCTAAAAACCGGATTTTCTTAATTTGTCCTTCACCACATTTTGGACATACCATCTTTATTAGCTTATAGCGGAGAAGATTTGATTTCAGTGATATGTATCACATATTTATTTTATACTTTTTTTAAACATTATGAAGCTTGTGAGAATGATAAGTAGTAAGAGTATTATTCCTGCATAAAAACCGGCATTTTGTTGAGATGTTTTATTTCTAACTATATTAGAAGCATTTTCATCATTTCTCAGCGGGACTGCAGCATAAGAGTAATATCCTTTCGTATCTTTCACACGTAAGACGACGGTTGCAAAAAATTGATCCTTAAAAGTGTGGTTTACTACGGAGCCTTTTTCTGTTTTACCATCCCCAAAACTCCAAAGATATTCAGTAATAGAAGCATTTGGTGTTGATTTCGTTCCGTCAAGTGTGACTGGATAAGTAAATGATACATTCTGAATATCTGTCGTCTTCTTTACAACTTTTCCGTTAACAGAAATAAGCGCTTTCGGAAACGCTTCGTCTGTTTTCTGAGGAACAATAGTTATAAATACAGATTCTTCAACTTTAATTGTTTCCTGATTCTCATCTTTATACACAACAGTAGCGTATGTAATATACGAACCACTGTTCTTAAACTTGTGAATCGGTGCGGATTCTTTCGAATCTGTTCCATCTCCAAAATTCCAAAGTACTGATATATCGTCGAGTTTATCTTCTGGCACTAATGATTCCAGACTTTCAGTATTAATTTCAAATTGTATTGGAGTATTCACAAGTATTGGTGTTTTTACTTCTTCTGAAGGAAGAGGGAAGCCTACTGTGGAATCATCTTCAATCTCTATGGGAAAAGCTGAAGCAGGCTGTTTATTAATAAAAAAGAAAGGTTCATGAGCAGTTCCATGAGCGAGGCTTAAGCTTGGAAAAAATAGAATTACACTTATGATAAAAAAGATAATTTTTGCCATTATTGTATATAATATGCAATTTTATCATATCTCCTTTATTAAAAAACTGGTGATTTATCAGTTCTGAATCAAGAAGTTTAGAAAATAAATGACCATTTTCCTATGGGACTTGACAAGTCCTGTAGTATATGATAAACAGAGATTAGTTTCTAATTTCGCTAGACTAATTCGCTGTCTTTCCCGAATAGGAAACATGTTGCTCTTTAACAATAGAGTGGCATGAGAGGAGCGTTTGGATCTAGTACCGCTGTGGCTTTTTTCTGGGAAGCGGGTTGAAGCATTTATTGAAGTTGCATAGTTCAGGAGTAATCTGAACAGGTGCAACTTTTTTTTAAGAACTTCAATTCGCTTCCCAGAATCCGGAGAGATCTCTGGTGAAGCACAAAGTCCTTCCTCGCGATTGAGCGAGGAAAGGTCCGGTATCGATCCGGTCTTACTGCTAGTCAACCTTCCTGGAGAAGGGCCGTCAAGGCCGCCAGAAAGAGGCAGTATGGCTTCCTACGCTCCCTGACGTTTGGGAGAGGATCGAAATCGGTCTATCGAAACGTCTTTTTTCTTCATCGGGGGTACTGCCCCCACCCGCCCCAAGGAGGCACCCATGTTCGCGCGACGCATAATGTTCGCCTTGCCGGTCATTCTGGCCGGCTTACTTGTTGCAGCCAGTATGGTTGCGACCGGAGCGCCGCCCGCCTCGGCGCAGGAACCGTCTACGGACGAACTCGTCCTCAGCTTGTCAGCCGACGAGGTTCTCGGCTACATGAGCCAGCCCGGGTGGGTTGGCGACGTCGAGGCTGTCAAGACCTCGCTTAGGCAGTCGAAGGCTGAGTCTACGGCCGTAAGCTGTTCGGAGCGTCCCAGTTTCTCTTACATCGCATTGGCTGTTGGCCCTGGTCCTGTCGTTGGAGGTCGCAAGTCCGTCATGACTGTGCGGACGTTCCGCAACCCGGATCCCAGCCTGGAGCACAGGTGGGGACCAGGTTTTGGTGGAGACTATTCGCTGACCACCAACTGCATGCAGGCGGACAATCTGGTTTCGGCTCGCTTCGTCACTGACGAAAACATGCGTGGGTCGTTCACGGCTACGTATGGGCTATATGTTCACACCACCAACCAAGCGGCGGTCGGACCGGTTACTGTTAACTACACGTATCCGTTCCAGCCTGCCGCGACGGCGACGAGCTTGCCCTACCCCGCGCCGTCACGCACGCCCGAGGCGTATCCCACCCCAACCGCCACGGTCACCCGTGGCTTCAGCGGTCAGGTGAGCACCCAGCACACCTGCCGGCAAGGTAACCCTGTACTTCGCGAAGGCATCGCGCATCCCGCGCCGTTACCCACAGGCTTCCGGCTCTTGTGCGTCGGGCTTAACGACGCCTACCCGGTTTTCCAGCCGGTTCAGCCGCACTAACCGTGGTGGCATTCCCGGACTGTGATTGTCCAAAAACCGGGACCATGAGGTTCCCTGCCCCCGGCCGCGCAAAACGCGGCGAGACAAGCCCGCGCCAGGTGGCCGGGGGGCAGGCCCTTGGGTCTGAGAAAGAAAGAAACACATGAAGGCGTTTCAAAAAACAAAAAGAACATGCTCCAAGCGACGGAAAACCCGTACTCTTGGAGGTGCCCAAATAAACTCATGCCACTCTCTGATTCTGTATTCTTGAATTACCTATTATTGTCATGCTGAACTTGTTTCAGCATCTCAATTGTTAGTGGTGGGATCTTGAAACCTACCTATGTCAAGCAGGCGAGCTCCTTTGCAACGCTGAGTCCGCAAGTTCGGGATGACAAATATTCGAGGATAGAGAGTTGGAGATTGACTATTATATATTGTACTTATTTCTTGTTCAGTGATTGTAATCATTTTCTACTTAGTTTACTATATTTATATACTTAAACATGCCATTAAAACCTCTACAAGTAAATACGCTTCCTGATTCCCCTTCACTAAAAAAAATAATTGGTCCCAGTTTTATCATCTTAGCTTTAGGTTTAGGTAGCGGAGAAGTTATCCTTTGGCCGTACCTGAGTTCAAATTATGGGTTAGGTATTATTTGGGGAGCGCTTCTAGGGTTAACATTTCAGTTCTTTATGAACATGGAAATAGAGCGCTATGCACTCGCGCATGGAGAAAGTGTATTCGTAGGTTTAGCAAGAAAAATACGTTTGGTTTCTTTCTGGTTTCTTTTTTCTACATTTATCCCCTGGATGTGGCCAGGCATCATAGCGTCATCTGCTAAATTCTTCGGTACGGTATTCGGATTGACGGATACAAACATACTCACTATTTTTTTATTAATATTTATTGGTACCATTCTATCGCTTGGGCCTGTCCTGTATAAGACTGTCGAACGATTACAAAAAACAATTATTTCAATCGGCGTCCCCTCAATATTTTTATTAAGTATTTTTCTGGCTAAACCTGAAGATTGGACTACATTAGCAAAAGGTTCAATCGGTATAGGTAAAGATTTTCTATTTTTACCTGAAGGCATCGCAATTGCCTCATTTCTGGGAGCCTTAGCATATGCAGGAGCAGGAGGGAATTTAAATCTCGCACAGTCTTTCTACATTAAGGAAAAAGGATATGGAATGGGAAAATATGCAGGTAGAATCACGAGTTTATTAACAGGTAAAAACGAAGATGTTTCTTTAACTGGTAGTAGATTTGAACCCACTGAAGACAATCTTAAAAAATTTAAAATGTGGTGGAAAAATATTAATATTGAACACTTTGTCGTTTTTTGGGTAACAGGATCAATAACCATTCTTTTACTAGCATTACTCGCATATGCAACTGTCTTTGGGGATCCTGGAAATACTCAAGGAGTCAGCTTCGTCATTCGTGAAGCACAAACAATTGGCGAACGAACCCTACCATTTGTAGGAACATTTTTCCTTCTCGTAGTTGGGACAACACTTTTCGGCACACAACTTGGTGTCTTTGATGCGACAAGCCGTATATTATCTGAAAATCTTATATTAGCGTCCTTCCACAGATTGAGCGAAAAACATTTAAGGAAGCTTTATTATATAGTTTTATGGGCACAAATAGCAGCTGGAATAACAATCATGTTATTAGGATTTACGGAACCACTTCAGCTAGTCATTACTGCGGCTGTATTAAATGCATTTGCCATGTTTGTGCACACCGGCTTAACACTCTGGTTAAATTTTACATCTTTGCAAAAACCGATTAGGCCTTCACTGTTTCGTGTAACTTTCATGGTTTTAGCATTTCTATTTTACGGAGGTTTTAGTATCTACACATTCTACGATCGTTTCTTAGCTACTTTTTTGAAATAAGGTCTTCGATTGGGAGTAATTTACTTTTGTTGTATTCAAATCTGCGATTCGATATAATATCAACGTCCTTTTTCGCATACTCGGCCCCATCGTCTAGTGGCCTAGGACGCAGGGCTTTCATCCCTGAAATCGCGGGTTCGACTCCCGCTGGGGTCACTTCGGTAAGTGTAACATTCCACAGTATTATTTCCTTCTGGTGTAAATATTTACAGCTCGAGATTTATCTTGTACATGGACATCCATTTCTCTCCAAATTCTCGGTGAGACCAATTCAGAATCTACAGCATGAACAGTAGGACGTCGAAAATCTCTATTCACTATTGTTAGAGTATCCTCAGGATGTAACTGTTTAGTTACCAATGTTCCTGTAGCACTCCGGTACGGTAAATGAGCTTTTTGTAAAGCTACCCCCCATGCTACATCGACCGTAAGTCCAGCAGCTAAACCTCGTGCAGAAATGTCTGGATTACCTGGTGCAATCATAAGCATTGTATCCTGAGACTGATCAGGTGATAATAATAACTTCGTCCATTGAGTAAATGGTGCTTTGTTGAGCGAAACCTCCGCCGCGATTATTTCCTCATCTCTATAGAATATTTCTACTGGATGAATCTTATCTCGTAAATCCGCTGCAGCGTATCCTACTGCGAGAGGACTTCGTAATATAGGATGAATCTTTCCTCGTAACATTTCAACCTTTCTTAAGGCCTCGGTAGACATTCCTCTTGATGGGGTTAAAAGCCATGAAAATAAACCTACTTTCCCCATGCTTTCGGTTTGAAATGTTCCTGGATGGATTGTTTTAATGTGGAGAGCACCTCTGACAGCGTCCTGAAGTGTTCTCGTGACGTAGGCCTTTCCTGTTTCATAGGGTAGGTTTGATTTCCCTTGAGCCCAGTGAGAAAGTGCTTGGGTATGATCTCGATCGCCAATTGTCATTCTTCCACCTACACCTTCACCACCAAAATGTAAAAAACCCAGGACAGGCGTTTTCCCATTTATCTGTGCCAATAAATTCGCAGTATGAAATTTAGATCCATCACCAGCAAGAACGAAAAGATCATCTATTCCTGCAAGAACACCTTCATGGCCATCTTTTAATGCTTCCCATAATGTCCGAATGTCCATTGTTTCAATATGTGTTCCTTCTACTCCTTGTTTCTTAACTTGTTCTGCAGTTTTTTTCGCGAGGCCGTTTCCAGAGTGAACATTATGAGCTAGTAGAATCTCTCTTTCTGAAGACATGAAATGTTATTTTCTATTATACTAGATTTACTCTCTTTTCTTCGGGGGATTGAGTTGTTTGGGGTGGTTTTGCTGCAATCCTTTTCGTAACGATTCGAGAATAATCCGAGCAGTTTCTTGGCCACCGAGACCGAATGCGATGCCTCCGGCAAGCGCAATCATAGCGACAAATCCAGTAAATAGTATTCGGATAAGATCCTGGGCTACGCCGAGCTGGTTTAATACTGCTAGCAGCACGAAAATAGTAATAGCACCTCTCGTAAGAGAAGCAATTGTTTGAGAGGCATCAGGTACAAGATCTTTTGATGAAGCTAAAATCAAATCATATGCTATTTTTCCAGCGCCTAATCCCACGAAACCGACGAGGGCTGCAACAAAGACATTTGGTAAATAAAGAAGAAAAGAATTAAGAATAACTGTTACTTGGCGTAATCCCCAGACATCTGCAGCTGGTATCAGGAAAAGGACGATCACAAATAACCGTGCCATTTCTGAGAGAATATTCGTCCATGAATATTCTCTTCTGGCTTCTGGTATACCATACCGGCGTAGATACCCTTCTACGTTTAAAGAAGCAAAAACTCGTAAAAAAACTCTTTTTACGATTGATCCCAGAATAATACCGATAAGGAGAATAACGATTCCTGCTAAAAGAGTAGGGAGAAAAGCTGCGATAGCCAGTAAGGTACGGTTAAAAAAGTTTATTAAAATATCACTCAAATTCCCGCTCATAAACTATTATTATAAGGAAGAATTATAAGAAATATGTAAAAGAAGAGATTAGTGAGCTCGATGTTGAAGAGTTCGAACTCTCCTGAAGAACTTGTTTCGGAATACCGAAAGCTTCACGTTCTTCTACATCTGATAGTTTGTCCCAAATCAGGACTTAAATGCAAATTTTTCTTCAGATATCTTAATTCAGTATTAAACGCTACGTTTTTTTATGACCCTGAGTAACTCGCGATAATCGTCACTCATAACTACCTCAATGTATTCTCTTTGTTGAACGACGGTTTGAATATCAACTTTTTTTAGCATTCCAAAATCTCTTATGTCATGTTTCTCTCTTTCCTCCGGAGTTAACTGTTGATTTCTATATATTTCAATTCCTGGACTGACTATTCGGTTTTTTTCCAGCGTTGAAAAAATCCTCTCAGCCTCACTATCTTTGTCAGACAAGTACTGATATCTTGCTTTTGTTTGAGAGACAAGATAGGAGAAAATAAAAATGATTGTAGAAAAAAATAAAATGTAAATTATCGCTTGAGCCAGCGAATTCTCAGCTGTAAAGAACAAGTAGAATAGTAAGACTGTTGACGATAGTAGAATCCAAATGATTTTTGTGGCACCAATTATAAATCGCGGTGCTGTATAATTATCAACTTTTTTCGAACCAATCCGCCATTCTAAATATGGGTAAAAGGCAAACACAGTCCAGCTAATTGCAAAACCAAGTGTAACGGCAACAACTGAAGCTGGTACTGCTATTTTACTGTCAATAAAGTACGAGTCAATTTCCCCCAACGGGAACAATGGAGTCAGTACAGCGATAAAAGATACTATCAACCCTAATGTTGATAATACTGGCTTAAAAAATGAGTCCTCCTTAATACTCGACATGATTAGTAAATCATTGGGGTAGGAGATGTGTTAACTGATATTCATTCACTTAACTTTGTGAGCCGGACAGGATTCGAACCTGTGACCAAGAGCTTAAAAGGCTCCTGCTCTACCGCTGAGCTACCGGCCCAATGAACAAAGGTATTATAACAATTCCGAACCAACGTTGACAACAATGGTATACAATTACTTAGTTGTACACATCCGGTGTGTACTAGATAGACACCTCAGGAAATGATATTGTAGAGTTATGCCCTATCGTCAAATGCCTTTTGTTTCTGGAGAAATATATCATGTTTATAATAGGAGTATAGCTCGTCTACCAATTTTTAATAGAAAAAATGATTATATTCGTATACTCGACTTATTAATGTACTATCGTTATTTAGAACTTCCTCTTAGATTTTCACATTTTAATAGATTATCTGAAGAAAGAAAAAGGCAGTACGAAGAGATTTATTTTACAAATAAAAAAAAATCGATTGATATACTTGCTTATGCTATTATGCCGAACCATCTTCATTTTCTTTTAAAGCCATATACTTTTAGTGCGATTTCAAATTTTATGCGAAATATACAAAACGGATATGCTAAATATTACAATATAAAAAATGATAGAACAGGATCTCTTTTTCAATTCATGTTTAAGGCAAAAAGAATAGAAACAGAAGAACAACTTATTCACGTTTCAAGATATATACATTTGAATCCCGTGACTGCATTCATTATAAATATTGATCAACTAGGTGACTATATGTGGAACTCATTTAAAGACTACCTTGAAGAATCTTCATCACTTGTGACTACTCAACAGATTCTAAATTTATTCTCTTCAAAGGAACAATATAAGAATTTTGTATATGATCAAGTTGATTACCAACGAGAATTAGATAAGATAAAGCATTTGCTATATGAATAATCCTTATGTGTCTATGTTGTACAAACCCGATGTGGGTTTTAGTGGGTATTATGATTTAGAGCGAGGAAACGTGGTAATTGTCAAACTCAACATCCATAAAATCAGTTCGGATGCCGGCGTGGCCTTCGTCGAGAATCGCTGGTCCACCAAACTTCGTACCATCATCTACACCTTCAGCAGCGAGTTGCCAATTTCCAGAATTATCTTTATCAATATATACAGAAATGTGAACAGTATTATCACCATTAGTCCGTATTTGTGATCGCAAGCCTATCCATGTACCAGAAGGTATAAGATTTGAATGGGAAGAACTATCATATGAGCCGTCGAGGATTTTTTTACTTGCAATAGTATAGTACGATCCATTCAATTTCTTTTTTATAACAGCTAATCCGTCTACACGGATCCCTGCATAGTAAAGCGTATCACCATTTCGGTATCTATTAAAAAAAAGAACGCCGTTTGATTGATTAAAGTTCTCACTTGAGCTGGGGTTATAAGCATTTACTTTAAAATTGATTTGTTGTTGGACATTTTTCCATGTGCCTTTCGTAACTAAGCGGAAAATATTTTGAGGTTGGAATCCTTCGTTTGTATCTTTAGGATTCGTCTGTTTATAAATCTTCTGCCATAATGATCCTTCTGGAAGTTTTCCTTGGATGGTTTTTCCAATACCATTCTCTACATAAAAAATCCCTCCTGAGTTTAGCCACCAAAAACTATTTGGGCTAATTAATAAATTTGGTGATTCTTGGAGTATCTCAGACGTATCAAAAGAGAAGGATGTTTGAGATACTTCATGTAGAACAGATTTCGTTGGCTGTATAAAACTAGTGGGAATAATTTTTTTAATATCCTGAGAAAAAGGAATAAAGAGAATAACAGCAAGCGAAATAAAAATGAAAGGAATCTTTGGCCACATCATCGCTGCATTATAGCAATTAATTTACATCAAAAGAAGCTTTTTTAATAATTATCTCGCTATTATTTTTATCAAAATCCCAGGTTTTCATAATGACTCCTCCGTGTGATAGAGAAGAGTTAACCTTATCTGTAGATATAGCTACTTTACCATTTATAGAACAATTCGCTGTCTGACCCTTAACTGACATACTTAACTGCAATTGTGCTGAGGGAATGATAAACTGTTTCCCTTGTTTTTTTATAGCTAACTGCTTCGTTTTCCCATTTACTTTTTGTTCAATTGTTACATAATCATTAATAAAATTACATTCTAAATAATTGTCTATATCTTGAAAACGAGAGGTAATTGTAAATGTTGACCCTTTTTTTATTTCGACATTTGTACTTATTTTATAATCTCCCCAAGCATATGTTCCGTCCAGGTATGTAGAACTACCATTTTCATTCTTTATGGGTTCCATAATAAGTTCGTTATTTTCTTTCTTTATGTTACCCCAAATAGAAACCCAGCCATTATTTTTCTTGAAGTCATCAGTATACGGAAGCGATTTTTGCCGACCTCTTTCCAACGTCTGTATGAGATCTTCTCCTGTCCAATCGTGCTTTACATCAATACGCTTTACGAGAAATGCATGTTTATCAGGATAGTTATATGAATATGGAGTTTTTGCAGTCATCCAATACTGGTGAAAACCAAGGGAATACACCTTTTTACTTGCATCAAGAATATATGTATCTGTATTATTATTAATCCCATAATCTCCAAAAGGATACGCAAAACCAATACTTTTAACATGAAAAGTTTTTTCAAGTTCAGTTTTCGCATCATTCATATCTTTAAAAATGCGCTGTTTATATTCTTCTTCAGTTTCTAACCGATTTTTATCTGCAAGCCATAATCTACTACTATAGTAATGTCCCTCTCCATTTGGGTCAGGTGTCTGGTAGACATCATGTCCGTCTTTCGTATGAGCCTGAACATCCCATCTTCCCGTCTGTATCACTCTTCTTATTTCGTTAGCTGATAGGTAATAGGTAGAACCTTTTCCAGCCGAATATTTAAGAATAATAAACGTGACTCCTCGAAAATCTAAAGCATTAAAAATAGGATCAACAGGGTAGTAGCTTGCTTTCGAACCATCATCAAACGTAATAAGAATTGATTTGTCAGGAAGTGATCTTTTTTCTTGCATGAAATCATAAAAATCCTGCATGCTGACTGGTGTATATCCATTTGCTTTTAAGGCAAACATTTGTTCTTTAAATGTACTCATAGGAATATTCTCTCCTGTATTTCGGTCTTGAATAGTATGATAAACAAGAACAGGAATGGCTGTTGCTTTTGAAGTATTTTCCTTCTTCTTTTCTTCACCATATAAAGACCCGATAATATCAGTGAAGGATTTATGAGCGTATATTCCATATTCAATTTTTATTTTCATCACATCTATCGAAGATGACACAGCGTGAAGCAAAGAAGAATTAATTGGAAGGTGTGTACTGCCATATAATAAACTACCTAATAGGAATACTAATAATAAACTGAAAATAATCTGTAAAAAAGATGTATGTCTTCGTAACTTTTTTTCTTGTTTTTTCATATTATCTCGTACTCCATTTTCTATCTTGGATTCTTATAAGGGAGTAGTAAAGAATGAATGATAAGAAAAACATATTGATGGATGACCAGACAAAAATATACTTCCAATACTTGCTTTTACGGTCTACTGATAAGTAATAGAGAGTCACGATACATGCGATAAGAAAAATACCAAGAACATATGTAACTGGAAAAATGTGATTAATAAAAGGATTATAAATAAGAGCAAGCGTAGCCATAATCGGTGTCATAAGTGTTAATAAGAATAATGGTAGAAAATATGTTACTGCTACGAATGGCTGGTTTTTATAAATAAATTTCATTGCAAAAATAGAATTTATAAACCAACTTTTCTTCCAGCGAATTTGTTGTTTAAGAAACTGTTTAAATGTCTCAGGGACGATAGTATACGCTTGGACTTCATCTGCATATACGGTAAGATAGTTACTTCGAAGAACCCAATTCGTTAAGGATCTATCATCTCCCCACATGACCGGTTTTCCGAGGAATGTTTCGTTTTGCCATTTATTAATAATCGGTAAAATCACACTTTTTCTATATGCGGATGCGCAACCACTGCAGCAAAACACAGTTAAGAAGGTCGATTCAGCAGCTTTCAAAATACGAAATGACATGAAATAGTAAGCTGCTTGCATTTTTGTTAACCAGTTTTTATCTGCGTTTACTGGGGAAGCATGAGCACAGACTGCGCCTATTTCACTATGTAAAAACGGCTGGATAATTTTTCTAATAGCATTTGGTTGTAAATAGCTGTCACTATCTAGCTGGATTACAATTTCCCCTTTCGTTAATCGAAAACCTTCAGCCATGGCGTGTCGTTTCCCTCGGTTTTCTTCCCAATGAACTACTGTTAAACGGGAAAATTCTTTTTTCAGATTATCTAAAATTTCTTTAGTCTTATCTGTACTTCCATCGTTAATGACAATTACTTCGAATTTATCAGCTGGATATTCTGCTTGAAAACATTTTCGAATATTCTTTTCTATCGATTTCTCCTCATTTTTACATGGAATAACAAATGAAACAGAGGGTGTAAAGTGTTCAATGTCTTCAGTTTCAAGATGGGATGTGATTTTTCTATAAGATTTTTTATACAGCATTGCACCTAGGATACGTGATAACTGGAAAACAGTGACGAAGACAGTGTAAGAGAAGATATAAGGATGTTGCCAAATCTCTACAACATCATCTGATTTCATATAAATAATAGAGAGTAATACGATAAATCCAAGAAATGCTAAAAACATCTGGAAAAGTATTTCCTTCGCGGATGGAAAAGAGAAAAATTGTTTTGCTGAAATTAATGTTTTCATATTATCTGCCTATACCTTTATAAGTAATTCCTGCTTTTTGAAAATCTTCTTTCGGAAGACAGTTTCGTCCGTCAACGATAACTTTTATACCAAGTCTCTTAAGTTTTGCAGGAGTTAAGTTAACAAACTCGGTATGTGCAGTAGCTATAAGGATAGCTTTCGTATTCTTTAATGCTGCGGATAGTGTTTCTTCGGTAGATTTATTTATAAGATATGGATCAAAAATAGCCACATCTGCACCACGTTCTTTTAATAATTTAATAATTTCATATGATGGACTTTCTCGATCATCATCGATATTTGCTTTATATGACAATCCTAAAACTGCAATTCTTGTTCCATTTATGGCTAGTTTATGTTCATTAAGTCCTTGTTCGAGTTGCTCAATAGTAAAATGAGGCATTTTATTATTAATTCTTCTCGCTAAAGAAAGAAATTCATGGTAAAAACCATTTTTCTTCGCATATTCAATCAGGTAATATGGATCGACAGGAATACAGTGGCCTCCAACACCGGCTCCTGGAAAGTGCGGCATAAAAGAGAAAGGTTTCGTTGCAGCGCCTTCGATAACATGTACGACGTCAATGCCTAAATGAGAAAAGGACATGGCAAGTTCGTTCACAAATGCAATATTTATATCTCGAAATGCATTTTCTACCACTTTTACCGCTTCTGCTTCCTTTAAGGAATGCATTTGTTTTACTTCGCCTTTAATGATCGATTTGTAAAAAGCAGTGGCTTTTTTTAATGAAATTTGGTTAAATGCTCCGACGACACGATTAATGTTTTCAACATTCCATTTTGTATCTCCCGGGTTAATACGTTCAGGGCAATGTGCGAGATAAAAGTCCTTTCCAGCGATTAGGCCAGATTTTTCTTCTAAGATTGGCAGTACAACATCATCAGATACACCAGGATTTACAGTGGATTCGAGGATAACTAATTGTCCTTTTTGTAGATATTTTGCAATATTCTCGGTTGCGGAAATTACAGGTTCTAAATCAGGAGTATAATCAAGATGAACTGGTGTGGGAACACAAATAATAATCGTTGATGCATTTTTTAGATCAGAATAGTCAGTAGAAGCAATAAGAGAAGATTTTCTGAGTAATTTCGCTAGTGTTTCATCATAGAATGGGACAACTTTATTATTAATCTGGGCTGCTTTTTTCGGATTTCGTACGACCCCCACAACCTCGTACCCTTTTCTATTAGCAAGAAGGGCAAGTGGTAATCCAACATATCCTAAACCTATAATAGCCATTTTCTTTGTATTAAGCGTTTGCGTTGATGCCATAAAAAAACCAGTTTTAATAAAACTGGACAGTTTTGGCATTATACTATAGTTTTTCCTATAAGTCTAGTAGTAATAGGAAACCAGCCTTGGTGGATTAATTATTTGGACGATTTAAGTTTGGTCGAGAGGTGAATTTTCGAGGTCTGGGTCATTTACTGTGCTTGGCTTTTCAGGTTTTACCACATCGGATGCTGGAATAGGGATAACTATTTCAGCCTGATTTGTAGGTTCGAAAACAGGCTCTCGGATAAACTGTAAATCCATGTTTCGTAAATCTGACTGAAGTATTCCACGGGAAGACCACCCAAGAATAAAAAATAAAGGGAGAATAAGAAGAATCATCCAGAAAGAGAGAGATTGTCTATCGTCAATTTGATACATATATTGATACCTGTAGTCTAACTTTAGAGACGAAAAGGTATAACAGATCTATTTATAATCTTCAGGCGTTAAGAATAAAAAAGAAGAGGGTAAGAAATAAGTTACAATTACTAGTTATGAGTTATGAGTTATGAGTTATGAGTTAGGGGTGGGTAGAATCGTGCCGCAAGGGGAGGCATGGTATTTCAGCTCTAAGTGAGCTGGTCTTAGAGAGCTGGGCGCTCTCTTTAGACAACCATACCGCCCCTGCGGCTAAGAACCTTGTGAGTCACTACGTTGACCACCTTTCCCCGTAAGGGGAAAATACCTACAAGAGGTGGTAGTTCAGCGGAGCGCTGACAAGGGCTCCCTTACGGGAGCAAATTTTCAAATCTTGACCGTGGAACCGGTTATGTTTTCTCCCGAGGGAGAAGCCAATTTCCGTTCCTAAAGAGGAACGAAAACATCCATCCCGAAAGATGGTGGCTGCCTCTTGCGAGGCAAAACCGGTTCGTCGTTCCCCAAACGATCAAGTATAGGGGGAGAATACCATGATCCTCCCGCCTGTACCCGATCGTTTATTAATTTCAATGTAAAAGTTCACTAAAAGAAATCGCTTTCTTTCAAGAAGAATCCTTTTATATCATGTTTTGCATTCTTTGTCAAGACTATAGGGCCTATTTGGTTGTGGGTTATGAGTTGAGAGTTGTCTGTTATAAACAAAGAGACAAAAGAGCCCAGAAGGAAGTAATTATCCTTTGGCTCCTCTGGCTCATTTGACTCATCTCTCTCTTTGATTATTGCTTATGGTGGTGATTGCTATACCTCTAAAATTGAACTATAATTATTGATTGACTTAAGCTAAAAATTCATACGAATGAGTTGAAATTGTCCTATTTATACATACAAATTATTACGAACATACATTGACAATTACTTACTATGGAAACAATCCGCATAAAAGGTGCCCGAGAGCACCCCAGTATAACGTTTACCTTCTCCCGAGGTCTACGTCCTCGCGTCGAAGGAGCTCGTATACGGGGCAAGCAACTTAAATATAATTAATATGGAAAAAATTATAATTCGTGGAGCTAGAGAACATAATCTTAAAAACGTTAATTTGGAAATTCCGAAAAATAAACTAGTGGTTTTTACTGGTTTATCAGGAAGTGGAAAATCATCTCTCGCCTTTGACACGATTTATGCCGAAGGACAACGCCGGTATGTAGAGAGTTTATCTTCATATGCTCGTCAGTTTTTAGGAACGATGAAAAAACCCGATGTGGACCTTATCGAAGGGTTATCTCCGGCAATTTCTATTGACCAGAAATCTACTTCACATAATCCACGTTCGACAGTCGGGACAGTTACTGAAATTTATGATTATCTTCGTTTATTATTCGCCCGAGTAGGGCATCCTCATTGTCCAAAATGTGGAAGAGAAATAGCCCGACAGTCTAAAGAGCAGATTACAAATGCTATTGCGGATCTAACACAGCAGTATCCGCAACTTGGTAAAAAACCGCTACGCACATTAATCATGGCACCACTTGTGAAAGATAGAAAAGGTGAATATACAGAGATGTTTACTAGTCTGCGGAAACGGGGATATTCAAAAGTCCGTATTGATGGGAGAGTATATGGACTTGATGAAAAAATTGTACTGATTAAGACAAATAAACATAGTATTGATCTTATTATTGATAGCATTGTTATCAATAAAGAAACAGATCGGACTCGTTTAGCAACTGACGTAGAACAGGCACTGCAATTCGGTAATGGAGAAATGATCGTCGGCGTTATCCATGATGCTTCATTCGACATTCCTGATAAGCCTGAACAGATCGAAGACCATTTATATTCTGAAAAATTTGCATGTCCAGTAGATAATATTTCTATTTCCGAAGTTGAGCCACGTATTTTTTCTTTTAATACACCCCATGGAGCATGTCCTGAATGTTCTGGTCTTGGCCGTGTTTTAGATGTAGATAAGGATTTAGTTTTTAATAAAGATTTATCTATTAATGAAGGAGGAATCTTGCCTTTCTTCAATATGATGATGAATGATACATGGATGTCACGGACGTTTAAGACATTTTGTAAAGAAAATGGACTTCCTATGGATAAACGACTTGGAGCATTATCAGAAGAACAAATCAATTTATTGTTGTACGGAACAGGAGACCGACAATATTATGTAAAAGGAGAAAATAGATGGGGAATGTCTACAGCGATTCGTGAATCATTTAAAGGAATTTCTTATGAATTAAAACGCCGCTATTCAGAATCAGATTCAGAATATGTTAAAGCGCAGATCGAAAAGTTCATGCGATATGAAGTTTGCCATGTTTGTGAAGGTGCACGGTTAAAACCAGAAGCTCTTTCAGTTACGATAGAAAAAGAGTCTATTGTCGCAGTTTCAGAGATGTCTATCCGGGATGCCTTAGCATTTATCGAATCACTACCGAGTAAAATGTCTGATAGAGAAAATGAAATAGGCCGCTTAATTCTCCGTGAAATTCGACAACGTCTCTCTTTCTTGGTAGATGTAGGACTCGATTATTTAACACTTGCAAGAAGTGCAGCAACTTTAGCAGGCGGAGAAGCACAACGTATTCGCTTGGCATCACAAATAGGGAGTGGTTTAACCGGTGTGCTGTATGTTCTCGATGAACCATCTATTGGTTTACACCAGCGTGATAATACGAAATTAATAGAAACGCTTAAAAAACTCCGTGGGTTAGGAAATACTGTACTTGTGGTCGAGCATGATGAAGATACTATGAAAGCAGCGGATTATATTTATGATTTCGGTCCTGGAGCTGGGGTACATGGAGGAAATATAGTCGCCAAGGGAACATATGAAGAACTTGGGAAAAATCCCGCATCTATCACTGGCGAGTATCTTTCTGGAAAGAAAAAAATACAGATCAGGAAAACAGAAAAAGGTGTCGGAGTGGACATGGATGGAAAGGAAAGCTCAATTACTATTCTCGGAGCAACTGAACATAATTTAAAAAATATTGACGTAACTTTTCCGCTTCACAAACTAGTAGTTGTGACAGGCGTTTCTGGATCGGGTAAGTCAACATTAGTGAATGACATTTTTTATCATGCACTGATGCAAGCGAAAAATCCATATCATCGTCAGAAACCAGGAGCACATAAAGCTATTGCAGGCCATGAGGAAATTAAGAATATTTTTCTTATAGACCAATCGCCGATTGGGAGAACTCCCCGAAGTAATCCTATTACGTATACTGGAGCATTTAACTATATTAGAGATTTGTTTGCGAGTACCAAGGAAGCGAAATTGCGTGGATATGGTCCCGGACGATTTTCATTTAACGTTAAAGGTGGTCGATGTGAAGCATGTGAAGGTGAAGGGCAAATAAAAATCGAAATGCAGTTTCTACCGGATGTCTATGTTACATGTGAAGTTTGTGGCGGAAAACAATATAATAATGAAGCATTAGAAATATTGTTTAATAGTAAGAATATCGCAGATGTTCTTCAGATGACTGTAGCAGAAGCAACAGCGTTTTTTTCATTCGTTCCTGGTCTAGCTCATAAACTTCAAACACTGAATGATGTAGGTTTATCATATATTCGTCTCGGTCAACCCGCACCGACATTATCTGGAGGAGAAGCCCAACGCGTGAAACTAGCTTCAGAGCTTTCAAAGAAAGGCAAAGGAGCTATTTATCTTCTCGATGAACCAACTACAGGTTTGCATTTCGCTGATTTAGAAAAATTACTACTGGTTTTCAGAAAGTTAGTTGATTTAGGAAATACAATTATCGTGATAGAACATAACTTGGATGTGATCAAAAATGCTGACTATATTATTGATTTAGGTCCAGAAGGTGGAGATAAAGGTGGAGAAATTGTCGCTCTAGGTACACCTGAAGAAGTCGCTAAGATTGACAGATCATACACAGGACAATTCCTCAAGAAAGTCCTCAAATCCTGATGTGTCTACGATGTACACACCCGATGTGGGTTTTAATGTGGGTTTTATTTTTTTTACTTATTTCTATTATAGGGAGAGGTGGTTGGGTTACCCCAATCTCACAAATGCTCAATAAAGCGCAAAATTGCTTCAAAAAGTTTTTATGGATTATATCCACCTCCCCCCGATGTTAAATAGGGGGGAACGCAACGCAATAAGTTTATCTGATAGGAACTACTTCAACTGAGCCACTGTTACCTACTTTGACCTGCCAACGCTGAGTCATCGTAGGTCCACAGACGAACTTAACGACCAAGCGTACGTTAAACACACCAGGATCTACATACACATGAGTCGCAGTTGGCATGGAACTTGTTATCGGAGAAGAAGCACCTCCATCTGTCCATATTACATAGCTGCCAGTTATTTCCCCAATCGTAGGTCTCCAGCACGTATCCACTCAATATCTCCGTGAAACACGACTGAAAAACCGTTCGGATTGATACATGTTTAAAGAAAATGAATGATGGGAAAAAGATAAATTTGTACAGTTAATTGAATATTTTACAGGTAAAATGAGCGTGAAGTATGAAGAAGAAATGATGGGAGAACGTATTTGAAAATCTATTGTTTCGCTAAACAAGCAACAAAAGATTTTGAAATATTTTCTCCGACATTACGCCACTATTGAGTGCGTACTCCAGCACGACTTGTGACGGGATACCCGAATACTTCAACTGGGAACGAAGTTTCTCGTTTCCGGTACATGGCTGTTGATTGCAGGCTACCAGAAATAACCCTACTATCAACAAGGTTGCTGAAATTACTAGTCTGTGCACTGGGAAGTCCTTTCTAAGCTTTTGCGTTTGCGTTCCCCTCAATGCTTAATAATTCCATTAGATGAATAAGATTCTTCGCTCTACCCCTGTCTCTCCCGACTTACGTCGGGATCGCAGGCGCGAACTCCTTCGCTTTGCTCAGTCCGTTTGCTCAGAATGACATTCGGAAATTTACAAAGCAATGAGGGAACACAAATTGTGAAAGAGCGATATTTAATCAAGATAATACTGCCTTTCTATGCAGCTTGCAAGTTTTTCACTATAATGAATATATGAATTTATTTTTTAAGTTCTCTACTAAGTTGTCGAAATATATTTTATTTTTGAGTTTTATTTTTTATTTCTTCTCTTTTATTTTTTATATACCCAACGTTTACGCTGAAGACAACTTTATAACTGATTATCATATTATTTACACAGTTGCCGAGAATGGTATGACAAATGTCGTGATGGATGTAACGCTTACAAATGCCGCTGATGATTATTCATATGCTTCTTCATATTCTATTCAGCTTGGTTTTGAGAATATCTCGAATGTTAAAGCATCTGATCTAGGTGGATTCATAGATCCGAAGGTTGAGAAAAATGAAGATGGAAATAATATATCGATAAAGTTCAACCAAAAAGCTGTAGGTATTGGCAGTAAACAATTTTTTTCAATATCCTTTTTAACGCCTGATATTGCGAAGAAACAAGGTGAAATTTGGGAAATCAATATTCCAGGCATAGCAAATCAGGATACCTTCGATTCATTTGATGTCGATCTTCAGGTGCCTAACAATTTCGGAAAACCTGCGTATATTAAACCCAGACAGGAAAGCGACACATTACATTTTACAAAAGAACAGTTAAGCACGTCAGGTATTTCAGTCGCATTCGGTGAGAAACAAACATATGAATTTTCACTTATTTATCATCTGAATAATAAAAACCTTTTCCCTATTCGAACAGAAATTGCCTTGCCTCCCAATACAAACTATCAAGAAATAAATATTGATTCTATGACACCAGAACCAAAAAAAGTTGAAAAAGATACAGATGGAAATTGGCTGGCAGAATACGAATTGCTTCCTGGGGAAAGTAAAGATGTATGGGTTACAGGAAAGGCACAAATATTTCTCCAACCGAAAAAAGAAATTTTAAGCGAAGAGGAATTAGCGCACTATTTAAAAACAGATCAATTCTGGGAAATAGAAAATGAAAAAATAAAATCAAAAGCTCAATCTCTGCGTACACCTGAAGCTATTTACTCATATGTAGTAGATACTTTAACATATGATTTCTCCCGCGTAACAAGTAATAAAAATAGATTAGGAGCACAAAAAGTCATATCTGATCCAAAATCTGCTGTTTGTCTAGAATTTACAGATTTATTTATCGCTTTAGCTCGTGCTGCCGGTATTCCTGCAAGAGAAGTAGATGGGTATGCCTATACAGAAAATCAGCGAGATAGGCCATTATCACTCGTACAGGATATTCTTCATGCTTGGCCAGAATATTATGACCGTGAGAAAGAGATGTGGATTATGGTCGACCCGACCTGGGGAAATACTACTGGAGGAGTAGATTACTTCCATGTTTTAGATTTCGATCATTTAGCTTTCGTAAAGCGTGGTGTTAGCAGTACATATCCTATTCCTGCGGGAGGATATAAAAATACAGGTGATGAAAATAAAAAAGATATTGCAATTTCTTTTTCAGAGAAAGATATCTCCCAGAGTTCTACCATAACTCTCGAACCATATATCGCATCTTCTTATACAGCAGGGTTTCCGATAGATGGGACAATAACAGTTATTAATAAAGGTCCAGCTGTAAGTACAAGCACTGCCGTATCTATTTTCTCGAGTACTCTCTTACCGGGAAATCAGAAAAGTTATGTAAAAGATATTCTGCCATTTGGAAGAAAAACTGTACGATTTCAATTCCAAAAATTACCATTTTTGACAAATGCTACACACACAATTACAATCAGCGATGGAAAAAATGAATTCAGTAAAACTATTGAGGTCATACCATTCTTAGTTAAAGACTGGAAGCTGAAAGGAGGAATTATTGGTGCAATACTCGCGTTCATCATATTTATCTTTGCCATCAAAACCCGGCGTTTACCAATTTCTCGACGCAAGTAACACAGTTATTTATGTCGGTAAAGCAATTGATCTTAAATCTCGAGTCTCTTCTTACTTCACAAGCTCTTCACAACTAGGAGAGAAAACTCGGTTGTTAGTTTCTAATATAGAAAAAATTCGTATTACACTTGTCGAGTCAGAACTCGAAGCATTATTACTTGAAGCGTATTATATTAAAAAACATAATCCTAAATATAATATTCGCTTAACAGATAATAAAGCATATATTCTTGTCCGTATAACCATGAAAGACATATACCCGAAAGTGCTGCTGGCGAGAAAAATGGAATATCCAGAAGATATCTATTTCGGTCCTTTTCCAAATTCAGGCGCAGTGAAATTAGTATTAAAAACAATCCGGAAAGTTTTCCCTTTTCAATCTGTTGAAAATCATGCAAAACGAATTTGTCTTTACAATCATTTAGGGTTATGTCCGTGTCCTCCAGTAAACGATTCCCTTGAGTTACGAAAACAATATAGAAGCAATATACGTAATATTATTCGGATTTTTGAAGGACAGTCACATAAAATACTGTCTGAACTCGAAAGAGAGCGAGAAAAACTAAGCGAGGAAGAACGCTTCGAGGAAGCTGGATTTATGCAGAGAAGAATTAACGCTTTAAGCTATATTACACAACCGTTTCATAAACCTCATGAATATGAATTTAATCCAAATTTACGATCTGATTTGCGTGAAGAGGAACTTATGAATTTACAACAAATTTTACGAGAGAACGGATGTCTTGTGACTTCTCTGGAGCGTATTGAATGCTATGATATTTCCCATATCCAAGGTACAAATACAACAGCTTCTATGGCTGTCTTTATTAACGGAGAAAAAGAGTCATCACAGTATCGAAAGTTTAAAATAAGATTGGAAAAGACACCAGACGACTTTGCGAGTATGAAAGAGGTTCTCCAAAGAAGAATTCGGCATAGCGAATGGTCAATTCCTGGTTTGATAATTGTCGATGGTGGAAAAGGACAAGTCTCTGCAGCATTTGAAGTTTTACGACAGATGAAATTAGATCTTCCTTTAATTGGTTTGGCAAAAAGGGAAGAAACCATTGTAATACCTCAATTAACAATGCCAAATGACAAATATCAAATGTCAAATAAAATTGGGAATTTGAAATTCACAGAGGTTTCTTTACCTAAAGATGCGAAAGCGCTTCACCTGATTCAAAGAATAAGAGATGAAGCTCACCGGTTCGCAATAACATACCATAGAAAACTAAGAAGTAAAGGAGTAACTAAATAAAATGGACTAAAGGAGACAAGAGAGCCAAAGGTTCCAAACGGATAAAGTTACCTTTGTCTCATCTGGCTCTTCGGTCTCTTATGGAACCTGGAAGCTTACTTTCGAATCAGTTCATATTCTTGGGGGAAATAGAGAAATGAGGCTGGTGCTTCATCAAGGAGATATTTTTGAAAGTCTGTATATATTTTTATTCTTTCCTCATCATCTACTGTTTTTCGGCCATCTTCCAATAGCTTATCTATGCGCAAATTTCGCAACTTTGTAATATTGTTTGCCTGTGCTGAATGCCATAAAGTATATTGATCTGGATCTTTTGGAACATTAAATTCACCCAAGAATACTTGGAATTGGTCCGGTATCGTATCTGCGTCATTTATTGTGACTATAAAACCAAGCTTCTCCCATGCTTTCGAAATAGTTTCTGCTGTGGTTTTATATTTTTCTAATGAAGTTATAGTAATTTTTGGTTTAGCACTGGCACTAGCTTGTTCCAGAGCAGAAGAAACCAGGAGACTTGCATGGTTAAGATCTTGTCGTCTCGCTGCTGTATCTGGGTTACTGTATTTAGATTTTGGTGGGTAAGGATTGTATGTACGAATTCCTTCTCCAAACGTATCAGGTAGTGCATAGGTAAGACCATTACGAATTTTTTTATCAGAAAGCAAAGGATCTTGAGTATTATAAAAAAGTGTAACTAATGTACCGTAGTTTACCTGTTTTTTTATAGAAATATTTTGAAATTTGCTAAAATCTACTGTTTGTAATGTAACTGTGTTCACGCGTGCAATTTTAGTAATTTCCCCAAGTGCCATAGCAGTTTTTAATGCATCTATAGTCGGATAAAAGATATATGTTTCATTCTGTAAGGAATCTTTTCGTGAAACTAATTGAATAGTCTTTAGGAATTCTCCGTTCAGCTCAAGTTTATGTATTTTATAGTCCCCAACACCTATAAGATTTTTATAAAAAATAGGCCGTGAAACAGTTACAAGGAAGGGCGCATACGGTTCTTTTAAGTTAAATTCGATAGTATAGGGGCTCGGTTTCTTAATAGTAACTTTTGAGAAAGAATAGCTCACTTTATCTGAAGTAAATGGTTCACCGTCAGAAAACGTTATGTCTTTTTTTAAATAGAAAGTATATCTTTTACCTTTATTTGAAATTTTCCAAGAAGATGCTAAATCTGGTGAAATAGTGCCACCCTGTGAGACTTTTGTTAAACCTTTTGCGATTTTATTCACTATGAATGAAGGCATGTTTTCCGTTCGGTAAGCACCTGAAATGCCTATAATCGTCTTTCTGTGAGTTGGAATAAGTTGAAGAAGAAGTGGATAAAAATTAACTAATAAAAGAAAAATTCCTAACCCTATTAAGAAAAAAAGGAAAAATTGCTTTCCCCAGCGTTTAATATATGCCTTAATCAACCAAAACAAGTATCGTCGTCGGATTACAGCCATAATTAAAAATCGTATAACGTGTAACTTGTAACGTATTGCAAAAGATTGTACGTTACACGTTATGCGTTACACGCTCCATGGGAATCATTGGGGTATTATTAGTAGCGCAATTGAAAACACAGCCAGAAGAGCAGCAGAAAGAACAGTGAGGTAAATGAGAAGCTTTTCAATATTTCTTTTACTGCGGTACATTTCTCCCCCTCCACCGAAGACTGGAGATAATCCTCCGCCCTGTGATTGGAGTAATACACAGACTATTAAAAGTATGGAAACGAGTATTTGAGCAATATATAACATGATAGTTATGAGTTGTCAGTTGTCAGTTGTCTGTCAGTCATGCGCAAAGGATAAAAAATATTTACTGATCACTAAATACTGAAAGCTGAGTGCTATTTATTATAGAGATTCATGATTGCAGATGCAAGTTTATTTGACTCATGATAAATCGGAAAGTTTTCATCTACAAGATCTGAAAAAACGAGATGGTATTCCTGCAGCATGTCTTTATTTTTTATGTGTTCGACATATGTATATGATGTATGCTCATCCTTTAATGGTATTGACTTATTTCCATTAACGAGAACATCATCAAATGGAAATATGCCAATGTGTTTTTTAATGGCTTCAATAAAATCATATACTGTGTATCCTTCAGTTTCTTGGGGTTTGTTCGCGACGTTTACTATATATGTCTTTCTGGCTTTTGACTTTAAAAATGCTTCTTTGATCAATGGTACGATCAATACAGGAAGTGTTGTAGTATATAAATCTCCCGGACCTACAATAATGATATCTGCTGTATGAATCGATTCAATCGCTTTTTGTGATACTGAGGGATTTTCTGGAGTAATAAAGATTTTATCTATTTGTGGTTTACCTTCGTATTTTCCTAAATCTATATTCTCTTCACTGTGAACTGTCACACCGTCTTTCGTGACTGCTGAAAGTGTGACAACTTCATTCGTGGCTGGATAAATTTTCCCGCTAGCATGAACTAAGCGTTGGATAAGTTCTACTGCATCATCGTAATCACCAGTAATCTCTTTTGCTGCAATAAGCATCAAGTTTCCTAATTTCTGTCCGCCAATTTCACTATCTGCACCATATCTATCTCCTGGAAAGCGGTACGTGAGAAGTTGCGCGATATTAGGATGGTCATCTCCACTTAAAGCTGCAATGCACGAAACCAAATCGCCAGGAGGTAGTGTATTAAATAATCTCCGTAAGCGTCCACCTGATCCGCCATCATCTGTAGTGGTCGCTACAACTGTAATATTATCAGCGATTTGTCGCAGTCCACGGATAAGTGTGACAGTTCCAAGCCCTGATCCAAGGCAAACAATACGCTTATTTTTCAAATCCTTTTCCATAGATTCTATTTGTTGACTTTAGTTCCTGTATTTTACTTTAAAGTATCGAAAGTATCAGATTATTACTAATTAGAAAATCCAAAGCCTTCGATACCTTTGGTACTTTTCATACTTTTGATACCTCTTATTTTATGAGCCAGCGTATTGTACCTGAAATCAGAGATAAAGCAAGAGCAGCGAGAATAAATGCAAATAGTGTATTAACCTTAATCGGATCAATAGAAAACCCTGCCAATGACGCTCCAGGAAATTTATACTCCATTATGCTTACATTCGGTACGAAAACTGTTAGAAGATAGAGAATTAAAGCGTTCGTTATGACTGAAAATAGCCCCATCGTAATGACATTAAATGGAAAGGTCAGTACTGAAAAAATAGGTTTCACAAAAACAAAAAGTAAAGAAAGTGCTACTCCACCAAGAATAAGCGTAAATGCTCCTCCGACGATTTTTACACCGCCTACAAAATGAGGTAAAAGAAAAAGGGATAAAGCATAGATAGCTGTATTCCTGAGCAGTGGTTTAAGCATGAGCGTTTTACCATTATACTGCAGAGAAATAGAAGAAACAATCTTTTGAGTTTCAAAGAGTCAAGGTTGCAAAGTTACTTGAAAAAATAAAACAGCTCATCTATAATATAGGCCTATAGTCGATTTTCGGCTATTTTTATTTGCACATTGAAACAGTGACGGAATCGGGAATATGGTTATCAGTTATGAGTGGTCAGTTGTCAGTTTTTGAATAAATTATATCTCACAACCCATAACTCATAACTGACAATTGATAACCATTTTTCCGGTTTCGTCCGAAGGAAAGCCTCAGAAAGGAGGGAAAGGCTTCAGGGACATGGTGGCGCAGCCACCCCGGACATACTCGCTTTTATAGGAGTATGCCTCAAATTCAGTAGACCGCCAGGAAGCGGTCTGGGAGGGGAAAGATGTCTCGCTTGCGTCTTGAATTCGTTGGTATTCTCGCGGTGCTGCTTGCATTCGCAGCAGGTTCCGCATATGCCAGCGACTCGACAACAGAATCGGCGACTACGAAAGTCGCCAACCAGTACAGCGTAGATTGTACTGCGTACCCTGTACCGGGATCGAATCCGCCGCAGCACAGTCGGACGCCGAATGGGCAGACGGGTGTGACTATCCGAGACACAGGTACAATCAATGACCCCAACGGGGTCGTGTACCAGTGTTGGTCAGGAAATTGGAACCCAGTCACCCGGTGGAAGCAGCCCGAGGTGCAACCACAGCCACAACCCGCTCCGGGCGATCGTTGGTGGTGGACGCCATGCACGCGCTGCCAATGGGTAGCTGCGCCTACGCAGAAGGCTACCCGGACCACATACCGTCGGCGCTAACTTCAGGCTTGTTCTGTCAGCGGCTTCATGGGGTCGGGCGATCGGCTCGACCCCTCATGATTTCTCGCTTTCCTCCAAAAACTTGCATTATTTTCTTAATTGGATTTTTCCGATTTTTGACGATTTGTAGGTTTCCCTTCCGGCGCAATATAGTATAAGAACAAAAAGATTTTATGCTCTTATACTAGCGCCGGAAGGCATGTGCATAACCAAGTACCGAATAGTACTTGGTAAAGAGAAACCCACCTATGAGTATACTCAAACGGTGGGTTTTTTATGGTTTTCTAATATAAGGGTTTGACCCTTTTTGCATGATACTTGGAAAAGAGGATTTAGTCTGTTGTTTATTTTGCTGGTTTTGATTTGTATTAGATTTCTGAATTTGACCAGTAGTATTTTTTAAAGGGGATTTATTTTTATTTGATTCATAAAGCTGAAAATAGTCTGGATTCTCTGTAGGACTATATTGGCGGGCTTCATCAATATCATGGGATCCTGTGTACTTACTAATAATCCATTTTAATGGAATTGAAAATACTATTCCAATAATAACTGCAGCAGTCATCAATAATATATTAAAAAATATCACATAACCGATTGTTAGGGTTAGTGTCGGTGTTTGGAATGATATACTTTCTGCAGTCAGACAGGCAGCTTGTAAACCATTTAAAGAACAATGAAAATCGATTAATGGGTAAAGAGCGGTGAACAGAACCCCAATAGAAAAGATTGGAATAAAAACGATAGAAAGAATAAAAATGGTTTTTTTGCTTAATTTCAAAGGAAGAATTAAACCAACGACTAATCCGCTCACAATAAGTAACATTGCAGGGTTAGCAAGTAATCGGATATATTCTACAAAAAAATTGTTCAGGTTCATAGTTGTATGATACAACAATTTAGCAATTTAACAATACAACAATCTAATTTACTCTCTTGCATATTTCATATGATGTTGTATAGTGGTTAATGCTATCTTCAACCACTATGAATACAATTCTTTGTCCTCATTGTAAAAAAGCTGTAGAAATCTCAGAAGCATTATCCCATCAATTGAAAGATGAGATATTAAAGGAAGTAGATGGGAAACATAAAGAAGAACTAGAAAAAATCCGTATTGAAGCAGAAGCAAGAGCAGCAAAACGTGCCGAAGAAGCATTAGCGCTTCGTTTAAAAACGTCTCAAGAAGAAGTAGAAGAAACGAAGAAACGGAATAACCAACTCCAAGAACAACTATCAGAACTATTAAAAAAACTTCGTGATATGGAACAAAAAGACAGCGAACGAGAATTAGAAATGCAAAAACAATTATTAAAAGAACGAGAAATGATGGAAATGGAGATAGCCAAATCCGAGCAAGAAAAAGCACGATTAGATAAAATGGAATTACAAAAACAGCTTGATGATACGAAAAAAGCGCTCGAAGACGCTCAGCGAAAAGCGCAACAATCCTCCCAGCAACTTCAAGGAGAAGTTCTCGAGTTAGATCTTGAGCAACAACTACGAACAGAATTTTTAACCGATGAAATAACACCTGTTCCGAAAGGAGTAGATGGAGCAGACATCATTCAGAAAGTGAGAAATAAATTTGGGCAAATCGCCGGATCAATTCTTTGGGAAACAAAAAGAACGAAAGCATGGAGTAACACATGGTCAGCGAAACTTCGCGAAGATGTTCGAACAATGGGTGCTGAAACTGCTGTATTAGTGAGCGATGTTCTTCCAGCAGGGATAGAAACATTTGGTTTTTATGAGAATATATGGGTTTCATCTTATCGCTATGCGTTACCGCTTGCTTCAGCATTGCGTATAGGTCTCCTCCAAGTAGCCAGAGCTAAATCTGCTTCAGCGAATAAAGATGAGAAACTAGAAATGCTTTATCAGTATCTTACAAACACAAGCTTTAAGCACCGATTCGAAGCGCAAGTAGAAGCTATAATAGAATTACGACAGGATTTTGAAGCAGAACAGAGAACGATGACAAGATTATGGAAAAAGAAAGAAATGCAATTGCAACGAATGACGAAAAATGTTGCAAGCCTATATGGTGAATTACAAGGTATACTGGGCTCAGCACTTCCAGCTATTCAAGGATTAGAAGTAGATCATATGCTAGATTCTGGAACTTCTACATTGGATTCAGTAAACGGAAATATAAAAAACGGAGACTTATTTAGTGACGGAAAAGAAACGTATGAAAAAGCAGATTCCACCCTCCTTTAATGAAGAAAAACTTCTCTGGGCGCAAGGAATTTCGCATGTTGTAGGTATTGATGAAGTAGGTAGAGGTGCATTCGCCGGACCGTTGGTGGCAGCTGGAGTTATTTTTAATCCATGCTTATGCAGTTCGTTAGAACAATGTGAACGATGCGTTCAAAAAGAACTAAACGAAATTCATGACTCTAAATTGCTTACACCAACTAAGAGAGAAGAACTTAGTCTATATATTCAAAAAACTGCTTTTGCTTGGAGCATAGCAGAAGTGTCAATTTCAGTTATTAATCGTATTGGCATAGGAAAAGCTACTCAGATTGCATTTAAGAAGGTAGTATCAAGTATTTCGTATAAAGTATTATGTATAAATCAAGAAAGAAGTAAACAAAAAATACATAATACACGGAGTTTCTTTCTTATTGATGGTTTTCCAATTGAGAAAATGAAAGGAGACTCTCAAAAGGCCATAATTAAGGGTGACCAAATAAGTATTTCCATAGCAGCAGCTTCTATTATTGCAAAAGTGTATAGAGATAAACGTATGAAAGAATATCCAGAGAAATATGCTATGTATCACTTTGATAAACATAAAGGGTACGGGACAAAAGAACATCAAGAAGCGATCAGAAAATATGGTTTAAGTGATATTCATAGAAAATCATTCCACTTATCGAAATTTACTACTTCTCTATAACGCTTCGTAAAATAAGAGAATTAAAAAAGAAAGTAATACTGATCTATTGACAGACTACATAAACTGAGAGCATAGTGTATTTAAAGAGGTATGTGATCTAGATCACATGATATTTCCTCTGAAAGGGGGTGATAGTACATGGATTTTAAAAATGTTCTTACTCCTCGAGGTTTTCTTTCACTAGGTGGGGTTGTCCTCGTCCTCGTAGGTGTTTTAGGCTTCTTAGGTGTTATCGGTCCCACAGCTCAACAAAGTCTTTTTGGTGATGCATGGTGGTTTGATAATGCTGAAAATGTAGCTCACACCGTACTCGGTGTAGTAGCTCTTTTAGCTCCTATGGTCGTAAAACAGGACAATATGCTGAAATGGTTAGTCACTGTTGTAGGATTAGTTGGACTTCTTGTCGGACTATACAACTTTACCAGTACACAGTTACTAGGTGCGAATTTAGAAAGCCCAGCAGATCTCGTTTTACATCTCGTAGTAGGTGCTTGGGGGCTCGCAGCCGGCCTCATGCCGAGAAAGACTGCGTAATTACATATTGTATTTATCAGAACCGCATAGATATCTATGCGGTTCTTTTTTTGTTTTAATCCACTTCTTTCCGTGCTCACAAATAAAGAGATTGAAAGGTTTTTGTAACATTTATATCAAGTTTGATGAATCATAGATGTTTATAGTATAGCCATAAGGAGGAACCTATGACTTTTGAAAGAAATAGCCAATCCTTAAGATTTAAAACTATACCATCCCGAACAAGTTTTATTCGGGATTATAATGTTACTCCAATTCGCGTGTCTTCTGTACATCCTTTTAGTGCAGAAAGGATGAAACAAACATATTTTCATTCGAAAGCAGGACCTCGTTTTTCACCTGAACAGAATGTTTTTCTCAAAAGTTTTAGTAAAAATGTAGAAATATTTAGTAGCACCCCTAGAAAACATCAATCGAGTGAAATACCACGAATCCGGAAACCAGATGTAAAGCCCTATAATCCTCTTCCTTCTATAGTTCATGAAGGTCCGGTTTCTCAAAGGGATTTGAATAGAAGCCGAGTTGAATGGAAAAACGATAGTAGCGAAAAAAGAATAAAGAAAAGTGAAAATATTACAAGATTGAATGAAAAGCCACATTTATTCAGACGAGGTGATCAAATAGGCGCAAAACCTGAATCTACAAATGAAAGATTACGGGTGACACGTGAAACATTAAGAAAGGAAAAAAGTGATTATCGCCAAACACATATTGAGCAAACTGTTCAAGCAGTATCAGCAATTAGAACTGAACTCCGTACAATAAGACAAGAATATTCTCCTTTTAGTGCAAAAACAAACGAGCAAACAAGAAAATCTACTCCAAAAGATTCATTATATGCATTGATGAAATTAATGCAAAAAGCAAAAGCAGTAGAAATGATGCTTGAAGGAAAAAAATTAAGTAGAAAAGAAGAAAAATTATTTATAAAAATGAGAAAAACGTTAAGAAAACAACAAGAAAAGATAATGAGATTCCGAAGAAAACTAAAAGAAAAATACCAACGTCTTCGAGAAAAAGCTCTAATACGAAAAGAACAACAAAAAAGACCAAGTGGATTTGCAGTAGATTATTTGATGAATATGAATAGAGTTATGCTAGTGAAACAAGCATATGAGTTTGCGAAAGGTCACAGAACATTTTTAACTACAATTCTGAAGGGTAATACCATTACAGGAAATGAAATAGCAAAATATATATCTGTTAGATCAAAATCATTAAAAAGTAGAATACGGGAGCTTAAAGGAAGAGCACGCGATGGGGGACTGGTACTGTTTAAAAACTTTATTAAAAGTATTGGAAAAATTGAATCAGTTCAGCAAGCAGAAGAACATGCTAAATATGCAGCAAATCAATATCCTGCTGTTGTCCGAAGTAGATATGATGAAGGACTTGATGGATATGTGCGGAATGTCGTATTAATGGATAGAAGAGATAAGGAAGAAGAACAAAAAAATCGAAAAGTTACTACGAATCACATCGTATTTCCTGCAAGAAATCATCAAACTGCTTTAGCTGCTTAATTTAAGAAGCCTGTTTCTGATGAGGATTTTCTTCTATCAAATATTGTGCGGCATATGCTTCAGTTACATCGATTTTCTTATGGGGATTAAAAATAGAATCTGGGTCGAAGATTTCCTTTATTCTTTTAAATATACCATACATTTCTTTTCCAAACATTTTTTCTAAATAAGGGCTTCGTATTAAGCCATCATTATGTTCACCGGTGAGTGACCCACCGAATTTTAAAGTCAAATCAAAAACTTTTTTTCCCACAGAATATATCTTCGCTCGTTCCTTCGGATCTGATAAATCCATAAGCGGGATAATATGGAAATTGCCATTTCCTATGTGTCCTGCAATTGTTGCTTGGATATGAGATTCATCAATTATTTTATATAACTCAGGGAGAAATTCCGGATAGACTTCAGGTTTTACACATGTATCATCGATAAACGGCGCAGCGTATTTATTTTTTACGTGATGTCGTAATAAATTAAAACTTTCTCTGCGGATAGCCCAGTATTTTTTTCGCTCTGATTCATTATGTGTGATTTTTAATTGTAGATTATCAAATTGAATCAGTTCATCAGATAAGGATTTAAGCTTCTGATGTATAGTATGAATACTATCATCTTCAAATTCTACGAGTAGAACTAGTTTAGGCATACCTTTGGCGAGCACATATGCGTATTCAGGTAAAAATTGCTTAATTGTCTGAAAAGGAGAAGATTTTAAAATGGGTGAAAAGCCGGTAACATATCGAAGTGCTAATCGGAGTGTATAATGGTCAAATGTCTCAAAACTATCAGGATTATAGGAAAGAACTTTTTTAACAATTTCAGGAAGATTATCTAAATTATCTAAATATGCGACAAGTAGACCGTGATGCTTCTTTTTCTGTACTACTTTCAATGTTGCTTCTGTAATCAACCCTAGTGTTCCTTGCGAACCAACAAACAATTTAGTCATATCAAAATGTTCTTTATCCCAAACTCGCCAGATTGTATATCCGGCAGAATTTTTTGAAACATCAGGTTTATATTTCTGAATCTTTTCATAATTCGATTCAACTAACTTAAATACCTCCCGATATACTTGTCCCTCAAAGGTTTTTAAATCCATTTTCTTTTCTAGTTCGCTTTTCGTAATTTTAGTGAAAGTATACACATTCCCATCTCTTAAGATAACTTTTAAAGAAGTCACGAAATCTTCAGCCTTACCAAACTGTAACGATTTTTCGCCTCCTGCATTATTCGCCACTATTCCACCTACAGCACATAAACGTTTAGAGGACGGATAGGGGGGATATATAAGATCATGTTTTAGTAATTCATGCTCAAGATCTCTAAAATAAACTCCTGGTTCTACCACGGCTTCGTTGTGAGAAATCTTATGGATTTTATTAAACTTTTCAAATGCGATAAGAATAGACTCAGTAAGCGAACCCCCACTCATACAAGTACCTGCAGCACGGGCTGCTACTGATAAATGGGGATGTATGTGTTTATGTTCGTTTAAAAAATGTATAATTTTTTGCAGATCTGCTACAGATTCCGGAAAAACAACTGCAAGCGGCTTCATTTGGAAAACACTCGCATCTCGTTTATATTTCTCACGAGTTTCATCGTCAAGGAAAACCTTGTTAGGTAGTAATTGTTGGAGTTGGGCCAGAACGTTTATCATAAGGGACCTAAGAGCCAGAAGAGCCAGAGGTACCAAAGGCTTAAACATTTGTCTCCTTTGGCCCCTTTGTCTCTTTTGGAACCTCTAACTATTTTTTCATTACACATTTCACTGCTTCTTTTATCGCAGGAATGTCCATATGGTATTTAGCAAGTAATTCTGGTGTTTTACCGGATTCTGCAAATGTGTCTTGCAAACCTATAAATGCCATTTTCGTTGGTCGTTTTTTAGCAAGTATCTCTGCGATCATGCCACCCAATCCTCCAGTTACTTGGTGATCTTCGACAGTGACAACTGCTCCTGATTTATTCACAGCCTGAATAATCTGATCCTCCTTAATAGGTTTGATAGTCGGAACGTTAAACACGTCTACAGAGATATGTTCCCCTTCAAGTTCTCTAGCTGCAAGCAACGCATGATAGGTCATGTAGCCCATCGAAAAAATAGTTGCAATTGGTGCATCTGATTTCCAAAAATGTTGAATACTTCCAAGATCAAAAGGGGTTTCTTCAGTAGTCATCACAGGAGTTTTATCCCGGGTAAATCGTATATACACAGGACCGTCGGTTTCAGCGGCTAGAATCGTTACCTTTTTACCCTGTAACGCATCAACAGGGACGAAAATACTCATTCCAGGCCAGGCACGGGTTGAAGAAATATCTTCAGTTGCTTGATGAGTAGCGCCATCAGGACCGGTCATTATTCCCGCATGATGCCCGGCTATTTTAACATTGGTTCGATTATAAACAGCAGTAGTACGTATAGTTTCCCAGTTCTTACCTGGCGAAAAGGTAGCATATGAGGATATAAAAGCTGTTTTTCCAGCTGCAGCGAGTCCAGCGGCAACTGCTGCCATATTTTGTTCAGCAACACCGCATTCGAAGAATCTATCAGGATATTTTTTTTCAAAACCGTTAGCTTTCGTGGATTCTGAAAGATCAGCAGTTAACACAACAACATTTTGATTTTTTTCACCGAGAATTTCAAGCCCATCACCATACCCTTCACGAGTCGCCCGCTGCTCAACATCTTTATCGAATAATTTCGAATTTAATTTAAGGTCAGGATTTAGCATATTATTTTTTACAACATTTTGTTTTTTCAAAAAAAACATTGCAACAAGAAAAATTCCTGTGAATTCTAAAGTATTGATTAATTATGTTAATTTTATATCGGTTTAATCATTTCTAGTATTCTTTCTAGACAATAATAATTAGTAAGACCAGTTCTCTTTGTTGGTGAAATTAAATCACTTAAAAAAGATGGACAATCTGGAAAACGAATAGTTCGCACATTTTCATCTATAAATGGTTGAGATGCTAAAACAATAATAAAATCAAATAACAGTATTTGTGTGGTTTTATTTTTCATTAAGTTACTTATATTTACTACGAGTTAAAATTTTCTTTTTAAAAATTATTTTTAATATAATAATATAATATAGAACAATCGTCCATGAGATAATAAGTGTGGGAAGAAGTAATGAAATTTTTCTATCAAAATTACAAGATCCTACGACAGCGCCTGATAACGGATAGCATAGTGTTGGCCATAGAGTAATTGAAATTCCTAACAATTTGAGTAAGAAATCACTTAGTATAAATGTAAAAATTGCTAATACTATTGCAATACTTAATGCAATTATATTATTATTCCTCTCTTTTCTTTTAGTAGAATTATTCATGTTCGCTTTTTATCCTTCCTTGTAATGTACGTAATTCATTCAGTGCTTTTTTTGCTTCTTCTGGATTTGGCGGTTTTCCATGCCAGAGATAATTTTCTTCCATAAAATCCACACCTCTTCCAGGTATCGTATGGGCGATGATACATGTCGGTTTTTCAAAGATTGAATTCGCTTCGCGAACTGCATCGACAATAGCTCTATAGTTATGACCATCTATTTCAATTACGGACCAGTTAAATGCTTCATACTTCGCCCGAAGTGGTTCTAGAGGCATAATTTGTTCGGTAACTCCGTCTATCTGAATATTATTTCTATCAATAATAACAGTCAAATTATTAACTTTGTATTTTCCCGCAAACATAATTGCCTCCCATGTATTGCCTTCTTGATGTTCACCATCTGAAGTCAGACAATATACTTGGTATCTTTTTTTATCTAACTTTGCAGCTAATGCCATACCTATTGCCTGTGATAGCCCTTCACCAAGCGGACCTGATGTATTCTCAACACCTGGCAATGCACCACGATGCGGATGTCCTTGTAATCTTGAATTTATTTTTCGAAGCGTCTTTAACTCTTCTACTGGGAAAAAACCAGCTAAAGCCATTGTAACGTATTGGACGGGACAAATATGTCCGTTTGATAAGACTAATCTATCTCTGTCTGGATCTGTCGGATTTTTCGGGTCAATATTAAGAATATGGAAATACATACATGCGAAAATATCTGCCATACCAAGTGGCCCAGCTGAATGACCAGAACCTGCCTCTAAAAGTGTTTCAATGATCAATTGGCGTATTTGTGTGGCTTTATCTTCTAACTCTGCCACTTTATCATCGTGAAGTTCAGGAATAACGAAATTTGAAGTTGTTTTTACTGAAATCTCTCCTGTTTTTATTTCAGTTACTTGAGAAGTTGTTTTTCCTTGCGGTTTCTCAATAGTTAATGAAGCGTCTTTCTTTCGTAATACTAGAATAATATCTGCGACATTGGAAGGAAGTTTCCCGGTCACTAAAGCATCGTTTGTTTTTTCAAGGAATTTCAGAGAATCATTATTCTTTATATATTCTTCAGGGTTTAGTTGAGCTTTTTCAGCTTTCTCGACTGTCGTATTATCGACAATTCCACCTGCATTATGTGAATTATCCCAGCCGTCTGTACCGACTGAAGCTATTGTAACTGCGTCTCCGACGTAGGGGAGAGCAGCAAGGACGAGTTGTTGGTTTCTGCCTCCCTCTCCATTTCCTGTAACTTTTACTGTTGTCTCTCCACCGGCGAGAAGAATCTGGCCAGGTTTTACTTGTTCTATTAAAAATTTACCCGCTTCGTTCGCATCTGCTTGATATTGATCAGAATATATGACAGCTTCATATCCTAATTCTGTAGCTTTATCTTTCATTGCGTTTAATGCAGTTATATTACTTAACATGACAACTGGGGAAACATGTTCAAAATATTGGTCTTCTTTCGGGGTTTCCATAAAACATTCATTTAGGGACAACTCTGTAAGCTGAGGATACTTTTCTAAAAGCATTCTTACATCAGCGAGAGTAGACGCGTCTTTTACTGTTGGCCCAGAAGCAATTGTCGATAAATCATTTCCTGGCACATCAGAATAAACAAGTGTTACTATCTCTGCGGGGTATAAAATTTTCGCGAGTCCTCCTCCTTTTACGGCTGACAAATGTTTTCGGATAACGTTCATTTCTTTTATATTTGCACCGCAGTGAAGAAGGGTTTTGTCTACTGCGATTTTTTGTTCAAATGTAATTCCTTTTGGAAGCTCAAACATAGCAGACCCACCACCACAAATAACTACCAGCACAAGATCCTTCTGGGTTAGTTGATATGACTCCATTTTTTCGACTACTTGTTTCGTAAATTCGACATTTTCTGCAGATGGAAGTGGGTGAGTTCCTTTCGTAAAATTAAGCTTTGCAAACTGCTGTTCGATAACGTCAATTACATACCCATCAGTTAACCGCTCCATTAATAATTGTTCTAGTAAATATGCGTTTTTAGCAGCTCCTTTACCGAATCCGATGAGGAATATTCTCTGATAATCAGCGAGATTGTATTGTTTATCTTGTACGATCAGTGTTTCACCCTCTAATGATATTGATTTCTTCAATACAGCTTCTGGCTGTAAAGCGGCAAATCCTGTATCGATAAGATTAAGAAGGATTGTTCTTTCTGGAGTTGTAGCAAGATCTTGGAAATTTCGTACCATCATAACTACTACCAGCTTACCCAAATTTTTACTGTTTGTCTAGAATTAAGTTTGAGAGATAGATATTGTATTACCTATATCGACTTGATATCATGAATATGATATGCGGAAATTTGTTTTCTTATTTCTGATTTTTTCCTTTTTTGTTACACCATATACATATGCTGCGAAGCCAACACCTCCATCATTTAATCCTAAATCTGTTTGTATTGATGCTGGTCATGGAGGAAGTGATCCAGGAACTGTAAACAGTGATTTACTAGAAAAAAATGTAAATTTGGATACTGCACTTCGATTAGAATCGAAACTTGTAAATGCTGGATATATAGTCTATATGACGAGAACAAATGATGTGTCACTTTCAAATGCTGATCGTTATAGTTATTGTAATGCTCAGAAAGCGAGCATTTTAATTTCTATTCACCATAACGGCTCTTCTGACATAGCGATTGATTACACATCTGCTCTATACATGAAAAAAACAGATCAAAAACTTGCGAGTATTGTTTCAAGCGAAATTTCATCATTTTTAGGACTTCCTATTTACGGAATATCCCGTTTCGCTTCAGGTGTATTGCTAAAAGCTGAAATGCCAGCGACTATTTCAGAAGGTTTTTTCTTAACAAATAGTGAAGAATATTCATTAATAAAAAATAATGAGAGGTTGAATCAAGAGGCAGATGCACTTTTTTCTTCTATCCAGAAGTACTTCAATAATTAAGTGAGCCTGGGAGGATTTGAACCTCCAACCAATACCTTAAGAGGGTACTGCTCTACCGTTGAGCTACAGGCCCGTTATAAAAATGAAAATTTAAATCTCAAATAGCTAAAATACAGTTGTTATTGTAGCAAAAAACATATCCCACCACCACTTCTTAGATAGATCATATAGATTGCAACAATTTATTTAGTGTGATACCGTCTGCACAAAATATGGCTGAGCAAGTGAGACCATCTATATATGAAGACACTACGAATTTAAGGCCTGAGAGTGCGGCAGATGAAAGATTTCGTGCGTTACGAAATCGCTTTCGCTATTTAACCACAATGTTCACCACTGGTGAGCCTAATTTTCGACCTCAGGAACGATCACAAGCATTTGATTGGCATCTTTATGTCGATAACAAACCTACATTTTTACGTATGTATGTTAATACTTTCGGATATGCATTTAAAGAACCTGGTGCAAGTTTCGTAATTAACGAAAGGTCTCGTGTACACATACCAGCAGGGAAACCTTTTCAGCCCACAGAGAGATCTAGTGATTTAGATGATGAAATGTTAAAAATTTGGGAGGTTTTAGATACTATCGCACAATTGGAGAATCAAGTAGGAAGAGGAATAGAACCAGCACACAGAGAAGTTTTTGAAGGCAGAGGAGAATTCTTTTATCCCCATTTTGTGGTTGATGATCATTTATCTAGAGAGGGAATAGCTCTTTACTCCAATTCAGGTATAACTATTCCTTTACACGAAATAGGTTTCGGATCTGCTAAAGAAACAAATATAGTTGTAGGGTTATTTTTTAAACCAGTAACCTATGTTGAACATGCAAGAACAAAAGATTCTATACGATCACATGGTCAAGTATATCCTCTTATCGTTTAGTACGCCCGAGAGGAGTCGAACCTCCAACCCTGTGGTCCGAAGCCACATGCTCTATCCATTAAGCTACGGGCGCTAATTCAGTTGCTCGCCTCGCTATAGCTTTGGCGAAGCGAGTCGGTTTTCTGTTGTCAGTTATTAGTTTTAACATCACAAACAGAAGCTAATGGCTATTCTAACAGTAATTATTACCTACTGCAATAAATGTGTGACCAGTGCTATTGCAGACTTTATCCTTCAGTGATAGACTAACACATGGCTTTTTTAATCAGAAAAAAGTTATACTACTACTATGAAGCTCATCAGGAATTTCATCTCATACGCACTTAAGCATAAAATTCGAAGTGTTCTCGTTATTGCAGTTTTGGGGATTACGGGCTCATTTATGCTTCCCAAGAATACCCCACCCATAGAAACAGTAAAAGTGAAAAAGCAAAAAATAACGCAGTCCATAACTGCGACAGGGTCAGTGAAATCACTTGCAACTATTAATTTATCATTTCTTACAGGAGGAAAGGTTGTGTATGTCGGTGCGAAAAAAGGAGATGAGGTTACTGCTGGTCAAACAATAGCGGTTTTAGATCAGCGTACGATACAGGAAAATCTGCAACAAGCTCTCATTGACTATTCTAAACAGCGGAACATATACGAAACAAATCAAGATGCAAACCAGGATCGTAAGCCTCAGGATGCACTGAATGAAGCAATGAAACGAATTCTGGAGACTAATCAATATGATCTCGATAAAGCAGTGAATTCAGTAGAATTGCAGAATCTTGCTCTGCAACAAACAGTTCTTACGACTCCTATAAATGGAATAGTTACTAGGGCAGACATCGAAGTTGCTGGTTTAAACGCAACTGCAACGACAACCTACACAGTTTCAGATCCGAATAGTCTGATTTTCGATGTTGAAGTTGATGAAGCTGATATAGCGAAAATCTCACTTGGTCAGAGAATGAATGTTACATTTGATGCATATCCAGATCATACTATTCCTTTAGAAGTTACAAGAATTGATTTTTCAAGCCATAGTTCAGATACAGGTGGTACTGTGTATTCTATTGAAGCATCAATGCCTGAAAATACAGATTTTCGATATAGAATAGGCATGCACGGAGATGCTGAGATAATAATCTCAGAAAAAGGGAGGGCTCTCACTATACCTATTTCAAGTATAGTTGATGAAAAATATGTCTACGTAAAGAAAGATAAAAAATTTGAAAAACGGAGAGTTAGAGCTGGTCTAGAAAGTGACACGGAGATAGAAATAGTATCTGGCCTAAAAGAAGGAGAGGAAATTGCACTACAACCTGAAGAAGTAGAAAAGATCCAAAAGTAACGTGAAACAATCTTCAATAATTACTCTGACTAATATCATAAAAGATTACGTTACTGACACAGTAACTACAAAAGTCCTCCACGGTATAACAATCGATGTTAAAAATGGAGATTTTATCGCTATTACCGGACCATCAGGATCTGGAAAATCCACACTATTAAATATTATTGGCTTACTTGACACTGCAACTTCAGGAACATATGTCTTAAATAATAATGATGTAACACAATTAACTGAAGATGAACAGTCATACGTAAGAAATAGAGAAATCGGTTTCGTCTTTCAAGCTTTTAATTTACTAAAACGTATCTCAGTATTAGAAAATGTGATACTTCCTTCAATTTACAGCGGAATGAAGAAAAATGAGCGGGAGCAGCGAGCTGAAGAATTGTTAGAGAAAGTAGGGCTTGGGGAGCATATGTATAAAAAGCCAAACCAGCTTTCAGGAGGCCAACAGCAGCGAGTAGCTATAGCAAGAGCCTTAATGAATAAACCATCAATTATTTTAGCTGACGAACCTACGGGAAATCTTGATACTCGCTCAGGAGAAGAGATAATGGGAATTCTAAAAGACTTAAATAAACAAGGTAACACGATTATTATGATCACTCATGAACGAGATATAGCAGAACAGGCAAAGAAGATAATACAAATAAAAGATGGAAGAGTTTTATAAAGGTTCCAGAGGAGACCAATGAACCAAAAGAGACAAATGTGTTTTTACATTTGGTACCTTTGTCTCGTCTGGCTCTTCTGTCTCTTTAAACATTATGGATATTCGGGAATTATTTAAACTTTCTATTGCTTCCTTAAAAGCAAATAAATTACGAAGTGCGTTAACCACGCTTGGGATTATTATCGGTGTTTTCTCTGTGATCCTGCTTGTCTCATTAGGCACAGGATTACAATCATATATAACAAACCAAATTTCAGGTCTCGGTTCGAATCTTATTTTCGTGATACCTGGACGAATTGGGGGTGCGCGTACTCCTGGAGGACAGCAAACGAATAAGCTAGTTTTTTCAGACGCGAAAAATCTGTCAAATAAACTTCGGGCTATAGCAGAAGTTGGTCCCGTTATCCAAAAATCTACTTCTGTAAAATACATTAATAAAACGAATAAAAACACAAGCATACTCGGTACTTCCGCAAACTATCCGGAAATCGTAAAGACTGAATTAGCAGAAGGAAGATTTTTTACTCCAGGACAGGAACGATCTGGCGCTCGAGTAGGATTAATTGGCCAGACGGTGAAGAAAAATCTTTTTTCGAATGCTGATCCAATCGGTAAAAAAATTTCAGTTTCAGGTAATAAGTATACTGTTATCGGAATTACGAAAGAACGGGGATCTGTGTTTGGTATTGATCAGGATAATATTGTTATTGTGCCTATTACCACAGCGCAAAGACAGTTTGGAGTAAATAATCTTAATACAATTTATTTATCAGCGAAAAAACCAGAATATGTTACTCTCGTGAAAGATCAAGCAACATCTGTGCTGTTAAAGCGTCTTACAGAAGATGATTTTACTTTACAGACTCAGGAGCAAACCCTTTCAACTATTAACAGTATTACTGGTGTACTCACCGCTGCTCTTGGCGGAATAGCAGCTATCTCGCTTCTCGTCGGTGGTATAGGAGTGATGAATATCATGCTGGTTTCTGTTACAGAACGTACGAAAGAAATAGGTTTACGAAAAGCTTTAGGAGCTAGAAGAAAAGATATCTTATTACAATTTTTGTTGGAGGCTGTCATGCTTTCACTTCTCGGTGGAGTGGTGGGTATACTGTTAGGGCTCGGTTTCTCAGCTTTGCTTGCGCGCTTTTTTGTATCTGAAGTAACTCCTTGGTCTGTCATTCTCGCTTTTGTTTTCTCAGTAGGAGTCGGAATTATTTTTGGTATAGCGCCTGCAATACGAGCTTCTAGACTTTCTCCAATTGAAGCGTTAAGATATGAATAAAAGAAATTCTAAACTCAAATGTCAAAATTACGTATTTTTATTAGTTTCTTAACTTCATGAAAATAGTAATTGTTTTAATAGTTATTGCGCTATTATTTAGTGGATTAGTACTTGTTAGAAATAATGTTGGTGATTTAAGACCTTCCTTCATACCCTCGATTAAGACAAAAAAAATTTCTCCTTTACCAGTGAAATTTGGTAAACCTTTAGATGTAGAGATGAAAGTACCAGAAGGATTTCAGATAGGCTACTTTGCAGAGAACATCGGCCCTGTCAGAGATCTTGTATTTTCTCCTGGAGGAGTATTACTTGCAATTATCCCAAGCGAGGGAAAAGTTGTTATGTTGCCAGACAGAACACATGATGGTATTGCTGATGAAATAACACCTATACTTGGTGGTTTAGATAGACCGCATGGTATCGCATTTTATAATAATTATTTATACGTTGCAGAAGAAACGAAAGTTTCTCGATATATCTGGAGTGAACAGAAGCTAGTCGGTGGAGTAGCACGGCTTGATAAAAAACTTTTTGACTTGCCTAAAGGAGGAAGACATTTTACGCGAAGCATTGTTTTCGATAATAAAGGAACAATGTATGTTTCTTTAGGTTCAACATGTGATGTTTGTAAGGAGCAAAATGATTTTATAGCCGCTGTTATTGTTTCTGATAATGAAGGAAAGACACCAAAACTATATGCCACAGGCTTACGAAATGCTGTTTTTCTAACAATGAATCCTGATACAGAGGAACTTTGGGGGACAGAAATGGGACGGGATTTTCTCGGAGATAATTTACCACCTGATGAAATTAATATTATTCAGGAAGGAAAAGACTATGGTTGGCCTTTCTGTTATGGAAATAAAATACATGACACTAATTTCGATAAGAATGTTTATAAACAAGATCCTTGTATTAATACAATTGCACCTGTATATGAAATTTCAGCCCATTCAGCACCGCTTGGTTTAACATTCATTGATTCTGACCAGTTTCCAAAAGATTGGCAAGGTGATCTTCTCGTAGCATATCACGGTTCGTGGAACCGTTCCTCTCCAGTAGGGTATAAAATTGTCAGATTAGATGTAGATGGAAATTCAGTGAAAAGTGAAGAAGATTTTCTGACTGGTTTTATAGATGGCGGCACAGCTTTTGCAAGACCGGTTGATTTGGAGTTTGATAAAAATGGTTATTTATATGTTTCAGATGATAAAGGAGGCAATATTTTCGTTATTGGAAAGAAGCAGTAATCATTTGCATCAAATCGTGATGTGATATACAATAATTTAAAGACCGAAATGGTCTTTTTTTATCGTATGAAAGCAAAAATCCAAAATCTTTTTTCAAAAACGAAAAGTTCTTATAAAACACTTCCTGAGAAGAAACAATATGTTGAATTCTTTACAGCAGTTCTTTCAGTACCAGTGCTATTAACAGTAATTTTATTAAATATTAATAACCTTCAAGCAGTTAAACGTGTTACATCTGCTGAACAAAAGGCTAACCCTACACCTATTAAAGAAATTATTTATGTGTCTCCTAATGATTCTAAAAAAATAGTACAAAGCTCAAATACTTCACTCGATGATGCAGACAATACTCAGCCCACTCCAACAATAGCAGCGTGTAAAAAAGAAGTGGGTCCTGTATCGATCCAAGCGCCACAGGAAAACGAAAAAATTTCTGAAAATCCTGTAAATTTAATTATTCGCTATGAAGCAGGTGATTATTGTGCTGTAGTATGGTCATACAGGATTAATAACGGTAAATGGTCTGAATATGATGATAAATCAATAGCATTATATGATCTTCCTGAAGGCATAATTCATATAGCAGTCAAGGTAAAAAGTATTGTGACAGGCGATGAAAAGCTATTAGAAAGAAATTTTAACTATGCACCGGCAGCAAATGTGAATGAAGATAAAACCAGCTCGACATCTGCGAGATAAACAAGGTTGATTGTATATTCTTCAGCGAATACAGTACAATACAATTGTGAAATCTAGATTAAAACAGCTTCTAACATTCTTCATTGGCTGGCCTCTCTCGATTATTGCGCTTTACTTTATCCTGAAAACCTTTTTACCTAAGTACGACCAAATAGAGCATTCATTACAAAATACAAATTATTTCTTGCTAGGTATAGGTATAGTATGTTTTTTCATGTATTACTTGGTGAGAAGTGTCGTTTGGTTGAGGCTATTAAAAAATATGGGATATGAATTCCCCTACCATAAAATTGTTTTTTTATGGGCTTCTTCCGAATTTAAACGATATATTCCAGGAAATATATGGTCATTCGTAGGTAGAACAGTCTTATTTACAGAGAAGGGGATGACGAAAAAAGATATAGGAAAAGCACTTGTTTTCGAACAGGAAATTGTCCTTTTAGGGTGTATCTTCGCTTCAGTGATAAGTTTTCCTTTTATAATTAACGAGATGTTTCCGTATCTTAAGCAGATTCCTTTTATTAATGTATTACCTTTTCTGATCATCATTTTAGGAGCAGCTGCATATATCTATATGCCTTTTTTTACTCAGAATCTTCCGACTAAAATTCAACAGATCATCCATCACATTCTGCCAAAATTTGTTCCCATAGAAACGTTTATCATGTTATCTCTCAGCAGTCTTGCTTTCCTCTTTTTTGGCTTAGGATATTACTTTTCGATAACAGCAATTTTTCCATTAAACCCTCAGCTTGTGTTCGTTTTAGCAGGTTTTTTTATATTTTCTTTACTCGTTGGATTATTATCTTTTTTAACTCCAACAGGTCTTGGTGTTCGAGAAGGAGTAATGACCGTTGGATTATCAAAAGTTATCCCTATAGCTAAAGCTGGGTTTGCTTCAGTAGCTGGAAGAATTGTTCTCGTTTCTTCTGAAGTTGTTTTTCTCTTATTCAGCTATGCGATTCATAAAATTCCAGAAAAAACGGCTGTTGTGTATGAACAATTTATAAAACACCATATATATCAAATACTATTAATGATTGGTGTTCTGCTTTTTACGATATATTTCACAATTATTAGTTTTCTCCGATACGAAAATTTTAATACTGGACGCTTTGATTTAGGTAATATGGATCAGACTGTTTGGAACACACGTCATGGAAGAATTTTTCAACTCACAAATCCTGATGGTATTGAGATCGTTTCCCGTTTAGCATTCCATGCGGATTTCATCTTAATTCTTTTCGCTCCTCTGTATTTTATTTGGGAAGATCCTAGAATACTTCTTTTTTCCCAGGCAATAATAGTCGGTAGTGGTGCAATCTTCGTGTTTCTCTTAGCGAATACTGTTTTAAAAAATAAATTATTGAGCTTAGTGTTCGCTTTTTCCTACCTGCTCAACCCGAGTGTCCAAAGAACAGTTCTTTACGATTTCCATGCTGTTACACTAGCTACAACATTTCTTTTAGGCAGTTTTTATTTTTTATATAAGAGACGACTTATTTGGTTTATTATTTTTTCACTTCTTGCTGCTATAACGAAAGAACAAATTTGGATAATAGTCGGTTTCCTCGGTTTCTATCTTTTTAACATAGAATTTTTAAAACAGAAACCTATTACGAATATGTTAAGAAATAAAAGCGCGTTGCTTGGTTTGTTTGTCGCATTTCTATCATTTCTCGCGTTTTACATTCTCTTCTGGTATGCGATTCCTGCAGCGTCAAATTCCAAACACTTCGCTTTATCGTATTTTAAAGAAGATAATAACAATATGAGTGATTTAGTAGTAAACACTATTCTATCGCCAAATAATTTATTTAAGAAACTTAGTGATCATGATAGGCAAGATTATATTAAACAGCTTCTACTTCCTGTAGGTTTTCTACCTATTGCAGCGCCTATATATGTATTATTTCCTATCGCCGATTTAATATTAAATGTATTAAGCGATAAACCTGAATTACATCAGATTTATTATCAATATACAGCTGCTATTACACCTTTTTTATTTATTTCATCTATATTTGCTATTCATTTCATCAATAAATATGTTTCTAAAATCACTTTACGCGTGTTTACTCTTTACGTTGCAATTTTTTCACTCTACGGAGCGTTTCTCTATGGTCCTTTACCAAGCGCGAAATCTCCAAATCTTGCAATGATAACTCAGCCTTTAGAAGACAGGGAATATATTTCAGAAAATCTATTACAGATTCATCCAGCTTTGAAAGTTGCAGCGACTAATTCATTAGGATCTCACCTCGCACATCGCGAACATTTGTATACACTGCCGAAAGGTATTAACGAAGCTGATGTCCTTATTTTTCAGTTAACAGATAATCAAAATCAACCTTCAAAATTATGGCATGAGGAAAAAGTGCGAGAATTACGAAGTAGCGATGATTATGAGATACTTTTTGAGAAAGATCATATTGTCGCTTTTCAAAGAAAATAACTTTTTTGCTATCATAATCATATGATTTCAGTTTTAAAAGCTGTAAACCAAAAAGAACCATATAATGAAGAAAAAATCCGTACCTCACTAAGCCGAGCAGGTGTACCTTCAGATCTGCAGTCAGAAGTCGTTTCTCATATTAATAAAAGAGTGTATGAAGATATACCAACGCAACATATTTATAATGAGGTTCGTGACTATTTAGGAAAATCTGCATATCCTTATACGAAATCACTTTATGGATTAAAACAGGCTATTATGGATTTAGGGCCGACGGGATATCCTTTTGAAGATTTCGTTTCTCAAATTCTTATAACACTCGGATATACAACTGAAGTTAGACAGATATTACGTGGAAAATGTATTCAGCATGAAATAGATGTTATTGCGAAAAAAGAAAATGCTGTAGCTATGATCGAAGCGAAATTCCATAATGCACTAGGCACAAGGTCCGATGTTCATGTGCCAATGTACACAAAAGCACGCTTTGATGATGTGAAAGAACAATATAGATTAACAGAAGCATGGGTCATAACAAATACAAAAACTACTTCAGAAGCAATAGCTTATGCGGAATGTGTAGGGATGAAGATAGTAAGCTGGAGCTATCCTACTGGTAAAAGTCTCCGTGAACTTATAGAATCTGCCGGCTTACATCCGATTACACTTCTTACAACATTATCAAATAACGATAAAGTACAATTACTTCAAAATCATGTCGTCCGATGTAAAACAATCCATGAAAATCCTGCATTGTTAGATGCACTACCACTTTCTGACGCTCAGAAGTTACAAGTCATGAGCGAGATCGATTTTGTTTGTAAAGGAGAACACCAAAATTAGAAGGGGTTAATGGGACAGAAGAGCCATAGGTACCAAAAAAAAACAACTTTTGTCTCTTCTGGCTCTTTGGTCCCTTTTGAAACCTTTCAATATGGAGTTCTGGCAGCAACTTATCATAATCATTTATGGATCATTAGCATTTATAGCTTTTATAACAAGCATATACGCCTGTGCTTTTAAAAAGAAAGCGTATCAAGATACACCTCTCTGGGGTTTACTTTTTACAGGATTTGTCCAAGCTGATAATGTATATATTGGTTTCTTTTGGGTATGTGTTTCGCTCGTAACACTTGTTCTTAATGATTGGCTACTATTCCTGCTTATCCTTTCTTATTTCTGGCTGGTACGCAGTGTAGGGGAGACGTTATATTGGTTTTTACAGCAATTTCACCCCAGAGGAGGCAATCCTCCGGAAAAATTCTGGATACATAAAGTCGTTAAAAATGATTCTGTGTGGTTTATGAACCAAATTTACTGGCAACTCATGACAGTTATTACAATTATTGCTTCTCTATATATTACACATATTTGGTTAAAAACTATTTAATCTTATGTGTCTAGCTGGTACAAACCTGACAATTTGAAAACTTTTATCCCTCTTGTGCTAGCTTCACTCGTTCGTATCTATCAGCCATAAATCCATTCGGAACAGTTGTTAATTTATCTGCATACATTAAAAATCCATTTCGTATCGTATGATCCCCGTATTTTTCATTTAAAACATCTATAACGCGTACGACATTCTCATATTTCATATTGTCGTAAAACATGTGTTGGCTCGTTTGTTCTTTATTAGCTAGATAGCTCACCCAGACACTAATTTGCCTGACATATCCTAAATCTGAAAAAAAATGTTGCCAAACAAATTCCACAGATGCTGTATCTTCCTTTCCATAAGGCCACCCATCTTGATTTGCCATAGTAAGAGAGACATAAGTCGTTTGTTGGACTAAAAACAATAACATAGTAAATAAATCTTTTCCGTTATCCATATAATGAGAGAATGTTCGTTGTCTTGCAATACTGTTTCGACCACGAAGTGCGAAGCCTACATGGCGCGCTCGCTTTCCCAGCCGCCGCAATTTAATTCCGAGTTCTTCACAAAGTTCATAGACGTTTTGTAAAACAATTCGTGAATTATATTCATTTTTTGGTAAACAATAATTTCTACTTATAGATTTGGCTTCCTGGGTAATCGTAAAGGAGATAACATCACGCATATCTATCCCTTTTCCTACATGAAAAAGAAATGTTCCTTCTACCTGACCAAACTCTGCCAATAATGAAGTAAGTGGTGTTTGAGAAAGCTGCGTCAGTGTATAAATCCCCATTTGGTTAAGGCGCTTTTCTATACGCGGACCGATACCGCATATATCTTGGAGTTTAGCCATACTGTAGATATATGGAACTTGTGAAGGTTTTATAGATACAACACCATCAGGTTTTTTTAAGCCAGAACCAAGTTTAGCTAACAATTTATTATAGGAAATACCCACTGAAACAGTAATATGTTCACCAATTTCTTTCCGAATGCGATCTTTTAAATGCTTAACGAGGGGAAAAACACCACCAAATAAATGAGCAGTCATTGTAACATCAAGAAAAAGTTCATCGATAGAGAATACTTCGATAAAAGGTGAGTAATCTTTACATATTGCTATAAACTTTTTACTAATTTCCCAATATTTTGGAAAATCTGCAGAGACGAACTGCATTGTAGGACATAACTTAAGCGCATCGAAGCGGCTCATCCCTCCTGTGACACCCAATTTCTTCGCCTCTTTTGATGCTGCGATAACCGCATTCCTGCCGTTTTGAGCAGTAACACCAAGAGGTTTACCCTGCATCTCTGGGCGATACTGCTGTTCTACGCTCGCAAAAAATGAGTCAAAATCAATATGTAAAATTATCTTATTCATGAAGGGCCATATGAGACAAATGAGCCATAGGGGACAAATGTATTTTCCTTTGGTACCTTTGTCTCTTAGGTCTCTTTTGGCTCCTTATGCTAGGAACCAATACATATACATTTTTGCCATTTTCTTCGTAAGGGTGTGCAGTTTTTTAATAGTTAAAAGTAGAAAAGTTAGTATCATAATGAGATTACTTTACTAGAAATTTATACGAACATCAATATGACAAATACTATCCTTCTATAACAAAATTCTTACAGGACTATTATTCGTTTTTAACAACCAAACTATATAAGGAAGAGAATGGCACATATAATAACAGATCGGCATATATTATTTGGTGTGATGGGAACAAACGTACCTAATACTACAGAAAAACAAGTTGAAGATCAGTTATTAGGAGGCTGTTTTCCTATAATTCTGATATTTTTTCTCATGGTTGCAACATGTTCTTATACCTTCTTTATATTAATCTAAAAATCTTATAATTTAGATTTTATCTTCGATGAAGTTTGAGGAGAAGACTTTTTTGCTGGAAAATTAATCATAATGATGGAAACAATGAGAGAAATACTAGCTATTATTTGGTAAAAACTAAGTTGCTCATGGTATAAAAAATAGCCAGCTAGAGAAGCGAAAACAAATTCAAGCGATAATACTATAGTTCCGAGATTTAAATCAAAATGCTGAAATCCGTAAATAGTAAGATATGATAAGAGAAAGAAATTAAGAGAAAAAAAGAGTAACATGCCTACAGCCTCAGGTGTGAATGAATGAAGAAGTGTATATTCACGGTAACCTATAAGGAGGGTGATACCGACAACTATTCCTGCTAACATTTGATAGAAAACCAGTATAAACCGGTCTACTTTACCACTAAGAGTTTTTTTCATGCTATTTGTAATAACATCTGATATACCTGCAATTGCAGTAAAACTCATCCCTATATCTATCGCTTGTATGCCTGATGGATATACGAATAAAATAACTCCAAACATAGCAAGAATAAAACTTAATCTCTTTTTTATGCTAAACCCTTCTTTAAATATGAAAATACTTGCAATTAAAGATGTTATAAGAGTAGTACTATAAAAACTAAACGTAGCTTTAGCTAAAGTCGTTGTTAATACGGCATAGGTAAAAAGAAAGATAGTAGCACCGAAAGTAAAAGATAAAAAAAAGATATGCAGCAAAAATTTTCTAGGCACGTTTAATGGTGAAAGTTTTCTATAAAAAAGTATTAAAAGCACAACGAGTGCCACGATAAAGGACCGTAAGAGAGTGAGTTGACTACCTGTAGCGTAGTAATTTAAATAACGAACAAATATTCCAAATACTCCATAGATAAAAGAAGTACTCAGTAGTGAGAGGAAACCAAGGTAGCTTTTTTTCATTAATCCCTAGTATATTCAGATTATACTCTAGCTTCTTTAAGAATACCAATATTTCTCTTGACAATTTAATAATTGGGTATATACTTTATTCAAATTATGTACTATACCTATAACTGTACATATTGCGAGAGAGTATTCTACACGTATCATTCAGATTCTTATCAAGCAGCAATGATTCTATATAAAGGAATTAAAGCGCACTTGATAGAATACCAAGAAGATCATAAAGAATATGAAATGGATGATAGTCCAGAAATAGATTCTGAAGAAATTCGAAAAAAAATGCCTGAGTTTAACGAACCACCAGAAGGAGCATATGAACTTCAAGATTGGTAATTTCTTAAAGTCCTCTTTCTTTATTCTTACATTCTTCTTATATATTAAAGATCAATTTATATTAAAATTATAGGATATTATGAGACCAGAATCATTACGATCAGTAGCAATAGGTATTATTGGTTTTCTCGTGATAGTGATTATTATCATAGGATTATATCAGCTTGGGAAACAGCTTTTTCAATTAAGATCACCAAATGTAACAGCAGGTACAACTGCTGTAGCTGGAGTATCAAACCATCAAATAACAGCTGTATTAGATATCATTAATAATCCCGGAGTATATATCGATGTCGATGTCATAGTCCGTGATGAAGTTAATAGCTGGGTTGCAAAGAACGGTTTTATCTTTGAAGAGCACCAGGGTTTATTAAATAGAAGAACGTTACTTGTTATGAGAAAGAAAGCATTTTCTCCACCTCAGAAGACTCCCGGTACTGAATTATCATTAGGAGAAACGAGACAGGTTGAAGTAAAAGGTAAAGTAAAGATTTTCGATAGACCTACATTAGAAAGAGTATGGCAAATAGAGTTATTACCCACTACATATGACGGATGGAATGGACAGCCAGTGATTCTTGCTGATTCAATAACAATATTATAAGATTATAAGGTTTTTTATTTTTCTAATACTTTAAATACTGTCTGTTTCAATTTTTGAATTGATTCAGGATTATAGATAGAATAAGAAAGCACATGCTTGCTTTTTTTTGCAAAAATATTAGTAATCTCTTTACGTTTTTTATCATCAATTAAATCAGTTTTCGTTAATAAGATAATTTCAGGTTTCTCAAGAAGCATCGTATTATATGAACCAAATTCATCTCGAATCGTCTGATACGTAGATTCTATATTTTCTGTTGTGCTATCTATACAGTGTATAAGCATTTTCGTTTTTTCGATATGCTTAAGAAATGTGATACCCAATCCTTTTCCTTTTGAAGCACCCTCTATTAATCCTGGAATATCAGCAATAGCATACTTTCCTAACATTCCTATATTCGGCTCTAAGGTAGTAAACGGATAATTTCCTATTTTCGGATCAGCGTTTGTGAGTACTGACAGTAAACTACTTTTTCCTGCGTTTGGCTGACCTACAAGCCCTATATCTGCAATTAATTTTAACTCTAAACGTAATTCTTTCTCCTCTCCTGGTATGCCTTTTTCAGCATAATAGGGGGTTTGGTTTGTCGCTGATTTAAATTCATTATTACCTCTTCCTCCCAATCCTCCTTTTGCAATCAGTATTCGTGAGGTTGTATCAGTAATCTCATGTATTTTTCCTGAAGTGGTATCAGTAATAATAGTACCGATTGGTACAGATACAGTTATGTCTTCACCATTCCGACCGAATTTATTTTGTCGCTTTCCATGAACACCACTCTCTGCAGAGATATTTTTTTTAAATTGGAAATCACGCAGATCATTAAGATTATGTGATCCCTGAAAAAAAACACTTCCTCCATTTCCACCATTTCCACCATCAGGTCCACCTTTCGTTTGGTGAGGATTACTTAAGAAAGTGACGACTCCATCACCACCATTGCCAGCTTTAACTGTTATAACAACGTTATCTATCAGCATGACTGCATTGTACCATTTTCAAACAATTTTTTGTTTTTTGTCATTCTGGAAGCTTGAAGGTTTAATAGAATCTCCGACTTTACCTATTCATCCTATCGCTTCGCTCCAGGATGACTTTATAGAAAATTGGTATAATAAGCTGATGATTATACTATCGACAAAAGGATGGGAAGAGTATGAACTACTTGATTCCGGAGAAGGATATAGATTAGAACGGTTTGGAAAATATAGATTAATACGGCCTGATCCTGAAGCATTGTGGAAAAAATATTTACCTCATGAATGGTCGCGTGTTGATGCTTCTTTTATAAGAACTGAAAGGAATAAGGAAGAATGGGTGCTGCACACAGCTATTCCTAAACGTTGGATTATGCATTATAAGGATATATCTTTTTGGGCAGAATTATCTCCATTTAAACATACTGGCGTTTTTCCTGAGCAAACACTTCAATGGGAATGGTTGGAACAAAAAATTAAAAGTCAAAAATTAAAAGTCAAAAAAAATGAAGAAATCAATATTTTGAATTTGTTTGCATATACAGGAATCGCTAGTTTGGTTGCTGCAAAGGCTGGTGCGAAGGTTACACACATCGATGCATCGCGACCGACAATAGGCTGGGCAAGAGAAAATCAAGCAGTATCACATTTAAATGATAAACCAATTCGCTGGATTCTCGATGATGCTATTAAATTTACCCAAAGAGAAATCCGTCGAGGAGTACGGTACGATGGCATTATAATGGACCCGCCAGTATATGGGCACGGTCCAAATGGTGAAACTTGGGATTTTAAAGAATCATTTCCTCTCCTTTTAGATGTTTGCAAACAGGTCTTATCAGAAGATCCTCTTTTTATTCTCGTAAATGCATATGCCATTTCATCATCAGCCTTAATGCTAGAAAACATATTAAAAGATGTCGCTAAAAACATGAGTGGGGAAATAGAAGTTGGAGAGTTAGCTTTACAAGAAAAAGCTACAGATCGTTTACTCTCGACAGGCATTTTCGGTAGATGGTCAAAAAATTAATTCCCATTGTCTTCTGGTTCTTTACTCATCCTTACAGAATGATCAACTAGATCAGTAATGATAGCTTTAACTCTTTCTGGATGTGAGAGAAGCTCTTTCGCTTTCTCCATCCCTTCAGAAATTTTACTTGAATCTTCAGCATTATTTAGAGCAGATATAAGTTCAGTAACAGAAGACTTTATATCTGGATTTATTGAAACGTTAGTGTGAACACTGGTTGGAGCAGGGGATCTAGGGATTAAACTATCTCCCTGGTATTTTCCCATCCATCGAAGAACCATACTTATCCTATTGTTGAGAGATTGTTGATTTTGCTGAGCATATAACTGATTCTGTTCTGTTAGTAAACGTCTTACACTAGAAGCACTAAGAGGAGTACCTCTTAACTGTTCGGTTAATAATGCAATATCTTGATAAAGCGTTCTTAAACCTGCTTTCGTTGGAACTGTTTCAACAAAAAGGTTCATGTTAGGATGTATCGATGCTGATAAATCATAAAAATGCTCTGAAGAAGTATCATCTGCAGCCAATATTCCTTGTTCACTAAGCATATTAACATGAGATCCTATTCGCAATTTGTTTGTTCCTGTTGCTACTGTTAATCCCATTACACTTTCATCTTCCTTTTGAAGCAAATGAGTATAAATTGCTCTTCTTCTGGATGGTGCACTATTTTCATAGCCTCCACTGGTATTTGAAGAACCAAGCATAATTTGCAATTGTGACGCACCATGTCGGTCAGCCCACTCAAGGACATGTCCTGCATACCCTGCATATATCTGCCGATACTGTGGAGGAAAATCAACACCTACAGGTAGAATTACTTTTTCTTTTGCTTTTAACACTCTTTCATTTCTTCTAGGATTTAGAACATTTTTTGAAACATGTATCAATCCATGATCAGCCAACGTTTTTACTTTTTCTGAAAAGTCTTGAACTGAATAGGGAAAATCTTCTGGATCTATGCCAGCCCTGTCTGCGATATCTCGATATATCTGGGAATATCCACGAGTTTCTGGATGGTCCTTCTGATCCGCGAAAACTAATAAGCGGATAGGGGAAGGAGCAACTATGGTAAGAAGTGCTTGTTTATTTGGTTCACGTTTTTCCTCTTCCGGGGTATATCCTATTTCTCCACCTTCCATATAAAGATACTTTACTCTTGTATTAAAGTATAATATAAAACAGTATTATAGCGTATTAACTTTTTCGATGCGGTAGCCAAGTGGTTAGGTATCTTGCCGCAAGCAAGAATACGAAGGTTCGATTCCTTCCCGCATCTCATACTATGAATGTACAGCAATATCTATTACACCTTTTATCAAAAAATTCACGTTATCAATTAACGAGTCCTGATTTGAAATTTAGTAAAAAAGAAGGAGTTGAGAAGTATATTTATACGAAATTGACAAGTAAAAAATTTCGTAAATTTAAAATGGATCCTGCTTGTATAGAGCGAACAAAACAGGCTATCAATTTTAGAGTTAGAGAAAACAAACCGATACATATAATTTATCCACAAGGAGGGTATAAGCTTTGGCGTTTTCCAAGTTCGCCAAATGCAGATTGGGCTGAGTTTTTCAATATTTCATATCTACTTGAATACGTTGGCCCAATAGCTGCGGTGTATAAACCGGGAGTAGAAATTACCTATTATATGCATACCTTACTTATGGAGTTACATGATAATTTGACTACAGAAGAAATCCAAGCGTACGTAGGTTCATTTGAGAAACTTTTAGGAGAGTTCCGTAAATATTTACCTCCTAATATTCAAATAAACATTTTAAGAGATGCTGATCTCTATTCACGGAATGAATATTTTGCAGCTCTTGAAAAAGGGAAGATTTTAGCAGAAGATGAATATCTGAAATGGGACCAAAAAAGAAAAGATGATTTTAAGAGAATGGCTCTTTTGAATATTAAATGGAACGGAAAAGAAGACTGGACGGAGTTATCAGAAGAAGAAAAAAATAAAAAAATATATTTTGCTGCATTGTACGAATCTGCTGCGACAACACAGTTAGATAAAGTAGTAGACATGGTAAAATCATCAGAGAATATCCTAGTGTTTACGAAAGGTTCATCTGCGTTTATAGGTATAGGCAGCACGAAAGCTTCAATAGCTAAATATTGGGTAGGATTTGGTGTTCTGCAAAAGAAACAAGATTCTTTTCTGCCTATTATATTGACACCGAGTCAATATCAATACGCCATAAAAAAGAAGTATCAAACAGTTAAAGTTGATGTAATTCACCAGAAAAATTTCTCAGAAATACTCGTTTTTGAAAAACCATTTGAATTTTCGAAACAATGATATATGAGTCTAAAAACTGTCCTGCGAATTATAGAGATCTCCCGTCCTGTCTTCTGGCCTTCGACTTTTTTCATTTTCTTATTAGGAATTATATTTTCCAGACATGAGATAACTTCCATAGGAATATTTTATGCGTTTTTATGGTCATTTCCATATTCACTTTGGCTTTCTACAGTAAATGATTTAGCTGATATGAAAACAGATAACATCAATACCTTTAAAGGTGGAATATCTGGAGTAAAAGTTAAAGATAGTGAAATTATCTTTTTAAAACGTTTACAATGCGTCAGTTTCTTGACAATTATAGTACCAATTCTCTTTACATTTTCTGCCGGCGGCGGACCAGCCTATGGCTGGAATTACCTATTTTTATTTGCAAGTTTAGCAGCACTTATTATTCCTTATACCTATTCATCATATCCGATAAGACTGAAAGAAAAGCCACCGTTTGATAGTCTGAGTAATGGTGCATTTGTGGTTTCAGTTTTTATAGCAGGATATGTTTTTAATGGCGAGAATATATTTGAGAATATATTTATTCAGGCCTGCATCGCGATTTTTCTAGGAGTTTCAGCCATGCATATTTTCGGAGCTCTCCGAGATTATACACCAGATAAAAAAAGTAAAGTTAAAACCTCTGCAGTATTCTTTGGTCAGAAAATGAGTGCTTTTTTTGCATCCGTATTTTTTTTCGTAGCCTATGGAGCTATATTTCAATTTCCATTTGAATTTAGATTGTTTTGCCTATCAGGAACTATGGCTGGACTATTTCTGATCTTAAAGCCGAGCGAGAGAAGAAGTTTTCAGCTTGGATTTTTTCTATTATTTCTATTTTTCAGTGTTTGTATATATAGTATTTTTTTCAATACGTGGAAATTAGTTTTACAAAATTGAAATTCTTTACTGCCATATCCTGTGCTATAATCAAATTCAAATAAACCTCAACCTTATTAATGATTCCAACGATTGAACAAATAACATCTCTTCATCGTAAATATGCGCCGAATGATACAGTATTTGATTTGGTATTTATTCATTGTCAAATAGTATCTGAAATTGCAGAACAAATAATAGATAATAAAAATCTAAGCGTTGATAGAACACTTGTTCAAGCAGGAGCACTACTTCATGATATCGGAGGATATACATTGATAGATCTAAATAAAGAGTTTGATGAAAAGAACTATATTAAACATGGAATTATTGGCTATCAATTACTTATGGACGAAGGAATTGATGAAAGACTTTGTGAAATTGCGAGAAGACACACAGGTGTGGGTATTTCTGAAAAGCAAATTATCGAGCGAAGTTTACCCCTTCCACCCATGGATTATTTCGCCAGAACAAGAGAAGAAAGATTAGTCATGTACGCTGACAAATTTCACTCAAAAACTCCACGCTTTAACTCCTATGAAAAATACCAGGAAAATATTAGACGCTTTGGCGATAACCTCGTAATAAAGTTTAGAGAATTAGCTGAAGAATTTGGTATTCCTGACTTAAGAGAATTATCAAAGAAATATAACCATCCAATTGTATAAAGTTAGTAGAACTACTTACTATAATCTTATTTACTTTTTAATTTATAAAGTAAACCTACAGTGGAGCTTATTGCCTTATAAAAATATTCGATTTACTTGACATATAGATCCACAAATGGTAATTTGACACCATGAACGTCTGCCTGAAATGTAACAAGATATATAAAGCATCAAGTAGGCATAAAGTTTGCCCTAAATGTCGGAAGCAATTAGATAAAACACCATGTGATAATTGTGGAAACTTAAAACAAAGAAAATCTAAAAATTGTAAAAATTGTTATATTCAAAGCAAACAATATCCCTATTCAAATAAAAAACATTTAAGTAAAGATGGATATTATTATGTATACTATCGAGCTCATCCGTTTGCAGATAAATCTGGTCGAGTTTACGAGCATAGGTTAGTAATGGAAAAAAAATTAGGAAGGTATCTTCTACCACATGAAAATGTTCACCATAAAAATGGTAGAAAAGATGACAATAGAATTGAAAATCTAGAATTGTGGATAAGAATCCAACCTACTGGCGCTCGGGTAGAGGATGTAGTAAAATGGGCAAAGGAAATTATAGAACTATATGGTGGTGTTAGCTCAGTTGGTTAGAGCGCTAGGTTGTGGACCTGGAGGTCGCCGGTTCAAATCCGGTACACCACCCACCTTTTCTCCTCGAAATATATGTCATTAATACGCTTTGAAGCTAAACTTTCTAAAATCCATAATTGGATTATACTTAGACTACCAGAAGACGCCTCGGCAAAACTTCCATCAAGAGGCATGACAATGGTAAAAGGGACTATCAATAAGGTTCCATTCAAAACCTTACTCGAACCAGATGGAAGGTATGGACCAGGGTTAAAACCGAGCCATTGGTTTAGACCAGGTAAAAAGTTGCTTCTGGACATTAAAGCCAAGCCAGGCGATACAGTACATGTTTCACTTGAACCGACGAAAGAATGGATAGAACCTGAAGTCCCTGAAGATCTAAAAGAAGCATTAGCAACTTCTCCTAAAGCTGAGGCTTTATGGAATGATATTACTCCGCTTGCCCGTTGGGATTGGATTCGCTGGATACGAGCAGTGAAAACCCCTGAAACTCGTCTAAAACATATAGAAGTTGCAATCGACAAACTTAATAAAGGCATGAGGAGACCTTGCTGTTTCAACCGAAACCTCTGCAGTGAACCATATGTTTCTCATAATTGGGTACTTCTTGACCCAAAATAAGCATCCTCGATGTTTTTACTAAATTAAAAGTTAACTATTTTCGTAAGAAGAAATTAATGATTATTGTGAGAATAATACTGATGATTATTGAGGTAACCCAAGGAAAGTAGAATGTAAAATTACCTTTTTTTATAAATATGTCACCTGGCATTTTTGGTAAACCAGTTACTTGAGAAAACAATAACGCAACTACGCCTGCAATAACTAAAAAGACTCCTGAAATAATAAGTAACCGTGCTAATTCATTCATAGTTTGTTATTCAAATTAGATATTAGAAATTTATAATTAGATATTTTCTAAAATTTCTCCCTCAATTACCTCCTTTTCTGTTTTAGCAAATAATCTTCCTATAATTAAACCTGTCAGAAAACCTCCTATATGTGCCCAAAATGCTACCCCTCCATCTTCTCCTGAAAATGGTAAAGAAACAGCACCAGACAATAACTGTAATACAAACCAATAACCCAGCATAAACGATGCGCTGATGTTTGTGATTGTTAAGAACCCGAAAATGGGTATGATAGTTTTTATTTTATGCCCAGGGAAAAAGAGAAAATATGATCCTAATGCACCAGCCACAGCACCTGACGCACCAAGCATTGGTATTGTTGAGGAAGGCATAATCAGGTATTGCGCTAAACTTCCAATAATACCTGAAAAAAGATAAAGAAATGCATACGAAAAATGACCTATTTCGCCTTCTACATTATCTCCGAAAACCCATAAAAACCACATGTTCGATATGATATGCAACCAGCCTCCATGAAGAAAAATTGAAGTTATAAAAGGGTAAAGAGAATATACATTCGAAAAATCGATATTTGCAGGAATGAGTGTATAACGTAATGTAAACGCATCAAGATGTATTAATTGTAAATAGAAAACATAACATGTTAATGCAATAATCGAAAAATTAATAAAAGGAAATTTTTTTGACGGTGTAGAATCACTAATTGGAAACATAAAAGTAAATCTAGATTCAAGATTTAAGATTCACGATTTAAGAACGTAAGAATATTGTAGCAGAACAATTTCTTTTGCACTCGTATAAAACTAACATTCTATATTTTTAAAGCAAAAAATGCTACAGTAGTGTTAGAACATGTTTACTTCTTGGCCTCATAGCGTTATATATCAAATTTACCCCCGGAGTTTTAAAGATTCTAATGCTGACGGTATTGGAGATCTAAAAGGTATTATAGAAAAATTACCGTATTTAGCAGAGTTAGGAGTAGACGCACTATGGATATCACCTTTTTTTACGTCTCCTATGAAAGATTTTGGCTATGATATTTCCGATTATTATTCTGTTGACCCAATTTTCGGAACGTTAGACGATATTGACCTTCTCATAAAAGAAGCACACACACGCAATCTTAAAGTAATGATGGATTTTGTCCCAAACCATACATCAAATCAACATCCATGGTTTCTTGAATCTGCCTCGTCAAAAGACAATCCAAAAAGAGATTGGTATATTTGGAAAGATCCAAAATCAATCGATAATGAAACAAATAAACCAACTCCTCCTAATAACTGGTTAAGTATTTTTGGAGGGTCAGTTTGGGAATGGCACGATCAGACAAAACAATACTATTTACACACATTTTTAAAAGAACAACCTGATCTGAATTGGCGTAATCCCGAAGTCGTTCAAGCAATGCTGGAGGTAATCCGTTTTTGGTTAAAGCGGGGTATTGATGGGCTCCGTGTTGATGCGTTTATATTCGTGTATAAAGATCAAAAATTTTTAGATGAACCGATTAAACCAGAATCCGAATGGGATAGACAACGCATATTTTATAACCTAAACCATATATATACAGTAAATCAGCCTGAGCTGCTGACACTTCTTGATACATTTTGTGATGTACTCGACGAATTTGGAGGGAAATTCATGATTACAGAGACATCCGGAAGACTACTCACTATGGAACAACTGATTCAGCTGTATAGATCACGCAGGGAGCATGTTCATGCTCCTTTTAATTTTTATTTTATTAATTTACCTTGGGACGCCAATGTTTATAAAACATTTATTGATGAATATGATGCACGAGTAGGTAATACATCTATTCCAACGTTTGTACTTGGAAACCATGATAAACCGCGAGTGACAAGCAGAATTGGGAAAGAAGCTGCAAGGACTGCTGCAATGTTATTACTTACGCTTCGTGGTATTCCAACAATTTATTACGGTGAAGAAATAGGTATGGAAGATGGAGATATCCGCGCAGAAGATGCTAAAGATCCTCATAGAACAGTTGTAGATGGAAAGCTTGTAAGCAGGGATCCAGAACGGACTCCCATGCAATGGAATAGTGAAACTTTTGCTGGATTTTCTGAAACAAAGCCATGGTTACCATTACAGAAAAATGTAAACATTATTAATGTTCTAACTGAGAGTTCAGATCCAACGTCAATGTTATCGTTATATAAAGCCATATTGCAACTTCGCAAAACACATCTTCCATTAACAAAAGGGACATATTATTCACTACCTGAAAGTAACGATAACGTTTTAGCATACATGAGAGAAACAGAAAATGAAAAAATACTCGTACTTTTAAACTTTTCTGGCGATATAGTATCTATATCACTTCCAGTGCAGAAATGTGAATTATTGCTTTCAACATATCTTGATAAAGATAAGGGTGTTATTACTACACTGACAAGTTTCACTCTCCGGCCATATGAAGGTATTATGTTTAAAATATACTAATTTGGAATTACAGAAAATGTAACATACACTTCTCAAGTCTTACATGTTTCATATTATCCCTTTATTACACCTTCACATCAGTAATATATAAATATCTTATGGATCAACGTCTTTTGAATGAGGCCAAACGGATTAGTAAAATTAGAAGGACTCGTCTTATTTTATTTCAAATACTCACAGTCGTATACGTTATCATTTTATTCTTCCTCATTTTAGGCTTTATTTTTCGGATATTCGGTGCTGACCCTACTGGGTTCTTTGTCGCTTTCATTTACGCAGGATCAGAATTCTGGAAGATTCCTTTTTATAGCATTATTCCCGGAGTAAAGCTCTCTGGAGATGCATTGTTTGATAATGTAAGCCTTATTGCGCTTTTTAGCTATACAGCTACGTATCTCTTTATTCTTACATTAATTTACCTTTGGTCTCGAATTCTTATCCAAAAACGCCAAATGGATGTTGAACAAAAAACGAATATAATAGTAGTCGATAGACCTGTCGAAATCTCCTGATTACCGCATTTTTTCTAACCTGATGTATAATATGATGTATGGAGTCTGAAATCGCAACAAAATTAGACGAGTTTTTTACACAATTTAAAAAACAAACGTATAAAAAAGGGGAAATGTTAGTTAGGGCTGATGATAACCCTTCTGGGATATTCTATTTAACGAAAGGGAGTGTAAAGCAATATGCTATTTCGAAAAAGGGTGACGAACTGGTCGTTAACATGTTTAAACCAATTTCTTTTTTCCCTATGTCATGGGCGATGAATGATACGCCTAATCATTATTATTTCGAAACTATTACAGAAGCAGAAGTATGGAAAGCTCCTGTTGAAAAAGTTCTCGAATTTCTTCGAATGAATTCAGACGTTCTCTATGATCTACTAAAAAGGGTTTATAGAGGAACAGACGGACTTTTTATGCGAATGACATATCTTATGTCTGGAAATGCGAACTCACGTCTAATAACTGAATTATTAATTCATGCAAAACGATTTGGAAAAAAAAACTCAACGCAAGGCTCAATTACACTAGAAATGACAGAGAGCGACTTAGCAACTTCAGCAGGTATGACCCGTGAAACTGTCAGTAGGGAAATGAAGGTGCTGAAATCAAAAAACCTTGTCTCACTCGAAAATAACGCTATTATAATTCACAGTATTTCCAATCTTGAAGAAGAACTTTCTGGAGACTATTAAGTAGTCGACCTCGTAATTATTTCATCTGTAGGAATGATTCTATTTCGAATATCCTCACCTTTTGGTAAACCTGTCGGTAATAAATATCCTTGCCATTTACCACCCCCAACAAATAATTCTAAGTGAATAAGATCTGTAAAATCAGCTTCGTCCTTGACGTCATATATTCTATATTTACCAATTGCGAGAATATGATCGGTTTTATGTTCTTTTTGGGAAGCTACGAGTATTTCACCGATATTATTACTATGGATCCAGGCGAATTTCTTTCTTCCATCTAATTGCAGAACTTTTGTTTGTCCCTTGGTTTCTATTAATTTATATACTCCTTCAGTAGAAACTTTAATCATACATATGATGTACATCATTTTCTAATTTTCCACTATGACATTCCTCACTTCTCTATATTGATTAATATCAATGATCAGTCTGAATAAGTTTGTTATGAATAATACGGAAAGGGGGTGATGTATATGGGTCTTACATGGAAAGATATCGCTACAACAATCTTAGCACTTTGCGTTTTTGGCATATATTATGCAATGTCTAAAGGAGTCTCTCTTCCTCTTATCACCGGGTATAGAGGTGCTATTCTCGTTTTAGCTCTTTTAGGAATAGCGATGTGTTCATTGTCAGGCGGAACGAATACAAACACGGGTGTCTTTTTTATAGCAGCGAGCTTTTTAGGCGTTGTCGCGCTGGTACTTATCATTTATGGACTAATTACAGGTACAAAAATAGCATTCGTATTGCTTGCTGTAAATCTAATAGTCTTGTGGCTTATCGCAACGCTTCGCCACTTACTAAAGATATAGCATTGACCTGAATCACATATTTTTTTTGATAAGAATCACTGCAGATCTTCATATATCCTTATAATCTACGAGGAGTATGACTGATTCAGTAATCGAAATATTGCGAAATAAACCTATTAAACTATGTGTTCTAGGCACGGCGTCTTCTTCTGGACAACCATGGTGCGCAGTCGTGGCGTACGCTATTGAAGATAATGAAAAAGTTATTATTTGTACAAAAAAAGAAAGTAGAAAATGGAAAAATATTACTGAGAATTCGAAAGTAGCGCTTGTGTTTGGTTTTGATATGAATGAAACTAATATCCAATGTGAGGGAACTGCAACAATTATAGAACAGGGGGATCCTTATCGAGAATGCGAAAACGTCTTCTATAATGTGAATCCATATGCAGCAAAATATAAAAATGAGAAAACAATATTTATAATGGTAAAACTTACAAAAGGAAGAATTTCTGAGTTAAAAACTTTTCCTCCGAGTATGAAAGAATTTAACATATGAAACCTCCAGTTATTCTAAGAAAGACATTCATTTTTCTATTCGCGGTATCATATAAAATTATCATAAAACCCATCTTGTTCCACATTGATCCTGAACTCGTGCATAACCATATGACACGATTTGGCGAAAGATTAGCTAGAAATCCCTTGTATAAATCTGCTATCAGTTATACATATCAGTATGAAAATAAAGCACTTACCCAAAATATAGCTTCAGTTACGTTTCCTAATCCGGTAGGACTGGCTGCTGGTTTTGATTATGAAGGTAAATTAACACAAATCACTCCCGCGATAGGTTTTGGTTTTCAAACTATCGGCACAGTCACCTATCAACAATATGAAGGGAATAAAAAACCTCGTTTAGGTAGATTGCCTAAATCACGCTCGTTAATGGTAAACAAAGGCTTTAAAAATCCCGGGGTTTTTAGATTTATTAAAAAGTTAAATGAACAAAAGTTTGATATACCTATAGGTATGAGCATAGGAAGAACAAACTCAGCGACATTGACCCAACGCGATAGCATTGAAGATATTATTTCAAGTTTTATAGCGCTTGAGTATTCTAAAATACACCATTCTTATTATGAATTAAACATTAGCTGTCCCAATCTTCATGGTAATGTCACATTTTATACTAAAAAAACGCTTAATGAATTATTACATGAAGTAGATGGATTACATCTAAAAAGACCAGTTTTTATTAAAATGCCTATAGAGAAAACAAATGATGAAGTTATGATGTTATTGGAAACCATAGCGAATCATTCACCTGCAGGTGTTATTTTCGGAAATTTGCAAAAGAACAGACATCATCCCAGTTTACATCAAGATGAAGTGAGAAACTTTACTACTGGCTATTTCAGCGGTAAACCGACATTTGAACGCTCAAATGAACTTATTGAATTATCATACAAACATTTCCGTGGACGTTTAATAACAATAGGATGTGGCGGCGTATTCAGTGCTGAAGATGCGTATAAAAAAATAAAACGCGGTGCTTCACTCGTCCAACTTATTACAGGTATGATTTATGAAGGTCCACAACTTATTTCTCACATAAATATCCGTCTTGTCGAACTTTTAAAAAGAGAAGGATTCACACATATTTCACAAGCTGTAGGTTCAAAGTACATGTTATAGCTTTTTCAAAAAATATCTGATTGAATACATATATGGACAAACAAAAAAAATTTATACTTTGGTTTGATGAAATAAATAAAGACGATATTCCTTTAGTGGGTGGAAAAAATGCAAATTTAGGTGAAATGTACCAAAACCTTACTCAAACTTCGAGTGATTTATTTCCAGGAGAAAAAATTCAAGTTCCGTTTGGCTTCGCAGTAACAGCATACTCATATAGATATTTTGTTGAAAAAAACGATTTAGATAAGAAAATTCGTAGTGTTTTAGAAGGCCTTAATACACAAGATATAAAAAAATTGGAAGAAGTCGGTCATGCTATTCGTGAGATGATCACATCTGCACCTTTCCCTGATGAATTAGATACTGCTATCAAAAACGCGTATAAAGATCTGTCGAAAAAACTTTCTCCAGAAACACCAGACGTAGATGTCGCTGTACGTTCATCTGCAACAGCTGAGGATTTGCCTGATGCTTCGTTTGCGGGTCAACAAGAATCATATCTTAATATCAGAGGAGATCATGCATTACTCGAAGCCATAAAAAAAGCTTTTGCCTCTCTATTTACTAATAGAGCTATCTCTTATCGTGTTGACCAAAAATTTGACCATTTTAAAGTGGCTCTTTCAGTCGCTGTCCAAAAAATGGCTCGGTCTGATAGGGGATCGAGTGGAGTCATGTTCACACTTGATACGGATAGCGGTTTTAGAGAAGTTGTTTTAATAAATGGTTCATGGGGACTTGGAGAATTTATTGTGAAAGGTATTGTTACACCAGATGAGTTTATGGTTTTTAAACCAGCTTTAAAAAAAGGTTTCCGTGCATTAATTAATAAAAAGCTAGGCAGTAAAGAAAAGAAATTAATATACGCTACAGAAGGAACATATCCGACAAAGGAAGTGCAGGTTACTCCTAACGAGAGGCAATTATATGTGCTTCATGACGAACAAGTTTTACGATTAGCCCGATGGGGTGTGATGATTGAAGAACATTATAAAAAACCTATGGATATTGAATGGGCGTATGATATGGAAAAACATGAATTATATATCGTACAGGCACGTCCTGAAACAGTACAGGCAAGAAAAGACGCAACAGTTTTAGAAGAATATGTACTTGAAGAAAAAGGGAAAGTATTGGCTCAAGGAGCATCAGTTGGCAGAAAAGTTGGGCAAGGAAAAGCTCATTTTATTAAAGATCCGAGCCAGTTAAGCGAGTTTAAAAAAGGCGAAGTTCTTCTCGCTGAAATAACTGATCCAGATTGGGAGCCTATAATGAAAATCGCGAGTGGTATAGTAACAAACTCAGGAGGACGAACTAGCCACGCAGCTATAGTCTCGCGAGAACTTGGAATTCCCGCAATTGTAGGATGCGGGGATGCGACGAAAGTAATACCTGATGGTCAGGATATTACTGTTTCATGTGCGGAAGGGGAATTGGGAAAAATTTATGAAGGCTTATTAAAATTTAAAGTTAATAAAACTGATCTTTCAGGTTTTCAACTACCCAAAACCGCAATAAAAATGATTGTTGCTGATCCCGAACTCGTATTCAACTATTCATTCATTCCTAATATGGGTGTTGGATTAGCCCGAGAAGAGTTTATTATTTCCAATTTTATTAAAATACATCCAAATGCATTATTGGATTATGATAAACTCGAAGACCAGGAAGTAAAAAAACAGATTAATGATCTGACAGTCGGGTATCAAAATAAAGTTGCATATTATGTCGATAAATTAGCGTATGGCATTGCAATTATCGCTTCTGCATTTTATCCTCATGAAGTACTATTACGATTTAGTGATTTTAAATCGAATGAATATGCAGGGCTTATAGGAGGAAAATTATATGAACCGCATGAAGAAAATCCTATGATAGGATGGCGAGGCGCAAGCAGATATACTGACCCTAAATTTTCAAAAGCTTTTGCCTTAGAATGCCAAGCTGTCAGAAAAGTCAGAACAGAGATGGGTTTGTACAATTTACAAGTCATGATTCCATTCTGTCGGACACCTGAAGAAGGACAAAAAGTACTTGAAGAAATGGAGAAAAATGGCTTAACACATGATAAAGCGAAAAATATGGTACATAAAACAGATCTGGATGAGAACTTGCATGTATGGGTGATGGCAGAAATACCCTCAAATATTTTACAAATTGAAGATTTCGCTGCTATCTTCGATGGATTTTCAATTGGTTCAAATGATTTGACGCAACTTACCTTAGGATTAGACCGTGATTCGAAACTCGTGGCTCATATAGGAAATGAGAAAAATAAATCTGTCCTAAAGTTAATAAAGAACCTTATTAGTACAGCTCACGCTCTCGGTTTACAAGTAGGTATCTGTGGTCAAGGCCCTTCAGATTTCCCAGAATTAGCAGAAATTCTCGTTCGAGAAGGCATCGACTCAATTTCTCTTAATCCTGATACTGTTCTAAAGACTGCGGTGAAAGTAAAAGAAGTAGAGGATTCACTTCAAAAATAACCCCGACAGAAGGCTCTATGTTAAAATATATCCTATAGTTTGACAAACTGAATCAAATATTGTATAATTCCGCAAATATAGCCTTAAAAAGACAATACTATTCTACAAAGTGCATGGCTAGGTATGTAAATATACTTTTTACTAAAGTTAGACACAAAACAAATTAAATATATCTATGAAAGAATTTGAAGACAAAACTATACCCCAAATTGATGGTACAGAACCGCAAGCTGAAGCTTCATCCTTCGAACGTGCAATTCTCATGTGTGATATGGTCATGCAGACTCCTTCATCTTCTGTTATAGATTATCCACCTGGGTATGCAATGCCTCGTTTTGATATTTTTGCAATTCCCTTAGCATATAAAGCCCATTTTCTCGAATCTGAGTCCTACCCTGGAAAAGAGAGAAATAGAATGATGTCAGACAGAGAATATATGCAACGTTTAGCTGGACGCCTCACTAGGCTTGCTCCTGATTATTTCTCTCCTTTTACATCTATAGCTGATATTTTAAGAAATGAAAATGCAGGTAATAATGCACAAAACAAACATGCTGCTCGTCCCTTAGCGTATAGAGAAGCTACTACTAGAAAACAGAGAGCAGCTTTTTGGTTACAACAAATGGGACCTAATGAATTAGATTCATTAAATCGGCTTCAAACTTCCGACTTTGAAATGGCCAGAGAATTAGCTGGAGGACTCAAAAGTGTATTAGCTTATGCAGAAAGAGCACCTCTCCATGACGTTGCATTAAAAGATGCTGATTCTGACGTTATGCAGTTATCAGATGCAGCACGTCGTCAAATGTTGAAAAGTTTTTTATATCTAAAAAGTAGGGGATTGTCTTCTGATGAAGTAATCTATACTTTTTCTTATATGGTTAACGATTGTTATCTGGATAACTTTCTAAGAGAGTTTCAAAGTGATTCATTAAGAAACTTTACAGGTGGAGTCTTTGCTGAACTATATGTTTCTTTACACTATCAGGATAGAGGTTTTACTATTGATCTAGGTGATGCTGAAGCTGATGCACTTGGTCAAGATTTAATGGTTTCTAGAGAAGATGAAACGAGGTTGGTACAAGTCAAAGGTAGTTATGACCTGACTGGAATTACAGAATGGGATTTATCCAATCCAGCAGATAAACAACAATTACTTGAGTGGATAAATAAAAAAAAGAAATCAAATTCAATGGTAAAAACAGTAGACGCATTGCAATATAGAGCTCGAGGTTTAGGAGCGAAAGCAGTATGGTGCCGTGCACCATCTTCTGTAACTAAAGTGCTACCAGATCTGGATAAATTACGTACTCCTGGAGGATTATTAGTTAGAACTCCTAGACTATTTTAACTTAGTACGCCCGGAGGGAATTTGCTCGGCTTCGCTCGCAACAAGCTCACTATTGGTTCTTCCTCAGAAGTATTTCGGCATATTCAGTACAAACATTAGTTCCTAATTTCCCATCATCAATTAGCATTTTCTTCTTTATTCTTGACCATCCTTTGAGTTGCTTTTCACTAATTGCGGCGTTATGTTTTGTTTCATATCGTTCACAATAAACTAATCGAATTGATGAAAGCTCTTTAGTAGCTTTTGAGTGCTTATTTTTATGCTGAAATATCCTATTTACCAGATCGTTTGTTATTCCAATATAAAATGAGTTTTCATCACACAGAAGCAAATATACAAACCAGGGTTTCATATTTTAGCAAGTCAGCACAACATTGCTCTTAAATGCTTGCACTGAGCTCTCGGTCTGAGCTCGAGCCGAAGGCTTGCCGAAGTGTACGCCCGGAGGGAATCGAACCCCCAACCAAATGATTAGAATTCATTTGCTCTATCCGTTGAGCTACGGGCGCTAATTCAGTTGCTCGCCTCGCTATAGCTTTGGCGAAGCGGGTCAGTTTTCCGTTATCGGTTGTCAGAACAGACAAGGATAGCAGAAGCTAATGGCTATTTTAGCAATAAAACCCCTTAACTGCAACGAAAGAGGCAAAAGGCTGCCTGGGAAAACAGCCTTTCTGCGTTGAGGATTTTAACCTATTTTATAGAACTTTTCTTTGTTTTTTTCGCTTTACTCTTACCACCTTTTCGTCCTCTGGATTTTGAATAATTATCATCTCCTATTCCGAGCGTTTCAAGAGCATCATCGAAAACTTGACCCAATCCATTGTCTTTTTTTGGCATATATCTCACCTCCTTTTCCAATTTAATAACTCATCACTACAGTACAAGGAAATTATGATAAGTACTACAAATATAATTAAGGAGTTCGTAAGAGAATAAATATGACATGTAGTTTTAGTAGAATAACAATTGTGGAGACACGATTTCACCTTAAACCATTAGAAGAGACAGCGCAGAAATAAGAAAAGTAATAGAACGACTCCTTGCTACTGATAAGTATAAAAACTTCTAATATTATTTTTTCACATTCAGTTTGCTGAACCGAATACTTTTTTAATTTCTTCTGTAGTTGGTACCCAAGATTTGAAATGTAAACTATTTTCTGAGGGTTTATATCGAAGATAGTTTTTCATGTATAATGTCTGTGAATATTTGATATTTGTAATTGCATCTTCATATTGAAGAGTACCTTTCCAATAGATATAATCCTGTTGAATCTGAGGATCACTTCGGGTTTCTGTTAACATGAAACAGTCATAATACGCAGCAGAAATATTCTTATCCTTTTCGATATACATATTAGGATCAATGTAATATCTCTGACCTACAACGGTATTTTTCTGGATATTATTAACATTTTCTAAAGGATGTTTAACATATGTTACTGAAAGATTGATATTTTTAGCAGGATGTTCACCTAGATTTTTAAATACCCAAAAGAATGTATCACACAATGTTGAGGTTCTGTTATCTAGAACAGTAAATATATATTGCTCTTCTCCTTCTTGATCAAGGTCGACGAATGAGAATCTGGTTCTGTTTTGCTGTATCTGGAGTTTATTAAAATTACGCGTATCACTGAAAGCAAATGATGCAATGATAAGCGATGCAATTGATATTGCGATAGATAATGAAGATATAAATAATTCTCTAAAATCCCACGTTTTTCTTCTCATAAAATATTTTTGAAAGTTATTTATAATGGCTCGATTATAACACTACTCAACTATTTATAGATAGCCAAGGAGTTTTTCTATAAGAAAATACGTGGGACTGTAGTGAATATAAAAGTAGATGAAACAGATACGAATGAACTTCAGAAGGTAGATTTTTATATTGATAATGTTTATAAATTTACTAATAATTCTGCACCATATAGCTACAACTGGTCCGTTCCGAGTAAACCAAAGGTATCATATGTTATAAAAGCTATCGCTTATGATGTCGCAGGAAATAGCGCAAGTTCTTCGGTCACTGTTGCAAGCCGCTAATATACAATATGTAGTTTTTCTGATATTGTTTGCCTCGTTGACAAAGCTCAAGTGTTATTTTATAGTGAAGGTACTTCCATGATCGTTAAAGTTGTCCGATATCTCTTAGCAAACCAAATACTGTTGGCGTTACTCATCGTAATTGTAGGCTGGTTTATGCTGCAGATTCAGTCGATACTCGCATCTATCTTTATCGCGTACATAATTATGGCTGCATTACTTCCGATGGTTGAGTATCTTATGAAAAAAGGTCTTCCGAAGCTGATTGCTGTACTTATAGCCTATTTAACTGTGCTCATTATCGCTTTTATTATTATTTTTCCTTTAGTGCCGTTTTTCGTATCACAAGTACAATCATTACTAACAGGTTTTCCTGTCTATGTATATAAGTCAGTCACAACACTAGGGCTACCTATAGATACCTCAAAATTACAGGAATATCTCACGCAGGAAATCGATACTATTGGAGCAAATGCCTTTACAGTAACGAAACAAGTTTTCGGTGGTCTTTTTTCATTCCTGACAATAATTATCGTTAGCTTTTATCTGTTACTAAATCATGATTCTTTTAAATTATGGATTGCACGGTTTTTCCATGAAAATGACAGAGAAGCAGTAATAATGATTCAAAGAAATGTGGATAAAAAATTAGGTGCGTGGCTTCGGGGACAACTATTTCTTTGTTATATTATCTGTATTTTAACTTGGTTAGGATTAACTATTCTTCAAATGCCGTATGCGTTACCACTCGCCCTTATAGCTGGTATTTTAGAAGCATTTCCTACGATGGGACCAATTCTTTCAGCTGTTCCTGCAGTTATTGTCGCTTTAACAATATCACCTACAATGGCTCTTATTATTGTTCTACTGTATACTATAATCCAATTACTTGAAAACAACGTGATCGTACCGAAAGTGATGGAGCATGCAGTTGGACTAAACCCTATTGTCATCATTATCGCAGTATCAACTGGAGCTACCTTGATGGGTATAATAGGAGCTTTATTATCAATACCGTTTATATCATTCTTAGGGGTATTATTCAGTTCGATTAAAAATACGAAACTTCTTACTTCACACCGACGATAAGTGTCCAAGGGAGAGGTCTTTTGATTTTATAAATTTTCGTATACTTTTGTACAAACTTTTTAAATGATCCCGCTGACCAGTGATTAATATGCTCTATATCATTTCCCCAGCGTTTCATATTCTTTCCTCTTAAGAAATTGCCTATCATAAACCATGGTTCATTGGGTACAGAAAGAATAGTATATTTTTTCGATACACGTGTAAGTTCTTTTAACGCAGCTTTTGGATCATCTAGATGTTCTAAAACTTCTAGACAAAGTACCAAATCAAATGAGTTATCTTTAAAAGGAAGCTTATATATAGTACCCTCACGAAGATCAAGCGATGGATGTAGTTTTTTACCTATGGAGATAGCAGTCTTCGAATAATCAATTCCTATTAAATCTTTTCCTATATCATGTTTGCGAAGCGAATTAAGGACGAACCCTTCACCGCAACCCACATCAAGAATTGTTTTTGGATGCAATTTTTTAACTTCTGGGAGAAGACTCCTAAAAAAGCGATTCATCAAATACCGTTGAAGAAAACGAAATTTCCAAAGCGAGTTCTTTACTGTATGTTTTTTATAGTTATCTGTTGTTTCCATTATTTTTATGAGCGGCGGACCGGATTTGAACCGGCGACCTTCTCTTTGGAAAAGAGACGTTCTACCCCTGAACTACCACCGCAGGCTTTAGCTTAGAGAGAAAACCCTGTTTTCTCTCTATCTCCCTTTCTCTTAAGGTTGCACGACGCTGGTAGCCTGTACGCGAGCAGCGTGAACGCGCAACTATTATAACTTTAATCTTGATTACACCGTGAACACAATTTATTGATAAATTATACCAAAGATGGGGAGAGGAGGGAAAGGGCCATGAAAAAACCCGCCTGGGAAACGCGATTGTTTCTACGGCGGGTGTTTATTTTTCTTACTTAGCCAAATCCCCCTGACATTAAATCAAGGGGTCCGGCGTTACTGTAAAGTCATTTAATAAATGTCCTTACAGTATTGAACGCCGGACTATGCATGAATATTCCTCACAGGAGGATGAGAGCCGGGCATCGATCTCCCGGCTCACACCTGTGACTAGCGGAGTAGGCCTCCCCACGCCGCTAGCAGGATGACGATTGCCGCCACGACGACGGCAATCGCCACGAAAACGAGAGGGTGCATCTCTGACCTCAAACTGTCTCCTTTCTATGGCTGGCAATCTTTCAGCCAGTCGGGGAGTAAGTTGTCAAGCCAGTCGCACCTCCTCTTCGGCGGAGGCGGAATCTGGCTGGGTTGGCCAACATCTGCCGGGTTAACAGTGTTCCCTGGCATCTCTCCTGTAGCCGCATTTCGCGGCATCCAGCTGCTCCTCTGGCGGTCCCACTGGACCGCCTCCCACACCGTGTATGCCACTCCAAGGTACGTGAGCGTCCTAGTAGCGATGCCAAAGAACCTAAGCCCTTTCGGGCTCGTAATCCACTTGGCTTCTTTCACTGCTTCCGAACCTTTAACCAGTACCACATACGTTGTGGCACCGGTCACCACCGCTTCTTTCCCGCTCCTGAGCGCATCTTCTACGCTATTCGCGTATTGGATTTGCTCGTGGGCAGGGTTAATCCCGGGAAAGGCCCGGGCGCCAAAGGTGTTATACCACCACACCGGATCCACCGGTGCGGCGTTTAGGAAACGAAGTCGTCCATGCTGGTAGGTCAGACTGTTGCCACCTGTAGGACATCCCGCGTAGGACATCCAACCGTTTGAGGTCGCGACGACCTCAAAGGCAGCACTCACCCAATTGTCGGCCAGTTGAGCAGTAAGACACTGATTCGCCCACGGGTAGGTGACATCACCTCCCGCAGGGATCTGAGCCGGAAGCGGAGCCCTGGCCATGACTCCTGCGTCAAGGACCTCGCCGTTGGTGCGGCGAGCCATCTTCCAATCATAGGCAGATGCGGGGTCACGCCTGTAGCAGATGTCTCCCTGCTGCTTCTCCCCCTCAAAGCACCCTTGGGGAGAAGAGTAAACCGGCGGCGCAGCAGGAGCCACAGGGTAATTGGGAGCGGGAGCGGCCGGGGCGGCATTGCCGCCGTAAACGGGGCCTGTGCCCCGCACCCACGCGCCACTGCCGTTGGGATCGCAGACCGTGCCATCACGGACCCCCTTAGCTGTGGTATAACCTGGGGGAACCATTTGGCCGGTTGACGCGGACCGGCATGAACGAGCAAGGTTCTCCGGGCTGGCCGCGGCAGGGCGGCTGGCCACAACAGACAAGGCCATTATGAAGGCTAGAACGGCCGCGAGGCCGAATCGCCGTTGTAGTGGATTGCCATGATTAAGGTTCATGGCGAACCTCCTTTCTAAGATTTACTTTGTGAGTTAAGAATGCCGAATAATAACCGGTAATCAGTAGTCAGTTTTCAGGTGTCAGTTATCAGATATTAGTTGATCGGTTTTCAGTATTCTGTCTAAAACTGAAATCAGAATACTGAAGACAGAAAACAGATTACCGAGTTTTAACCGGCATTCTTATAAATTCATGCATGATTTGTCAAAGATCGAAATTGATCTGAAATGATATATTTCAGTTCATCTATTATACTACTATAAGTCAATATCTGCATTGATTTGCTATAATGTCTTACAAACTAGTTAAGATTGAACTATCATGAGAAAACCGAAGAAGAAACTGTTTAGACGGGGAACAAGTCAAAAATACTATAGTACCCCGATAAAATCGAAACCGAAGAAAATAAAAACTGTTCGTAAAGTAAAACATCAATCTACAGAAAAACACGGAATAACGGTTAGTCTACCCCTATTCATGTTTCTCATTATTAGTCTCGCCACTATTTCACTGATATATGCTTTCTATCAATTACATCTCAGTGTTAGTTTTCCCTCATTAGCTTTACCTCAGGTACAAATTCCTCAGATTTCCATGCCGACTCTTAGATTACCGAATATATCTTTACCAGATATACGACTTCCTGAAATAGAGATAGAATTTCCATCAATTCCAGATATTCGTCCATTCTTCAGAGATATGGCACAAACTATAACGCAAGGCCTATCACTGAGTACTACACTCCTTGCTCGATTATTTTCGTATCTCTACCAATTGTTTATTTATATCATTCAATACCTTGACCCTCGTCCGTTATTACAGAAAGGATACCAATACTCTGTGTTCTTTTATCCTCTTCTATTACAATCCATTTTCTGGCTGTGGAGCGTGCTTGATCCACTTCCCGGCTTCGTTCGTGAATTACAAATTGAATATTCAACTTTTTACTTTCTGACAATCATTACCTTAGAACTTCTAAAGCTCATGTATGCTGGACTTATACTACTTTTTCAAGCAATTATGACATTTCTTACTGCATCACAACGGTTTGGTTCATCAGTAATGCAAAAGATTGGAGAGGCATTATATGCAGTATATGTACCGACGAACAAAGCGTTTACTACGTTTCTTAAGTATTCTACAGAGTTATTAATTTACTTTTATATTTATTCACGCTATGTTATCGTGGCAATTATATCTTCTATTAAACCTGCGTTAGAATTATTTAGTTTCACATTTTCCAGCGCCGGGGAATTCATAAAAGCAGTATTCGGATAGTATTGAAAGTTGAATAAAAGAGTCAATTCAAGTACAATTACATATAATTCGCCGCGGTGGTGGAATGGTAGACACAAGGGCCTTAAGAGCCCTCGTCCGTAAAGGACATGAGAGTTCGACTCTCTCTCGCGGTACTTAATCTAGAAAGTAATCTCCGGGGTGTAGTTCAGTTGGTAGAATGCGCGGTTTGGGACCGTGAGGTCGCCCGTTCGAGTCGGGCCACCCCGACATATTAACATAAGCTTTTTTTCATCTTCATGCCTTATAAAGATAAGAAGAAAATACATGCGTATAACCACGAATACCATATAAGAACATGGCAAAAAAGGAAAGTTAATCAACTTGTATTAAAACGAATAAGAAAAAAGAAATTAGCTGAATGGTTAAGTTTATATAAACTAAATCTTAAATGTAATATTTGTGACGAAAAACATCCAGCCTGTTTAGATTTCCATCACTCCAATTCAAAAGAAAAAGATGGAACTGTAGCAAATATGATAACAGAAGGATACTCAATAAAAACAATTAAAAAAGAAATTGAAAAATGCATTGTACTTTGTAAAAACTGTCACGCTAAAAAACATTACGAAATTAATAACAAACTTAAAATGAGGTCTAATGAAATTTAGTTTTCTTCAGGTGGTTCTTTTCCTAAACTTTTTAAAGAATAATCGAGAAGCTCGCGCATTTCAGTTCTACGATTCGGGCTATTTAATAAAACTCCTAAAAGTTTAATACCGTCTCTTTCATAATATGTGACTAAGCACATACCCGCCTCAGGCGTATAACCTGTCTTTATTCCTTTTACCCCAGGATAAGAAGAGATCAAATTAGTTTCATTCGTTAACTCGTATGTTTTATGTGTCGAGTTTCCAGGAATCATATATTCGTATGTAGAAACGACTTCTCGAAAAAGTGGAAAATTATCCAGCGCATATTTCGACATGACCAGTAAATCATATGCAGTAGTGTACTGTTCACCATCTCCTTGTAATCCTGAAGGATTTGAAAATTTCGTATCTTGGAGACCTAAAACTTTCGCTTTATTATGCATAGCTGCGATAAATTCATACCTTCCTTTTATAAAATTATGTGCCAGAACTTCAGCAGCATCATTACCGGAATTCAACATCAGTCCATAGAGTAATTCTTCTTTTGTTAATAGTTCACCAGGTTCTAAACCCATACTATCTTCACCCACGAGATCTTCACCATAAACTGTATAACGTTCAGGCATACCAGCATCTTCTAGCGTAATTATGGCGGTCATGATTTTAGTAAGCGAAGCCATAGGCATTCGCTCTCGAGCGTTTTTCTCAAAAATTACTTTATTATTCGCTAAGTCATATACTAACGCTGCTTTTGCTTGAATTTCTGGCGCTTTACTTGTGGTTGCAAATGATTCTGTAATAGGAGTCCAAAAATCAAGAAATGTAGCCTGTTTATTATTCAATAACTCTAGAAAATCGGGGACAGGGGATGTAAAAGAAGAATCTAAAGAGTTTTTTGTGTAGAAATAATAAGAAATAAGCGTGATAAGTGAACCTAATAAAATTACGGTGACACAGTAAACAACCCAAAATTTCATACTTTTATATAATACCAAATCATAAAACCGATCAGGTATACTGACAATATGCGTATTTTACATATTCTTTCGTGCAATATTATGGGTATTCCATTTAATGCTGATAATATCGGAAAAACACTTCTTTTAAAAAACCTAGTTATTAGACATCGACGATTGGCGGAAAAGATGAATGAGTCAAACGCTGATGTGCTTATGCTGCAAGAAATTCTTACTCAACCGCAGCTTCGAATTTTTAAAAAACACCTTTTCAAATATCCATTTTTAGTTTATGAACCTTTCATAGTAGGACCAAAAGGCGGGGTGGCGATTTTTTCAAAGACACCTATACAGAAACACACCTATACTGCGTTTTCGAAAAAGGGAAGCTTTTTTAATAAATCTTTTATTTGGAAGTTTTTAAAAAACGGAATACTCGTTGCTGAATGTAGCGAGTTCCCTCTGGTACTCATAAATACACATACTACTGCTAATTTTGACTGGGATTGGAGTAAGACGAACCGTTTCATGCCTGTAATCGAATCCCAGTTGAAACAAATCTCTCAACTGATCGATATGTATAAAAAGAACTACTCAATTATACTCTGCGGAGATTTTAACATTGATAAACCGTCATATATCTATAAAGAATTTATACAGCATACTAAGTTAGAAGATGCATTTAGAGAAAAAAATATACCAACTATGCACTCTGCATTCGCATTTCATCGTAACCAACCGCCGATTATAGATTATATTTTTTCTTTCAGTCATAATAATGCCATACGAGTTAAAAAAACCACTATGATTTTTCGAGAAAAATGGAAAGAGGGAAGCGAAGAGTTTTATTTATCTGATCATCTCGGCTTACTAGCAGAATTTGAAATATCTCTATGACATTGTTACACACAGTAATTCTCGGAATTATCGAAGGGATCACAGAATTTCTACCAATTTCTTCAACTGGTCATTTAACGTTAACTTCACACTTAATAGGAGTTCAGCAAACCGAATTCGTTAAGACTTTTGAGATTGTTATACAGCTTGGAGCGATACTTGCAATTGTTTTATTATACTGGCGGACATTATTGCAAAAAAAAGATATATGGTTACGAATTATCACAGCCTTTATTCCTACAGGATTTCTCGGATTTTTTCTTTACAAGTATATAAAAGGATTTTTGATAGGAAATGAACTAATAACTATTCTCGCACTTGGAATAGGTGGAATTGTTATGATACTTATTGAGCTTTACCATAAAAAGAAAACATTTAATAAGCAAGACATAACAGCTCTCTCTTTAAAACAATCATTTTTAATCGGGATTTTTCAATCTCTGTCTATGATTCCGGGAGTGTCTCGTGCTGCAGCATCGATTATATGTGCGCAATTACTTGGCTCATCACGCCAATCAGCAGTTGAGTTTTCATTTCTTTTGGCTATTCCTACAATAGCTGCTGCCAGCGGATATGATCTTATGAAAAGTTCTTTTTTATTTACTACTGAACAATATATAACACTTATTCTCGGTTTTCTCATATCATGTATAACAGCATTAATTACAGTGAAGTTTTTTCTGCAGTTAATAAAAAAACAAACATTTATTTCTTTTGGGATATACCGAATTTTACTCGCTTTTTTCTACTGGTTTATTATTCTTCGCTAAGTTTGTGAAAACTTCTCAACGGTTAATTTAGATTGATATATCAATATAATATACATACCTGAATATAGCAAAATCGTGAAAAAAATATTGACTAGTTTAGTATATAGTTTGCATACATAAGTCATATTGACGAGTCTATATTAACGAGTTAGTATGTTATCTATTCGCAATATATAGTTAGATAAAACTATTACTCAGTTATACCTGCCCAATAACAGAGTAAGACAGTTTCCCTTTCTTCAAGGGGATTTAAAATTATTCCATATTTTCTATGATGTACTTTTTGTGGCTTAAAAAAATATTCAGAACATGTATAAGGGCAATAAATTCACCACTATCTATGAAAGCATTTGGAAAACAAATCAGTTCTGAAGTAATCATGACAGTAGGTTTACTTTAAAAGGAAGATATTATGATTTTCTGCCCAGAGAACCATACATTGTGTTTATTTTTCATGCACAAACCTTCTATATTCGTGTAATCGATATGGAAGGTTTTTTAGTAGATACGAATTATTGCAAATTTGATCCGGATTAATACTAAATTAGAGGTAATTATTTGTAGAAATTTGGATTAAATAATATTTTTAAAGTATTCGGATTAATTTGTAGCCAAGGAAGGAGGTGAATATATGACTATAAAAAAGATAAGTGCTTCTATCGCGATGCTCGTAACTTTGTTTGGATCTTTCGTTGCTCCTGCACTTGCAGCCAGTAATCCTAAAGCTACTGGAAGTGTCGGTTACACAGCATTAGGCTTACAACGATATATAACATTCGATGCCCATCAAAAAACAACCAATTGTGTAACACACTGGGATGTGACAGGAAACTATGATATAGGTTTCGTTCTCGATAACGACTCGACAGTATATACACATGATGCGACATTCACTCAAACTGGTTCATCATTGACAGGATCAGGAGGATATCCAGCTGGAGGTCCACACACCTATGCATGGGATGTAACTGCCGGAAACGTGACTGGAAATACAATTACTCTTACGGTTGTTTATAACTCCGGTGCTATAGGAACAACAATGCATATGACAGGAACGATAGCAAACAATGGGACTATGTCTGGTACTTGGGACGATAATTTCGGAGGTTCGAGAACTGGAACATGGTCTACATCAAGTGGAGCTGCCACTGAAACATTTGTTAGTTGCGAAGGAAAAGGAAATCTTACCTATACAGATGTAAATGGAGACTGGTATTACGTAAAGGTGAATTGTGCGCTTGTAAATGATACAGATGCAGTGTTTTCTGGACAAGTGTTATACGCAAGTAATCCAGGCTGGATAAACCTGTGGTTAGTTGCTAAGGTTCACGATGGTGGTACGCCAGGAAAGAAAGGCGATACTGTATCAGGTGATTTCGTAAATAGTGATCCACAATGCAATCAAGCAAGCATTTCTAATGGTCCATTCGATGTTACGAGTGGCAATTTAGTGGTTCACAATTAGTTGTAAACCCGTTGGCTGTGTCCAACGGGTAGAGAGTTGACTTGTATCTTTAAAAAGAAAGGGGGTGATAAGAAAAAATGATAAATAGAAGAATTGCAATTAGTAGTATGTCTATTCTCGCAGCGCTGTCTCTCATGACCGGCGCCACCTTCGCGTTTTTCAGTAGCTCGGCTTCGAGCACAGGAAATACTTTTTCATCAGGTACAATGACGCTTCTTCTTGATGATGCAGATCAACTTACTCCTACACCAGCAGTCAGTGGATCATTAGCTTTTGCGAATGCTAAACCTGGCGATTCTACGAGTGGGTATATTTCTTTACATAATGGTGGAAATGTTCCATTTGCAGAAGTAGAGTTTGGAGCGGATACAACAGAAGATGCAGATCCTGCACCTGCAAGTGATATGAAAACAAAGGTTAATCTTACGGTAATGGTTGATGATTCTACACCTGACACCGCTTGTGTGGGTGGAACAGATGTTACATCAGCAATCGACACAGCCGTAGGAAATGGGACAACACCATTAACCTTATCTGAGTTTGATGATGGTGGAACAGATGTCTATGATGCACTGCCAAACACGAATTTAGCAGCAGGTGCTACAAAGAATGTCTGTTTTACAGCAACATTTGATTCTAGTGCAAATAATGACTATCAAGGTGATGCTTTGAGTACAATATTTACTTTCCAGGCTAACCAAGATGTCAGTCAATAGTTAGTGCGTTAAGTGAGTTTGCTTAGTAGTCGGGGAGTGACTGCCCAACACACTCCCCACTACAAGCGGAAACAGATTTAAGATTTAGGATTCAAAATATTAAGAATTATGAATAAAATAAAAATAGTATTTCAAAAAATTTTAAATTCAAAAATGAAAAAAATAGTGTCGGTTTCGCTCCAATCGACACTATTCGTTCTGCTACTTCTAACTGTATGTACCTTTGTATCTTCACGGACTCTGCTTTTTAATGTATTCAGGTCTATGGTGGTCCTCACAGGTAGTATGGAACCTGTGCTTCCCGTTGGCAGTGTCGTCTATATCCAGAAACAGATCGCATATGATAAAGGATCGATTATTACATTTCAAAACACAGAAGGAAAAAATGTCACGCATAGAATTGCAGATATTGCATTCACAGATAAAGGAACAGTTTACCGTACGAAAGGAGACGCGAATCAGAAAGAAGATGCTTCAGTAGTTCCGAGTGATAAAGTAACAGGAAAAGTTATTTTCTCATTACCGTATGTAGGAAATATAATTCATTTCCTCAATCAACCTCAAGGGTTCATAAGTTTTGTCATCTTCCCAGCGTTTTTACTAATCGTAATAGAACTTTGGAATATTAAGAAAGAATTAGAAAAACAAATAGAAAAAAAATTATTAAACAAATTAAATCAAACCATTCAATGAAAAGAATGCAAATACTTACCATCTTAGCAATAGTTGTCTTATTCGGTTTTGGCTCGTATGCCACAACTCTTGCTTTATTTAGTAATACTGCGAATTCTACAAGCAATACTTTCGCTGCAGCTGCAGTTTTCCCTTCTCTCACTCCAACCTTTGGCCCATCAATAACCCCATCCGTCGGTCCAAGCCTCACTCCAACAGTCACTATAACACCTTCAGTGACCATTACGCCTACTGGAACGCAAGTTTCTCCGGGAGATGTCGTAATTAATGAAGTTATGTGGATGGGAACACAAGGAAATGCATCTGATGAGTGGATTGAATTACGAAACATGACAGGATCCAGTATAGACCTCTCTGGATGGGTTATCGATAACCTTGGTTCTGGAGCAGGAAGTAATGTAGTTATTCCTGCAGGAAAAAGTATTGATCCAAATGGTTTCTTCCTAATTGCGAATGATACAAAAGCCACCGGAAAACACAATGTTGATCCAGATGTTGTAATTAATGTCAGTTTATTAAATCCCGGAGAACGACTTACATTACGTATTTCAACAGGAGGTACCATAATTGATGATGTAAACGCTGCAACCGGTTGGTTTGCAGGTACCGATGGATCAGGACAAACAGTTGAAAAATCTATGGAAAGAAATACAGTACCAGGGAATGGATCTGTAGCAGGAAATTGGCATACGGCAACCACTGCTGCAAATATGGATGCTGGAACACGTGAGATAGCAACACCAAGAACAACCAATAGTCTGTAAGTATGAAAAATATATATTTTAAAACAATAAAATTGTTAGTATTGATTGCGATACTTGGAATATTCATTACACAATCAAACTTTCTAATCAATCTTTTCTCTCCTAAAACGACATACGCTGTAGGAGATTTAACTGTAGATTGGGGAATAGGCAGCGGGAACGTGGGAGCGATATTTACTATCGCGAACATGGCTCCTGGAGATGACTCTTCTAAAGTCGTGAAAGTGAAAAACGACGCTGTCTCTGCACGACCTGTAGGTGTTAAAGGAATTGAAACAAATGAGACAGGAAATATAAATGAAGTTCTAGAAATAGTAATTAAAAAAGATGGAGTACCTGTCTATGGAGAAGGAAGCGGAACAGGCGTAAAAACGTTAAACCAATTCTTTACAGACAGCGCAGGAATGGATGGAGTCATGCTTGCTACACAGCAACCTGGAAATCTTACTCAATATACATTTTTAGTTTCATTTAATGAGCAAGCTGGAAATGAATATCAAAATAAAACAACTACATTTAATCTCCAAATCGGTATAGCTATTCCGGTACCTGTAGCATGTCAGCAAATAAACTTTAGCTCAAATACTCCTATCTTCGGTACATCGAAAAGCGAGATTATCACAGGCACATCGGGTAATGATTTAATATTTGCATTCGAAGGCGGAGATAAAGTGGACGGGAATGGCGGAGATGACTGTATCGTGGGGGGTAAAGGAGGAGATGCATTAAGTGGTGGAGCTGGTAATGATGTGATTCTCGGTGAGGAAGATGGTGACTCACTGATAGGCGGAACAGGCAATGACGTGTTATTCGGAAATGCTGGCAGTGATGGGTTAAAAGGAGAAGCAGGGAACGATATGCTATATGGTGGTGAGGGTAGTGATGGATTAACAGGAAATGACGGAAATGACACCCTTATTGGAGAGCAAGGCTCAGATGGTGCTACGGGCGGAGCAGGAACAGACACATGTGATGCTGAAGCAGAATCGTCATGCGAAGTTTAGTGGTTTGAACATGGTAGATAGATGAAGTGCGCTAGATACCAGGTGCTTATTACTAAACTATTGTCATCTAAAGGACAGTAGGAAAAGGAGGGAGGTGAATGAATAATGTTAATGAAAAAAATAACAACAGGTTTAGTAACAGCTAGTCTAGCAGTTTCAGCTTTCGTTCCAGCTGTTTTCGCAGATACTGACATTACCATCCAAGGAAACGGTGCGCAGTCAGATAATGATGCAACCGTAACAAATACAAATGTCTCATCTGTATCACAGACTACGAAAACAAATGCTGTGACAGTAGTTGATATTGACCAGAATACAGGCGGAAACACTGCAAATGGTAATACAGGCGCAGGTGATGTCGATGTTACATCTGGACATGCAACTGCAACTGTTATGACAACAGTTACAGGTGGCGATAATACAGCCACCCAAGACGCTTGTGGATGTGTAGCAGGAGATACCACCCTTACTATCAAAAGAAATGGTGCTAAATCCGATAACACTGCAACTGTGACAAATTCCAATGTTGTCACAACGACACAAAAGTCTAAAACAAATGCCGTGACAGTCGTCGGTTTGAAACAAAAAACCGGAAAGAACAAAGCCAATAATAATACAGGTGGTGGTTCTAAAACTGTTACATCAGGAAACGCAACAGGAACTGTTACAACAACAGTTTCAGGCGGTTCAAATACCTTAAATCCATAATTGGATCCTGGTATATATAAAAAACCCTGCCCACTCATGTGAAGCAGGGTTTTTTAATGGAATATTATTAACCCTTTGTTTCATGATTTTTACATACACCTTACTATTTCCTCCTATACTGACGGTTCCATGAAAGGAGGTGAAAAGAAAATGAGAAAAGAAAAATTAAAAATTGTTGAAAAAATTACGACTGGTATAGTAACTACAGGTATAGCACTATCAACATTCGTGCCGTCTGTATTTGCAGATGTCACAATAAGTGGTAATGGTAGCAGGTCAACAAATACTATTTCTGTTGACTCTACGAATACAACACGCCTCTCTCAAAGCAATGACACGCGCATCGTTAACGATGTTGCTTTAGTAGGAGCAACTGGCGGGATTTCAGCAGATGGAAACACAAATGCTGATGTTCGCGTTCAAAGTGGCGATGTAAATGGTACAGTCCATATCATGAACGCTGCTGGAGCGAACTTCGCTGACCTTTCCCAGTGTGGTTGCGAAAATCATGATGTTGATGCAACTATTGAGGATAATGGTAGTAGATCAGACAATACTATCGATATCACCCATAACACATCGCTGACTGTAAACCAAAGAAACCGAACAGAATTCTTAAATAGACTGTTCTTTGGAGGCTTTACTGGTTTTATTCGAGCCGATGATAATACAGGTGGAGATATTGATCTCCAATCTGGGGATGTGGATGCAGACGTAATGATCCATAATATGGGATCTGTAAACGCTGCCAGGCTTCATTAAATCACAAGTATGATTTATGAACATAAAAACCCTGCTCATATAGCGGGGTTTTTTATACATCCATAATGCTGAGCTTTCTTTTCTAAATAGAGTATGCTATGCTCTTACTAATTCTTTAACTATATCTTAATAGTATTTAATATTCATAGTGTAGTAATATAATATGATGAAAAAGCTGCCGAATAAAAAACATATAACTTTATCTTCAGTGTTTGCTTTAACTGCTGGGCTACTATTTACATCTATAACCCAAGCATCTTCTGAAACGAATGTTACCATTAAAACAAATACAGGAAATAACACAGTAAACGGGCAGACAACTGAAACGAAATCATCAACGAAAATTAATGTTAATGGAAAAGAATATGTAAATGATGATTCGGGTGGGTCGTATGATATTGTTGACGAATCAAACGGCGGAAAAGTGGAAATTCATGTAAATAATACAAACGAATCAAAATCAGAAGTTAAATCAAGTGGAACATCGAGCGTAAAAGTAACTACGAAAACTACAACGGGGACTATTACTCCGAAACCGACTAAACAAGAAGAGGAAGAAACAGAACAATCTAGGAAAACAGAAAAAAATGATACAAAAAAGGAAGAAAAAAAATCGTTTATAGACATGGTTAAGAAGCAATTTGCAGACTTTTTCTCAAGTATCGCTTCGTTCTTCTCAAAAAAGTAATTACTCTTTAACGATTCCTACAGCCACAAAGCGATGGCTATCTAAAAATCCCGTACATGTATAAAGAGTGATTCGCTTATCTTTAGATGGTGCTAAAATTTCAACTTGGTCAGGTGTGACAAGGGTCGTATAATGGATTTCAAACGTGCGTGTACTTTGATCTTCATACGTAATAATCACTTCATCTCCAATCTTTATCTGTGGCAATTTTCCTAAAAGATTTGGCCAATTATGTCCATATAAGATACTATTTCCGTATTCTCCGGGAATAGGGGAGTGGATCAGATAGGATACTCCTTCAGTCGTTGCCTGCCATTCGTTATTCGTTATCTGCGAAGGTATAATAGGTAATTGGATATCAAGAGATGGAATGTTTATTAAAATTGGTTGTGATGTATAAACCGGAGAAGGAGTATTTGTATTGATTATTTCTTTAGCATAAGCGAAGGATACTCGCTTCGGTTGTGTTCTTTCTATAAAACCATAGGATACAAATACATAACAAGCTATTCCAAAAAGCATGAGAGTAGAAGAAAGAAGCTTTTTCATAGGAAGCGTTTAATTTCTTTTCCAGCGAAGAACGAAACCCGCGATAAAAGAGACTGTCCCAATGAAAAGTATGCTGTATAAGAATCGTACGTCTCCAGTATTAGCAAGGCTTAAAACCGTTTGCAGAGGATTTGTAGATCCTACACCATTTGAAGATGAATTATTATTACTTTGTGTAGGAGTAGGTATAACAGATGTTCTACATGAATAATCACTGTTTTTTGCAAGATATGCTCCAGCATCTAATCCCCATGCACTTCCATCAGTTATATAAATCCATCCTTCACTTTTTAAAACTTTAATATAGTCTTCCGAGTAAGAAGAAGCTTTTAACCAGTTTGTTTGGACACCGGTTCCACTATCAGGGCAAAAACATTGAACAAGCTGGTTATTTCCTGAAATTTGATACACTGTATCACTACCTTTTTTTTCTGTATATTGGCCAGGTACACCATGGACACCAGAAGAATATTGAGACTTTACTGTTCCTTGAGGATTTACACATGATGGGAAAGAAGGCACGTTAGTAGCCTCGGCTGTATCGGTAGCTATAAATAAAGCGCTAAGGACAATAGAGATAATCCCTATAGTGTTTAAAATTAATCTCATAGAATTTATTTATAGGATTATACAACACTCTTAAACAAAATGCAAGAGGTATATTATAAGTTGAAAGGGGAGGTAAAAAGGTTGATTAATCGAGATAACCAAGAGGTATCTTGATCTGCGTCAGTATTGCCTTCTTTTGCCAAAACAATGGTTTGTAGTTTCTTGTTTTTATCCATAGTAACTATGGTAGTTTTATACCCCGGCGCCGACACTTTTATTTCCTGAGAATCCATGAGGTACGGTATTGTAAATGTACCGTTTTTTGAAGGAAGAATTGTTTTATTATTTACTGTAATAACTGCTTTCGCTAAGGGCATTTTTTTATCATTAGTCACCTTACCTGTGACTTTTTCATTGTTATAGAAATTTTTCAAAATCAGAACTCCTTTTCGCGGTGTCCCATTAGCATCCCATAATGCAGTACTTCCGCCTTCATTTACCCAATAATTTATGCCTATCACTTCAGGTGTACTATAGAGCTTCGTAAAAAACTCAGCTAACCACTTAGCTTGTTCCTCTTCTGTCATGTCTCCATGGATATCTGGAATTGGTGCCCCGGTTTCACCTAAAACAATTTTACCTGCACCCCTTCTTGCATATTCTCGAATGTCTTGAATCATAGTATCGGGGGTACCTACATAGTGATCTACTGTTATCACTCCATCAAGCGCTTTTACAGTAGCTTTATCCATCACAAGTTTGGCAACATCTCCATTCATAGAGTAATAATTCGTAGTAACGTTTTTATCAAGTTTAGCAAATGCACTTTTCGTTACTTGGTACTCATGAATGAGAAACTTTCTATAATCTTTTACGTCACCATACCGTGGGTCACCTGGACCACCGTTTTCACATTCTGGACATGAAGTAAAAATATCGCCATTTTGAAAAATATCAGCATGATTAATAATAAACTTTTCTATTTGTTTCGTATGTTCTTCAGGCGAGATTTCCGGATAACCAAACCAACCTTCCCATCCAGATAAATTTCCTCTAAACCAAACTTTCAGAGAGTGCTTTCGCGCAACTGTCACCCAACGTTTTAAGAAAGGGAAGAACTCCTCATCATATGGTGTACTAATAGAAACATGTGTCGCACCCACTCTAGCAATCTGATTAATTTGCCGTTCGATTACATCATCATATAAAGGGTCTGCAATTTTTTCTCGGGCAACATCCCGCGAATATTTCATGGTATCAACAGAACGCACAGGAATTACATGCACAGGAGTTGTCATACGTGCATATGCTTGAACATAGAATACTATTCCTAAGCTTAGAATTATAAAAAGTAATACAGTTTTTAAAATCCGTGTGTGTTTCATAGTTATCGCAATCTCCCTAAATATGGTTTAGTAACTAACCCTTTCACATATTCGTCTTTTATTTTATAAATATCAGCAAAAGGATATTTCTTTACTAGTTCATATTTATCAAGTTGACCTGACTGCTTAACAAGCTTAAATGTCATATCATTAACGTCATTTGTACGCATCACAATCCATCTTGCCCAAGCTTCAGGATGTGCAATTGCTTTATCCCAATACAGCCCAGTTCCTTCATGAATAAACTTACTCATCGGTAAGCCTGATGAGAAGATAATGGCATCATGAGAAGCAGCAGATACTAACACAAAACCATCTTTATTTGCATTCTCTCGTAACCAAGTACTTACTTCGAAGACGTTCTTTCCAGAAGCTCCGTAACGTGCATCGTCTATCGTAACTGCATCTTGACTTATATGGGATACCAGAATAACAAAAATGAGCATCCCTATAAGAACAGGTCTAAAAGTCACGATTCTATGAACTAAATACCCGATAATAATAGCTATGGATGGCATCATCATTACCCCATAGCGTATGTTAAACCAAGAATTACCCGATAAACCTTGGATAAATAGTACTGAATGTCCTAAATAAAGAGCGAGAACATTAAATACAAAAGGTGATAGTAATGCTAAGGAAGCATAGCGTAACCTGCCTGGAATTCGCTTATCCATCCAGAATAAAATACCTCCTATAACACTCAATAACGCTATAAATGTTCCGGAGTTATAGCTAACTGCATAGCTATAGAATTTCAACGATAATAGGAGATTTCCTTTTGTTGCTAGAACTCCAGCATGTTCGAGTTGCTGTTGTTGTGCTCGAGCAGAATATGGACCAAACGCGAAATAGAAAGGATCTTTAAAAATTAATAAATTCCATAAAAACCAGAGAAAGATTCCAAATCCTGCCAAGGTACAAAAAAAGATTATTGTCCCCTTTGCTGTCGTAAAGCCGTACTTTCTCGCGGTAAAAAGTCCAAGCATAGCAAAACTAAAAAGAAATAAAAACCACCCGTCATAACGTACCAGGGTTGCGAGCATGATCCAGAAAGAAGCAAGTATTAAGGAAAACAAACGTTCGCTTTTATACCATTGTAAGAGTTCGTAAACACCTAGTGTCATTGTCCCTATAAGAAGCAATTCTGTCATTGCTGTCGACTGAAGGTAAAGGACATTTAAATTTGTTGCAAAGATGAGTAAACCAACACTACTTCCGATCAACCCTACTCCAATTTTTCTAAGAAATAAGAAAATAATAACGCTTACTCCTAAGTACGAAGTCATTGATACTATCGCACCGCTTAAACCTGAATGCCACATGAAGTTACTCCATATTGTAGGAACCATGAGAAGATGGGGGAGTGGTAGCCATACACTTCCTAGCTGCGCAAATCCAGGTTTTAAACCTTCAACAACTCTTCTACCGATATTTAAATGTGAACGAGCATCGTTATATGCTAATCCAAAACCATTCAAATAATATACCATGAACGCTGCTATAGAAAAAATGGCAAGCAGAAAAAACAACAATGATAAAACACGCCGTTCAGACCCATTTGGATGATATTTTATTCTTGGTTTCGGAATATTAATCGTTATTTCTGTTAATCTCTTCATGCTGATTTTCTCCTTTCATAGCTCACATGTAACGTATACAGTGTAATAATTGCAAAAATGATAATTCCAAAGAGAATAAATACATACGTATACCCTGTTATTTTATTTTCTAGAAACACGTTATAAACAAGTGATTTTATGTCATTCTTATCTACAAACTGAAGATTATACTTATACGTATAGGGGATTTGTTTAACCAGATTTATTGCCTCCTGCTTCGGTGGGATTGCGGCAGTAGTGACTACACCAACTGCACTAACGAAGACACTATATACTACCGTTATAAAGAAAAATACAATAAAAATCATATTTTTATAGAAATGCTGTAAAGCCACACCAACCATACTTCCCAAAATTGCAGCTGCTGGAATAAGGTATCGTGGTCCGAAAGCCCATCCTCCCCATGGATCTCCAAACATTGAATACAATAGGATATTCGTGCCAACAATTGCACTTAACAAATTTACCTTATCTGTATAAAGCTTTTTCTTGTATAAAATAATAAATCCCAGAAAGCCAGAAAGAATAACAGGGCTATAATAAAGCCATGAACGTTCATTACTGATAAGCAGAATATTCATTCCTTGTATCTGCAATCTCGTTTGGAAGGGGAAAAAACTCCCTTTATCTTTTGTTTTTACTGCTACAGTATTATTAATCTGTTTTTTACCAAATACTTTCTGATAATCAGTTCTTCCTATGGTTTGCCCAGTTTTAAGGTAAGATCCTGTAGTCTTATAGTTATACCAAGCAAATAGCGATATAAAAGGAAGTATTCCTATAATGATTGCGAAAACACTGGTCTTTAAAGTAACGCTAAAAGCAGCCTCAGTTTTCTTAAAAAGAAAATGCCTATTAAGAAAATATAAGATAATAGGAAAAAATAAAATACTATTTGGCAGATCTGTAAGAACCGCTGCTCCAATAATACAACCAAATATAATGTTTTTTATTACAGTGCGCTCACCAAAGACATTAAGTATCGCGAGTAACATAAGAAGTGTAGTGAGATGATGTTGTGTAAATGTATTGGCGTAAACAAAAGCATCAGTCGCAAATAAAAATATAAAACCACCTACGTACGACGCAAATGTATTTACACCTATTTTCCTTGCTAGTAAGGCTATAAGAAAAACATTTATTAATGCTGTTACACTAACTGAAAGATAGGTTACTAATTGTGGAAGGCCAATTAGTTTCCCTATAATATAAAACGGAACTCCAATAAACGACACTCCAGGAGTAAAAATCGAATAAAAACGTTTTTTATAATACACTAAATCTGGTGAAGCAAATTTTGCCTGATCATTTGTAAATGATAAAGCATGGTTTTCCACTATAGCCTGAGTGAGAGCATACCGAGAAGTACTATTTGAGGCTTCATACGGTCCCCCCACAGCAGTAGAATGATCGTTCTGGTACGCAATCGGATTACCTTTATCTCCTTTTATAGATAAGGCTAAAGCAGTTAACGCTATGGTAAAAATAGTAAAGATAAATAAAATTCGCAATATTTTTTTCATATCTTATAATTGTTTATCTTGAAACTCCTCTATTATAGATTAACGGCCTATAATTATCAATATATTTAGATTTTGAACTTTGATTATTTGTATTATTTACACTCAATCTCCGCATGTCTAAGTTATCTAAATAATATAAAAAATTTTTGGTTTTCCTATACTCATTATGATTTGATGAAACCATCGCTAATAATTGGAAACTATAAAAAATTGCTAAACGTAAAAGATTTTGTTTATCTTTATCGGATCTTACTTGCAAAGAAATAATATCTTCTAGATCTTTTTTCTTTAGTAAAGAAAACCAGAAACGTAATATATACGCTAAATCCGTAAATCGTTCTGCACGTACCATAATTTCTGAATCAATAATAGAAATCGTTTTGTCTTTAACGATAATATTTTTACTATGTAAATCACGGTGAGAAACAACATATTCTTTTTTCTCGAAAAGTGAACTATATGTCATATATATATATTTAAAAGTAAGTCTTAGTGAAATCATAACTAAAGAAGGATTTTTTAATATTGTTAAAAACACATAAATTGGAAATGTTAAGATAAATGTATAGAATTTTCTTATACCTAAAAGTTTCCTATCACTCTGTGAAATCGAACTATTTATATACCTAAAAGCATCAAGTACAGATAAGAGAACTTTCTTTTGTTCTTCAGTTGATAAAGCTCTTACTGGCTTACCTTCTACATACTCACGAATAAGAAATATACGGTCTTTTTCTTTTCCAAATCGGATCAATTTTGGAAAAGAAATTTTATATCCACTTGTATGTAATGGGCTATTTTTTGAAAGCATTTTCAAAATGTTCGCTTCATTATTAACTTGCATAAAAGAAAGCGTATGAGTGTCATTCGGTATTTGCCGAATAACAACTTTTTTTCCGGATTTATCAAGAAAGAGAGCAGGCGATTGCTCAAAACTGTTTTTCTTCGATTTTAACTTTTTAATCAATTGATATGTATCAGGAATCTCAAAAGTAGAATAATGTTGCTCTGCAAAAAACTTTGCTTTCACAGCATGAAACAACGAGAAAGTTTTATTTGATATAGGTGAATTTTCTTTTTCAACTACTTCTTGTAAGAATGATTCATATTGTTCTGAGATTGAATCCCATGTGTATTTATTTGCAAACTTTTTATATTTATTGACATTTCGTCTTTTAATACCATCTTCTAGACGAGTTAATACATGATCTGCAAACGCGTTATTATTAAAAGGCTTTACTTTTTTAACAAGATTTTCGTCTACCCATACCAAGCCTGGAATATCAAACATAATAACATCTAAGCCGCTTGCAAATGCCTCTAATGTAAAAAGTGAAAATCCTTCATATCGAGAAGGCAATACAACTACCGCAGCATGTTTTAAGATCTCAACTTTTTTATCACTATATACTGCACCAATTAGTTTCACCTTTGTTCCTAATCCTGATGCATTTATTTTTTGAATAATGCGATCTCTATCTGGTCCATGCCCGGCAATGACAAGCGGTAATGAAGTTTTTTTACTTATTTTCTTATATGCCTCTAAAAGAAGATCTATACCTTTTTGGTTCATGTCAAGTCTACCGAGATAGAGAATATATTCTGCTTTTCCTGGTTGAATGGAGAAATAATCATCTGCCACTCCTTCTGGTATAACTTTAACGACAGTTGAAGGGTGAAGAGTTCTCATCTTCTTTTCTGAAGAATTTGTGCTTGCAATAAAATACGAATAAAGTCTAGAGCCATACTTTTCTACTAGATTAAAAGGAACATGGTACATTTTCGCAAATCTATCAGCTTCGAAAGAAGTAGATTTACCTATTACCGGAATTTTCGTAAATAATGGGGAACACAATGTCGATATTGGCGCAGTAAAACATTCAATAATAACATCTGATTCTATATTACGAATTTTGAATGGCAGTGTGAGTATATAAAAAAGATTATTTAAACGAATATTATTTGATCCTAAACCTATATGTTTATAGGTAATTCCTTCCTCAATTCTATCTTTTGAACCAGGAAAACGAGAAGAAATTATAGTCACTGAATGACCTTTTTTTACCAATCTTTTCGCAATTTCATATGATGATCGTGCTTGCCCTGCATTTAATAATGGATTTTTTATATCATCAAAATCAAGAAAAACAATTTGTAATGATTTACTCATATTCGAACACCTTCCTCCCTTTGTGCTAAGAAAATATCTCCATATCTTGGGAAATAAAGAGAATCTGCTTCAATTTTCGCGGTGATTATGTCATCAAGAACATTTGCACTTCTATCCCAAGTAAATCTTTTCGCCCAAATAAGAGCTCTCTGAGAAAGCTTTTCTAGAAACTTTTGGTCTTCTACAAGAAGTTTCATTGCTTTATAGAAAGCAGTGATATTTCCTGGCTCGACAAGTAATCCTGTTTCACCATGTACTACAGAATCCCGTAACCCATTTACACGAGATGCTATAACTGGCGTTCCACTACAATTTGCTTCAATGACAGTAATACCCCAACCTTCTATCTGAGAAGGTTGAACCATAACCCAGCTTTCTGCTAATAATTGAGCTTTCATTTCTTCTGAAACTTTTCCGTAAAAGACTACATGTTTCTCAAGATGTAATTGCATAACAAGTTTCTGTAATGACCGTAAGCATTCACCTTCACCTACAATTCGCAACATCGCATTTTTATGATACTCACGTATCTGAGCAAATGCTTTAATACAAACATCAATATTTTTGTGCGCTTTTAATCTTCCAAGATAAATATAGGAAGGATATGTAGTCTTTTTAGTTTGCTTATATCTTGAAGGTTCAATACCGTTATAGACAATTTCTATATTTTCAGGATGTGCAAAGCCAAGTGCAGTTATCGCTTTCTTCGATGATTCCGAAACTGTTATTACCGGTTTATTTTTATAAACCAGGGGCATTACTTTCGACTCAAGAAATGCGACAAAAACAGCAATAGGATAAAATAGATATTGTCTAAAAACTTCCTGGTGAACATGATGAATTAATAGGAAAACTGGCTTTCGTACATATAATGGTGTGAAAAAAGGTATTCCATTTTCGCAATCGATTACTACACTTGTCTTTTTTCGTAACATGAAAACGTAATAGAAGAATGCCCAAAGATATACAGTATACGTTCCACCTCGGCGAATAATTCTTACTCCTTCAATAATTTCATTTCGAGGCGAACGCCTGTCATTACCGCAGAAAATAGTTACATTTTTTCCTTGTTTTACCCAACGTTTTGCAATTTCATGGATATACACTTCAGCACCGCCTGCCCAAATGTGCTTTGTATCTCTCCAATTGAAAAATACAATAGATTCTTTTCCTGTTTTTTCCGTTTGAGAAGCTAAAGATTTTTCTCCTTTAATAAAGCTGCCAAGAGATTTTTCTAAACCTTGAACCGTATTGTTATTTCTATGCAAGAAAAGCATGCATAGAAGATGGAATTGCCCAAGCGCCGCAACAACATATACAAACTCGGTGAGGTTACTATGCTTGAATCCGATAAAGATAATCTGTAATACAGTTAATAAAACAACTGTTACAGGGTAGGTGTAGATATTTTTTGCAAGATAATACGAAACAATTGTTTTTGAAATTGTAAAACAATATATACCAAAAGAAAAAGCAAAAATATATGGAGTAATGTACGATGCTTTCTCGCCGTATAAGAAAGGCAAAACAATATTTCCAAAAAAGGCAAATGTAATAAATCCGATTCCTGCTGAAATCGCTGTACCCAACAAACTAAAATATAACAATCGTTCTGTTGATTGCTTTTTCCCTTCAAGCCGACTGACTAACGGAATGACAAATTGAGTAGAGAGATTTCCTAAAAAGAAAATCATTTTTCCAGATAGAGATAAAATTGCATATTTTCCAGCTTCTTCTTGAGAAAGAAAATGATTTGCAAGAAGAATATCTATACTCATAAAGGCTACATTTGCGATATTTGAGAGAAATGCAGCCAGAAAGAACTTTCTTGGAAACTTTAATGCACCTGTTTTAACATCTTCTTTAACTTGTTTAGAATAGCCAGGATTAATTACAGATCCTGTTAAGAAAGCTAAAACATAGGCTAATGGTATAGCTATGTACATGTATTCTATGAGATCGAAACTAATCAATATAAGACTTAATGCGAACTTATAAACAGGTTCTAGAAAGATAACTAGAGCAAGATATCCAAATAATAATTTCCCCGAGACATATCCTCTATCTATTGAAAATCTTAAGCCTACTAACCATATCAGAGATAGTAAAACAAAAGGAGTCAATGAATGAACATGGAATAAAAACATGAAAAGAGGGGACAGTAATAACCAAACGATCGCAAGAGCGAACGATATGCTTACAAAACGTTTTCTCATATATCCCCAGAATGCATCTGCTGTCTGTTTATTATATTTACTATCGATTATCCCAACTTTGTGGCTAATAGTTGATTGTAGGGCAGAGAATGGAACACTTGCTAAGTATGATAAACTTCCAACAAGGCTAATAAGGCTGATAGCCTCTAAGGAAATAGAAGGGATACGATAAATAAAAATATTGTAGATTAGATTTATAACATGAGCTAAAGAAACTCCTCCTACTAAGAACACACTGCGTGTTACATCTTCTTTCCATGGTTTAAAATGTGATCGTATTACAGTAAAAAAGGCAGGACGCACCGACACAGGTTTTATTATGGGTTTTACTTTTGGTTTCTCTATTTCGATTTGAATCGCTGCCACTTTTTTCTTTCGTTTAGCAAGATGAAGTCCATGAATGGTTTTTTCCCAGTAATGCGGCTTAAATAATAGTTGATACAACGCCACCCAACCTCCTACACTGATCATCACCCAATATATAGGGATAAACAATGCTGAAAGCATTAGATCCCATTGTTTCCTTTTCGCTGTTCCAACCATATAATAATAGAGGAATAGGAAGTTACCAAAAACCAACGATATAGCCCCTAAATAAAATGCTGGAGCTACGTAAATCAACTCAAGAGTGGGCCCGACTATCGTATATAAGCTAAAATAAGAAATTGTAGCTAACCAGAGAACAGGATTTAAAAATATAAACGTCAATTTACTACCTACAGTTAACTGAAAAAGAAATGCGTGTATACCCTTTTCTCGAGCAAAAGAGCCAATATCTCTCATATGGACTAGATAAGACTGAAGGTATCCTTTGATCCATCGAGAACGCTGTCTAATCCAATTTTTAATATTACTATTAGCTTCTTCTAGAGTCACAGAGTCAATAATCGCTGTTTTATAGCCTTCTTTAAATAACCGTATGCCAAGATCTGCGTCTTCTGTTACATTAAATGTATCCCATCCTTGAAGTTTCTTTAAATATTTTGCTCTGAAATGATTACTTGTGCCGCCAAGTGGTATGCTCGTCTGAATAGATTGTAAACCAGGTAGAATCATGTCAAACCATAAAGAATACTCTAAAGCGAAAAACCGTGTTAACCAATTTTGATGAGGATTATAATAATTCAGTTTCGCTTGCAGACAAATAATATTTTCAGGTAATTTTTGGAAACCAATGTATGCTTTTTTCAATTGTAAAGGATCTGGAATATCCTCAGCATCATAAATAACTATATATTCACCCTTTGCAATATTTAATCCATAATTACAAGCCTTTGGTTTCGTTTTCGGCTGGGAAAGAGGTACAATAACTGGCCGAACAAAAGCAGGTAATTTCATCCCGTGTACTTCATCAATTGTTTCGGTGTCATCTTCTTCAAGTAATAAAAGAACTTCTAGCTTATTCTTAGGCCATTCAAGTTTTTTAATAGCATCTAAAAACTGCGGAAGAATATCAGCCTCTTTATACAGTGGACATAATATCGAATAGAGCGGAAGATTTTCGTCAGGAATTAAATCAGCATCCTTTTCATCGATTTGTATTTCTGGATCATTTCGTAAGCTACGTATGATAAGGTATAAATTAAATAACACATCAATAAAATAAACAACACTTATAAAGGTTATAAGTACTTGCACTGTTCGTAAAGGAAATAGGTACATGCTTAATAACAAACTACATATACATAAAAAGAAAAATATAATCTGCGATCTTAAAAATGTCTGTAAAGCAGTCTTTTTATAAGATAGAGTAGTATGCGTTATATATTGATGTTTTTTATACCCTATACCTGCTCCTATCATGTTCCTACCATCTGGTGGAATAGCTCGTGGCTGTATTCTTTTCAACTTTACGAATAGGGCATTGAAGCCAATTTCGAAAATTTGATGAACGAACTGCACTTTCGATACACCTTTATTACGAGGAAAAAATGCAATATCATAGTTAATGATAGTAAATCCTGCCTCTTTTGCTTTATACAAAAATTCTAAATCAAATGTCCATGGGGAGCTAGGCTGACATTGTAAAGAATCAAAAACTCTTTTTTTAAAGACTTTTAAACCTGATTGGACATCTGAATGAAGCCCGAAAAGTAAAGCCCCAAAAAGATTTTTAAATCCGCGGCTTAATATACGTCTGGAAAGAGACGCATGGTATTTCTTTCTATTGGCTACAATAATATCACCATGCCTCAGCATATCCACCATTCCAGGAATGGCCGAAGGGGGATATTGCAAATCACCATCAATCATCACCAATACATCGCCGGTCGCATAATGGAACCCTTCAATAAGAGAGTAAGCTTTACCTCTTTTTCCTTGCTTTCTTTTTACGGTAATATTCTTCGATTTCGACTGTTTTAATAGATATTCATATGTTCCGTCTGACGAATAATCGTCTACATAAATCAATTCGAATAGCAGTTTCGTTGTTTTTAATTCAGCTAAAAGCAAAGCATTCAAAGGCTCGATGTTACCGAGCTCGTTATATACAGGAATAACAACACTTATTTTTTGTATACCTTTTTTCATATTATGATTGGTTAAATACCGCCCTTTGTTGGGGTTTAACTTTGTGCTCTTTTATGAATTTCTCAAGGGAGGTTTTTTGGATACGATAATGCCCGCCGAATTCAATAGCTTCAATTTTTTGTTCTTTTATGTATTTATATATAGTGAGGACGCTTAGTTTAAGCAACTGGGAGACTTCCTGCACTGTATATAATATTTCACTCTCGAAATTATTCATGATTACCAGGCAGGAAAACGAATAAATAGGAAAATCCTATAGAGTTAATCTGAAGTATTCTATATAACACACATTAACTTATATTGTCAAGGATTAACTCTATTTTAACTATATCTACTTAGTTCTAGTTATATACGATACTCTCTATTAATACTATTTTCAGTACTGAACATTACAATTCTATTATTGGTTCTTGACAACTCATCCTGAATTTTCCACTATATATGTAGATACGAATTAGTACGAATTGTGCACTAATTAATCCAAATATTAATTTATTTGTAGAAATTCTGATATAAGAAATCTTTTCTGTAATATTCGGATAAATTCGTAGCTAGTAAGGGGGTGAATTCCTGTGGCAAAAAAAGCTGCAAGTAAGAACAGATTACATCATAGAGTCGCTGACCAATTAGAAAAACCTGTTGGAACATTATTCGGTTACACTATCATCCTTATGTTCTTAGTCGCGACACTAGTTATCCTCGCAACATATTTCTAAAAAAAGGTTCACTTTTGTTTAGCGAAAACCAATAATCTTTTTAAAGAAGTGCCTATTGGAGTACAAGTTTGGATTATTAATTGGTCCTTTTTGGTATTCTCTAGATATTTAGTCTCTGTTGGCCATATTTCTTTTCTATCTGTAATAGTAAAGGTATATAGTTTTCCTTCATAATCAATGAATACCTCGTCTCCTTTTTTGAGTTCTCCTAGCCGTAAAAAAATGGTATTAAATCGGGTAAGTTCCCATGGGCTTCCAGAAGAATGTGCGAAAAGATATATGGTACCTTTTTCTCCAGGAAATGAGGTATTCTTCGCATGTGCGACGCCTTTTTTTAATGCCTCATTATAGATCTTTTGATTCAAAGGATCGACATTTTTAATAATAGGTGCGTACGCATGAATTTTTGGAATTGAGATGGCGAAATCATCTTTATATATTTTTTTACAGGGATTGTCATTCTGAGGATCTGGCGAAGAATCTTTTGAATTTTTCAAAGATCCTTCACTTCGTTCAGGATGACAGGGTAAATCTGGAGGAAAAAGGTAAATCTGCATGACAGGATAAAACGTATACATAAACCCCAACATAGATACTACTATTAATGTATTCCCTGTATAGTAAAATATGTTCTTTCTCTTCATAGTTTTATTCTTCGAAGCAAAGTTGAGAAGTAAAGGTAATAAATTCTCGCAATGCTCGAACAATATTTTGTAGCTAAATTATCAAACTGATTCTAGTATGAACTAGTCCTAAAGTCAAAACAAAAAAACCCCCCGATTTTCTTCGGGGGGTTCTGCTACAACAGTTTATGCTGTTGCCGGAGATCTTCCGGACCGCAGTCTTAGTACGACTCCTAAGAAAAATAACATGACATTCCCAACTAAGAAGAAAAGAAGATCATAATTTCCTGTCGCAGGTAGAATTTTTCCAATTGTTGTTCCTAAAACCTCTCCGCCTTTGCCATTACTTGATTTTGATTCCGAAGGTTTAGATTCAGTTGTTGAAGTTGGTGGAGTAGTTGGCTGCACTCCGCCGGTTGGAGGTTTAGGTTTTTGCTCCTCTGGTTTTTCTTTTTCTTCACAACAAGTTACTTTAGCGATATTTACATTTATAGGACCATTTACAATTTTCGCAAAGTAAAATATATCGCCCGTTTTTATACTGACATTAGCATCTGTATTGTCATCTGCAGCATTCTCTCCAGTATTTAATATCCAAACAATATCATTCAGGATTTCTGCTGTATTGTTAGAGGTAATCTTCGTGTCGTTATTATTTTCAACAGAAATAGTATTGTCTGAGTTCGATCCATTACCTTTTATTTTCAAATCATAGTTCGTTCCACTTCCAGCTATTCCATGAGAAATGTTCACATTCACAGGTCCATTCGTTATTTTGTCAATAACACTAACGTTTCCGGTTGTTATAGATATGTTTCCTTTTGTATTATTACTACCTGTATTATTTCCTGTATTTGCAGTTCCTTTAATCGTGTTCGTAATAGAGAGTGTATTAGTTGATGTACTAACAGTCGATTGAGTATTATTCACCCCAATAGTATTGTCAGCTCCTGTACCATTTCCTGAAATAGTAGATGTATTCGGCGCTGTACTTTCGCAGCATCCTGTTGTGTCTACATTTATATTACCTGTATTTGTTACATCTGTCGTGATATCAACATTTCCAGTGGTAACAGAGGTATCGCCATTTGTATTATCTGATGTTGTATTCCCACCTGTATTTCCTGAGATATTTATCGTGTTGGTTGTACTCTGATCATTTGACTGTGAAGTGGATTGCGTATTTGAAGAGTCTGCTGTAATAGAACTCGATGAATCACTTCCGTTTCCACTTACCTCTAAATCGTCGGCATGTACCACTCTCGCTCCGGAAGTAATTGCGAGTAAAAGAATCATCGCTGAATATATTATTGAAGGTAATCTCTTAAACATATATTTCTGTACACTGTATGCTTTTTACTATCTTTTTTCAGTAAGACTACTTACACCAGGGCAGGGGATTGTATTATCTTTTTTATTTGCGGAACTTTGGTAAAATAGCTTTTTTAGTTACAAAGAATCCGATTATTGGAATAAGTAGCATCATCCACGCAAGGTTTACTTTCACTTTAGTTTTTGTATTTACTGCTGTTTCGCCGAGAACTGCGCTTTTAACAACTGCAGCCTTTTTAGTTAATGGTTTTTTCGTGTAGCTTACTGTATTAGCTGTAGTTACCGGAGCAGCATATGCTACTACAGTCTGTGTAGGAGTTGGTTGTACTGCTGTCGGAGTAGGTTGAGCTTTTGCTGTTTTCGTTTTATTTTGTGCAGTGCTAGTCGAATCATTAGCATTTGTTGTTTCTTGTGATGGATTTGGGCCGCCAACAGCTTGCTGTGTGTGCTCTTTTGTTTGTTTCTGCTGTCCTGGAGCTACAAAATCTCCCATCCAGCTGCCAAAGACATTTACTACAGTCACGAAAAGTTTTCCGTTTCCGACTATATTATTGTTTACGAAATTTACAAGGTTAGCCACGATATTTGCATCACCAGTTTTGATCTGTGAATTTCCGCCTGTATTATCAGTTGCTTGATTACCACCAGTATTCGCACTTAAGTTAAGAGTATTAGTAACATTTGCGTTATTCGTTTGGGAAATTGTGTTCGCATTAGATTGATCAACATTGGCATTATTTGTCGAGCCCGAACCATTGCCATTATTTGATGCCGTTATATACCCATTATCATCAACTGTAAACTCGGTTCCTTGTGATCCTGCGAAGTTAGAATCTTCTGGAGCACCGATTATTTTACCAATCCAATTACCAGCTTCATTTACGATAACCAACCACATATTTCCTCCTATTAAGTTATTATTCACAACGTTTAAGACATTAGCATCGACATAGGTATCTCCTGTTTTAACTGAAGAATCTCCACCTGTATTTCTACTTGTTTCGTTATTACCTGTTTGCGCATCGAATACAAGGGTATTTGTTAAATCAGCATCGTTATTTTGGAAGACACTGGTTGTATTATCTGTTGAAACACTTGCATCATTTGTAGAACCTGAACCATTCCCAGTATTTGAAGCTGTTGCTTGATTATTGCAGCATGATTCTAACATCTCGGTCGGGAGAAGAATATCACCGACTAAGTCTTCGAAGATATTTACTACTGCGTAGACTACATCTCCTGCTATGTTATTATTCGCGAATGTCAATGCGTTTGCAGAAACATTTGCATCTCCTGTTTTGATATTCGAATCTCCGCCTGTATTTCTAATTGCCTCATTATTTCCTGAATCTGCACTCAATGTTAATTCACTACCTATTGTTGCATCATTGGTTTGGAATGTCGAATCATTATTTGTAGTATCCAGATTTGCAGTATTTGTTGAATCGCTTCCATTTCCGGTATTTGATACATTTGCACTACCAGTTCCGCATCCTGAAATGCAGTTTGCACCGAAATCTAAGAGAATATCTCCCACATGATCATCTGCAATATTAAATTCAGCTACCATCACGCCGTCAACATTCGTATTGACAGATGTAATTACAGTTCCAGTAACATTCGCATCTCCTGTACTTATAGAAGAATCTCCTACGTTATCAGAAGTAGTATTTGATCCAGTTACTGCTCCCTGTGTTAATTTCGTGTCAACATTGGCAGTGTTAGATTGATTGCTTGTGTTTGTATTTCCAATTGTTGCAGAACCGTTATTATTCGATTGTGTCCCGTTACCACTATTAACAATACTTGCTCCTTGACCTGATCCTGTAGGAGTTGCAGATACATTTTGATTTGCAAGTGTCCCAACGATAGCTGTACTTGTCGCATCGCCGGTTTTAAGTGTTGTATCTCCATTCTGACCATTTTGAGAGACTCCTGATGAAGCCGTCGGATTTGCTGTTGGCGTAGGAGTTGGTGTGGTTTGTGCAGCAGCTAATGCTTGTTGTTGAGCCAGTTTCTTCTGTTCTTCTCTATATTTTCTTGCTGCATTATCCGGATCATTTGCATCGTAATCATAGTCATCATTTCCGTCTAAATCTTTATTTTGATCCTGTGTATCAGGGTGATATCCTTCAGTATTCACTGGGGTAGGGGTAGGTTGTGTTTCAGAATTTGTTTGCGTTGTTTGTGTTGTTGAAGAAGTCTCTTGGGAACTCGTCGTTTGCTCAGTGGTCGTTGATGTAACCTGCGGTTCAGGAGTAGGGGAAACAACTTCCTCAGCATATACATAAGCCCGAGATTGGACAAAAATATGTAAAACTATTAATAACGTTATAAATGTTTTTTTAATATTATTCATTTTTCTTTTCTATATTTTATTTTTAATTTTTAATCTTTTATTTTTTATCTTGGTATCGTGGGGAGTACGGAAGTGCTCGTACCTCCCCACGATGTTCAAGATTAGTTACCTTGATGGCCCATAAGCCAATCAAGTAGATCTCCGAGATCGAACGTGAAGTCCAAATCTACATCGAGATCATCGCCTAAATCAGCTGAATCGCCGTAGACATTCATATTGCCTGAGTTAGAGGCTTTTACTCCTGCTTTCGCATCACCTGTTTTCACGGTAGGATCTCCGCCTTCCCATGAGGTGTTGTCGTCTGCTGAGTTATCTCCGGTTTCGAGCTCTCCATCAACTTTATTGTTGAACTTTGAGTCGTTGTCTTGATCGACATCGAGATCATTATCTGTATCGAATGTGATTTCGCTGTCTGATTCAGTACCATTACCGGCGATTTTCCCTTCTAAATCTTCGAGGCAACCACATGCTTCGACATCTGCCCAGTTGAAGTTGGCCATGTTGTCAAGGACAACTGTTAAGGTAGAATCACCTGTGTCGACGAGTACGTCTCCACCTGTGTTGTCATCTGCAGTGTTGTCGTCTGTGTCAGATTCCAAATCGACATTATTGTCGAAGTGTGCATCGTTGTCCTGGTCTAAGTTGACATCATTGTTGAAATCGAAATCAACATCGTTGTCTGAATTAGAACCATTACCTTTGATTAATGCGCTGACTGAACCACCATCTCCGTTCTTACTACCAATCTTTGCAGAATTGTAGTTAGCTTCGTTGGTGATATAGGTTTTAACTGTGCTGTCGCCTGTCTTGACTGTGACGTCACCGCCTGTATTATCATCGGCTGAATTGTCACCTGTTTCAGACTCTACGTCAACTTTGTTTTTGACATGTGCATCGTTGTCTTGATCGACATCGACATCATTATCAAATTTGAGTTTTGCGTTATTGTCTGATCCTGTTCCATTTCCTTCGATTTTTACATCGGTGTCGTTTGGACAACAAGACTCGACGTCTGCCCAGTTAGAATTGAGTTTGTTTTCAACGTCTACTAAGACTGTTGAATCACCAGTGTCGACTTTTACGTCTCCACCAGTATTATCACTCGCACTATTATTGCCGGTTTCAGAGAAGACTTTAATGTTGTTATCAACATGTGCATCATTACTCTGATCTACGTCAACATCGTTTGAGGTTTCGACTTTTGCATCGTTATCACTATTTGAACCGTTTCCGGTAATTGTGATTGTTGCTGCAGAAGCCATTGGTGCTAATGCGTTGAGTAAGACTGCTCCGGTCGCAAAAGCTGTTGCAAATTTTTGTTGAAATTTTGTCATGTATATATGTCACCCCCTTTCTTGACGAGGGTCCCCACCAGCTGGCGGGGCACTTCATAATTCCGTTCTGTTTGGTAGGAAGTATTCCTGCCAAAATAAAACGGAAACTCCTCATTTCAACTTTCGTTAAAAAGAGAAGTCTCCGTTTTGTTAAGTAATAGTGTAATTATCATGTTTATCATTTTGTTAACGGTACACACTATAAAATTTTTACTAATCTTTTCGTGTTAGAAATATTACAAAAATAACTAGACTTACAAAATTCTTACAACTTTTTTTAGTACTAAGTTTTGACCAATAAAAAAAGGCATCCCTACGCGAATCAATAAGTATATTGATTCGTATAAGAATGCCTCCGTTAGCGGTCAGCACTGTTATTCGAAAATTACAAGAATATCTTGAATATAAAACAGCTGAACTTTTTTGTCAAGTATCAAAATAATACTTTTCTAATCTAACTAATCATTAAATAGATCAAACTCTATGTGATTTTAATCAACGACAAAATTATCTACTAGGTTTCTTTTTTATGATCTCTTTCGTTGTCAGCGATATTGGAATTGTCTTCTTAATATTTCTTTCTGTAATCTGTACGACTTTAAAATCCTGCACTTGTATCTCTACACTACCCCAACCGCGAATATTTTGAATGGCTTCAAGTACTTCTTTTACTAAATCGCTACTAATTTTTTTGGTTGAGTAATCCATTGTAAATTTCGAAGGATCGAAAGTATGAAAAGTATCGTAAGTTACAAAAGTTATCTCTATCACTTTTTGTTATGTTTACTATAAAGCTCCGATACATTCGGTACCTTCGATATTTTTATACTATTTAAAGGTAATTTTTATATTTTCTTTTTTACCGCTGATCTCACCAACTTGTAATGTTATATTTTTATCTGTGTCATTAATAGGCAATCCAATTCTTGTGTATTTTGTAGAAATTGGCTGGATCTCTACTGGATCGTTGTGGATTTCCGGAGCAAGCTTTTCTGTACTTTTCTCAACCATAACTCGGAAGTAGTCTCGTGTATTTAAGGTTATGGTCTGACTATAATCATTTGTTATTTTTAAATTAAAAATTAAGAATGTTCGACCTTTTATTGCAACGGCTCTTTTTCCTTTAACGATTATCTCATCGCGTAATTCAGCATTTTCTACTATAAATTTAATTTTACTTACTTCTTTACCTGATGCATCTTTAAGAGGGAAAAGGAATTGTTTACTAATAGTGTAAGAATCTTTCGCTTTTTTCAGTTCTGTCCTTTCATCACCGCTTCCTAATGCATTTGTACTGGGGGTAGACTTTATAGCATTACTAATAAGATAGACAGCAATCATTGCAAAGATTACTAAGATAATAATGGGAAAAAGTGGAGATTTTTTAAATGCTCGTTTTCCTCTTTGTACTATACTCGATGCATTTCCCGACATTGTGTTATTCATATTCATATTAAGATAATCCATAGTTTTTACCTGAACATTACTGTTTTGATTTTCCTCTCTAACGAAAAAAGAATGAATAAACTTTTCTTTTAGTAACTGAATGATATTCTTTACCGAAGGAGAAAAAGCAATCGTTCTTTGACGAAGTGCAGAAACTGTTACGTTAGGTAAAGAATAAATTTTGTTCATGAAGTAGTAAATAGGGCAGTCGCATAAATCTGCTAAATATTAACACGGTGTAAATTGCTTGTCAATAATCATTATGAAGTAGTTATGAAGGTAACGGAGTCTTCGATTCTTTAGAAAGTATTTTTGTTTCTCCATTGCCATTACTATTCCCATTACCGTTAGCATTTCCATGTGAAACATTTGCAATTCTATTTATTAAAGGTACAGTTTCTCCCTCTACCTGTTTCTGTAATGTTCGTTCTATATAAGATGTATCAATTCTATTTAACATTCTTAATAATTCAGGATCTTCCATATTCTTATCAATATGTAAATGATCATGAATATCTTTCAGTAATTCTAATGCCTTAGTGATTTCTTCTTCTGCGATAAGATTTACTTGCAAGTTTACTTCTTGCCTTAAACTATCAATTGCATATGATCTGTTCTGACTGAGTAATACAAAAACTGACAGAACAATCGCTTCAAGAGATACTACCATTGTTAAAAGTCCGAAAGGAAATGGATCAAAAGGCTGTACTCCAGGAATGACTCCCATATTGATAACTACCCACGAAACAAACCAAAGAATATGAACGACCAGAAAAGGAAAACTTCCTGAAACAATTGTAATTTCGTCAGCTATTTTTTCTGTAAAACTCCTCTTAGCTAATGATTTCGCTATAAAGGATCGAAATGTTCTTCGTCTTCTAATAATCTTTTCATGTGCCGTTGGACGATGTGGAATATGCTTTCCGTTTTCACGAGATTGTTGATTACTCTTTGATTTATCCATGGCAGTAATTATTTAAACATCCGAGGATAACGGAAATTGAATCTATCTTTATATCGCAAACCCTGAATAATAGTTCCAAGTGTTGCACCTTTTACGAAAACAAATTGAAGCACATTCTCATAAAAAAAATATCCTGCTACAGCTAAAATTGAAATAAAAAACCAATGGTGAATATGCAGTGTCGTCTGGCGATAGTGAATTCTTAAATTGGGTAATATCTCGATGTTTTTTATACGAATATTTGGTAATCGAGATTTTTTCTTTTCTGGATGAGAAACATACTTAGCTACGGTATATCCTGAAAAGAAAGATAAAAGAAATGTTATTACTCCTGGCATAGGATTATTACAGTTTCCTTACAATCTCTATCGTATGTAATTTCCGGATAATTGTCAATCCTTTCCATGTTTAAAAAGCGTAGAAGATGTACCTTTCTTACATTACTTTCACGAAGAATTAACTAAATATATAAATATCTCTTCTATAGTTATATGAGAAAGGAGGATTATGGCATATATCATCGCTTGGTTATTAGGAGTACCACTTAGTTTACTTCTCTTTGTGTGGTTAATAATGCAAGTTTTTTAAATTACTTAGAGGAACGAACGACGAGTTTCGCGGTATTTATGATGTCGCGAATTTTACCGTCCTCGCCTTCGATTTCGTGAGCACCGGTAAGTCGTTGGTATTCTTGTAGATAATCAGAAAGAGACTGTTCTATTTCTTTTAATTCTTCTCTCGTTGATTTCATTTTAAGTGCTACTTGTACTACGGAAGGTTGGGATGCAATATTTTTTTTCGTAACCTGAAGATCCTTCGCAGCTACCTTCGCTTTTTCGGTATTTTCACGAAACGTAGGATTATTCTGAAACGCATCATCATACATCTCGCGATGTTTTTTCAATTCTGTTTTTAAACTATCTAATCTAGTAATTGATTTTTTAATCATTTCTTCTAGACTCATTAATACAGTTGCCTGATTTCCTTCAGCTCCTGTATTTTCATCTACGACTTCCGCATCTACAATTTCTGTATCTTGGGTCTGTGTATCGTCCATAACAATACAACTATATAAAAACTGAACTCATGAAATCAAGAGGGAAAAAGAATTTTCAGATGGTTACTCAGTAATTTAAACTAATCAGATATTTGGATGTATCAGACATGCTGAACATCTGATTTTCTGAGTATTCAGGATCCTATCTGAATATTTTTTATAGTATAATTAGATTATGACTCCACAACAAAAGGTTGAAAAAATTATTGCTCGACTTTCAAAAGTCTATCCTAATCCTAAAACAGCTCTCTATTATGAAACGCCACTACAATTACTAATTGCCACAATATTATCAGCACAGACTACTGATAAGTTAGTCAATACAATTACACCGATTCTGTTTAAAAAATTTAAAACTGCTGAGGACTTCGCGAATGCACCCGTTGAAGATATAGACAGTATGATCTCGAAAGTTAATTTCCATCGGAATAAAGCAAAGAATATTAAAGAAACAGCAAAAGTTATTGTCCAGCAGCATGGTGGGGAAGTACCACAGACTATGGAAGAGCTAGATGCTCTTCCAGGAGTGGCGAGAAAAACAGCGAATGTTGTTCTGGGTAATGCGTTCGGCAAAGCAGAGGGAATTGTTGTCGATACTCATGTCATGAGACTCTCCAAAAAATTGGGATTAACAAATGCGACAGATCCGGTAAAAATTGAGCTGGACCTCATGAAGATCGTTCCTAAGGATAAATGGATACCATTTTCACATATGCTCATCCTTCATGGTCGAGACATGTGCCCCGCACGAACACATACTTGTCTCGGCTGCCCCTTGAAAGAACTGTGTCCTGATAAAAAATAGTAGTTATTTCGCCATTTTTCTGCTTACTGCAACTCTCATCAGGTCTTCAAGAGCACCCTTCGTACTAGCTAATTTTGTTGCAATTGTTATAGATCGAACATTAATAGTTCCATCATCTTGCACTTCATAATCATTAAAAATAAAACTACCAGAAAAATGGACAGGCCACGTAAATTCAATATTATCATTTTGGGATTCTATATACTCCTCTGTTTTTACTGTGTCGTAGATCATTCGGGTAAAAATCTCTGCTTCGAGTGAATTCATCTGAAATCTTGCTTCTATGAGATTTTGTATTCTTCTCATGCCCTCAGGATTTGGTTTACCATCAGCTAACCGTAAACTAGCCAATATCTTTTCGTATCTATCTCTTTTTCCCTTTAATAATCGTAGAGAATCATCATCCTCAGTTCTTCCTTCAGCAGTTAAATCTGCTATCCATCGATCTAGCTGAATTCTAGTGGGTTTTGATCCAAAAGCTAAATCAACTAATTGTTCTGCAAATCGTCCATGGAAACCTTTCCCTTCAACAAACTTAAATGTATCTGTTCTTAGTGAGTCAACAAATACTTTATTCGCCCTATTTTTATGGTAAAGTTCAAAACGTTTACGTAAGCCATTATTTAAGTCTTCTTTGTCATACACGTAGTCTGCTAATACATGCATAGCTTCTGTATAGCTAACTCCACCAGGAAATCGGAGAGTTGCTCCTTCATGAAAGGTAACTTCCGAACCATCTGTTGCACTTCCATGAACCATATCCATTGTGATAGTTACTTTTCTATTAGGTAGACGTTGCATAGTTAATTCTTCAATTCTCTTTCTTTCTGCAGGATGAAATAAACTAAATGTAACAGTATCTAACACTCCCATTTGCTTCATCAAATCTGCGATAGTAACATCCTCTATCTGCGCTAAGGATGTCATTTCGCCTCGAGGTAAAAAAGCGATATTCGTATGCCAATCTGCAACGCTCTGTGCACCTCGAGCGCCTCCTGTATCTCTTCTTTCTTGGGGAGTAGCATGACCAAAAACTCCATAATGTCTAATTCTCATTAATTCCTCTTTATCAGTAATATTTAAAGACTTTATAAGAATATTCACAGCACTTGCAACTTGTCTTTCTGCTGCACGAAAGTATTTTTCTCTTTCTAATGTAGGTAACTCACCTAATCGTGTTAAATCAACTCTTTCAAGATCTTCTCCTGCAACCCATGCTATGATATGTGCAGGCGCTTTATCCCCTTTAAATGGTAATTGACAATCATCAATTCCTCTTTCGCGCTTCACCGCCTCTAAAAAAGTAGTTCTCCCAATAGTAGTTGTGGTGTGAGGAGAAGGTGTTGAGGTTAATCCTGCCGATCCACCCTTAAATTCATCTATTCCTCCAAAGAGTGCAGCTTGGCGAAAAATACTTTTACTTTCATTCGTCCGTTCAGCATCTGGAGGCGATGGAATACGAACAACAGGAAGCCTTTTTTCATCAATCTCTGATGCAAGTACTTGTACACCATGATTATAAATCGTTTCTGTAACAGAAACATATTCTCTACCTCTCAGCATAAGTTCAATATTATAATAGATACACCTTAAAATTACTATAGGTATAGAGATTATTTAAATACTGCTATAATGCACTTATGGATATCCCTCTTGCAGAACGGCTTCGACCTAAAACGCTTGATGACTTTATTGGCCAAGAACACCTAGTAGGAAAGGGGAGACCTATTCGCAGGATGATTGAAACAGGGAACGTTACATCCATGATACTCTGGGGCCCACCAGGAGTAGGAAAAACTACGCTCGCTGGAATAATCGCTGAATCTGTCGATGCGAATTTCATCTTCTTTTCTGCCGTAACAAGTGGAGTAGAGGATGTAAGACGCGTCATTAAACAGGCAAAAGAAGTAAAAGAAAAAGAACAAAAACGGACTATACTTTTCGTCGACGAAATTCATCGATTTAATAAATCCCAACAAGATGGTTTCCTTCCCCATGTAGAAAATGGCACTATCATACTGATAGGTGCGACTACTGAAAACCCTGGCTTTCGCGTAAACGCGCCATTAATATCGAGAAGCCAAGTCTATGTGTTCTATGCACTACAAGACGAACATTTACAAGCCATTGCTGAAAAAGCTACTAATATTTATACCAAGCACACATGGGAAAAAGATGCAATTAATCATTTTATAAAATCAGCGAATGGTGATGGAAGAACATTGATAAATGCCATAGAGCTTGCTGCTTCAATAAATAAAAAAGTCTCATTAAAAGTAGCTGAAGAAGCAGTCCAGCAAAAAGCAATTTTCTATGATAAAAAAGGGGATTGGCATTACGATACTATTTCAGCGTTTATTAAATCTATGAGAGGAAGTAATCCCGATGCCACATTACATTATTTGGCTAGAATGATAAAAGCAGGAGAAGATCCTCTTTTTATAGCACGAAGAATGGTTATTTTTGCAGCCGAAGATATAGGTAATGCCCAACCAACAGCTCTGGTTCTCGCGACATCATGTATGCAAGCAGTACATATGATCGGTATGCCTGAGGCAAGTCTACTTCTCGCACAAACAGCGACATATTTAGCTACGTCGAAAAAATCTATCTCTTCTACAATCGGTATTTCAGAAGCGCTTTCTGATATAGATGAGCAAAATCTGGATCCCATTCCGCTTCATTTACGAAATGCTACGAATAAAGTTATGAAGCATTTAGGATATGGTAAAGGACATGTGCGTTATCCCTGGCAATCTGAAAGAAGTAATGGCAAAAAAGTGATACAAGAATATATGCCGGAAAACTTAATTGGCCACAAATATTATAGAAAAGATTGGGAGTAGAAATTCTAATAGTCAATATATTTAGGATCTTCTTCTTCATCTTCGAGTTCTTCAATAGTTTCAACATCAGGGTTAATAATAATGTCATCCTCTATCAGCTCCATTTCGCTACTTCCGCCTTTTTCTCCTTTATATTCATCCTCTTCAAATTCAGGATGTTCTTCTCGTTTTTGATCTTTCACTTTTTCCTTTTTCTTTTTATTGTTTTGCATGTAATTCACCTCCTTCGGTCGCCAAAACTTAAGCGACGAGACCTTTAATTTGTAACCCATAAAATAAAAAAGGTGCATGAGAGATAAACAAAAAAGGAGTAAGAGGTAGGTAAAGAAATATTAAAAATAAAATATAAAATATATTTTAAAAACTTTTTTATTATTGCTTTTCTAATTGTAAGCTTTCTTCTTTCATTTCTTCTAGTATTTTCTGTTTTTCTGATCCTTCTAGAAAAACAGCTTGACCATAATCATGTATTTGTAATGGCAGAAATTCTATATCAATTAATTGTTTTTCATAAAACGTATAAACTCCCAATACTCCTTCACGCGTTTTTTGAGACCACATTTGATCGAAAATAAAATTTCCATGCGCATACATGATCATTTTTCCCTTATAGATTTCAACTGGCTGGATCCAATGAGGGTGGTTACTCACAATAATGTCTGCTCCTTGGTCGATAGTATAATGAGCTAAATATTTTTGACGATCATCTGGTTGTGACTGGTATTCAACACCCCAATGAAACATAACTATTACAACATCAGCGTTTTTTTTCGCTTCTTGTATTTCATCTTTTATTAATCCTTCATCAGCATTCGCAACACCAGGCTGAGGGGCAGTAATATCATTATATCCGAGAAAAGCAAACGTTCTTCCGTGTACTTTTTTGTACAACGGGCCATTAACACCTGTAACATCAATGTTATTTTTTCCTAAAAGGGAGATCGTTTTTTTTACACCTTCAGTATCATAATTACCAGCATGATTATTTGCCAAACTAACTAAATTCACTCCGATGGCTTTTAAGCCTTCAATATTTCTATCACTTCCACAAAAAATCATTCCTTGTACCGTTGGTTGACACTCGGTAAAAAGAGGGGTTTCTAGATTTGAGAAAATAAAATCTGCATGTTGCGCTTGAATACCATCTATGACTTTCTCATAAGGCCATAAAGGATTATTTCGTTGTATAACGCCAAAATTAACTGACCTTGCAGGGATAATATCTCCTGTAACTATAATTTTCGTTATTTTCTCAGCGGATAACGTAGCGGTCCAAGAATGATCATCAGCAAATATTGATTCTATTTTAGGAATTGGCAATACAATGTGCTCTTTTATAGTGGAAGTATATTCATAAGTTGAAGTATTAGAACGGTTTGACCAAGTGTATGATATGTACAAAAATGCACTAAATAGTATTAAAAAACTAAAATAAGTAAAAAGGAACTTTTTTCCCATTTACCATAATTATTTCATAAAACAGATGGAATGAGAAATTCAATATCATTTTTTAACTTTTCATTTTTAATTTTTAACTTTTTTACGTATATCGATGTTCTTCTTCATCCTTATTTATTTGACCTGCGATATCCAGTTCCTGCGGCATTTCACCATCATTATCGTCATATAAACCGACAGAAGCGGCCATCATGTCCACATCATCATCTGATTCAGGATCTGGATTCGTACCGCTAACTGATTGTTCATTTACATAATTTGGTGAAGGAACAGGTTTGTACTGGTAGTTTTTTATTCGTGGATCTCCACTGATGTTTACTTTACCAATTTGCGAAGAATTTTTCGCTGTATTAATTGATTTTCGCTTTTTTATATTATTTTTCATATAGACAGAATAATTTTCATGTATAAGAAGGATATTAATTCAACGTAAGAATTAGGAAATAACACTCTAAATATGAGAAAAAAGAGACTTAAGAGCCAAAAGGGCCAGAGGTCAGAACTATCACTTGATTATTACCTTTGTCTCGTTTGGCTCATTGGTCTCCTCTGGCTCTTGTTAATATCTTTCTTCTTTGCTAGTATAGTAATCGCAATATTTATGAATATTAAACATATCCACGCACGTCAAATCCTCGATTCCCGCGGTAACCCGACACTAGAAGCAGATGTTATTCTTGAAAACGGTATTTTGGGACGAGCCGCTGTTCCCTCGGGAGCATCTACTGGATTACATGAAGCAATCGAATTACGAGATGAAGATATGAAAATGTACGGTGGAAAGGGTGTACTGCGAGCAGTTGAGAACGTAAATAAAGAAATTGCACAAGCTCTTCAAGGAATGGATGTCTCAAAACAGAGAGAACTCGATCAGAAAATGATCGATCTCGATGGAATTAAGAATAAAGCTCGTCTTGGAGCAAACGCTATTCTCTCCGTTTCTCTGGCAGCAGCACATGCAGCTGCAAAAGCACAAAATAAACCTCTTTATGCATATATTGCGTCTTTAGCAGGAAAATCAGAAGCGAATCTTTTACCTGTACCTATGATGAATATTATTAATGGCGGAAAACACGGTGGGTGGGGTGCTGATATCCAAGAATTTATGATTCTGCCGATTGGAGCATCAACATTTAGCCAAGCCCTCCAAATCGGGACTGAAGTATTCCATGCACTTGGTAAAGTTCTGAAAGAAAATGGTTATCCTACAACAGTCGGTGACGAAGGAGGATATGCTCCTGTTTTAAAAAGAGGAAACTCGGAAGCATTCGATCTTATTTCTCAAGCAATTCAAGAAGCGGGATATACTGTCGGAAAAGAAGTTGTTTTTGGGATTGATGCAGCTGCATCAGAATTCTTTTCAAGTAATATGTATAACTTAAAAAGTGAAAATAAAAAATTAACGACAGATGAAATGGTTTCATATTATGTTGATTTAGTAAATAAATACGATATTGTTTCTCTTGAAGATCCATTAAATCAGGAAGATTGGGAAGGATGGAATAAATTAACATCAAAAATTGGTAGTAAATTACAAATAGTAGGAGATGATTTATTAGTGACAAATACAGAGTTTCTAGCTCGAGGTATTAAAGAGAGATCAGCCAATGCAATTCTCATTAAAGTCAACCAAATAGGCACTCTCAGTGAAACTATTGATGCGGTTCTTATGGCGGAGAAGGCCGGTTGGAAGTCAGTTATATCACATCGATCAGGTGAAACTGAAGATACGACAATTTCACATATTGTCGTAGGTTTAGGAACTGGACAGATTAAAACAGGATCACTATCGAGAACAGACAGAGTTGCGAAATATAATGAATTACTTCGTATAGAAGAAGAACTTGGTGAAAAAGCAGTATTTGCTGGTAAAAACGCACTCTCGAAATAAGCTCCTCATATATGAAAACATATAAGCAATTACTTTTTATTATTTTTGATGGTTGGGGATATAGTGAAGAAAAAAAATATAATGCAATCTATCAGGCAAATCCCAAGTTTTTTAATTCACTTTGGCAAAACTATCCGCATACTTTATTAAAAGCAAGTGGGGAAGCACTTGGGTTACCTGAAGGACAAATCGGTACCAGTGAAATTGCGCACCTTACAATTGGTGCCGGAACAGTTATTAATACAGACTTAGTTCGAGTAAATAAAAATATTAAAGATAATAATTTAAAAGACAACCCAGTACTTATCGGGGCATTCAATCATGCAAAAAAATATAATTCTACACTTCATTTTATCGGAATGGTAAGTCCAGGTGGTGTTCATAGCCACCAAGATCACTTATTTGCAATGTTAAGAGCTGCAAAACAAGCAGGTGTAACAAATGTAGTGGTACATGCGTTTACTGATGGAAGAGATAAACCTCCTATGAGTGCTGAAGAATATTTAAATAATCTTCAATCTGTATTAGATGAAATTGGTATTGGCCGGATTGCAAGTATTACTGGACGATATTATGCCATGGACAGAGATACAAACTGGGATAGAACTCAATTAGCGTTTGATGCTCTTTTTAAAGGGGAAGGGAGGCAATATCAAAATAAATCTATTAAAGAAATCATCGCGGGTTTATATGCTCAGAACGAAACTGACGAATTTTTTAAACCAATTATTCTTCTAGATGACGCTGGAAAACCGAATGTTATTCAGCAGAATGATAGTGTTTTCTTTTTTAACTTCAGGCCAGATAGAGCAAGACAACTCACATATAAAATAGTCGAGGTCGGAAAAGAAATGAATTTATACTTTGCTACATTATCAGAATATGATGACAAACTTAAGGTTCATGTTGCTTTTCCGACTCTTGAAATTAAAACAACACTTGCAGCAGAGATTTCAAAAGCAGGCTTGACACAAGTTCATATTGCAGAAACAGAAAAATATGCTCACTTAACTTACTTCTTAAACGGCGAAAAAGAAGAACCATATGAAAAGGAAGATCGAGTACTTATACCAAGTCAGAAAGTTGCAACGCATGATTTGGCACCTGAGATGCGAGCTAAGGAAATAGCTGATACCGCTCTCGAATATATCGAAAAAGGAACAAATGTTATTATGATTAATTTTGCAAATGCTGATATGGTAGGACATTTAGGAAATTTGCCTGCTACTATTCAAGCAATTAAAGTCCTCGACATACAATTAGAACGAATTGTGACAGCTATGGAAAAACGTGGTGGAGTTACATTCATTACCGCAGATCATGGAAATGCAGAACAGCAATATGATGAGAAAATTGGGCAGAAGCATACTGCTCACACCTTAAATCCAGTTCCAGCGATCTTGACAGATAAATCGTTACGTTTACATGAAGGCGCTCTTGCTGATGTTGCACCTACATTATTGCAAATATTAGGTTTGCCTAAACCTGAGGCTATGACGGGTAAGTCACTTATAGAGAGTTAATTCTCTATAAGTGGATAGAGCTCTCCTATAAAATACAGTGAACCTGTGACTACTAAAATATCGTCGGTATTTTCCAAAGCATCTGAGAAAGCTTTTTTATAATCTTCTTCTAGATTAAAATTTCGGAATTCTATCTTTTCTAGAATACTTTTTATAGATTCTAAGTTTTCCGACTCTATAACCATCTCTTGGGAACTGGTATAAAATATACTTACTGTTATTCGTTTTGCGAAAGGGAGGATTTGTCTTAACATAACATCAATATCTTTCCCTTTCTTAAATGAGAGAAGAAAATGAAATTTTTTTCCAGGAAATAATATTTGTAAACTATTGAGGAACGCCTCCATTTTCTGGGGATTATGGGCACCATCAATAACAAGTATTTTTCCTTTTTTCTCCTTAATCTCCAGTCTTCCTGGAAGATAAGCGTTCTTTAAAGCCTGACGAATATGTAATTCGTCCAAAATAAACTTGTCTCTTTTAGAAAGTATGTATATCGCAGCTAGAGCTAAACCAGCGTTTTCTGCTTGGTAAAATCCCAATAAACCCAACGACAATTTCTTTAGCGAGAAATCATTAAACATAAAATTAAATATAGTTTCGTCTTTAGTAATTTTGACATCAAAGATATTTTTATCAGGACGAATCCATGATATAAACGCGTTCTTTTCTTTGAGTGTACTTTCTATTACAGTTTCAGCATCAGGATGTTGCTCTATAGAAATTCCATGATTTCCAGATTGAATTATGCCTGCTTTCTGGGTAGCAATTTCCTTATAAGTAGTACCAAGGATTTGCGTATGATCAAAACCAATAGAAGTGAGAACAAAAAACTTATCTTTATTCTTTACCACATTCGTTCCATCATATAATCCTCCTAACCCTGTTTCGATTACTGCATAATCCACACCCTCTTTATGAAAGATATAAAACGCAAGAATCGAATTCATTTCGAAATATGTTAATCTACCATATTCCGATCGTTCAACTTCTTCAAAGACAGGGACAAGCTCATTAAGATATAAAATAAATTTTTCTTGTGATAAAAGTGAATGGTTTATTTGAAAACGCTCACGTATGTCTTTTATATGTGGCTTATTATATAAACCTGTTGAGAAACCATTTGCGTGCAATAACAGACTTATAAGATAGGAAGTTGAACCTTTTCCAGAGGTACCTGCTATATGAATAATTTTCAATTGTTCTTGAGGATTGCCAAGCAACGAGAGTGTATAACGAACTCGATCTACACCTTTTTGTCCTGGATATGAATAAACACTCTGGCGGGGAATATGCTTAATAATATACTGTATAGCTTCTTGGAGGGTCGTTAATTTCATACGATATGAAGAATTGTATCACAGTGATAACTTTTTGATGCCTACAATTATATTGACGATATTATTGTCAATTAACTTTTTGACTTAATTTATAATAACTTGACTTTGTCGAGCCAAATTTTTCAAGCAAATCTTTTTTAACAAGGGACGAGAGAAGAGCATGAGCTTGCTGTCTCGTTACATCAAAAGACTCTTCAATATCCGATGATTTAATAGCTTTTTTATCTATAACAATCTGCAATACTTCTTCTTCACGAGGTGTAACGAGTACTCTCTTTTCTCCAGTAACTTCTTCCAGATTCGATTTTTTAAGATCATAGATACGTGCCTGCGCTGCTTGCAAAGAATATGCTACTCCTTCAAGAAAATATTCAAGCCACTCTGTTTTATCGCCACTATCAGCACTGTGAAGCATATCAGAATATGTTTGACGATCCATATCATAGTAATCATCGAGTATAAAATACCGCACCACCTCATATTGTTTTAACAGCAAATAATATGCAGTGAGAATGCGAGCTAATCTACCGTTTCCATCAAAAAAAGGATGAATATATGCAAACTGGTGATGAAGCACTCCAGCTTTAATAAGAGGATGAATCATATCTGAATCATCCTCCAACCAAGCGAATACTTCTGCTAAGGCGTTTTTTATTTCGGAGTACGTGTGATAAGGAGGATTATGTTTCACAACAACTTCTGTTTTAGTCGTATGGCCAACAAATACAGGACCATCCCTAAATTTACCGAAATCTTTTTTTTCAATATTATTCATTAATTCATGGTGAAACTTTTCCGTTAATTCTGTTGTGATAGGTTGTTTTTTTCTAGCCATTATAAAAACAGTATTTAAGACATGAAAATAGTTTTTAACTTCAACTTCAGATTTCACAGTCGGAATTTGGTCATTAAGAATAACATTTGTAACATCTTTCGGTGATAGAGGATTCCCTTCGATACTCGTAGAGTGATGTGTCGCAAGAATTTGGTTTTCTTCCGAAAGCTTCAATGCTAATGAAGGTATTAATTTTTCTCCAAGCAATTGCCCATATAATCTTTCAATACTAGTTAAATGTTGAATTATTTTAAGGTTAAAAGAAAATTTTGGGGAGAACATGAGGTAATTATAGAACAAAAAATCATAATTGTCAATATATTTGTAAAATTATTTGTAAAGGAGTACTTATCGAGTGACGGAGATAGATTCTTGAAGTTCAGCACCAGGAGCTGAAACTGTCAACCTGGAATCTGAAGTCGATTGCACGACATCATAATTTGTACTATACGCTGCGCCACACTCTGCTTCCTCTATCGGATCTC
>JAYRIM010000022.1:0-28991 GCA_041906785.1 Candidatus Levyibacteriota bacterium
TCATAATTTTCATTTTACACTAATCGGGCCTAATGGTCCTGTGTCATCAGGATCATCAATGAAAAAATATAAGACTGGTCCTTTTCTCGCACCATCTACTCTTTCAAGATAACGCATTACTTCAGGTGAGCCACCCAAATGTTTTCCTGTCCATTCGGCAGGACCTGCGTCGCCGATGACTGCCACTATTGCTTTACCATTTTCAGGATTAACAACAAGCATTTTTCTGTACTTATAAAATTCGTAATGCTCTTTTACATTTTCCATAAATCCAGGAGAAAGAAAGGTTTGTACCGCTATATAATATTTTTCTCTTTCAACATCTTTTTGCGTCATCTCGGTTTGAGAATTCGCGAAATATCCCCAGGCTCCTCTCCCGGGAGCCATACCAGAAGAATAAAATTCGTTTGCTTCTTCCTGGGAGTTAAAATGTGTTGCCATGCTGTCACCAGGATATCTCATAAGATGCTGCTCTGCTCCGATAAGTCCATATGACCTATTTAATTTTTTTCCTTGCAATTGGGCAGTAATAGGAAGGTTAAAATGTCTTGTCAGTGTTTGCCCGATTATTTTTTCCTGGTCTTCTGTTAATGGCTGCACTGTCTCGGGTAAAACAACTTTTAGATCTCGCATGAGCGTCTCTGGTGTATGTTCTTCTATGTGAATTTCAGCTTGGGGTGCTGCTTGTTGAGCCATTATGGAGGGTACTGCTGGATGAGTTAGCATAATAAGGCCACTCATAGATCCAATGGCGAGTTGTTTTGTTTTATGCTGAAGCCAGTCAAATGCTTCTTTGTGGTTTTCCAGTAGAATCTTTTGTTTATTTCTAAGCTCTTCAGTCCATTTATTTTTTAGGTGTTCATAGTGTGGTTTGTAATTTTTCTGAGACATATGATTAGACTATATTTTTCTTACAGTAAATACAAGAGTTCCATTATGTTCATTAAAACTAGCTTTGCTGGAGAAGATCTAGATGGTATAATGAGCATGCAGATTCGTAGTTAGTGCTGGGAAGTCGTCTAATGGTAGGACAACGGACTTTGGATCCGTTTATTCTGGTTCGAATCCAGGCTTCCCAGCTCTAGCTAGGAGTCAATTAAACCTCAAGGAAGCCAATCAAACTGAAAATTCATATGCTATAGGTTGTTTCCGTTCAATATAGAGAAAGTTTCCCTGAACACACACAATTGATTAATATAGGACGTATGTTTGTCGATAAGATGATTTTTCTGCTTTACTAAGCTTCATTATTCAGATATAATCATCCCTTATGAAACAGAAAGATCGAGCCAAATTAATTGATTACTCTAAGCTGAAGTTCAGGCTACGTAAATCCATGCGTTATGATGATGTTGGGGATTACGAAGATACAACAATTATAGCTTATGATATGAAAAATCCAGTTATCAATAATGGCATTATGCTTCATGAATTTATCGAATATACATTAATAAGATCCGCTGGTATTCCTGTATCTATGATTGACGCTTTTGATACGGAAGAAGCTGCTCCAAAAAAATTTAAAAAACAATATAAGCTCTATTGTAAATACCACCGTATCGCGAATAACGTCGAGCGCTACTTTGTAGAGAATATGGGAATGAATTGGAGAGAGTATCAAAAAGCTGTTTATAGCGAAGTTGTGAAAATAAATCCTACGAAAAGAATTGATAAAAAAACAAAAAAAGAGTGGAAAGTGAGATAAAATCTACAAAATATCCCCTATTTTTACATTAAACGGTATTTGATACAATCCACGCTCCATACCATAATTAAGACGATTTAATATAGATGTCGAGTAACCGAGAGATAAATAATCTGCTTTCGGACGATAATACGCACCTACGAAAGAAAACTTCTCCAGATTTCTATACATTTTATTCACCGCTTCCTCTACTGACTTTCCAGCACCAGTAATGACTGCAATGCTGTCTCCATAGCCAATATTCACAAGCCTTTTTCCTTTTTTCTTTACATCCCATAACCAAACATCTTTTTCAACTTCGGGAGAGAATTCTACTGTTAATCCTCCTAAAATTTGTTGGGTATCTTCGTCCCGATGAAAATTAAAAATTCGAATAGAAGATGCTACAGTTCCTAGTGTAAAAGGATTTTTTTTCTGTGATACTTTTTCAAAAAACTCGTGCACACTTCCGCATTGGGCATATTCTGTAAAGGAAGCATTATAGCCTGGTCTGTTAGGACAGAATTCTCCAAAATACATTTTCCCATCACGTTTATTTATGAGAATTGATGCATCCCAGTAAAAAAGACCTTTATGTTTTTTCGCTATTTCATCAACGATTGTTGGAAAAGCAATTTGATTGATTCTATCTTCAAAGTTAATAGGAAAAACGAGATCTGCAGCGCAACCTGTTTGAACTGAAATATTACCACTGCCAATAGGTTTATTTTCAATATCTATAGAAACTGCGATAGGTTCACCATCGTAATATATTTTTTCCGGAGTAATTTCCATAACAGAAGGGATAAGCAATTCCAGAATAAATCCTTCTGATTCATATAGACTAGATTCTTTATCTAGGGCTTCTACGACTTGACGCGCAGCCAGGAGCGGATCATCGGAATCAGGTACAAAGGCTGTTGAGCTATCACTATTTCCTTTTAACACCCATACTTCATCAGTATCAGATAAAAACTTTTTCGCATCAGATACTTTTGCGAATTCTTTCTTTCTGGCTATATTTAATTTCGAGTAATGTTTTTTTACGAATTCTTTTGCTTTATCTCTATCAACTTCATATAAATAATCTTCACGGATTGGAAAATTACCATGGAAACCTAGGTCTTTAATTTGTTCCGCGAGGGCATATAGGCCATTGGTATCAAAAAAAACGAAATAATCTTGGGGATTTTTATAATGCTTCATTTCTTTAAGCAGTTCTTCCGCAGGTTTTTTTCTCACAAGTCCATCAAATACTGAGAGTCTTTGTTCCCGATCTCTTCGGTATTCGTTCGAATATTCAGTATCTTCTTCAGAAGCCAAGCTTTTCATGTAATCCACTTGAGCTAAAACCACATCTTGACCCTCCATTTGTAAATGTTGGGCGACAGGAGTACCAGATCCATCAAATGTAAAAACAATATATTTCATATCTTAAGAATAGCATAACACAATTAATTGATGAGGTATATATTAGTCAATTCTTAGCATTATTTTTTTATTCCAGCAATACAGCATAGAAAGCTGGTTTGACATATATACCATTAATTTCTTTTACGACTTTTAATGTGTATGGTACTTTTCCTTCTGATTTTAAAGCTTGTTGCTTCGCAAAGTCATCAGGTGTTAGAACAAATAATGTCTTTTTCTTTACAAGAAGTGATAAATTTTTTTCCGAGAAATCAATTTCCTCTCCCCTATCCCATTTCGCTTTTCCGAACTCGATATTTTCAATTCCATATCGACTTCCGTGTTTTTGAAATTTTTCAGGAGGATACTGTATATAAAAAGCCAGATATATATACGGTCGCCAATTAGCCCCTGTTATAAATATATAATCGTATGTTTTTCTATATTCCCTAATAAATGCTGCCATTTGTTTGTGGCCGTCTCCCCACATAGAAGCCGAACGGGGTGGATAATACACAAAATATAGACTAAGAAAACGGAAAAAGAAAAAAAGAATGCATAATGAAAAGGCAACATATATTAGATTTCTATACTGATATTTTTGAAAATAGAGGTAAGAAACATATAATCCTAGAGCTGTAAAAAAAGATATTATAACTGCATTTGGGAGAGTACGGAGTGCATTTGGTTGACCCATCGTTACACCTCCTACAATCGGTGTCGCAACCATCCATACGATTGGAATCCATTTCCATCTTGCTGGGTTCCTTAGTACTACATATATTCCCAACAGTACAAAAGGAAGTTCCCACAGATACAGTAATCCCATCGGACCTGTTCCAGTGGTGAAGTAGTAATCTAGATTAAAATTTTTAAGATAATTATCAACGAATTGGAGTGCATATGCCATTTTCGAATTGTAGAAAAGTTTTTCAGGAAATTTATTGCCGTGTTCTATTAAGAATTGACGGTATGGCTCACTTACTTCTTTACTTTCAAATATACTAACTTGATTTACTCTCGCTAAACCAGATGAAAACATGGCTGGTAAAAGAGGAGTGAGAAAAATTCCGCCTGTGGCAATTGCAATGACAACTTCTTTTTTTATTTGGAACAACTTTTTTCTATATATAATAAAAAAAGCTAAAAGGATTGAAGGTACAAGCACACGTGTTGTGTAGTAAAAATACAAGGAAAACGCAAATGAAATAGCTGCAAAAATGATTGCTTTCTTTTTACGCAGAGAAAGAAAAAGAAGATAGGTTCCAAAAACGATAAAGAAAATACTCCCATTTGACTCAAAAGCTCCACGAGAGAAATTTATATGCCAAGGAGAAACAGCTAAAACTGCTGCAGCAAAAATGCTTAGCGTTTCTTTGGGAGAATCTTTTATCCACGGATAAAAGCTATCCTGTTCTCGTAACATTTCGTTAACTAAAAAATACAAAAGAATTACTGTTAAACTTCCTAGAAAAGCTGAAGTAAATCGAACAGAGAAAGCATTTAATCCGAAAATAGCTTCAGCGAGTGATGTGAAGTAAATATAACCTGGTAGTTTATAGTCATCAAAGGAGCGAAAAAGAACAGGATAAGAAGCTCCATATTCATCTTTTCCCGTTTGAAGAATTGACCATGCATTATATCCAATAGCTACTTCATCATGTGAAAGACTAGGAGGAGTTTGAGTAATAGTATAGAAACGGAGAAATGCAGCCAAAAAAATAATACTACCTAAAATAATGATGCTATGTGGTCTAAAAAACTTCATTTTTAGCCTACTCATGCTACTATGATATACCTCTCCGTTTCAGATTTGCAATTAATTTTGGATAAATCTGAAGCTACGGGTATAACACGCTATTTGTAAATCTAAGTATAAGGAGTATACCAAATTGCTGAGGACATTTTACATGATTTTGGGATAGTATTTTTATGGAAAAGTTGTTATACTGAATTATATTGAATCCATCACCCCGTTTGTGCGCACAATGCAAGTCTGAGCTTATTATTATTCGGTCGGTCACGGAAAAACTTGACGGATCAATCTTTCCTCAGACAATAACATATTATCGATGTTCAAATGCTGTTTGTCAGGAAGAGCGTGATAAAGAAACGAATAAACGTTTAAAACAGAAACAGGAGAAAGAAATTGCTGACCTTCATCGTGCTCAGGAGCGTGCTCGGAAAAGATTAAGAAGTATCAAGGAGAGAATTACCCCTTGACTATAGGATAATTGTATGGTATACTGCCATACAGTAAGTGCAGATATATACATATACATCTGCTTATATTTGACTCGTTTTTAAAGAGAGATAAAGATACCCTACACTTCATATTTTTATATACAGTATCTACCCCCTAGAGAAACAGAATCACTAACTAAGCAGGCGTATATGTATATGTACTTCTAAAACTATGTATTTCAGAAGAAGAAACTCTCACAGAAGAAATAAATCACAGATGTTCCAAAAACAAAAAAATAAGAGAAATATTGAAACATTACAGGAACATGTTTTTATAAAGAAAGCTGTACAAACCCCTATTCATCAGGAAACTACGATGAATAAAACATTTCGGGATTTTCAGCTGGCAGAGATCATAAAAAGAAATATAGATGCTCGTGGATATCGTGTGCCTTCGCCAATTCAGGAACAAACAATTCCATATATTCTAGAAGGAAGAGATGTTATCGGTATTGCGAATACAGGAACAGGGAAAACAGCAGCTTTCCTCCTTCCGTTACTTCATAGGATGCTAAGCTCACATGAGGAAAAGACTCTCATTATTACACCAACAAGAGAGTTGGCTATACAAATTCAGGACGAATTATTTGCATTTTCAAGAGGAGTGAATATTGAATCAGTTTTATGTATCGGTGGTGCAAGTATTCATAACCAGGAAAGGCTATTAAGAAGAAATCCTAGAGTGGTTATAGGAACACCCGGTAGATTAAAAGATTTGATTCGAAGACGCACCCTGGATCTTAAAACATATAAAAACTTTATATTAGACGAAGTTGATAGAATGCTTGATATTGGTTTTATCCATGATATTCGATTTATTATCTCCTACTTGCCTGAAGAAAGACAATCTCTCTTCTTTTCCGCAACTATGAATGATAGTATTAAAGAAATTATTCGTCAATTTTTAAAAAATCCTGTTACGATTTCTGTGAAAAAACATGATACTTCCACGAATATAGATCAGGATGTTATTCGGGTAAAAAATAAAGAAGAGAAAATTGAAATATTGCAACGATTATTAAAAACAGAAGGTTTTGATAAAGTACTCGTGTTCGGAAGAACAAAATGGGGAATAGAGAAATTGCATAAATTATTGCAGAAAAACGGTTTTCTTACTGCAGCAATCCATGGGAATAAATCACAAGGTCAGCGTCAAAGAGCGCTGCAGATGTTTAAACAAGAACAGCTTCAAGCGCTCCTCGCAACTGATGTGGCTTCAAGAGGTCTTGATATAGAGAATGTGACGCATGTTATCAACTTCGATCCTCCTGCTACATATGATGATTATATTCATCGCATAGGAAGAACAGGAAGAGCAAATAAAAAAGGTATAGCGCTCACTTTTATAGAATAATATCTTTTTTATATCAGCAAAACTGAATTAAAGTATTGATGATAAGTAATTTTATCAAATTGTTTTCACTAATTTGTTACAATATTTTCTATGCATTATAAAGCGATAATAAGCGATATTGATGGAACACTTGTACCCGTAAAAATTGATGCATATCCAAGTAGAAAAGTAAATGAAGCCATAAAAAAAGTAGAATCTTTAGGTGTTACTTTCTCTGTTGCGAGTGGTAGACCATTTGAGTTAGTTGAATATCTAGTAAAAGATTTAGCTCTCTCATCCCCTATTATCGTAGATAATGGAGCAGCGATTTATGAACCCTCATCGGGAAAACCTCTCTATGAATCCATTATTGATATAAAACAAGCAAATGATATTGCAAAGATTATTCTTCAATTTTCAAAACATTTCCATGTTTCCTATAGCTCAGGAAATCAAGAATACGTAACACATATTGATTTGGGAAAAAAAGTGAGAAAACTATTAATTCCTGACCTATCATTTGAAAATGCAGAGAAATGTATTAAGACAGTAGAGGCAGAATATAAAAATCTTCACATTATTCGAGCATCATCAAATGCAGGAAAAGATTTTATTGATGTATACATTACGGATAGTACAGCTACGAAACAATATGCAATTTTAAAGCTTGCAGACATGCTTAATATTAGCACATCAGAGATAATTGCTATTGGAGATCATTATAATGACTTTCCTTTATTTATGGCATGCGGATTGAAGGTCGCGATGGGTAATGCAGTAGATGATTTAAAAGCGATTGCAGATTACGTAGCTCCTTCAGTAGAAAACGACGGTATTGTAGACGTGATTGAGAAATATGTTTTATCGTAGTGTTTATATTCTTTTATAAATATTCACATCCCCATTTTTATAAAACAATTTATACGATGCATCTTGCTTTAAATTTCTGATAAAAGCATTCATATCAGATACGCCAAAGTAATTATTTGGGTTTTGGCCTGGGCGGTTATCAAATATAATATATGTTGGTTTCTTAAATGTATAATATTCTTTACTAAAACGTCTCTCGTCTGATTGTAATAGCCAAACTTTTTGGTGAGAAAAACGAGTCGCGAGGTTATTCTGCGCCATAACAGTCGAATTCGTCGGAATTTGTTTGATGGATTCATTTAAAAATTGAAAATCTTTTGTATGTTTATAAAAAACAGGATTATAAGCCAAACCAAAAGGTCCATGAAGAATAAATCTATATATTATAATTGCATTCAACATTAAGAGACAGGCAAGGCCATTAATAACAAACTTTTTTGTTATTTTTGACATTAAAAACTTCCAACTATAAATAGATGAAACTCCCATAATGCCTGATAAAAGTGCACTGTAATGAAGACCCAGGTCCCAACGGAGAAAGTAATTCATAGAAAAAAACCTAACTAAAAAATCCTGGAAAAGAAGAAACCAAAATACTGGGGAAAGTAAAGGAAGAAATCCGAAGCTTAGAAAACTAAAAAAAAGCGTTCTGAGTTTTATCGGATGATCAACAAAAGACTGAAATATTGAAAATGGATTAAAAGGCAGGGATTCCTGGTATACATAGCGTCCTTCAGAGAAGAAAGGAATAAAAAATCTAATAGCAAGGAAGCCCCAGATAAGAGAAATTGCAATCGTTTTTAATGCCATTTTTTTCCATTCTTTTTGTATAAAAAAAAGAGAAAGACCTACGCCTACTCCGACAAGAAAATTGCTTTCCTTAAATCCTAAAAAAATAAATAAACATATAACGTATTGAAAACTTTTTTTCTTGAGACCGAAAAAATATAAAAACATGAAAAATAACAGTGAAACGGTGACTTCATGAAAATCAGTTATCACAGCATTTTGGAGGCCAATAAAAAGGAAGTAACAGATAAGGATACTTAAAGCTAAAAATTCGTTTTTTAAAACGTGTTTTCCTATCAGGAAAAGTATAAAACCGCTTACTCCGACAGCTGTAGCTTGGATGATTAATAAAATTTCACTTCTATTAGTTATCCAAAATAAAGGTGATAGTAAAAATAATGAAGGATTAAAGTGATCAGCGAAAATCCATCGTTCCCCTACTGCTATATGGTCAATTATAGGTGGCTGAAATCTCGATACGCTCCAAATGGCTGTATCAAAAATACCAAAATCATAATAAAAAGCCTCATATTGCCAAAACCTATTAAGTGAAATTAAAATACCTGCAATTGTAAAAAAAAGACATACCAGCATTGCGATTTGAGTAAACTTTCGAGATTGTAACTTTTTTAATACCTGTCTCATACTTACTATTATATCCTTCTGCTATAATCACTGCTATGTATAAGGCAATCATGTTTGATGTCGATGGCACATTAGTTCCTTATGATTATACAGCTCTTCCATCTGAGATTGTTAAAAAAGCGCTTAAAAAAGCTCAAAAACAAATTGAAGTTTGCCTTGTTACCGGGAGATCCATATCTTTTCTCCAGCGTGTTCTCACTTCTCTAGAGATAGATTCGGGATATGCCGTTGTCAATAATGGAGCGAATGTTATTAATATAGCTACAAAAGAATTATTATACGATCAATCTATAAATAAAAAAGACGCAGAAGAAATTATCGAACTATTTCATAAAGAGAACATACCTTTTTATTTGAAAGAATCGGTTTTCGGTCGCGCGCATGATCAAGGATACTTTCCATATGGAAAGCCTTTTGAAAATGCCTACATGTTTTTTACTGATGAACAATTTTCTACGGAAAGAACTGAAGATATATTTAAAAAACTTTCGCATCTTCCCCATATAACTTCGCAGAAAGTTCATCATAAAAATCCAGAATTATATTCTATAAATATTGCCCACGCTTATGCTACGAAATTACATGGCATTGAAGCGATTATGAAGAAAAGACATTTTAAGAAAGAAGAACTTATCGGTGTCGGAGATAGTTACACTGACTTTCCATTGCTAATGGCTTGTGGGCTTAAAATAGCTATGGGTAATGCAGTAGATGATTTGAAAGCTATAGCAGATTATGTGGCTCCATCCGTTGAAGAGGATGGAGTTGTGGACATTCTCGAAAAATTTGTTTTTAGTTAAGAGAGTTGATAGTTAAGCTGCAATTTTTTCTCTATAATTTCCAGGAGCATAAACACCACGTTGATCTAACCCATTTGCAGATTTTGGAAATGTCAGAGTTCTGGCTGTATACGCCATAACTGCATCATCATACGTAAACCGTGGATCGAACGGATGTTCTGGATCTTTTCTATCCTGTAGTTCTACGAAATTTGGATCCCATTCATGATTTCTCTGGAAATTTCTAACAACGCTGTGGGTAACTAATTCATTTCCAATAGCTACTTGAACATACTTTCCGCCGGGTCCGACAGGTCGAGCCATTAAAGGTAAAATAGCCACATTTTCATGCCTTAAATAAAATCCTATTGCACTATCTGTTCTTTGAATTTCCTTCCCCCGTGTTCCTGTAAGATACATATGCATTAATGTACCGGGTTCCATAACAGCAGCTAATCGCTCTTTACTTTTTCTTTCATATTCTAAAAGTTTTACTTGATTTCTTTCAGTTAATCTTCTATGTCTTGGTTGAACGACAAATACTTGCTCAAGACCTGACGCTTCCGCTAATGCGCTTACTCCAATTCTCATGATGTTTGGGAATCCTTCAGGTAAATCTTCAATTTCTTGTACTTCATCTGAAGGATCAAACTTATACGACCATGGCCAGACATGCCGTTTATATTTCTTATTCGGGGAAGAAGGATGTCCGAATAATTTTTCAAGAATTCGAATACTCATCGGTCCATCCGCGATTGATCGGTGAATAGGAAAACCAGCCACTAATACCCCATTCTGAAGGTAATCATATGCTTGCTGTAAGACTTCAGGTTGTTCATGAACAAATTGCATTTCATCATCAAACCGGACAAGATCAACTTTTGCTGGTAGAGTTAGCACTCTTAATGCTTGACCGAGTGGTTCTCTATGCCTATTAAGAGTATCTAATACTCGAGGATCGTTATCAACTCGTTCAAAGACAGTAACAGCTTGTTGACGAACAGCGCTGGAAATTTCTCCTGCCTTCATTCTGGCGTTTGCAATAAGCCGTTCTGCCATAGATGGATTATACTAGGAGGCTATGATAAGGGCAAATGTCACATTTCTCCCAATTTAAACACAGGCTCTTATTGTGCTACATTGTAAATAGGTATGATGGTTAAGAAAAAAGAAAACGGTAGACTCTTACTAGTATTAGGCTCTATAGCTCTTTTGTATTGGATATTTGATTTTATCAACATCGTCTTTTTTCTTCATGATAGTCTCTGGCTCTTATGGTATTCATCTGCAGGGTTACTTTTAACAGCTGTTGCGCTTCTTACCAGAAATAAAAAACTTATCTCTTCTGCTTTTTGTGCATTATTTGTTATAGAATCAGTGTGGATAATAGACTTTTTCTTAATGCTGTTTTTTAAAGTATATCTTTTTGGTTTTACAAGCTATGCATTTAGTCCTAATTTTTCACAAAAGGATTTTTTTATGACGTTTTACCATGTATTAATCCCTTTGTTTCTCTTCATTGGAATAAGAAAAACACCTGGAGTAGATCAATCTGGATGGATGGGAGCATCTGTTTTCGCTCTTTGTTTAGCTTTATTAACATATTTTTTGTCTAATCCACACGACCGTGTAAATTGCTTATATCCTGTAGATAGTTGTCAAACGAATTTGTCTTTTATGTATTCACTAAGTGTTCTTCAAAGAATTTTTATAGCATTGGTTTTTCTTGTTTTTGTTGTATATATACCAACAAATATAATTATCATCAAGCTAAAATCTCAGAAAAAATGACTTCTTGACTCCTACGTTACGTCATAGTTTATAATTTCATTAATGAAGTACACAGTTAAAAGAATGGCAAAGATTGCAGGTATAAGCGTCCGGACACTGCACCATTATGATGCAGTTGGATTGTTACGACCTGACTCTATCGGAAGTAATGGGTATCGTTATTATACTGAAAAAGAACTTCTCAAATTACAGCAAATACTGTTTTTCAAAGAATTGGATTTTTCCTTAGAAGATATCAAAAAAATAATTAATGCTGATCATTTTGATGTTTTCAAGGCACTTATAGATCATAAGAAAATGCTGCAATTAAAAAAAGAACGAATTATTCTTCTGTTAGAAACAGTAGAGCAAACAATGAATAATTTGAAAGGAGGTGAACCTATGAAAACAGATGATTTATTCTCATCATTTGGTGATGAGAAGCTTGTGGACTATATGAACGAAGCGAAACAGCGCTGGGGAAATTCGAAAGCATATAAACAATCCATGCAACGTGTAAAACAGTGGACGAAAGCAGATTATGAACGAATAAAAGAAGAAGGTAGAAAATTTACACAAGAATTAGCAAGGGCGATGGATTTAGAAATTACTAGTCCAGATGTTGCATCATTAATTAAGAGACATCGTGAAAGTATAGAATATTTTTACGAATGTTCAGATGAGATGTATCGAGGCCTTGCTGATATGTATATAAATGATCCACGTTTTACAGCACATTACGATGATGTGCGTCCGGGCTTAGCAAAGTGGTTGAGCGATGCAATTCACTATTATTATCGTGATAAATAGAACCAAGTTCAAATTTTATGCTAAACTGGTTGTATGGTAGAAAATGAATTAACTGTTTTAGATCATTCCAACACCCTAAAAGCTAAACTCCTTCAGCCATTTTCGAAAAAAACAATTTTTAGAGCAGATATAATTGCGGGGATAACGGTTGGACTAGTTCTTATACCCCAATCGCTTGCATACGCGCAATTGGCAGGGTTACCACCGCACTACGGATTATATGCTTCATTATTGCCACCATTTTTAGCTGCTTTATTTGGTTCAAGCGGTCAGCTCTCTACCGGACCTGTTGCTGTATTATCGGTACTTGCTCTTTCTGCAATTTCGCCTATAAAACCTATTGGATCGAATGATTATATTTCGCTGGTTATTCTTCTTGCGTTGTTTTTAGGATTTTTCCAATTGTTATTAGGGGTTTTTAAATTAGGCGGACTGGCAAGTTTTCTGTCACATCCTGTTACCTATGCTTTTACGAATGCTTCTGCTCTTATAATCGCATCGACACAACTCTCTAATTTTTTTGGTGTTTCAGTTCCTACACAACCGCGGCATTATCAAACAATAATTTCTGTAATTGAAAAAACAGCAACATCAATTCACTGGCCGACAGTTATCGTAGGATGTATTACGCTCACGTGGATGATTGTTTTAAAAAGACTTAATAAAAATCTACCATATATACTATTAACGACAATTGTAATTTCATTTTTGGTTGCATATTTTCATTATCCTGTCGCTACTATTGGATCAGTTCCTAGTGGTTTACCAAAGTTTACAATGCCAAAATTCTCTAGTGTACCGTTTGACCAATTACTTCTTCCTGTTATAACAATGTCATTAATAGGATTTACTCAAACAATTTCAATTGCTCAAGCAATTGCAATAAAAACAAAAGACCATCTCGATCCAAATAAAGAACTAATCGGTCAAGGGATTTCTAATATGGTAGGAGCATTTAATCAAGGATACCCTGTCGCTGGATCTTTCCCCCGTACTGCTCTTAATTATCAAGCAGGTGGGAAAACATGGTTTGCAAGTTTTATAACTTCATGTACAGTTTTTGTTACATTACTTTTTTTCACCCAGCTTCTTGCGTTTCTTCCAAAAGTAGTTTTAGCCTCTATAATCATGCTTTCAGTTTCAAGCTTATTAGACTTTAGTAAAGTAAAAGTTATCATGAGTGTCAGCCGTTATGACGGTACTACTGCTCTTATAACTTTTTTTGGAACGCTGTACTTTGCTCCGAATTTAGAAAAAGGGTTATTGCTTGGAATTGCTTTCTCTCTCGGTCATTTCGTATTACGAAATACTCGTCCGAAGGTGGCATTTCTTTCACTTTATAAAGATGGTTTTCTACATGATTATCGTTTATTTAACCTCGAACAATGTAAAAATATCGCTGTTGTTAGACTTGACGCTCCTTTATTCTTTGCAAATGCTACATATTTTGAAAATGAAATAATCAAATATCTCTCTGAACATCCTTATATAACACATATAATTTTTTCAGCGAATGGTATTAACGATATTGACTCAACAGGAGAAGAGCTATTGGAATCATTCGTTGATACATTAAAGCAGTCAAAAAAACATGTTTCATTCGCGGTTGTGAAATACCAAGTCATGGAAATTTTTAAAAAAACTGGCTTATATGAAAGCATTGGTGCTCGAAACTTCTATCCCACTACATCACAGGCATTACATGACGTTATTAAGAAACTTAATGATTTAAACTCACATATAGATAGAAATTTTTGTCCTTTAATAAAATATATCACCGTGCCGATTGAAGAATTTCATCATCAGCGTTCAAGAAGAGAAAGAGTTGCCTATTATTATCAAAAACTTCTTAAAAATGCGAGTTAAATAGACAAGCCTTATAAAAGATTTTGTGAGCGTTTTCTGCGTTCTTCAATTTCATCAAGAATTATTTTCCTGATTCTTATATTTTTTGGAGTAACTTCTACTAATTCATCATCAGCTATAAATTCTAAAGCATCTTCTAATCCCATCGTTTTTGGTGTATTAAAATGTTCCATAGTTCCTTCTCCTTTAGAACGCATGTTCGAGAGCTGTTTCGCTTTACACACATTTACACGCATATCGTCAATACGGGAATTTTGTCCAACAACTTGTCCTTTATATACTTCCACACCTGGGCCTATAAAAAGAATTCCACGATCCTGTATGTTTGTTAGTCCATATAAATTAGATGCACCTGTTTCGAAGGATATGAGAGAGCCTTGCTCTCTTTCATGTAAATATCCGTTATCAGGTGCATAACGGTCAAAAAGAGTATTTATGATTCCTAAACCTCTCGTGTCAGTAATAAACTCACTTCTATAGCCGAATAAACCGCGTGTGGAAATAACAAATTCCATATAGGCAATTCCGTTGTCCACATTCATGTCTTGGAGCTCGCCTCTTCTCGTACCTAATTTTTGCATAACTATACCATTAAGGTCTTCTGGTACTTCTATAAAAACTCGTTCGTAAGGTGTTAACTTTTCACCGTTTACTATTTTATCTATGACCTGTGGTCTTCCTACTTGAAATTCATATCCTTCTCTTCTCATTCTTTCTATAAGAATGGCTAGATGAAGTTCACCTCGTCCAGAAACCATCCATCCCCCACTTGGATCATCTTCTACTCGTAATGCTGTATCTGTTTCTAGTTCTTTATATAGCCTATCTCTAATTTGTCTTGAGGTTTTAAACTCTCCTTCCTTACCTGCAAATGGAGAGTTGTTGACCATAAAAAGCATACGAATAGTAGGTTCTTCAATTGCAAGGACTGGCAAGGGTTGAGGAGAGCCTAAATCGCTAATAGTTTCACCTATTACTGGATTTTCAATACCAGCGACCGACACGATATCTCCTGCTCGGGCTTCTAGAACGTCGAATTTATCTAAGCCTTCAAATGTCATAAGTGCTGTTACTCTAGCTTTTTTAATAACTCCATCACGAGTAATTTGTGCAATATCTTGACCATTTCTTATGGTTCCATTATAAATTCTACCTGTAGATATTCGTCCTTTATGTGGATCGGTTGTTAATGTTGTAACTAAGATTTGAAGAGGTTTATTTTCATCTCCAGATGGTGGCGGAACTTGTTCGAGAATCGTAGTGAAGAGTGGTGAAATATCCTGCATCTGATCTAAATTTTCAGTTAATCCTGCTTTACCTTCTTTTGCAGAAGCATACACTATTGGAAAATCTGCTGATTCATCATCTGCTCCGAGTTCTAAAAATAGATCGAGTGTTTTATCGAGAACATGATGGATACGGGCATCTGGTTTATCTATTTTATTTACGACAACAATAATTTTTAGCTTCATTTCTAATGCTTTTCGTAGTACGAAACGTGTTTGGGGCATCGGGCCTTCTTTTGCATCGACAAGTAATAAACAGCCATCGGCCATTTTTAATACTCTTTCTACTTCTCCACCGAAATCTGCGTGGCCAGGGGTATCGATAATATTGATTTTCGTTCCTTCCCACATGACTGAAGCATTTTTGGAAAAAATTGTTATACCACGTTCTTGTTCCAGTTCATTGCTATCCATGATAAGAGATTCTGCAGAATCTTTATGCAGTTTCGTTTTTGATTGTTTTAATAACGCATCAACCAAGGTTGTCTTTCCATGGTCCACGTGAGCGATAATTGCGATGTTTCTAATATTCATAATGCATAAAATACCCTCCTTAGCTTATCTGGTGCTTTTCGGAGGGTCCTACTCTACATTGATAAATTTCGTACTGTTAGTGCTTGTATTATAGCAAATTTGGACATAATACTTGCAAATCTACTATTTTTTGCTATGCTCCTTTTGATGAGCGATAAAAAACTTCCTCTTACGCAGCTTACTGCTCTCTCACCACTTGATGGCAGATATCGTGAACACGTTCGAGCATTATCAGTGTTTTATTCCGAATATGGATTTATAAAGACACGGCTTGAAATAGAAATACAATTTCTTTTAGAGCTATCAGAGTGGAAAGTTATCAGACCATTTAAACCCAAGGAAAAACAGCTTTTAACATCCCTTATCGAAACTGCCAATGAAGAACATATTTTGCGAATTAAAGAAATTGAAAAATCGACAAGACATGATATCAAAGCTATCGAACGCTTCCTTCGTGAACGAATGGAAAAAACTCCTTTAGAAGACATCGTAGAAATGATTCATTTTGGTTTAACGTCAGAAGATGTTAATAATCTATCACACAGATTACTCTTGAAGCGAGTTAAAGAACAGATATTGCTGCCAACTTTAAGAGAGGTTAGTGAATCATTATCTCTCCGATCGAGAACATATAAATCAATAGTGATGCTTGCCAGAACACACGGACAACCTGCAGTGCCTACAACGCTGGGAAAAGAATTTGTAAATTTTGCCGTACGGCTTTCCAAACAAATACAAGCCTTAGAAAAAGCAACGTTGACTGGAAAACTGAATGGGGCTGTTGGGAATTTTAATGCGTTAACCTACGCGCTTCCTGGTATTGATTGGATTTCATTTTCTGAGAATTTTACTAAACATTTTGGTCTAGAACCAAATAATTTCACAACACAAATTAATCCATACGAAGATATTATTGAGCATTTTCAAATAATTGAGCGAATAAATGGTATACTTCTCGATTTTAATCAGGATATGTGGAGATATATAAGTGATGAATGGTTAATACAAGAAATAAAAAAAGGTGAAGTAGGCTCTTCAACAATGCCGCAGAAAGTGAATCCTATTTTTTTTGAGAATAGTGAAGGGAACTTGCAAATTGCAAATAGCTTATTCGAAGGAATGGTTCGTAAGTTAGGAATTTCGCGTTTACAAAGAGATCTCTCAGACAGTACAACAATGCGTAATGTCGGTATCTCATTAGGCTATAGCGTCCTTGCATATAAAAATGCACTTGAAGGGTTAAAACGTATATCGCCGAATGAGAAAAAAATAAAGGAAGATCTGAATAAGAATTGGACTATCCTTACAGAAGGAGTACAGACATTACTGAGAAAAAATAATATAAAAGATCCTTATTTACTTATTTCAGGTTTATCTAAGGGACAAAACATTGGAGAAAAAGAATGGACAGAGTGGGTAGAACAATTACCTATTGATAAAAAATTGAAAACAAGAATACAAACATTAACACCGGAAACATATATTGGGTATGCAGAAAAGCTTGTTGAGAGTGCCATAAAAGACATAAATAAAGTTTTTCACCGTTAGCGTGTGATATAAAAAATTTATATGTTCGTCTTTCTCTTTTTCCATAATAATTTTCTATAATTCCATTTTCTTGTATTGAAGAGTTTCCCTTGATAAAATTATTGTATGACGAACGCAGAGAAAGAAATAGACGCTTATCTTAAAAAACTTCCTGACTTTTCTTATAAAATTTGTGCTAAGCTTCGTCGAATAATTCATGCAACATCTGGAGAGATAGAAGAAGATTGGAAGTGGGGTTCTCCGACGTTTACCTATAAAGGAAAGCTTCTTTGTTTCTTCTGGGCTTTTTCCAAACACGTGTCTTTAACGTTTTTTGAAGGTTCTCTGCTGAAAGATACAGAAAAAATATTTAATTATGGTGAAAATAATCTCCGGAGCAGGAGTATCAAGTTTACTGATATTTCTGAGTTAGAGTCAATTGGTGAAGAAACAATAATTAAATACATAAAAGAAGCCATAAAAAATATAAAAGAAGGAAAATCTGTTAAAATTCCAGTTACGAAAGATAAAACTGTTGTTCTTCCTGAGTGGTTAAAAAAAATACTGAGTGATGAAGGATTGTTAGAAAAATATGAAGCACAAATTTATACATACAGGAAGGGATATCTGCGGTGGATTGAAGAAGCAAAGCAAGAAAAAACGAAAAAGAAGAGAATTGAAATTATGCTGCGCGAGTTACATGAAGGAAAAGGATATATGGGAATGCCGAGGTAGCTCATTGCAAAGAGCTTACGGCTTATGGCTAATTACATTGCGAAGTTATGTTTCTCAGCAGTTTCAATGCCTTCTTTAATTACTTCTCTCAGTTGTTCCAGAGGAATATCTGAAAAATTTTTATATCGTATACAACTTCTACCAACACTGGCCTTACCCAATTTGGCTTTGTTTTTTTCCGCTACGTATTGCTTTCCGTCTGAAGCACAAACGTAAATGGATATATGGTTTTTCTGACTAGCTAAGGCAATAATACTCCAGTCCCCTTCCCTACCACTTTTCGATTTATAATGGAACGATCCATATCCTATCATTCCATAGAGTATATGTGGTTTCAGATCTGGAATCGTTTGAGTAATAAACTCATGAAGTTTTTTTATCTCACTTCTTCGAGGCTCATCTATCATGTTTATATATTCTTCAGGAGTTTTAGCCGCTGTGGGTTTAAACATGTTCATAGTGGCATTGTATAGAAAAAAAATGTATTACACAACAGTTCCATTCTTGATTTTATAAAAAATCCGTGTGATACTGAAAAAAGATGAATAAAAAAATTATTATTCCTTTAGTAATTATTTCACTTGGAATTCTAACTATCTTTTTGTTTGTGAGTACAGCGAAAAAGAAGCAAGAATCTGTGTTACAACCGTCAAAAGCACAAGTGTATTACCCACTTGATTCCCATGAAATAGTTAAAGATTTCTACATGAAATATCAAAACTGTATGAAAACTCCACCATCGGAAGCGAATGGAAATGTATCAGGATATTGTCAAACACATACAGGTTTAACCACAGTCTCATTTAGCCAAAATCTCGCAACTGAGGGAGCTGCAAATGCTGGAGTTGATCCTGTGACCTGTTCTAAAGATTCACCACAGAGCCTTACATATGACCCAAATGTTATTAACGATGAAACAATCGTTCATGTTCTCGTAATTAGTAAACAGGGATCAGAAGAACAACCGATTGATGTTCAGTTAGCTGAAGAAGGAAGATCCTGGAAGATTAATACCATCGTCTGCCAAAGCCTCTAATTACCTTTCTTGCTATACTACATTTTATATATTATGAGTTTTCAAAAGGTTTTTTTTAAATCTGATAAACATTTAATAGCTGGTACCTGTTATCTTCCTTCCAAATCAAAAGATAAAGGTTTACTTTTTCTTCATGGGGGTGGTAAAGCATCAAAAGAACGTTTTAGAGAATTGCAAGAGAAAATAGGAACATATGGATATCCATCGTTTGCTTTTGATTTTTCTGGTGTAGGAGAAAGTGAGGGGATTTTTCATGAGAGTAGCTTGCTAAAACGTTTATCAGAAGCACATATATCATATAATTTCTTTCAGAAGTATGTAAAACACATAATACTCGTTAGTACAAGTATGGGTGGCCATGTAGCATGCCGTTTAACTGAGTTTATTGATACAGAAGGTCTTATTCTTCTCTATCCCGCTGCGTACGGGCAAGATGCAGAAGAAAAAACATTTACGAAAGATTTAACGAAAGTTCTTCGAAAAAAAAGAAGTTGGGAAAATTCTCGCGTTTTCCCTCTTTTATCATCATATAAAAAGCCTACCCTAATAATTTTTGGCGAGAATGATGAAGTTGTTCCTCTAGACGTACAAGAAAAATTTAAAAAAGCAGCAAAAAATGGAACATTTGTACGTCTGAAGGAAGGTAGACATCTTTTGTTAGCTCAAACAAACGAAACAGAAAAGAAAATTAAAGAACAAACATATAATCATGTGTTACTTTTTTTAGAAAGTTTACTGTGATGTGGTTTATTGTTCAGCATTCTTGTTATTGCTAGAATATGTATATGAAAAAGCTAATAGTTATATTGCTAAGTGTTTTTTTTCTTTTTCAACATAACTCATTTGCTAGAGCACAAAGTTCATGGGTTATTAATAATTTTGATAGTACGATTACAGTAAATTATTCAGGAAGAGTATCTATACATGAAGTCATAGATGCCGATTTTAATTCTGCTGAAAAACATGGTATTTACCGCGATATACCCATTGTATATGAAGATTCTTCAGGTAATAAAACATATACGACTATTGACGTACAGCGTGTTGAGCAGGATGGTAGATCAGCTAAATATAAATTGACTAATAATGATGCATATCTTCGTATTCGTATAGGAGATGCGAATACCACCCTGACTGGTCCACATACTTATACGATCACGTACGAAGCTACAGGCGTATTACGTAGCTTTAATGATTACGATGAACTTTATTGGAACGTCACGGGAAATAAATGGGAAGCACCCATTGAGAAGGCTACAGCTCGAGTACGTTTGGGGGTGAATATTTTAAGAAATACATGTTTTGAAGGGTATGCGGGATCAACTTCTCCATGTTCATTAGTAGAAACGAGTAGAAATGAATCCACATTTGCGAATACTACTGTTTTAAACCCAGGCGATGGATTAACTATTGTTGTAGGTTATGAGCCCGGTGTTATCCCAATTCTGATTGTACCTCCTCCAAAATCAATTACTGATGATATAGGTAGTGTTCCAAGTATTTTAGCCTTTTTTATAGGATTAGTTGGAGGGCTGGGAATAGTTTTTATGTTATGGTGGAAACAAGGAAGAGATTATTGGTCAAGAGTAAGTAATTTACTTGGAAAAAGTGATACATCTGAGATAAAACCGCTCGGGGCACATGAGACAGTAGTTGTTGAATTCGAATCCCCTGATAAACTTCGGCCTGCTGAACTTGGTGTTTTACTTGATGAACGGGCAGATACGCTGGATGTCACAGCTACAATTATTGACCTTGCTGGAAGAGGGTATCTAACCATAACTGAGGTACCAAAGAAATGGATTTTTGGTTCGACAGATTATACACTTGAAAAAAAGAATGCTGATAGAGAAAAACTTTTACCATATGAGAAGTTATTACTTGATAATTTATTTACGTCAGCAGACACAGTAAAACTTTCGTCATTAAAAAAGACATTTTATGATGATCTTGCGGAAGTTAAGAAAGCATTATATAGAGATATTATCGATAAGAAACTGTTTTTCAAGAATCCAGAAACTACGAGAACAATATATTTAGGTGTTGCGCTTGGAATGTTTATTTTAGGAGGTCTCTTCATTTTTATCGGAGCAACTACTATTGTGGCTCCTTTATTAACATTTGGAATAGGTTTTTTTATTTCAGCCATCGTAATGATTTTTGTTTCCCGCTTTATGCCAAGAAGAACAGCCTATGGAAGGGATATCTATAGGCGTGCCAAGGGATTTCGCGAATTTATTGATGGTGCAGAACAATATCGCCAACAATTCTTTGAAAAAAAGAATTTATTTAATGATCTTCTCCCTTATACTATTATTTTCGGACTTACGGATAAATTTGCAAAGGCTATGAAAGATATCGGAGTTGAACAGAAACAGCCTGTTTGGTATTCTGGAAGTCGACCTTTCAATTCTGCTGTTTTCGCTTCAGATATTAATAGTTTTTCTAAGTCACTATCTTCTGCTATGGCTTCGACACCCAGTAGCTCAGGAGGATTTTCGAGCGGAGGTGGATTCTCCGGTGGCGGATTTGGCGGCGGTGGCGGTGGGAGCTGGTAAACTGGTTTTTGAAATTAAATTAAAAGTACCTAGCATTGCCTTTCTTGAGGCATCCTGTAATTTTCTTTTGTCTTTTGTAAAAAAGCCAATAGAAGCTTCTGAAGGAGCGATTATTGTAACATTTGCATTATGAGCCTCACTATTTGCAGCAAATTGTAATTCATGGTTAACAGTAGCATTCATTCTAAGGGCTGCCTCTATAAACTCAGAAGTATAGTCTTTCCTCATAAAAACAGGTGCCAACTTTCTTAAAGCAAAAGGAAGTTCTCCTATATTATTGCTGAGGGGTCGATTCAAGATAACTAATACATCAGTAGCTCCTCTTGTTATTGCTTCTTCGATAGGAAGATAGCATCCCACGCATCCGTCGCCATATACATGTCCATTGATACAGACTTGGTTCTTATAACCAACAGGAACTGCTGTCGAGGCACGGATAGCCTCAAAAATATCTATAGTAGGATCATGCATATCGAGATATACTGGTTTGCCAGATTTATCTGTCACGCCGACAAACAGTTGTGAACGAGAATTTCTTATAGCATCGATATTTAATGGAAAAACATTGCGGAAGGTATCTATAAGATGGTCAATGTCTACAACATTTCCAAAATTCCAGGGGTTCATAAGCTTAGCTGCCACTTCATAATAAATTTGAGGTCCTTCTAATCCTTGTCCAGCAACGGCATATGCAGCATTTGCAGCTCCGACTGACGATCCGTACCACCTAGGAATAGCGTCTGTAAGGTTGTAACGCTCAAAAGCGTTAAGTACGCTCGCACCGACTATACCTGTCATTCCCCCTCCAGGTAACACAACAGCTGGACAGATACGTTCATGTTCATCATTTTTTTCGAGCATTAATAGCCTTTTTTGAATGATTCGTGCTATTACAGAACGTTCCGGATCGGTTTCACGTTCATGTGGTATCGGCTGATCGTAACGAAAAATTTCCATAAAGAATTATATCATGTTACAACTTATAGTATAGAATTTAAAGGCTAAACCCTTACGTTATTAAGAAAATAGTAGGATCTCCCTTTCAAATACTTGTGATATTAACACCTGGGAGGTGAAATAGATATGACACCTAGGGATTTTTAACTGCTAGCACTGTTATAATGGCGAATTCCTAAATAGAAAAACTTGTGTGATACCCAAAAAAATATCATTCCAATAATAAAACTGCTTATTAGATATACTGGCGATAATGTTTTGACTAAATTTTGCGCGGGAAAAGTAAAAATAACAGCAAGAGGAATTATATAGATGAACACAAATCGTAATGGATTTTTAAATAAATCGACAGGATATCTGGCGCCTTCAGTAAGAACCCCATAAATTTCCCAAAAAGCTTTTAATCGTACGATCCAGAATGACAATGTGACGAAAAATAACATTATGCTATAAAGAATCATAAGTCCATTAAATGTAAGAAATGCGGTAAGTATATAGTCTCCCAGTGATATTTTTTTTGAAACAATACTCGAATAATATAAAATCACGAAAAAAGACAGTAAAGCATTCGGCAAAGTAAAAATCATGAAAAATTTCATTGTTGCGATAAACTGGGTTGATATCGGTTTTAGTAACAAAGAATCAAAATCTCCTTTTTGTACATATTCTGGTATTCTTGTTAAATTCATAAAGAATAAGGTGTACCACCATTCATTAATACACATAAAAATTCCGAATAATGTTAAGGCTTCATTTTTATCCCAACCAGCTATAGTATTCGTTTGTTGAAATAAGACATTAAAACTGATGATTGCTACGAAAAACCATCCGAGACTTCGTAGTGCATTTGCAATAAAATCAAGACGATATTCTAGTCTACTTGAGACAGAGAACTTAATAAATGCAAGATATAACGTAATGTAGCGTTTCATCCCCCATATCCTCCATATTTCCGTAAACCTTTTTGCCAGAGAACTTGATACGATACTATGAGGATTAATACCCAGGCCGTTTGGAAAAAAATCTCAGAAATGATTGCTATAGAAAGTTCTTTTGTTAACAATACTTCTATAGGCAGTGAAATAATATATTTATATGGCAGTAAACTAAGTATGAACGGAGGAATTAATCTCGTAACATATACGAGAGGAAAAAGTTTTCCTGATGTTAGATAGTAAACTATATCGTTATAACTATCTAACGGACCAACTTCTGAAAGCCAAAAAGCTGAAATACCGATAATATGTTGAATAAGAAATTGGATTGATGCTGCTTGAAAAACACTTAAAAAAAAGACAGGAAGCATGAATAACTGAGGAACATGAATAAATTCCTTTAGTGTATATCCGATAACGAAAAATGTGGGTAAAGCGAAACTTAACTTTATGAGTTTTTCACCTATATTCTCTGTGATCTCATACCAAATATATTGAAATGGATGCAAAAGATGCATTGAGATTGTACCCTCCCTAATATTTCGACCTAGAAAAGGTCCATGCCATGCACCGACGAGAACTGAAATGAGCATTTGCCAATAAAAGTATTGAATTATGTATTCTTTATTCACATTTTTTGATCCAGAATCTGCAACTGCTAACCAAACAGCCATCAGAACAAGAGGAAGCATAAAGGCAGTTGTTGTATAGATAAACATATCGCTTCTGTATTCTATAAGTTGTTGGAAGTAAACTCGCATCAATGTAATTATTTTTTTCATAATATCTGCTTGATTGCCTGAATACATTGTAGTATAAACACAGCTATGACAAAAGCGTATGTTGATGAGTTAGTTCGTAATATGAAACTGGCAGGAATTATCGCAAAAGCAGCTCCTTGGAGTTTTGAGGGATATGGTGATAAACAAAAAAGCGTTCGTTATATTGGTTTACGTCTTTCAGAAGATTGGCAAGATATTTTTTCCTCAGCTAATAATATACTTTTAAAATTTGTCATCGATCGGACATCTGCGTATCTGGATTATTATCTTGCAAATAAACCACCATTTATTCGATTTTATAGTCAACGATTTTCTGAACAAGACAAATGGGAGAATTTATTAGGTGAAGTGAAAAGAAGACTAAAAAAAGATAAAAACGAATTTATAAATCATACAGATGGTATTGATAATCTCTATGGAAAATTGTCTCAAGATTTGAAATAATAGCTGAGCTTGACTAGTTTTTCCTAATGAAGTATAGTTTGGACTCAATGCAAAAATTCCTGCCTAAATTTGCAATATTAGCATGTATTGTTTTTATACTTTTTGTTCTTCCTCGAACGGGTTTCGCAGATTTCCACATAGATTTTTCAGGCGACAATAGTTCTCATACACAGGTTAATGTTAAACAATCTTCCGGTACAGCTACAGTGACTATTCGACAAAACGGGAAATTAATTTCTCAACAATCTTCGTCGACGCTTACCCCAACGGTAAATGTACAAGAATCAAAACTAAATACCGCTACTCCGACTCCAACTCTACGGCCAAAAAGAAGAATAGCTTGGGCATTTCCTACAAAGACGCCTACTCCTTCAATACAACCCTCGAATACACCTAAACCATCGATTACAGCGAAACCGTCAGCGACACCAACTGCTTTACCTTCGAATCAGCGATTCCTTTCCCCTACTCCAACCAGTGTTGTTCAACAAACAGACATAAAGAAAACATATATTATGAATGCAATTAATGAATATAGAAAATCGCTTGGATTATCTTCGGTAACAACAAGTACTGAAACATGTAATTTCGCGAACATTAGAGCTCAGGAGATATCTGTAAACTTTAACCACGATGGATTCAGAAATAGAATTGACAATGGAACATTACCATATAAGACGTGGAGCCAAATAACTGAGAATATTGCGATGACTTCAGACTATAAGCAAGTTGTAAACATGTGGATTAATTCATCAGGTCACGCAGCAAATATGCAAAAAGACACACCATATGTATGTGTTGAGTCATATGGCAACTACTATGCCTATGAGGGAATGAAACCCTAAAAATTGTCAAATCTCCAATAGCGGTGATTACGAACAAAACTTCTTCTTTTCTCTTTTTTAACTATATATAACTTATCTCTGTTATACTTTTTTATATGCGCTTTCGGACTGGAGCAGTTTTACTTCTTCTTATTGGATTAGTTATTTACACGAATACTATTTTTAATAGCTTTGTTGGTGATGATTTTCATCAAATAGTAAACAATACGTATGTGTATTCCTTAACAAATATACCGAAATTTTTTTTAGGAAGTACGTATGAATCAGGTGGTATTAAAGGAGTGACAGGATTATTTTATAGACCTATCATGATGACAGTATTTACTATCCTTTATGCTGTATTTGGTCCCAATCCTGCTGTTTACCATTTATTCCAAATTCTTCTCCATATCCTGAATAGTATTCTCGTTTTTATATTGCTGACATATTTTATTAAAAAAAATAGTGCTTTTTTTATTGCTGTTTTTTTTCTCATTCATCCTATAAATACAGAGGCGGTTGTCTATATTGCTAACCTTCAAGAAATGTTATTTTTTTTCTTTGGCATGCTGAGCTTATTAGCATTGTTTTATATTAGAAAACAAACGTGGATAGTTTTATTTTTCCTTTTTCTATTATCGCTTCTGGCCAAAGAGTCTGGTGTTTTATTCATATGTATCAGTATCATCTATACCTTTCTCTTTTTAAAACGAAATACAAAAAGAACGTTTTTCGTGGGTGTAAGTGCATTCAGTATATATTTGCTTCTACGTTTTTTGCTTGCCAATATGCAGACGGCTCATGAATCAATAGCTCCAATTTCTCAAGCAAACGTGTTTGAGAGAATGGTTAATATTCCCTTCATACTGACATACTATCTAAAGATGTTTTTTTTTCCTCTTCGTCTTGGTTCACATTATTTTTGGTTTATTCGAACAATGGACATCCAGACATTTTTTCTGCCTCTCGTTTTTATTACCACTTTTTTTATATTGCTATTTACTAGCCGGTTTCTCATTATTCCTAAGGTCTCAAGGAGACAGTATGATTTTTTTCTTTTGTGGTTTCTTAGTGGAGTAATACTACATATCCAGCTAATTCCTTTAGATGCGACTGTAGCAGATAGATGGTTTTATTTCCCGTTTATTGGTCTATCTGTTTGTTTATATTTTATTTTTAAGCAAATACTGGGAAAAAACGTTTTTAGGCTTCCTGTAGCTATAGTTTTAGTATTACTATTTTTCGTTTTTGGAATACGCTCTTTTATACGAATCTTTGATTGGAGAGGTGAGATAACGTTGTACGCGCATGACATCAGTGTAAGTAAGAATTTTATTTTGGCAAATGCTTTAGCTACAGCATATATAACGAATGGAGAATACAAAAAAGCAAAACCGTATGTAGAAATGTCAATTCAGGAATATCCATATTATGCAAATATAAATAATATGGGTATTATTTATGCTTCCGAAAAGAATATTCCTAAGGCTAAAGAATATTTTAAAAAAGCGGTAGATACTTCTGATAGTTATATGGTCTATGAAAACTATTCAAGTTTTTTGATGCTGTACAATTTCAATAATGAGGCTAGACTATTTACGAAAGAAGCTCTCAAAACTTTTCCTAGAAGCGCACGTTTGTGGTTTAATGAAGCTAAGTTACTAAAAGAAGAAAATAATGTAAAAGAGTCTTTAAACGCTGCTTTTAAAGCATATAATATTTCTGGAAGCGAAGAACACTCTGTTTTTTATGAAGAGCTAAAGAAATCTACTACGTTATCACATTGAGAACATCCTTTTGTTTGAGAGGTAGCATAGTGCTCAGAGCGAAGGGCATAGGGTGCAGAAACTCTAAGCTCTATGCTATGCGCTCTACGCTAATTAATATGATATAATCACGAACACATGGAACTCCTGCTCGGGTTTTTTGTCGGTTTAATTATCAGTGTTATCGTTATTTTTTTCTTCCGGAAATCGTTTTCTTCATTAGTTTTCTCAAAACAAATAGAACAAAGTCTTCATGAAATTTTTCCTAAAGTTCTCCAGAATGCGAATCAGCAACTTATCTCTATGGCAGACCAAAAACTTTCGGCTGAGAAACAAGAAATAATAACAGATCTTTCTAATAAGAAAACCCAAATCGAAGATATTGTTAAGCGTTTATCAGAAGAAGTAGAAAAAAATAATAAAAAATTAGAGTATGCTGAAAAAGAACGAATAGGATCATTTACACAGTTGAAAACTGAGATTGAAAATCAGCGAAAAGTAACAGAGCAACTTTCAGTAACTGCAGACAGTTTAAAAAAAGTACTCTCTCATAACCAGTTACGAGGACTATTTGGTGAACAAGTGGCTGAAGATCTCTTACGAATGTGCGGATTTGTGCATGGTATAGATTATCTTTATAACAAAACGCTTGAAGATGGAATATCTCGTCCTGATTTTACTGTGCTTCTTCCTGATGGTATGAAAATAAATATAGATGTAAAATTTCCGCTTACTAATTTACAGAAAATGCTCGAATCTGATAAGTCTACTGTGAAAGAAGAATATAAAAAAGCCTTTGAACGGGATGTTAAGGATAAAATTAAACAGGTAACATCTCGATCATATGTGAATCCGAAAGAAAGCACTGTAGATTTCGCTATTCTTTTCGTACCAAATGAAATGATTTTTTCATATCTTTATGAGCATATGAATGAGATTTGGTCAGATGGTATGAAACAAAAAATTATTTTTGCTGGACCATTTAATTTTACGGCAATTCTTCGTTTAGTGAGACAATCATATGCGAATTTTACTATTCAGAAAGACATTCAAAAAATAATAATGTATATAAAAATTTTTCAGGACGAATTTACGAAATATAATGAGGAGTTCGAGAAAATAGGTGAAAAAATCATCTCGCTATCTGACCAGTATGAGAGAGTTAATACAACCAGAACTAAAAAACTTATTGGTACAGTAGAAAAAATTAAGACAGAACAAACAGAAGTTCTTCCAGCAGCCACCATTCTGCCTCAATAAATTGATTCAGACTGATCTATTTAATCACAGTTGACAAGGGGGGAAAGATATGACAATACTTAATACAGAGAAAAAGAATATGACTGCCCGAAACAAGACACTCCATAACCGACAACACACAGCCCTCAAAGGTTTCACGCTCATCGA
>JAYRIM010000023.1:0-225713 GCA_041906785.1 Candidatus Levyibacteriota bacterium
AGTTCACAACTCACAACTCATAACTCATAACTCACAACTCACAACTCATAACTCATAACTCATAACTCATAACTCATAACTCATAACTCATAACTCATAACTCATAACTCATAACTCCAATTCTACCGCTCCTTGTCGTATTATTTTCCATGGTCTAAGAGTACAATCTATTACTGTTGAAGCCATTTTCGTTTGACATTCACCTGGAAGAACGTAATCAACCAATTTTTTAAGTTCAGGATTAAGATCTTCAAAATTATATGGGGTTTTCTCTCCATGGAAATTCGCTGAAGGACCAAGTATAGGCATTCCTAACCCCCTAATTAGTGCTAAAGCTGTATCATGATTCGGCATCCTTAAACCTATTGTTTCAGTTCCACCACGAACTAAAAAGGGTACTTTTTCTATCTTACAATCAAGCACAATAGTTAATGCACCTGGCCAGTATTGACTGATTAACCTTTTTTGTACATCTTCAGGAATTTCTTTCCAATACTCACCAGCCATACCTACACTTCCTACGAGCACTGGTGTCGCTTGGGTTTCTGGACGCTTACGTAATGTAAATAATCGTTTAATTGAAGCTTCATTATCAATACGGCAACCTATTCCAAATGCAGTATCTGTCGGATAAATGACAATACCTCCTTGTTCTAAAACTGTAATAGCTTGATGTATCTGTTCTTCCATAACTTTCCTGTTGTTCCTAAGGTTCTTTTATAATTTCTAGCTTTCTTTTATTCTCATCAATATATTCGAATCGTACATCAATCCTTCTTTTCGGTAAAAATTTTCCCAGTTTCTCAGGCCATTCTATGAGAACAATATTTTCAGGATTATCCATCATATCTACTAATCCTAAATCACTAATTTCCCGCTCATCTGTAATCCTATATAGGTCAACATGATAAAAATTTTTTATATTATTTATCATTTTTCTATTTTCTTTTTTATTTTTTATTTCGTATGTTCTTACTATGATAAATGTCGGAGAGAGTATTTTTTTCTTTATTCCCAATCCCCTCGCAAACCCTTGTACAAATGTCGTTTTTCCGTATCCTAAATCCCCATAAAGACAGATAACGCATCCGGTTTTTAATCCTTTCGCGAAATCTGCTGCAATATTTTGCGTTTCCTGAAAATTATTTGTAGTAAACGATGTCATGCCGAACTCGTTTCGGCATCCCCAACAGTATTGAAGGAGATCCTGAAACAAGTTCAGGATGACAATTATAAAACTTTATTTTTCTTATAAGTATAGTAAGCAAGTATACCACAGACGATGAGAAAAACTCCGCCTGCTGCGATGAGCAATGTCCCAAACGACATATTTGATGCGCCAGCAGTTTGGACTGATTGAGTTGGATTTATCGTGGGTATATAGTCATACGTTGATGTTTTTTCTCCTAGAATTTGTAGATTTTTCGGTGTCACCTTAAGAGATGACTGCTTTATAGTAGGAGTAGGAATCACTTTCTTTGTAGGAATTAGTGTATTAGTAGGGCTAACAGCTTTTGTTGGACTTAAAGTAGGAGTAGGATTTTTCGTAGGAGTCGGCGTTTTCGAAGGTTCAGTAGTAGCGGTTGGCGCTTGAGTAGATGTGGGGACTACTATTCCTGTTGCATTACTTGTATTTTTACTTGGTGTCGAAAACCAAACCCACTCAGAACCTCCGTCTTGTTTGCGACCCCAAGATTGTGTCTCTTTTGTGTCATTATATGTGTAAGAATCTATTAACTCGCCAGATGCGCTTGATATACGAACAGTATCGTTATCATTATTTAAAGCAATATTTGTTATTGATTTATCAAATGCTAGAAATCCTTTTGCAGAGATAATCGTTCCGGATGGAAACGTATATGGATTTGAACCTCCTCCATCAATATCATCAAGCTTCCATTCTGATATATCCATAGAAACATCTGTTGTGTTATAAATCTCAATCCATTCTGAATCTTCTGAAGATGGTCCATCCGGATTAGCAAAAATTTCATTAATGATAATGCTAGTAGCAAAGATTGTTTTAGGAAACGCGATTAAAAAAAGGGGTATAAATAGAATAGGCAAAATTCTCTTCACATTTCTATTATAAACAAATTTCAATATATTTTTAATATTTTATTTTTAATTTTTTATTTACCTAACGTGCCAATACCAAGAGACAATACCCCCACCATGATCGATAGCAACATAATTCATTGATACTCCGTTACAAGATGCACTTCCCTTATAGAGGGTTCCATCTTTTGGTGCCTTAATAAGAGATGATGAATCAGATACCATGTCAATTCCATGATGAATGCCATCTGAATAGAACGACTTCGCGAAACCATGAGAGCCGTATCCTTGATTTATTTTAATAGTCTCATCGAGTGGCCAGTCCCAATCTCCTGAAGGGTTAACAGCACCATAATAATCTATCTGCTCACTACCGTAATTATACGCCCAATTAGCACTGGATTTAAGATATCCTGCTGGATTTACATCCCCACCATTCACACGAACTTCGAAGTGTAGGTGAGGACCTGTTGAACAATAAGGAGCACCGCTATTACCTACTTGCGCGATAACCTGTCCTCTCGAAATTGGTGTTCCGTTTTCTAGCTTAATCGAAGAGATGACCCCTTCAATTGTTGCTCGTTCCGCTTGTGCTGCTGCTAATAGTTGTTGATATTTACTTTCATCATTTTTTGTAACTTTTAGTAAATCTTCTTTGCTCTTTTTCTCCGTTGCAATCTGGCTATTATACGATTCAAGCTGCCCTTTTAATAATTCAATTTTCTTTTTTTGTGTCTCAAAAATATTTTTTTGGTTTGTGTAATCATTACGTGCTTGCTGTGTATCATAGAGGATACGTTTATCATTAGCCTGTGCAAGCTTAATATATGATGCTCGTTCAAAATATTCTGTGAAACTTTCTGATGAAGCGATTAACTGAGCTGTTGGGATATTTCCTAATTTATATGTTGCTACAATCCGATTTAGTAAAATTTTGGAAATTTTATCTAAAGAGCCCTCTAAATTCTTGATTTTTTTACTTGCTACATCAATATCTTTACTTATCGAATCAATTTCGTTTTGGGTTGATCGGATACGTAATTCTGTTAAAGCAATCTGGTTGTCGATAACATCTATCTGCGACTGAAGCGTTTTTTCTTTTGATTGTAAACCACTAATTTGACCTTCTAATTCTTTAATTCGTTTTTTTACGTCATCGAGTTTGGCTTGTGAATCATCTGGTGTCGGAGTTGGTGTAGGAGTACCTTCACCAGAACCTGGAGTAACGCTTATACTCTGTCCTAATGCGGGAAGATGATCGTGGCCTGAATGCGCGAAGGCTCCATGCAATGTAAGATTTAGCAAAAAAAGAATAGCTAGCAATTGTTTCAGTATGTTTTTCATAATGAATAAACAACTATTGTTTTAAGTATCGTATAGCTGCCAAGATGCTCGAAAATGTACCGAGCAGTACGGCTACGAGAATTTCCATTCCCAATAACCAGAAAAAGAAAAGAGGAGATATAGGAAACAGAGGAATTCCGGGTGGCAGTTGTGATTTTATAAACGGTTCTAAATATATCAACCCTCCTGAGGCAAATCCCCAACCAAGTATAGCTCCAATTACACCGTAAAAAACGCCTTCATAAATAAACGGCCAGCGAATATACCAATTCGTAGCGCTCAACAGTTTTAAGACCTCGATTTCTTTTCGTTTTCGAGAAATCTTCATACTGATAATAAGCATAATAAGAAATACTGCATCTACTGCAAGAATCACACTTGCTACTGCTCCTACCTGTCGTAATACATTTGTCACTCGGGCAAATCCTTCCACAGCCTCTTTCGGAAAATCAACCTCTGAAACTATTGAAGATCCTTTTAATTTTTTAGCGATAGCTTCTTGATCCATAAGAGTATTTGTAGCAATTTCAAATGATGCAGGGAGGATATCAGGTGTAACAAACTCTAACATAAGAGGATCATCCTTAAACAGCTCTTTATATCGCTTAAAAGCTTTCTCTTTATCAACATAGACGATATTTCGAACTTTTCCCGAAGCCTGCAGTTCTTTTTCTAATACTTGAATTTCTTCTATTTTCGCCTCATCGGTAAAAAATGCGCGTAACTGCGGAAGTGACTCATAATATCTAATAACAATAAATGAACCAATCAATAAAAACGTGAATGCAGAAAGAACGAAGAACGTCTGCATCATGATAAATATTGCAGCTATTGCTTGATATGGTGATCGTCGTATATGTGTCCATGCTGTACTAAGCGCGTTCATTCTTTTTCCTCCTTTTCATGCTTTTTATCATGAGATCCAGTGTGGGATTTTTTTTCCTTATGCTCCTCTTCGTCTTTTTTCTCCTCATCTGCCTTCTTTTCAGATTTCTTCGCTGGAACATCACTTACTATTTTCCCTTTCTCTAATGTCACAACACGTTTTCCTAAACTTTTAACTATGTCTGTATTATGTGTTGCCATAAGAACTGTTGTTCCGGCTGCATTAATATCTTGTAATAATTTTACAATTTCCCATGAGGTTACAGAATCAAGATTTCCTGTTGGTTCATCAGCCAATAAAATTTTGGGTGTAAAAATTATTGCACGTGCTATAGCTACTCTTTGTAATTCTCCACCTGATAATTGAACAGGAAATTTTTGTTTGTGTTCCAATATACCTACTTGGCTAAGAACCTCTTCAGCACGAACGTTTGCAGCTTTACTTTCCATGCCAGCTATGTAAAGAGGTAATACGATATTCTCAAAAATCGTTCTATCGGTAAGAAGTTTTAAATCTTGGAATACAACTCCTATTTCTCGTCTTAAATGAGGAATCTTTCCTTTTGCTAATTTACTCGTATTCATTTCATTCACTGTAACAGTACCAGTAGTAGGAAGAATATCTCTGATAAGAAGTCTGAAAAAAGTGGTTTTCCCTGAACCCGATGGGCCTACTAGAAAAACGAACTCTCCATTTTCAATAGTTAGAGTGACATCTGTAAGTGCAGACTCTCCAGTACCAAATGTTTTTGTGACATTTTCTAATGTAATCATGGATTTAGTAGTTTTATTATGAACGAGGTGCTCTGTAACTCTTATTATTCAACGACTTGTACTCTTCCCACATCCATAAGCCACCCTGCCTTTTCAGCTTTTTGGGTTTGTCCCCATACTTTTACCTTCCGATTTACAAATTGAGAGAGATCAACAAGAGAAGAGGTCAAATAAACAAATCGAGCAGGACCTCCATCTCTTTCTAAATGATATTCTCCTTCCCCTTCAATTCCCCCTGGTTTTAATACTCCTTCAGGTACTTCATGCATCTTAAAAGTTTTTTCGTCCTGTTCACCATATATTTTCCCTTTTTCTACTGCTGAATTATTCATTAATTTACCGACCAAGCCCGACCCTCCATTTGTATTACTTCCTTGAGCCAAAAAATATCCTGTGCCAATACCGAGGAGACTGATAACAAAAAGAAGAATAGCTACTTTAGTCAGAGGAAAAGGAGCTCCATTAGTAAGATTATGCATGATAGGGCTTGTTTGTTGTTTCGCTTGCGTATCCATGGCAGTCGGGCTACTCTAGTAAAGCACATTTCCAAATTTTTGGCAACCTAAAAAATGAGTTTTAATTCATTATCTGTGCCTTAATGATAAGACGTTTCCAAACCGTTCCTGGAGGAGTACAGGTAATAATCGTAATGAAGCTATCTGTTCTATCCTGTTCGAGAACTGAAACATCATCTGGTGTCGTAATATGTGTGTCAATAATTTTATAGTTATATTCTTTTTTACCTATTTTTACTGAAAATGTGTCTTCTTTACTTAAGGTGTGTGCGTTAGCAAAAATAGTTGTATAGTTCTTCGCATCGAATAGTTGAGGCAGTGTCGAATGACCAAATATAACAGTATTCCCTTTAAAAGGTGGCAGAGGTGTACCGTAATACTGCACTAAATGCTTTGATAAATCAGTGTCTTGTGTCGCGACTACTGCATCTTCTATACCAAGCTTTGGAATGGTAATAGAGTAAAACGTTACCGAAGGAAGTTCCGTATGCTTTACAGGGTAAAGTAAATACCATTCTTTTTTATCTCCATCATCCTCGGCGGATAGAACAGTTTTCTTTTTCGCAGCATTTACTTTATTTAATGTAGTTAGAAAAGATTCAGGTAATGGACTCGTTACTGTTGCAAGTGCAGGTTGGAAAATAAAATTCCAAAGCATAAGAGGCATACTAAAATAAAAAAGCATACCAATACCTAAACAAGTAAGCAATAATCCGCTTAGTTTCATGCTTTTCTGAACCTGAGCTGCTTTCTTATGTGATTTTCTAATATGTTTATAATAATACCTTCTCATTTTTAATAAGTCTCTTTTATAGTAGCTGAATTTATGACTATTGGAAAGAAATTGAGTGAAAGTAACACAATCACAGGATTACCAGAGGAAAATAACAACGAAGGAACCGATGAGTGCAATTGCACTTCCTACGATAGTCATTGTTACCACATCATCAGCTAAACCAGTCGGTGGTAATGATTTCAACGGTGTTGGGGTAGGGGTACCTGGTTTTCCTGGTTGTGTCACAAATGGTGTAGCAGTGCTCCCCGGAGGAGGTGTTCCACCACCACCACCAAGTGTGATAGTTACTTTACATGAATCTCCACTGTAATTATTTTGGTTATCCTGGAAAGTAACAGTCGCAGTGTATGTCCCATTATTTTTATATGTATGTGCTTTTTGTAAATTAATTGTTCCTGTCCCTAATCCTCCTCCTACGGTTTCTGTTTCTGCCGGACCATCACCGAAATTAAAGATAGCTTTTGTGATGACTCCATCAGGATCATTCCCAATAGCTGTGAAGGTGAGAGAATATGGTGCGATACCGCTTGTCGAGCGATCAACATTCAAAGCTGTGCAGGAAGGTGATTTTAATACTTGGGAAGGTCCAGGTGTTGCTGTCGGCGCGTTACAACATGTACTTGTTGATGGATTATCAGAACATGCAGTTTGGTAGTTGGGCATTGAGCAGTAACTCTGGCCATTTCTCGCCTGTATACAAATCAGACCAGCATCACAAGGATTTGATGTACTGCAACCTCTTGAAGCACAAGATCCAGGTACAGGAGTGGGTGTAGCCGTCGGAACAGGTGTAGCTGTCGGTGCAGGACATGTTCCTTCTGCTGAACCACGTGGTCCTTCTCCACATCGATTTTCGGCTTTTACGTCACATGTGTATTTCTTTCCAGGTTCTGCAGGGAAAACAAATTCTGTCACCGGATGACTGACTGTTCCCTCTTTTATAACTTTTCCATCACCATCTTTTACAACAACGTTATATTGTGTTGTATTCGCTGTCGCATCCCATGTACATCGTGCTTGTTTAACTTCACATGTACGAACTCCATCACATGATAATGCAGCATACGCAGCTCCTATTTTTCTCCCATCTTCATTAAATTCCAATGTCCCTGCTGATACGCTTTTCTTTCCTGTAGGTATTTTTCCGCTGACAGTCAAACCTGGACCGACCAGACCTAGCTGAACTTCTTCACCTGTTTGTAAATCTTTTACAGAAACATTAACTTTTTCAGTTCCTGTATTTCTATAATTAAATGCTATATCGACTGTGCTAGATCCAGAACAGACAGTTTGCGCGCTATGATCAACACTCGTTGCCCTTTGACGAAGATCTTGTTGTTGCTGTAGTAAGAATACAATAACAGCTAATCCTACTGCTATGATTAGACCAAATAGTACTTTTTGTGATAATTTTATCGTCTTCATATTATTGTTCACAGAATGGACATTCTATTTTCACATTTAATACACGTTCTGGAATAGGACAACTCGTGATACTTGGTGTCGGTATTTCTAGCGTTGGCGCTGGTGTTTCAGTCGGCTGTGGCGTCGGCGTACGAGTCGGACGCGGTGACAGACTTGGTGTTGCTGATGGTCCACGAGTAGGTGTTAATGTCGGTCTCGGTGTCGGTGTTCGAGTTGGCCGAGGCGTTGGTGTACGTGTTGGACCCGGTGTCGGTGTAGCGCTAGGTCTTGTGGTAGGAGTCAATGTAGGAGGTTGCCCTACACCAGTGGGTGTAATGGTTGGCCGTGGAGTTGGCGTTACAGTTGGCAACGGAGTTGCTGTTGGACGAGGTGTCGGCGTAGCAGTCGGCCTGGGTGTTGGTGTAGGAGTTTCAGTTGGAAAAATTCTTTCTTCCGGAGTTGGTGTAGCCGTGGGAGGTGCAGGAGTTGGAGTATCGGCTGGTGTTCCCATACAAGATGTCATTGTTCCACAATTATTTATTGATCCAATAAATCCAGGTCCCCCCTCACATACAGGACATGGTTTTTCAACCGGATTTTCCCCTTGCCCCATACATATAAGAGAACAACCATTCGGATAGAATTCTGGAAAATCAGTTTTACAAGTTAGATCATGATTTGCTCCCTCAATTGGCTGAGGAGTTCCATTAATACATATATATCCAGGATGTGTATTCTCTTCTGCACGTTGCCGGAGGTCTTGGTTTTGCTTAACTAAAGAAAGTATTATTGGAATACCGACGAGTAAAGCTACAACAATACCTAATAATGCAGGATTTTTTGTAAAATATGCTTTCAGTCTCGATATAATGCTTCCCATAGAAAAAACTACCTATTTCTACTATAGAGCGAGTTTTCACAGAAATGCAAGAGCAAAATATATTAATGACCAACTTTTGCTTTGTGTTTTGCAAAAAAGAATGCGGGAATAGTTGCTACTACTGCAAAACATGCTGAAAGATAAAACGCATATACTATTCCATAGGTATCTGAAATTAAACCAAGTAAAATAGGAGAAACTGTCGTAGCAATATTCGTAAAAAGAGAATGTATACCAAATGCCTTTTCGTGATTTTCCTGGTCCTCAACAGATTGCGAAACAAGCGTTTGTGCTACCGGTACAGTTCCTTTAGTCAATGCTCCTAACATAATCGAGACAATTATAATTAATGGCAATAATGACGCTGAACTCAGAATAACAATTAATAAAGCCATACTTATTTCTGAAAGAACAAATACTTTAATTCCTCCATATCTATCTACAAATCTACCAAGGAGCGTTTTCCCAACAAAGTTACCAATAAAAAAAGCCGCTGTAAAAGAACCAAGAAATGATAGTTGAATTCCTTTTGTAAGTAAAAGAAATGGCAAGAAAACGAACAGGGATGAACTTGCAAAAGAATCTAAAACTCCTGTTATTGATGCTAGAAGAAACCCTTTATGTCGAAGTAAATATCTATATGAGTTTTCTAGAGTAACTTGTTTTTTTTCTTCAATTTGATCATTTTTAGAAATATGGAAAAAGTAAAGGTAGCAAAAAACAAGAATTGCAACCAAACCGTATAATAAAGAAGTTGAACGCCAACCGATATAGGCAATAATAAATGTTAAACTAGCTGCTATACCAATACGTCCTATATCACCAATCGCAGTAAAATTACCCATTTGCCTTCCACGCGATTCTTTGTCTGACCACTTCGAGATAAGTGCGAATGCAATCGGATGAAAAACGCCAAAACCGATGCTGCCGAGTAGAAAAGTTAAAAAAAGTATAGGAAACGCTCTTGCCATGCTAGTTGTAATATAACCAAAAGCATATATAGATAAAGCATACACAAGGATTTTAAATCCACCATATTTTGCTGCAATATGACTTGAAGGTAATGCAAGCAGTATTCCAGACAAGCCCATGATCCCACCTAACATTCCAACTTCAGTAAGAGTTATTGATAAATCTTTTTCAATAAAAGGTAAAAGGAGAAGAAAACTTGCCTGAAATCCGTCATTAAGAATATGCAAAATATTGAGAAAGAGAAGGTTAGCTTTCATTATGATAATTTCCTGAGTTCTTCTTCGATAAACACATCAAGATTTCCATCAAGAACATCATCAGGATTGGAAGATTCAACATCTGTTCGGAGATCTTTTACCATTTTATATGGGTGAAGTACATATGAACGAATTTGATTCCCCCATCCAGGTGTTTTATATCCTCCTTTTAATGCAGCTTCTTCTTTTTTCCGTTCTTCTTCCTTAAGCGCCCAGAGTTTCGCCCGAAGCATCTTCATCGCATATTCTCGATTTTGTGCTTGATATCGCTGGGTTTGCGCTGTTACAACAATACCTGTTGGTTTATGTTTTAACCTAACTGCTGTTGAGACCTTATTAACGTTTTGTCCACCATGTCCTCCTGAACGAAACGCTTCAAATTCGATGTCATCATCTTTAAGTTCAAGGTCAGAATTATTTTCTATCTGAGGCATAACTTCGACTAATGCGAACGATGTTTGTCGAAGTTTATCCGCATTAAATGGTGATTGGCGGACAAGTCTATGCACTCCTGCTTCATGTTTTAAATATCCATAGGCATGTAAACCAGTGACAGACAAGGTTATACTTTTAATACCCGCTTCATCTCCAGGTGTTTCGTCAATCGTTTCAAACGCCCACCCTTTCTTTTCAAAATAGCGTGTGTACATACGAAATAACATTTCAGTCCAATCCATAGCTTCTGTACCTCCCTGTCCAGCATGGATAGCAAGCAATGCGTTCGATTTATCATGAAGCCCAGAAAAGAATAGAAGGAGTTCCAATTTTCTAATCAGCTGTTCTGCTTCTGAAGTTTCACCTTCTTCAAGCCACATTTGTAAAAGTTCAACCTCTTCAACTTCTTTCTGCAGCTGAGACATTTCTTTCATATGATCAGCAGCACGCTGGTGATCTAGCCAAAAATCAGGCTTCATACTTTCTGCTTCAATCTGACGAATTTTTTTCTTTTTTTCATCAATATCGACTTTCTCAAAAATTTTTTTTGCTCGTTCTTGTATAGTTTCCATAGTTATTTTTTTAAAAGTGTATTTATAGTGTCGACAATATATTCTTTCGCAGTATTCGCATCCCGAACAATCTTTACTGTCCTTCCTAGTCCTTGAATGACATCTGAAACTTTAATCTGCAGAACCTTCTGTTTTGCCTGTTCTGTATATTCACCTATATCTTCTTTTACTTTATCTTCAAAAGAAGTACGCGCACCGGCTACTGCTTTCGTCGAATGAAAAAACTGAGAAGTGATAACACCTCTGATAACTCCTGCATATTGTACCACGGAGTAAACAAGACAAAAAAATATAGTTAAAAGAAAAACTTTCCCGAAGAAAATAAATTTGGACATGTACTATTACGATAGCAAATAAGATATGAGGAGTAAAACAAATATATTTTTTCTTTAGTCTTCCCTTCTTAATAATCCTAAATCAAAATTTTTTAAACGAATCTTAAATAGTGCTTTCTGTTCAATTTGCCGAACGCGTTCTCTTGTCAGTTTAAGAGTGTATCCCACTTCTTCTAAAGACAATGCTTGACCGGTAAGTAAACCGAAACGTTTTTCAATTACGTCCTGCTCCTTCGGAGTTAGAAAAGATAATAATGCATCTAATTTAGCTCTTAGATCATTATGCGCTGATAACTCATCTAGATCTTGATTTCCAGGATCAGCAACCACTTCTTGTCTAATAAGACTTTCATTATCTCCTACTTGTTCATCCAGGCTTACACTACCTTTTGCGATTCTTCCTAGCCTCTGCACTTTTGCAGCAGACATCTCTAATGCATCCGCTAGCTCGTAAACATCTGGATCTTTCCCTAATTCCTTTCGCAGTCTTTCTTCTTCTTTTATTAATCTTTTCACTTCATCATTAGCGTGTACTGGAATCTTAACTGCTCTTCCTTGAGAACTAATAGCTCTATCCACACCCTGCCGAATCCACCAAGTCGCATAAGTAGAAAATCTAAAACCTCTTCTATAGTCAAACCGTTCAACTGCCTGCATTAAACCTAAATTTCCTTCCTGAATAAGATCTGGAAAAGGAACACCTTGTCCTATCTTACGTTTAGCGATTGATATGACAAGCCGTGTATTCGATTCTGTGAATCCTGCTCTTGCACGATCTGCAGCTTCAATATCCCTAACCAACGCTCGTTCCTCATCGGGTTGTAAATTACCTGTTGAGAGTCTTTCAGCAGCAACCCTACCTGCTTCAATAGCTTTTGCATATTCGATCTCTTCTTCTGGCTTTAATTGTCTAAAATTGCCAACATCTCTAAAATATAATTTAATTAAATCATCCGCTTCAATGTTGTTTGCTTCTGGAGGTGTTTCTTCAATGTTTTTTAGTTCAATTTTAGATGATCCTTCAGCAATACTATTATCCTCGTCAGACTTTAAACCATTAGACATATCTATTTGTCTTCCTGTTTTAGATCCCTCATCAAGACGATGTCCGTGACCTCTTCTCTCTTGCATAAACGAGTATTATAGGACATGATTTTGCAAAAAGCAACCTTTGCTTACTTAATTGTATTTATCGGGGATTGCTGAAGAAATTGAGTGATATTCTCAGCAGTGATTTTCAAAATGGTATGTAGGGCTTCTTCGCTATTGAACGCATTATGCGGCGTAATAAGGACATTTTCTTTTTGTATTAATACATGATTGTATAACTGTGTACGTAAATCACATTCCTGAATAAATGATCCTGATAATAACTGCCGTTCCTCTTTAATACCACATTCCTCTTCTAAAACATCTAAACCGACAGCCTTTAAGATTCCTTGCTCTAAACCAATCAGAATCGCTTCTGTTTCTATCAATCCCCCCCTGGCTGTATTAATCAAAATACTTCCGTTTTTAAATTTCTGTATGTTTTTTTTATTAATCAGATGATGTGTTTCTTTCGTGTATGGAACGTGTATACTCACCACATCAGCAACTGCGAGCAATTCATTCAGATTAAGAAAAGTTATACCTAGTTTCTTCGCTAGATCTTCATCTGGATGACGAGTAAATGCGATAACATGCATTCCAAATCCTTTTGCTATTTTAATTACTTCAGTACCTATATGACCAACTCCAATAATACCCAATGTTTTCTCGTGAAGATCAAAACCTCGTAGCCCATCGAGTTCGAAATTTCCCCTTCTAGTTCTTTCAATAGCAGGTACTAATTTTCGGGATAAGGCAAGAAGCAAAGCAAAAGTATGTTCAGCAACTGTATTCGATCCATATGTTGGAATATTACAAACAGTTATACCTTTCTCTTTACAATATGAGACATCAATATGGTCATAACCTGTAGAGCGGGTAACAATGAGTTTCAATTTTGGCATTTTTTCCAGAAGTGAAGCTGTCAATTCTGAGTAAATAAATACAGATAAAACATCGACATCCTGCAAGTGTACAATATCACTCTCTTCAATATGCTTTTTATCGAAAGATAGTGAATGACCAAAAAAAGTTTTTTCTAAATAAGGGATTTCCCAATCTTCTATTTCATAAAATGCAATTTTCATATAATTAATATTAACTAACAATGTTAAAATTGCAAATGATTCATTTAACAAGTCATCAAAGAGCGAGGTATAGAATTTTTTAGGTTTCACCCGAGCACCTTTGAATATTTTATAAGTCTCATAATGCGAGCTGAAAACAAAAAAATTCTATACTGAGCGAAAATTATATTTATATTACAGAAATCTCCAAACTTTTCCATAAATACCGAGAAGCTATAGATCGATATGGATTCCATTTTTCCGAAATAGTTTCAATCTCTACTTTTGTAGGTTCTTTTGAAAAACCGTACAACTTCTGAATAGCTCTCCGTAATCCTAGATCTCCATATGAAAATACATCAGGTCTTCCCATAGTAAAAATCAGAAACATTTCTGCTGTCCAGCAACCGACTCCTTTTATCTTCGTTAGTTCAACAATAATCTCCTCATCAGACATGTTGGGAAATTGTTCGAATACTTTATCACTTGTTAATGCATACTCAGCAATATTTTTAATGTACGAAACTTTTGACCATGACAATCCTGCATTTCTCATCTTCTGATGATCAAGAGCTATAATTGCTTCTGCAGTTAATTCCTCATTTGTCGTTAATGCTTTTAACCGGCCGAAAATAGTATCTGCAGCTTTAATTGATAATTGTTGCGATACCACAGACTCAACAAGTTCTACTAAATAATTTCTGGAGAAATGCCATTCTGGTTCAGGAATAGTAGCTGTAACTTTTCCTAATACCGGATCAGTTTTCTTAAAATGTTGAATCGCCTTTTTCTGCAAATTCTTTGTAATATATTCCATGGTTGCATTATAGCAACTTATTCGTATATTCTTAAAAAGATAGTACAATAATTAACCTGCCATGAAAAAATCGATATTATTTTCGAAAATCTCTCCATATCGAATTCTTCTTATTCTTTCACTTACTTTTCTTATCGGATTTATAGTTTTTCAATATATATCTATCGAACAGAAAAAACAAAGTATTTTTCTTTTATCGACCAATGAAAAAAAGTTACAAGAACAAATTGCATCTCTCAGCGCCACTCTGAAAGCAGTTATATCTGAAGATCAATATGTAAAAAATAAAAACCAGGAAGAAGAAATAAAACATATTAATCAAACATATAGAAAAACAGTAACAGTCTATGAAGATTTATTAAAACTAAAAGAATCAGGTGGTAATACTGAAAAACTTGATGCGCTTATTTCCCAATCATTAACATATTTATCTGATAAAAATTACTCATCAGCAGAGGCAACATTAACAACACTAAGCGCAGCAATAAAAAAAGAACAAGATGCATTGGCTAAAAAAGCTTCAGAATTTAAAATACCAGCAAATGTCGCTGTCAATAATGCACCACCATCAAGTGGTTATAGCAGACAACAAGTACAAACAGAATTAGGAAATTTTCTTGTAGACATTATTTCTGCAGATTTAAGCTCCACGAAAGTTATTATCGATACAGCATCTGACAGTACATGTACAAATGACTGTCCTGTTCTATCGCTTGGTGATTATGTGAGTCGATCAGGCGCATATGCAGGTATAAACGGCTCTTATTTTTGCCCAGCGAGTTATCCAAGTTGTGCAGGAAAAACCAATTCTTTTGATACGCTGCTCATGAATAAAAATAAAGTGTATTTTAATTCAGATAATAATGTTTATAGCACAGTTCCAGTTGCAGTCTTCGGTAATGGATGGGCACGGTTTATCGGCAGATCATCAGATTGGGGACGGGATACGAGTATTGACGGGGTTATTGCAAATCAACCTTTGCTTGTGTCTGGAGGAAATATTGTTTTCACTGGTGATGGCGATCCCAAAAAAGGGGGGAAAGGTTCTAGGAGTTTCGTGGCAAACAAAGGATCTACAGTGTATATCGGTGTAACCCAAAACGCAACTGTAGCTGAAAATGCATATGTTATGAAAGCATTAGGGATGGATAATGCGCTGAATCTTGATAGCGGAGGATCTACTGCTTTATGGTCTGGAGGATATAAAGTTGGCCCCGGAAGAAATATACCAAATGCAGTTCTTTTCGTACGAAGATAAAACTAACGGAATTCTTACCTAGTTTAATTACTCTTTTTACACTAATCATTTAGCATTCTACAATAAACTTCACAAAGAAAGGGGGTGAATTTTTATAATGAAAAGACTATTAACGCTTGTCATTTTATTCGTGGCAACATTTCTTCTCACGACGACATCTCAAGCAGCTCCGACAACTTCTCCTGCACCGAATCCATCTGCATTCACGCTTGAACCATTCACTTTTTTAGGCGATGATGCATCATGCGACGTGCAAGCATTATGGAGAAAAGGTGAAGGTCTGGGGACAAATAACGATCCTGATGAATATGCAATCTATCTGAAAAAAGGATGTACTACAGATACGATCGCATCTGCTGGTATTGACATTGTCTCATCTCTAGAAGGTGGTCCAATTACTGCACTGCAGGAATTGAATTTCTACTATCGTACAGATGGCCATTGTGGTGCAGGTGCTCCACGATTTAATGTGGAGGTCAATGGTAATACCTATTTCCTTGGCTGTACATATGGAACTCATACACCTGTTGCAGGGGGATGGGAAAAAGTCGTTTTTGATGAGAATGACTTTGATACAGCAGGTATTCCCAATTCCGGAACATTAAATAACCTTTATATTATCTTTGATGAAGGGATAGACCAAGGTCAAGGGTTCGTTTATCTAGATAATATCAGTATAAACGGTGATGAAGTTGGTGCACCAAGTAGTACACAATTAAAACAATTGTGTAAATTAGAAGGTTGGAAAGTATTTACAGATCCAACATTCAAGAATCAAGGTGATTGCGTAAGCTATTTCCAGAGTAATCAACGTGCGAAAGGAAATAGAAAAAACAATCCTACGACGACAAAAGCACCAAGTTCCAGTCTCAGTCCTACAGTGACACCATCAATTTAGTCACTAAAAAAACTGAACACCAATATAAACCTCGTTCAAGAGGTTTATATTGTGGCATAAATCAATCATACGTCCCCATTCCTGTATAATACAAAAAATGAAAATAAAGATTATAGGAACACTTCTACCCTTGTCTGCTTTAAATGCACCAAATAGATTCTCGGAAGGGCTAGTATTTCTTAATTGGCTTAAAAAAACTGGTCAACAAGCTTGGCAGCTTCTACCACTACACGAAACGCATTTAGAAAAAGATTCTCAAACTAAACATGTTTCTTCTCCATATAAAAGCTATGGAATAGGTTTAGATCCACAATATATGAGAATACATACTAAAGAAAAAATAGACAGAAAAGAATATCAAGAATTTAAAAGAAAAAATAATTTTTGGGTATTTGATTATGCATTTTTTTGTGCCCTACGAGACTTTTTAAGGACAGATAATTGGACTATGTGGCCAAAAGAAATTAGAGATAGAGAACCTGGAACCTTACACCATTGGAGTAGAAAATTGAGTACTGACATTAATCGCTTTATAGAACAACAATTTTTACTTAATAAACAATTTAATACCTTAAGAAAAAGTGCAAAACAAAAAAATATTCTCTTAATTGGAGATCTATCATTTTATTTACCGCTTGAAAGTCCTCTCGTATGGATGAATCGGGAACTATTTAGAATAAATTCAGATGGTTCTTATTCTGTTGTTTCTGGAATTCAGAGAAGACCAGATAGTCCTTATGGACGTCAAGTCTGGGGACATCCAATATATAGCTGGGGAACTACTTCCTCTAACAAGGGTATAATTAAACTTTTCGACAAACGTTTGAGATATTTAGCAAGTTTGTTTGATATTGTTCGTTTAGACTCTGTTAACGCTTTTTTCCGTTACTCAATTATTGATATAGAAAACGAGAGAAATGATACTGTAGCAACTGGTCCAGGCAAAAAAGTATTCAATCGAATTCTATCTGCCGCACAAAAATATAATCTTTCAGTTTTTGCTGAAGATGCAGGAGCAGAACTGAGTACCTTACGAAATATATTAAAACAAGAAAATATTCCTGGTATTAAAATATTCCGTTATTCATTTAATAATATATTGGGCATTTTTATAGATTATTATCTCAATCTAAAAAATTATCCAGTCAATAGCTTTGCGTATACCACCACACATGATACAGAAACTCTAATAGCTTGGCTTACTATCTTAACAAGAGAACAAAAACAATACATAGCAAGAAAATTGCATATACAATTTTCAGTAAACGATAGAACGTTCGCTCGAATTCTTCGGCAGAAAATTATTGACAGCCCTTCAAGAATAGTTATTATTCCTATGCAGGATTGGTTACTAACTACAGATCGAATTAATATACCCGGCACGGAAAAAGAAATTAATGATACAAATTGGCAATACAAATTGGACATTCCTATTGAAGATCTACCGCTAGTTAATGTTTCTGAAGAGTTGATAGAGTAGGTAAATACATTGAATCAAAATATTGCCACAGCATTCTGGTCGTACTGTAATCATTCAAAATCATATTTCGCGCATTTTTCATATTTTCAATCCACGCACCTGGAATTCCATCTTTATCTTTAAAATAATACATTGGGATTATTTGATGTTCTAATGTATTGAGAAGACTATCAGTAATAGATTCATTATTCACTTCCCAACCTATTTGATAAAGATTTACTTCATGAACCCAACCATCTTTAGTTGTCAAGGGGAGACAACCATTAAGACATGCTTTCATTCCACTTGTACCGCACGCTTCAAAACCAACAACCGGTGTATTGAGCCATACATCGCAACCAGCCGTCAATATCTTCGCTTCTTTTAAGCTATAGTTAGGTAAGTAAACGACATACTTATCAAACTTTGTGACGATCATTCTCTGCAATTCCTCTAACATTTTTGCTCCTTCTATATCACTCTCATGTGCAGAACCTGCCATAACTACTCGTAAAGGACGCTTTTCATCATTCAATAACCGTAATAATGCATCTTGGTTCTGAAATAATGAGAGTGGACGTTTATATGCTACTATTCTCCGAGCCCATCCGATCAGTAAATCATTCTCACTCCATGTTTGGCTTGTTTTTCGCTGGATAAGTTCCAATAGTTCTTTTTTATTTTCTTGGTGTTTCTGCCAGAATGCTTTAGGATTCGCTGTCAAACCTTCTGATTGACTTATTGTTTCAATTTTTAACTTTTCATTTTTCATTTTTAATTCCATTTTATCCCACGTCCTTAAATGTATACCATTTGTTACTGACAACATAGGATGATTTTTCCAAATTTCTTTTGCCTTCTCTGCATGTAATCTGCTGACAGCGTTTGTATGTGAAGACATTCGTAACGCAAGTGTAGTCATTGAGAAAATACTAGAATCATGGATTTGTCCAAATGAAAGAATATCGGTCAAAGGCACTTGTACTTCCCGAGCATAATCAGTAAGTAGTGCTGCAACCATATCCGTACTAAACATGTCATTTCCCGCTGCGATAAGGGTATGGTTTGTGAATACCATATGTTGTTTCGCACGTTCGATTTCTTCAAGAAAACCAGTATTATATTCATGCATTTCGTGATGAGCTATCTCCAATGCAAGTAATGCAGAGTGACCTTCATTCAAATGATAAATACTCGGATGAACTTTTAATGCTTCCAACATTCGCAAACCACCAATACCTAACACCATCTCTTGCTTAAATCGAGTTTCTTTATCAACAATATATAAACGGTTTGTTATTTCTTTATCTTCATTCGTATTATCTGGTGTATTAGTATCAAGAAGAATAAGCTTTACTGTTTTACCTCGCTGCTTTTCCCAAGCTTCAATTTTTACTTGACGACCATGTAAAGGAACCGTTACCGAAATAGGATGATTTTCTTCATTAACAACCTTTTTAAATCCTAATTCTTCAGGACTTCTTCGCATGGGGAATTTTAATACAGTTCCTTCAGAATATAATTCATGATGAAGATATCCTTCGTGATAATACAAACCAACTGCAACAAAAGGAATCTCTTGATCTGCTGCCTCTTTCACTGTATCACCTGCTAAAACTCCAAGTCCGCCAGCATATGTCGGCGACTCGTCTTCAAAAGCAAATTCAGCGCAGAAATAAGCAATTGGCCTCTCGAGTAACTGTTTATATTCATTTGTCTGACGGAAAGTTATAAATTGTTGATTATATTGGTTCATCTTATGACATTATAAAGTATAAACATCTACAATTTAATAAACAATCAGATATATTACACTGTTGATGGGATCTTATACGCTGGATGAGGAATCATGCTTGTCGCACGTTTCCGTTCTTCTATCACATGTTTATACCAAAGATCATACTCTCTCGATACTTTTACCCATGAAAAATCTGCTTGCAGACAATTTATAACAAGCTTTTTCCATAATTTTGACTGTTTGTATATAGTTAATGCCTCAATAATACTTCCATATAACGCCCATGGACTTTTCTGTAAAAAAGAAAATCCATTTCCTCTACAAGTATTAGGATTAAAATCATCAATAATGTCATTTAAACCACCAGTTCTTCTCACAATCGGAACAGCTCCGTATCGTAGAGCTTCAAGAGCAACAATGCCACCTGGTTCGTAAAAACTAGGAAGAAGTAAAAAATCTGCACCAGAAAATATTTTTCTTGGAAGGCGGAAGTCAGGCTGTAAATGCAGGCCTAATTGATGTGGATATTCTTTTTGAAGCGCAAGAAGTCTATTTCGATAACGATCATCTCCTCCGCCGAGAATAATTGCTTGGGTTTCAGGATGCTCAGTAAACAAATGTGGCAGTACTTCAAGAAGTAAATCCACACCTTTTTGTTGCTGTAGACGTCCTGAAAAAGCAAATAAAGGTCTCGTATCATCAATAGGCAGTAGAAAAATTTTTTGTAATTCTATTTTATTTATTTTTCTTGCTTTATTAAAATTTTTTTCTGTAAATGACTGTTTGATAATTGGATCAGTTGCAGGATTAAACTCGTCTATATCCAATCCATTAAGAATACCTGAAATTTTACCTTTTATTTTCTGCAGTGTTTCATCAAGCCCTTCTGCATATTCTGGTGTTAGTATTTCTACTGCATGTGTGGGACTAACAGTATTAACAGCATCAGCATATAATAAACCCCTTTTTAATGGATTTTGTTTTTGTAGTTGGGGTGATGCTATAGCAGCTAGTTCTTTCGTTCCATCATCATAATCCTCTTTCTGTGCAAATCGATAATCATAATTTCCCTGGTATGCAAAGTTATGTACTGTATAAACAAAAGCTGTTTTTGCAAACAACTTTTTATATCTTTTATCTCGACGCGCAAGTTCTATACAATACCCAGTGTGCCAATCATTACAATGAATAACATCAGGCCACCATTCATCTTTTTTAGATAATTGTAAAGATTGTTGGTATAACCATTCTAGACATCCCTTCGAGAGCAGCGAAAAACGCACATGATCATCCATATATCCAAATACATTTGCACGTAGTTCATAAAATTCTCTATTTTCCAGAAAATATGCCGTCACTTTATTCTTTTCTTTAAACTTTTTCACATTACAAATAAAAAAATCTTTTTTATCATGTTTTAATTGCTCTTCTGAAGCATTTGGTAAAAGAGGAACGCGTAAATTTTCAAAAATCATTTTCATCTTCCACGATTTTCCTACTGGAGAAGTGTGTTCCATAGTTCCATATTTCGGCGTAAAGATACGTACATCATTTCCCAATTTTTGTAATGCACGTGGTAAGAAATACATCACTTGAGATAATCCGCCAACTGATACGAAAGGTGCAACTTCAGCACAAATAAAGAGAATATTCACGAGGCCATTGTAACATATGATTTGATCTGAATAAATAATGTTAATCAATAGGTATCAAAATAGCAGTATAATATAACATTATGAATTGTTGGGAAAATTTACCTGCATTATTTAGGCAACGTTTAATGTACGAAATTTCAAAAGAAAAATTGAATGAAATTTTAGAATCTTTTTGTTTTGAAAAACCAGTATCTATACGAATAAACACTTTAAAAACTAATAAAGAATTTGTTAAGAAAAGTTTATCACTACTACAAATTCTCTATAAAGAAGTTTTATGGTATAACGACGCGCTGATATTACCCAAAGTGGGAAAATCACAAATTACAGAAACTACATTGTATAAACAAGGACTAATATATATTCAAAGCCTCTCGAGTATGATTCCTGCTTTAGTACTTCAACCTCAACCGGACGATAAAATTCTCGATTTAACTGCAGCTCCTGGCAGTAAAACGACACAAATTGCTCAAATGATTAATAACCTGGGTGCCATAGTAGCAAATGATATAAGCAGACAGAGAATGTATAGACTACAAACAAACCTTCAACAGCAAGGGATCACCAATGTTTCAATGTCATTTCTTAAAGGTGAACATATATGGAAAAAATATCCAAATTATTTTGATAAAGTTCTCGTTGATGTGCCTTGTAGTATGGAAGGTAGATTTCTCTCACAAGACCCTTCGACATGGAAAGACTGGTCAATAAAAAAAGGTAAAATTCTCTCGAGTTTACAGAAACAATTGTTACGCTCAGCATTTTATGCAGCAAAACCTGGTGGAACAATAGTGTATTCAACTTGCACACTTGCACCTGAGGAAAATGAAGAAGTTATTCAGTGGCTTTACGAAAAAGAAGAAAAACATATGACTATTGAAAAAATATATATTGCTAATTTAAAAACTGATAAAGCAATATCTTCATGGAAAAACAAAATTTTTACAGATACTATCAAAAATACTATAAGGATTTATCCTTCTGAAAGCATGGAAGGTTTCTTTATTGCAAAAATAAAACGTCTTTCTTGATCATTTATTTCCCATATGCTTTTTAATTATTTCTAGTAAAACTTCTACATCAAATGGTTTTGCAAGAAAATCATTCGCACCGCTTTTCTTCGAAATCTCTTCTGCGGAGGGATGTGCTGATACTAAAATAACAGGAATATCTTTTGTTTCATCAGATTGTTTTAGTTTGATAATAATTTCTCCTCCGTCTTTTCCTGATAGAAGTAAATCTAGTAGCACAACTTTCGGTTTCAAGGTTGCTATTAATTCTAGTCCTTTCTCCCCATCTATACACGTCTCTACAGAATAACCATCATCTTCTAAAGCAAGTTGAATTGCTTCTACTATGGCAGGATCATCATCAACTACTAATATTTTATTCATACTGAAGACTATCGACTACCTTGTTTTTTTCGATAGAAAATAACCTTACTTAAATTGTCTAAAAAAATACACCACCCCGAGAGAAAATGAGAAAATGAAGAGGTTTTTGGCAAAGACAAAAAGATACTCCATAGCATTATCGTATACAATTCTTGTTTATCTGTCCAGTAAGAAAGAGCAGTATCTATGACAGACTCAACTTTATCTTACGATAATGTGTATAGAATACACAACCAACATTTCGAATAGAGACGCTAAAATAATCGCACCTACTACGAGAGAAAATTTCGCAACGATACTAATATTCGCACTATAGTTTTGTTTATTGTAGTAAATCATATTAAAACAAGAAGATTCCGTATGTTTTCAGTAAAACCTATAATAGATGACGTTCGTAATGAAAAAATTGTAAGAATGTAAGAACTTAGCAAGAGCTATATTTGTTTTTCTCAGAAGAAATTAGAGTAATTAATGCAGGTATACTCCAATTTTTCTCGCAACTTGATATTCAGGAGTTGTATCAGTTACCTTCTTCAGATGCATAACGGCTTCCGCAATAGGAGCTGTTTTCATAACGCCTCCACGTAAACAAACCATATGATTGAACTCTTTCTTATCATATGCTTCTATCGCTGCCACACCATACCGACGGGCTAAAATCCTATCCTCTGCATTCGGTGAGCCACCTCTTTGTGTATGTCCTAAAACGACGTTCCTCATTTCAAATTCTCCAGGAGCTAGATTCTCTACCATATTCATGAGTTGAAATGAAACACCACCCAATTTTACTTCAGAGCTGGTACCATATGATTGATGTACTAATTTATCACCTATCTTTAATCCTTCTGCGACAACAATAACGGCTGAATATTCGTGATGTTTTCTTCTTTCTCGTAAAAAGGAAAGAAATTTTTCTGCTGAAAAGGAAAACTCGGGAAGAAGAATTGCACTCGCTCCTCCTGCAAGACCAGCGAATAATGAAATCCATCCAGTATATCTACCCATACACTCAACGAAGATCACTCTATCATGACTGAAAGCAGTCGTTTGTACTTTATCAATTGCATCCATCGCTACACCAACAGCTGTACTGAATCCGAACGTCTGATCTGTGCTGCCAAGATCATTATCGATTGTTTTGGGCACACCAACTATATTTACATTATGTTCCGCAAGTTGTAAACCAGCTGTCATTGTCCCATCACCACCAATAAGAATAAGCCCCTCGATTCCAAGTTGATCTAAATGTTGCTTTGCTTCATTGAGGATTTCTGGAGGAATTTCTCCTTTCTCACCTTCACCAACTTTTCCACCAAACCTTCCTTTATTTGTTGTACGTAAAATTGTTCCACCCAGATAACTAATATTTTTAACTGCAGCTAAATCTAAAACTCTATACATCAGAGGTGATAATAACCCTTCCCATCCTCTTTCAAATCCCATGAATTCATATCCCATTCGAGTACCGGTTTTAACCACAGAAGAAATAACTGCATTAATTCCTGCACAATCACCACCTGCATTTACAATACCAATTTTTCGTTTTGACATGATTTTAAACTGGGAATATTGTATCGTAAGTATCTTATTCTCGCAATGCGTTAAGAACGGGTATGTCTATAAAATTCTCTAATAGTTGAAGTGATCTTATGTAATTCTTCATCAGTAAGAAACTGATGGCAAGGCAGTGATAGAATATTTTTCGCTTTTTCTTCTGTTTGTTCAAGTTTTAAATCATTAAATTCTTGGTAACATGTTTGTTTATGAATAGGTATAGGATAATGAATAAGCGACTGAATTTCATTATCTTTAAGAAATCGTTGTAATTCATCACGTTTTTTTGCTTGAATAACATATAAATGGAATGTATGACTCCCATTATCACGAACTTTTGGTAAAGATATTTCAGAAATACCTGATAAATCTTTGTTATAAAACTCTGCGATCTGATTTCTTCTTCGATTACCTTCATCTACTGTAGGAAGTTTTTTCCTTAGAATCGCTGCTTGTATCTCGTCTAATCTACTATTAATACCCTTTATTTCATGGTGATATCTATCTTTTTGACCATAATTGCGGAGCATTTTACATACCTCATATAATTCTTCAGAATTAGTTGTTATTGCTCCTCCATCACCATATGCTCCTAAATTTTTAGTGGGATAAAAGCTGAAACAGCCAAATGTGCCATAAGATCCTGCTTTTTTTCCTCGATATGTTGCCCCTGTTGCCTGGCAAGCATCTTCTATAACGAAAAGATTATATTTTTTTGCAATTGTATGTATTCTGTCCATATTCACCATTTGCCCAAATAGGTGAACTGGAAGAATAGCCTTTGTTCGGGACGTTATATACTTTTCTATAAGAGTATCGTTAATATGAAAAAAATCATCTATATCAATAAATACAGGAGCCGCTCCTACGTTCGTAATTGCTAAAGTTGTTGCAACTGCAGAATTAGATACTGTAATAACTTCATCTCCAGGTCCAATATGTAAAGCCATAAGTGAAATTTGTATTGCTTCTAATCCATTTGCAACACCAATACAAAATTTCGTCCCTGTATACCGGGCAAACTCCTCTTCAAATTGTTCCACTTGTTTTCCGAGAATATACCATCCGCTCTCTAACGTGTCATTTACTGTTTTAAGAACCTCTTCCTTATATGAAAGATATTCTTTTTTAAAATCATTCATTACGATCATATCGTTGATTCTCCAGAAACAATTTTTTTAAATAGGCCATAATCTCTTATATAATCTGAGGAATCGTACGGTTCAGAAGCGACAACTAATAGTACTGCATCGTTCGTAAAATGTATCATCTCATGCCACATCAATGTATTAAGAAATATACCTTCATTTGGTTTATCCATGATAAACTCTTCACGTTCTTTACCATTATCTAAATTCATAGTTATGCTCCCTTTTATACAAAAAAGTACTTGTTTTGTTTGTTTATGTGCATGAAATCCACGTTTAGCATGCTCTATAACATCAAAAATATAATAGATTCTTTTAATTAAAAAGGGCAGATCTGTTTCTTCAAGGAAACAAAGATATCCTTCATCTTCTATTTTTGGAACTGTAATGAAATAGGAAAGTTTTGTGTTTCGCATATTACTTTTTTGTTTCATACAATAATACCTCTCTAATAAACTGATCAAACATCTCTGCTACTCTATCCCAGGTATATTTTTTCGCGAATATTCTCGCTTCTTTTCTTAGAGCTTTATTCATCTTTCTATCTGTTGCTTGTAACAGAAGTCTGGCATAGCTGTCAAGATTAAACGCAGGCGCTTTTAGATATGCTGGGGTAGAAGCCCATTTACATTCAGGTAAATCAAAACCAACAATCGGCATACCAGATGCTAAAGCTTCTAATGCCCAAAGTGATAATTCATCGTGACGAGATGGAAAAACAACATATAGTGCTTCAGCTATCAACTTCTCTTTTTTCTTTCCATATGCAGATCCGACAAGATGAATGTAATCTTCAAGATGAAGGTCTTTAATCATTTTTCGAATTTTGTTTTCATCTGGTCCATGACCTGCAATAACAAGTGGATAGCCAATTTCGGAAACAATTTTAGCGTATGTTTTTATGAGCAAATCTATTCCTTTTTGATGCATATCAAGACGTGATAAAAACAGAATGTGTTTCGGTTCCGTATGTTTAATAAAAAAAAATGATTCATCTACACCTTGTGGGACAATTTTATATTTTATAGAAGGATTTAGTTTTTTCATTTTTGCGCTGTCAACGTCTGAATAAGGAAGAAAGTATTTATATTGTTTTGCGCCATATTGTTCAATCCAGTGAAAAGGTAAATGATACTTTTGATAAAACTCTTTTGCATTAAACATTGATGGTAATCCTATTATAGGAATAGAGGTAAAACGTGGAGTACCTATTGTGGATACAGGTGCTACAAATGATTCAATAATGACATCTGATTTAATATTACGTACATAGAATGGCAATAAAAGAATATAAAGAAGATTATTTAAACGGAGAAATTTACTGCCTAAACCGATGTGTTTATATGTAATATTTCCTTCTTCCCTATTTTGGCTACCTGGATATTTTGAACAGTAGACAGTAACGTCATATCCCATTTTGGACAATCGTTTACCAACTTCATATGTTGCGCGAGCTTGTCCAGCCCCAAGTAATGGATTTTTTAAATCATCGAAATCTAGATAACTTAGTGATATTTTTTGATTGTGTTTCATAATTTTACTGTTTCATAATTTTACCAGTTAATTACTGATCGAAAAATCTTTAAAAATCTCGGCGTCTTCTTTTTTTCATTAAGTTTATTATATATTTTTACAATAACTTCTCGTATGTAAGGTTTCATGTTTCTTCTTAAAGCAATAGTGACAACCTCTGATGTGGCATTTGATAAATCTTTTTTATAAGGATATATTCCTAATGAAAAATTATAAGCAAGAATCCTTCGTTTTCTACATTCCTCCATACATAGCGCGTGAACGATATAGCCAATTCGTAGACGTTTTTTATTGATATTTCCGAAGTGTATATTAGAAAAATCATTAAATCCCAATTGGTATCCATACCCCACTCCGTTATCGACAAATAACGAAAGACAACCCAACGTACCGTATTTTTTACTTTTGACCCGAAAAAGAATGACAGATTGGTCTTGTATCAATTTCTTTATAATTCTTTCTTGAAATAATCTAAACCTATCCGAATCGAACATACTTCTTTTCCCAAACTTTTTCCATGTCGCATTATAAAAATGAATTAACTCATTTTGGATCTCTAGTGCTTGTGCACTATTTTCAGCCCATTCAACTTTTAGGTCATTGAAAAACTTTAGACTTTTTCGGAGTTTATACCGTGTATCTTTACTAAAATTTTCTAAAACTGGTGTATTAGGATATTTTCTAAAATCGTAGTACAAAGTAGGATGTTTCTCAATATGAACAGTATATTTTGTATTGGTAAGTAAAGGCAGCAGTAATTCAGATTCTTCTTTATTAAATTCACTACATACAATCTCCTCCCATCTAAAAAAAGATGTTAGAACTTCAAAGAGTCCTTTATAAAAGGATATTTTATACTTTTTACTTGCAAGTATTGTATTATTTACCATCCCAATTCTCTCTTTATATGCTTCTCCGTCAGTGCCGATATGATACGTTTGAACTGGCAAAGGTAATTTTCGCTCTTTTTCTTTTGTAATTAATGTGATAGCACATGGTTTATCAGCATGTAAGGCTATAAGAAACCAGTAATCAACTGTATCTTTATAACAGCTGAGCCACGTTTCAACCCATCTCCACTGTGAAGTTAATCCTGGGGCGGCTACTTGCTCTTCAACAGTTTTCCACACTAATCCTATATGTTCGATAGTATTATCTATTACATAAAAAGAAAGTGTTTTTTCTCCCTTAACTTTATATTGTTTTCCTTCCGATTGTATTAATTTGACGACTTTTTGTACTCTTTCACTCATAGCCGTATATTATACTAGAATAGATTCAGCCTTACAATCTTTACTATCCTATAATAAAATGCTATACTTGTACCTGTGAAAAAATCACAAAGGGAAAAAACAACAATTACGATAATAGGAGCCGGCCCTGTTGGTTGTTTTATGGCCATTTTATTAGCACAAAGAGGTTATCAGGTTAATATTTATGAACGCCGCGAATCTAAACATGTGTCTTCACAATTGTCATATCATATAACATTCTATTCCCGTGCAGTGAATGCAATAAAAAAAGCTAAGCTTTGGGATAAAATAAAAGATATTTCATTACCATTAGATGGAACAGTAGCTCATCCTCTCTATACTGAACCTCTATTTAGTGAGCTTAATAAAGCTACTACTCTTTATTTTGCTGTCCAACGATCTGAGTTAGTTAATCTATTAATCGAAGAGGCTGCCAAATATAAGAATATTAGCTTTTATTTTAATAGAAAACTTATATCGATTAATAACCATGATAAATTCCTCATATTTCAAAATACTATCACAGAAAAATATGAAACTCTTTCATTTGATGTGGTTATAGGAGCAGATGGAATTAATTCACTAGTAAGAACGCATATAGGCTTACATCAACCATCTGAAATGGAACGAATTCAAGAAACATGGGGTTATACACATATATATTTTGATAAAAATATTGCCAAATCTCTACAACTTAGAGATAACGTTATGCATGTTTGGTCAAGAAAAGACGCCCTACTTGTAGCTTTTCCTAATGATGATGATTCGTTTGTAGGAATGTTGGTGGTACCATTAAAATATGATCCGGCATATATACCGCTTACCTCTAAAAAGAAAATTGAAAAATTTATAAAAACTACATTTCCTGATCTACAATCTGCTAGCGATATCATCGTTGACTCTATACAGAAAAATCCTCAAGGGACTTTGGCATCGATATACACTAATCCTTGGTATTATAAGGATTTCGTAGTACTTATTGGCGATGCGGCACATGCTACAGTTCCGTTTTATGGACAAGGGACAACGGCCGGTTTTGAAGACTGTTTAGCGCTTATTTCACTTATCGATATGTACGGGACTCATTGGGAAAAAATATTTCCTCTCTACCAAGAAGAAAGAAAAAAACACACTGATGTTCTTACTGACTTATCGAGAGAAAACTTCAACCATTTCAGAAGACATAAAAAGGCAGACTATTATGCAGTACATAATAGATTAGAATCTATACTTCACGCTATTTTTCCTACATTATGGAACCCTCCACTTTATATGCTTATGGTTACAGGTACTGATGGATTTGCGGATATCTTAAAGAAACATAAGAAACAAAGACGATTAGCGTTGGTAACAGGTGTTTCATTCGTAGCACTTTTGATTACAGGTTTGATAGGAATAAAAGAAAGAATATTGACTCGATCTAAATAATTTATCTAAACCGTTTATATAAACCTACTAACTCTGAGGATGCAATAATCTGTCCTTCCATCTTTTGTTCAACCTCTGTTTTCTTAGCTCCTTCAGGAAGATCCAGCATCGTGTTTAATGCATATAATTTAAAAAAGTAACGATGTATACCAAGTGGGGGGCAAGGTCCACCGTAACCAACATTTCCAAAATCTGTTTCACCTTGCATACTATTGCGTGGAATTTGGTTTTCCAAAATTTGAAGAGTTGCTGGAGGCATGTTATACACTAACCAGTGAGTAAATACTTTTCCAGGAGCATCAGGATCTTCTACGATAAAAACGAGACTTTGTGCTTCTTTCGGTACTTCTGAAAACGTAAGAGGAGGGTTGTGATTTAGACCATCGCATGTATATTTATTCGGTATTTCTTCATTATGCTGAAAAGCAGTACTCGTAATAGTCATGGCTATATACAATCCTTTTGTGTTTCACACTACCACAGTTTTGTTAAAACAAAGTAAGAGATGAGACGTAGGAAAACTAACTAGGATAATGGCATTTTTTATATTTTTTCCCGCTTCCGCACCAGCAAGGATCATTCCGACCTAGCTTTTGGGGTTTACTAGCTGTGGCCTGTTCAACAACTGATGCTTGATTCTTTGTCTCTGTGACTCTTTGACTCTTCTTACTACTCACTTCGCTTTCCGGAGTATTCGCGTGAACATGTTGATGAAATTCAGGAGCGACTTGAACTTGCACTTTAAAAATACGATTCACGATCTCATCATCTATAGAGAACATTAATTGTTCAAACATTCTGAACGCTTCATTTTTATACTCAACGAGAGGATCTTTCTGCGCGTATCCTCGCAGTCCAATACCTTGACGGAGATCATCAATAGCATCTAAATGATCCATCCAAAAACGATCGATAGTACCTAATAATACATATTTTTCTATCTGTCGAGCTATTTCTTTACCTACTTGTTTTTCTTTTTTATCATACAGATCACGTGTCAGTTTCTTAAGAAATGTTACCTTTTCCTCAGATGATTGTTCTTGTTGCAACTGTTTAATAAGTTGTTTCGTAGAACTTTCGTCGAAAGGAATTATTACATTAAAACGCTCTGCTATATGTTCATTTACAGATTCTGTTGCTTCAAGATTATCTGCAAAAGAGATTGTTACCATTGTTTCGATAGCTTTCTCTACCCGCCGTAAGATTTCTTCCTTTGCAAATCCTTCTTCAGTATCTGTTTTTAATAAAATATCTCTTCGTAGCGCATAAATTATTTCACGTTGTTTATTTAGAACATCGTCGTACTCAACTAAATGTTTACGAATGTCGAAATTGAATCCTTCAACTTTTACCTGAGCATGCTCTATAGACCGGGATACAAGCGGGTGTTCCAATGGTACATCTTCAGGCATATTAAACCGTGTCATTAATGCTGATATTCTATCTCCACCAAAAAGACGCATTATTTCATCATCAAGCGACACATAAAACCGTGATCTACCGGGATCTCCTTGTCTTCCTGAACGTCCACGAAGCTGATTATCAATACGACGTGACTCATGACGTTCTGTGCCTATAACGTATAATCCACCTAACTCTAAAACTTCTTTATGATTCTTTTCCCATTGTTTCCATTCTGAAGTGCCAAGTTTCGGTCGACCATCTTCATGTTTCGGGCTATCGCCTCCCAAAATAATATCGACACCACGCCCTGCCATATTAGTAGCAACTGTAACAGAACCTTTCTTTCCAGCTTGTGCAATAATCTGAGCTTCCCTGGCATGATTCTTTGCGTTTAGAACCTCATGTTTTATCCCTCTTCTTCTGAGTAATTGTGACAGAATTTCATTCTTTTCAATTGAAGTCGTTCCGACTAATACCGGTTGTCCTACAGAGTAAGCTTTTTCGACTTCATCTACTACAGCAGTCAGTTTCGCTCGAGTTGTTTTATAAACAGCGTCTGCAAGATCTTCACGGACCATGGGATTATTTGTAGGTATAACTACCACATCAAGTTTATAAATTTTTTGGAATTCTTCAGCCTCTGTCACTGCTGTACCTGTCATACCTGCCAAATGTGTATACATACGGAAGTAATTCTGAAGAGAAACTGTAGCGAGTGTCTTTGACTCTCTCTGTATAGGTACACCTTCTTTCGCTTCTATTGCCTGATGAATACCTTCAGATAATCGTCTTCCTTCCATAAGACGTCCAGTAAATTCATCTACAAGGATCACTTGGTTATCACGTACTATATATTCTTTTTCTTTATGAAATAGTGTTCGCGCCTTTAATGCAGCTTCTAAATGATAAACTGTATCAAAATCTTTCTCATAAATATCTTGTATGCCATACATTTTTTCTATTTTTGCAATTCCATGATCAGTCAAATGAGCTGTACGGAGTTTCTCATCAATTTTATAATCAATTTCTGGTGTTAATCTCTGCACTACTTTTGAATATTCATAATATTTCTCTGAAGGAGCTTCGTCAGGCGCAGAAATAATGTGTGGTGTTCGAGCTTCATCAATTAGTACGGAGTCTACTTCATCGACAACAGCATAATAATAATCTCTTTGGACAATATCTTTACTATCTTGAGCCATATTATCTCTCAGATAATCAAAACCGAATTCAGAATTTATTCCATAGGTTATATCTGTTTGATATGCTTCTTTACGCGAAATAGGTCTCAGATGGGCCAAACGAGAATCAATAGCCTTTTCGTCAATATATGAAGGATCAAATATATATGATGCATCATTAATAATTGATGAGACAGATGTACCTAATAAATGAAAGATTTGTCCCATCCAGCCAGCATCACGACGCGCGAGGTAATCATTTACTGTAACAAGGTGGACATTTTTCCCTGTTAAACTGTGAAGGTATAATGCAAACACTGCAGTTAATGTTTTTCCTTCTCCTGTTTTTTGTTCTGCGATTTTTCCTCGCGACAATGCAACAGCAGCCATTAATTGAACGTCGTATGGACGGATTTGCAGCATCCTCTTTGAAGCTTCGCGGACAAGCGAAAATGCTTCAGGCAGAATACTATCTAATGACTCACCTGAAATAATTCGCTCTTTAAATTCTCCTGTTTTTTTCGCGAAATCTTTTTCCTTTAAAGATGCAAGTGGTTTTTCTAATGCATTAATTTCATCAACAATTGTACGAAGCCTTTTTATTTCTTTTTCATTGGAGTCAAACAATCGGGAAAGGAAAGCAACCATAGCAATCTATTGTACCATATGCTAGGCTCAAAAAAAATCCCCTACCATTAGAAGGCAGGGGATTTACCAATCGATCAATTGGTATTGATCAAAAACAAAGATTACGTTACTTTCGTGACTTTGTCTTTCTTTTTGCTACTTTTCTTTTTACTGTTTTCTTTGCCATGATCTAATCACCCCCCTTCGTCCCGCGAAGCCTTGTGCGTAGTGGGATTTTTCCTTCTCATTATCCAATCCTCATGAAATTTATTCTTCAGACTGGACTTCGGAGGGGCAGGCCCCCTAACCAAAATCTTTCCCAAACTGAAAGTGAGCAGGTTATATTTATAGTTGTATATTTTGAGGCTAATTGTCAAGAAAAATCTCTGCTTCAGCAATGAGAGTTTAGATTGCTAAATCAACAAAAATCATCGACGTAATTTATTACAATTTTTAAACAAAATGAGGCTAGAAATATAAAAAATTGTTATATTGTTTTATTGCTATATTGTTGAGAAATGTAAATAATTATTAATAATATAACAATTTAGCACTATAGCAATAATTAAAGAGGCTTTAGAACATCTTTCCCTATATATTTTTGTAAAACCTGTGGAATAATAACAGTTCCGTCTTCTTGTTGATAGTTTTCTAAAATTGCAATAATTGTTCGGCCGATTGCAAATGCAGTACCGTTTAAGATATACGCATATTCTGTATTATCTCCATCACGATATCGTATCTTTAATCTTCTTGACTGGAAATCAGTAACAGTAGATACTGACGTTACTTCACGATACTTATTCTGCCCTGGCATCCATGCTTCTATATCAAATTTCCTCGCTGCTGGAAAACCTAGATCACCAGTACACATTTTTACAACTTGATAAGGTATATCTAATGCTTGGAAGAATTTCTCTTCAAGGGAAAGAAGATATTCATGTTCTTCATCGTCTTTTCCTTTTTCTACAAATGAAACCATTTCAACTTTATCAAATTGATGTACGCGTAAAATACCTCTCGTATCTTTACCATAAGACCCTGCTTCACGACGAAATGCAGTACTAAATCCAACATATCGTTTTGGTAATGTTTTTTTCTGTAATGTTTCATCCATATGCATTGGAACGAGTGCATGCTCAGCAGTTCCTACTAAAACGAGGTTGTCTGAAGGAATCATAAACATATCTTCATCACCACCATTTTCCATATACCCTAATCCTTTCATTGTTTCTTTTTTAAGAAGAACTGGAGTAACAACTGGTGTAAAACCTTCTTTCATGAGTGACTCTAAGGCAAGTTGAACAAGAGCAAATTCCAGTAAAACTGCATCACCTTTCAGATATGCAAATCGTGCTCCAGAAACTTTTGATGCTCTTTCGACATCGATAATTCCTAATTTTTCACCAAGTTCCAAATGGTCTTTTGGAGAGAAAGAAAACTTCGTTGGCTCTTTATATGTACGGATTACATCATTTTCTTTATCATCTTTACCTACTTTTACATCTGATTTTGCGGGATTTGGAATACTGGTAAGAAGTGGGTGAATTTGGTCATGAAGCTTTTTTAACTGTTCTTCCTTATCGTCCAGTGCAATTTTTACTTTTTTTCCTTCCTCTATAATTTTCGAACGTTCTCCATTAACAGCTTGTGCTACTGCTTTTGCAAACTTGTTTTTCTCTTCACGAAGCTTTTGAACTTCAATGAGAACGTTTCTATATTCAGATACAATCTTCATGATTGCATCGATATCAAGCGAAACACCCTTATCTGCTGCCGATTCTTTAATTTTCTGCGGATTTTCGAGGATTACATTTATATCTAACATAAGATCAACACCTACTTTTTCTTTGCGGATGTCTTTTTCTTTGATGCTACTTTTTTGGTAGCTTTCTGTTCTTTTACAGCAGGAGTGCTGCCAACGGCTTTAGACAAAGAAGATTTTAGCCGTGCGGCTTTATTTGCGTGAATAATATGCTTTTTTGTAGCTTTATCAATACTCGAGAATGCCTCACTCACAGTCTCTGCAGAAGGATTTTGCTTCGCCTTTTTAATAAGTTTTTTAAATGTCTCCTTAATACGGAGATTATCATCTGTTCGCTTTTTATCTTGTCGTAATTTTTTCTTTGCGTGTTTTAGTACTGGCATTCCGCTATTTTACCATGCTATACTTAAAAACACAACATTTTTAGGGAAATCCGAAGCACGAATTCCGAAATACGAAACAAACTTTCATTTACAAAACTACTCATTTTCTCTTCATTGGTTTAGTTTCGAATTTCGATATTCGATATTCGAATTTATAAAATATGCCCCAAAATATTATCCAAAAAAGTATAAATTTGTTGCTCAAACGCCAAACAAATATTCTTTCTGCAGCGTTTATCATAATGCTTACAGTTATACTATCCCAAATTTTAGGACTGGTTAGGCAGCGCTTACTTGTCTCTATTTTTGGCGCATCAAACATCTTGGGTATCTACAACTACGCAACACTTCTTCCAGATACTATTTTCCAATTAACTATAGCTGCTGCGCTTTCTAGCGCATTTATACCTGTTTTTTCAGATTATCTCCATAAAGGAAAAAAGGAAGAAGCAAATAGTATTACTTCAACGCTACTTGTTTTAGGACTTGTTGTTTTTTTCATTCTATCTATTCTTTTATCAATTTTTGCTCCTTTTCTCCTACAATTATTTAACGGTCGAGGACAATTTTCTCCTCATGAAATGGATCTTATGGCAAACATGATGAGAATTGTTGTATTTGGACAATTATTATTTATCATAGGCACGTTTCTTACAGCTATTCTTCAATCGTACAATCATTTTTTTATTCCAGGAATTGCTGCAGCTCTGTACAATTTAGGTATTATTATTGGTGTTTTTTTCTTATCTAGTTTTTTAGGTATTTATTCCGCACCTGTGGGAATAATAATTGGCTCGTGTCTTTTTATTCTTGTACAATTACCCATGATCTATCGCGTAGGGTTTCAATTTAAACCAGCTTGGAAATTTGTACAATCTGATGGTGTGAAACGTATATTTAATTTAATGTGGCCGCGAACGGTATCTATAATCGTTTTCCAAGTCGGCACTCTTGCTATAGCATCACTTATTTCCTTTCTGATTGATCCTGGTCGTATGCTGGTTATTTATGATTTCGCGAAAACCCTCGCTTTTGCACCGGTCGTCCTTTTTGGTCAATCTATTGCTCAAGCAGCGTTCCCGGTACTTGCAAGGGAAAAAGACGATTTACAGCTTTTTAAACAAACATTTCTAACGAGCTTCAATCAAATGTTATATCTTATACTTCCGATTTCGGCACTGATTCTTGTTCTTCGCATTCCAATCGTCCGCCTTATCTTCGGAGCCGACATGTTTGACTGGGATGCAACTGTACTAACAGGAAGAACACTTGCATTTTTTTCTTTATCGATTTTTGCTTCAGCTCTCATAATGCTTATTTATCGAGCGTTTTATGCATTACAGAATACATTTCTTCCTTTTGTTGTTGGTTTAATTACGACAATTCTTATGATATTAATGTCAGGACTATTTGTTCTTATTTATAGTAGTGGTCTACAGAAACTAGTCTATCCTTATTCATTATTTAACGGAGCAATTGACGGCGAATTAGTAGTCAGCTTCGGTGTAGAAGGTTTAGCATTCGCGTATAGTATTACTACAATCTTAAGCCTTGTATTTCTTATGGTACTACTACGCCAACGAATAGGTGCTTTCAAAGATGCGGATTTCTTTACTCCACTTTTTAAGATTTTCTTTTCTTCCATGCTGACAGCAATAGCTCTTTATATTCCACTTAAATTTCTCGACCAATTAGTCTTTGATACCTCCAGAACAGTAGGGCTGCTCGTCCTTACAGGTATATCAAGTGCAATCGGGTTATCTCTTTATCTATTCCTAACATGGTTGTTAGATGTTAAGGAAGCGAGAACATATTTGTTCATGTTAAAGAAGATTGGCAACTGGCGCGAAGTTCTCGGAATAACAGAAGAAGTCATAGACGCCAACCGCGTAAATCCATAAATCTAGTATATGCTTAAAATATTTGTTATCGCTCCAAAAGAATATACTGATCAGATAATTGACGCTATGGCAAATGCTGGAGCAGGTATCATAGGGAACTATTCACACAATGCTTTTATAACTGAAGGCTTGGGTAATTGGAAAAGTGAAGAAGGAGCGAATCCAGCTATTGGCGAAGTAGGAAAAATGAGTAGGGAACCAGAAGCAAAAATTGAAATGGTTTGCCCTGAAGAAAAATTAAATGAAGTTTTAACTGCAATACGTAGAATTCATCCCTATGAAGAACCTGCAATCGACATTATAAAACTGTATGATTTTCAGAGACAGATATAATATTGGATAAAAAAAATCCGCTCTCGCGGATCTGTCTTTTATTAATCAACTGATAACTGAAAACCGACAACTGATTAGTAGTCCATTCCACCCATACCGCCCATACCACCTGGCATTGCTGGCATAGCTGGTTTTTCTTCTGGAATATCTGTGACTAATGCTTCTGTCGTAAGAATCATTGTAGCAACAGAAATTGCGTTCTCAACTGCAGTTCGGACGACCTTCAGTGGATCGATAATGCCTTCTTTAATCATATCTACAGGTTGTGCGTTCTCGACAGAATCAAGCTTCAGAACATTAAATCCTTGACCTGAAGCACTTGCTTGTCGTGCTTTCGCGATGAGTTGACCTGCATCGAGTCCAGCGTTTGTCATGAGTCGAACGAATGGAGATTCAAGAGCGTTTTTAACAATTTCAAATCCGAAAATTTCATCTCTACTCGCTTTTTCAGTTTCCAAAGATTTATTACTCATCTTGCCTGCAATATCGAGTAAAGCAACAGACCCTCCAGGAACAATTCCTTCTTCAAGCGCTGCTTTCGTCGCTGCTACTGCATCATTTACACGCTCTTTCTTATCTTTCAATTCAACTTCTGTCGCTGCTCCAACACTAATAACTGCAACTCCACCGGTAAGTTTCGCAAGTCTTTCCTGAAGTTTTTCTCTGTCGAAATCCGATGTCGATGCATCAATAGCTCGTCTAATCTGTGCAATTCTTGCTTGGATTTGTGATGGATCACCTTTTCCACCGATGATACGTGCATTTTCTTTATCTGACCATACTTTATCTGCTGTACCGCAGTCATCTATAGTTACACTGTCAAGTTTTCTGCCTGTGTCTTCCGATATTACCGTCGCTCCGGTAAGAATCGCAATATCTTCAAGCATTTCTTTCCGGCGATCTCCGAATCCCGGTGCCTTTATCGCAAGAGTGTTAAATGTGCCCTTCAATTTATTGACGACAAGAGTAGCAAGTGCTTCTCCATCTAAATCATCAGCAATGATAACGAGATTTTTAGAAACCTTTACAAGATTTTCTAGGAATGGTAGCAAATCCTGAAGAGATGATATCTTTTTATCTGTCACAAGAATGTATGGATTATCAATTTCAGCTTCCATACGATCTGGATTAGTAACAAAGTATGCTGAGACATATCCTTTATCAAATTCCATTCCTTCTTTATATTCAATTTCTGTTACCAATCCTCGGCCTTCTTCAACAGTAACCACCCCATCTTTGCCGACTTTTTTCAATGCTTCTGCTATGAGATTACCGAGTTGTGAATCTGCTGCAGAGATAGTAGCTACATTTGCAATATCTGTCTGCTTAATTGCTTTCCCCATTTTCTTCAATTCTGATACGACATGTTCACTTGCTTTCTCTAAGCCACGTCGCATAATCATAGGATTCGCGCCAGCTGTGATCATCTTAATACCTTCAGAAACAATAGCTTGTGCTAACACTGTAGAGGTAGTCGTACCATCCCCAGCGACATCAGCAGTTTTAGATGCTGCTTGTTTTACAAGTTGAGCACCCATGTTCTTAAATGGATCCTTTAATTCGATTTCTTTCGCGACGCTTACGCCATCGTGAATAACATTTGGAGCACCCCATTTTTTATCAAGGGCGACATTTCTACCTTTTGGGCCGAGTGTTGTTGCAACTGCATCAGCTAATTCATCAACACCCTGCTTTAATAATGTTCGTGCTTCTGCACCGTATTTAATTTGTTTTGCCATAGTTTATTCTACAATTGCTAAAAGATCTGATTGTTTAACAAGTTTCCATTCTTCACCATTTACTTTTACTTCATTTCCTCCCCATTTCGTATACATAACTTTCATCCCTACTTTTACAACCATAGGAATTTTATTCCCTTTTTCATCTATTCCTCCATCACCAACTGCCATAACTTCTCCTGTTTGAGGCTTTTCTTTCGCTGTATCTGGAAGATAGATACCGCTTTTTGTTTTTTCTTCTGCCTGTAGCGGTTTAACTAAAATGTTATCAAATAATGGTTTTATGTTTAATTTCGCTGCCATATCAATGTTATCTCTTATAGATTAATCACTTGTGATTGATTACTGCTAATTTATACACTATCCTATCTTTTCTTGTCAATATCCTGTAGTGTATGTGTTTTAATTTCTATTTTCGATAATATCATTATTCCTTCTATTAAACAATAATAAATGATATCGTATGATACTGTTTATACTCTTCTTCTCTTGACATTATCCTAACTTCTTCTATACGATAATCTTAACTAGGAAAACTAGGTTGTGGAAAAATTTTTTCATGAATATCACTCCTAAAAAAATATTATTATTTGGATTTATTGCTGTACTTCTCGTAGGTATACCTGTATCCTTATATCTCTTACAACAACAACAGGAAACAAGATCTAGAGCAGAACGATCGACAAGTCTTTCATTTTTACCACAATCAAGTACAACAGCACCAATTAAAAAAGCAGTTGGCGAAGAAGTTACACTTGATGTCCAAGTAAATCCAGGAAAAAATATTGTTTCTTTCGTAAAATTAGAAATCCAATATGACGAAACGAAGTTAGCCACAGCAGAAGCGAACGGTTTTAGCGTTAACGAAACTGCATTCCCTGTTACTTTAGAAGGTCCAGCATATAGTCCAGGAAAAATAGCAGTTACCTTATCAATAGGATCTGATCCCACAAAAGCAATCCAAACAGTGACTCGAGCAGCTACAGTGAAATTTAAAGCAAAAGCAGATACAGGAACGACGCCAACAAATGTTATATTCGGAAATGGTACAGAAATTCTTTCAATAGGGGAAACTGATCAAGCACAAGAAAATGTATTATTAAATGTTAACCCTGCTGTTATTGCCATAGGAGGTACTAGTACAGTAACTCCATCTATTTCAGTTCAACCATCAGTCCAACCATCTATAACGAAAGCACCTACTACGCCAGTGAATCCGACCACTCCTCCTGGCCAGCCAACTGCTGTTCCTACAGCCGCTCCTACGCCAGGACCAACTACTGCAAATCAATTACCTGTTTGTAGCAATCTCAATCTTGATAGGGCAAATACAGGTACAGCACCATATTCAATAACATTTACAGCAGTCGGAACTGATGCCGATGGAACGATCCAAAAAGTTACATTTAATTATGGTGATGGTCCTATAGAGCCAGTAACCAGCACTGGCGGTATCGGAACAAATACAGTCAGTGTGCAACGTTCTCACACATATAATAATCCTGGAACCTATACAGCATCAGCAAGCTTAACTGATAGTGGCAATGCAGTGAATGATCCAGCTACATGTAAACAGACTATTGTAGTCCTGGCTCCACAATCAGGAGGTCCAGGTACTGGTGGTGGCACTACGCCTGTAGCATCTTCAGGAGCTCAACCTACGGTGTCGATAGCTAAACCAGGCGCAGGGGATCTTATGATAGGCGCTGGAGCTATAGCATTATTGTTAACAGTTGTTGGCGGCTTCCTCTTCTTCGCCCTATAAAGTACCAAACTATTAGCTTACGTCAGCTATAAATTCATCAATAGTTTTATACATTTTCGAAAAAATATGATATAGACTTTCTGCTTCTTTTTGTTCACCAATCACAATACATTCTTTTCCTAATCCAAATGCTATACCTGCTTCAACATGCGCTGATTTTCCAGCAGGTAGCAATAAAAGTAAAACTCTTGAATCTTTTAAACCTTGTAAATCGTTGTCAAACATCTGTCTTGCATTTGTATCATTTTTCCAATCCTTTGTAGATTCATAAATTTTCATTGTCTCTTCTGGATTATCCGTGATCGTCATATATTGTTCTTTATTTTCAAGAAAACAATAAACCGTTTTTCCTTTATTTCGAAGTTTTTGAAGTAATTCTAGTATTATATTCTGGTTTCTCCAGCGAGAAGCAATAAAAAAATCATATTGTAGACTCATGCAAAGATTATAACACTACTTTTCTATCATGGAGAATAATGCTTCCTGGGGTAGATTGATTTTACCAGTACTTAGCATTCGTTTCTTTCCTTTTTTCTGAGCTTCGAGAAGTTTATCTTTTCGCGTTCTATCTCCTCCACTCATTTTCGCAAGTACGTCTTTTCTAAAAGGCGGAATTTCTTCACGAGCGACAATAGTATTATCAACTGTAGCCTGAATTATTTGGCGGAATTGTTGACGAGGCAAGGATTCTTTTAATTTCGAAGCTTTTTCGCGCGCTATAAAAAGTGCTTCATCTTTATAAACTAACTCAGATAACACATCAATAGGGTTTGTATTGATCATAATTTGGAGAAATGTTAAATTTGCGGGTTTATAGTCTGTTAATTCGTAATCAATACTGGCATATCCTGCAGAAACTGATTTTAAATCTGAAGATAATCCGCGGATAAACATACTGTATGGCATTTCGTAACTGAGTACTGCATATGCGTCATGATATTGCATATCGATCAGTTCTCCTTTTTTGTTTTGGCAGACAGACATGACACCTCCGACATAATCTCGAGGGACATAGACAGATAACAGCATGTATGGTTCGAGCATCGTTCCGTTATCATCCTTCTTATAGAGTACTTGGGGCATGGTAAGAAGAAGTTCCAAACTAAATTCTTGTTCGAGTCTCTCTTTTACAATTTCTGCATGTAAGAGTCCTAAAAATCCGACGCGAAAACCGCTTCCTAAATAAGCTGAATATTCTTCAGTATATGTTAATGCTGTATCATTTAAAACAAGTTTTCCTAACGATTCACGGAGTTTTGGAAAATCATCCTGGTTTTTAGGATAAATACCGAAAAATACCATGGGCTTAGGGATCGTGTAGCCTGGCAAAGGTTCAATAATGTTGCCATCTTCCCCAATAATTTTTGCATTTTGCATTTTGAATTTTGAACTAATTATCGTATCTCCGACACGGCATTGTCTAATGTCTTTAATTCCAGTGATGATATATCCAATTTCTCCTGCTCCAATTTCTCTGGCTGGAGTTAAAAAAGGTGAGAAATATCCAACTTCAGTTACTATTGTCTTTACACCACTTTGGAATAATGTCACTTCGTCTCCTGTTTTTACAGTTCCATCTATAACTCGTACGTATGTAACAACTCCCCGATACTCATCATAAACAGCATCAAAAATAAGGGAACGAAGTGGACCATGTATATTTCCTTTCGGACTAGGAATTTTCTCTATAACTTTCTGAAGAAGTGTTTCAACATTTTCACCCGTCTTTGCTGAGATAGTCATTATCTCTTCTTTTATAAAACCGAATGAATTCACAAGCTCTTTCATAACAATTTCGGTTTGAGCATTTGGTAAATCTATCTTATTTAAAACAGGAAGTAGCACTAACCCTTCTTTTTTCGCAGCATGATAATGTGCTACTGTTTGTGCTTGAATCCCTTGAGTAGCATCTACAAGTAAAATTGCCCCTTCACACGCAGCTAAAGTTCGTGAAACTTCATAAGAAAAATCCACATGGCCAGGTGTATCTATAAGGTTCAGTTCATATTCCACACCATTATGTACATAGCGCATACGCACAGGGGCTAATTTAATTGTAATCCCTCTTTCCCTACTTATTGGATTTTGATCGAGAAATTGCTCCTGCATTTTATCTTTCGCTATAGTCTTAGTAACTTCTAACAATCTATCTGAAAGTGTCGATTTACCATGATCAATATGTGCGATAATGGCAAAATTTCTGATCTGATCTAATTTCATATGAAGCAATTGTACCTTAAGTGCCTACATACGTCTAGCGAAAGCACATTTTACCGTGGATTACACTGAAGATTCACGAGTTGTAGTGATTTACTCGAACCTGGCTGGGTAGGTTGAATGCAATCGTATGCCGTACCTGGTGGAGCAGAAGTCGGTTGCATAGGAGTATCATGTTCTGGACTTATGCCAATCGAAAGCGTTTGTTCTTCCTGATTTTCGGTTATTGCAAAAGGTGCAGTTAACGCTGCAATCTTACCAGCTATTTTCACAATTACCCTATATTCACCTGGGATTAAAATAAGGTAACAATACCCATCACTACTTGTAGTGGCTGTTGGTGGATAGGTACGTTTAGGAAACACAATAAATTCTGCACCTTCAATCCCATCCTCACCTGCATCTTGCCGACCGTTTTCATTATTATCTTCAAAAACAAAACATCGAAAACGAATAACTATACGGCGTGGCCTTTCAGTCGGTTTAGGTGTCACCGTCGCTGTCGGGCGAGGAGTAACAGTAGCAGTTGGACCAATAGTAATAGTAGGAGTTGGACTACTCCCCGGAGGTGGAGTAGCTCCGGCAGTCGGAGTAACAGTTGGTGTAAGAGATGGCGATGGTGATGTTGTTCCTGAACAAGCAGGATCTTCTAACATTCGCTTCATATTGATTCGTTTCCCACTGATGTTTGCATCCGTTGGATCGCCATTTCTCTGTAAACAACTAACAACTTGGTCTCTAGTTAAAGAAGGTTTTTGTGATAATAATAAAGCTACAACGCCAGCGACATGAGGGGATGCCATAGATGTTCCAGATAATGACGCATAGGTGCTACCTTTATATGTAGAATAAATCCCAGCACCAGGAGCTGCTATCTCTACAGTAGAACCATAGTTTGAGAAACTTGCTCTTCTGTCGCTACTATCAGTAGCACCTACTGTAACTACACCGTTACAAGATGCCGGAGTAAAATATGCAGCATCCATGTGATCATTTCCAGCTGCAACCACCACGATAGTTCCTTTACTCATTGCTGTATTTACTGCATTCTGGTAGGTTGATGTACAGCTTCCTTGTCCACCTAAGCTCATATTAATTACCTTTGCACCATTATTCGCTGCCCATTCTATACCTCTGACTATCCCTGAAGTTGCTCCAGATCCACTATCTCCTAATACCTGTACAATCATAAGCCGTACATCCCAGTTAATACCAGCCACACCTGCCGAATTATTTGTTAACGCTCCTATCGTTCCAGAAACATGCGTACCATGTCCTTGACGATCAATAGGGTCATTATCAGCAGAGGTGAAATCAGGACCTTTAATAATATCTCTTGGTAAATCGGGATGGTTATAATCAACGCCTGTATCTAAAACAGCAGCTATAACAGATTTTGATCCTTTCGCCTTATCCCATGCCTGTTCCATCCCAATTTTTGTATAGTGCCACTGTCTCGAGTAATTAGGATCATTGGGAACTGAAATTGCATGAGCAATGTAATCAGCTTCTGTCGTGTGTATTTCATCTATAGCGTTTATTTTTTCACCGGCTTTTTTAATGTCTGTGCCTTTTTCTAAAGTTAATATATAAAAGTTTTTTAATCCTCCCTCATCCCCACTGAAAAGTTTCTCTTGAGCTACAACTCCAATATCTTCAAGTTTTTTCCAAGTAATTTTATCGTTTGGAGAATACCCTTCTGCAAACTCTACAACCAATCTATCAGGAACATATTCCGCACCTTGTTGCAAAACAAAAGGTTTTTTAGAATCTTGTGTTTTTCCAGACTTGCTAAAAGAATCTTCAAATATAAAAATTAATGCCGAAGTTATAATAAGGAAAGCAATAAGAGATAAAATAAGCCAATTTTTTCTAAGAATATCCCGGGCAGATTCCATACTTTATTTATTGTGTCACAGCTCTATTATCTTGTAAAGTCAGCTAACGACTTCCAGGCGTACAAATTAGGTTAATAAGCTGAAGCGCTTTCTTATTTGACGTTCCAGGTGGCAGCACACATTCATATCCAGGACTTAACGTTGGAGTTGGAGTATTAGTAGGTCCCATCGTGGGTGTAGGAGTTGGTGTTATTCTACTCACTGTACAGCTTGAATCGTTCAGAACCCGGGCGACATTTAGCCTCGGACCTATTGGTTCATCTGTAGAAATAGTATCTGCATTTCTTACGAGACAACTCTCTACCTCAGTAGGTGTAAGATATGGATTCAGAGAAAGTAATAATGCAGCTGCTCCTGCCACATGAGGAGCAGAGAAAGAAGTCCCTTCCCATGAAAAATATTTAATACCTCCTAAAGACCATGATCTTGTTGAATATGTAGAATATATTTCTGCTCCTGGTGCTGATAAATCTACTTCTGGACCATAATTAGAAAATGGCGTGTCTAAGATTGGATTTCGTGCTCTCTCATCATTTCTTCCCGTAGCTCCAACAGTTATTACATGTTCACAATTCGCAGGCACCTTATATGAAGCTAAACTATTATCATTACCTGCAGAAATAACTAAAACGATATTTTTATTAAATACATAATCAATAACTTCTTGAACTGTAGAAGAACAGCGACCAGGCAAACCAGCGCTAAGATTGATTACTTTCGCCCCATTATCGGCTGCATATTTAACTCCTTGTAACATTTCTGATAAATTTCCGGCAAGATTTCTATATGATGCTTGAACTGCCATTAATCGGACATTCCAATTCATTCCACTTACGCCTTTTGCATTATCAGTAACTGCACCGATAATTCCAGCTATCATTGTTCCATGTCCATTATCATCCATTGGATCTCTACCGTCTCCCCAATATTCCTGATTCGTGACATCTGCACCTTTTATAATATCCGTAGGAAGATCTTCATGTGTGTAGTCAATACCAGTATCTACTACAGCAACGATAATATTCTTTGACCCCTTCGCTTTTTCCCAAGCTTCTTCCATACCGATCTTTTGCATATTCCATTGTGATACTTGATATGAAGAATCATTTGGAATCGCATCAAATTTGACAATTGCATCTCCTTCCACACTTTCTATCTCATCAAATCCATTTACTGTTTCACCTACCTGTTGTAGCGTATTTCCTTCTTGTAAGTAGAGAATATAATAGGTATCCAATTGGCCTGTTTCGTTCCTATACAATTTTTCTTGGTGTTCAACTCCCGCATCGAGTAATTTTTGAAGGATTTTCCTTTTCTCATCAGTATCTGTAATATCATCTGGTCCGTAACCGTCTTTAAATTTAACGATCAGGTGATCTTTCACATATTCTGTTTTTGGGTATAAGCTAAATTTCTTTTCAGTATTTTTTTTAACTGCTATCTTTTCAGTCTGTTTTCTCTGGGAAGAAACGAAAAGGATAAATATGATCAATATAAAAAAGAATACAGTTACTAACACAGGAAGCACCCATTTTCTTGTAAAAAAAAGTTTAAATTTCTCCTGATACATATCTTTAACAGTTATTCTTCTATTGTTGCTTCTAAGGATTGACTTACAGGAGGAGTTTGCTGTTCCTGGACAACTGGAGGTTGCGTATCTTCTTGCTTCACAAGTTCTTCAAGTACAAATTTACCAGCTTCAAGTTTTGAAGTTAAGTACGCTTGCATCTCAGGTAAGCTAAAACCACCTAGCAAGAGCATAGGAAGTATGTGTGATATTTTTTGCATGCCTAATGTAATGTCATTTGCATTCTGCGATGCCAGAAGATTGAGTGTTTCAGTCATAAATTCAATTTCTTGACGTATCCATGCTTTTCTTTCAACTCCCGAAGGCGGTTCATTCTGTTGATAGTTTTCAATCCACATTTTTCGAACAGCTTCATAATCCTCTACACTTACTTGTTGAAGGTTGTTCGATGTCAGCAATGGGGCTGTTTGTATTGAAGTACCGTCTTCTTTTTTAACTTCCAGTTGAGGTAAGTTTCTTTCTTTCGCTATCTCGTTACACGCATTTACAATAGAAATTGCAATCTTATCTCCTGATTTACTATTTTCAATAAGTTTTTCTCTAATTTCTGTTATTTTTTCTTTCTCTTCTGGTACCATTATTTGTTCAGGATTAATAATCTTTATAAGTATATCGTTTATTTTTTCCACATCACTTGGTTTTTGCGTTTTTACAGCATAATCGAACGTCACAATATCACGCAGTGTCGGAACTGACAAATTAGTCATCTCTAATAACATGTTTTTTGTCGGTTTGACATCTTCTTCGATAGCATCTAATACAGATTCATCATCCTCTCCAGGAATATCGATCGCTTGTGCTTGTGCCATTGTCGCTTTTTCAGTAGATGTTTTCTTCTTCACTTCAACAAGTGTATCCTCTTCTGCTTCTTGTTTTTTAAGATCTTCTAGTACGGCTTTTCCTGCTTCTCGTTTCGCTTTAAGATATGCAAGGATTTCATCCTGCGTAAATCCACCGAGTAATAAGAAAGGCAATATATTTCCCACTTGTTGCATTCCTTCTTGAATCTTCGTCTGATCACCAGAGCTTAACAATTCTATAATGCCATCTATCTGTTCTACTTCTTGTGATATCCAATCTTTTCTATTATTCCCTCCTTCTGGTACATCTAGATCTCGATAGTTTTCTTCCCACATTTTACGAACGGCTTCATAATCTTCGAGACTGACTGTCTGAATCCTATTATTCTGTGGGAGAATCACTGCTTCAGGCGTTATAACTGTCGCTTCAGCTGCAATTATCGTCAACATATCTACCGCCAGCAGGTCACCTTTTTCTTTTGCTTCAACAAGTTTTTCTTTCAATGTCTCCATCTGTTGCAGATCAGCTTTCTTTTCTGCTGTATTTCTAATTGACGAGATTATGAGTCCCGCAAGCAGACTTCCTTGCTGTTCTGCTTGTACTATTTTCTCTTTAACCTTTGTAAATCTACTTCTCTCTTTTTCATTGGTAAGTGTTTCAGGTTTATCAAGCTTTGTAAGTGTGTTTTGTAAAGCTCCTGTATCCACTTGAGAAATTGCCTTAGACAATAATGAAGTGGCTGCTTTATCTCCATTTAAGCTTGCATCAATGAGTTTTTCTTTAATTTCTCCTAGCTTCTCGCCTTTCAAGGATTCTTTTGTATTAAGCAGGGTCGTAGCCAGTTCATTACCTTGTTGGCTTTCTTTAATGAGGGTTTCTTTTATCTCTTTTAATTGTTCTTTTTCTTCTTTCGCAGTAACTTTCTCCGGATCAGCTATGTGACCTAGAACACTATTAAGATTATTATTTATCTGCTGGTTCATTGACATTATGCTTGATTGGGATGCTATCTTCGCAGCATGAAGTATAGATGTCGAAACGTTATTTCCTTGTTGTTGGGTTTGTACAAGTCGCTCGCGTATTTTCATAATCTTTTCACGTTCCAGAGGATTTGTTATAACTACTGGATTAGCAACCCGAACTAGGGTATCCCGCATTCGATTCACTTCTGACTGTGTACGTACATCTGAAGAACGACTTAATGTCTCATATTTAGCAATATCCCGAATAGTAGGAATTGTAAGATTTGTCATGTTCAATATCTCGGAATTCATGAAGTTTTGTCGTAACAAATCTTGACGTATTTTCTCCGTATTTGCGATCGCATCAGCAACTGGTAACTGCATAGCATCTCCTGCGCCCTTCGGAAGTTGTGGGATAGCATACTGTTTAAATGGCAATCGCGCTGTTCCAGTCGGCTGAGCAGGTGGCGGGATAGGTGAAGGCGGAGTTGCAGGAGGATTAATGCGATTCCTCACAAAGTTAAGCATTTGTTGCCCGCCAGCATTTTCAGTAGTGAAATATGACCATGCATGATCCAGAAAAATTCGTAAAAGAATCCACGGTACGAGAATAACCATCCATAACATAATTAATGCCACGAGATACAGAGCAAACGTATCAGGGTTATTAATACTATTATCAAGAGCTACTTGTTGACCAGGCCCACCAAGTAAAATATTTATAGATGTTGGGAAAATAATCCTCGACTGTGGATTTTCCAGATTAAACTGCATTGGTATTCTTGTTCGCCACAATGCGACTAAACCAGCGAGAAAAATAGAGAATAGCGGTCCATATAATAACCATCTAAAGAATTCGCCAACCCAAATTTTCGCAGTGTTACGTAAAGGATAGTAGAAAAGTAATAATGGAAATATTGGAGAAACAATAATAAAAAACCAGAGAATTATTTTTCTAATAATCAGAGTAATAACCATGGTGTAGTATGTTAAAGAGGTTATTTTTACGAATAGAAGTGACATAAACGCTGATTCTGCATTCATATCACCAGATTTTCGTAATCCAAAGAAAGGTCCGTATTGCCATCCTACATAGAGTAAATCCACTTGAGAAATACATGTCGGCGGACATGGCTTATTAATATCACTACGTAAGAAAAAACCCTGTACGACATCAAATGTTTGATAAATAAAAGCAATAATACTAAAAGATAAATAGATCAAAATAACTACCCAAAGAAATCGGGGAATAACTTTCTTAAATGTCAGGCTCTTCCCTCGTGTAGCGATAAGAATAAAGGCTGTCGCCATAACGAAGAGAATAAGTAATGCATATGTAAGATTTCGTATTAATGCCCAGAATGGAATGATGGGATTTTGTAAACCCGCTGTTGAAGAAGCCCACTGGTAATCACGTAACGTCCAGTCGAGAAGCAACCCGGAACGTGCAGCATTTTTACCTGTAAAAGTTACCTCTGGATCGATAATCCATGTGTTATCTGGTACTACTGGAGCCGGTTGCTGAGTTTGCGCATGCGTTACAAACGGCACTCCGAAAAAGAAAAGAATAGTTATAACTAATACAGGCAGGAACTTCCTCATAAATAAAGAAGATATATATTCATTAAACGAGATATGGGTAGTAATGTCAAATAAAATTTCTAATTGTCGAGCTCAGAAATGTAATAATCTTAGTAATATTTATGATGCGGAAATAATTTCTTGAAGTTTTTTATGCAAGGCTGGTGGAGCTGCACAAATTGTAAAGTTTTCAGCTGATTTTGCTAATGGATTAGAATAATCAATCTCTTTTCCAAAAAAATCCGTTACTGTAACTCCTGCCTCCTCTAAAAGTATTTGTGGTGCTACATTATCCCAAATCTTTGAGGTCTGATTACACCAACCGCCATATCTTCCTCTCGCGACCATCATAATATCAAAACAAGAATTACTTGCTCGATAATTACGAATATTCAAGATGATTTGAGCTAAAAGCTTACATTCATCATATGTTCTTTCGGGGTCTTCTCTATGCCCATCTAATGCATAAACCACAAGTGTCTTTAGAAGATCAGTCTCCTCTGTAGCGTGTATTGGATCATCATTACATGTTGCACCCATTCCTTTCTCGGCATAATAGACGTCTCTAAAATAAGGTAATGCTACTCCTCCAGCAATTGGGACATTCCCTTTCAGTAAACCGATCATTATTCCGTACATGGGTAACCCAGCTGCGAAATTACTTGTGCCATCAATAGGATCAACAACCCATGTATATTCAGAATTATTATTTATAACCCCGGATTCTTCATCTATAACGTTATGCGCTGGAAAAGTAGTTTTTATTGCATCCACAAGTAATTCTCCTATTTCAAGATCCGCCTGAGTAAGTACTTGATTACTATCTTCTACTTTTGTCTGACCTTCTACTTTACCGAAATGTTTATTGGCTATTGTAATTGAGTTATTTAATAAATGTAAAACAAAATCTTTATAAATCATTTTTTTATTATAGCAAACTGAGGCTGAAGAATTTGCTATAATACGTAAGCATGATTTCTTCAGCAGAGATTGTTAAAAAATACATCACTTTTTTTAAAGACCGGGGGCATGTCCAGATCCCCAATTCTCCTCTCGTGTTACAAAATGATCCGACAACTTTATTCACAAGTTCAGGAATGCAACCATTAGTCCCTTACCTTTTAGGTGAACCACATCCACAAGGAACAAGATTAGTAAATGTCCAAAACTCGATAAGAACGCAAGATATAGAAGAAGTTGGAGATAATCGTCATACAACATTTTTCCGTATGTTAGGCAATTGGAGTCTCGGTGATTATTTTAAAAAAGAAGAAATTCCGTGGTTTTGGGAATTCTTAACAAAAGAATTAAAACTTTCTAAAGAAAAACTATACATAACAGTCTTCAGTGGCATAGGGGATATTCCGAAAGATGAAGAGGCTGTCCTGATTTGGAATGAAGTATTAAAAAAAGAAGGTCTTAATCCTGAAGAAAGAATGTACTATTACAGTGATAAGAGTAATTGGTGGTCACGTTCAGGTATTCCAGCGAACATGCCACCAGGAGAACCCGGAGGACCGTCAAGCGAAGTGTTCTATGAGTTTACGAATGTAAAACATGACACGAGATACGGGGAAAAATGTCATCCGAACTGTGATTGCGGTAGATTTATGGAAATAGGCAATTCCGTTTTTATGCAGTACGTTAAGCAAGAAGATGGATCTTTTAAACCTTTGCCAAAAAATAATATAGATTTTGGTGGAGGGCTTGAGAGGCTTGCAGCAGCTATTCATAACAATCCTGATGTTTTTACGACAGATCTTTATAGTCCAATTATTTCAGAGATAGAAAAATATAGTAATAAAACATATACAGAAGAGAATAATAAAGCAGCAATGCGTGTTATAGCGGATCATATAAAGGCTGCAGCATTTCTTATTATTGATACTATTAGACCTTCGAACAAAGAACATGGATATATTTTAAGAAGACTTATCAGAAGAGCTGCCGTAAAAATGCATCATCTCGGCGAAGGTATAACGCCTGGATCTTTTTCTTCATTAGTAGATGAAGTATTAAGAATTGAAGAACAAATTGATCAAAAAATGAGTCATGAAAAGAACAGAACCACTGTCGTTCAGGTAATAGAAGAGGAGATGACACGATTCGAAAAAACTCTTGATAAAGGGTTACATGAAGTTGAGAAAAATGTTGCGAGACTTGATGAAATCGCGTTTGATCTTTACCAATCATACGGTTTTCCATTCGAAATCTTAGAAGAATTAGCCAAACAAAAAGGTACAAAATTAGATAAAGAAAAGTTCCAACAGAAACTTGAAGATCATAAAAGTCAATCTCGCACTGCATCAGCAGGAAAATTCCGAGGTGGATTGGCTGATCATCAAGAACGGACGATCATGGGCCATACAGCAACACACCTTTTACATCAAGCCCTACGTGATGTTCTCGGTAAGCATGTTCATCAAACAGGGTCAAATATTACCACAGAAAGAGTCCGATTTGATTTTAATTACGAACAGAAGTTAACAGATGATCAATTAAAACAAGTAGAAGATATCGTTAATCAAAAAATAAGAGAGAATTTACCTGTCCATTATGAAATGATACCTACAGAAAAAGCGAAAAACATGGGAGCAATTGGCCTTTTCGAAGATACATATGCAGAAACATCGAAAATTTATTTTATCGGTGATACCTCGAAATCATATAACAATGCGTATTCCATAGAATTCTGCGGAGGGCCGCATGTTGAACACACAAGTGTTATTAAAAATTTTAAAATTATAAAACAAGAGAATCTTGGAGGAAATCAAAAAAGATTATATGCAGTTATTAATCAGTAATTTGCTATAGATAGACATATTGGGTACAATATTTTTAATCTCAAGATTTCTATGAACCTGCCTATAAAATTGCCATTCTTAGAGAAAAAATCGAAAACAGAATACTACCTTGCTATTTTACTGCGCGATGAAAAAGTAACAGCAATTACTTTTAAACAAAACTCCGGAAATATCGCCATTATAAATTCTTTTGATCAACCCCTAGATTCTCTTATTGAGCATACAGGTATAGATACATTGGTTGAATCCTTAGATAAAGCGATAAGTCGTGCTGAAGAAACACTCCCGCCCAACATTGAGACGCAAAATACGGTCTTCGGTGTAAAAGACACTTGGGTGGAAGATAAAACGATTAAAAAAGATTACCTAAAGAAACTAAAATATGTCTCCGAAAAATTAGACTTAATACCTATTGGATTTATTGTTCTTTCAGAAGCTATCGCACATCTTATCCATCAGGAAGAAGGGGCTCCTGTTTCCGCATTGCTCACAGAAGTTGGAGATAAAACAGTCACAGTCAGTTTATTCCGGGCAGGTAAGTTAATAGAAACAAGACATCAGGAGATTGAAACAACAGCTATGGAAGCTGTTGATCATGCTTTAAGACAATTTGAACGGGTAGAAATCTTCCCATCTAGAGTTGTCTTATTTCACACCGTGACACAACAAGAAAAAGAGAGAAATGATGAGCTTGCGCAGGAGTTTATCGCCCATCAATGGAGTAAAGGATTACCTTTCCTCCATGTACCGCAGGTTTCAATTCTCCCCTTAGGATTTGATGGAAAAGCTATGGTTGCAGGTGCTGCAACACAACTCGGTTATTCAACAACTGGTATTACTGTTGCCCATGCGACAGAGATTCAGAATGTCGACCAAGTTGAAAATCGTCATGAAGAAAAGCACCATAAAGTTTCTCATCATAAAGAGGAACTCCCTAATCAAAACGAAGAAGACATTCCTGCTGCTGCGGATAATTTTGGGTTTGTTATAAACAAAGATATCGCTTCAGAAGAAAAAAGTAAAAATGAACCTCCGAAGGAACTTGCCGATGAGACTGTACAATCTGAAACATTTACAGAAGAAAAATTAGATCATGTAGAATCTGAACAAAATGAATACCAAGAGGAAAAAAGAGAAACAAGAAAAAAGATCTCATTATTTGCACTCCTTGCGGTATTTAAGAAATTCCATATCCCTGGTATTAAAGCAATACCGTTAAAAAACCGTTTCCTTTTTGTACCACCTATTATTCTTCTTTTCTGCATAGGCATTCTCTTGCTTTATATTTTTACAGTAAAAGCTACTGTCACATTAGGAATCGCTCCTATTCAAGCAGATGAAACTGCTAAGTTGACCTTTACCCTGGATGGAGAGAATGAATTTGAAAATAACATATTAAAGGCATCAACAGTCTCTCTATCTCTAGAAGGCTCTGTGACGACTGATGCTACGGGAGAAAAAGAAATAGGCAATAAAGCAAAAGGGACAGTAACTATGTATAACAGCGGTAACGCAAAAAAAACTTTAAAGGAAGGTACAGCAATTACATCTGATAATGGATTAAGTTATGTAACTGATAAAGAAGTAAGTGTGGCATCTGCTTCAGGAGATATTTTTTCAGGCATCAAATCGGGCACTGCACAAGTATCAGTCACAGCAAAAAAGATAGGCACAGAATACAATCTTCCGTCGAATACAAAATTCAGTATTGAAGGAAATAATGACATTGCAGCGAAAAATGACGCTGCTTTTTCAGGAGGTTCGAAGAAAAAGGTTACTGTAGTAACAAAAAAAGATACTGATAAACTTCTTGCAGACTTACCCAAAAAATTACAAACAAACGCTAAAGAAGCTTTAGAAGATAAAAAACCGGCAGAAGATATGCTGCTTGGTGATTTTATAGAGACGAAGGTAGAAAAAAGTTCATTTGATAAAGACATCGATGAAGAAGCAAAATCAGTAACTTTAAAAGGAACTGTTAAATTTACGAGTTTTACCTATAATGCCTCAAACATGGAAAGCTTTACGCAAACCTTGTTAGCAAAAAAATATACACCAAATCAATATTCGTTTCATAAAGAACCAATTGTCACAATTACAAACGTTAAAAAAATAAGTGATAAAGAATTATCAGGAGTTGCAGAAATTAAAACTGGTTTAGTACCAAAACTCGATACCGCTAAAATTGCAAAAGACTTAGCAGGTAAATCATTTACTCAAGCACAGGAGTATAGTAAATCTCTCTCTCAAGTACAGAATATGCAGATCCAACTTCATCCTGATCTTCCGCTCATTCCAAAACTTCTTCCGAGAATGACCAACAATATACAGGTTATTGTTCAGCCACAATAATGTATATGAAATATGTTTATAAAAAACATGATAGACTTCGAAAAAGAAAAATAATCCGCTATTCAGGATTAGGTATTAGTATTTTTGGGATTTTCATGCTTCTTTATATTTCATTTCCGTTATTATCGTGGGCATTAGTTTTTGAGCCAGCTTTTGCTGCCAACGATATGCAATCACCCATTCCAAAGTCAACAGTATTAGGTGCAGATTCTATCCGTACACTTATAGCAAATGCCGTGAATTCCGTAAGCACTGACTACACTAATGCAGAAACGTGGTTTCCTTCTTACATAGTAGAAAGAAGTAAAGATGAACGCATTATAACCACATATAATATTTCGATTCCTAAACTTAACGTTAAGTATGCAAACGTATCGACGATTGATACAGATTTAGCAAAACATCTTGTTCACTATCCAGGAACTGCACTGCCAGGGAAAGTGGGTAACGCTGTCATTTTCGGTCATTCTACCTTACCCAGTCTCTTCAATCCTACAGACTATAAAACAATATTTGCCAAAGCACATACATTAAAGATAGGGGATACTTTTTTAGTAACTTCTAATGCTAAGGAATATTCTTATGTTATTGATTCAATTACTATTACCACGCCGGAAGATACGTCGATTTTTTCGCAACCTTCTGATGGAAGTTATGTGACACTAGTAACATGCACTCCTCCAGGGACAACATGGAAACGGCTTATCATTAAAGCAAAATTAAATAAATAGAATCGTGACAAATCATTAACTCTCAGTTACAATAACAACATGCAACAACCAAATAAACTTCAAATAATCATGAAACAAATCTGGCCAACGATTTATAAAGTAATCAATGCTGTTTTTTATTTTATTATCAATCTTATAAAGACAACTATCAAAGATATGTACCGCATGATTCGGACAGGAGGGACTGGATAGAAATGGATCGTAAAAAAATTGTCCTCGAAGCAATTCAAAAAAAACTCACTGGAAAACCTCTAACCTACCATGAAATATTTGCCATTATGGATGAGATCGCCCATAAACGTTTGGGGGATGTCCTCACAACTTATTTTGCAGCATCAGGATATGCGGAAGGTTTTTCAGATGAAGAATTATACTATTTAACAAAAGCAATGGTAGAGACAGGTGAACACTTAAAGTTCCCTGGTATTGTTGCAGATAAACATTCTATTGGTGGTGTACCTGGTACTCGTACAACACTCATTGTTGTTCCAATAATGGCAGCAGCAGGATTCACAATTCCTAAAAATTCCTCACGTGCTATTACTACGCCAGGCGGGACTGCAGATGATATGGAGGTTCTTGCTCCAGTTATTTTTTCAAAGGATGAAATCTATAAAATTGTGAAAGAAGCAAATGCATGTATTGTTTGGGGTGGCGGTGTTGATATAGCTCCAGCAGACGATGTGTTGATAAAAGTAGAAGAACCACTTATGTTTGAAAGTTTTGATAAAATTCTCGTATCGATTATGGCTAAAAAGGTAGCTTTTGGCGCTACACATGTTGTGATAGACCTTCCTTTTGGATCTCATGTAAAAGTACATCATCATAAAGATGCACTTGTTGTACGAGAAAAATTTGAATCACTCGCTAAAAGATTCCATATTAAAATTCGTGTACGAATTCATAAAACAGAAGAGCCAGCAGGTAGAGGGGTTGGGCCAGTATTAGAAGCAAAAGAAGCTTTGAAAGTTCTCGAACAGACAGATGATAGGCCATTTGATCTTGAGCAGCGTTCTCTGGCATTGGCATCTGAACTACTTGATTTATGTTTAGAAGATGCAGATAAAGAATTACAAGAAAAAGTAAAAAAGGATTTTCAGACTCCTGATCGATGGGCAAAACACTTATTGACGTCAGGACTTGCTTTGAAAAAAATGCGTGAAATTATACACGCACAAGGCGGTAATCCAGACATAAAAAGTTCTCAGCTACATCCTGGAAAATTCACTTATTCTATAACTGCTGAAAAACGAAGTATTATTTCGAAAATGAATAGTAAAAACATTTCTATCATTGCAAAAATTCTAGGTTGTCCTGATGATAAAAAAGCAGGTTTATATCTTCATAAAAAGATAGGTGAAGAAGCGAAAGCCGGAGACATATTATATACCATGTATACAACCGAAGAGCATAAACTTCTTGAAGCGAAAGATTCTCTTACAAGCTTTCCCATTATGGAATAAGTAAATGTTCGGTGAATATACACTTTCAAGCTATGCGGCAAAAAAAAAAGCAAACACCATATTTGTATTTATTTATAAGTTTACTAGGTCTTTTCATAATAGGCCTATTGTTTGGGTGGATTATAAATACTCAACCTGTAGATAGTAATAATGTTACAAAAAAAACCTTCGTTATTTCTCCAGGCACAGGAGTTCGTACTATATCTCAACAGTTATACACACAAGGGTTAATACGGAATGATTTTATTTTTCTCCTCGTTGTTAAAAAGCTTGGTATTGAAGGATCAATACAAGCAGGAACGTACTCTTTATCGCCCAGTATGAATGCTGAAGAAATTGCGAAAACGTTAACTGTAGGAAAAAATGATATCCGTGTGACGATTCCAGAAGGTAAAAGAGCTGAGGAGGTGGCAGAAATTATAGTTGAAAAAATACCTTCTATACATTTTGAAGAGGTTAAAATAAAACTTGTTGCATATGAAGGCTATCTTTTCCCCGATACCTACTATTTTAATAATGCAACAACACTTGATACAATCGTAAAAACCTTAACATCTCATTTCGATTCAAAATTTGCAACGCTATCCCCATCTACAACCAATGTAACAAAAGAAAAACTCGTAACAATTGCATCTTTGATAGAGCGTGAAGCAAGACATGCTGAAGATAGGCCTCTTATCGCAAGTGTAATCTATAATAGATTGAGTATTGGCATGAAACTTGATATAGATGCAACCGTTCAATATGCTCTTGGTTATAATTTTTATCAAAAAACTTGGTGGAAGAAAGGTCTTACAAATGCAGACTTACAGGTAGATTCTCCATATAATACCTATACGAATCCAGGGCTTCCTCCAGGACCGATTGCTAATCCTGGACTCGCCTCGTTAGATGCAGCTCTCAATCCAGCAGAGACAGATTATTTGTTCTATATAGCAGATAAGCAAGGTGTAAATAGATATGCACGAACTCTTGATGAACACAATGAAAATATCCAAAGATACGGTTTATAAAAGAGCGTTTATTATCTTGATTAGTTAACTCTTTTTTGAGGACGCCTGAAAAACCTACGAGGAGACGGTTTCTCACTACTTGCCAGTAATTTTTTTAATTCATTAGTATCAACTTCTTGATTGGCTTCTGCCTCTTCGTGTACTTCTTTATGAAGATCTTGTGTAGTGTTTATATGTGAATGTTCTTCCTCTGATAGGAAATCGTCTCCAACTTCATCGTCGTCGTCAACAATTTTCTGAAATTCTTCTATAACACTATCCCATCCAGAAATCTTATCCTTTCCTTCTTCAAGAAGCATCTTTAGAATTCTTCTGCCTTTTTTCGTAACAAATAAAAGTGTTATTACTACTCCGAAAATAAGGCCAAGCAAAAACCCCCCATTACTATTATGCTGCTTTTGTTCCATATACTTTGAAGACATTATTCTTTTTTCTGCTTTTTTTCGTCCGATTCCTTATTTAATACATGACGTACGAATTTAGCTACTGTTAGCAATGAGCCAGCTTTTACATTTGAAGCAATGGATGATAATGATGCTATTGGTCCGGAAACATTATCAGTTATTGAACCAGCATTATCGAGAACTTTATTCGCTTTAACAATAGTTTTTCTGAGGTCTTTCAAAATGAAAAATACTTGTACTCCTAAAATAACAAGAAGGATTGTAAGAACAGCAATAACGAAAAGCAAAACGAGCTGGACAGTATCGATCATATTATCTAGCTTACTGTAGAGGACTCTCCTCTGTCAAGAATGAATTGAGTAAGAGTGTATTTACTCTTTGACATCAATTGTCTTAGTAATTTGAGTAGTTTTACCAAAACGGTTTGTCGCTTTTATAATAATAGGCGTTTTTCCAGTAAATGCTGAGAGAGTTTTTCTAAATGTTCCATCATCATGAATCGCAACAGGTACATTATTTACTGTGACTGTTGAATAGGGATTCGTTTTCCCCTCGATAAAAATATCACCAGTTAAAATAGATACTTGTTTAATACTAGTGAGAGCAAGCGGGGGATTAATAAATGCATCTTTGTATGAGTAAGCCATATAGCCTAGAAAAGAAAATATAATTAATAAAAGGATGATTGTTGTTTGCTGTACTTTAAATCTTGAAAAACTCACATCAGCTGGATTCGCAAAACGGTCTGGCAATACTGCCAACGAAGCAGAAATATCAAATTCTCTTCTAAACAATGCAAGTGCCTCTCTTCGTGGAAATCCTAAAAAATCCGCATAATTAACTACAAATCCTTGTGCGTATGCGCTTGCCGGAAGTTTATGATATTCACCACGTTCAATAGCCTTTAAAAATGCAGGGCGAATTTTCGTTTCCCTTGTCACATCCTCTAACGATAATCCTCTTTGAATACGTTGTTCACGAAGTCTCTGGCCTATTTTTATCATAATGAAACAATGTCTTACTTTATAGTTATACAATTCTTACTGTTCGTCAAGCACTAGTATACATTTCTTACTGAGTCTGCATATTTTGTAAAAACTCATCTGCATTTCTCACAAGCACCTCTCTGGGCTTTGAACCTTCTGCAGGTCCGACAATACCTACTTCTTCAAGTTGATCTAAAATTCTTGCGGCTCTTGAATACCCAATAGACATTTTTCTTTGCAAGAATGATGCTGAAGCAGTATCAAACTGGCATATCAAACGGATAACATCTTCAAACATAGGATCACGACCGTCACTTGATCCACCAGTAGCGACAGTGCCTCCACGGCCTTTTGCTCCCACAGGTTGTGTAAGAATTTCTTCTGTATATTCGACTGTAATATTTTTAGATTTAAGGAATTCCACCAGTCTCTTTACTTCTTTTTCAGAGACAAATGCTCCTTGAATTCTTGTTGGTTTTGCTTGATCCGGCGGAACATATAACATATCACCTCTTCCAAGAAGCTTTTCTGCTCCTGGAGTATCTAGAATAACCCTCGAATCGATCATAGAAGAAACATTAAATGCAATTCTGCAGGGAATATTGGCTTTAATAAGACCTGTAATAACGTTAACCGACGGTCGCTGAGTAGCAATAACTAAATGTATACCTGTCGCACGTGCCATTTGCGCTAGGCGGGCTATAGAATCTTCGACCTCAACTGGAGCAAACATCATGAGGTCTGCAAGTTCATCGATAATGATTACTATATAGGGTAACGCTTGAAACCCTGACAGTTCATTATAGCCTTCAATATTACGCACTCCCCGTTCAGAGAATAATTTATACCGTCTATCCATCTCATTCATAGACCATTTTAACGCAGAGAGAATTTTATCTGGTTCAACGATAACAGGAGTCAGAAGATGAGGAATTCCATTATAACTAGTAAATTCTACACGCTTTGGATCAACAAGAATTAACTTAACTTCTTGAGGCGAAGCCCGAAAAAGTAATGATGAAATGAACGCATTGATAAGAACTGATTTTCCTGAACCTGTAGTACCAGCTACAAGCACATGTGGCATTTTCGCTAGGTCTGCTACTACTGGACTTCCCGAGACATCAAGGCCTAACGAAACAGTCAGCTTTGACTTCCCTTTTTGCATTACAGTTGATGCAAGCATTGTACGTAAGGGTACTACTTCTAAACTTCTATTAGGTATTTCTATTCCAACTAAATTTCTACCTGGAATCGGTGCTTCTATACGAATTTGTCCTGTAGGAGCTTCAGTAGCAAGTGCTAAATCATTTGTTAATGATGTTATTTTCGATACTTTTGTTCCCAGAGCAAGTTCTAGTGCATATTGGGTAACTGCAGGTCCGAGATTTACTTCGACAACATGTGCATCAACTCCGAAACTTTGCAATGTTTTTTCTATAACAGAAGCGATTTTATTTATATCTCCACGTTCTGCTTTTTTACCTTGTTCATCAGGCAATAGAGAAAGTGGTGGATATTCCCAGATACCTGTGTTTGGAGTAGATAACATGTTTGCCACAATCTTTTCAGAAAGGAGTTCAGGATTCTTCTTATTTTGTGCCGGTCCTGCTATAGGTGTCTCTACCTGAGCTAATGCTTCTTTTGAAGATCCCTTAATAGTCATTGGTTTACTTCTATCTAAAGCAGGCGCTACCCTTACTCCCTTTTTCAAAAAATTGAATGTTTTAACAGGGAATAGCTTTGGGATTGTATGCCAAACTGCAGCAAGCGCCTGAACAATCTCATCAATAGATGTGTCAAAAAATACAATATTACCAATGACTACACCCGCAATAAAAATTAAATCTGTCAGTAAGATACCAAGCATTTCATTTAATAAAGAGAAAATTCCATTACCGGCCGTACCACTTTTTGTAAGCCCAATGAGAGAAATAAAAAATAAAAGATACCCAATTGCGACATGGGGTCGTGAGAGGTAAAACTTTTTCATTTTAAGAATAAAGAAGCCAAAGAAAAAAGGAACGAATATTGAAAAAAATGCTGCAGATCCAAAATATTCAGATAATTTTTCTCTAATCCGTAGAGCAGAAGATCCACTATTTACAAAAGAAACGAGTGCTAATATAAACGCACCAAAAAGGAATGTAGCAAAGATACTATAGACTGTACCTTTTTTTAATACGAGCTTTGAACGTCGTCTCCGGTGTCTTTTACTAAAAAGCATAGGCAGGATATTGTCAACTTGAACCTGATTCAGAATCAAATTTCCAGTTTCAAATTGCCAATTTCGAATTAGTTTCAAGTTGCTAATTCATAAATTTATCAATTAGAAATTAATTGGAAACTGGAAACTCGAAATTGGAAACTTTCCGCTAAGATGCTGAAACAAGCCTTCGGCTCTGACGCTCAGGTTCAGGCTCGAAGAGTTCAGCATGACATACTATTGAGACAATATCATAATAGCAAGATCTAGTGCATATTTCAATTCTACAACTAAACTATCTTTAACATCCTACTATAGGAATATAAACTTGCTATACTCTATTATATGATTATCTCTTTATTCTTTACTATCCTCTTTGTTTTCCTTTTAATAATTTCTTTTCTCAAAATCAGAAACAGTAAAAAAAGTTTTCAGTTTATTTATTCATGGGCATGGCCTCTAGGAGCATTTGTTTGGGAAGATCTTTTCATATTTAGCTTATTAGGACTTATTATTACAAGTATTGTCTCTTTAACAAATGATGCACGAATAGGTTATTTATTTTTCCTAGTTTTCTGGATAGTAAGAAGTGGAGGTGAAAGCCTTTACTTTTTTCTTCAACAATTTTTTGAACCCAAACAATATCCTCATGATATAAAAGATCAATTAAAAATCCTACGATATATATTCGGCAATATTTCAGAACAGAAAGGTTATATTCTCTTACAGGTCTTCCACCAGTCCGTAGTCGTTATAGCAATAGTTTTAACAATTCTTCTACTTCTCAATTGGAATAATGTCCAATCTTCTCAACAAACTTTTTTATTTGAGTAATAAGGAAGAAATCAAATCTCTATAATAACTGACATCACAAGAGGTTGACGTTTCATCGTACGAACAATAAATTTGCTCGCGATCCCTTCTATCATACGCCGTAGATGAACCCAATTAGTAACTCTCTCCGTTTTTAATGCTAACTTCTGTTCAATTTCTCTCTTCAATTGTTTCTCCAACGCCTGTGAATCGACTCCAGTAAAACCCCGTGTAACAATACCGAAGTTATCAGCTAGTTGCCCATCTTCAGCACTTATCTCAGTGAGAATAACGATAATTCCGTCATGAGCCAATTTTTCTCTATCACGTAAAATAAAGCTTTCAATCTCTTCACCTGATAATTGATCAACATACACATTTCGTATAGGAATTTTCTTTCCTCTCGTCACTGAATTTTTCGTAAAGATAAATTCTTGCCCGTTTTGTAATAGAAAAATATTTTTTCTAAAATATCCCATTTGTTCCGCAAGCGCGCGGTATGTCACCATATGACGATAGGTTCCGCTAATAGGTGCGAGAAATTTCGGTTTTGTTAATGCTATAAGAAGTTTTCGGTCATCCGCATATCCATGTCCAGAAACGTGAAATGCATGGCTTAAATCCGAATACATGACTGTCGCACCCCGCTTCGCAATTGTATCAATAAGAGAATAGACAGAAATCTCATTACCAGGAATTGTATCTGATGAGAAAACCACCATATCATCTGGGAGAAGTCGAATATCTTTATGTTCACCTTGCGCGATTCTGGTTAATGCAGAGTTTTCCTGTCCTTGACTCCCTGCTACTAAAAGAACAAGTTTATGGTCATCGATATTTTTTAGCTGATCTATCGTTACTTCTGTTCCTTTATTCATATGCAACAATCCTAACTGTAATCCGACATCCTTTACTTTAATAAGCGATCTACCAACAAAACAAACTTTTCTTCCATGTTTTTCTGCCGCTGCAATAGCCTGGTTTAAACGGGCAATATTTGAAGAATATGTTGTAAGGATAAATTTTCCACGACATTTTTCCAACGCAGCACTAATATTATCAGCAAGTGGCTTCTCTGATGGAGATAAACCTGGTTGTTCAACGTTTAAACAGTCAGATAATAAACATAGTACACCTTTTTTTGCAGTGTTCGCAATTCCTTGATAATCTGACTGAATATTATCTTCAGGCGTTAAGTCAAATTTATAATCTGCCCCATGATAAAAGTTTCCAGCTGGAGTTTCTATAAAAATATGTGTACTCTCAGGCACAGAATGCGTAATTTTTATAAATGTCGTTGTAAAAAAGTTACCTAGTTTTACAGAATTGTTTCCTTCTAAAGGAACTGCTTTTACAAGTGGCCCCAACCGGAATTCTTTAAGTTTATCATTCACTAATGCAGATGTGAGACGTGAGGCATAAATGGGAAAATCTCCTTTTTTTTCCACCAATTGTGGGTAAATAAAAGGAACTGCTCCTATATGATCTTCATGACCATGTGATAACACCATACCAACGATTTTCTTATCTGTTTGCAATAGATAGGTAATATCAGGTAGAAGGAGGTCAACCCCGAGCATTGTTTCGTCTGCAAATCCTATACCACAATCGACAATAAGAATTTCATCTTTATACTCGTAGACATAAAGATTTCTGGTGACATCTTCAATACCGCCTAGGGGGATAATTGAAACACTTTCTTCGTGGGGAATATTTTGTTGTTTGTTCTGATCCATTCGCAGCTTTATTTTACCTTTCTTATGGTTAATTGTCAAAAGGCTATCTTACATTGACAGAAAAATTTCCACATGCAATACTTTACCCATGTCTCCCCAACCTCTCAATACAGAGAAACAATTACCTTCACCTCATGATATGCAGCTGCCAATGTCTCATTGGCAGTTATTACGTAAACCAACCTTCTCTGAAAAGTATAGATATTTTAGATGGCTTTTAATTTTATTACTTCTACCCCTCCTTTTTTTTCTACCCGTACCGTATTATCAGAATAAAGTACAATGTCCTACAGATCCTGTCTCACCATGCCCAAAGGAAGGTTTTTACTTTGGGTTATCATTATGGGAGCAAGTTATAATGACAAGACAAATTTCTCCAAACAATGAAATTTATATTTCACCTACAGCTATTCCACTATCTCCAAAATCAAGTTCCAATGAACTTATTGTCATCGATTTAGCTAAGAAAGATTTAGCTGCTAGATTAAAAATTAATACTGAAGAAATACAAATACAGTCTTATAAAGAAGTTAACTGGAATGATTCAAGCCTAGGATGCGCAAAGCCTGGAATGAATTATTTGCAAGTTATTACACCTGGATATGAAATAATTCTTGAGGCTAATGACCAGGAGTATAGCTATCATACAAATACACAAACACGCGTAGTACTTTGCGATTTACAATAATTACCAACTTGGAAGGAATTGTTTCACATTCTCTGCAGTGACACGAATAGGAGTAGAAGCACCTTCGACAATTAATCTCGCAGCTTTACGACAAATACCAGATACTGTTCTTTCTAGGCTACGAATACCTGAATCATATCCTAATGGTCGGATGATTTGCATCCACAAATCCTCATCAATAGTAATATCGGTATCATTTAAGCCCATGTCGTCGCGAATACGTCTAAAAAGATAATTTTTTCCAATCGCCATTTTTTCTTCGTCAGTATATGAAGGCATTTGCAGTATTTGCATACGATCGAGAACAGCTGTTGAGACATTTGTGGTATTATTTCCTGTAGCAATAAATAGAACATTCGACAGATCAAATGGATAGTCAATATAATGGTCTGTAAATGCTTTATTTTGTCCAGGATCTAAGAGTTCCAGTAATATACCCATAATATCCCCACGTGCGGCTTCTGTTACGCGATCAAGCTCATCAAGAAGAATAACAGGATTTCTGGTACCAGCATGAATGAGTTTTTTTATTACAGCACCTGGTTCTGCATCAGGAAAAGCTCGTGATTGTCCACGAATAACTCGCGAATCAGCCATTCCTCCGAACGGAATACGCTCAAATTGCCTACCAAGAGCTCTTGCAACGGAAATAGCTAATGTCGTTTTACCTGTACCAGCAAGTCCAACTAACATTAATACAGGCGCATGGCCAATAGATCTTCCTTTATTTCTTTGAAAGTTAAGAATAATTGTAGATAAATATTCAAGAATCGCATTTTTAATATTTTCAATACCATAGTGATCCTCGTCGAGAACTTGTTTTGCTTTTTTGAGATCCAGAATATCTTGTGATTGTTTTTCCCAAGGCAAACTTGTTACCCAGTTAATATACGTCGAGGTACTTTCATATTCCGTAATATAGTTTGCGCTCATAAACCCTGATCCCTGTCGAATAAGCGCTAAACGAGCAACCCTATCAATAAGAATTTGTTTTATGTCTGCAGGCATTGGGGTTTGTTCAACTCTTTCGCCGAGTTTTCGTATCTGATCAGTAGAATTATCAGTTAAACCTCCTTGTAATGGGGATGAAGCAGTAGTATCTTTTGGGGGAGATTGATCCATGGGTATATTATACAAGAAGTATGAAAGGTATCAAATGTATCAAAAGTAAGGTGAAAGGGACAAATGAGACACAGGAGCCAAATGGGCCATAGGTTCTATCTATTTCTCTGATTTCCTTTGTCTCCTTTGACTCTTTGGTCCCTTCTGGTTCCTGATCTTTTCAATAGTGGGCTTTGCGGCCATATGATGGTTTTCGCTGCTGTGTTCTCTCACGCTGAAATTGTCTTGATAAAGGATGTGCGCTGCGCATTCTATCATCTCGGTCAAATCCTCTTCTTTCACCACGATCAAAATTCTGTCGATCTCCTCTATCAAAACTTCTTCTTTCTCCTCGATCAAATCCTCTTCCTCGTCCTTGTGGTCGACTACTTCTTTCTGGGCGTTCTCTATTACCTGAATCTGACTCCCCAGAATCATCGAGTAACATAGTTAAATTAATTCTTCCTTGGTCATCAATCTCAATAACTTTTACAGTCACTTTCTGACCTAAACTGACAACTTCTTCTGGATGGTTTACAAAACCTTTTGCCATTTTTGAAACATGAACCATGCCTTCTTTTCCTGGTAAGAATTCCACAAAAGCTCCAAAAGGCAAAATGCGTTTTACTTCACCTTCATATACCTCACCTGGTTTTACTTCTTTTGTGATGCCTTGAACCATGTTTAAAGCACTCTGTACTGATTCTTCAGAAGTACCAGCAATAGTAACTGTACCATCATCTTCTACATCAACAGTTGCACCTGTCGTAGCGATAATATTTTTAATAATCTTTCCACCCGGACCGATCAGTTCACCAATCTTATCAACAGGAATTTGTAATAACTCTATCTTTGGTGCAAACTCAGAAACTTCATCACGTGATTGTGGAATAGCTTTTAACATTTTTTCAAGAATACTCATTCTTGCAACCCGAGCTCTTTCAAATATTTGTTCTATCTGTTCAACTGTTAAACCTGGAATTTTGACATCAAGCTGTATAGCTGTTACACCTGTATCTGTTCCAGCCACTTTAAAGTCCATGTCACCTGAAAAATCTTCAAGACCGATGATATCTGTGAGCAATACATATTCTCCTTCTTTTGTGGATCCATGAGGATATGACATCATTCCTACAGAAATACCTGCAACTGGTTTCGTAATAGGTACTCCAGCATCCATTAATGCTAATGTCGAACCACATGTTGATGCCATTGATGTTGATCCGTTTGATGAAGTTACTTCAGAAACGAGGCGAATTGTATAAGGGAATTTTTCTTTACTAGGTATAACGGCTTCGAGCGCACGTTCTGCAAGGGCACCATGCCCGATTTCACGTCGAGACGTAAAACCGACTCTCCCTGCTTCTCCTACAGAGTAAGGGGGCATTGAGTAATGATGGATATATCTTTTAGACTCTTCTCCTTCTGCTGACTCTATCAGCTGTTCCATTCTTGGGGATCCGAGTGTAGCAATAGTAAGAACTTGTGTTAATCCTCTTTGAAATATCGCTGAGCCGTGTGTACGAGGGAGTACTCCTACCTGGATATCAATCTGACGAACTTCATCCATAGCACGACCATCAACTCTTTTATTCTTTTTAACAACATCAGAACGAATTCCTTGGAATAAGACATATTCCAATGCCTTTGCGATAATCTTAGAATCAATTTCACTTTCTGGGTTAGCCATTTTTTCCTGTTCATAAATTTTTTTGACTAGATCTTGTTCTTCTGTACCCCCGAACTCTTTATTTGCTTTCGCTTTTGCTAATGCCGTAACCTCATCTTTATATGCTTTTTCGATTCGCTTTGCCATTTCAGCCATCAGGGCATTTGGATAAACCTGTACCTTCTGTTGTCCAACTTTCCCAACCAAATCGATAATAAAATTCAAGACTTTGTCAGTTTCCTCATGTGCACGTTTAATCGCTTCAAGCATAATCTTTTCTGACACTTGTTTCGCGCCAGACTCAATCATGACTGTTTTTCCTTTTACCTGAGATACGACTAAATCTAAATCAGAATATGCCATTTCTGTGGCTGTAGGATTAATAATATATTGTCCTTCATCATTTTCACCACGAACATATCCTACGCGAACTGCTCCAATAGGGCCATTCCAAGGGATAGGAGATGTTGCTATTGCCGCTGACACTGCATTTATTGCGAGGATATCTGGTGCATGTTCACCATCAACTGATAAAACAGTAACCATCACTTGTACTTCACGTTTAAATTCTTTTGGAAAAAGGGGTCTAATTGAACGGTCTATTAAACGACCAATAAGGATAGCTTCGTCAGAAGGTCTGCCTTCACGTTTTACCCAACGACTTCCTTTTATACGCCCTCCAGCATACAAACGTTCGACATATTCAACTGAGAGAGGGAAATAATCGAGCTCTGTTTCTTTACCTAATACAACTGTAGCCAGAACCATGGTATCACCAATTCGTCCCAATACAGAAGCTGTTGCTTGCGGTGCAAGCTTACCCGTTTCTAAGGTTAATGTTTTCCCTGCAAATTCTAACGTTTCTGAGGTCTTAGTCATTTAGTTTTTGTATATTCCTTTCGTTCATTGTATACGTGGAGGTTTGGAGTTAGTATACTCTTTCAATCTACACTACGTATTCATGAAATGTCAATTAATAAAAAGCTTAGTCTTTTAATCCAATTTTTTTTAATATTCCTGATGCTCGTTTATCGTCAACCTTCTTAAGAAAATTAACCAGTCTGCGTCTCTTCGCAATCATTGATAATAATCCCCTTCTACTATGTGTATCATGTAAATGCTGCTTTAAATGCTCTGCAAGGCGATTTATTCTATGGGTCAATAATGCAATTTGAACTTCAGGACTTCCTGTATCTCCATCTACTGTCTGAAAATCTTTAATAATTTGTTGTTTTTGTGTTAGGCTCAATGGCATAGTCGTAATTATATCACAGAAAATCTGTTACCGGCAAGTAGGCAGACAGTTTAGCATATTTTTGCTTAAACGTTCGAAGATCCTTTATAGACTTTTGGCGTTAACCAATCAGTCGGAGGATTTATATCATCGAAATTATTTTGCTGTTCCTGTGGTGGAAGAGTTACCTGCTGTAATTGTGGCTGTCTTTGCTGTACAGGCTGTTGTTGTGGTTGGGATTGCTGTTGATTTTGCTGAGCAGGTTGCTGCTGTTGGCGACGTTGATCAAACTGTGGTCTGCGATCCCTGTTATCATTTCTATCAGATTGACGTTGGTCGAATTGTCTTCTATCACGATTATCTCGTTGCTGCTGAGACTGCTGTTGAGGTTGCTGTTGAACCACTGGGCGTTGTTGTTGAAAATTTCCTTGAGGTTGCGTCTGCGGTTGAGGTTGTCGCATTTGTTGTGTAGTTGTAGGCACTTGCTGAGTTCGTGAACGGACAGCTCCTTGTCTCATAAGAATACCTGCCATTTCAAAAGCTATGGGAGTTGTTCGTGGACTTTGGAAATTTTCTGTTCCATATGAAATACCATCAATAAGATTCTGAGCGATATCAACATCAAGTGGAGCTTTCAAGTCATTTAATACTTGAACAATCTGTTCACTTACAGACGATGCTCGTGGATTTACAATAACAATATCGCCAAATCCTTGATTTTCTTGTTTATTATCGATGTTAACAAGTGTAACATTCTTTAACGCGTCAGGGCTAAATGCTGAATGAATATCTGCTAACCGTGGAGTACCAACCACAAAGAGTAAATCTAACTCACCATTTCCTCGGGTATAACGCACATCTTGTTCACTGAATGTAAGGCCTTGGTCTCCAGCTTTAACGACAATATTCAGATACCCATTTTCGATCGTATATGATACTTTCTCGATGTCACCCTCACGATAGGGGAACGATACCACCAGATCAGCTCCTCCACCTTCATAACGAGTTTTTACTTTATCAACACCCACGAGGTTAGAGACTTCGACAATAGGTTCAGTAGCGGAAAGTACTGCAGTATTTTTACCCATAGCTTGGAGGGAGAGATAGAGAGAAAGAGCAGCAGCCATTTCATCAATTGAGGGCTCTTTACCCACTGCTACGGCTACTGATTTACTACGTTGTAGCGCTTCTTTTAGGCGCTGAAGTGTCGCATTGTCCATATATCCTATATTATAATTTGTTCAATTATGCGACTGATATTATCATATCTCCTATAGTAATGTCAAGCTGGTGAGACAAAACTATCCCTGCCTCACCTTTTGTTACTTTTGAAGTTACATTTTTACCTACTCTTAAGGATTGAATAGTAGTTTCTCCTATTACTGTGTCACCACGAAGAACACGTATTTTATCTCCACGAACGATTCTTCCTTCAATAATGGAAATTCCATAAGCAAATGTCTTTTCAAATGGAAACTTTGCAAGGATTTTTGCTTTTCCTAGTTCAGTCTCAAGCTGCATTTGTTTTTTACCTTCTATAACATCGGCTATCTCGTCAAGCATTTCATAGATAATCTGATAATTTTTAATTAATACCTTTTCAGCCAAGGCTAACCTTTGAACCTCGGGACGTATTTTTACATTAAAACTCAATGCTAGAGCACCTGTGGCTTTTGCCTGTAGAACGTCAGCCTCGGTTACCTCACCAGTTTTTTGTGTAACGATAGTCACTTCCTTCGGCAGTGCGGCTACAATAGCCTCGAGTGCACCTTCAGTATCAGCTGCTAAAATAAGATAGAGCGTATCACCATCTTGAGGCTTATGATAGAGAACATCTTCTGGTTTTCTTTCAGCTTCCTTAGCTGAAACTGTAACTTCAGCTTGTTTGGGAGTCACTATGCTTCCAACAGGTAAAACATCAGGAGCGCCTAGAATTTCTACTCCTTCTCCTACTGAGGCTTTATCAATAGGTTTTCCAAGATAATTCAGTACTGTCCTTAACCTGAATGTTTTTCCTTCACATGATACTTCTTCTCGTGTATGTAAGGTTCCTTGCTTAATAATAATCGTAGATTTAGCACCAGCGCGTGGATCGAGCTTTGATTCAATAACAATAGCCTTCAAGGCAGCAGAAGAAGAAGCTTTTTGATGAACTCCCCGCAGTTCAGATACTAATAAAATAAGATCAAGTAATTCTTTCATATTCTCACCTTTTTTTGCAGATACTTCTATAACAGGAATATCGCCACCATATCCTTCAAGAAGTACATTTTCACGAAGGAGTTGTTGTTTCACTTTTTCTACGTTTTTCGTTGGTAAGTCACTCATAGTTAACACAACGATAATAGGAAGATTTGCTGATTGAAGTAATTTTATACTCTCTCGTGTCTGTGGCATTACACCATCGACAGCAGAAACAATCAATAATCCAATATCAGCAGCTTGTGCTCCACGACTACGCATGTTAGTAAATGCTTCATGACCTGGAGTATCGATAAACGTTATACGTCTCTTTTTACCTTCGTATTCCACTTCAACAGAAGATGATCCAATTCCTTGTGTAATACCACCATACTCGCGTTGAGCAACTGAAGTTTTTCTTAGAGCATCTAAAAGAGTAGTTTTACCATGATCGACATGACCTAATACAGTTACAACTGGAGGAAAATCCCAATTTGTTTTCTGCTCTATATGTGTATTCTGCATAATAATTCCTTCTTAAATGAAGCTTTCTACTGTAATTTCCAATCACCAATTGCAATTTTCGAATTAATTGACTAATTAACGAATTCATAATTAATTGGAAACTGGAAATTCGAGATTGGAAACTCTCCTATCGAATTTCATAAATGATTACTTAGTCTCCTCAGTTGGCGTTTGCACATCATTCGAGGTTTCAACTGTTTCTTCAGGAGTCTCAACTGCTTCAGTAGTTTTTACTTCTTCGCTTGCCGTGGTCACATCTTGGGTATCATCTTGAGTTGTCTGCGATGATGAATCTGTTTGTACATCTGAAGATGTTGATTCCTTCGCTTCAGTTTCTTCAGCTGGCGCAGCGGCCTCCGCTTCTTTTGCTGCTCCGGGCTCCTCTTTTCCTTCAATCTCTATACGATATCCTGTTAATTTTGAAGCTATTCGAACATTTTGACCATCTTTTCCAATTGCCAATGATAATTCTTCTTTTGGAACTGAAACAACTGCAAGTTTTTCATCCTCTTTTAGCGTCACACTGATATTTTTCGCTGGGGACAATGCTTGTGTGATATATACTTTCGAATCTTCAGACCACTGGATGATATCAATCTTTTCAATGCCACCAAATTCTTGAATAATTGCTTGCACACGGACACCTTTTTGGCCAACACAACTTCCAACTGGATCAATTCCTTGCTGATTTGATGCAACGGCGATTTTCGTCCTATTTCCTGCTTCTCTCGCGATTGCTTTAACAATGACACTACCTTGGGCAACTTCAGGTACTTCTCGACGGAATAATCCTTCAATAAGCCCTGCATGAGATCGAGAAACAACAATTTCTTCACCTTTTAATCCTTCTCTAATCTCCTTAAGATACACTGCAAATCGTTGATTTAAGTGATATTTCTCTTGGGAGATCTGCTCTGTCGGGGGCATAATAGCTTCTGTTTTTCCAATATCAACAATAATATTTTGGCCAGCAAACCGTAGTACCATTCCATTGACGACTGTTCCAATTTTTACTCGATAATCTGAAAAAATTGCTTCTTTTTCCTTTTCACGAATTTTCTGCAAGATAACTTGTTTCGCAGTTTGCGCGGCAATTCTTCCAAATCCAGGAGGTGTTACATCTTCATCATTATGAAAGATTCTAGCTTCACCTGTAGATGAATTAAGTTCTGCACGGTATTCTTCAACCTCAACTCCTGGATGATCCTTTCTATAAGCAGCGAGAATCGCGTTTTTTACAGTCTCTAAAACAACATTTGGATCGACTCCTCGCTCGGAAGCAACCTGATTAAGAGCTAACACAAATTCTGATCTTTGTACAACTGGCATAGTAGGGTACAGTATAGCAAATAAGCATGTTACGATCAACCGTAGGTTTCATATATAAGCTATTTTTCCTTTTTAAATAACTTATATTGTTGAAGAAGAAGAAAAAGAGCTGGCAATAACAGAAGATAGAGAAAACCTACCGAACTACTGTGTTTAACTATATATTTATATGTAACATCACTAAAATAATAGAGAGCGATATTTGGCAGCTCAGAAAGTGCTGTCGCAAAGAAAAATATTCTAAAATTAATCTTACTTAGCCCTGCGATATAACTAATGAAATCCATAATAGGCGCTGTTGTCAAACGAATTCCCAAAAATGCTAGAAATTCTTTTTTCCTTGAAACCTTTTCTTCCCAGGCATGTAATTGTTGGAGAGGTACAAAACGTGAAACTAATGGTTTTCGATATACTCGAGCAATCCAAAAAGCTATCGATGCACCGATAATAATTCCTAAAAATGCGAATATATAAGACCACAACCATCCATAAATAGGAATTAATAAAAATGATAATATACCCCCTGGAATGGGAGGAATAACTACTGCGAGGATACGCCAAATAATTACAATGATGGGAGCGAGAATAACGTGCGCAATTGCAAAAGCCACGATTTGTTCTTGATTTGCAGGAAACCAAAAAAGAAAAAAAATAATAAGCAAAGAAGTTATGAGAAAAGATATATTAATAAGTCCTCGGGATTTCATAGTAGTATTATCGGAGAACAAAGGCATTATTGTACAGCAACTATAATAGTATTCCCTTCATCAGTCGTCATCGTAAGGGTATTACCACGTTGTATCTCATCACGAAGTTTTTTCTGTGCAATAATATCCTCAACAGTGTCCTGAATATATCGTCGTAAAGGACGAGCACCGAACTGTTGATTAAAGCCTTCTTTCATAACTTTATTAAGAAGTCTATCATCGTACGAAAATGTTATATCCTGTTCGGCCAATCGCTTTTTAATACCATCTAACATAATTCGTGCTATGGAGCCCATTTCTGCTTCTCCTAAAGGCTTAAAGATAATAACATCGTCAAATCTATTCAATAATTCAGGTCTAAATAAACCCTTTTTCTGCAATTCATCAAGTAATCTATTCGAAAATTCATCTGTGACAGCAGAACCCTTTTCAATCTCCTCACGAATAAATTCTGCTCCCGCGTTTGATGTAGCAATAACAATACTGCTCGCAAAACTTACTGTTCGCCCTTTATTATCTGTCAATCGTCCATCTTCAAGTACTTGCAAGAATAAATCAAGAATTTTAGGATGCGCTTTTTCAAATTCGTCAAGAAGTACTAAAGAAAATGGATGATCTGCAATTTTATCTGTTAGTTCACCCCGCTCTTGTCCTTCACCAGGAGGAGCCCCAAGTAGTCTTTTTTCTCCTTCTATATCTGAATATTCACTCATATCAAGACGTATCATTTTATCTTCTCCACCGAAATAAAGTTCTGCTAACGCTTTCGCTGTTTCTGTTTTACCTACGCCTGTTGGGCCAAGGAAGAGGAATGAGATAGGCCGTTTCATTGTGGTCATCCCCGCACGTAATCTTCGCATCGCTTCTGCTATAGCACGAATAGCATCCTCCTGTGCAATAACTCGCTTGTGCATCAATTCTTCAAGGTGTAGCAGTATATCTTTTTCTTTCGCCGTGGGTTGGGATATAACAATGTGCGTTTTTTCTTGTATTGCGGTAACAATATCATCACCTCCAACAAATACTGTTTTCGTCTTACTAAACAAACCGCCAGCACCATGACTACGTGATGCAACAGTGTGGGAAACATCTTCTAAAACATTTACAGCACTTCCAGGTAATGCAGCTTCCTGGAAAAATCTATCGGCGTAATCTACTGCATTTTCAATTGCTTTGTAAGTCAACACAACTCTATTTTTTTCTTCAACTGCCGATGCCCTTTCGAGAACCATTTTCATAGCTGTATGTTTATCTGGCTCTTCTAACTTAATAACAGTAAATGCTTCGAGCAATGAACTTTTTTCAATAAATGTTTTAAAATTACCTACCGTGACTGTCCCAATAACAGGCGTTTTTCCGGAAGTTAGATAAGGATATAGTGCACCAGATAAATCAATTTCGTAGGATGACGATCCTGTAATGTTCTGTAATTCAGGAATGTATATCACTACATTTCCTGAGTGACTAACTTCTTCAATGATGGCTTGTAAACGACTTTCTAATTCTGCACGATTTGCAGCGCCTGCGATGAGAGGACCTACCATAAGCTCAAGAACCTTAATATGAGGAACGCTTAATGATGTACTGTGAAGAAAGCTTTCTGTTGCCAATAAAGATACAAGATTTTCTCTACCACTACCTGGATCACCAACTAAGAGTATACTATTATTTTCTCGTTTAGAAAGAGTCTCAAGCATCTGTATAAATTCTTTTTCCCTACCAGTAATTTCTGGTTTCTTTTCAAATGCTTCATAAGAAAAATTTACAGTATATTTTTTCGTCTCATATGTCCATCCAGTTGTGAGTCCTTCACCAATTCCACTACCATACATATGAACACGGCGTTTTTTCGGTTTTTCCTCATAAGGATACATATGTCTTGCCCAAGAAAGAATTTGCATAAGTTCTTCTTGTTTCAGTTGATGATTGAAAAGCAATTTGGTTTGTTGTTCTGTTAAAAAAAGATACGATCCGAATATATCAATTGAAGTTATATATGTTCCGCGAACACTTTTCGCTAGTTCGGCTGCATAGGTTATAACCTGTGTTAATGGAATATCTAGCAGCTGTATCGATTGCTTTTCAACTGGAATTTTATTCATTATGAATTGGACTTGTTCATAATCCAGTAAGGAATATACAACTTGTTTTGTATTCTGATATACCAAAATTTTTTCTAATGCCTCTCGAGTCATCGATTCATACCAATTTTGATCTTTATTATTTACTACTGAAATAACGGGTAAAACCTTTGCTATTTTATGCCTAAAGAAAAGCTCGATCTGTAAAGTAACAGAAAGGAAAAAAAGTGGAAGTTTTATATTTCCATGTTCACGAAATGTATTAAAAAACCAAACAGAAATGAAAAAAAGAACAACGACTCGTAATGTTCTCATAAGCGCTGTCTTATAAAAGTGATAAATCTTTGTATACGCCACCATATTTAAAAATGTATAAAAAGCTGAACGATAGTTACAACAGGCCAGGCCAGAAATAAAAGGAGAAATGCAATTTGAAATATTAGGATAACTGATAATAAAAGGAAACTGATAAGGATAAGTAATGTTTTTATACCTATTCCCATTCCTATTGAAAACCAAATTAATCCTTGTCTATACTCATTTTTAAGAGGCTGGAAAAATGTACGAAGTAAAAGTGGTAAAGAAAATAATTGTAAAAATGCAGTGTTAAATGATAAAAAATAACGGATAATTTCTTCAGGAGCTTCCCGATACCAAAATTTTAAAAAATCTATAGGAAGAAATAAATATGTTTGCATATAGCTAGTATAGAAACGATATATGAAAATTACAAATAGCTAGCGTTTAATGAAGCTGAGTTTTTCAAACAAGAGAAAAGATGCGGCAACAGTTCCTGTAGACCAGATCTCTCCTTTCATAATCATACGATATACCTCTTCAAACGATAATGTTAAGAGTTCAATATCTTCTGTTATTTCAAGTACTGGTTTTTGTTTTAAAAAAACATCTTTCGCAATAAACATATAAATGTTACCTAGTTCTTTGGAAGGATTGTGATTGAACTTTGCTAAAAAGGAGATGGAATCGGATGTGTATCCTGTTTCTTCTAATAATTCTCTTTTTGCAGCTTCGAATGGGATTTCGTTTTCATCAATATATCCTGCAGGATATTCAATCATAAACTCTCCAACTGCGTGTTTGTACTGTTTTTCTAGAATCAACTTATAATCTTTCGTTACAGGAATTACCTGTGCAACAGATTTATCCTGCCAAATATAATAGTCGTCAAGAATTTTCCCATTTGGAAGTTGGACTGTGTCCTGGCGAACTTTAAACCACTTATGATCAAGAGCGAGTCGAGAAGAAAGAGTTTTCCATTTCTTCATATGAATTCCACACAGTATCTCATGTATATTAATCCTTTGCAAGGCTATTTAGAAAAGAAGAAATAATGGAAAGAAGGACACTAAATAATAAAGCCCACCAAAAAGAGTTTACTCGAAATCCTTCAATAAGAAGGTCTGTAAGAGAAATCATTAATGCATTGAGAACAAGCGCAAAAACACCCAATGTAACCAATGTTATGGGGAGTGTTAGGAAAAACAGAATTGGCTTAATTGAGGCGTTAATAATGCCTAATACCAATGCAACAATTAAAGCAGTTACAAACGAATCAACATACACTCCTGGTAATAAATATGCCGCAACGAAAACAGCCATTCCACTTATAAACCAGTTAATTAATATTTTCATGATGATTCATGTAATCCATCTACACCTGAAGCATTTATTTCCCCATTTTCTAGTACAGAAACATGAGCTTGTTCGTTCGCATAGTTTTGTGAGCCTAGACCTACTGTAGCACTTGTTCCTCCTGCCACATATGCTCCACCTGAAGCATAGTTTGGCGGCGGAGTACCTTGAATGAATTGATTTGTAAATGATTGATTAGTTTGCACAGATGGCTCATCAGACGGATTTATAGAAGGTGTTGCTGTTGGGTGAGTCGAATCTGGAGACAAAACACTTAAAGGATCAAAAGATGTCGCTACTGTAGGCGCTGATTGGCCCGTCGAAGGAACTGTCTGCTGTCCATAAACATAAGGTTGCTGTGATAACTGTGGCGTTTGAGTACTAGAAACTTGAGGTTGAGTATGCTGATCAGGTTGGTCTGTTGTTGGCTGAACCGTGGGGTTGTTTGTCTCCAAAGTAGCTTGAGCTGGCTGTTTTCCACCTTCAGGTTTTTTAAACAAGAATTGGTTTGTTCTCGTGTCGTAATCTATCACAATAGTATCTCCTTGAACAAATTGTTTCCCGATGATTTGCAGCGCTATTGGATTTTCTATAGATGTCTGGATTAACCTGCGCAACGGACGAGCACCGTACATTGGGTCATAACCTTCTTGTGCAAGCTTATTTAATGCTCTATCGGTTACTTTTACTGCAAATCCTTGTTCTTTTAATAATTTTGCAGTTTTTTCAAGACCTCGTTTCGCAATACCTACCATATCAGATCTCTGCAGTGGTTTAAAAATAACAATATCATCATAACGATTAAGTAATTCTGGCCGGAAAAATTTCCGTAGTTCAGTATTAACGACTGTTGATAGTTCAGCAAAATCTTTTTCATATTGTTCTTTTGATTTTTCTTTTTTCGCATCTTGTTCACCTAATTTTTCAGTGATCATACCACTACCTATATTAGATGTACAAATGACTATAGTGTTTTTAAAGGATATCGTATTTCCTTTATTATCAGTTAAACGTCCGTCTTCTAAAAGCTGTAACAGAATATTAAAAACATCAGGATGTGCTTTTTCAACTTCATCAAGAAGGACTATTGAATATGGTTTCGCTCGAACTGCTTCGGTTAATTGTCCACCTTCTTCATATCCTACATACCCAGGAGGAGCGCCTATTAACTTAGCCACTTCATGTTTTTCCATATACTCTGACATATCTAAACGAACCATTGCATCATCACGTCCGAATAAAATTTCAGCAAGAGTTTTTGCTAATTCTGTCTTTCCTGTTCCGGAAGGTCCTAAAAATATAAAAGAGGCAATAGGTCTCTGTCCGCTTGCTAAACCAATTCTGCCACGGCGTACTGCTTCTGCAACTTTAACCACTGCTTCTTCCTGATCAACAAGTCGAAGATGGATTCTATCTTCAAGTTGCAAGAGTTTTGCGCTTTCATCCTCTGTCAACTTAGAAATTGGTATCCCTGTCCAACTACTTACCACATTTTCAACATCACGCTTTGTAACAGCCATGCTATTTTCAACAGGTTCTGGTGTAGTTTGCTTACTCGGTGTAGGTGTACCAGGAGCAGCAGAAACTGGCTGGACTTCTGTCGCTTGTTGTTTTTCTTCTTTTACATTTACTGTATTTTGGGTATTTTTATCGTTCATATTTATACAGTTGGTGGTGGCGCAAAATCAGCAACTGTTGGCGCGCCATATCCTTGGATAGCACCTACTGGTCCATTTCCAATTTGTTCTTGCGCACTTGGTTCTGAGACACTCATCGGCGCACCTGGAGCAATTGACTCTTGCTCTGCCACCTCTTCTTTTGGTTTCTCTGTTTCTGTTTCTTTTTTATCAGAGCCAGGCTCAGTTTTAATTACTTCTACTAATTCCTGCTGTGAATCTGTTTTATTTGAACCGATACGAGGAAGATGCGTTTCAGAACGGCCAAGTTTCACCCATGCAGCTGCTTCATCAAGTAAATCAACAGCTTTATCAGGAAGATATCGCTCACCAATATATTTCTTAGATAATTTCACTGCTGCTTCAATTGTTGCATCGCTGATCGTAACACCATGGAACCGCTCATATTTAGACTTTAACACTTTTAACATCTCCATTGCTGCTTCTTCACTTGGCTCTTCAGCAAGCACAGGCTGGAATCGTCGCTCTAAGGCTTTATCTTTCTCAAAATTTTTTCTATATTCCATAGTAGTTGTCGCACCAATAATTTGCAATTGGCCACGAGCCAAATGAGGTTTAATTATATTTGACGCATTCATCGAATCTCCACCGTCTCCCCCCGCACCCATAAGAATATGAATTTCATCAATAAAAAGAATAACTTGTCCAGCAGCAGCCATCGCTTCCTGGATGACAGTTCGTAACCGTTCTTCAAATTCTCCACGATGACTCGCACCCGCAACAATAGATGATAAATCTAACTGAATAATCCGTTTATTAAGTAATTCTTTCGGTGCACTTCCAGCGACTATCGCTTGCGCTAATCCTTCTATAATGGCAGTTTTTCCTACACCTGCTTCTCCGATAATAATCGGGTTGTTTTTTGTTCTTCTGAGTAGGATATGAACAAGTCTGTCAATCTCTTTATCTCTTCCGGCAATTGGATCTAGTTTACCTTCACGAGCTTGCTGGGTTAAATCAATACCAAACCGATCTAATACTGACTTTTTCCCATATGCAGACCCATGGGTTTTGGCTAATTTATCCTGAACCTGTTCTTTCTGCATACCTTGTGTCTGTAATAAATTTGAAGTAGGTAACGTGTCTGAATATAAAGCTAATAATACATCCTCAGGTGTTATAAATGCGGATTCGCGGGATTTCGCATCTCGATACGCTTGTTCGAACACTTGTCTCGACTTATCACTGAGGGTGGGCTGTCCCATAAATGATCCTGGTTGTTCTTTACTTTGAATTTCTCTGGTGACTTTTGCTGGATCAACAGAAAAATCTTCAAGTAATTTAAAAATATCTTCATCATAGAGTAAACCTATGAGAATCTGTTCAGGCTCAATAAAAGGTTGTCTAATTCTTTTCGTTTCCTCCTGTGCGTGTTGAAGAACCTGTGTTGCTCGTTGATCTAAATGAGAAAGCGCTGACAAGTTTTGACGAAATGAAGCATTCATTTTAGAACCACCCATCTCTATCTGAGGATTCTGGGGTGGGGTATTGATGCCTCCACTACCGGACGATTGCATACCTGGCTGCTGTTGAGGGACACCTGCAGCCTGCGATTGCTGCATTGGTGGTGTTTCCTGTTTTTTAGATTGACTAAATAAATTACCAAACATAGTACTTACTTACCATTGTGTCGTCTTTCACAAGAATCGTCAAGTCCTCTGCCATTTAACCGAATCCAGGGATTTTAAGAATATCTTGTGTGATAACTTCGATGAACAGAAATCCAAAAACAGCGAGAAATAATCCTATTAGCGCATACATAATATAACTTTTTCCATTACTTAACTGTTGTGGATTACCTCTAGAAGTCATGATTAAATATCCGCCTATAATGATAAATAATAAAGAAAGACCACCAACTAGTCCTAAGCCCCATTTGTAATATGTCTCAACAAATGAACCGACATCTGTGGGAATACAACCAAGATCTGATTTCACGCAGTTATCTTCTGCCAATGCATACGGGAGAGTATTTTTATTCGTTAGAAAAAACGAGAGGAAAAATAGAAAAAATAAGCCACGTTTAAAGGCAGTCATATATTCATCGTAACAGAGGATAAACAGAATTACAACATTGCACAAAATAAAGCTTGATTGCCTGTCTTATCAAAGAAAATGATAAGACAATACAATATCTTAAGTTATCTATATTTGATACTTTTTTAACTTATTTGAATAATGATTGAGAACAGATTTTCTATAATCAAATGGATGAAATGCTAAAAATGCGTCAGTTACTACTTCTGTCGTTAACGTCTTTCGTATCGAAAACAATTGAATTTTTTTTAAGAACAAATTTAATAAATAGAAGGCGGGCAGTACACTTACCATAAACAAATTTTTAACCAAACTTACTCTTTTCTGATAAAACAGTCTTTTCTCTTTTACATTTGGCATAAAAGCATATATCCACGCATTTTCTTGAAGGAGTTTTCTATATATATGTTTTTTATCCACAAGAGGATAAAGTTGTGCTAATTCATGAGCTGTATAAACATCTTGCCGGTTTTTAGGAAAAACACATGAGTTCTCATCGATCATCATATTAATACACACGGTATTACTCTCATTATGCTGGTTTTTCTTCCTACGCACACCTAAAAACTCTAAGAGTATTAACATTAAGAAGCGAGAAATCCACAGGGTTTTTTTACTAGCAATAATAAAAAAATCTATATCATCATCTCTTTCTGCGTTTTTTGCTGCTAGACTTCCACTTATCCCTATAAACTGTATGGTCGGGATGTTAGATAGTATATTTGCAATTTTTTTAGCTAAAGCAATTTTTTTTCGATTCTCGTACTGTAATGAAATTCGTCTTTCAATAATAGATTCTCTATCTGCAAAAGAAAAAAATCCTCTTTTTTGAACGATTATGTCTTTTAAACTGTTAAGTGCTTTATTAAAATCTCCTTTATGTATTGGTTTTTTACTTTTTAAGTAATACCAAAGTTCCTTTTTCGTTAAAGGATAATTAAATAAATCACTATAAATCAATGTCTGTAGAACTTGTTTTCTATAATATTCCATTTTTGGTGAAGACTGTTTTTACTCCATTAATAATGGTACTTACAGCAGACTCTATAGACGTATAAGAAAAAATCGCTTGTATCGCACGAGAAAGATACTCATTTAAATCTTCCGTAAATGTATCATCGTATGTATCACTCGCAAAGTAGCTTGATTTGGCATAGGGTGCTTGCTCAATAAATCGATATACCATTGGATTATTTTTTAACGACTCTGCCAAATCCTTTCTCGCATAAGGAGTACCAAATGCTCTTGTCTTACTACTTTCCGTATATAATTTTTGCACGACATCTTTTTCGCTTAAATATTTTAGAAACAATAATGCTTCTTTCTGATGTTGACTTTTCTTCGACACACCATTTACCCAATAACTCGCTATAGTCATCTTGTCATGTTTCGGGATATAGGGGACAGGATATAGATCAAATTTTAAATTGACACCATTTTCTTTACTTATTTTTTGAATGCTAAAAATATCCCAAGAGAAACCAAAATAAAATCCTACCTTTCCCTTAGCAAAAGCCGTCATAGAAGTGTTGGTTTTATCATTCGGATCCCACGTTCTATCTGAACTCGAAGCAAAAGGTGTATAGAATCGTAATGCAGCAACCATACTATCTGAAGTTTCAGCTAACTGATCAAATTTCATTCCACTTTGTAAAAAAAGGAGAGAAACTATATCTGCTGCATGATTTATATTGTCGTAGGCTCCCATCGCAGCTCCTGAAATTGTGATTTTGTTATTATCTTTTGTCGTCATAGTCTTTGCAGCAATACTGAACTGATCCCATGTTTGCGGAATCTGAATCTGTGCAGCATTAAATATCTGCCTATTAACAAAAAGTGTAAGCGTATCAATGCCTTGGGGAATGCCATAGATTGCACCATTCAGAACCAGATCATCTAGAACAACTGGATAATACGTTGCCTTAAAATCATCTAACGTCACAACATCACTTGGCAATGGTAGTAAGACTTCCTGAAGAGTTGGTACCCATGTATTATGATAAGTAAACACATCAGGTGCCGTATTCGTCGTAGTTCTCCCTAGGACTCTATCTTTATATTGTTTTTTATCGCGTTTTTCATATACCACTTTAATACCCGGATATTTTTTCTCAAAGTCATCGATAATAGGCTTTAGAGTCTTCGCATCTTCCCATAACCCCCAATAAGTAATTGTCGCATTGTTATACTTTTTATCACCAGAGAAAAAGCGAGATACTCCTCCTATAAGTAATGCTAAAACTACGAGTATACCTATTCCTCCAAAAACCATTTTTAAAATTTTACTTCTAAGCGGACCAGCCATTGGCGGCGCTGAATCAGGAAGATTTCCTCCCATACTGTCAGGCGGAACATCAGGTGGAGGAGGCTCAGCCGGTCCTGATGCTTGTGGTAGTGGTTGCTCTACCGATGTTTCCTCTTGAGGTAGTGGTGGGGGTAGTATTTCTTCTGTTGGCTGTTGTGTACTATCAGGTTGTGCGACATCAGTCTGCGTAACTGGCGGAGATGGCTCTGAAACAGACTGTTCTACTGGCTGCGGAGGTTGTGATGCAGATGGTCCATATAAATCTTGCACTGTTATCCTCGGAGAATCTTGTGTAGCTGGTTGATTTCCTGCACTCTGGTCATTATTTGGTGGATTGTAGACTACATTATTGTTTTCATCCATAGCATTTTTTAATTGTCGTTTATATATATGGTTAGGTAATAAATTTAGGGAGATTCAATACCGATTTTATAGTATAATACCAAAGGGTACTTACGCAATATTATGCCTTCTCTACTTTCAAAAATACCAAAAGATAAAAGACGATTTTTTTCTTCGCTATTAAATGGATATTTCTGGTTTATCTGTGGTGTTACGTTCGGTCTATTCTTTTTTATAAGCTTTCTTTACATCGTCCATAAAAATACATATCAATCGAAAATTTATCCTGGTGTATATGTCGACGGAAAAGATTTTGGAGGCAAAACGAAAGAACAGTTAGAAGATTATTTCCAGAAAAAAAACGAGAAAATACAACAATCCTTAATCATTTTTACGCTTGGAGATAAAGAGGCAACGGTATCAGCAAAAGAGCTTGAATTCGGATATAATCCTACGCTCCTGGCTGATCAGGCTTATAGCATAGGAAGAAGTTCTAATATGTTTTCTAATTTTAGTCTTATCACCCAAGCGTATTTTTCAGGTATTTATCTTCCTGCTACCTATCAATATCAAGTAGAGAAACTTGATGAACTTTTGAAACCCTTAAGAGATCTTGTGTATGCTGAACCAGTTGATGCAAGGTTTTCCTTTGAAGATGGTCGTGTAAAAGAGTTTAAGACTTCTTCAGATGGAAAGGATATTGATATGGAAGTACTGAAATTACGTTTTTCAGAAAAAACACTGTCTGTTATTCGTGCTGAGAAACCTTTACGGTTAGTTATTCCTGTACCTGTCAAAATCCTTAAACCAAAAGTTACTACTAATGAAGTGAACGACATAGGAATTACTGAGCTAGTGGCGAGTGGTTCTTCTCTCTTCGTCGGATCAATTCCTAATAGGATTTATAATATTACACTTGCAGCAACAAGGTTAAATGGCATACTGATTAAGCCAGATGAAATATTCTCTTTTAATAAAGCAATTGGTGATATCTCAACATTTACAGGGTATAAACAAGCATATGTCATCCAAAATGGGAGAACTGTTCTCGGTGATGGAGGAGGCGTATGTCAAGTTTCAACTACTCTTTTTAGAGCGGCATTAAACGCTGGACTTCCTATAATTGAGAGAAATCCACATGCTTATCGAGTGAGTTATTATGAGCAGGATCAAGGTCCGGGTCTTGATGCATCTATCTATGTACCAACAAATGATTTTCGTTTCAAAAATGATACTGGCCATTATTTACTTATTCAAACGATTGTTGATCCTAACACTGGAAGTTTGACTTTCGAGCTGTATGGAACGAAGGATAATAGAGAAGTTACTATTTCTAAACCAGTCATTACATCAGTAACTTCTTCACCAGAACCACTTTATATTGATGATCCAACAATGCCTAAAGGAGAAGTTAAACAAATAGATTATGCAGTGTCAGGCGCGACAGTGTATTTTACGAGAGAAGTTAAGAAAGATGGACAAGTTATACTTTCAGATCGATTTAATTCTAATTATCGTGCATGGCAAGCAGTCTATTTACGAGGAACGAAAGAAGGATAAGGAGAATGTCAAATTTCCAATGTCAAATTCCAAATGACAAATGAACTTTCCCTTATTATTTGAAACTTGATATTTGGAATTGGTATTTATTTGAAATTTCACACCTATGGAAAAAAAAATTGTAAGATTTGAGGAATCAGTAAACCTTACAAAACAACTACACAATAATGGAAAAAAAATTGTTGTGGCTGGTGGTTGTTTTGACATTCTGCATGTCGGACATATATCCTTTCTAGAAAATGCAAAAAAAGCTGGTGATATCCTTATAGTCTTTCTAGAAAGTGATAAACACATTGAACAGATGAAAGGAATTGGTAGACCGATTAATACTCAAATCGATCGAGCAAGACTGCTAGCAGCGTTATCAATAGTAGATTATATTATTTTACTTCCTGATAATGTCAGTGACCAACTCTACGATTCTCTGATTTTAGATACTAAACCTGCTATAATCGCTACAACCCAACCGGATGTAAATAGAAGGCATAAGGAACGACAAGCCAAAATGGTTGGGGGGACCGTAGTAGACGTAATCCCGAAAATTGAAAATCAATCGACGTCCCGTATAGCATCATTACTGGAAAAAGAAATATAGTATGACAAGAAATAAAATATTTTTTATTGGCATTACTATCGTTTTATTAGCTGTTGTATTTCTCTCTTACGCGAAAGTACAAATGCTCTGGAATAAAACCGCTGTTATTAATGGGAAAACAATTACGCTCGACATTGCTAAAACTCCTGATGAGCTGCAGAAAGGTTTATCTATTTACGACAAACTTCCCTCAGATAAAGGAATGCTTTTTCTGTTTAATAAGCCGGGAAGATATCAATTCTGGATGAAGGACATGAAATTTCCTATTGATATTATTTATTTAGATAATGAAAAAGTGGTTACTATTTTTGAAAATGTACCACATAAAATAGACAATGTGGCAAATCTGAATTTATACCAGCCTACACAACCAGCTACGCGTGTCTTGGAATTAAATGCAGGAAAGTCGAAAGAATTAAAACTGAAAGAAGGAGATACTATAAAATTAAATATTTAGAAAGAATTAGTTAAAACCATCCCTTATTTTTTTGTCCTTCGTTTTCAAACTCTTCAAGCAACTCTTTTTGTCTCTTCGTGAGCTTTTGTGGAATAGCAATCTTTATTCGCACATAATGATCTCCACGTCCCTGTCGTCGAAGAAGAGGAACACCTTTTCCACGTAAACGGATAAGCGTGCCCGGCTGCGTTCCTTCAGGAACACGTATTGTCACCTCACCATCAATTGTTTGTACAGGTAGTTCTGTTCCCACTGAAGCTTTCGCAAACGAAATTGTTTCTTCAGTAATAATATCTGCACCTTCTCTTTGGAATCGACTGTCAGAAGTAACATCTATAACGATATCATATGTATCAAATCGAATCCGAGAGCCTGAGTCTACTCCAGCTGGAATTTTAATTTTTTGTTTTTTACCTTCAATTGTTACTTCTTTCTCTACACCTTTTACTGCATCCATAAAAGAAATTGTTAGTGAATAAATAGGTCGCCTCTGTCGAGAACCGAATGGTGCACCACCAAAAAATTGTTCAAATATATCAAAAGGATCAGAAAATCCACCAAAGTCAAAACCTGCACCATCTCCTCCAGTTGAATACGTATATGTAAATGGACCGTACTGACCCGTTCTATTCCCACCAAACGGCCCCTGCCCGCCTTGAGCTCCGCCGAAGGGTCCAGCACCTTGTTCAAAAGCAGCTGCACCGAACTGATCATATGTTTGTCTTTTTTGCGGATCAGATAAAACCTCATACGCTTGTGTTACTTCTTTAAATTTGACTTCAGCTTCTTTTGTTTTGTTTCGATCAGGATGATACTGTAACGCTAGTTTGCGATATGCTCTTTTGATTTCATCTGCACTCGCATTTTTTGTAACCCCTAATGTTTGATAATAATCTTTAGCCATATACTCTCCCTTTCTCAAACAAAATTATACCATTTTCTCCTTTTCTTCGTTGCCTTTCCAATCGATCACCTTTATATTTTCCAACCGTAAATTCATCCAGCGTCATGGGGCGTAAGACTCTCTGCTCCATGATAGCTACTTGTCTATTTCTCACCGCTTGTGCTGTAGGAACTTTCGGATCATGAAATACTACTACCTCACCCACATGTAATCCATGGCTGTCAGATCCCGCATCAACCCCACCCAATAAATGTTGATATTTTTGAAAAATAACCTTAGCTCTTTTATTTGAGCTATATGATGGAAGTACGTTTTCTACCCGCCCACTCAATCCTTGAAGTAATCGATGTTTACCGATAAGTTTGCGTACTGTTCTTGATACGTTATCTACATGGACGGAAGCCCCGTTATGAACTTCTATATTAAACTTATCTCTTATATTTGCCCCATCTCTACCCCAAGCGGCTATTAAAGCTACTATTTCAGCTTCTGTCATTGAAATATCACCCAATTCTGGATGAGCTATAGATACCATAACATCTTCCCATCCTGTCTGAGATCTCCTGCGAGAATTAACCTCTCGTAGTAATTCCGATACTGGAGCATTGGTTAACGGTGGTGAAGATTCACCAGAGAAATTCCAAATACGAATATGTCGTGGCGCCCATTGTTTTCTTTTTAGGTCATACATTAACTCGCTTATCGCTGTACTTTCTACACCAGGTATGAGTTTTATACCTATTTTTCGAGCTATCTCTATAGCATCAGGAATATGATGAGTCATATCATGATCAGTCAAGCCAACGATATCTACACCTTGCCTTGCAGCATCATCAAGAATATCTTCAGTATTTCTTACTGCATCCGCCCCAGGGTTAACATGGACATGCAAATCAGCTGCAACCATACCTGAAACGTACGGAATACCATATTGATGAATATAGGTTGCTTGCACATACTCTGCCGACATCATATTTTGCCAAAAAAAACCTCGTGTTAAGAGGTATAATCTACGAGGTTATAAGAACAATGATGAGGTTTATTCAACAACTTCACCTTCTACAGGTTCATCACCTTTTTTATCTTTTGTTTCATCTCTCCCTGGCTCTTTGGTCTCTTCTGTTCCTGGCGTTTCTTGTTGTCCTCCATTTTGTGGTGAGCTTGTCGAACCATACATCGCCTGCCCTATTTTTTGTAAGCTTTCAGAGAGATCTCGTGTCTTCATCTCTAGATCTTCTTTTGAACCTGATTCGAGAATACCTTTTAATACTGAGATTTTTTCTTCTATTTCTTTTTTAACATCTTCAGCTACTTTATCCCCCGCATCTTTTAAGGATTTTTCTGCCGTGAATATCATAGCGTCTGCTTGATTCCGTGTTTCGACTCGAGCTTTCTTTTCTTCATCTTCTTTCGAGTGCAGCTCTGCTTCTTTCGTCATTTTCTCAACTTCTTCTTTCGAAAGACCAGTAGAACCTGTTATTTTAATACTTTGTTCTTTACCTGTTGCTTTATCTTTTGCAGTAACATGTAAGATACCATTTGCATCAATGTCAAATGTTACTTCAACCTGTGGCATACCACGCGGTGCTGGAGGAATACCATCGAGAATAAATCTACCCAATGATTTATTATCACCAGCCATTGGCCGTTCTCCTTGAAGAATATTTATTTCTACTTGTGTTTGATTATCTGCTGCCGTTGAAAAGACTTGTGATTTTGTTGTTGGAATTGTCGTATTTCTTGGAATTAGTGGGGTAGAAACACCACCAAGTGTTTCTAAACCGAGCGTTAACGGAGTAACGTCAAGGAGAAGAACATCTTTTACTTCGCCACCGAGTACTCCTCCCTGTACTGCTGCTCCAATTGCGACAACCTCATCAGGATTTACAGATTTGTTAGGTTCTTTTCCGAAAAACTTCGTGACGACTTCTACTACTTTCGGCATACGTGTCATACCTCCCACGAGTACAACTTCATCGACTTGTTTTTCTGTTATACCAGCATCTTTCAAGGCAAGCCGTACTGGATCTAAGGTCTTCTGGATTAACTCATCAACAATCGACTCTAATTTCGCCCGAGTCAAAGTCATGGTTAAATGCAATGGACCTTCTTTCCCTTGTGTAATAAATGGTTGGTTAATTTGTGCTTCCTGGGATGATGAAAGTTCTATTTTTGCTTTCTCTGCAGATTCTTTCAGACGTTGTAATGCTTGAGGATCTTTTCGTAAATCAATACCATTTTCTTTTTGAAATTCTGTGGCAATATATTCAATTATTTTCTGATCAAAATCATCTCCACCGAGATGTGTATCTCCATTTGTTGACTTTACTTCATATACACCTTCTCCAAGTTCGAGGATAGAAATATCAAATGTACCTCCGCCCAAATCATATACTGCAATTGTATGTGCATTCTTTTTATCTAATCCATACGCAAGCGCTGCTGCTGTAGGTTCATTGATAATACGTTTAACATCTAACCCAGCGATTTCGCCTGCCTGTTTTGTTGCTTGTCTCTGACTATCATCAAAATATGCTGGAACAGTAATAACTGCTTCAGTTACTTTCGAACCGAGATAGCTTTCAGCATCTGCTTTAATTTTTTGCAGAATCATTGCTGAAATTTCCTGAGGTGTGTATGTTTTTCCTTCTACCTCAACCACAGCCATGTCATCACGTCCAGCTTTTACTGTATACGGTAGCCATTTCATGTCTCGCTGAACAGATTCATCATGGAATTTTTTCCCCATTAGTCGTTTTATAGAAAAAATAGTTCGTTTTGGTTTTAAGACCATCTGACGTTTTGCCACATCTCCCACGACACGACTCACTGGATCTACAACAGATGGGATAACATTTCTTCCTTCTGCTGAATGGATCACTTTAGGCTGTCCGCCTTCCATGACCGCTACACATGAATTTGTTGTTCCTAAATCAATCCCTATAATTTTTCCCATATGTTCCTTTCAGTCAATCTAAAAAATAAAAAATCAAATCTAAAATATCTTTGAGATTTAATCTTTAATTTTTTATTTAACTTCCACTCCCTACTGTTACTTGTGCTGGCCTTAATATTTTATCATGTAACAGATATCCTGCCCGTAACTCTTTAATAACCGTATTCTCCTTCCCTTCTTCTGTCGTAACAGCCTCCATAAGATGAGGATCAAACTCTTTCCCTACTGTTTCAATCTTCGTAACACCTTCTGTTTTTAAAACATCGAGAAACTGGCCAATACTCACTGCAAGATTTTTATCATCGCTATGCAATTGTGCAAGCATGAGCGTATCTAAAACAGGAAGTATTCGTAAAAGCAACTCTCGATTTGCAGACCGAATCCATTCTGTACGCTGCTCTCGCATCCATTTCTCTTGGTTTTGATAATCAGCAACTGCTCGTTTCCACTTCGCTTCTAGATCTCTTACTTGCTCTTCCAACTCCGCAACCTTTCTACTCTGTTTTCCCTTTGTCTCTTCTGGCCCTTTTGTCTCCTTTATTTCCGCCTGCTGATTATCAGTGTTGTCATTTTGTTTTTCGTCTTTTGCCATTTTACAATTTTTATCTTTTAATTTTAACTTTTAATTTACTACTACCATCCTCTCACTATTTCAGGAATTAATATTTTAATGGTTCTCACTGTTGGAACAATATTCGTATAATTCAAACGGACAGGACCTATCACTCCGATTATCCCTTTATGCTGCATTGGCGTTTGATAAGTGCTATATACTAAACTGTATGGACCTTGGAGCATAGATCCTAATTCATCTCCTAATAAAATATGAACATCCTCATCTGTTTCTTCTGATTGCTGCAAAAGCTGTTGAATGTAATCTGCACTATCAATCGCCTCAAGTAAATTCTTTGTGACGTCGATATCATAAAACTCTGGCATATCGAGAATATGAGCATAACCAGAACAATATAATTCCCCTTCATCAGTCGTCGCGATAGCAAGTGTCTTTGTTTTTTCTGCTAATGAACGCGTCACTTCCCGCAGAAAGCGATTAGCTTGATCTCGATAATCCCACACTCGTTCTTTTAATGCAACCTCTTCTCCTACAGATAGCTCTTTTTCCTTCATGAGCTCACTCACATAGAACTTCATACCGTTCGGAGTGGGCATTCTGCCTGCAGAAGAGTGCGGTTTTTGCAGGTAACCTAATTCTGTTAATCTAACCATCTCGTTCCGAATAGTAGCTGGAGATGCACTAATACTGTGTCTTTTTTCGAGTGTTTCAGAACCAACCGGCTCTGCTGTCTTAATGTACTCTTCGATAAGCGCTTTTAGAATTTCTATTTGTCGTTGTGTTAAATTCTGTAGTCCTTCCATAAATATAGTGTTAGTCTAATAATTCAATCGAAATGTTTCGTAATGAAGATTAGCAAAATAATAACACGACTGCCAAAGCCTGTCAAGTCCGGTATGCTTTCTCTTTCTTTTTTCTTACTCTTCTGTAACGCATCTATAAAATATTGTCGGTATATTTTTTATATGTTTGCATTACTCGTTGTCGTATTATTCGGTATTTTATTTTCGTTCTTTGCGACACAAAACACTCAAGGTGTCGGCATTCAATTATTCCAATATCATTATGGTAATGTCCCTCTCTATCTTATAGCCCTTATCTCTCTTCTTCTCGGAGTATTTATCTCATGGCTTCTTAGTGTTATAGAATGGGCTTCAACGTCCCTAACACTTCATGGAAAAGATATGCATATTAAAAAATCTGAAAAAGCGATCGAGCATCTCCAACAAAGAATTTATGAACTTGAAAGAAAAAATGCTTTATTACAACATGAAAAGGAAGATGTGAAAGAAGACGCAAAAGAAGAAATACATGATGCGAAAGAAGAACAAATGCATCGTGGAAGCTTCTTCGACCACTTCCGCCACAAACCCGCAATTTAGATTTTCTCTCTCAATGTTCTTCTTCAATGAATTGCATTAATCTTATTAGTTCCTTATAAATATTCATTGTTCCATACTCATCATGCAAATCTGCCGTATCTCTTCTTTCTTGAGCTTCAGATTTTGTTAATTCCCTCGTTCGACCTGCATACGGTGTGAATGTATAAGTTAGTTGCCCTTCTTCAGCCTGTCTTGCGGTAAATAAACCGAAATGTCTTGTATCTAACATTGTAGTACCTCCAAAAGGATCTCTTGAATCATTAAATCCTAAAACATGTGCCTCTTCTATCTCATCAGGGTAATATACTTTAGCAATTGTCTGCATAACAAGAGGGAATTCAAAACAATTTGTTCTTCCATGCAGGGCTCTATCTACTACTGAACCAAAATTTCCGAAGAAACCTGCTTTCACCATTGCTAGTGGATTTGCACCAAGGTTAACCGACAAATGTGGATATATATTTCCATTTTTTTTATTTAATTCATCTAATACAGAAAAAAAGTTTTTCTTTGGTAAATTCGCTAACTGTAACTCTTCGCGTAGCACTTGTGACGTCGCTGCAGATACTCCTGAAATATATGGATCACATGATTTTGTTGCAGGCTGCAATGTAGTATATCGCATTAATGCATGTATAAATTGTTTTTCATGAGATCTCAACGAAGGATTTCGTTCAATTCTTAGCAGATCTGTAGCTTGAATTGCTTTTGCTTCATGAACAGATTGTGTGATGCTATCTCTTTCTCCTCTAAACATGAAGCACATTCTAGTAGAAACCGTATCTGAGAGCAATAGTATACATTTACTTAATAGTACAGCTCAGGATCAGCAATCACTTTTTCCCAGGAAGTAAAATTCCGATTATAAAACCCTGCGGATGCGATCATGGCAGCGTTATCAGTACAAAGAGACGCAGGAGGAACAGAAAATGCCACTTTTTTTTCTGACCCTGCTATCTTTTTTTTAAATTCTTCTACCAACTTTTTATTTGCAGCTACTCCTCCGCACATGATAAACGATGAAACATTATATTCTTCGATTGCACGCATCGTTTTTATCACAAGAGTATCGATAATTGCTTTTTCAAGCGATGCACATAAATTATAAAGAATTTGTTTTTTTTCTTCTGGTAATGTTTCTTCTAACGCTATCTGATCCCATCCTATTTTTGCGTTTGAGGTTCGAGAAATTGGGAAGTACTGCTTCGTGAGGTTTAAAAATGATGTTTTTAACCCAGAAAAAGAGAATTCGAAATCGTGACTATTAAGCATTGGCCGCGGAAGTGTAAATGCTTTCGGATCACCTTTTTCAGCAAGCTTCGAGATTTTCGGACCGCCTGGATAAGCATACCCTAATAATCGAGCACACTTATCAAAACACTCTCCTGCAGCATCATCGCGAGTTCCACCAATAACCTGCAAATCCCCATGATTTTTAATTAGTACTAAATCTGTATGGCCCCCAGACACAACAAGAGCTAATGCCGGCAATTCAATATGAGCATAGGGCTTAGTGCTTAGGGCATAGGGTTGATTTTTATGCTGTTTACTCTTCGCTCTAGGCTCTACGCTCTCAGCTATCCAATTGGCATATATATGTCCATACATATGATTTACAGGAATAAGCGGAATATCCCAAATATACGAAAGGGTTTTTGCAGTTTCTACTCCTACAAGCAGAGAACCTATCAATCCAGGCCCATATGTCACAGCTATGGCATCTATATCCGGTTTTTTTTCATTAAAAACATTTGCTTTCTCTAAAGCCTCTTTAATTACTGGCTGTAAATATTTCACTTGTTCACGAGCAGCGATTTCCGGAATAACACCTCCAGTTTCAGCATGACTTGCTAGAGAAGTCGCTAAACTGTTTGATAATAACTGCACAGGCTCCATAAGACTTTTACCTTCAATAACAGCAGCCCCTGTCTCATCACAGCTTGTTTCAATACCTAAAATACGCATAGCGACATTGTACCTTCGTTAAGACTTATTGACAAGCATTTATGATTTCTCTATACTTTGTGTGATTATGATTTTGTCTCTTCTGAACTAGAGCTTTCGGAAGAGCTTTTCTTTTATAAACTATGCCAATGAACGCCAAGAAAATCTTCCTCACCCAAAAAGGATTAGATGAATTAAAAAAAGAATATGATGAATTACTCCATCATAAACGCCCAGAAGTTGTACAACGAGTTGCAGCAGCACGAGAAATGGGCGACCTTTCTGAAAATGCCGAATATTCAGCAGCACGGGAAGAGTTGGCATTCATTGATGGACGAATAGAAGAACTCGAAGAATTATTAAAGCAGGTTAATGTCATTAGTGATCAAACAGCCTCAAATCAAGTAAAACTCGGCAGTGTTGTCACAGTGAAACATAATGGAAATAAAACAGTATATTCTGTTGTCGGGGAATGGGAAGCTGATCCTGCAGAAAAGAAAATATCACATGAGTCCCCTCTTGGAAAAGCACTCATGGGTAAAGCTGTTGGTGAAACTGTCGATGTTCAGGCTCCAGCTGGAAAAATCGCTTATACAATAGTTGAAATTCAATAACCTCCTTTACATGGAGGAAAGATATTGTGAATACTATTTCTCCCGAACTTATTAAAGCATTAAAAGCACATACTATAACTCCTCTTGATCTTCATACTTCTTATGAAGAAATGTATAAAGCAAAAACAGGTACTTCATGGAAAATAAAAAAAAAGAATGTAACTATAACCATTATAAAAAACAGCGAAAATAGTTATACTGTACAAACAGATCAATAATTTTTATATGGCAGATAAAACAATGCTCGCAGTCATAAAAGAAAAACCCCAGGCAGGTGTCGTGCTTAAACAAGTTCCAATACCAGAAACGAAACAAGAAGAGGTGCTTGTGAAAGTTAAAGCCGCATCTATCTGTGGAACTGACGTTAGTATTTATAATTGTACTCCATGGGCTGAAGGTCATATTACCCCCCCAATTATCATAGGCCATGAAATTGTCGGTGAAGTTCTAGAAATAAATACATCGCTTCCCACCCATATTAAAAAAGGAGATCTTGTATCCTCAGAAACTCATATTTTCTGTAATACATGCTATCAATGTTTAATAAATAACAGACATGTATGCGAAAAAATGGAACTTTTCGGCATAGGAAGGAATGGAAGTTTTGCTGAATATGCTACTATACCTCTTCGGACGACTTGGAAAAATGATCCTTCTATTCCGCTTAATGTTATGAGCGTTCAAGAACCACTAGGAAATGCTGTTCACGTCGTGACAAAAGCACAAGTAGCAGGAAAGACTGTCTGTGTTTTCGGTCTAGGACCTACTGGTTTATGTGCTGTAGCTGCAGCAAAAGCATATGGCGCAAAGAAAGTCATAGGAGTAAACCGTGGTGAATATAGAAGAAATCTTGCTATGAAAATCGGTGCTGACGAAGTATACGATACATTACCTGAAACATATAATAATGGCTGTGATGTAGTTTTAGAGATGTCAGGTAATGCTCATGTTTTACAAGCTGCTTTGACTGCAGTTCGCATCGCAGGAACATTAGTCTTTTTCGGTATTCCGAAAGAACCAGCTACTATAGACATCGGAAAGTTTTTGATTAATAAAGAGATTAATACACATAGTGTTTTCGGAAGGCGTATCTGGGAAACATGGTTCCAAGTAACAGATGTACTTGTTAATAAGAAAGTTGATTTAGAACCAATGGTAACTCACACATTTACACTTTCTGAATTTGAAAAAGCTATGGATGTTATGAAAAGTGGAGAATGTGGAAAAATTCTTCTCATACCATGAAAGATTTCTACTCATATCTACATACTCAATTAGCAGATAAAACCGTTCCTACAGTCGAATCAGGCCAAGGAGCTTATTTAACAATTAATGGCAAGAAAAAGCTGAATCTTTGCTCAAATAATTATCTTGGATTTGCTGCAGATGAAAGATTAAAAAAAGCTGCTATAAAAGCAATCGAACAATATGGGGTAGGTACAGGTTCTGTACGTGCTTTATCAGGAACAAATACGCTACATATACAACTTGAGGATGCACTTGCGAAGTTCAAATATGCAGAAGGATGTATCGTTCTCACAGGAGGGTATATGGCAAATCTTGCAGCAATTCAAACGCTTATTGGGAAAGAAGATATAGTTATTTCGGATGAGTTAAATCATGCTTCTATTATTGACGCCATTCGGTTATCTGCAGTGAAAAACAAATTTATCTATAAACATGCCGATATGACCGACTTGGAGAGCAAACTGCAGGAAGCAAATAAAGTAGCACAGAATCCGAAATCAGATGGTCAACAGCCACTCATGTTACTTGTTACGGACGGTGTTTTTTCGATGGATGGTGATCTCGCACCATTACCACAAATTGTGACTTTAGCGAAACAATATAATGCAGTTACTATGGTTGACGATGCTCATGGTGAAGGTGTTCTTGGTACTCATGGACGTGGTATTGTTGATCATTTTAACCTTCACGGACAAATAGATATTGAAGTGGGAACATTATCGAAAGCATTTGGCGTCATGGGAGGATTTATTACTGGGAAAAAAGACCTTATTACATTTTACCGGCAAAAAGCTCGACAGTTTCTTTTCTCGAATGGATTATCTATTCCTGATACAGCCGCACTATTAGAGTCAGTTACTATTCTTGCAGAGTCTGACGAAGAAGTTAAAAAATTATGGAATAATGCGAAGTATATAAAAGAAAATCTTATTGCAGCGGGTTTTGATTGTGGAAAGTCAGAGACGCCAATAACACCTGTTATGTTAGGTAACGAGGATACTGCCAAAAACTTTAGTGCAAAATTACTTGAACATGATGTATTCGCGACACCTATTGTATTTCCAATGGTTCCAAAAGGGAAAGCCCGTATTCGTGTTATGCCTTCATCATCTCACGAGTTGAAGGATTTAGATTTCGGAATATCTATATTTAAAAAAGTTGCACAGGATATGCAGATACTTTAGCCTCAATTTCTGCTATAATAAACCTCATCGTATGGCTAGAAAAAGAATATCAGAATTCCGTGCAAAGACACTTCTCTATCAAGAACTTGGTGTCCCATATACAGGTATACAAGTCACCAATAAAAATCTTCCATTATTTCTCAATTCTCAATTCTCAACTCTCAATTCCGATCAGTATGTTGTAAAAGTAGATCAAGGTGTAAAAGGTCGATTTAAAAAAGGTCTCGTGTTACTCAACCAAACAGCTGAACAATTACCAAGAGCCTTAGAACAATTAAAACAAAAAGGTTACTCTCAATTCCTCATCGAAGAAATGACCTCTCATGAACCATCAGACGAGAAATATCTTTCTATTGAAAGAGTGAGAGAAGGATATAAAATTTTCTATTCTAAAACAGGTGGAGTGAATATCGAAGAATCTGGACATGTCAAACAAATAATTATTCCTTATTCAGAAGATTACTCAATGCAGACCGAAGAAATCGATTCAAATTTCCTACGCCAATTATTAAAAACCTTTGATACATACTATTTCTCATTCCTCGAAATTAATCCATACATAATACTTGATACAAAATACTTACTACTTGACGCAGCTGTTGAAGTAGATAGCACAGCTGCTTTTTTCGTAAATAATGCATGGACTGAAAAGGATTTTACGGATGGGAGTATTAGGGAAAAAACTCCTGAAGAAAAGAATGTACAAAAACTAGCAGAAAACAGCCAAGCAGCATTCTCTCTCGAAGTTTTAAATCCAAATGGAAGTATTTTCATGATGTTATCAGGAGGTGGCGCGAGTATCGTTCTTGCCGATGAGGTTTATAACGAAGGATACGGAAAAGAACTTGCAAACTATGGCGAATACAGTGGTAACCCAAACGCAGAAGAAACATATATCTATGCAAAAAATCTTTTATCTCTTCTTCTACGATCAATTGCCAAAAAGAAGGTATTAATTATCGCAGGTGGTGTAGCGAATTTCACTGACGTCAGAATAACGTTTAAAGGTTTGATTAAAGCTCTAGATGAAGTCAAAACTCAGCTTCAGACACAAAATATACAGGTATTTGTCAGACGAGGAGGCCCTTATCAAGAAGAAGGTTTGCAACTTATGAAGCAGTTTCTTGAACAAAACCATTTATTAGGAGTAATAGCAGGACCTGAAATGGTATTAACTGATATTATTACGAAAGCAACTCAATCATTATGATCGATATCGAATTATTACGAAATACGAAACATAAGATAATCTGTATTGGTTCGCATAAGCCGATCATTCAATCAATGTTCGATTTTGATTTCCTCTCCGGAAAAACAGAACCAAGTATTATATGTATTATCGCTTCAGGAAGACGATTTGAACGCTATTTCTTTGGAAAAGAAGAAGTTCTTATTCCGGTATATGACTCTATAGAAAAAATTCCAGCCAGTATCAAAAAAAGTCTCACATTGTTTTTTAATACAACATCTGCTCGTCGGGCGAAGCAGAGTAGTATCGATATTCTAGAATCAATGCCCAATCTTCTTGGAGGAACTATTTTTGCAGAGGATGTTCCTGAGAAACACGCTTTAGAGTTAACTCAATTTGTGAGTAAAAAAAAGCAATGGATTGTCGGACCAGCTAGTGTTGGTTTTATTATCCCTGAGTCTTTTAAAATTGGGGCAATAGGAGGAACTGACTATAGACAGCTCGTCGCTTCAAATGTGTTAACTTCAGGAAATGTCGCTATTCTTTCTGCTTCTGGAGGCATGGTAAATGAAATAATTCGTATCTCAGGACAAAATGAAAAAGCAATCTCCTTTTCATTATCGTTCGGTGGAGATCGATTTCCTATTCTTTCTCCGAAAGAAGCATTTCTGGCTGCGGAGAAAGATGCTCAGACCGAACATATCCTTTATTACGGAGAATTAGGAGGAAATGATGAATATGATATTATCGATTTAGTAACCTCAAAAAAGCTTACAAAACCTATTATCTGTTATATAGCAGGCACTGTTTCAGACCTTTTTGAAACCCCCCCACAATTCGGCCATGCGAAAGCAATGGCAAAATCCCAAGGTGAAAGCGCGAAAGAGAAACGGGAAGCGATGAGAAATGCAGGAATAACAGTTGCTGAGACATTCGGCCAATTTGTGGGATATGTTAAACAAATACCATCGAAAAACTTGGTAGAAAAAGATAAGTATAGTACAATGATGCAAACTATGACTGACAGAAAATCAGCTCTCATAACCTCAACGATTTCTTCCGATCGAGAAGGTGATGCTACTATTCTGGGAGAAAATCTGCTCTCTTTCGCAGAAACACGTACTTTCGCTGGAATAGTAAGTTCCCTATTTCTAGGCAAAAAAGATGTTTCGAAAGATTTAGAGACATTTATAGATTTCGTACTTCGGTTATTAGTGGACCATGGGCCATATGTTTCAGGAGCTCTCAATACTATTGTTACCGCAAGGGCAGGAAAAGACCTCGTCTCATCTCTCTCTGCTGGTTTACTTACAATTGGCCCGCGTTTTGGCGGTGCTATCAATCAAGCTGCTATGAATTGGTTACAAGGTGTGATCGAACAAAAAAATGCATACAATTTCGTAGAAGAATTCGCAAGTCAGAAGATATATATCTCTGGCATTGGACATCGTAAATATCGTATAGATTTTCCAGATCCACGAGTTACTGCTCTTTTAGAACATGCAAAACATCTTGAAAAAAAACGATTTACATATTTTGCCTTAGAGGTCCAAAAGATTACTACATCAAAAAAAGGTAATCTTATTTTGAATGTTGATGGTGCAATCGCTGCAATACTTCTAGATATCCTTTCTGAAAAAGAAGGTATGTCAGATCACGAATTAAAACAACTCACTGAAACAGAATTTTTCAATTCTTTATTCGTACTTTCAAGATCCGTCGGCTTTATCGCCCATTATCTCGACCAGAAACGACTCGATGAAGGCTTATTACGATTACCAGATGAGTTAGTAAGTACAAGCGAAATATAACTAGAAAAGTAATTTATTACTATGTTCAGTTTAAATTAAAAATAGTAATTATTATGCATGTCTATACAGATTATCAGCTCTCAGATACCCTATGGTATAAAATCGGTGGAAAAGCGAGATATTTTATCCAAGCCTCAAGCAAAGAAGAAATTATACAAGCGGTAGAGTTTATTCACGAAAAAGGAGTTAAAAAAATATTTGTATGTGGATTAGGTTCAAATGTTGTCTTTACAGATGGCTTCTTTGATGGTGCTGTCATCCAGATAACGACACCTGATAAAAAAGATATTACACTTTTAGATGATAATCACATACAAGCGTTTGCGGGGGTGTTACTTGACGATGTTATAAATGTAGGATTTGAGAACCAACTTGTAGGTCTTGAATGGGCAGGAGGTTTACCTGGAACTGTAGGCGCTGCTGTGAGAGGCAATGTCGGAGCATATGGTGGGGAAATAAAAGATATTCTTCAAGAAGCTGAGGTTCTTATGCTTCTTGATGATGAAACATATGAGATAAAACGCTATACAAATGCAGAATTACGATTTACCTATCGGGGAAGCCTTATTAAAGAAAATCATGGAAGAATGATCATACTTTCAGCTCTATTTAAACTCAAACGTGCATCTGAAAACGAACTTGTTGAAGCGAAACATATATACGAAAAGCATATTCAACAACGAAAAGAGCGACATCCGCTCGAATATCCAAACACAGGATCCGTATTTAAAAATATTCGTGAACCTGAAAAAGTTGCTGAAATTATTAAAAAATTTCCTGAAATAAAAGATTTGGTTAAAGAAAAATGGTTTAATAAAGTTGCAGTAGCTTATTTCATTCAGAAATTTGGTTTACAAGGATATCGCGTTGGTGATGCGCAAATTTCAAAAAAACATGCACTCTTTATAGTTAATCTCGGCAAAGCTACAGCAAACGATGTGAAACAAGTCATTGAAAGAGTACAATCCACATGTAAAGAAATGTTTGGATTCCCACTAGAAACCGAGGTTGAGATAGTAACATGAAGATAGCTCAACCTCGACTTTTTGAACCAATTGATACAACACTTCGTGAAGGAGCACAATCACCTCTTCTGGATGACACTAATAAATTTTTCTTTTCGCAAAAAGAGAAATTAGATCTTATTGATGCGTTATCTAGATTTGGTGTTCGCTATTTTGAAGTTTTTTCTCCTATAGTTAGTCAACAAGAACATCAAGATTTATTAGCAATAATTGCAAAGAAAAAAGAGCTTCAGGATGAACTGAAAACGAAAATTTTTATTTTGTCACATGTGCGTTGTCATCCTGCTGATATCGAATTAGCGATAAACGCAGGAGTAGACGGCTTAAATATATATATAGGGACGTCTGAACATTCACGAAAGTATAATCATGGAAAAGAATTAGACACGATTATAGGAAAGGCCAGACCTCTTCTAGCTCAGATAAGAAAACAAAATCCTCATATGATAATTCGATTTAGCGGAGAAGATGCATTTCGAACTTCTGAAAAAGATCTTTTTTATGTCTATGATCAGATAATAGAATATGTCGATCGACTCGGTACACCAGACACTGTTGGAATAGCAGATCCAGAACATATTGCTAAAAGAATACAAGCTCTAAAAAAACGCTATCCTCATATACCGCTTGAAGGACACTTTCATAATGATCGGGGTTTTAGTTTAGTGAATGCATTGACTGCTGTGTATAATGGAATGGAATTTATCAATACCTCTATTTTAGGATTAGGCGAACGTTCTGGAATAACTTCAATGACTGGTCTTTTCCTTAATTTATATCTACACGATCCTACGTATTTAAAAAAATTTGACAGTTCTGTTATGTACGCTTTAAACGTATTAGTGGCAGACATGTTAAACATACAAGTACCTACAACAGAACCTGTCAGTCTTACAAACCGAACCCATTCTGCTGGTGTACATACAGGTGCTCAGCTGAAAGGTAGTAGCGCATATGAAGCACTTCCTTTAGCGGAGTTTGGGGTGAATGAGACGAGATTACTCCTAGGACCGCTCAGCGGATCACATATTATTCGGTATTATCTCAAACATATTTTAAATTATGCAGTAAATGATGAAATTGTTCCAGTGATTACTAACGAATTTAAAAATCGGATATATAAAAAGACAAAAAAACAAACTCCAACAGTAGTATTAGAACAGATTGCCAAATCATTTAAAATCCCACATATTTCAAGACCTGTAGCACACGAGGAGTATCTTCAGTAGATAAAGATGAAGAAAAAGTTAGTATTTGTACGGATACCCGCTATTGCCTGTATTTAACATAAAGTAAACAATAACAATTGCGACAATAAAGTACACAAGAAGCCAAAGGAAAGTTGCCACGAAGTTCAAAACTCCCCAGACCAATCCTCGTTTCGTACCTATAATATATGAAGGAGCTATGAGTAATGCGAAGTACACACCGAGAGAGAAAACCAGTATCATTAGTGACAGTAATGTATTAAAGGTATAATCATATGAATATTTGTTTATAACGAATGAATACAGGAAAAATATAAGTAGCGTATGTATAGTCGCGAAAAGTGAAGTGAAAAAACTTACGCCAGATGTAATAAGAAAGCTTTTTTGTACTGATGATAATAACGCATGTTGATCTGTCGCAGGCTGTACATTTCGCCGGGATCGTATTTTCTTAATCATTATAAAAGCTATAATAATAATTACTGCTAATAAGAAAAGTAATACAAGAGCTCCTATGAGTACCTCTTTACCGTATAGTCTCCATAAGCTTTTCGCATATGCACCTTTCACCGTATAGGTTTCCATTGGACTCAAATTACTTGCATATTTTGTTAAAGAACCATAGCCGATATTATTTATGAAATCATCAAGTTGATAGCTGCGAATTTCATCATCAGAATCAAATGATGAAGGTCGTAATGAAGTGCTAAGTCCCTGATTATATCCTACAGAACCTGATCCACCTTTAAGAACATAATCCTGTTCTGTAGAAATACCTACTTGTAATGAACTGATGGTGTTGTCTGTCTTTAATGTTTTAAATTCATATCGATAGACTTGAAACAGATCTTCTGAAGTAAAATCAGAAGTTCTATAACTTAGTAAAAGAGTAGTAGATTCATTTGATGAGGTAGGATTTGGTAAGGTTATTTTTAATCTGTCTCCTTCTCTATCTACAGATGCTTTTTTGTATATATAGCTACTGGAACTATAATCTGTATAACAATCATCATTAGGAACTGGATATGCTTTCGACGATTCAGAATATCCAGGGGTAGGTGTAATTGGATATGCAGTGGGAGTTGGATAATAATATGATCCATCTTCCTTATACATTGGTTCTGAAAGTGGATATGGAGGATTAGGAAGATATGGATAACATGATTTTTGTGGTCTATATAACTGCTCAAGTGCTACTACATCACGTATTTCTTGAGAACTCGGTAATTCATAAGTTAAAGTTTTAATTGAACCTTCACTTATACTAGATAAAAGTACCCGTAGACTGACAACTGCCTCACCATTACCCCGAAGATATACAGAATAATAATGTGTCTCACCAAAAAAGAGTGGCTGCTTATATGAAGGTGGAGGAACTCGAATTGGCATTAATTTTTCCTGAGCTCTACTTTGTGAAATAAAGAGAGGTAAACCGAAAAGTAAAAGACCTATGGTGATGAATGTTAAACGAAGAATATGATTTCGCATACTAAATATAGTAGAGCATATGAATAGAGCGATGTCAATCAACCGCTTCCCTCCTAGCCTGAAAAGCTCTATAATAGCACCTATGTACTGGGCTGATACTATTGCAAAAGAAATTAAAAAACGCGGTCTTACTCTAGAATGGGTTGATGATATGAAAACACCCTCTGGAAGAATTCATGTAGGATCTCTTCGTGGTGTAATCGTACATGATCTTGTATATAAAGCCTTAAAAGATACAGATGTGAAAACTAAATACACCTATGTTTTCGAAGATCAAGACCCTATGGATGATCTTCCTGTATATTTACAACGAGAAAAATATGAAAAATATCTGGGACTACCTCTTTTTAAAGTTCCATCTCCAGAACCAGGATATGCTCACTATGGAGAGTTTTTTGCTTTAGAATTTAAACAAGTTTTTAATGCTATTGGTTGTCAACCAGAAATTATTTGGACTTCCCACCTCTATAAAAGTGGAAGAATGAATACAGACATCAAACTGTGTCTCGATAACGCTGCAGATATTCGAAAAATCTATGAGGAACTGTATAAAAAACCTATGCCAAAAGATTGGTATCCTTTTCAAGTGTATTGCGAAAACTGTGGGAAGGTTGTAACGACAAGAGTATTTGCTTGGGACGGTGTAAAAGTTTCATATAGATGTGTAAAGAATGCGGTAGACTGGACTAAAGGATGTGGATATGAAGGAAAAGTAACACCTTTCAGTAACGAACAAGGAATGACAGGAAAGTTACCATGGAAAATAGAATGGCCTGTCAAATGGAAAGTTATTGGAGTGACTGTCGAAGGAGCTGGAAAAGACCATATGAGTGCCGGTGGATCACATGATTTTGCTAAATTAGTTTGTGAACGAATTATAGATTACCCAGTACCCTATCCTTTACCATATGAGTTCTTCCTTGTTGGAGGTAAAAAAATGTCCTCTTCAAAAGGCAGAGGTACTGCAGCTATAGATATGCTCGAAATCTTACCTCCAGAAATTCTTCGATTCCTTATGGTAAAAACAAAGCTAAATCAAGCAATCAATTTTGATCCTTCTGGAGATACTATTCCTAAATTATTTGACGAATATCAAAAAGCAGCAGAAGCATATTTAGAGAAAACTGATACTGATTTAGCGAGAGAATTTGAATTATCCCAAATAGATGGAGTACATAAACCACCTACTATACGCTTTTCAGCACTTACCCAGTGGATACAAATGCCTAATATGGAGAGCAAAATAAAGGACGAAGGATTAGAAGAGTGGGCCAAATTTGCTCGTACATGGGTTGACCGATATGCGCCAGAATCAGAAAAATTTGTTGTTCAAAAAAATACACCGTCTGAAGCAAATAATTTAACCTCCAATCAAAAATATTATTTACAATTAATCGCTGATGAACTTGAAAAAACTCGTAGCCCAGAAGAATTACAATTAAGAATGTATGAAATTTCTCAAGAAAGAAATCTCTCTTCTAAAGAAGCTTTTGCTGCCATTTATACTGCTTTACTAGGTAAAAACCATGGTCCTAAAGCCGCATGGCTGTTATTATCTCTTGATAAACAGTTTGTAAAAGAAAGATTCACAAAAATCTCATCCAATAAAACCTCTCAGGAAAACCCAAGAAATATTACAAAACTTAATCGTCCCGAGTTATTTCACATAGACAAGCAAGTCAGCGGAAACTATCCCACGATCTCTGTCGGTTTAGCAATAATAAAAAATATTAACGTTCGTAAAAGTAATGATACTCTCGAGAAAGAAAAAGAGACGCTTCTAAAAAATTTTGAGGAATTAACAACAGAACAGCTTGGGGCATATCCAGAAATACAAAGTTATAGAAAATTATATAAACAGATGGGTGTTGATTGGCATTCACGTCGGCCAAGTCCCGAAGCACTGCTCCGAAGAGTGGCGTTAAAAAAAGGACTTTACACCGTAAATACGTGTGTCGATGCGTATAACCTTGTTGTAATGAAAGAAAGAGTTTCAGTAGGAGCGTTTGATTTAGATAAACTGCAATTCCCAACTCTTATGCGTTTTCCTAAACCGGGTGAAGAAATACTCCTCTTAGGAGATAGTGAACCAACTGCGTATAAAGAGACAGAGCTTGCATATTTTGATCAACAGGGAGGATATAACATTGACTTCAATTATAGAGATGCTCAAAGGACGGCAGTGACTGAACAAACAAAAAATGTATATATAAATGTTGATGGTATTTACGATATTACTCCAGATAAAGTGCAACAAGTTCTAGAAGAAACCTGCGAGATTATAATGAAATATTGTGGGGGAAAATTAGAACTTTTCGGTGTACAATTAGCAAAAGAATAGAAGCACTACAAATATTTTAGCGATTTACTACCTCTAATACTTTTCCCACCTTTGATACCTTTTTCTTTTTTGCTATAGTATCATTTATCTGCGTTATGAAGAAACTCGCATATCTGCTTATCCCTATTATTATAGTAGGGTTTATAGTATACGCACTCTTTACATTCTTTATATTCAGCGATAATGGCAAGGGAGCACTTCAAATAACATCAAAACCTTTTAGTAAAGTCTATTTAAACGGTTCTTATATAGGTACAACGCCATTATGCCGATGTGAAGCGCATACAATGATCGCAAGTGGAACATATACATTAAAACTCGTACCTTTAGAAAAAGGACTTCCTGAATATGAGGAACAAGTAAAAATAAATAAAGGAGTTTTGTCAGTTGTAGATAGAAAAATTGATACAGGAGTGTATTCAGAAGGAAGTGTTATTACGTTAGATACTCTTCCTGATAAAAATGCTGCAGAACTTTTAGTCATCACATTCCCCGATAAAGCTGACGTATTTATTGATGCAAATCCGGAGGGGACATCTCCTTTACATCGAACAGAGCTCACAGATTCTGACCATACCATAAGAATTAAAAAAAATGGCTATAAAGATAAAACTGTAAGGATACGTACTCCTTCAGGTTATAAGCTCACAGCACGTGTCTATCTAAGTATTCTCAAAGACGATGAACAGATACTGCCAATACCGACTCAAGCAGTTACACCATCTATTACTCCAGTACCGACAGGAAAACAGCAAATATCGATTCGAATTCTTGAAACCCCAAATGGATTTTTACGTGTTCGGGAACAAGCCTCTACTGATGCTTTAGAAATCGGCAGAGTGTCTACTGGAGAAACATTCCAGGTGCTTGAAGAACAAAAAGGATGGTATAAGATTTCTCTCCAAAATGGAACAATTGGTTGGATCAGCGGCCAATATGTTACCAAACTAACGACTAACGACTAACGACTTTTTATTTTACGTTTGTCCCCCAATAACGTAGATAATAATCATTACCATTAATGCCCAGAGAACAACAGTTGCTAAGAGCGGTCTATCTGAAAAAAGAACTCTTTCGGGACTTTCACCTTCATGTTTCTCATAGATATCTTGAAGATACCGCATCAAACCGTATACTACAGGTAGAATTGTTAACATGAGCCATTTTCGTTGTAAATATGCTGGGAGATATTCTGGTAAAAAAAGATCATTCGTAACTGTTAGTGATTGTTGCGAGTTTTCTAGAAATGTAAACAACGCATATGAAATAAATGTAGATGTAGCGAAAATAGAAGCATAGACATCTAATAAACGTTCAGAATAGTGAGAGAGAGATTTTCTTACCGCTGTGATATTTGCACTATTATGCTGAGAAACAAGAGTTAACTCTCTTCTTCGTTTTCCTACAGCGAGAAAAAGTGAAAGTGAAATAGTCGTTAATAACAACCAAACTGAAATATGATATTGAAAACCAATTACTACTTCTCCAGCATATACCCGAAGTATATATCCTCCAGCTAAAGCCAGAATATCAATGATCGCAATATGTTTCAAAAACATAGAATACGAGAGTTGCAACACAAGATAAATAATTGTGATAGCTAAAAATGCAGGCGAAATTAGATAACTTCCTATAAGTGAAAACGTAATTAGGACAAAAGAAAGCACTTTCGCCATGTGTACTGGTATATCATTATTTGCCAGAGGTCGGAATCGTTTAAAAGGATGAAGTTTATCCTTATCTTTATCAAATATATCATTAATTATATAAATCCCGCTTGATATGCCACAGAAAATTATGAATCCATAAAAAACTCTGAGAAGATACTCTTCATAGAATAGAAGACCTGAAAACAAAATAGCAGCAGTAATCGCGAAGTTTTTAATCCATTGCCTGGGACGCAATAATCTAAAATAATTACGTAGTAGTTTTTTCATGCTTTTGACGCAAGAGTATATGTAAAAAAGATAAACCTCCTCCTACGATTGCAAGCAGCATGATTAATGCAAATAATTTATTTCTACTTTGCAAATGCAATGCAGCTATTCCTAATATAGCAGATATTGACCAGTAAAACAACGCAATTTGTCTTTGTGTCCAACCAAATTGTAATAAAAGATGATGTAAATGTTTTCTATCCCCTCTAATTGGAGATTGTCTGGTTAAAATTCTTCTCATTATAGTAAATAAGGCATCAACAGTAGGTATTCCTAACACTAAGATTGCTGTTGCCAGTTTAGCGCTCGATAACATTGAAACTACTGCGAGCAGCAAATATAAGGATGTTGCTCCATAACCAGGAAAAATTTTTGCAGGATGAAAATGATAAAAAAGAAAACCTAAACTACTTCCAGCAATTATAAACGACAGTTTTGCTTCTACAATAACGTTTGGATCTAATAGAGGAAAACGTAAACTTAATATTCCTATAACGATAGCGGCAATAGCGACGATACCCGGCATCTGACCATCAACTCCACTACTCCAATTAAGCATATTCACTACCCAAATAATCCATATACCGGCAACTAATTGCGAAAGCAGAATATATTGGTCAAATAATAACGGAATTCTAAAGGTATCAAAATGAAGGATTCCACCAAGCGGACTTGTTATAAATGGAACAGTTACTCCGCTTCCCACCACAATAATCGCACATAAAATATTAACTAGGAAACGAAAATATGGCGAAAGATCTTTTGATTCAGCATTCAATTTGTCATCGATAACACCAATAGCGAGAGCTACAAAAGCTGAGAGAAAAATTGCAGCTATCATATTAGTCCATGGAAGAAAAAAAACTGCTGGGATAAAACAACCAAAAAACAGTGCTATACCTCCGCCCCGAGGAATGGGTTTCGTGTGAAGAATAGCTGGATGGTTTCTTTTAGGATCATCTAAAAGCCCATATTTTGTAGCGTATCGGATAACAAACGGCGTTAAAAAAATTGTCACAAGAAAGGCAATAGTTAGAGGTAAAAGTAATATATCAATATACATATTTTATATAACAAGTAAACTTGTCCTGATAATAAAAATTGATAACGCGAGAGTCACAAATAACGTTGTTATACTCACCATACGGACAATAAGAGGCATATGTTTATATGCGTATTGTGAAAAAATAATATTAATAAGAATAATACCACCCGTTAAAATAATTGGTAAGAATAACGTTACTTTCCCACCTAATCGTTCCATTCCCCATGGCAGTTGATTAAAAACAGGAATGAATGGCGGAAACCTTCCGTATAAAAAAATTGTATAAAAGAAAGTAATTGCCAATAAAAAGCAGGAAACTAAATAACTTCTTTTAACAATTCTATCTCTTTTTAAAGTGTTAAAGGCTTCTCTCATAAATTTCTGTTCCTTCTAGTGAAAATAAGTACCTATATTCTTCCGGAATAAAAGATGGATATTTTTCATCAGTCGTAATTATAATATATTTAGGTTTTACCTTCTTCATATCCTGCTCCATTTGAGTTACTGCTTCTTTCATGACAATATGATATGCGACAGTGTATTTATTAATCGGTTGTGTTTTTGATAAATAGTAAATTTGTGCACTATTACTCCATATAAAAACTTTATCATCTGCTTTAGTATGCTTTCTCAAGAATGTTGCAATTGCATAGTCTCGTACATTACCATAATCGAAAAAACTTTGGTATGATGCAAAATTTTTTCTATGTACAATAAGGTCTATAAAATTTTGATAATATTTTATAGTTTTTCTAGTAGTCCAATTATCGAAATGTTTATTCATGACAAAAAATGAAATTACTAAAAGCGTAAAAACCACGAGATTAGATACTGATTTTTTCCTTATAAAAAGCAACCCAATCATGAGAGAAAAAGCAGGTAATGTAACAAGTATATAGTGGGTGTAAGGACGTTGTGAAAAAAAAGCATTAAAAAGAGAAAACGCAACCCAGATAAAAATAAATAGTATATATTTCTCAATTCGGTTTTTGAAATGATAAAGAACAAAAAGAGTGAAAAGTAATAAAAGACATTTTATAACAAGTAATCCTTGACCAAAAATAAATTCATTTTTCCATCCTACATATGACAAATTACCTGCTAGTGTGGCATCAAGAAAAAATCCTAAAGAACCTATACTTACATAGTAAGCTAAGCAGAAAGAATAAGGCAATAAAAATCCGACTATAAAACTAAGAAGAAACTTTTTACTGTGTTTTAATACTTTAGCTATCTCCATATATGAACCATTTAATTTTGAAAACAAATAAAACATAAGTAAGGTAAGGAAATCAAACGCTGCAACAACTTTAAAAAGAAAGCTAATTCCTAAAAACAAACCGCATCCGAAGATTAAGCTGTTATGTATTTTTTTTCTATTTAAAACTGTATAAAAGATAAAAAAAGAAAGAAGTGTAGGTAAGATCATAAAGTTTTCCGCATTTGCGATATTTCCTTCGATAATAGGTGAACCAAAAAAAACAGCAAATATCCCGGTACTTATAAAAGCTATACGGTTCTCCTTAAAAAGCGATTTCGCAAAAAGAAAAAACCAAACAATTGCTCCCATTCCTATAATGAGAGAAGCTGTACGAATTAAGAATAAATCACCATGGAACAATGCGTATACACTATATAAAAGAGGCGGTTTGTTATCCCAAATATCTCTATAAAGTAATTTTCCTGAAAGCATTCCCTGAGAAACTGTCTGTGTAATACCTTCATCGCCATACCAATAAGGCTCAAATAATGAAGGAAAACGTAGTAGAAAAAATCCAAAAATAAATACAAGAAGCAACCAAAAAGATTTACTTTTCTCTATTCGATCTATTATTTTCATAATTTTCCATTTATCATCTTCCATTTTTGTTTCCTTCATTGACTTGTCTATTCCTTAAATGACAAATGGAACTTGGAAAATGAAAAATAAAATATTACACCTTATCTGTTACCTTATATTCTAAACGCTTGCCAAGCATTAACTGGGTATGAGAAATGAGGGCAGGCAAAGCAGAAAGAAAAAATCCGACAATAGGCATAAGTATAAACTCAAACGGAAAAAGTATTTTTTTATAACGAGGTAAGTCTTTATTAGTAGGTCTATTTTTATAATCAATATAAATCATTGCTACTAACGCAATGAGTGTAGACGTTAAAATTAAACCAGCAAGCTGTGGTAGTTTATATCCTAAAGCCGTCCGTGAATATACAGGATTAAGTATAGGCATAATATTTGCAAAAACAGTAATAATAAACCAATTCACCGGCCACAGTAAGTGATCGCTGAAGACATTAAATAGTAATAACGTTTTTCTAAAAAAAGGAACTCCAGGAACAGTAAACCACCATTTAATAAAAAGCGGATTATCTGAAACACCCCATGACCATCTCCGTTCCTGGTTATATTTATTCTTTAGACTATTTATATAACCTGCAGATAACGCTGCGTCCATTGATGTTTTTAGAAATAAAGGGTCAACCCATATATTCCCTTTTTTATGATAAAAAGCCTTGAAAAAAATACGATAATCTTCTGGAATAACATCTGCATCCCAAAAATCTACTTCCTTCAGTAACTGAAAGGACAATGAATAAGTAGAATGGGTGAGTAAACGATCTCCTTGAATAAGTAATGCTATACGCCATAAACTGCCGAAAAATGAAATAACTCTAGTAGGAGCTGGAACTTGCCAAATGTTGTTATAAAAAACAATAGCAGATTGCCAGAACTTGTTATAGCGTTTTTTATCTGAGAGGAAAAGATATCCAAGATATGCAAAAAACTGCTTATCAAAAATAGCGTCAGCATCAGCTGTAGTTACAGTCGCGTATTGTATATCGAGTTTTTCAGTTTCAAAAAGTTTTTTATCTACTTCCCTTGCAGCGTATGCTTCATTTGATGATTTTCCTTTCACTTCACCTGGAACATCTGGGTGATATGTAGCAATAATGCCTCCGAAAATCGAATTAAATTCACTAATTAGTACCTCTGCCTTCTCTTTTGCTGTTTCTTCACGCTCTTCCATGGCTAGCACTACATATATATTCTTTAAAGGAAAGGTCTGGAGTGATAATGTTTGTATGGTTCTTCGCAATTTTTCAACTCTCTCTTTATAATTAGGAAGAATTATAATATGTGAAACTTTTTTGTTATGTTCTAAAGTAGTAAATTTTTCAAGCCAATTTTCTTCTTCAGCTTTACGGATCTTCTTAGAAGCCATATATGCAGTAACAGAAAGGAGAAAAGATTTATAAAAATAATATACATCAAAAAACAGTATGGCATATGCTAGCATTGCGGGAAAAAAGATAGATCCCCAAAGTGGAAGAGTAATAACAGTCCAGGTTATAAATCCAGGTAGGATTTCTAAAAACCGACGGGTTTTTATTGGATACCTTGTAAAAATCTTTTGAAAAAATGGTGTCATATTAAAGCTACAATTTCATCCGAATAGTAGAAAAATTCTATTATATACGAATTTCTACGAATAATTAGATATTCGAATACATTCGAATATAATTTGTAGTCATTCGGATTACCTTAATTTACCAAATATAGTATACACGTTCTTTGTGGTTTGTTCTACGAAATCCTGATATGGTACTGTTTTTAACTCTGCAAGGAATTTTGCAGTATGAATGATATATGCAGGTTCATTTCGCTCCCCTCTATGTGGAACTGGCGTTAAAAATGGCGTATCTGTCTCAACAACCATTCTTTCTATTGGAACATAGGCTGCAATATCTCTCAGATCTGTACTTTCACCGGGTGCTAAACCTTTATAAGTAATATTCCCATCAAAACCTATAAAAAAATCTAAATCTAAAGCATCTTTTAAAAATTGCATAGACCCTGCAAAACAATGAAACATTCCTGGCACTTTCAGCAAAGAATTCTTATAATATCGTAAAATTTCTATAACATCCTCCCCAGCCTGTCTATTATGGATCTGCAATGGTAACTTTAACTCGTAAGCCAATTCTATTTGTTTCTCAAATGTTTCTTTCTGTATTTTTGGATCAACTATTCCATTTGATTTATAGGAAAAATAATCCATGCCGATTTCTCCTATCCCTATAACTTTTTCATGGTTTGCAAGTTTCCTCAGTTCCTCCAACCAATTATCCTCAAGTTTATCAGCATGGTGTGGATGGTATCCGACTATTGCATACATCTGCTCATATTGCTCTGCGAATAGGACTGCCTTCTGACTTGAATCGAGCTTTGTCCCAACATTTATTATCCGTGTCACTCCAGCATCAAATGCTCGTTTTGCTACGGCTTCATAGTCGTTTTGAAAAGAGTGAAATTGTAAATGACAATGAATATCGATCATATGCAGTAGGTTATGTTTTAGAAAAGACGAACGAAGGCAGCAAAAACAGTACCAACAGTATACGCTATTACGCTATATGTTGCTAAAGGATATCTTTTATATTCACTTTTCACTTTTATAAAAAAATATACGCTGATACCAGTAAAAATAACTGCATATACTAAACCGACTAAAACTTTATCAAATGCAGCGTACGCGAAAATCGCAAAAGCATAGATAAACGCATTCAAAATCAGTAGTAGCATTTCTTTTTTCCTCATCTGTTTTTGTGGATTTTTCTGTTCAAACAATAACAAAGGTAGATTCATCAATATTGCTCCAATAAAGTAAAGTATGTTTCCAAAATAATAATCATTGAAGAACATTCCATTACACTGGATTGTACTTAAACGGTCAATAGGACAGTATGTATTAAAAAAGAAACTCGCAAGCTCGTGAATACCATTTCCTGTTGCATAGAAATAAATGCCACTAATAAAAATAACTCCTAATAGTATTCCTCTCCTTGTTTTTAATAAATCAAAATTTCTCGTCACTTCTTTTAACAACAAAAATGGAATGATAACCGTAAAAAGAATTAACGTAACAATCTGAAACACCTCATGTAAACGTAGGAAATTAAAAGGTTGTAGTAGAACCTTCGTCGTGAAAGAAAAACGCTCAATAGTCACTAATAAAACGTTTAAAGAGGAAAAGGAAATAAGATAAAGTATTCGTTTCATAAAGTATTAAATAATTGTTGAACCTCATTCCATGATTTAATTGTGTAGTCTGGCTTTGTCTGTTTCAACTGATCAAAACTATAAATCTTTTTATGTTCTTTCGGAAAGAATAGCGCTGTTTTCGCCCCTGCTGCCTTTCCCATTATCATATCGCTTTTTGAATCTCCTATCACTAAGCATTCTTCAGGAAGTACTTTTAATGCTGAGCTAGCTTTTATTACAGCATCAGGCGCTGGTTTAGGATTCTCTACGTCTTCATAGGCTAAAACTATTTGGAAGTAATCTTTTAAAGCATGTGTAAGAAGCATCCGATCTATATACCATCTGTACGCAAAAGAAATAACCCCTAAATGTATATTCATTCCTTTTGCAGATTTCAAAACTTTAACAACATCGGAGAAAAGCGTCGCTTTTGCTGAAAATTCTTCGCAAGCACTAAAATATATCCTTTTAAATTCATTTACATGTTCAGGAATACCAAGATTTTCACAAATAGTTTCTTCTGTTTTACCAAAACACTGCTCAACAATTTCTTTTTCTGTGAGAAAAATATCAAAAGTTTTGAGTGCTCTACTATACGCTTTTGGATATAACCATAGAGTATTTATTATTGTCCCGTCGAAATCACAGAGTAGTGCTTTTATCATTGTTTTATACGTGGAAACAAGGATTGCTGGGAAGTAACTTTTGGTCCTTTAAATTGCTCCAGAATTCTCCCAGCAGTTTCGGGTAGAAATGGTTGCAAATGGTAGCCAATATATTGGATATGTTTCGAAGCAGTAGTCAAAACTTCGACCAATTCTTGACCTGACAATTTCCATGGTTCTTTTTCATTAATATACTTATCTGCTTCGCGAATTCTGTCCCAAAGAATTGCAAGTGCTTCATGAAAAAGAAATTGCTCTATCTTAGAGTCAATATGCTCATCAAATATACCTGAGAATTCAGGAATCGTTACATCATTCTTTTCGATCAATTTCGCGACACGTGCTACGAGATTTCCTAATCCATTTGCTAAATCTGAATTATATGTCTCTATAAGCTTCTCTTCAGAAAAATCGCTATCAGCAAAAGGCGATATCTTCGCAAGACAATAATACCGCAACGCATCTGTACCATATTTATTCACCATTTCTACTGGATCTATTACATTTCCTACAGTTTTCGACATCTTCTGTCCGTTAACTGTAATATATTCATGAACAAAAAGCTTTTTAGGAGTCTGAAGTCCAGCAGAAAGTAACATTGCAATCCAATAAATTGCATGAAATCTCGTAATACCTTTACCCACGACTTGAACATCTGCTGGCCACCATTTATTAAACTTCTCTTCGTCTGTGCCAAATCCTATACCACTTAGATAAACAATTAATGCGTCAAACCATACATAAATACGCTGTGTATCATCAGCCGGAACAGGGATTCCCCAATTTTTTGCTCTTTCATTACTACGTGATATGCTAAAGTCTTGTAACCCCGATTTTATAAATACTAATACTTCATTCTTTCTATGATCAGGAATTATAGTAAACTTTCCTGATTCGATAAGCTCTACTAACGCATTTTGATAGTTTGAAAGTTTGAAAAAGTAATTCTCTTCTGAAACTTCCTCTAATTTTTTACCTGGATGTTCAGGACATTCACCTTTATCATTAAGATCACTCTGAGTTTTAAATTCTTCACAGCCGATACAATATAAACCTGTATAAGATTTTTTATAAATATCTCCTTTCTTGTTACAAAGTTCCCATAGTTTTTGACTTGCTATTTTATGATTTTGAAGACTCGTTTTTTGGAAAATATCAAGTTGAACTTGTAGTTTTTTTGCAACTTCCTCGAATAGACGCGCGTTTTCATCAATATAAGTCTGAATAGGTAAACCTGCTTTTTCTGCAGACTGAACATTTTTTATTGCGTTTTCATCACTTCCCCACAAAAAATATGTTTCATCTCCGATTACTCTATGATATCGTGCAATAACATCACTTTGAATAACCTCTAAAGCATGGCCTATATGAGGCTTATCATTTACATAAGGAATTGCTTCTGTTAGATAAAATTTGTTCATACCAGGACGATTGTAGCAAAGCTAGCCTTGAATAACAAGAAATTATTATTTTCTTCTTGTCCAGGAAGTGATCAAAAGTTCAATAGTAATTACTGTGCTTGCAAGTAAAATGAAGAAAAGAGGGTTTCTCAAATTATTAATTAAAAAAACACCCGAAATTGTGAAGAAAATCCCTACAAGCAATGCATAAATTTTATTTTGTAATATTGCTAAAGTGATAAAAAACGAAACACAAAAAACTAGGAAATAGAAAATATATAGTACAGGTAAAAAAATTCCTGAAAAAAGTGGATATATATAATCTGGGGGAACATTGAAGATAAATAATAACAAAAAACAGATAAAAATAATTGCGAAAAAAAACGAGAGTCCTCTTTTCTTTTTTGTATGAGTCTTCATAGTATTAATACCCGGGGAATGTTTCCTGTATGATTCCAGATTCTTCCACTAAATGTTCTTGTAATAAAGTTCTCATTGCGTCAACCATTTGTCCTGGACCAGCAATATAATACGTATATTTATCTAATTCTCCAAGATATCTTTTTAAAAGCTCTTCAGAGATTCTACCTATTTCACCTTTCCAAACATTTCCCAGTACAGAACCAGTAACTGTATATATCATAGCAATGTTCTTATTTTGTTTTGTAAGAGCATGTAGCTCATCATAAAAAACTATATCATCTATACTCGAAAATGATGAGAAAAGCGTTATAGATATATCCACCTTTTTCTCTGCGGCGTACATAACCATACTATAAAAAGGCGTAATTCCTATTCCTCCTGATATAAAGACAAGAGGTTTTTTTACTTCCTCAGGCAGAATAAATGTACCTACTGGACCCCAAAATTGGACTTTTTCACCCTCCTTTAATAGCAACAAATGTTTTTTAAATGTACTTTCAATAATCTTAATAGTAAGAATAAAAGAATCTTTTTGAAGTGGTGATGAGGCTATAGTAAAAAACCGAGAAGTTCCCCTAGAGTCAGGACTATCATGTGGTAATACCATACGTATATATTGTCCAGCAGAAAAATCCCAATCTGTTATTTTTTTATTCTCATCGTTAGTAAGATCTTTCCTATCAAAGTAAAATGCATAGGTGTCTCGTGTTAACTGTACTTTCTTCAAAAATGTTGATAAAAACTGCTCTGTCATAAAGTGCTGATATTGTGATATAAATAACACTTTCCTTGCAATAGGTATTGTCTATATGTTAGCCTAAAAATATGAAACAAAGAGTAAAAAGACGGAAAAAAGGTACAAAGTATTCAACAGGACATGTCTATTTTTCATTACTGATAGGATTAGCAGTCATTGCATTCTGGCGAGGAGCATGGGGACTTATGGATCTTTATCTCTTACCGGAAAATCCGACTCTTAGTTTTATCTTATCTCTTTTTCTTGGATTTGTTGTACTCCTTATAACCCATTATCTTATTAAAGAACTTCTGGGTGAATAATACTACCACATAAGTATGGTAGAATAAATGTCCACATGGCAGACACCATAGCCTTCAACGAAGAACAGATAAAAGCAGTACAGCATGGAGATGGTCCACTGCTGATAATTGCTGGTGCTGGAACAGGTAAAACAACAGTTATCACACAGCGCATAAAGTATCTTATTTTAGAAAAAAAAGTTGATCCATCATCGATCTTGGCATTAACCTTTACTGAAAAAGCTGCGAAAGAAATGGAAGAACGGGTAGATATCGCACTTCCTTATGGGTACACGCAACTTTGGATTTCTACTTTTCATTCTTTCTGCGACAGAATCCTCCGAGATGAAGCTGTTCATATAGGTCTTAATCCGGCTTTCAAATTATCTACAGAAGCAGAATCAATGCTCTTTTTGAAAAAAAATCTTTTTAAACTCCAATTAGATTACTTCCGTCCTTTAGGTAATCCTTACAAGTTTCTTCAGGGAATGCTGCAGCATTTCAGCCGTGTGAAGGATGATGATATTACTCCAGAAGATTATTGCAAATTTGCAGAAGAAATGAAGCAAAATACAGCTGAAGATCCACTAGAAGTTAAAAAAGTGGTTGAGCTTGCATACGCTTATAAAACGTATGAAGAACTAAAAGTTAAAGAAGGTATTATGGATTTTGCTGATTTAAATGCTAATGTTCTTAAACTTTTCCGAATGCGTTCAAATATTCTCGCCTATTATCAAAAAAAATTTCAGTATATTCTCGTTGATGAATTCCAAGATACAAATTATGCCCAAAACGAATTGGCAATGTTGCTCGCAGGTAAAAAAAGAAATATTAATGTGGTAGGGGACGATGACCAATCAATTTACCGTTGGCGTGGAGCAGCAATTGCAAATATCATTCACTTCCGTGAACACTATCCTGAAGCTGCAATTGTAACATTAACTCACAATTACCGCTCGTCAGAAGAGATCCTTGATGCTGCATACAGACTCATTCAACATAATAATCCTGACAGGTTAGAAGTAAAAGAACATATAAATAAAAAACTACTAGCTGTACGAGGAAAAGCCAAAACAGAAGTCGAATTCCTGTATGCAAATAGGGTAGAAAATGAAGCAGAAGCCGTAAAAAACACTATTAAAAAGCTCGTCAAAGAGAACAATCTCAGCTTTAGAGATATTGCTATTTTAGTTCGAGCAAATGACCATGCCCAGCCTTTCGTCCGGGCACTCGAACGGGCGAAAATACCCTATCAGTTTTTAGGACCGGGGCATTTATTTCATCAGGAAGAAATTAAAGATTTAATTGCGTATTTAAAAGTGCTTTATAACTTTGAAGATAATGCAGCAATGTATAGAGTGTTAACACTACCCATGTTTCAATTAGAAGCGCGGGATATTGCTGCTTTACTGAACCATGCAAAAAAGCAGAATTGCACGCTATTTGAAGCTTGCGAGCAAGCAGAAACGCTTTACCTACAAGATAAGACGAAAACAAATATAAGCAAACTTATTGCGATGATTAAAAAACACTTACAATCAGTCCCACGTGAGACAGCTGGACAAATTCTATACTACTTTCTAGAAGATTCAGGATTACTCCAACAATATCTCGGTGCTCAGCTACCACAAGAAGAAAAAAAAGCGCAAAATATTGCAAGGTTTTTTGAGCGTTTGAAGTCATTTGAAGCAGGGCATCCTGATGCATCTGTTTTCGCTGTGGTTGATTGGATCGAGCTTGCCATGCAATTAGGAGAAAGTCCGCTTGCAGCAGATATGGATTGGTCGATCAATAATGCTGTCAATATACTAACTGTTCATTCAAGTAAAGGATTAGAGTTTCCTGCTGTATTTCTCGTCAGTCTTGTCTCACAACGTTTTCCGACAAGAGATAGAAAAGAACAAATCCCAGTGCCCGAGAACATGATTAAAGAGCAACTTCCAGAAGGTGACTATAATCTTCAGGAAGAGCGCCGGCTTTTCTATGTAGGTATGACTCGTGCGAAAGATTTCTTATTCCTTTCTGCGTCACAATTTTACGGAGAAGGACGAAGAGAACGAAAAATATCTCCATTTGTCTTCGAAACACTTGGCGAAAACAAAATTAATACAATTATTAAGAAAGAAAAGGATGCACAAGTTGTTCAGCAACTATCTTTATTAGATCTCGCGAATGATAAAATCCAGCAAGAAAACCCGACAACTCATACCCCACAACTCACAACCCACAACTCACAACCAATTTCATATATTTCTTATTCTCAAATTCAATCTTTCGATATATGTCCCCTGCATTATAAATTGCGATATATTTTAAAAGTACCTCCAGTTACTACAGCTGCCCAAAGTTTCGGCATGAGTGTGCACGCTGTATTGCGTGATTATTACCAACATATGATTAATGGTGAGCCTATTGAAAAGCTATCAATTGAAACGCTCTTACGGGACCGCTGGATTCCAATCGGATTTGAAAGTAAAGAACACGCAGCATCAGCATTTGAGGAAGCAAAATCGGCTCTTATCCAATTCGTGGAAAAGAACGGAAATGCTTCAGTAAAACCGCTGGGATTAGAAATACCATTTTCTTTCTATATGAATGGTATTAAAGTTGCTGGACGGATAGACCGTGTTGATGCATTACCAGATAATAAGATTGAAATTATTGATTATAAAACAGGCTACCAAATACCAGATGAAAAAAAACTAGGTGATGACTTACAGTTATCCTTATATGCACTTGCTGCTTCTGAAGTTCATGATGTAATTTTTAATAAAAAACCTGAAGAAATAATTCTTTCGTTATGGTATGTTGAAAAGGACGTAAAAATCTCTACCACTCGAACTGCCGCAGAACTTGAAGTCGTAAAACAGCAACTGCTAGAAAAGATTGAACAGATCAGTAAAAGTCCGTTTACCTGTCGTGGAAGTATGCTTTGTAATAATTGTGAATATAAAATGCTTTGCCAGACCTTTTTAAGTTAAACAAGCCTGAAAAATTGCTAAAAAAGAGCCTATAGCATTCGATTTAAGAAAATGGTATACTATAATTGTTCTGAGAATCTGAACCACTACTCCGACGTACGTCGGAGAGGAAAGTCCAGACAGCAGTATGCATGGAGCGGAGTGTAAACTCCGGCTAGCAATAGCCAGTGTCTTGATTGCTTTTCCACATATGTAATCAAGAACAAATTCTGAATTGACAGAATTTGAGAGGAACAGAGACGAGTGGAGATGAAACGGCCAATCCTACCTGCTGCAACTTCCGAACGGTACGTTATTACCAGCATACGGAAGTACCAAAGTTAGAAGGCATTCCGATAACATCGGAACAATGTGACTTAACATCATATTGAGAGAGATTGTGGTTAAACCCGACTTCGCTAAAGCTATGACGGGTGAAACAGAATCTGGCTTATACATTCTCAGAACATTAAAAATCCCCCCTTGAAAAAAGGGGGGGTTTAATGGCTAACTGCTCGCACTCGAGTATTGTCGTAGAGCATATCTCCAGAATGAATAGCTTAAAATCAGCGACAGCATACTAAAACCACAAGCCAAAAAAATACCTTGCAAAGATACCAAACCCAAAACAGCTTTTGCCGGAATTGTGATCATAGCTGCAACTGGAATAAAAAAGGTAAGGATCCATCGAAATGGATCTTTATAAATATCTATCGGTATTCTTCCGAGTTGAGAGATATTTCTAAACATCCAAACTGCGTTATCCACCTCAGTTGTGATAACTCCCAATGAGAGAACAAAAATATGAAAAGAGATTGCGATAAGAATACCGTTCATTACTAATGTTACATACAGAATAATATCTATCAATTGTATATTCCCTATTTGCTGAAAAACATACGCGATATACAGTCCCAGAGGAAATAATGTAAATAAATCTAAGATATCCGGCCCCCCAAAAAGACTTTGAAACAATGGCGACATGGGTTTTAATAAGAGATAATCAAAACTTCCAGTTACTATATGGGATCTAAACCTGTAGACTTCTCGTAGAAGAAACTGGGCGATAATATCAACTAAATTATAGGTTAGAAAGAAAACAATTGCTTGCCACATACTGTATGTTCCTAATGATTTTGTTTTTCCTAAAAGAAGCATAAGAAATATGAGGAAAAAGGTAAACCGAATGATTTTTCCAAACAGAAAGAGAAGTACTCCAGACCGAGATGACATAGTTGTTTGTAATGTGCGCTGCATAATAATAATCCAGATATATAAATACTTTTTCATCTTCCTTGTGCTGTATATTCTTTAATACCTTTTTGCCAGATATAGCGTGTTAATCCATAAATGATAAAAACCCAGAATATCCCTATCAAAAACCCTTTAAAAATAAATATGTAAGATATATGCCCAAGATATACTTTTAACGGAAAATAAACCAAATACATAAAAGGTAAAAGCTCGAAAATACCATATACAGCTCTCGGAAGAATATCGAGAGGGAAAAGTCCCCCGGAAAAGAAACCTAATAATGTAATAAAAAGAAATCTTGGTCCCCATACTTCGTTACTCCAAAACCCATAGAAAGAAATAACAACACTGATAAAATAAAACAACAAAATTCCAATTATAATTGCTACTAGGAAAAGCACTAAATTTACAATATTCGTTTGCAGAAATATTGGCGGTTTTAATAAAAAATATAAAATAATAAACTCAATACATGCGAAAAAAACATTCATGGTTTTATCTGCGATATCTTTCGCGAAGTAGTACCTTAAATACTTAACAGGACGAAGTAAATAATTTGAGAGGTTCCCATTGTTTATATCATCACCTATTTTTGACGTTTGAGATGAAAAAACTAAGGCTGTAATCACAGTCATTCCGAAAACATATGTTAAGATTTGTGACCTTGAATAGTTAAAGATCGCTGTTTGATTTCCTAATACTCCTGTCCAAAGGAAAAACAATGTTAATACTTCAAGAACACTTCGAACTCTCCAAATAGCGAAGCTTACTCGATAGGTTACTGCTTCTTCCCAGGTATTTCTAGCGACAATAAAATATTTTTTCATACCAAATTTATCTGCAACTATGTGACTTTGCAACTCTGCAACTCTTAATCATCCACTCGCACTTGTGTAGTATCGTAATGCAAATTTCCAAAATGTTCTAGAAAGGAAGAAAAATAAAAATGCGAAAAAGAATAAAGCAACTACTTCAATTTTATCTGCTTTTCCTAATAAAAATTTTGTTGGAACAGACACCACCAAAGTAAATGGCATAAATACTAACAGACTAAATAAAACGAGATTATCAAAAATTTCTCGCGGATATCTTGTGAGACCTGTAAACTGATCCAATAGCGCCTTTAGATTCATCAAATTTGTAAACCAGATGGTAAGTGTCATTATCATAAGCCATATACTGTATATAATAAGTAAACCAGCGATCAAAAGAAATAAAAAAAGAAAAAAATCTAAAAAACCTGGCGATTTTCTAAGTAGATGAAGCAAATAAAATGTAATTCCAATAGCAACAGGGATTCTGAAAAAAGCTCCAATATTTACATATCTGAAACTCATCCAAAATTGTGCATCTACTGGTTTAATAAGATATTGATCTAATTTCCCGAAATGTATTATCCAAGCAAATCTATCCATATTTTTAGCTACAGTAGTTCTAAATATACCAATCATAATATTAAAAATAGCAGTTAGCAGAAATAACTCTTCTCTTGTCCAGCCTTGCACAGACTTTGTTCTTGAGGTTAAAAGAAACATAACGATAAATGTAAATGATCCCCATGCCAAATGCGAAAATAAACTGTTGTAAAAACTCAGACGAAACGCGGTCATTTCTAAAAAACTATATTTTATAAAAAGATAATAAATATACATGTACCGTTTCATAATTATTGACCCATCCCTGTAAATTTTCTAATTCCTTTATTCCAGAGAAACCTATATAGCATCGCAAAAATCCCTATCCATAGTAGTTGATTACATATCACATAGACTACACCTAATAAAGGTAACTTCCCTTGAAAACTAATTACTGGATAATAAATCATATAAGAGAAAGGTAATGCTTTTGCTATTCTACTTATAGTGTCAGGCATAAGATCCAAAGGTAAAATATATCCTGCAAAAATTGTGATAGCAATATCAATAAAACTATAGAATCCTCTTGCATCTGTAAACCAAAACGCGGTTAATCCAAGTACCATTTTGAAAACATGAGATAACATAAATGCAAAGATAACAGTTATGAAAGAGAGTAAAATAATAAATATATTTGAAGATATTGTGAAAAATTGACCAAACAGATTTACAAAGAACAAACAAACTATAATTCCAAAAAAACCTTGTAGTAAACGATATGGAATTTCTCGAATAAAGTTTATCCAATAGTAAGAAAAAGGTTTTATAATGTATTTTACAAGCTGTCCTTGTTCGATATCTTCATGAGCTACATCATCTTCAATATGTGACATAAGCATTGCGCTTGCAATTATTAATAGAAAATAATAAGAAGCGACAGAAGAAAGTGACCACCCGTTAATACTCCCTTTCGTCAGAACACTTTTCCAAAAAAAAAGAAAAATTAAAGGGTCAAAAAGAGCGATAAGAAACCATACGAGTGAAACTCCTCGTCTTTCGAACACATATTGGAAATGGAGCAAAAAAATTCTGACATAACGCATAAAAAGAATTAGCGATTAGCGAATAAGCGATTAGCTTCTAGATTTTAACTAAACGCTAGACCTCATGTTCTAAACGCTTTTCTTAGTAAATATATCCCTAATAATATCTTCTATATCTGGCTCTTCGATATTAATATCATCAACTGGAAATTCTTCAAGCAACTTCGCTGCTACATGTTTCGTTTTTTCAAATGGAACAGATAAAACTACTTTTGGGAAATCATATTGTTCAATGTTACCTAATTTTTCCAGTTTTTCTTTCGAAACTTTTTCTTCAAAGGTTACAGAAAGATATTTATTTGCAGAATATTCTTTTACGATATCAGCTAATTTTCCATCATAGAGAATTTTTCCATGGTCAATGATGATAACCCGCTCACAAAGTTGACGGACATCTTCCATATAATGACTGGTTAATAAGATAGTCGCTTTATATCGAGCATTATATTCTTTAATAAAATCGCGAAGTTTCTTCTGCATAACCACATCAAGCCCGATAGTTGGCTCATCAAGAAATAAAACTTTTGGCGAATGAATTAACGCAGCGATAAGTTCACATTTCATCCGCTGCCCGAGTGATAATTTTCGCACCTGGACATTCAATACATCTTTAACGTCGAGAAGTTCTGATAATTCATGTAATACTTCGTGATATCTCCTGTCTGGAACTTCATAAATTTCTTTATTTAATAAGAATGAGTCTATAGCTGGGAGATCCCACCATAATTGGTTTTTTTGCCCCATGACGAGAGCTATTTTCTTTAGAAAATTGTTGTTTCGTTCAAATGGAGTGAAGCCAAGAACGTTCACATCGCCGCTCGTCGGATAGAGGAGACCAGATAAACATTTTAATGTCGTAGTTTTACCAGCGCCATTTGGACCGATAAATCCGACAAGTTCACCTTCTTCTATAGAAAAAGAGATAGCATCTACAGCTTTTGCATCATAATGTTTTCTATTAAAAAGAGATTTTAAAGAACCGATAAAACCAGGCTCTTTTTGATAAACTTTGTAATACTTTGAGAGATTGGATACTGATATTACCATAAGCGTAAAGCAACTAGCGTTTAGCGTCTAGATTATTATTCATTTTTTTAATCATTGAATTCAACATACGTAAAACCTCGTCTAGTAATTGTTCTGCTTTCAAAAAATATTCATTCTCTGTTAGTTGAAGTTCTTTCGCAATAAGCATTTGTGTTTCTAGCTCAAGAGCAGATCCATATGATATCAGACATGCATGAATATATTCTTTTTTCGATCCTCTGCCATATCCTTCAGCAATATTTGATGGTATAGAGACAGATGCTTTACGCATTTGTATGATAATGCCATACATCTCTGATTTTGGAAACTTTTCTGTTACTATATACACTTCTTTTACTAACTCTATAGATTTTTTCCAAACAATTAATTCTTTATATGTTTTAATGTACATTATCTAAACGCTATACGCTAATTTACTAATTACTCTGCTACATATGATTATAACAAAAGAAGCCCTTCAATAATATGAAGAGCTTCTTTATATAAAACGAGTAACAATGTTATTTAATCGATCTTTTAAATGACTTTCCTGCAGTAAAACCAGGTGTTTTTCTGGCTGGAAGTTGAATTCTTTCTCCAGTCTTTGGATTCCGTCCTGGTCGAGCTTTTTTCGGACGAAGACTAAATGTTCCAAATCCGGTTAATACTACTTTCTCTCCTCGCTTTAAAGAATCTTGAACAGTTGAGAGAAACGTTTGGACGACATCACGCGTGGCTTTACTAGTAAGATTCGTTTTTTTCGCAACAACTTCAATAATATCGTTCTTAGTAATATGAATCACCCCCCAAAAAAGTCTGATCAAATGGAGATATTTTCGCAGATAATAAATAGTATGAGCAGTTTGTCATGAACAACGACGAACAGATTAACAATACAATGAAAACGAAGTGTTTGTCAAGAGTTATGCAATCATTCTTTCAGGATATACAGCTCGGAATTCTCGTATTGCTGTCACTTTCACTTCTCCAGGAACCGCAAGAGATTTACTGACTTCTTCTTGAATTTTTCGTGAGATGAGTAACGTCTGATTATCATCAAGAACTCCAGGATTTATAATAACACGTAATTCACGACCAGCCTCAAATGCATACGCATCTTCTACGCCTTCATACCGTTTTGCGATCTCTTCCATTTCCGTCAAACGCTTTGCGTAGTTTTCAATATCTTCATATCTCGCACCAGGCCGCATGCCTGAAATTTTATCTGCAGTCGCAACGACGATAGATTCTATTCTCGAAAATGGCTTATCTTCATGATGTTCAGCAACACAGTCAATAACTTCTTCAGGAAAGTTATATCGTTTTAAGAAATCAACACCGAGTTTCACATGGCTTCCTTCACCTTCGAGAACTTTTCCTATATCATGAAAGAGACATCCAAGTCTAACAATATCCACATTCGCGCCTATTTCTTGTGCGAGATGAATACCAATCTTTGTTTCCTCAAGCGTATGCACTACTAAATTCTGTCCGAAAGATGTACGGAATTTAAATCGCCCGAGTGCTGCATATAAATCTGCTGAGAGATTGAAAACGCCTACTTCTGCTGCTAATTTCTGTCCTTCATCTAGCATAATCTTCTCAACTTCTTTTTTCGTTTGTTCTACGACTTCTTCAATTCTGAAAGGCTGAATTCTCGCATCTTTGAGAAGAATTAATAATGCGCGGCGTCCGATTTCCCGACGGACTGAATCAAATGATGAAAGTTTAATCACTCCTTCTTCATCCAAATCTACATCTACACCAGTCGCCTGCTCAAAAGCACGAATATTCCGGCCTTCTTTACCGATAATTCGTCCTTTCATTTCTTCATTTTCGACATGAACGATTGAAACAGTATATTCTGGAATATAATTTATCGCGCCATGGCGAATACTATCGAGGAGGATTTCCTGAGCTTTTACATCTGCAGTCGCTTTCGCTTCTTCTTCACGTTCTTTTATAATTTTCGCCATTCCAGCTGCAGCGAGCTGTTCTGCTTCTTTTAGAAGTTCTTCCTTCGCCTCATCTCGAGTTAAAGAAGATACTTTCTCAAGCTTTTCGAGATAGTCTTCTTGTTTTTGCCTAAGCTGCTCGTCTAACTTTTCAAGCTGTTCTTGTTTTTGTTCGAGTTTCTCTTGACGTTCTAAAAGTTTTTTCTCAAGAAGTATTAAATCTTGCTGTGTTGCTACATCTGCCATACTATTTTCTAGGCAATAAGAAGAAACCAAGTTGGACTTGGTTGTTTATGCTTCGTATAACGAAAGAAGGACTCTTAACATAAATACGTAAGTGCAATCTTCTCTTGCCACTCTTAGAAGGTATTATACTCCATCACGTAAAACCTCGTCAATGCTGGACTTAATCGTGTCCCAATCAAAACCTCTTCGTGCTAGGTGAGCGCCGAGCTTTTGATATATTTCATATTTTGGTAGATCTTTATATTTTCCAATCTTTTTCTCAACTATCTTTTTCGCAGACTCATCATCATTCTGAATTCTTAATTCTGAACTCTGAAGTACTTTATCGATAATATCTTGTCCAATTCCTTTTTGTTTCAATTCCAGTTTTACGATGCGGATGCCCTTTGGACGAAAAGTTGTTCTTTGTTCAATCCACCATTTGGCAAATTCTTCATCGTTGAGAAACCGTTGTTCTTTTAACCAAGAAATAATTTTATCAATAATTTCAGTAGGCGCCTTCTTCTTCAGAAGATTATCCTTCACTTCCTTTTCCGAGCGTGGTCGATAGCCGAGAAACCGTATCGCGCTCTCTAAATATTTCTGGTAATAGTCCATAGAAGATGATCTGATTCTATAAGGCAGGCAAATAAGTTGCAAGTCATAAACCACAAAAAAAAGTGCCCCCTGGCTCTTGTTGTTTCGGCTTCTATTTGCCATCTTCAAGTGAAGAGATTACTTCACGACAACTACAACACGAGGAAAAGGTAGAACACACAGCATGCGCTGCCTCAGGAAGAATTACTTCTTCACTAAAGCAAGCATACTATATGCTCAATCTCTTCCTCGTGTCGTAGTTGCCTATTCAGTTCAGCCCAATCGCCGATCTTGTCGTCGTGCGCCTAGCCGCGCCGAAGCAGCTCTAACAGGGTGCGGAGCGGATGCCGCCGGAAGCGCCACTTCAGAGTGGCCTGCGCGCTGACCATGTTGGTCAGCGTGTCGTGCGATGCGGCGAAGTGGGCCGCAGCCATCGTGGCGCGCAGCTCTTCGAACCGCAATTGCGCTAAGAAGGCGAGGTAATTCGCATCCGCGTCAGTCAACCAGTAGGTCTCAGAACCATCGAACGCCAGGCCGGCACGCATGTAATCGTCATCCACCATCACCATGGTCGCGTGAAAACGAACATGGTTTTTACGGCTTGCGATAGACGACCACTGGGGAGCATTGTGACGCTCCCCGCTGACGACACTGCCGGGCGTGTTAGGCGGCAAGAAGTTGCCGCTGGTCGGATCAATCACTGCCCACCCCTTGATCTGGGGCGCCCAGCGACTCGGTAGCCTGACAGTACCATCAGAGTCTCGCGGAAGCAGATTTTCGACAAACATGTTTGATTCTCCTTGCAGACAGAGTGTGCGGGCGCAGCCTGCGCCCAAGGCTTCTCCGATACATCATATGCCCTAAGTGAATTTTTGTCATTCTGAGCGTGAGCGAAGAATCTTTTAAGATCCTTCTCCGCCGGTTGGCGGATCAGGATGACACAGACTAAGGAATATAATGTAACGGAGAATACCGTACTAGAAATAAACAAACTACTATTGAGGAAGAGTATGGTCCAGAGGACCATTCCTCGTGTTGTTAAAGAACTAAGTTAATAGCCTCAGATTAGCTTCGAGTCATAACGATTCAAGGCTAGCTGAAACTCGCTCAACTATAACACGAAAGCGAGAAAATGTCAAGACTATAGGACTACAATTGCGAGGTACGAAGCGTGTAGCGTTTAACGCAAGAAATAAGAGAAAAGGTCATTGCGAGAAGCGATAAGCGACGAAGCAATCTCTGAGATTGCTTCACTACGTTCGCAATGATAGAGTTAAAATTACTAATGACTTATGACTGAAGACCTACGACTCTTATGCGGCTTGAGGTTCAGCTACTGGCTCTGTTTCTTCCTCTTCTTCCATACCTACTGCTACAGGCATGCCTCCATCACGGCTTTTCGCCATAATCTCGCTCACTATCTTCTTAGAAGCATCAGTATTTTCTTTTAGCCAATCCATGGCTGCAGCTTTCCCCTGACCGATCATTTGATCACCATAGCGGAAAAATGCCCCAGATTTCGTAATGGCACCCATTTCGACAGCAACATCCAGAATACCGCCTTCACGCGAGATACCATCACCAAACACATCAAATTCAGCGAGCCTGAACGGAACTGACACCTTATTTTTAACCACTTTAACACGATGTCTGGAACCGATAGCTTTATCCCCATCCTTAATAGTTTCTATTTTTCGAATGTCCATTCGAACCGATGAGTAGAATTTTAAGGCCAACCCACCGGTCGTGGTTTCGGGATTGCCAAACATGACCCCGATTTTCTGGCGTAATTGGTTTGTAAAGATAACGACAGTTTTCGATTTCGAAATAACACCAGTGAGTTTACGTAACGCCTGAGACATCAGACGCGCTTGAAGGCCGATCGCAGACTCTCCCATTTCCCCTTCTATTTCTGCACGTGGCACAAGCGCTGCTACAGAATCTATAACTAATACATCAATGCCTCCAGAACGGACGAGGCTTTCTGCGATTTCCAATGCCTGTTCTCCAGTGTCAGGTTGGGAGATAAGAAGCTCATCAAGTTTTACACCAATTCGTTCTGCCCAAAGTGGATCGAGTGCATGTTCTGCATCGATAAACGCTGCTATACCACCATGCTTCTGCGCTTGAGCAATTGTCGAGAGACAGACTGTCGTTTTTCCTGATGATTCAGGTCCGAAGATTTCGATAATTCTTCCACGTGGTAATCCTCCGACACCGAGTGCTAAATCAAGTGGAAGACAACCAGTAGAAATAACTGAAATATCCAGTTTCTGTGCTGCTTCACCAAAACGCATGATAGATCCGCGACCGTACTGTTTTTCGATTTGGTCCATTGCCAAACGGATGGATTCAAGTTTCGCGTTATGATCTGCATTTGGTTGGGGTGAAGCTTTCTGTGGCGCGGTATTTTTTGCCATAAACTTCGTTCATATTACAAAAAAATATCAGAAAACACAATATGGCTTTTTCATACAAAAAGGATCATATAATATCAATCTTGTCTATCATGTAAACTATAAATAGATAATAATCTATTGGAAAAAATGTGCCTGCTTTTGATACAATCGTTCCACCGGGATGTAGTATAGTGGTAGTACGCCGCGCTGGGGGTGCGGTAGTCCGCGTTCGATTCGCGGCATCCCGACTCTTCGACAAGCTCAGAGTCTATCGACTCTCTAAAATTGCCAAATTATTATATATGCCACAAAAACTAACAGCTTGACGAAGAGAGCTGAGTTTATCGAAGCTCAATTTACTTTCTCATGTACAAAGTTTATTTTTTAAAAAACTCTAAAGGTCATCTTTATGTAGGAACAACTCGTAATCTTGAAAAAAGACTTGAACGACACCACACTGGTGATGGTGCTGAATTTATAAAAAGAAATAAAGGGTTCAAATTAGTTTACTCTGAAACTTACAATACATTACTAGAAGCTCGAAGAAGAGAAAGACAAGTTAAGGGGTGGAGACGAGAGAAGAAAGAAAATTTAATAAAATTTGGAAAACCAATTCTATAATTTTCATTGACTCGTTATCTCTAAACCGCGTACTATATATACATATATGCGGTTTTTTTATGTGCCAGAAGTAAAACGATATGTTCTCATAGGAGCTATTATCGCTTTTATCGCCCCAATAATTTTACGATTTTTTATTTCGTCATGGAATTACCAGGAATTACTGCTGCATCATACGATTCGTCAAAAACTCGGATTTCCAAGTATGGAGTATGCAGGTCCAGCCAGTGTCATGATTACGATGTTTTTTCAAATATTTTATGCTTGTGCAGGGGGCGCTTTGGGAATGCTTTATTTTAAAATACGATATAGACATGAAGGTTTTACACTGCTGACTACTCAAGCGCTTCGCACTGTAACAGGAGTATTTATCTGTACGTTTCTGTATTTTTTCCTCTATGCCGATATGTTCAATATGATCTATCCATATATCGACAACGCTGCGATTAGACCAATCGCAACATTAGCGAGTTTTGCGTTTCGTACGCCGAGATTTAATGATGATATGTTTCGCTTAGTTCCCTCAACTCCACCTGAATATCGACAGCCAAACCCATATGTCCCGCCACCACAAACAAATCCTCCGTCCGTAGGCAATCCTCAACCGCAGCCAGAACCAGAACGCATGGCAACACCTGGTGAGATAGTTGCTGCGATTAATAACTATCGAGCAAAGAATGGTCGACCTGCACTAGGAGTTGATGATTTTTTGATGGGTTATGCTCAGGAACGATCGAATTATTTCACTTCGATAGGTAAAATAGACAATCATGAACAGTTCTTTAAAGATATTCATGAAAGCAGGTTTAGTAGTTATTACTCTCTCGGAGAAAACTCAAGTTATACAGGCGCGATGTCAGCAGAAAGGTTAGTCGAAGAGGTATTTAAAAATAGTGCTGGCCATGATGAAAATCAGCTGAGTACCCAATGGACACACGTCGGAGTGGGAGTAAATGGGTATTATATAGATGTGGTGTACGGAAGAAAATAATAAATTACAAGTTTCAAAGTTACAGAGATGCAAAGTCACAAAGTGTAATGTCTCATCTTCAACTTTTTGATTTACGCAAGACAGAGGAACTCTGCGAATAATCATTTTTGCGAAAACAACCTATAAGAGCGCTTCACGAAATGAAAATTTAAACCAGAGCATTTCTGCTGGAAAAGTGGGTGTCGGCAACGCTGCCGACACCCTCGCGATATTCGATTGGAGCCGGGCAGAACTGCCCGGCCTGGCAGCTTTATCAGCTGCCTGACTCGGACGAGCCGCCTTGGCCCTCGCCACCTTCGGTCTTCTCGCCCTTCTTGCGCCGCGTGCGCTTGGGCTTCGTCTCGGTCGCCTCTGGCCCGGGGGCAGCCTCTTCAGGCGTGCTTGCGGCTCGAGCCACGGGGGGCTCACCACCAGTCTGTGCCATCGGACTCTCCTTTCAATCTACACGGACTTGGACGTAATGCCCAACTGCTACGGGGTAACCGCAGTAGGCCAAAAGGCCTACACCGCCTATCCCCGCTAGGCATTGTACAAGTTCGATGTATTCAAACACATACAATACCCAGCGAAAGATAGGTATTTTCCTTATTCCATATAGAAAAATCTCTGTCTTGCGTTTTTAATGTACAAAGTTCATGTTTCCAAACAAGAGATACAATCTGTATCAAAGTCTCAGAAACACAAAGTTTTTTATATCACAAAAAAGCGTTGAAATCAACACTATGAGACTAAATTCCCTATTCAAGGGGTATTGTATCTATAAGAGGTAAATAGATACGGACTTCGTCCCAAAACTTCTCAGAAAGATTGGTAGCGAACTTCCCATATCCACTATTTTCAGATTTTGAACAGAGTTCATTATCATATCGACGTATGATTCGAAGAATTTTTCTACCGTTTTCATTGAAATCATCTCTTACAGATTCATCACCCGAAGCAACTTTATCGTGTAATACTTTAAACTCAGTAAAAAAATCATGGTAATCATTTACCATTGTTGTAAAATGTTTTTTATATTTAGTCATAGAAGTGTTAGTATACCATACGGTTTGCAGAGATAGTGTACAATAAATATATGTTTAAACAACCATGGTTTCGTTTACATAAATGGAAAACTGGTTGGGTACCTATTACATGGCAGGGATGGATACTGACTCTCTTATTTATCGGTCTCATCATATACAACTTTTTCCGCATAGATGAAACTTCTCACTCAGTATCTGATACGTTAATTAACTTTATTCCGCAAACAGTAGTATTCGCTGGATTATTTAGCGTTTTTTGCTATTTTAAATCGGAACGACCTTCTGGAGAAGAAATGTTAAAATAAAAGAGTCAAAGCTGCAAAGAGTCAGAGAGTCAATTTATGATAGAAAATCATAAAGGATATCATAAACTTATTATTTGGCAAAAAGGTAAACAGTTTATGAAAGTTTTATATTTATTGACAGAGAATTATCCTAAACATGAGATTTTCGGACTACAATCTCAAATTAGAAGAGCTGTTGTGTCGTTCCTTCTTAATATCGTTGAAGGTCATAAAAGAAAATCTACGAAAGAATTCCTACAATTTCTCAATATTGCAGAGGCATCACTTGTAGAAGTTGAAGCATGTTTAGAGATATCATTCGAATTAAGTTATATAACTGAGAGGGAGTATAGTCAGCTTGAAGAACAAAGACGCGAACTCGCCAGAATTATGCGAAGTTTTGTTAAAAGTCTTAATAAGCGTTGACTCTCTGCTACTCTGACTCTTTGACTCTCTTATGTATATTGTTACATTCTTGATTGAATTATTAGTACTATTTCTTTTATCTAAGCAAGTTACACAACACATTTCTTCACTCCTACACAAATTAACGAAAAATAGAAAAGTTACAGTCTATTTAATTGCTTTTTTCTTCCTACCAGGCACTTTTATTCATGAACTTGCTCATTTTCTCATGGCGAAAATACTTTTCGTTCCTGTAGGGTCATTTTCTCTCAAACCTGAAGCAATTGGTCATGATATTCGCCTAGGAAAAGTTATGATCGCAAAGACAGATTTTTTCAGACGTCTTCTTATCGGCGCTGCGCCTTTTATCTTAGGTGTCTACCTAATTCTTTTTATCGTTTCAATCATCCAACAAAATCAGCTGTGGAATAACATGTATATACTTCTTATATGCGGCGCTCTTATTTTCCAAATCGGCAACACAATGTTTTCAAGTAAAAAAGATATGAAAGGTGCTATCGAACTTATCTGTATTGTTTTGTTTCTTCTACTTTTTCTCTATCTCATGGGATTCCGTATAGCTGTTACTGACCAAACAATGGACTTTCTAAACTCTATTTTCCAAAAAGCATCTATTTTTCTTCTACCGCCCGTTATCATAGATATTTTTCTTCTTGGGCTTTTTAAGGTTTTAGTTAAACCGACAAATTAATATCTGGAATTTCCTTTAAAACTCTACTATAATCACCATATGGCGAAAGCGAAACAAACAAATACTGTCAGACGTTTATACCGTTCAGATACTGATGTCATTATCGCAGGAGTGGCAGGAGGACTTGGAGAATATTTCGAAATTGATCCAGTTATTATTCGACTTCTTTTTCTTTCTTCGATATTTTTCGGAGGCTTTGGTATTCCTGTGTATATTGTGCTTTGGATTCTCCTTCCAAAAAAGCATACAGGAACAGCAGCTTCAGAAGAGACTATTAAAGAAAACGTAGCAGAAATGAGGAATAAAGTAGAGTCATTCACAGAAAATATGCGAGTACCAGCAGTAGGTAAAAACCCTCGTAATCTGTTCGCTATTATTCTTATTCTTCTTGGGACAATACTGTTTTTAAGTAAACTAGGCATTATTCATATGGATCTTCTCTGGCCTTTATTTCTCATTCTTGTTGGATTCTTCCTTTTCACTCGTTAATTATCTATAAAAACATTTTCAGATAGATTATAATGCGACGTATGCCAAAAAAAGTAGCCTATTGTACCCTTGATCCTGAATTCCCTGAAAAGGCATACATGATTTTTCTTTTTATTCTTCATAATGATCAGATAGTTGGAACACTCCCCCTAGATGCTATCTATGATGATACAGACCATGCTGCAGATGGAGTAAAACAAATTATCGAACAGTTGGAATCTTCACAAAAACCAGTAACTGTTCCTCATGAATGTATTCTTATACCAATAACGAAATATTCACTGTTTCCTTTAAAAAAGGAATACTGGAAAAAACCATCTATTTCATATAATGAACAGACACGAATCATATCGTTTCGTCCGGTTTTGAATAATCCTTCATTATTCGCTCTTCTAGTTACTCCATATTCCTACGATGATACTGTTAAAAAATGGTATCTACATGCTGCTATGCCTTTAGCAAATGAGAAGGATGTAAAACCTGTAGAACGGTTTATGCAAGTTAGTGACTACGTGGTAGAACCCCGTGCGAAATTTGCAGCAATTTATACCATAGGAGAAAAAATGAGGTTTAACTGGAATACGAAGGAGGTAAAAACTTTCGAGAGGCATCAAAAAGAATCTGAAGTCGACAACTAATAATAATTTAGAGTTAAATTTAAGAAATTAAAAGTGTAAAGTTGAAAATTAAAAATAAAAGTGAAAAGATATAAAATTTTTGATTACTGTATACTACAACTTTTGACTTTTGACTTTTCATTTCTAACTTTTGGATCTTGAATAAATTTATGCTAAAATTGAATGCGTTATTATGAAAAAGACACTCATTGTTTGGGGAATAATCCTTCTTCTTTTTATCGAATTTATTCTTGTTATTTCCCCAGGAGATATGAAACTTACAGCAGCAAATCCTATGCCTACCCAAACAATAACGCTTCAGAAAGAAAGCGTAAAAATTGAAGATATAAAAGAAGGCACAGGTACTGCTGTAAAAATAGGCGATACTGCTGTCGTACACTACAGAGGAACGCTTCAGGATGGAAAAGAGTTTGACAGTTCATATAATCGTAATGAACCAATATCAGTAACACTTGGCACAGGACAAGTAATAAAAGGATGGGAAGAAGGAATACCAGGTATGAAAGTAGGAGGTAAACGGAAATTGACGATCCCGCCAAGCCTTGGCTATGGAGAACAAGGGTCACCACCAACTATTCCTCCAAACGCGACTCTTATTTTTGAGGTTGAACTCGTCAGTATAAAATAGGTTAGGATTTGCTTCTTATCCGCTCTTCTTCTTGTTTTATTGCATAATCCACAACGAAAAGCATTGTAATATTAAAAAATAACGTACTTAATGCATAAAATTGGAAACTATAAAAAAGGAAAAACTGAGTCAGGAGAATAAGAATTAATAGGGCAATTTTAAATATTTTAAAAGCATATAAACGGGAACGGCGAAGAAAAAGCAACCCATGAAGAATAGTTACTGCAGCTACAGAAGCGGTTACTAAAACACCCCATTTATCAAGCGAAAGCGTCAGATGTTCAGTTAAGCTGTACGAGACAAGTACTATGGAGATACTTGCTTGAACCAATAATAAACAAATTGCAATCCTCGTAAAGAATAATGATTTCGTTATTTCAAAATACATTATTCGTATTTTTCTTCTAAACGTATAAAACAAGCTTGGATTCTTTGGATGGATTGCGTCAATATGAGAAAGTAAATCATATAACCACTTAGCAATAGGATCTTCCAGATCAGATTTCTTTACATATTCGAGCGCTAAACGTTCTTCTTCAGTATCTAAATCATTAATAACGGCTTCTTTCGTCATATCAAGCGCATTAATAAGATACTCTTTTTTTGAAAATGCTTTATATTGCGGAATCATGCGAAATAATAAAAATAGAAAAACGAAAATAATATAGATTAGTGCGATAGTAGGCTGAAAAAAATAATTATTATCACTGGTAACAAACTTTCCAAGTTCATCGATAAACGCTCCGAATCCTATGCCTCCTAACGATGCAGAGATTTTTAAGATAGAACGGTTAAGAAACGTTAACTGAAACACTATAGCAGCAAGCATAAAAAAACCTCCCCAAAGCATATGAGCAATATGAAGACCATTTCCACCTAATTCGGGATACCCGGTAATAAAGAGGAAAAAACGAATAACAAACAAAGAAGATACAGCAGAAATAAAAAAATTTTCAAGTAAATCGTCCGCTTCTATATTCCTAATAAAAATATTCGATGTCTTCATGTCTCTAGTATACCAAAGCATGAGTTGGTTAGTTCTGAAAAAATATGCTATTATTCGCCTACTGTGAAGAAGCAAACAAATAAAAAAATACGTGAACAAGCAATACACATCGCTGGCGAAATCTCAAACCTTATTACCCAGTATACCCACGACAGCGCTACTTCTAAGTTTTTTCTTACTGATGAAATAAGCGCGCATTTTTATATAGCAGCTGGAGGCTTTGCATCTGTTATTTATGATCCACAACTTGAAGCGGATACCGTAAGAAACACTCATGCTTTATCTTTTTTTCTCATCCTTATAACGTATGGATTTCAAATATACCTTCGTGAACGGTCATTAGAAACCAATAGTGCTCCGTACACATTACCATCAGATAGTGAAAAAATCGAGCGAGTAAGTACACTCATTCTAGAACGAGCTGAAAATGCAGAACTTGTTTCTTCACCCCTTGCTGACGAAATTATAGAGATAACCTTGGCACAAGTTCAAAAAACAATACATACAGACGACTTTATGATTGCAGAACATAAACTGGATGAAAAAAAGCTCTATGTCTATATGACAATTTCTCTGTACTACGGCTACAATATCGCCTCGGAATTATTATAAGAAAATCTCGTTTTTTAAAACGCTTAAGAATAATACGTTGTAATAGAAATAGTTAGGTTGACAAAACCAATTTTAAATATGTATTTCCTAATACGTATAACTCACTTATGGCACGTGTTAATGCAACATATACGAGATCCCTATCAACCTTTTTTCTTTCTTCTTGCAAGTTTTCAGGCAACCCCTCCAGATTAAACGATTTCTTATGCATACCAACAAGAAAAACTACATCGAATTCCACTCCCTGTGCCTCATTAATTGTGAGAACATGAATATTTTTATAGGCTGATAATTGCCTTTTAAATTGTTGTAGATATTCTTCTGATTTTGCCAAAACTCCGATAACCTCATCCTTTTTATTTTCAATAACAGAAATGATTTTTTTAATCTCAGACTGTTTATTATCAACGATACATTCTTCAACAGCCCTTCCTTCCTTTACTTGATCCGGTATAGTGACAGGATAGCCTAAGGATTGAATATATGAAAGAATTTGTTTCGTATTACGATATACTTTTTGGAGTACAACTTTACGGTCAGTTTCAAATGTTTCATATACTTCTTCCCAATTTGAAATAGTGAAAGGTAATGTTCGCTGAATAAGGTCACCGACATATATAAGACCATTCGTCTGAGAATTAATAGAAGATTTAATAAGAGAAATCTGTTCTGAGAGATAATTTTCTGCCTCATCGAGCACAATTAAAGAATATATAACTGGTTGTAGCATAATTTTCTTTACGTACTTACCATTCATCAGCTTCACATATTTTTCAACTATTTGATGTAATCGACCTTTTTCCAACATGGAAAGCCTAAGCAATACTGTAAGATCAAATCGATCTAAGACATTCCTCTGTTTTTGATTAGCTAACAACACTAATTGTTCTTCTGAAAAATAATCTTTATAAGTTTCATGCAGTACTTTATAGATATCTTTCCCAAGTTTCATAGTTTTTAGATTCTTCAATGCTTGATTTTTAGCGTATTCATATATATCTTTTTTGTGTTCGCTAGTTCCATATCGCAAAACGAATCGCGTATTGGGTAACCCTAAAATATCTCGAGCCCATTCATGAAAAGTAGTAATAGTGACTTTATGAATACCAAGTTGGGGTAAAAGTGAGCTAAAGTATTGTTTGGTTATACTATCATGTACGAAAACAATAATGTCCTTTGCTGGAAATAATTCAGCTGTATCGGGCGATTGTATGAGAAAAGCAGCTCTGTGAAGTGCAAGTGTTGTTTTACCAGAACCTGCAGGACCAGAAATGAGAAATGATCCAAAATAGTGAGAACGGATTATTGTATCCTGGGCTTTTTCCATTTGCTCAACAATTTCTTTAAGCATGAATTGATTTTTCTTTTCTGAAAAATATTCTTGATAAATAAGTTCTCGCGGATACCTATCAGATTCTGTCGACATAAAAAGAATTTTTCCATCAACTATCAAAAATTGATCTTTCCTTATTAACCATCCACTCCTTTTCTCACCGCTTGGCGTTTCATATAAAAACCTTCCAGGAGAATTGAATCGAATAACTGCCGCAGGAGCAATCCAAGAATAGGTTGATTCAGCTATGTATGGAAAACGGCCAAAATAGAGTGTCTTCTGCTCAGTTTCATCGTCAAATTTGACATCACAACGAACGAAATAAGGAGAAGCATGTTGCTGATCCATGTTTCGCTGAGTGTCTAAGTGAAGATAAAGCAATACTTCTTTCGTATCTCGTTCCTCACCTCGGGCATGAATTAGCTCTTTACGTAGTTGCATAATCGAAGTATCAATTCTCTTCTTCGTAGAGAGTATTCGGTCAGAAACTTTTAAAACATGCATTTTTGCCTCTTTAAGCTGAGTATTCTTCTGTATCTCATCCATGAAAAGATTATACTTGCAGGTTGTTTATTTACAAGACTGTTTCTTTATGGTAAAATTGAAGATACATTAGTTAGTACTTATAAATTTCTAGCCTCAAAAAGCTTCAAATTCCTCACTTACAAGCTGATTTTATGTTAAACCTCATAAAATTCACCCTTAGCCCTTTTGTACATCTGACTCTCTATTCTTACTTGCCAATTCTTATATTTCTTTTTATACTGAATATACAGGCAGAATATAGTATGAAAACCCTGCCTGAACCTGCTGAACAGCAACAACAAACCATCCTCGCAACTCGTATCTGGGAAGACGTCGTCCATTCAATGCATGAATATACACACGACAGTTTTTCTTCGAAATTTTTACCTCCGGAAGAGATGCTTACTTATGTACGGCCGATAGCTGCAGCCTTTGCTCAACTGCAGTATACTCCTCTACCAACAAAGCGAGAAATTTATAAATCCCATCTGTATGCTCTATTTTATTTTCTAATTATTTGTGGCATTCAAATGTATCTTAAAGAACGTTCGATAACCAAAAACCATGCTCCGTATGCTATCGAAACGAACGAAGCACACGTACGGAGAGTAAAAACGAATGTTATGCAAGAGCTGACAGAAGGAATTAAAGTTTTTCCACCATTAAATCATGTGATGGATATCATGCTAACTCATCTCGTAACTCCACGCAGACTTGAACGCTTACCATTAAAAAATTTTGAGTTTGACTCAGCTAAATTTGATAAATTTCTACCAGTAACACTTCTCTGGGGGTATCTTTTCGCCAGAGGAATAATTATTGATAAATAATAAATATAATATAAGTAATAATGAAATTCTTCTCCCTTCATCCCAACACCTTTATTATACGGTTTGATGCAAATGAAGATGTTTTTATTTCATTAAGTGATTATTGTAAAACTAATAATACTGGAGGATATTTTACCTGTATTGGATCTACGAAAGATGTGACTCTTAGTTATTATAACCTCGAAACGAAACAATATGAAGATCATCAAATTGTCGAGGATCTAGAAGTAGTTAGTATTACTGGGAATATTTCGTTTAAGGATTCTGTACCTGCAGTTCATGCACATGGTGTGTTTTCAAAACGAGATTTATCAACAATCGGCGGACACATAAAAAAAATGATCGTTTCTGCGACCTGTGAAGTTTACCTCACTATTTTTCATAAACCATTGAAACGAGCATTTGATCAAAACACAGGATTAAACTTACTATCAGAGTGATTGTGAGGTAGCTCATAGCGCTTTTTTTATACAATACTGTAGAGTATAATAGCTATATGAAAATTTTGCGTACATTATGTATCATTCTTCCTTTACTTCTCGTTTCCCTTTTTTATACTCCTCTTCTCTATGCAGCTACAATAAAAACAGGTGAGAGTATTTATTTATCAGAGGAAACACAAAAGCTTGAAGATCTATATTTATTCGGAAGTACTATTACAAGTGAAGCACCAGTAACAAATGACCTTGTAGCAGCTGGTGGAAATATTACATTAAATGGTGATGTCTCAGGAAGTTTAATGGCAGCTGGAGGAGATGTGGTTATTCGTTCAAATGTAGGTAATACACTGCGGGTAGCAGGCGGAAACGTCGTTATCAGTGGTAAAGTTAATCGTGATGTGCTCATCGCAGCAGGATCAGCCAGAATTACGAAAACAGCATCGATCAGTGGTGATCTTCTCTTTGCTGGAAGTGAACTTATTATTGAAGGGCCTGTCAGAGGAAAGGTAACAATTTACGGTGAACAAGTTGTTGTGAATAACACTGTTGGCTCGCTGAATGGCTCACTTGCTTCTCTACGACTAGGAAATAAAGCTGTTGTCGAGGGAGATCTACGCTACACGTCACCTACAAAAGCAGAAAAGGATACTGGAGCTAACGTAATGGGAGAGGAATATCACCAGCAGATAAAACAGCCACCACAGGAACCTCGTGGGCTTTTACGGGCAGTTTCTAGCGGAGCGTTATATGCATTAGCATTAGATATACTTCTATCTGCTGCATTAGTGTTTTTCTTAAGAGAAAAAATAAAAAAACTTTTAGAGATAATATCAAAATCTCCTGTTTCTTCTTTTGGTACAGGCTTTTTCTTCGTCATTTTTTGGCCTCTTTTAAGTTTAATTATGCTTATTTTTCTATGGTTAGCAGCTGCCTCATTCCTTTTGTATGGTTTAGTACTTATAGTAAGTATGTTCTTAACAAAAATAATTATTGGATGGCGTATTCTTACCTGGTGGTATAACAGACAACAAGATAAAAAGATAACGTATGTTCTTGACTGGAAGACAGCTGTTGTAGGATCACTAGCTGTATATATACTTCTATTAATACCAGTAATAGGATGGTTAATAGCCGCATTTGCCTATTTCATAACAGTAGGAGCAGTTATCAAAGGACTACTATCAGTTACCAGCCAAGCTTCGAAAAAAGCATGAAAATAACAAAATACCTTCATTCATGTTTACTGATCGAAGAACAAGGAAAAACAATACTCATAGATCCTGGTAATTACATCTATGAGGCGAAGATCTTTCCTCTAAGCACGCTTTCGCAACTTGATTACCTTCTTATTACCCATGAACATGCTGATCATTTTCATATCCCTTTTATTAAAGAAATTCTAGCGAAATTTCCTGATACACAAATAATAAGTAATGAATCTGTCGTGTCTTTACTAGAGAAAGAAGGAATACAAGCAAGTTCTGAAGGAAATGATAATATCACTTTCAATCCTGTTCCTCATGAAGATGTTGTTCTTTCAGTTCCTCCGCTGAATATTTTGTTTACTTTGTTTGGTAAATTCGCTGATCCTGGAGATTCTCATCATTTTTCGACAAATGTACCTATACTTGCACTTCCCATTCAAGCACCTTGGGGAAGTTTTGCAGATGCGATAAAACTGGCAGAAGCAATAAGTCCAAAATTTGTTATTCCTATTCATGACTGGCATTGGAAAGATGAAGTGAGAAAAGGTATGTATCAACGAGCTGCAGAATACCTACTCCAATCAGATATACAATTTAAAGGCTTAGAGACAGGGGAAACAGTTGAGATAACGGTCTAAATTTATTTTAAATAATTTTCTTCCTTAGGTTCTGCAATAATTTTACTGAAGATATATTCATCTTGCCCAAACCAACCTTTCGCATGCAAACCTATAAGCTTGAACCCCATTTTTTCATAATATTGTTTATTTCTCTTATCAGCATATAAATATAGATTATGACCACCCAGTGATTTAATAATTTCTTCCCACTTTTGTAATAATGCTTTACCAACTCCTCGTCTCTGATAATCACTATGTACTATCAACCAAATTCCTAGGCTAACCCCTCCGAATGGATACTCTGCTTCTATGAAACCTACAATCTTTTCTTCTATAAAAGCGCCAATAATAAGGCGTGTCTTATTATGGAGAATCTTTCGAAAATTTTCTTTACTCCACATACGAGGATCGCTCACCATGGCATGTATTGTGTTTATCGAATATTCTGGAAATTCTGACTGAAGATGTGTAGAGAAAAGAGTGAAAAAATCGTCTAGATCTTTTACTGTTAACTCTCTGAGTATAAAGGATTGTTCCATAGAACTCTCCATTGTAATTGTTTAACGCTTTGGAGATTGCTTTCTTCGACGTGCTTTTCCACCAGTTCCAACTTTTCGGCGTTCTCTTACCCGGTCATCACGAGTGAGCAAACCTTTTTTCTTAAGAAGTGGACGATATTCTTCAGGTTCTAAAGCTGCTAAAGCTCGAGAAATACCTGCTACTACAGCCTCCAGTTGCCCCTCTTTTCCTCCGCCTTCTACACGAATAGTAAAAGCATATTTATTCTGTGCGTTAACAACCCGTAATGGCTCACTATAGACTCTTCGCATAACTTCACTTGAGAAGTATTCTGCTATCGGTTTCTCATTTACGAATAACTCACCTTTTTTAATAGGTTGTTCGTTCCACATCGCATCAGTTTTTACCGCTGTGAGAAGTCTAACTCGCGCGATAGCTTGTTTTCTTCTGCCAACTGCAAATATATAATCTTTTTTAACCTGTTTTGTCTGTTTTACTTGTTCTGCCATATTTAAATATTAGCGCTTAGGGATTAGGTGCTAGCGTATAGAGAAATTACTAAACGCTATATGCTAATTAACTAGACGCTGTTTTGAATTTATCTCCGTATATATGATCTTCTCCTGGAAAAATAAATAAACGTTTCATCATACTTGCACCCATCTTATTATCTGGTAACATACCTTTTACAGCATGACGAATTACTTCTTCTGGCCTACGAGCACGTAATTCCCGAAGAGTCTCTGATGTAAATCCTCCAGGATAGCCGGAATGACGAACATATGTCTTTTTTTCTTCTTTTTTCCCTGTCACTGCAACTTCTTTTGCATTTATAACAACGACATAGTCTCCACAATCAAGATTACGTACAAAATACGGTTTACTTTTCCCCATGAGTAATTGCGCAATTTCAGTAGAAAAACGACCCAATGTTTTTCCTTTTGCATCGCGTAAATGCCATTCCCTCTTAATCATATCTTGTTTTGTTGAAACTGTAGCTCCGTTCATGCTTTTTTCTCCTTACGTTTCGTCTCTTTCTTTGTTTCTTTCTCCAATTTTTTATTTGCTTTTTTCTCTTCTTTCTTATTGTCTTTTTTGTTTGCTATCACTGTTGATTCCACAATATCGGTTTTTTTATTTTCCTTTTTTACTTTTTCATTTTTATTTTTTATTACTTGGCTACGCTCAACCCATTCTAAAATAACAACAGTCGCATCGTCTCCAAATCTTTTACCAAGTCTGATAATTCGAGTATAACCGCCAGGTCTATTCGCGAAACGAGGTGCTATATCAATAATCATTCGTTTTACTGCATCCTCATGTAAATAAGGAAGTAAAAGCGGTGTAGCTGCTATACCCTTTATCTTCGCTTTAGTAACAAGTTTTTCTACAGCTCCTTTAACGGCTTTCGCTTTCTGTTCAGTTGTCTCTATTCTCTCTTGTAAAACCAATGATGTCATTAACCCTTTAAATAGAGCTTTTCTTTCATTAGCATCTCGCTTAAATTGTCTTCCAAATACGTTTTTTTTCATAAAATAAAAAGATATTAATAAATTAAGAAATAAAGATATTAAGTGAAAGCAAAGGGTTTGTTCTTAATATCTCAATATCCCAATATCTTAATATCTTTTATTATGCTGGCAGGCTAATTCCTTTTGCTTGAAGTTTTTCTTCTATAACTGCAAGTGATTTACCGCCCATATTACGCATACTTACAAGATCTTTCCGTGGTGTGTTAACGAGCTCTTCTACTGTCTCTATACCACCGTTTCGAAGTGAGTTATAGATTCTTGTAGGTAAATCTAATTCATCTATTGTTAATTTTAATGTCTCTGGCGCAATAGTAGATGTTTTATCTGTACTTTCACCATCTGTTATAGTTGGAGCTTTTGGACTATAAACCATCAAAAATGACTCTGCGAGGATTCTTGATGCGTCATCTAACGTTTTTCGAGGGTTTATAGTACCATTTGTCCAAATCTTCATAACCAACTTATCGAGATTGGTTTGACGTCCGACACGTGTCGCTTCTACTGAATAGGTAACTCTTTTTATGGGAGTAAATACAGCGTCAGTAGGAATAACCTCTAAGCTTACTGCTTTACGATCTTCAGCAAGAGAATAACCTAATCCTCGCTCTATTGTTAGCTCCATATCAAGCTTTGCCTTTGGACCATTCAAAGTACCAAGATAAAGGTCTTTATTGACAACTTCTACTCCATCAGTTTCTTCAAAATCTGCTGCTGTTACTGTATTATCTCCCTTTACAGAAAGTTTTAATGTGGCTGATTCTTTAGAATCAGCAAGCTTTATACATAACTGTTTAACATTAAGAAGGAGATCAATAACATTTTCTTTTAAACCGGGAAGAGTAGAGAAACGGTGCTTGACACCACTTATGCGTACAGAAGTGACTGATGCACCTGGGATTGAAGCATAAAGAACCCGGCGAAGCGCATTTCCCATCGTATAACCAAACCCTGGTTCCAATGGTTCGATAACGAATTCTCCGTATTCTTCTGTTAATGTTGTCTCTTTTACTTTAAAATCTAATTCAACCATAGTGTAAAATTGATGCGAAAAGGTAGATTGAACATTGTCCTTAATCTACAATTTCCAATACTTAGCTTCTAGCATCTCAGGCTCAACCTGACTAGTATACCATTAACGAGAGTAATATTCAATAATCTGTCTCGTATTAAATGGTAGCTCGATATCTTCTCGTTTTGGTTTACGTACTAACTTCCCTTGATTACCTTCCTTAGAAAGAAAAGGAGCGACTTGAACATTTTCATTCATGAGTTTCATGATATCGGGATTTTTCTGCATGGCGTCAGAAATACCTATAATGTCATTTTCCTTCACTTGATATGAAGGAATTGTCATCTTTTCGCCATTCACAGTTACATGTCCATGGGTAACCATTTGACGAGACATGAAACGAGTTTTCGCAAAACCCAACCGATAAACAACATTATCTAATCTTGTTTCAAGAAGCGATAATAAGAGTTCTTCTGTATCACCTTTTTGTTTCGCTACTCTGTCAACAAGTTGTTTAAATTGTTTTTCTAATACTCCATAAATTGCTTTTGCTTTTTGTTTTTCTCGAAGCTGCAATCCAAACTCTGATAATCTTCGCTTTCGTTTCTTTCCGTGAACACCAGGTGGAACGGTAATACGGCGGAGAAGACTTGCAGAAGTCTTATCAAGGATATTTACTCCTTCTCGTCGTGCGATTCTATGTTTTGGTCCTGTATATCTTGCCATTAAACTCTTCTCCTTTTTTGTGCTCTTGGTCCATTATGTGGAATCGGTGTTATATCTGTAATTGACGCGATACTTAAACCTCCGGCCTTTACACCTCGGAGAGCTGATTCCCGGCCGGCTCCCGGACCTTTAATATAAACATCTACTGTTTTTAAGCCATTTGTAACTGCACGTTTAGCAGCATCTTCCACTGCTAATGAAGCTGCATACGGCGTAGATTTTCTTGTTCCTTTAAATCCCTTTGCACCTGAAGAACTCCATGATATTGTATCTCCTTTATCGTTTGTAATGGTAACGAGGGTATTATTAAATGTAGCTGTTATAAAAACACTTCCATGAACTCCTACTGTAAGAGTACTCTTTTTCTTAGTTTGTTTTGTCGCTGCTTTTGTTGCCATATGTTACTTTGCTGGTGTATCTTTTGTTTTTTGAGCTGCTTCAATCTTTGCTACAACTTCCTTCTTTACTGCTCCGATTGTTACACGCTTTCCACGCTTAGTACGTGCATTTGATCGAGTTCTTTGTCCTCGCGAAGGAAGATTTCGACTATGTCGGACGCCTCTATACGCACCAATTTCTTTTAAGCGTCTGATATTCTCATGTACTTCTGCACGGAGATCTCCTTCAATTTTTATATGCTCCAATGCATCTGTAATACGCTTGACCTCAGCTTCTGTAAGCGTCTTTGCTCTTTTAGAAGCATCTATTTCTGCTTTTTTAAGAATACCCCTGACATTGCTTCTTCCTATACCGTATAAGTATGTAAGAGCGATGTCAATCCTTTTTTCGTCTGGTATATTTGCGCCTAATACTCTCATTGTATGTTACAGATTAATCCTAATTATTTTGCTATTTTAGCATATTCGGATTAATTCGGATGCGAGAATATCTTCCAAACGTATTCTCCTCATACGAATTACTACGAATTAGAAGAACAAGAATGCATAATTCGGATGCATTCGTAGTTCAACCTTGTCTTTGTTTATGTTTTGCTGTTTTGCACACGATAAACACAACACCTTTTCGTCGGATAATTTTACAATTTTTGCATCGAGGTTTTACGCTTGCTTGAACTTTCATATTATCTTGTTCTCTTAATAATTCTTCCTTTAGTCGGATCGTACTTTGTCATTTCGATCCTAACTCTATCACCAGGTAAGATACGAATAAAATTCATTCTCATTTTACCTGATAGATGACATAATACTATTGTTCCATCCTCTAGCTCAACACGAAAAAGTGTATTGGGCAATGCTTCTTTTACAATTCCATCTACTTCAATTGAGCCCTGATGAGCCATATGACACGAAACACACGAATAAAACTTCCCATTCACTTGCTATTTCTTGTTTCGAGAGCGAGGTGATCGTAGAAGACTCAATCTCAACTCGCGAATGTCGCGAAACGCGTTTGACGCGTCGAACAGGCAGAATAAGAAAGCATATTCGTGTCTTACGGGATATTATAGCAAACCAGCCTGGAAAGAGCAAACGTTATTTTGTCAAAATTAGTGGTCCCTCCTTCATAATCGCCAGGGATCTCTCGAAAACAGCAGAAAGACTTCCATCTGCTGTTTTTATCGTCCAATCATCAGTTCCGGCATAAACTACATCCGGTCCTCCCATGTTATAGATCACTTCAATTGCTATGGTCATTCCTTCTCGAAGAAGAGGAGTTTTAGCTATTGGTTGGTCTAAAAACCCTGGTACTTCAGGTTCTTCATGGAGCTCTTTTCCAACTCCATGTCCGATAAGTGTTCTCACAATGGAATAGTGACCTTCATCTTCAACGATATCTTGTATTGCTTTTGAGATATGCCCAATACGATTACCTAATACTGCCTGCGCAATACCAGCATCTAATGCTTTCTTACCAATTTCTAAAAACTTTTCCTTTTCTCCAAAACTTTTAACTTTTTCGGCCAGAGGCTGATACGCCTTAGGCGGAGACTTTTGACTTTCAACTATGGCTGTTTCGGCCATATCCGTGTGATAACCTTTATAAAAAACTCCACAATCAATACAGACAACATCTCCGTCTTTAAAGGTATATGAAGATGGTATTCCGTGAACTACTACATCATTTGTACACGCACAAATCGTGTGATGGTATCCATCAACCTTCTTAAACCCTGGTTCCCCACCTCTTTCTCGTATCAATTTCTCTGCTAACGTATCTATTTCAAGCTCTGAAATTCCAGGCTTAACCTGTTCCATAACTTTCCGTAACACATCAGCGAGAATGGCCCCACCTTGTTTCATAATCTTAATCTCTTCAGATGTTTTAATATCAATCATATAAGGTTTCTTTTCTGCAACTCTGTTATTATTATACCTAATGTCTGACGTTCTGTTAGATCTGAATTATCAATTATAAAGTACCCAAATTTCTCAGGTTCGGTTGTTAATGGTGAAAGCTTACGAGTTGAATCCCTATAATCTCTTTCTTTTATTTTCTGTACAACTTGAGTAAAACTGAAATCCTCACCTTTTTGTCTATACTGCATAAATCTTCTTTGTGCTCTGACGTCTAAACGAGCTGTCAAATATATTTTCATAGGTGAATGAGGAAAAACGGTTGTTCCCATATCTCGCCCTTCTGCTACAACAATTTTCCCCTGTTCAATATATGTATCCGCAAGCTTTCTTTGTAATTCTGCAAGCTTTTCTCGGACTTTTCGTATAACGCCAAGACGAGATGCCATAGCTGCAACTTCACTATTCCGGATAGAATCTGTAACAATTTTCCCATTTAGTAGTAATTCTCTCCCTTCTATATCTATCGTTATATCTGGTAGATTTTTGTTTACTGTTTCTTCGTCATCAATCTGTAAGCCTTTATCTAAAAAGTACAAGGCAACACAACGAAACATTGCTCCTGAATCTACATAAATCCCTTTTACTGCAGAAGCTAACATCGGCGCCAATGTGCCTTTCCCCGAACCTACTGGACCATCTATAGCTATGACAAAACCTTTTTTTCTTATCATATAAAATGTACTAACTACATGACTCTATAATGATTTTGAAAAACAATTGTGTGACATAAGAAGCATTACACATGGAGTTTACTCATTATTTCTTTATGGATCTTCTCTATTGGCTGTTCTCCATTTATTTCAATTAATAACCGTTTTCGGTGATAGTACTGTAAAACAGGTTGTGTATATTTATGAAACAGTTCTATACGATGACGGACAGCTGCTAAAGTTTCATCATCTCGTGCCTCTGTTTCATTCTCTTCACGGTATGATAACCGCCAAAGGGCTTCTCTATCAGAGACTTTTAAATATACAACATCGTCAATTTTTTCTGTAAATGCTTCAGTTTGTTTTATAGTTCGAGGAAATCCATCAAGAATATACCCATTTTTATATTCCGGACGCTGTAAATATTCAGTTACGATACGTAATGTTTGGGTATCAGGGACCAATGTTCCTGCGTGAAGCAATTCCTTAATGTACCGACCAAGCTTCGTGTGTTCTTTAGCAATATCACGGAAAATATGACCTGTCGAGAGATAAGGAACATGAAGTTTTTTTGATAAAAGATTACCTTGCGTTGATTTTCCGGAACCTTGGATTCCAATAATAATTATTCTCGCTGGTGTACGTATAGCATCAGTCATGAGTATTATCTTCTCAAGAATTCTTCATAATTGCGACTAACGAGACTAGCTTCTATCGATTTAAACATTTCTAGGACAACACTAACCACGATCAGTACACCTGTACCTCCTAGTAATAAGGTTTGGGAATTAGTAATTGTTTGGGCTATCGAAGGGAAAACGGCAATAACACCAAGGAATAATGCACCTACTAAAGTAATTCTATTCAAAATATAATTCAGATATTTCGCTGTCTGTGAACCAGGACGGATACCTGGAATAAACCCGCCATATTTTTGAATTTCTTCAGCGATTTTAGTTGGATTAAATACGACAGCTGTATAGAAATAGGTAAATGCTACTACTAACGTGAAGTAGATAGCATTATAAGGAATTCCTTTTGGTGCAAACCAGAGCGTTAATGTTTGGCCGATACTGCTCAAGTTTTTATCAGGAGAGGTGACTAAATAATTCCCGAGAAGTGAAGGAATGAGAACAAGAGAAACTGCAAAGATAATTGGAATGACACCTGCTTGATTAAGACGAAGAGGCAAATGTGTCGATTGCCCACCTAACATTTTACTTCCCCGTACACGTTTCGCATAATACACAGTAATTTGGCGTGTGGCCTCATTTACTACAATGACTGAGGCAATCATGGCAACTCCAAGTAACGCATATATAACAATATTGACAGCATTTTCAGCTGTAACTGTTGATGCTGTCTGGCCAAGCAATACCGGCAATCTACCTACAATTCCTGCGAATATAAGCACAGACGTACCATTTCCCACCCCTCGCTCTGTAATCAATTCTCCAAGCCAAACAAGTAACATCGTACCTGCCACCATCGTGACGATAAATGATAATAAACCGAGTGGAGGAAGAGTCGTGATAATACCCTGACTACGAAGTAATGCATACATGCCGATAGCTTGAAGCGCAGCTAATGGAACGGTAATGAAACGAGTGTATTGGTTAATCTTTCGTCTTCCTTGCTCACCTTCTTTAGACAACTCCTCAAGTTTAGGAAAAATCATAGTCAAAAGTTGTAAAATAATCGAGGCATTAATGTATGGATTTAACCCCAATGCCATTATAGAAAAGTTGGCCAGTGTTCCGCCTGAGAATATATCCAATAACCCAAGGAATTGGTTCTGGCTAAATAAATTACGGAGCTGGGCTACATTTACTCCTGCAACGGGAACGTATGCGAATAATCTAAAAAAGAAAAATATCATTACAGTAAACAGAATTTTTTTCCGTATATCAGGAGTTTTTAAACTGTTGCGAAGAGTGCGAATAGCGTCATTCATGGATTAAAAATACGAACGATATAAGCTATCTAGAAACTGCTTACATCGATTATACTGTCGTTTCGATAGTTCCGCCTGCTTTTTTAATTTTATCAGCAGCAGATTGTGAAACTGGAATTCTTATAGTGTATGCAGCTGTTACTTCACCATGACCTAATAGTTTAACTCCTCTGGTACGAGCTTCGTCTGAAACAATGCGTTGTTTAATCAAAACCTCTATATCAACAACACCTTTTGCAGATAAACGAGCCAAATCATCTAAATTAATGACCACAGGTTTTTGCTGAAGGGATTTATTACGATCTTTACCTCTAAGAAAAGGCATACGTTTTACGAGAGGAAGCGCTCCTCCTTCAAAGCGGAGAGGAATATCATTTCGTGCTTTTTGACCCTTTGTACCCCTTCCTGCGGTCTTTCCACGGCCTGAACCATGGCCTAACCCAAGACGTTTCTTTCTTTGAGATACTACTGATGGTAAAAAATGTAATTCCATTATTTATTTTTCTCCTTTTTCGTATTTCTCATGCGCTCATACCGCTGTGAAACCTGACGAAGAGCTTCGATTGTAGCATAAACATTATTGGCTTGATTTTTTGTACCGAGAACTTTACTTGAAATATTTTGAATACCTGCCGCCGCGACAACACTTCGTACTGCACCGCCGGCAATAATTCCTGAACCTGGAGGTGCTGGTTTCAACATCACTTTTGCCGCACCTACTTTCACATCTACTCGTAATGGGATGGTTCCGTTAATAATAGGGACATAGAGCATATGTTTCCTAGCTAACGTGATACCTTTTCGGATTGCAGATGAAACATCCATCGCTTTCCCCAATCCGATTCCTACTCTTCCATTTTTATCTCCTACAACAGCTAAAGCTGCAAATCCCATTTTATTTCCACCTTTCGTCTTTTTAGAAACACGATTAATATTCACAACCTGTTCAGAAAAACCTGATTGGATATCTGTTTCTTTTTGCATAAGTTTACTATCTCGATTATTCATATGTGTTACAAATTAGAATTGTAATCCTCCTTCTCTTGCTCCTTCTGCGAGAGCTTTTATTTTACCATGATACGCATAACTTCCTTTATCAAAAACTACTGCTGTAACTTTTTTTGCTTTAGCAAGTTCTGCTAATTTTAAACCTAGCTTTTTTGCTTTCTCAACACCTGTTCCTGTCTTCTCTGAAAGAACCTTATCCATAACACTTACCAGTGTTTTCCCAGCCTTATCATCAATGATTTGTGCATATAAATGCTTATTTGACCTGAACACCGATAAACGAGCTCTATCAGAAACGATACGTATATTCTTTCGAATCCTTGTTTGACGTTGTTTTTTTCTATTATTATTCATAATTTTTAATTTACTTGGTTCCTACAGCCTTCGCTGCTTTTCCTACTTTTCGTTTAACTTGTTCTCCTTTATATCTAATACCTTTTCCTTTATATGGCTCTGGTGGTTTAATGGCTCGAATTTTTGCAGCTGTTTCTCCGACTAACATTTTATCTGCTCCAGAAACGGTAATAATATTTTCATCAACTGCAATCTTAACCGTCGCATGAGGTTTGAATTTTACAGGATGAGAAAATCCAAGTGATAACACAAGATCATTCCCTTGAACTTGGGCTCTATACCCGACACCCTGTAACTCAAGTTTCTTTTCAAAACCTGTATCTACACCTTTAATCATATTTGCAAGTTGTGCTCGAGCTAAACCATATAGTGCTCTAACTTGACGATCATTTGTCTCCTTTTGTGAAAGTACAACTTTTCCATCTACTACACTAGCATTAATACCAGCTGGTAAGGTAAATAAAGCCTCACCTTTCGTACCGGTAACTTTTACCATATTACCCTCAATAGCTACTTGCACGCTTGATTTTACTTCTATTGGTGTCTTTCCTATTTTTGACATACTTACCAGATCTTAAAAAGAAGTTCTCCACCCACTCCTTTTTTAAGAGCCTCCTTTCCTGTCATAATTCCGTTACTCGTCGAAATAATTGCAGTTAAAGATCGCTCTTTATCTTGTTTTATATCTGTATTATCTACATAAACACGAACAGAAGGCTTTGAAATAATCCTGATATCATGCATGGCTGGCCGTCGGTTCTCATATCTTAACTGTGCAACAAGTGCTTTTTTTCCATCTGTGTCCTGTTCAACAACGCCGGCCAAATAACCTTCCTTTACCAATACTTGTGCTATGGCCTTATTAATTTTTGAAAAAGGCATAGTGACCTGTTTTTGTCTAGCTAGATATGCATTTTTAATTCGAACGATAAAATCGCCTACTTGATAATTCATAGTTCAGTTTACCAGGTCGATTTGATTACTCCTGGTAATTCTCCTTTCATTGCAAGTTCGCGGAAACACATTCTGCACAATCCGAATCTTCGGAAGTAAGCACGTGATCTTCCACAAATACCACACCGGTTTACATTCCGGACTGCATATTTTTGTTTTTTCTTAAATTTAACAATATCTGATGTTTTAGCCATAATAAAATTACGCACAAATTATACCATTCCTCATAGCGAATGTCGATCTACTTTATAGAAAGCTACTTCTGAAATGGTATCCCAAGTGCTTTTAATAAGGTTATACCTCGTTCGTTTGTTTTTGCATTCGTGACAAAAATAACCTCTAACCCCTGTAATCTATCTACAGTACCCAAATCAATCTCTGGAAAAACAGAATACTCTCTGAAACCTAATGCATAATTTCCTCTTCCATCAAAACTGTCTTTACTAACACCATGGAAATCTTTAACACGTGGTAAAACGATTTTCGTCAAACGCTCCATGAAATCATACATTTTTTTACCTCGCAAGGTCACTGTTACACCTATTGGATCTCCTTGTCGAAGCTTAAATGATGCGATAGATTTCTTAGCACGTGCGACTTTCGGCCGTTGTCCAGCAATAGTTGTAACAACAGTTACCATTTTATCAATAAGCTTTTTATCACTTGTCGCATCTTTTACTCCCATGTTAATCACAATTTTTTCAAGCCGCGGAGTAGCCATAACATTTGTAATATGCAAATCTTTCTGTAATTGTGGAATAATTTCTTGTTTATATTTTTTCTGTAATTGTGTCATATGTTACTTTCCTTCACCTATCTCTGCATTACATTTCCTGCAAATTCGTACTTTTTTACCATCTTTCAGAAGGTATCCTACACGTGTCTGCTTTTTGCACTTAGGGCAGACAAGTGCAACTTGAGAAATAGGCAGAGGTTTTGTAATTGTTACGATTTCAGATTGCTGACCTTGGGCTCGTGCTTTTACATGTCTTTTATACTGGTTTACTCCAGGCACTAATACACGCATCTCTTTTTCAAAAACTTTCTCAATTTTGCCAGTTTTTCCGGCATCTTTTCCTAATAAAATTTTTACCTCATCACCTTTTAGTAATTTCATAGTTTATACAACCTCCACCGCCATACTTGCTATTTTCGTAAATCCTTTATCACGCACTTCTCGAGGAATTGGTCCAAAAATACGTGTACCGCGAGGATTTTTATCTTTTTCATTGTCAATGATAACCGCTGCATTATCTGAAAATCTAACATATGACCCATCTTTACGTCGGTATTCTTTTCGTGTTCTGACTACGACTGCTTTTACAAGTTCGCTATCTTTCACTTGACCATGAGGTGTAGCTACTTTAACAACGCAATTGACAATATCACCAATATGGCCAAACTTACGTTTCGATCCGCCAAATATATGCACTACAGAGAGTGCTTTTGCTCCTGAGTTGTCCGCAACTGATAATATCGTTCGTAACTGTATCATACTTTTTCCTCCTTAACCTTTTTTTCTTTAACTGTTTTCTCAGCTTTTCCGGCTTTTACTTGATCTTTTCCTGAAATAACATGATGAATTGTTTTTGATAATGGACGAGTTTCTGCAATCGAAACTGTATCACCAACTTGGACATCATGCCCGTTTACAGCAACTCTATATTTCTTACTGCGTGTTAATAATTTTTTATATTTAGGATGTGGAATTTTTCTGGTTACTTCTACCACAACCGCTTGTGTCATTTTTGTTGATATTACCACTCCTTTAAGCGTTTTTGCCATATGATGCCAACTCCTTTCCTCTTAGGACTGTTTTCACACGAGCAATTACTGTTCGTAATGATCGCAACGTTCTAACATTTTTAATTTTTCCCCGAGAATGATCAAGACGAGCAGATGCTAATTCTTTTTGTGTATCCATAAGCATTTTCTTTAATTCCTCAATTGATTGTTCATGTAATTCTACTTTTTTTTCTTTCTTCATAGTGTTATTGTGCTTTCTTTTGTATTAACTTTGACCGAATTGGCAACTTATGCGCTGCACGTTTTAATGCTTCAACTGCAATGTCTGGAGTTACGCCACCAATTTCGAACATGATGCGTCCAGGTCGTACAGTCGCTACATATTCATGAACATCTCCTTTTCCTCCACCCATACGCACCTCTGGTGGTTTTTTCGTAATTGGTTTATCTGGAAAAATACGAATCCAGACTCTTCCACCTCGTTGCGTGTAGTGGGTAATAGCACGACGAGCAGATTCTATCTGTCTACTTGAAATCCAGCCTGCATCTTCAGCGCTTAAACCATATTCCCCATACGCCAGTTCGACACCTCGGCTCGCATCGCCTCGCATCGTACCGCGCATTTGTTTTCTATATTTTACTCTTCTTGGTAATAACATATTTTGAATTGAGATTTTAGAGTGGAGAATTGAGAATTTTAGTCTCAACTCTCAATTCTCATTTCTCAATTTTATTTCCCTTCTGGTTTATGAATCCAAACTTTTATACCGATATATCCTTTTTTTGTTAAAGAAGGTGTGCTTGCAAAATCAATATTTTCTCGAATTGTTGATAACGGAACTGTACCGATTTGTATTTTTTCCCTTCGTCCAATTTCAGCTCCTGCGATGCGGCCAGATAGTAAAATTCTTACACCTTTTGCACCTGAACCCATTACACGCTCTGCAGCTTGATTCATAACTCTCTTAAATGGTAGACGTCTTTCTAACTGATCTGCGATATTTCTTGCTACTAAGTATGCATCTAGATTTGGTTCCTTTATTGGTTCGACTCTAATATCAAGTTTTGGCATATGTTTCGTCTTTCTTTTAACGAAAAATGCATTAATAGTCTTTTTTAACTCTTCTAGTCCTGTTCCCGCTCTTCCGATAACAATTCCAGGCCTTGCTACATAGATCACAATTCGCAGACTGTTAATAGATCTCTCAAGCTCGATTTGTGATACTCCAGCATTTTTCAATTTCTCACGGAGCATCTTTCGAAGTAAAAAATCTTCTAGTACTGTATCTTTATAGTGTTTTTCATTAAACCATCTGCTGTTCCATTGAAAAACAGTTTGTAATCGTAATACATGTGGATTAACTTTTTGTCCCATATTTCAATAGTATTTAGCGACTAGATAATTAGCGTTTAGAAATCAATACTAAACGCTAGATGCTAATCCCTAAGCGCTTTTTTATCCTCCTTTGCCTCTACTGTTTTCTCTTTTTTTACTTCTTGTTTCATTTCTTCTAAAATCACTCGAATATGACTACTGCGTTTTTTATATGGATGAATTCTCCCTCGTGTTGAAGGATGAAATCGTTTAAACGCCTGACCTTCTGCTACCTCGATATTCGCGATTTGTAGTTTTGATCTTTCAATCTTAGCATTATTAAGTGCATTTGCTAACGCGCTCTCCATTGTTTTTGCTATAGCCGAAGCAGCTCGTTTTCTCATGAAGCGAAGTGAAACGAGTGCATTCTCCAATGGTAGATCTCGTACTGCATCTGCTACGAGTCTAACTTTTCTTGGACTTATTCGAACATTTCTACTGATTGCTTGAGCTTGCATATATATTTCCTTTCATTATGTCTTACTAATCTCACGTGCTACGACACGTCCATGACTTCTAAACGTTCTGGTAGGCGAGAACTCTCCTAGGCGTCGTCCGACCATACCTTCCTGCACTGATACATTAATAAACACTCGTCCATTATGTACAGCAAAGGTATGACCGACAAACTCTGGTGGAATCTGGCATGCTCGACTCCACGTTTTAATAGCCGTTTTATCACCGGATTGTTTTTGCTGCATTACTTTTTTCAGCAATTTCTCGTCTATAAATGGTCCTTTTTTACTTGATCGTGCCATAGTGCGTTATTATACCTTATTTCCTTCTTTGAAGGATAAATTTATCAGAATATTTATTCTTTCTTCTTGTTTTCCCGACAGCCACTCTTCCTGCATAATTCTTTGGTGAAGTCATACCAATACCTGATCTACCTTCTCCTCCTCCATGAGGATGTGATCGGGGGTTTTGTGCAACTCCACGTACTGTTGGACGAATTCCCATATGTCGTGATCGTCCAGCTTTCCCTATAACTTCGTCCTTCCACTCGATATTGCCCAGCTGTCCAATTGTAGCATATCCCGTTGCAGGCACCCGTCGAAGTTCACCAGAAGGCAGCTTAATATGCACATGTTCACCTTCTCTAGCTGAGACTACTGCGCTTGTTCCTGCACTTCGTGCCATTTGTCCTCCCCGCCCAGGGTGTAATTCTACATTATGAATTACAGTTCCTACAGGAATATTACCTATAGGTAATGCATTTCCAATTTTTAATTCAACATCTGGACCTGCAGCGACACTTTGAGAAACAGTAATGGTGTTAGGCGCTAAAATATAACGACGTTCACCATCAGCATATTGAATAAGCGCTATATCGACTGAACGATTTGGATCATACTCAATCGCTACCACTTTCCCAGCTATTCCCACCTTATCACGCTTAAAATCTATGTCGCGATAATATCGTTTATGCTCTCCACCTTTATGGCGGACAACAACTTGTCCATGTGCTCCTCTTCCTGTTGTCTTTTTTCGTATGTGTTTTAACTGTTTCATATTATTCAGAAAGTTCAAATAAACTTATTTTCTGTCCTGGTTTTACGAATACGACAGCTTTCTTCATGGATGTTTCTTTTTTCTCTGTTCGGCGAACGCCTATTCTCTTCGTTTTTCCCTTAATATACGTTGTCAAAACACCAGTTACATCAACATTAAATGCATCCTTTACAGCTTGTTTAATAACATCCTTATTAGCTGATCTGTCTACGATAAATGTATATTTACCAGCAGCAGCTAAAGCCATGGAACGTTCAGTTATTACTGGTTTTAGGATAATACGTTTCATATTATTTACCTGTGTCCTTTCCTAGTACTTCAATAGCATTCTTCATGAAAATAACAGCATCGTGTTCCATAACTTCGTATGTATGCAATTGCTTAGCGTATTCATATGTAACTCCATTAATATTCCTGACTGATCGAATGACGTTATCATTCTTTGTATCTAAAATAAATAATATTTTTTTGCTTTTTGGATCCTGAATTTTTGCAAATAAGGTCGCCATTACTTTTGTTTTTGGTTCAATATTTTCTAGACCATTCACGATCTTTACTTTTCCGCTTCTTACTTTTTCACTTAATGCAGCGTATAATGCTGCTTTTTTCATTTTTTTTGGCATTTCAAGGCTAAAATCTCTTGGCTTTGGCCCATGCGCAATTCCTCCATGAACGAAAATTGGTGCCCGGATTCCACCATGTCGAGCACGTCCAGTTCCTTTTTGTCGATAAATTTTCTTTGATGAACCTTCTACTTCACCTCGGGATTTCGTCGACGCTGATCCTGCACGTTGATTTGCTAAATACACACGAACTGCTTGAGCAATCAAACGTGGATTACTTTTTACACCGAATATTTGTTCTGGTAATGCAATCGTATCAACTACTTTTCCAGCTACATCATAAACGTCAGCATGCAAAACACTCGTTTTTTTAATAGGTTTTGCTATTTTAGTAGGTTTCAGATCTGCAACCAAATCTACTCCCTCAGCCTTCACCTTCTTTGTTTTTGCGGTTAAACTTTTGACTTTTGACTTTTGACTTTTGACTTTTTCTTCCATATTACTTTTCTCCTTCCGTTAATCCTGCTTTTTCTTCTCTGTTTGTTTCAGATTCTTTAGTCTCTTCTTCTTTACCTTCTTCAACCGATGGCTCTTCTGCTACTGGTTCACTAACTACAACTGTTTCTTCCACCTTTTCTGTAACAATTTCTTCCTCGGTTAATAATGGTATAAACTTTCTTTCAGGAAGTTCTCCAGTTTTTTCAATTCTTACAATAGTATTTACTCCACCCGGAATAAGTCCTTTAACTAGTACCTTCTTTACCCCATCTGCTGTCTGTACAGCAACAATCTCTAGATTTGTTACTGTAACCTGCTCATTACCCATTCTTCCTGCCATTCTTTTCCCTCTATATACTCTTCCTGGTGTGGTAGTTTGCCCAATAGAACCTGGAGCTCTCTCTCTGTCTGATTGGCCATGTGTTCGAGGTCCACCACGAAAATTATGCCTTTTTACAACACCAGCAAAGCCTTTTCCTTTCGATAGACCAGTCACTTTCACGATATCTCCAGCTTTTAAAACTGTATCGACATCAATAATATTTCCTACAGATGGAGCAGTCGCATCAGACGCCATACGGACTTCACGAATTTGATACGGGGGAGTCTGTAGCCCAGCTTTTTTAGCCATTCCCTGAAGTAACTTGCCTGATTTCTTACGTACTCCAAACCCAACTTCAACTGCAGTATAGCCATGCTTTTCCTGTGTTTTTAAGCCTACAACTGCATTATCTGTTACTGTCACAACAGAAACCGGAATGCGAGTTCCGTCTGTTAAAAAAGCTTGTGTTTGTTTTATTTTTCTTCCAAATATAGCGTTCATAGTTACTTTCCCCAATCATAGTTTATGACATAAAAAAAGATAGCCCATTCGGCTACCTTCCTAGTAATGTTACTACTTATGAACCCGAATTTAGGCTGTTTTCAACCTCCTAATTAAAGAAATGTTGGGCATTAAAGTTTTAAACATGTAAGTTTTACGTGTTACAAAAACTATCTTACTGTTTTTTATTCGTCGTACTTAGTATGTGAGAAATAAGCTTTCTCAACATCCGAACTACTACGGAAATTACATTTTAATTTCTACATCGACTCCTGCAGGCAGCTCAAGGTGTGTTAAGCTATCAATTGTTTTGTCTGTTGGTGAAACAATATCAATTAATCGTTTATGTACACGAATTTCGAAGTGATCGCGTGCATCTTTATCTATAAAAGGAGACCTGTTAACAGCATAAACACTCCGATCTGTAGGCAATGGTATCGGTCCAACTATTTTCGCTCCAGTACGAATCGCAGTATCAAGAATCTGCTGGCAGCAAGCATCAAGAACTCGTGAATCGTAACTTTTTAATCTAACTCTAATTTTTCCTTTCGGCATAGTGATATTGTTTTAATTCCAACAAACTGTTAAAGAGCACATTCCATTAAAAAATAGGCCCTGAGGCCTATTTATGTTTATTAAGCAATAATCTTTGTGATAACACCTGCTCCGACAGTTTTACCACCTTCGCGGATAGCGAAGCGTTGTCCCTCTTCAAGAGCAACTGGTACGATAAGCTTTACTTTCATCTTACTGTTGTCGCCTGGAATTACCATTTCAACGCCTTCTGGTAACTCAACAGCTCCGGTAACGTCAGTTGTTCTGATATAGAATTGAGGTCGGTATCCTTTAAAGAAAGGCGTATGACGTCCACCTTCTTCTTTCGTTAAGATATATGCTTCTGCGTCAAACTCTGTATGAGGAGTAATTGAACCTGGTTTTGCGAGAACTTGTCCTCGTTCTACATCATCTTTTTCAACACCTCGGAGAAGAAGTCCGACGTTATCTCCAGCTTGACCTTCATCGAGTTGCTTTCTAAACATTTCAACTCCAGTTACTACAGTATTCTTTGTTGGACGAAGACCGATAATTTCAACTGTATCGTTAACTTTTACGATTCCACGGTCAATTCTTCCTGTTACGACTGTTCCTCGACCTTTGATCGAAAAAACATCTTCAATTGCCATTAAGAATGGTTTATCTACTGGTCGTTCTGGTGTAGGGATATAATTATCTACTGCTTCCATTAATTCTAAGATTTTCTTTTCATATTCAGCATCACCTTCTAATGCCTTTAACGATGAACCCCGAATTATTGGTACTTGGTCACCTGGATATTTATATTTCGTAAGTAATTCTCTGACTTCCATCTCTACGAGGTCAAGAAGCTCCGCATCCTGAACCATATCACATTTATTAAGATAAACTACTATTGCTGGGACTCCTACTTGGTATGCTAAAAGAATGTGTTCGCGGGTTTGAGGCATTGGTCCGTCTGGAGCAGAGACTACGAGGATTGCGCCATCCATTTGCGCAGCTCCGGTAATCATGTTCTTAATGTAATCAGCATGACCTGGGGCGTCAATGTGTGCATAGTGTCTTTTTGCTGTTTCGTATTCGATGTGGGAAATATTAATGGTGACTCCACGTGCTTTTTCTTCTGGGGCATTATCTATATCTTCATACTTCTTTGCCTGCGCAAGACCCTGCTTTGCAAGAACTGTAGCAATTGCTGCTGTCGTTGTAGTTTTACCATGGTCTACATGACCGATGGTTCCGATATTTACGTGTGGTTTTGTTCTTTGAAATTTATCTGCCATAGTATTAATGTCTCTGTTAAGACAAAATAAAACTCATTTTTTAAAATGAGATATTGTGTATATTACACTACTTTTTTTTATTCGTCAATACCCTTGTAATATTTCTTCAATAAATAATTAAGAGTCGTGTAATAATCTTCTGAATAACACAATATATAAGTATTGTACTACACTCGTAACAGCCTTGCAATATGCAGTTTATTATACCCTATCTGGTAATTCACCAAAGTTATTAAGAATATATTTTTCTTCTAGACCATTCTGAATAAATTGCTCTTTTGTTGTGAATCCTGAGGTAACAGCATAAAATAAAATACCCCTGTTTTTTGCGGCGGCGTAATCTATAAGGCTATCACCTACATAGAGAACGTCCTCCTTTACAATTTTCATTTGTTGCAAGATTTCTAAAGCCTTATCGAAGACTCTCGGATCTGGTTTATGAAATGGTGTATCGTCACCGCTAAAAAAGAAGGTATATGTGTCTTCAGGAAGTTGAAAATATTTTCTCAATGTATCGTGCATGCCTTTTTTTGGACCTGTACTTATAACACCGAGAATATACCCATTCTTTTTTAATCTACGTATCGTTCTTTCAGTATAGGGAAAAGGTTTTATAGCAAAATCTACTTTTTTAACATATCCCCAAAACTTTTCTTCAAGAACAGGTAGTTCTAAAGTTGGCCAAAGTCCCTGGAGTAGCTGTGACATGGTTTTCCCCCAATATAAACGTATAGTATTCATAGTTGGAGCCTCCAAGTTTTCAGACGCAGAAAAAGATTTATAAAAGTCGAAAACAGAAGAGAATGTAGCTACTTTTGTATCATCCCAATCCGAAATAATAGCTTTAATGTTTCTATTCACAGCTTCTTATTTTTTTCAATATACTCTTTCGCTTTTAGTAATGCAAAGGTTCTGACATCTGTATTTGCAAGTTTAATCGCCTGATCAATATCTATCCACTCAAGTCGTGAATCAGGCTCACCTTCTTCTTTTATATGAGAAGGAACTTCTCCATCCCATTTCGTAATAAGAAATGTAAAGTATCGCGATCCTGTTTCTGAACGGATTGTGTTACCTGCATAGTGGTATTCAAGTATATTTATTTGATTACCCAGTTCTTCTTCCACTTCTCGTTTCATGGCTATTTGCGCATATTTTTCATCAACAGCTTTATCAAAATGCTCTATACCTCCACCAGGAATATGCATCTCTTCTTTCTGGCCAAATGGCCGGAATTCGAGAAGTACCTTTTTTTGTTTAATAAATAAAAATACTACTGCTTCGCCCATAAGTGTGTTTGAATAGTTAGATCAGAAATTGTTGCAGAATCAAAAATTTTTGTAAGGAAATTACCTGTACGTGGTCTTCGACTATATAACCAATGTTGTGCTGTAGCATGCAACCTTTTTTCTCTTTTTTCTCCTTCTTCTTCACCTAACCCGGGAATAATGTTTGTCTTATAGAGAGTCGTACATATTGCTGTTAATTGCCCATTATCTAAAATCATATATTCTTGGGCACGTTTAAAATCAGATAAAAGTATCGCCCGTGCATCGCCTTCGTCTACTTGAGGTATATCCCATCTATCCCTTGCCATATGAGCAGCGTTCGCTGCTTTACTTAACTTTTTCAATTGTCTATCGTCGTCGGAAATCGCTGTATACAAATCCATCGGATTATTTCCAACATATTTACATTCTCTTGCAATGTAAGCGGCCTGAGCTGTAACAGAAGCAGGACATTGTATACTTGCCTCAGCAAAAATAGCCGCTGCAATTTGCGAAGTACTTTTTCCTTCAAATCTTCTTTTTGTCGTATTTCGTTCAATTTCAACTAACATAAGCAAAACCTATGTATTATACGGGATTTATGAAAAAAACGGCAATAGTTCACAGATCTATTCCCGAGTCTAGTTTGGAGATAGAGAAGATTATCTAACAACTGGTTCATCGATTGTAAATTTTAAGTTTATCGCATCCATAGTTGCTATAGCACCAATCGGAAGCAAAATGTTTTCGACTCGGTGACCAATCTCTCCAACTTGCATGATTGGAAAATCATAGCCTTCTGTAACTTCAAGCAACATATCTTTCAAAGATCTCTCATCTCCGGGCTGTGTTGGATCGTCGCTTCCTAAACAATATCCTACAATAATACCCGAAAGTCTCTTAAACTCTCCTCGTAATCTCATACTTATTAATCTATGATGTATTGCTTTTTTATGCATTCTATATCCTTCAAATACGAAAATATTTTGATCCAATGATGGATAATAATCTGTTCCAGATAGATAGGTAATACTACCTAAATTTCCCCCGATAATCCTTCCCTTAGCAGTTCCTGGTCTAATAGTTTGCCAACCATTATATGTTGTGGGCAAATCATCATAATTTTTCCATTTGGGATTTAAGGTAACTTCTTTCAAAGTTCCTTCAAACCATGTTTTCTCTATCTGTTCATACGTATAATCCATAGGCAACCACCCGAACATAGTAAATTCAAGTCCTAGGAATGTTATCAAACCAGTTTTAACAAAGATAGGGTTAAGAATAGTAGTGGCGTCTGAAATACCAGAAATTATTTTCGGATTTTTTCTTATAAGCTCATAATCTAGCTTATCGATTAAGTCAATCGCTGTGTTGCCTCCGACTGAAAAAAGTATACCTTTTATTGAAGGATCTTTAAGAAATTGATGGAAATCAGATAGTCTCTCTTGAACAGTTCCTGAGGAATAGTAATATCTTCCTAATGTATGAGAACCAAGAATTAACTCAAGGCCAGTTCTCTGGGAAAAAGAGGTTTTAGCTTTTTCAAATTTTTCCATCCGATTTTGTATAGATTGAGAAGGGGAGATAATACCGACTTTATCGCCTTTTTTTAACCTCGGTGGGATGATAGTTTGCATGGGTAGATTATAACAGACCTTTATGGAAGGTAGTGAAAAGATTGGGCGATTTCATTTAGACTCTCTAAGAGTAAATCTGAAGAGGTAGAAAAGGAATACACATATCCATTATCTGTGTAAATAAAGTAATATTGCTCATTACCCATTTGTCCTTTTACAGCAGAAAATCCGTTGATCGTGAGTCTATTTTTTTTAGTTAAAGAGAAAAGATTTTCATCAGTCATTTCTTGCATAAATTCGTCAATACTTTCGGCATTTATCTGCCTTCGCTTGATAAATATATCTCCATTCTGGTGATGTAATGTTAAAGAATTTTCATCTTCTAAAATTTGGAAAACATTACTGACATTAATTTTTATATGCATATCTTTTGATTCATATGTTCGCATCATTTCCTGAAATCTCGGGGCTTGAATCGTACGTAATGAGTTTTTTGTATCAAAATAAAGAAATAGTAGGACAAACAAACCAACTACTAGCACGATTGCATTAGTAAGAAAATCTTTTGTTGTTCGCCCATGAAATACCATATCTTAAGATTAACGCGGATCAGGTATATTTGCAACAAACACGAAACGAATCAGAAGTATGAATATGCCCAATAGCTGAAATTGTTTATGCCTCTTTTTTTTAGATAATCACGCTTTGTAGAAACAGACTCTGTATCCTCAAACCATACTCTATGCTTCGTTCCGCTTTCGATATAATCAATTCTAGTCTCTTTTGATAAAGGATCCCTATATATATTACATGAGAGTTTCTTACAGAAAGCGATAATTGTTGTCTGAATTTCATTAAAGCTAAGTGGTTTGCCAATTTTTTGAGAAATATTCTTTCCATCCACTTCCCAATCATAACCAAATAACCCAAAGACAATGGTAATATTTTCTGCACGAACATCCTCTAAAAGTTTATCGATTAGTAATGAATAATCATATCCATATTCTTTATTACCAGAAAGAGGAAAATTCGGTCCGGGATTTCCACCTGCCTTATGTAGGTCATATGCCATAATAAAAATTTGATCGACATATTTCCCTAATGTTTGTAATTCAAATGGTCGAACTCGATAATAGGTATCGCCATAGAGTGTCATCGAAAAAGAAATTTTTTCTTTTTTCGAAGCTGCTGAAAAATCTTTAGTAAAAGAATTTATCTGTTTAATAAGTGACTCAAATGGAAGTGCCGAGAGTTCAAGATCGAGAATAACCCCTTCAAAATTATATTCTTTCACTACCTGTAATACTTCTGAAATAATGGTTGCTTGTTTTTTATGATCTTTTAAAATTTTGAAATTATCTTGGGAATCAAGCATGCGTACAGTTAGGTATGTTTGCTTTCCACTAAATGCATTTTTAAACTGTTCGAGTCGGAGATACCCTGCATCTTTTTTATTAATATGTTCTACCGTTGGGGTTATACCAAAGTAAATATACGTATCATACATAGATATATCTGTAACATCTTTAGGGATATTCCAATAGGGTATAAAGATAGATGTTTGTTCTTTTATATCAATATGTTCTAATGTAACAGTTGGTTGAACATTACCTTTATTCCATTGCTGCTTTTTTTCAGTTAAAAAAGTATTTCGCATTAAGAAAGCAAAGACGATCAATAAAAATGAGAAGACAATTGCTTTTCTCATGGAGGTATTATAACCGGTATCGTTGGGGAATCAAAATAGATTATATAACTTCTTCAAACAATTTCTCATCTAGCTTTTTTATGTATTCTCTTTCATCAGCAATATGTGTTTTTAGAGTTTTACCTTTTCTTGCAATGATTTCACAATACCGTCACGGACAAGTTTATTATATTTCATGAATGAGGTAATTTTTTATAATCTTCAATAATCCTCCTATGGTCAAAAGCAATATTGTCTGGTAAATTATCTAGTGAAAACCACCGAACTTCTTTCACTTCTACAGGATTCAACACAAACATATAAGACAAGGGTTTTATGAGATAGACTATCGCTACATTTTGAATATTTCGATCATGATCTCTATCTGGATCAGAGTAGACACCAAAAAGCCCAATCACTTCCGTTTCAATACCAATTTCCTCTTTAACTTCTCTCATTATAGCCTGTTCTGTAGATTCATCCCAATCTACATATCCTCCCATAAATGCCCATTTCCCTTTATCAGGTTCATGATTTCGTAGTTCAAGAAGCACTTTCCCGTCATGAACAATCAATGCATCTACAACTGCATGACGGTCATAATATCGTTGGCATGTTGGACATTTTTCCCCTTTTTTAATTTGTTGTTCCATAACTATTTTTTAACTACGTAAAAGTGTTCTGTTTTCGGTAGCTTTTCAAGCTTACGAATAACACGGTCGGCATCATGTTTTTGGGATATATGCTCTCGCATACAAGCAAGTTTTTTCTCCCACACACAAGATACATCATATGTTTCATCAATCTCGCCCTCTGTATATCCTGCAGGGAAATAAATAAAATAGGGTTCCTCCAAAGCTCTGCTTTCTGCTGTAAGACAATAATACATAATTTTCTTTAAGAACGGTAACTGCTCGAAAACGTATGAACAAATCATTGAAACTGCAATATGATCAAGATGCCCAGAGATACCTCTATGTTCAAAAGTTACTAGTGTCTGAGGCTTAATCTTTATCAATATCTGACTAATCTTTTCTGCAATATCATGATAAAGATTATTTGATAATGTCCCGTCTTTATAGCCTAAGAAAAGTACATCTTTTACACCAAGCTGTCGAGCTGAACTCATTAATTCCTTTTTCCTTATCTCAGAAAGGAGATGCTTTTCTTCAGGACTACATTTACCTGCGCTTCCATCAGTTACACAAATAAGATACACATCGTGTTTCTCTGCCAATAACGCTATAGTCCCACTCGGACCAAATGCTTCATCATCAGGATGTGCAAAAATACATACTATCGGTTTCATGAAGCGTATTATACAATAGATTAGCCTGCTTTTCCTGTTTGACCTTGTCCCTCTGTCAAAGCTAGTAAGCTTCCCATCTCTTTTAGAAAACGTTTAGCATGATTTCTGCTCATACCTATTCTAGAGACAATTCGAAGCTGATTCGATGGACCTATTTTCTGACAAACATCCAATACTACTCCATCTTCGCTTGTTGTCATAAATATATTATCTGTATAGAGAATAGGTGTAGTATCAACATTTATATTCACCTGTACTTCCTTTTTATCCATAGTTCACCTCCTTCGTTTATCTAAACTTTTAATCCAGCATTTTTTAGTATCTCATCGTCTGTTAGAGGGGGTATGTTTGTATGAAAATCTTGATTCATTTTTTTAAGTAGAAAATTTGCAAAAAGCCCATTTAATACTGTACCTGGATGAATCGTATCGCTCAAAAAAGCTCGCTTTGGATCATCTCCAGGAATATATAACGATATATTTTCAGATCCCACTTTTATACTTCCTAACAATGCTTCAGATAGTAACTTTTTATAGAATACATTCACATCTACAAGGGCAATATTTCTTTGTGAGGCAATTTTTAGTATGTACTCGTTTGTCTCTTTTATTGCTTTTGAGACACGTTCTCTTCCCTCATCATTCCTATTTGCCAGCTGGATAACAGGACTCAAATTCCAATCAGGAATAGTCATTAACATAATTTTTAGATCTTTTTGCTTTGTTTTTTTTATGTCGTCAAGAATCGTTTCGATATTTTTAACAACGTTCTTTATTTTCTCTTCTACTGCAGAATCAGATAATGTCTCGTTATAGATAGGTAGATATCCATCTGTAGTATTAAAAGGAGAGAAATCATTACCTCCAATATAAACAATTACTACATTCACTTTTCCTTCTGAGATATATTGTGCTAGCCCAGTATGTTGATTATTATTAATCGCATCTTTTGTTGTCGATCCACTTCGAGACCAATTAAATTGAAACCCAGTCCTTCTAACATCTCCCCATTGATTCCAAACGCCGAAGTTCAATTTTCTGCTTTTTACAAGCTGCTCGACCCAATTTAATGTCGTAGGAGCATATTCATATCCACGAGCATCATCTGCTTGGTATTCATCAGATAAGCTATCACCAATCACACCAATGCCTTTAATAATAAAGACTTCTGGTTTTGCTCCTGGAAGAAAACGTGCTATATATCTGTCAAATACTTCAGGACGAAAAGTAGCTAGCAATAAGCCAGCAACAATAATGAGCCCGAAAATAAAAAAGAGAAATTGCCTATTTGACATAGTGAAGGTAGTATACAATCTTATAATGACACCAACAACCCAAAGTTAATAAATTATTTCTAACCTTTTTGAAGTTTTTCCTCTGTTTCTTGCTGAACCATTTTTCTTAACTTTTTTATTACCGGATTAAATTCGCATTTATCAAGTGCGTAAATAAGGTTAAATGCTTTTTCTTTTTCATTCCACGTTGATAAACTTGCATCATTATGCTGTATAAGGGTTTCTATTTTCTCAATAGCTTGAGCAAATTTCGATTCTAGGGTCTTCTTTTTTTCAAATTCCTCCCATATTTCTGTAAGTTCTTTTCTTTTATGCATCGGTAAATCCCTTAATAGTTTCTTTAAAGCTTCTTTTTCCAATTCATATTTATTTTCTAATACTCCATCAAATGCGTGATGATCTCCTGCATAAATTTCAGCTAAATCATGAATAGTCAGCATTTTCAAAACTTTTCCTATATCAATCTTTTCACCTATTTCCGAGTAAAGAACTAATGCCATCAAGCTTGAACGCCACGTATGTTCTGCTACACTTTCTTGTCTTCCATTAGAGAGCCAGGAGTGTCTTAAAAGCTTTTTGAGCGGCTCAACTTCATGAAAGAAAGATAAGTATTTTTTGAGTGATTTTCGCGAAGTTTTTTTCATGTATGTACTGGCTAGTATAAAATAATTTCTTCTAAATGAAAAACGAAGAAAAGTTTACGCTGCGATGCGGCCGGTGAAGGTTGACTTTGCTAACATTGCTTGGACAATGTTATTTGGAACTTCCTCATAATGAGATGGTTCCATGTAGTAAGAAGCACGGCCTTGGGACATAGATCGAAGCTGAGTAGCATATCCCGATAGTTCAGCAAGAGGAACCATCCCAAGAATAATTGTCGCATTTCCATGTTCTTCTGTACCCATTATCTGTGCGCGTTTTGCTGAAAGATCTCCGATGACATCTCCCATAAACTCTGAAGGAGTTGTAACTTCTACCTTCATAATAGGTTCGAGAAGAGCCATTTGCGCCTTTTTCGCTGCTGCTTGCATTGCTTGCGATGCAGCTATCTTAAATGCCTGTTCGGATGAATCAACATCATGATACGAACCATCATAACACGTTACTTTAATATCAACTAACGGATAGCCGAGCATAACACCATTATCAAGCATTTCTGTAACTCCTTTTTGTACTGCCTTTACAAATTCTGCCGGAATAGCTCCACCTTTAATAGCATCGACAAACTCGAAACCTTCTCCGCGAGGTTTTGGTTCAACACGAAGGAAACAATGACCATATTGTCCACGACCTCCAGATTGGCGAATATATTTACCTTCTGCTTCTGCAGATGTAGCAAATGTTTCTTTATACGCAACCTGAGGTGCGCCCACATTTGCTAAAACATTAAATTCTCTTTTCATTCTGTCTACCATAATTTCTAGTTGTAATTCTCCGATACCTGAAATTATTGTCTGCCCTGTTTCATGATTTGTCTTAACTCTAAATGTTGGGTCTTCTTCCATAAGGCGCTTTAATGCCAAACCGAGTTTTTCCTGATCTGATTTCGTCTGAGGTTCGATTGCTAAAGAAATGACAGGATCTGGGAAGGAAATCTGTTCAAGAATGATCGGTTTTGCTTCATCACAAAGCGTATCTCCTGTAATGGTATCTTTCAAACCAACAATCGCCACAATTTCTCCTGCATATGCTTCTTTTATTTCTTCACGTTCATTAGCATGCATTAAAAGTAATCTACCTACACGTTCACGTATATTTTTTGAGCTGTTATATATATATGAACCTGATTGGATAACACCTGAATACACACGGAAGTATGTCAGTTTACCAACATGTGGATCGTTTTGGATTTTAAATGCCAAACCTGCATAAGCTTCTTCAGGAATAAGTTTACGAACTTCTTCTGCTCCTGTATGTGGATTTTTGCCTTTAACCTCACTTAAATCGACTGGGGAAGGAAGATAGTCAATTACTGCATCGAGAAGTGGCTGTACTCCTTTATTTCGAAGACTTGTTCCAGCATAGATTGGTACGAGTTTATAGGCGATAACTGCAGCACGTAAAGCTTTTTTCAATTCTTCAACACTTGGTTCCTCGCCAGCAAGATATTTTTCGAGAAGTGTATCATCTGTCTCTGAAATTTTTTCAATTAACTTATTTCGATATTCCTCTACCTGAGCTTTCATTTCTTCTGGAATATCATCCGTAACATCAAATTTTGCACCTAATTCCTCAGATCTCCAAATAATAACTTTTCGTGTTAAAAGATCGACATTTCCAACGTATGAACTCTCTGCACCGATAGGAAGGACCATGATTGCTGGATTTGCACCAAGACGTTTTTCAATACTTCCTACTGTCTGAAGAAAATTCGCGCCAAGTTTATCCATTTTATTTACGAAACAAATACGAGGAACTTTATATTTATCAGCTTGTCGCCAGACGGTTTCTGACTGGGATTGGACTCCTTCTTCTGCATCAAGAACAGTGATACCTCCATCGAGTACACGAAGCGAGCGCTCGACTTCTGCAGTAAAGTCTACGTGACCAGGAGTATCGATGATATTAATACGATGATCCTTCCAAAATGTGGTAGTGGCTGCAGAAACAATAGTGATACCACGCTCTCTCTCCTGTTCCATCCAGTCCATTTGGGTATTCCCTTCGTCAATATCTCCGATTTTGTAGGTTCGGCCAGTATAAAACAAGATACGCTCTGTTGTCGTGGTTTTTCCTGCATCAATATGCGCGATAATTCCGATATTTCGGATTTTATCGAGAGGATACATTCGTGTTTTTCCAATATCTGCCATAATTAAAAAACTCAAAGCTTAAAACTCAAATGTCAAATCTACAACTAAAAATTATTATCTTTGAGATTTAAGATGTAGTTTTGAGATTTGCGCTTTGAGATTTGAGATGTTTTAGAGTATACCATAAATTGGTAAAGAAAAAAAGATCTCTCTAAACCTATTTCAGCTTTGACAAACACTCGAAAAACACATAGACTGGAATTAGTCCGCCAGTCGGCGGATTATCTGCTATGGCAAGCGAACACCTGTCCATTAATTTGCTTGATGACAAAGAAAAAAAAATCTCTGACACAGTACTTGACTGGGCAATCTACATTGGTCGATTACTCGTTATCCTTACGGAAGCTATCGCTCTTTATGTCTTCGCTAGCCGGTTCACATTAGATAGAAAATTGGTTGACCTTCATGATGAAATCAAAAAAAATCAGGCCTTTGTAGGATATATGCAGGGTCGTGAAGAAACCTATAGACGAATTCATGAAAAACTGAAACTAAATAAAACAGCGGATGATAAGAATGCAAGAACTGTCGCTTTATTTGAAGAAATAATGCATGAAACGAATAAAGATATCTCTATCATGAATTTCTCTTTATCCCCATCTAGCATGGCTGTGACACTTCAAGTACGATCATTGCAACCACTTTCAGAATTTACTAATAAATTAAAGCAGCATCCTGACATACTCTCGGTAAACGTCGAGAAAATAGAAAATAAAACATCAAGTGCAGTAATAGTTGTATCTTATACAGCAAAATTACGACAAGATAAAGAATAATTATGGCACTATTTCGAAAAACATTTATTAAAGATTTTACAAAAGAACGGTACATGGCACTTGTCCGTGCATACCCGAGAATAAAGGAAGAAAAAACACAGCGATATATCATGCTTATCCTTACATTTCTTTCATTATCATTTTTAGGAATTTTTGCAATTAGCCCGACATTAAATACGATAGCTGAGTTAAATAAAAAACTTGAAGATAGCGAATTTGTTAATAACGCTTTGAAATCTAAACTTAATAACTTATCTTCTCTAAACAGCCAATATGAATCAATGGCATCAGGATTATCTGCCGTACATGCTGTCGTTCCCGATACACCCCACGTACCAAAATTACTTGCCCAAGTACAGTCTGTCGCAAAAGATACTGGTGTAGCGATTACAAATTTGCAGTCTTATCAGGTAGATTTAACAAAGCAAAAAAACACTCTTCAACCTGTAGGGACACAATTTATCTTTACTCTTACAGCAGAAGGATCGCTGGACAGTCTTTTACAATTTACGAAGCTTTTATCTACGATGGATCGAGCTGTAACCATAGAATCCTTAAATTTTACCAATGAGCAAAAACAACGCCTAACAATCCGAGGAAGTGCATATTACTTACCATGAAAAAAAGAAAATACACAATACAAAAAGACGTTACGTTACTATCTTTTTCACTCTTCGTTATCGTTACGTTATGGATTGGATTAACAGTGTATGGCATTTATGTAACCAGTACAGTCAGTGATACGTTACAATTGCAAATTTCACCTATCAAAGGCTCATTTGATAAAGAAAGCATCTCTATCATAGAAAACCGCATCCCAGTTATTCCTGAATATTCAGCAAGCGATTCAGCTAGTACTGTAACCTTTGATGCGTTACCCACACCGTTTATTTCTAATGAGCAATTATTACCAACTCAAACACCAAATACAATATTACAGCCAACTAGCGAATCAGCAGGAGGTCAACTGTGAAACGAACACTCTTAAATAAAAAAATACCATCTTATATCGGCTTTCTGGGTCTGTTACTTCTTATCCCTCTCATTTCATGGTTTGTCGAGAATAATTCATTTGTCCGAATTAAAGCAAATCCGAATTATTCACCTCGCGATATTCAAATAAGTAATGTTACTGATTCTTCTTTTACCGTATCATTTATAACTACAGAAGCGACGCCAAGCACGATTTCGTACGGAGAGAAAAACGATTTAAAAGACATAGCTTTCGATATACGAGATACGACCCAGAGCAAACCTGCAGCACATAAGGCTCATTTCTTTACGGTAAATAATCTCCGTACGAATACTGAGTATTCATTTACTATTTTAGCCGGAAATATGGTATTTAAAAAAGACGGTCAACCCTATACAGTAACTACTGGATCAGTACTAACGACGATACCAAAAGAATCGAAAAAGATTACTGGGCATGTTATTTTACCTGATGGTACATATCCTACAGAAACTATCGTATATGTAATTTCAAACACATCACAACAATTAGCGAAATTAACTGAACTAGATGGTTCATTTTCTATTGAGCGATCTCTTTTACGAACAAGTACTTTTGATGGATATGCTGATCTTCCTGAATCTGAAGAACTACAGCTTCGTGTAGTGAATAGTGACCATGAAACATCAGTAAATGTTCTCGTAAAAAATGCAGGAGTTGTCCCTACGATTACGTTATCAAAAAATTATGATTTTACCTATGATACAGCACCCGATGAAGGACATAATACTACTGATACTGCGAATCTTTTTCCTGAATATTCAACAAATAAAATTCTCAGTAAAACTCCCCAGATACTTATTCCCACAGAAAATCAGGCATTTGATGATCTACAACCAGAATTTAGTGGGACTGCGCTTCCTTCAAAAACTATAGATATAAGTTTTGATACTTCACCTATAAAATCTACGGTAAGAGCAAACGCAACAGGGAGTTGGTATTACCGTCCGAAACTTCCTATGGAACCTGGAAATCATACAATTATTGTCAGTACTAAAGATGATTCAGGCATGTTAGTAACTTCATCACAAACATTTGCAATCCATGCAATAGGTAGCCAGTTTTTTGCACCATCTCCAGCCGTTTCACCAACACTTACCCCAACTGTAAAACCATCTATCTCCCCAACCATACAACCGACAGTGACAGTCCAACCAACTGTTCCTACCGGTGGTCCCACCCTATCTCCTGTTCTAACTCCGACTATTACACCGAGCCTTCTTCCTAGCCCGACTCCAATAGCTGTAATCACCGTCACGATTCCGCCTACTACTCCATTACCAAGTGTCACACCACCAGGAAGTGGAACTGTCGCAGTAACTTTCGGATTCGCGTTATTTGCTATTGTTGTTGGCATTATGGTATTTTTTCTTACCCATGTATAATAAATAGTTGCACAGATGCATAGTCAGGACACCGGACGGTACTTGACATAGTTTCAGAGGTCAATAAATACACTTTTCTCTTATTACTCTGCAACTTTGGATCTTTGTAACTTTGAAACTTACTACAATGAACATAGGTATTATAGGTGCAGGATTCACAGGTCTTTCTGCAGGATATACACTTACAAAACAAGGCCATATAGTTACTATTTTTGAAAAAGATCCACAACCAGGCGGATTAGCCATAGGGTATAAAGAAAAAGAGTGGGAATGGTCACTTGAAAAACACTATCACCACTGGTTTACGAATGACAAATTTATTCTTAATTTAGCAAAGGAAATTAATCATACAGTCTATATTAAAAGACCTCATACAAACTGGTATGTAAATGGTAATATTTATGAGTTCGACTCAATACCAGCGGCCTTAAGATTTCCTCCTCTGCCTTTTATTGATAGGATAAGAAATTTAGCAACACTTGGATTACTTCGTTTTAATCCTTTCTGGCAACCACTTGAAAAATATAATGCACACAAAGTACTTCCATTTTTCATGGGGGGAAAAGCATATAAAATGCTGTGGGAACCATTGTTTATAAATAAATTTGGTAGCTATGCTACTGATGTCTCACTAGCTTGGTTTTGGGCCAGAATTGCTAAGCGAACACAATCTCTTGCTTATCCAGAAGGAGGTTTTTTAGCCTTTGCCAATCATCTCGTAACAGGTATAGAAAAAAATGGTGGAAGGGTACAGTTCAATACCGAACTAATTGAATTACTTCAAAATAAAAAGACTACAGTAAAAATAAAAAACATATCAGGGAATATAGCTACTGTTTCATTTGATAAAGTGATTGTAACCTTGCCTTCTTTTCTGTTTCTTAAAACAACTCCCCAACTTCCTGATGCATATAAGAATTCTCTTGCGAAATTAAAAGGTTTGGGTGCGACAAATCTTATCCTTCGATTAAAACAACCTTTTTTTGCAGATAATACATACTGGTTAAGTGTCGCTGATACTACTTCACCGGTAATGGCAATTGTCGAGCATACAAATTTTATGGATAAAACATTTTATAATAATGAACACTTGCTCTATCTCGGCAACTATGTTCCTCAAGACCACTCGTATTTCTCTATGACTGAGCAACAAATGCTTGATCATTTCGACAAATTCTTAAAAAGAATAAATCCAACCTATAAAAAAACAATTATAGGTATGAAATTGTTTAAGGCTCCTTTTGCTCAACCTGTTATTCCTGAGAACTATTCAAAAATGCTTCCTCCAATGAAAACACCGTTATCTCAAGTATTCCTTGCAAATATAGAACAGGTATACCCATGGGATAGAGGAACAAATTATGCCGTAGAACTAGGACAAAAAGTTGCTCATCTTATTACTAAAACCTGACCATTACTATTCTCACATGAAAGCGTTTATTCATTATCTTAAAAAAAGTTCTTTTTTTCTGATTCTCGTTTTTACACTTCTTGGAGGCTTTTTTCGTTTTTATAATCTGAATTGGGGAGCACCATATTATTTTCATCCTGATGAAAGAAATATCATGGGATCAATAACACAATTGAGATTTCCAGATCAAATGAACCCAAACTTTTTTGCGTACGGATCGGTTCCTATTTATACGATCTATTTTCTCGGGGTATTCGTTAATGTAATTAACACCTGTGTAACCGGTTCTCTCTGCCCTGTCCTACCTCTTATTGCTGGACATTGGAATGAACCGTCGATTTGGAACAGTATAAATGCTGTATCATTCGAAAATGCAATTATAATTGCGAGAAGTATTTCTGCTCTTTTTTCAATTTTATTAATACCGTTGCTCTATATAATAGCGAAGAAAATCCACTCAAAAAAAGCTGGTATTTTAGCCGCTTTTTTTACATTTACAAGTATAGGCTTTATACAATTCGCTCATTTCGCAACCTTTGAAATGTGGTTGACATTTTTTAGCGTTATCTTAACCTGGTACGCAATAAAAGTAAGCGAGGAAAATAAAATTCCAGATGTTCTTTTAATGGGGGTTGGCTTAGGAATTCTTATGGGTATAAAAGTATCAAGTCTTGCCATCATTCCTCTTCCTATCATTGCGATACTCTATGGTTGTATAAAAGAAATTTCTTACTATCATGAAAAAAGGAATATATTAAAAACTCTTCTTTTATTTATTGTTTCTTCACTATCTGTATTAATGCTAGCAAGTATTATGTTTCTTATTACAAATCCTTTTTCCTTACTTGATACAAAAGCTTTCAAAGATAGTCTAACCTACGAAACGAATGTTGCAACTGGTTCATTGCCTGTTTTTTATACACAATCATTTTTTGATAGCACTCCAGTAATTTACCAATTTGAACATATTTACCCATTTCTGCTAAACCCTCTTACAACTATTTTATTTTTCCCTTGCTTTACTTTCTTTTTTATAAAGATGAAATTCGAAAAGAAAGTTTCGTATCTTTTAATTCTTTGCATGTTTTTTCTTCTTTTTCTACCACAAGCTTTTTTATTTGTTAAATGGACCCGCTATATGCTACCAACGCTTCCATTTATATATCTGATCATTAGTACTATTCTCAGTGACATCATAGAACGTGCGCATAAAACAAGATTTCTTCCATATATACAGTTTACAAGCAGCCTGATTATCAGTGTGTCTCTTCTGTATGCCACAGCATATTTTCTAACTGTTTACTTTCAGGGAGATACAAGAATAAAAGCTGCTGAGTGGCTTCAACAAAATACAACAGCAAATCAAACTGCGATAAGTGAAACGTTTGATCCTGGTAGTATTGTTTTTACAAACGTTTTTTCAAAGAAAATTTTTTGTAATTTTTATGATTTAGAACATGAAGCTTTACCGTGTGAAGGACTTTCTGTATCAGAAGCTTTAGAACGATCGACCTATATACTTCTCCCAAGTGAACGAATAATGCAGTCCCGTTTACATAATCCCAAACGCTTTACTAAAGGTTACAACTTTTACCATTCACTTTTATCTGATAAAGCACACTACTATTTAGTATATAAAACACCATGCGATATTTTTTGTCGGATCACTTATTTTGGCGATCCTCTTTCTTTATATGAACAGACTGCATTTGTCTTCGATAGACCTACTATATATATTTTTCAAAAGCTATAAACAGTTGTCCCAACAGAGATGAGCTGATAATCTAGAAGTATCTATGGAAAATAAATTTCAAAAGATTTTATTTCAAAAAAGAATTGTTGAAAAAATACTTTTTTTTTCTATTCTTATTCTTGCTTGTTTTCTGCGGTATTTCAATTTGGACTGGGACCAAGGGCATCATCTCCATCCAGATGAAAGATTTTTAACGATGGTTGTAAATAAAATTCAATTACCTCATTCTCTTATAACATATCTTACAACTGAAACCTCACCACTTAATCCTGCAAATAATGGGTATGATTTTTTTGTTTATGGCATGTTACCACTCACAATTGGAAAATTACTTGCGTTCTGGCTACATGCAGATACATATAGTTCGTTTACAATACTTGGGCGTTTTTTATCTGCCACTTTTGATCTTTTAGCAATCTTTATGGTGTACAAGACCGTAAAACTATTTGAAGAAAAAGAACATCTGGCTAAAAGCGTTAAGTTCTATGCAATGTTTTTCTATACGATTGCTGTTCTGCCAATCCAGTTATCTCATTTTTACGCGAGTGATACCTTTCTAAATACGTTTGTCATAATTTCATTCTATTTCATACTGAAATTCCTTTATACAAGATCCTTTGCCTCACTTTTCCTAAGTGGTATTTTCTATGGTTTAGCGTTTTCAGCAAAGATAACCGCTTTATACGCTGCACCATTATTAGGATTGGTCATAGTATATGGAATATATATGTATAATATCTCAGTTAAAAATAAAAGAACGTTACATCTATTTTTTTATGCATTTGCAGTGTTTTCTACATTTGGTTTAACAACTTATTTTACGCTTCGCATGGCAGATCCATATATATTTGCCTCTAACAGTTTTTTTAATCCATTAATACATCCTAAGTTTTTTGAAAACTTACAATTGCTACAATCTTGGGAAGGATATGATACATGGTTTCCGCCCTCTATCCAATGGATTAATAAACCGCCAATTATATTTGCATTGATGAATATTATTTTCTTTGGTCTAGGTCTACCATACTTTTTGTTCGTAATAATTGGTGTTAGATCTCTTTTTAAGAAAAAACCTTTCATCTTTCTTATTATTTTGTTTTGGGTAAGCGGATTCTTTTTATATCAATCCACACGATTTACGAAAAATATGAGATATTTTATTATTCTTTATCCGTTTTTTGCTGTTTTTGCTGGAATAGGATTTTCTTGGTTTACACAAAATAAGAGAAATTTATTTCGTACTATTCTACTGTTTTTTGTCTTGTTATGGCCATTATCATTTTTTTCAATTTATTTACATCCTCATTCTCGAGTTACCGCATCTGAATGGATCTATAACAATCTACCTACGAACAGTATAATCCTGAGTGAATACTGGGATGACGCCCTCCCTTTATCAATACCAAATCAAACTAAACAATTTACGATAGAAGAACTTCATGTTTTCGATCAAGATACCCCTTCAAAATGGCAGGAACTAGAGAGACAATTGAATAGAGCTGACTATTACATTCTTTCATCTAACAGAGCGTGGGGCAGTATTCAAACTGTCCCAGATAAATATCCCCGCATGAGCGCGTTTTATAATGATTTGTTTGCGGGCAAAACACAGTACATGAAAATTCAAGATATTATGTCTTATCCATCTCTCCAGTATCTAGGTATTCCTTTGACATTTCTTGATGATTTTAGCGATGAATCATTTACGGTCTATGACCATCCCCGTATAATAATATTTAAAAATACGAAAAAATAAATGAAAATTTCATATCGGGCATTACTATTAGCTTTTGTTATCTTATTGCATGTTAGTTTTTATATCTCTGCAATTTCTACAAAAACATATGATTATTTTTTCCCATGGGGTAATGTCCACGAGTGGCAAGGAATTGACTTTTTTTGTGTTCCAAATGGTGCATATGCATATCTTCGAGGAGGTTCGTTAACCGGAGAATTAAAAGATCAACCAACATATACCTATGCAAATATTAATGTCTACCATCCTTTTTTTACTATAGTCTTTGGTTCGTTTTTTCAATTATTCCAACCTAAGACAGCTATGCTCATTTGGCATGGCATAAAAGGTTTAATTACAATCGTTATATTTTTAGTATTTTATAGAAAGTACAAACACAATAAATATTTCTATCTCTCATCATTCATTTATTTTTCCCTATTTCCTCAATATTTAGAAATCTGGAATGGACAATATCAATTTTTGGTAACGCTGGGTTTGTTCTTACTTTTCTTTTCATCCAAGAAACATACAGATACATTTTCGAATGGCTTTTATTACTTTTTTACTTTACTCGTGAAACCAATCGGCTTATTATGGATTCCCGCATTTTTAGTCCATAAACAATGGAAAATACTTTTAACAGGAATCTTTCTTTATATATGTTTCACTGCGTTATTTCTTATAGATTCTTCCGGATTGTATTTTGTTACTAATCTCCTTGAACGAATACAACATCCGATCGGAGGTCCGCCTGGTATTTTTACAATAGAATCGCTTCTTCGCTTTTACTTTCCACTATCGCTTGTAAGTGTCTTAATGAAATACATGTTTCTGGGTATTTTACTTGGATTTCAGCTGAAGTGGAAGCCATCTCTTCTGCAATCTCTTTTTATCTGGACAGCGTATTATATGTTATTTTACGATCTAGTTTTTGAATACCACTACACATCGCTCATTCCTTTTTTTATGTTCGGTTTAGTAACGAAAGAATTATTCCAAAAAAAACGTGACCAAATTCTCCTCCTAACCTACTCCTTCCCAACACCATTTTTCCTTTTTCATTATTTCCAAGTATTTGCTCATGGTCATTATGTGACTGATACAGGTTGGACCATATTAGTCCTGACACGAACAATTCCACTTTTTCTGCTTGTTGTCTTTTTTATAATAGACACTATTTTTAATAAAAAACAAGTACATGTAGGGGAGGAGAAAAAGGTTAAGAAAAACTAACGAGAATTTTCCTATATTCTTCAATTGTTTTTTCTATTGAAAATATTCTTTGTACTAGCTGCTTTCTTTTCTTATAAATGTCTGGAAATTTTAAAACTTTATATATCTTATCTGCTAAATCATCACTGTCTTTTGGTCTAACAAGCTCTCCCATTTGAGTCATTCGGACGGTTGTATTAACTCCTGGTAAATTTGTCGCTATAACCGGACAGCCGCAAATCATTGCTTCTGCTTGTACCATACCAAATGCTTCTGTTTTATTAATAGAAGGCAATACTAATAGATCGAGTGTTTCATATAAAGCACGTAGTTCTTCATCTGTTAAAACGCCTAGCATCTTATGCTTTATTTGTCCTTCTTGTAAAAGAGAAACTATCTTTTTTCTATAATTATCTTCTCCAACTGGTTGAGGACCAGCAAAAATTAACCGTACTGAATTTTTCACTTTTAACTTCTTTATAGCATAGAGAAGGTATTCTATGCCTTTCTCTTCCGCTATTCTACCCACAAAGCCTATCCATAACTCATCCTTCTTACTTTCGAGTAGTTTTCTTTTTTTTTCTTTATCTATCGAGATAGTAGGGATAGGAGGATTAACTTCTTTAATTTTTGAAAGGAAATACTTCGCTAATACTGATGTTTTCTTATATTCAGGTAACATAATAATCTGATCACTTAAGAGTAGCTGAATAAAAGCACTGATTGATACTATTTTCTCAATAAACCTTGCTGCAGGCTTCCTACCAAGTGATACTTCACAAAAAAACATGACTATAATTTTTTTATTCATAAGTTTTGCAAATAGAACAAGAGGTAACGCTTCCACATTAGGTAAAGTAACAAAGAGTATCTGTGTTTTTTTTAATTCTTGGAAAAAGGCAGGAATTGTATAGGGAGAAATAAATCCTTTACTCATTTTAAATAAAAACGGCATTCGTTTAACCGTTATATTTTTATATACCTCTTCATTAGATAACTCTTTCTTATACTGAAAAGTTAAAAGAGTAATCGTATTGTCAGATGCAAGTCTTGAGAATACTCGTTCAATATAGACTGTAATTCCAGAAATATATGGCAGAAAATACGATGAATATACTAAAATCTTCATATTGGCACGCTATAGCAATCTCTTTAGAAAGTTTGTTATGATAGTAACAATCATTATGCGCGTTGGGTTTGACCTAGATAATGTATTTATTAGTAACCCTCCAATTATACCTCATCGTATAGTTGAAAGATTATATAGGAAAAAAACGAACGGAGATTTGGAGTATAGGATGCCTAAGAGGTTTGAACAATATATTCGAAAAGCATCCCATGCTCCATTACTACGTCCTGCGATAAAAAATAACCTTTCCGTTCTGAGGTCTATTTCAAAAGATAAACACACTCTCTTTTTGATTTCAAGCCGATTCGGTTTTTTAAAACAAGCAACAAATAAAATTATTAAAAAGCACAAATTGGACCAGATTTTTTCTGAAATGTATTTCAATTTCGATAATAAACAACCCCATTTGTTTAAAGAAGAAACAATAAAAAGATTAAGACTCGACACATTTATCGATGATGATTTACCTTTACTTAAGTTTCTTGCAAGTAGAAACAATGCTATAAAACTTTATTGGCTGAATAGAAAGATAGATAAAAAAATAAGTGCTAATATAACTGCTATTACTAAATTAGAACGCATTTTTGAGTAACTCTATGAACACTTCCGATTTTATTTTTATTGTTCAATGGTGGGTGATACTTTTCGCCGCGGGTCTTGCTGTATTACCTCTAACGATGAACATATTTCACTCGTTTCTCGATAAAGGATATGCCTTCTCTAAAATTCTAGGCATTATTTTTATTAGCTATATCGTGTTTATTTTAGGTGTAATTAAAATCGTTCCTTTCTCGTCAGTTACTATTTATAGCGTGTCTATTCTATTATTAGCAGTCTCTTACATTACAGTACAAACTCACTGGAAAAAAGTTTTAACACGCAGGATGGTATTACTGTTTTTACTCGAAGAATTACTTTTTTTCTTTGGCTTATGTATATGGTCATATATCAGAGGCTTTAACCCTGATATCTTCGGTTTAGAGAAATATATGGATTTTGGATTCGTAAATTCGATACTCAGATCTACCTATTTCCCGCCTATGGATATGTGGTATCCACCTTATCCAATTAACTATTACTATTTTGGCCACTTGATTACTGCAGTGTTAACTAAAGCTTCTTCTATTCCTTCATTTATAACGTATAATCTTATGATAGCCACGCTTTTTGCTCTCTCGTTTATAGAATCATTTTCGATTGGTATAACATTATTAGCTCGATTAAAAAACCCTGTTTTAAGAGCTAGAAAAATTATTATTGGGGGAGTTCTTATCGCATCACTAGTGACACTAGGAGGTAATCTTCATGTGTTGTATGCATTTTTCAAACCATATGAAACAGATAAACCAAAACCGTTTTGGGAATTACCTCTTGCGCTCGATAACCCTTGTTATGGAAAAGATTCATATGAAAAACCAGTCGCTGACGGAACATTTGAAACAATCTACTGCAGCAATGAAGACAAGGTAAAAATCTCTTCTTTCCCAAATTCCTATTGGTATCCAAATGCCACACGCTTCATTCATAACACGATTCATGAATTTCCGATATATTCCTGGGTTGTAGCTGACCTTCACGGACATGTGAGCGATATCCCCATAGTTCTTTTAACTATAGCGTTTATCTTCTCTATTCTCATTTCTTTTTTTGATCATGAATTAGACTTTGTAAAAGATACTAAAAGAGAAAAAAGTAATATTTTTTCACCACTATTACGCTTAAAGAATTATATTTTCCTGGGTTTTCTTATAGGAGTAATGTTTATGACAAATGCGTGGGATGGATTAACGTATCTACTTTTAAGCGGATGTATGCTTCTTTATACACAATGGAAAAGAGTTCAACAGAACATAGACGAGAAAACGACTCATAATCCACTATTATTTTTTGTCCCAAAACATCATTTAAAATCTTTCCAACATTTTTTTCTAAAGAATCCGCTGAGAGATATATTTTTTGGCGTAGTAACATATCTTTGCATTATTGTTATTTCATTTTATATTTTTTCAAAACCATTTACGATCTTTTTTAATGCTTCGCAAATAGTTTCGGGTATTGGAGTTCTTAATGCCCCCTCTTTTTTATTAGAGAAAAAACATATAGATCCTGCACAGACAATGTACGGTTCTGATAAAAGACCATTTTTCTCTCAAATAGTTATTCCTGATCACTGTAGAACTTTGATGACACCTGAAGAAGAAAAACTCGTGACAACGCAATATGAAACGAGAAAAATTGGACCTTTTCTTTTTGAACCAGATCATTGTTTACGATCACCATGGTGGCAACTTTTCGTTCTCTATGGTTTCTTTTATTTCTTCGTAATTGTCTTAACAGTATTTTTATACAGAAGAAAAAAACAAATACCCGATATTTTCATAGTACTCCTGATTATTACCTCTTCAGTGTTAATTATTACTCCTGAATTTATTTACATGAAGGATATCTACCCTGATCATTATCGTGCGAATACCATGTTCAAACTAGTGTTCCAAGCATTTATTATGCTCTCAATAGTTTCTGGATATACTATCATTCGTGTTTTATCAAAAGATTTACTGAGTAAGAAATCACTCTCTAAAACAGTCGGAGGTATTTTCTTTATTCTTACAACATTGTTTTTACTATTCATGATATTTATGTACCCTTATTTTGCAGTCACGTCATACTATCCTGGTTTTAAAGATGACATAGATACCTATATATGTCGAATGCTTCCGTTCCTTCCTAAGGATAAGGCATCATGGTGCGCTTCTAGACAACTTAAATATCAAGGGTTAGATGGATTGCAATACCTAAAAAAAAGAAGTATTCAAGACGAAAATGATGATTATAAAGCGATTCTCTGGCTTAATCATATAAAAGGTCAGCCCGTAATTTTGGAATCTCAAGGAGATTCTTATACCGAACATGAACGGATATCGGCAAATACAGGTCTCCCTACAGTATTGGGATGGTTCGTACATGAATGGTTATGGAGAGGTGAAGATGTGCCAAAACCCCGCTCAGAAGATGTAAAAAAAATCTATGAATCGGAAAATATTGATGAAACTCGAGATTTACTAAAACGATATACAGTTGCATATGTAATTATAGGTGATTTAGAACGACAAAAATATCCAAACCTCATACAGGATAAGTTTAATCGTCTGGGAAGAGAAGTCTTTACTCAAGGTAAAACAAGTATATACGAAATATATTAATGTTCAGGTGAAGGCGTAATACTGCATCCAGCTATTCCTTTTTTTACAAGACAAGAAACATATGTGTGTATTTCAGAATAATCATCACTTCCAGCTCGAGGAACAATAACCCACTGATAACCAAACTCTTCACTTGTTTTCGGATTTACAAGAAGACCAGGTGCTTCTGTATCTTCATTACCAACATCTAATACTGTACTTTCTATATCTGCTTCTTTCATTTTTTCTGCCAATTTTACAAAGTCATCGTACTCTTCCTTCTTAATATCTGTATCTATACTATCTTGAAGAATATCAACTAAACCAATAACCTTTATTGGATTTAAAACAGTACCTGTCGAAAATATCTTATCTTTAACTGCTCGAATTACTTTCTCTTGTCGTTGACTTCTTGCGAAATCCGTGCCTTCTGGTCCTAAGGCATGACGCGAGCGCACAAATTTGAGAGCAGTTTCTCCATCCATTTTTGTTATTCCCTTTTGAAACGATAGATGTTCATATCGGCAAGGAAATGCTTCGAGTTGCGCCTCAGCTGTTGCCCGTTTTTGAAATTCTTCATCTTTAAATCCGCAGTCATCTTCTTCTTTCCCCGCAATAGGATATTCATAATCTTCAAATGATCGAGGAACATCTACATCAACACCGCCAACCAGATCGACAGCCTTTATAAAACCAGTAAAATCAATTCGGAATCCATAATCTATATGTTGACCTAAAATTTCAGAAACTGTTTTTTTTGCCTCTTGAAGACCCCAACCTTTTTCTTTTGCTTCTGCATATGCGTAAGTTGTATTTATTTTCGCATGTAAACGAGTCACCCATAAATCTCTAGGCAGAGATACTAATAATGCTTTTTTCTTTTCTGGATCAATGCTTGCCAAAATAATTGTGTCAGTAAGTAAAGGACCTTCGTGTTTTCCACCACCGATTCCAAGAAGTAAAATATTAATCCGTTGCTCCTTCGTTTTCTTTAACTCTATTTTCTTATTAAACGTATATTCATACACAGGCGTAACGAATTGAAAAAGCTGTATTAAGATATATCCTCCAATTATTAAAAAAATGCTAATAAGAAGAAGATAGACACGTTTCCTAACTTGTTTTTTTCGTTTCGTCGGCATAGGAATATCTAGGAAAAACCCCAGGATTATGGGGACTTATATAAACAGAATACTGGTCTCTCCTTTCGCGGTATACATAGCTAAGCGTTAAGAATTTACAATGATTTTCAGGAATTGATCACTATCTAGACTTGCTCCTCCCACAAGTACACCGTCAAGATGCTCCATACTCGTAAATCTATGAACATTGTCCGCAGTAACACTTCCCCCATAGAGAACTGCTGTAACTCCCTGTGCTTGTTTTATTTGCTTTGCGACAGTATCGGCGTTTTCTGGTGTATCGGGATGACCACTACCAATTGCGAAGACCGGCTCATATGCCACTATAGATACTCCTTCTGGTATAACTGTCTCTAGACCTTGGACACAATAAATCGGTTCTATATTGTACTTTTTTGCTTCTGTAACTTTTTTCCCTAATACCTCATCACTTTCAAAAAAATATGTCCTACGTTCTGAGTGTCCAATAATAGCAAAAGACACATCATAACCTTCGAGATTCTCTCCACAGACGGCTCCCGTATACGCACCTGCCGAAAACGGGCTTATATCTTGCACTCCTAAAGAAAGACCAGGCAGGCTACTTAATAACCTCTCAGAAAAAAGCTGTAAAGATGGAAGCGGAGGAGCTATAACAATGTGTTTCGTATCAAGAAGAAACTGATCGTTAAAACCTATCTTAAACTTTTCTATCCAGTTCTGAATGTCAAAACGGGTTTTATGAGATTTAAAGTTACCAACAATTGTTAATTTTTTCATGTGGTACAATGCATTATACCCTATGCAAATCGATCTGCTCAAGGATGTAAACGCCGAACAAAAAAAAGCTATTCTTCATACTGATGGTCCTGCAATCGTTCTTGCTGGCGCAGGATCAGGAAAAACCAGAGTTCTAACATATAAAGTCATCTATCTCATAGTTGAAAAACATGTACCGCCTGATGCTATTCTTATGGTAACATTTACCAATAAAGCAGCAAGTGAAATGAAAGAGAGAGTTCAAACGTTTCTTTCTCAATACAACATAAAAAACTTTGAAAAACCTTTTATATCTACGTTCCACTCACTCTGTGCCAAAATATTAAGAAGAGAAGCTAAATATCTTGGTTTGTCGTCACATTTCGTAATTTATGATGATCAAGATCAACTGGACGCTATAAAAGAATGTATGCATAAACTACTCATTTCTCCAAAAGATACAAAACCAAATGCTGTACTTGGAACAATCTCTCAGGCAAAAAATGAACTTATATCTCCAAAAGATTATGCATTATTTGCACGTGGCACATTTCAAAAAATAGCCGCAACGCTTTATACATATTATCAAAATCTTTTAAAAGAACATGACGCAGTTGATTTCGATGATCTTATTTTTCATGTTGTGACACTATTCCAAAATAATCCAGAAGTTTTAAAAAAATATCAAAATCAGTTCCAATATATTTTAATTGATGAATACCAAGATACAAACAGAGCACAATATGTTCTAACGAAGTTATTAGCGCAGACTCATAATAATGTTTGCGTTGTTGGCGATTTTTCACAAAGTATTTATTCTTGGAGAGGTGCTGATTATAGAAATCTTTTACGTTTTAAGGAAGATTTTCCTGATACTAAAACATTTTCTTTATCCCAAAATTACCGCTCGACACAAAAAATTCTGGATGGAGCATCAACAGTCATAGCTAAGAATACATCTCATCCTGTTTTGTCGCTGTGGACAGAAAATCCAGGGGGAGAAGAGATTGATATTTATGAAGCAATCAATGAGCAAGAAGAGGCAGATTTTATTATAAGAACTATTTATTCTATCGGTATAAGTAAGCTTGATCATATTGCTGTGTTATATCGAACGAACGCTCAATCCCGCGTGGTTGAAGAAGCATTCTTACACCATGGCATTCCTTATACACTTATTGGAGGGACAAGATTCTATGAAAGAAAAGAAGTTAAAGATGTTTTATCATATTTACGAATATTTGTGAATCCGAAAGATCTTATCTCTTATAAAAGGTTAGAAAAAATCGGTAAAACGAGATTGGCAAGATTCATCGAATTTACAAAAAAGCATACGACAGAAGAAGAGACAATCGAGATACTCGATGGAATAATAAAAGAAACGCAGTATCTTGAATTATATGACGAGAACGATGAGCAAGATAGAATGCGTCTCGAAAATATAAAAGAGCTTCGTTCAGTTGCGCTTTCTTTTCCACATCTCACAGAATTTTTAGAGAATGTTGCGTTAGTGGAAAGCGAATATATAACCGAACAAACGAGAAAAGAAGAACGAAAAAATACTGTTACATTAATGACATTACATGCAGCAAAAGGACTCGAATTCCCAATCGTTTTTATGATCGGCATGGAAGAAGGAATTTTCCCACATAGTCGTTCTTTAATGAATCGAGAAGAATTAGAAGAAGAGAGAAGACTCTGTTATGTAGGTATGACCCGAGCAAAAGAGAAACTATATCTAACCTATGCTCGGAGAAGAACATTTTTTGGCCAAAGAACAAATAACACGATCTCACGGTTTATTTTCGAACTGCCTGAACATGTAGTGAATAAAAGTTTGGAGTACAATAAAATAAAGAAAGAAGGCATACTGGAATACTTCTAGTTAATATGAAAGATTAAATATCAAAAATAAAATATTTAATCTTTACTTTTTGATATGGTACTAAGATCAATCACTGAACAAGACAAAGAAAAGTTTAATAAAGTTGTAACTCATCCTCTTCAATCCTATGAGTGGGGAGAGTTTCGAAAAAAAACTGGTGTTAGAGTTACACGAAAGGGAGTATATGAGGACAATACATTAGTTGATGGATTCCAGTTAACAATCCATCCTCTGCCCAAAACCGATTGGACAATTGGCTACATCCCAAAAGGCAATATGCCAACCGAAGACGTTCTTCAAGATTTGCGGAAAATTGGCAAGGAACAAAAATGTATCTTTATTCAATTAGAACCAAATGTCCGAAAACACGAACTGACAACTAACCCGCTTCGACCTGTCGAAGACGAGGCGAGCAACTCACAACTTGAACCAAAGGCTCATCAGCCTCTGGCTGAGACAACTTTTCGTCCTTCCGCTCATCCACTTTTTACGAAATATACGTTCCAGCTAAATCTTACGCAATCAGAAGAACAACTTTTAGAAAACATGCACCCAAAAACACGATATAACATAAAAATTGCAAAACGTCATGGGGTAGAGATTAGTGAAGATAATTCTGATGAGGCATTTGAAAGATATTGGGAATTAACAAAAGAAACAACCTCTCGACAAGGATTCTATGCGCACGATAAAAAGTATCACCTTCTTCAGTGGCAAACATTTCCCCACACAAAAAGTCCAAACGCCTTAAGCTCTCATTTATTTGTTGCAAAATATCAAGGTAAGATTTTGACAACAATGCTATTCTTTATCTTTCATGACACGCTATATTACCCATATGGAGCATCCAGTAACGAGTCGAGAAATGTTATGCATTCCACACTTACGATGTGGGAAGCAATATTATTTGGCAAAAAAATGGGATTAAAAAAGTTTGATATGTGGGGAGCACTAAACCAAAATCCCTCTTCTAGAGATCCCTGGATTGGTTTTCATACCTTTAAAGAACGCTTTGGACCAGAGCATGTAGAATTTATAGGAAGTTATGACCTTGTAATCCATACTTTTCTTTATCAAGGATATAAAATCGCAGACAAACTCCGCTGGCTTTTGCTACGGTTAAAAAAGTAGTATGAGCATATTTTCACAGTATTTAAAAAAGCTTGAATTAGTATCTTCTGTTTATATTTCATTTTTCCTCCTTTGTCTTACATTTGTTATATACAGTAATACGCTAGTAAATGGTCTTTTCTTTGATGACGAACATTTTATTTATAATAATCAATTGGTAAAAGCATTTAATTTTCCAGGAATCTTTACTCAGAGTATTTCGAAAGGAGATGGTTTTTCAACAAATTATTATAGGCCATTATTATTATTATCTTTTACTCTTGAATATAAACTTTTTGGAAATGCCGGCTTTATCTACCATTTTATGAGTATTCTTTTCCATGCAAGTGGAGGAATAGTCTTATATCTGCTTTTATTGAAAATCAGCAAAAACAAAATTATAAGTTTAATAACTTCTTTGCTGTTTCTTATTCATCCACTACAAACCGAAGCTGTAGCGTATGCCTCCGGTAGGGGAGATCCCATGAGCGTTTTCTTCATATTACTGACAATTCTTTTTTCGTTTCAGGGAAAAAAGCGATTTTTTAGTATGTTTTTTTTAATCTGTGCCTTGTTATCAAAGGAGACAGCAATAATTACTCCTATTCTTATGTTTATAAGCCATCTTACAGAAAGAAAAGATCTCTCAATACAAACAGTAAAGGAAGTTTTTAAAAAAGCTCTTCCTTCTATAGGAATCGTTCTTTTTTATATTTTTCTTAGGTTAACAATCTTCAATTTTGCTGACACTCTTAACTTTCAACAGGAACATAATAGTTATACTGATAATATTTTTGTCCGAATAAATACGTTTTTTTGGCTTCTCCCATCATATATCGGACTTTTACTTTATCCTAAAGATTTATTTATGGAACGGGATCAGCTAGTATCGTTTCAAACGTCCTTCTCGTTTTCAGCCTCAATAAGTATATTGCTTATGTTTAGTTTTTTCCTTTTGGCAATAAAGTACTTTAAAAAAAATGCGTTATTTTTTTTCAGTATTAGTTGGTTTTACGCAAATTTTATTCTCTTTTCAGGAATTCTTATTCCTATAAATGGTTATTTCTATGAACATTATCTCTACGCAGCATCAATTGGTGTTTTTCTTTGTATTGCACTTGGTATAAACAAAGTAATTACCTATGAGCAACAAAATGTAATAAGAATTTTTACCTTAACAATCTTTTCCTTTATCCTTGTATTTTTTATATACAGAACATGGATAAGAAATTTTGAGTGGCATGATCCAAAAACATTTTATGAGCAAACACTCCGACATATTAAAAGTCCACGCATATATAATAATTTGGGAATGGCATATAGTGAAGAGGGGCAGACTGATAAGGCAATAGCAGCATATCGAAATGCAATTAACTTATCTGATACATATGCTGAAACTCATTATAATTTAGCAAACATGTATAAAGAAAAAGGAGAATTCAAAAATGCAGAGAACGAATATAGACGATCATTGCAAATAAATCCATATTTTTACCATTCCTATATTCAATTGTACGCCATATATAAGCAACAACAAAACAACCAAGGAATTCAGGATATAGAAAAAAGTTTAAAAAAGTTGGGGGAGAAAAACAGTGAGTATAATAAACTTTTAGATATACTGCGTAATAATTATTGACTAGATATTAATGAAGGTTTTATATATTTTGCAAGTTTTATATTCTGTTTAGATTCTAGTTTTGCTTTAATTTCATTAGCTTTACGATCGTTTAGAAAAAACAAAGGCTGTTTCACAAAGGGAATGTATTTAATAGCCGAAGAGATTTTTAATAAAAGCATACTTTCTGTTTGGCTACCAAGATCCATTCCAAACCCTATTACTCTTCTACAGTTCACATAGCTACATCTGCATTCCATTTTCCATTCAATTGAGCTATAAAACATACCATAATCACACGTTATTTCTTCACCTTTCTGGATATCTCGTACAGCAATATCTGTATAAATCCCGTCAATAAAAAGAGGTAGTACATTTGCATCACAACTGTGATTAGTATAAGGACCTTGTTCTGTTATGATCCACGTACCAAATTCATCTTCAACACCATACTTAATGATCTCATCTTTCTGTCGTTGATCAAGCGCCTCAAATTCTTGCTCGCTATATCGAAAATCTTTATCAGAATAAAAATACACTATAGTTCCTCGCGGAATGAAATCTTCAGCAAAAAAACCATTACCTTCTATCAGACTTCGTTTAACCGATACCTTTATTACATACATGCTTCTTTTAAGTATATGCCTTATGGGACTCTATAGACAAATAGCTGATTTTTTTTATCATGTACAATCTCTGGTAAATAATGTATTGGATAGACATAACTTATTACTTTAGTTCCAGATTTCAATTCTCTTATTAATTTCGGTTTCAGTTTTTTAATAACACGAGGTACGAGATACAGATAGACAATAGTAGCAGGGGAGAGGTCCACTGTAAAAAAATCTTTCTGTATAAATGTGACAGTATCAGATACACCTTTCCTTTTTGCTTTCATGTTTGACCACCATACTCTTGATTTACTTGACTCGATGCCGATAGCTTTTATGTTGTATTCTTTTGCAAGTGTCGTAACAGTAGTTCCTGTTCCAGAACCAAGTTCGTAAAAAACATCTTTTTTTTTAATTTTAGCTAGTTTTCCAAGAACCTCAGATATCTCAGTTGAGGTAGACCACCATGGAGACCATGGACTGTCAGTAGGAAGAAACCATGTAAGAAGATAAAGAATGAAAAAAATGATACATAGTAGAACTACTTGTGTAATGATAAACATATGTTTGGACTGTTATTGCAATATAATTATAGTTTTAGAAGTACCTTTCCAAGAATATCCTTTCGATGTATCATACCAAATTTTCTACTGTCAGTACTTTTATCTTGATTATCTCCACGGATAGAGTAGAGGGAATTGTTAAAAGCAAATATTCTTTTAATAAGAATTCTGTCTGTTCGAGGATCTTTACAAATAACAATATCTCCCACGGTAGGTTTTCGTAAAAGATAGGGGAGAGGGGAAGCAATAACAGTATCTCCAGATTTTAATACTGGTACCATGCTATCACCTGATATAACAAACTTTTTGAAAATAAACATATACATAAAAATGTAAAAACTAAAAGGTCAATGTTTGTTTTCGTGAAAATTCAATGTAAGAACGAGGGAATATTTCACAGAGGTTATGTAGCAGATTTTGTTTGGTAAAACATATCAGCTATTTCATCAACTGCTTTCACGAGCTCTTCGGCAGCTTGTTTATTAACTTCTTGTTTATTTTTTGAAACGAGTTTCATAGTCTTCCAAAATGTGTCATGAAGATTCGGAAATCTTTCGAGATGTTCAGGCTTGAAATAATCAGCCCATAGGATCATCAGTTCTTCTTTACATTTTCTCCCATGCTCTTCTTTCGTCCAAATTGCCCGGATAAGTTTATTCCTATCGTTCAGTGTTTTCGCGGATTGGTCAATGCTTTCTATAATCTCAACCATTTTTAGCATAGTAGCTGCTGCAGTTTGAGCAAATTTAGGATCATAAATTCCACAAGGAACATCACAATGTGCATATGCAATATCAGATGGCAAATACTGAATATATTTCTTAAAGAGAGCTTTAAACATAGACTAAACTTACAATATAACAGTGTATATGTCAAGACTATGGATACAAATATATTGATCAAACTATATCATTTTTGCCTATTAGCAATTATATGCCTTAGTTGACATATATACTCTCGCTAACTATATCAAACATACCGTTTCTATACTTTCGTATTTTTTTCATTTTAGGATTTATAATATGTCTTGAAATCAGAGTTATCCACATTTGTTAATGTACTTTACTCTCAGGGTCGCACAATATATTTTGCTCATTTTTAAGAAAGAGGAGAGAAAGGGTTGTTTATTAAAAATTACGTTAAAAATTAAAATGAAAAGAAGAAAATTTTTGAATTACTATTAAAACTGTTCTCCTCTTCCCTCTTCTGATATTGACGATCATCTGAAAGATTGATACGCTTATATATACTATGCGAAAACGAATATCCCGCAAGTCTTCTCGTATACAAAGAAAGTCTTCATCACGCCGATTATTCCGTCCTCGAGGTTTTATAGGAGATTTCTTCATCATAATTCTCGCGGTTATTTTGGGTTTATTTCTTATAGGCAATATTTTCCCAAAAATTCCTGGCACAACAAATCCTTTAGATCAATATGAGATAAATACGACTATTGATCCTACTATTTATAAAAATCTTCAGTTAAAAACATTCCCTTTTAAAAAATGTCTCGCTTCTATAGCAATAAGCTTTTTGGTTGACCAATCTGGTTCTATGAGTGACTATGTTGATAGAAATAATACTTCATCAGGTACGAAATTAGCAAATTTGCAATCAGGTTTACGCTATTTCGCAAGTAAATTTCCTGATGAAGGAGCTGTCGGGTTACAAATACATTATACTGCTGCTGCTGGCTTTCCACCTATTCCAAAATATAATGAGGTTTTGGTTGATCATGATTACTTTAAAAACGTAAAAACATCGTTCTTAAATGCGATTTCTAATTTTAATCCTGCCGGAGCGACATACTCGAAAGATGCTTTTATAGTTATGAAACAACGACTAAAGGATCTTAAGGATAGTAATAAATTCCCGGCAAACTATAAGTTTGCTCTTGTGTATATTTCAGATGGTATTCCAGAAACTGCTGAGGCGAATTTTAAATATGGTCAAGGCTTTACAATCTGTAGTCCACTTGATGCCGCAGATTCAGCTGCCGGGATGCGTTGCACCCCGTATACGAATGCACGAACCGGTCAGACAACCTGTCGATGTTATGATCCAAGTCAAAATCCTGTTAGTGTAGCAAATGAAATTAAACAAGAATTGGGGATTAGAATATTTACTATACGTTATGTTGGCGATGCTGATGGGTTTTTTGATGCTGATTTAAAAAATATTATGGAAAGTGTCGCCTCATCACAACAAGATGCATATGTAGCCCCTGTTGGAGAGCAGTTAAATACAATTATTGATCAGATTGCGAATAAAGCCTGCAGTTCGCTTGATCCTCGAGGATAGTTAAAAAGTTTACCAACGGAAGTGAGCAAAAGCGCGGTTTGCTTCAGCTTGTTTATGCATAACGTCTTTCTTTTTCATTGCTTCCCCTTCTCCATTTGCTGCTGCCAATAATTCAGCTGCTAACTTTTCTTCAAATGATCTGAATTCTTTATTTGACCTTTTTCGTGCTGCCTCAATAATCCAACGGATGGCAAGTGCATTTTTTCGGTCTGCTCGCACTTCAACGGGTACTTGATAATTTGCTCCACCGATTCTTTTTGCTCGAACTTCAACTTTTGGAGCAACATTTTGAATTGCCTTCTCAAATAATTCCAATGCATTATTTCCTTTTTCTGTCAAAAGATTAAACGCATTATAGATTCTTTCTTGGGCAACTGATTTTTTTCCATTCCGCATAATCCGGTTCACGAATTTCGCGACCATAATGCTGTTATAGACTTTATCTGGTTCTATTGTTCGTTTTGCTACCTTTGCGTGTCTCATATAATTAAATTAAAAGTTAAAAATGAAAAATTAAAAATTTTAATAAGTAAAGTTTCAGTTAAACTCTTATCTTTTGACTTTACACTTTTAACTTAAGCTACCTTAGGCCGATTTCGGCTTATCAGTTCCGTATTTACTACGTGATGTTTTTCGGCCTTCAACACCTTGTAAATCAAGTTTTCCTCTTACTAAATGGTACTTAACTCCTGGTAAGTCTTTTACACGCCCACCTCGGACTAACACAATACCGTGTTCAGATAACGTATGACCAATTCCTTGGATATAGGCTGTCACTTCCATTTTATTCGATAGCTTCACACGAGCAACTTTTCGCAGAGCAGAATTTGGTTTTTTAGGCGTCATTGTTTTAACTAAAGTAACAACTCCACGTTTTTGAGGAGAGTTTGTTTCAGAATAAAGTCTATCTTTTGCATTAAATAACCTACGCAATGCTGTAGCGCGAGTTTTCTTCATTTTTTTCTTTCTACCGTATTTTGCTAACTGTGATAATGTTGGCATAATTTCAATTAAAAGTTTCAATTAACATTTTTAACTTTTAACTTCGATATTATATCTCATTGAGGCATTCTATTCAACCCATAATAGAAGAACTCTCAACTCTCGCTCATTAGTTTTCAACGAATTCACTAGGCTCAACTGGTATCAAACGTCCGATAATGACATTTTCCTTTAATCCTCGTAGTCTATCTTCTCTACCTTCTAATGCAGCTTCTGTTAAGACAGATGTTGTTTGTTGGAACGAAGACGCTGAAAGCCATGAATCTGAATATAATGCTGCTTTCGTTATACCTAATACAACTTGTCGACCCGTTGTTGGTTCGCCCCCTGCGGACAGTATTTCCGCATTAATCTCTTCAAATCGAGATTTTGAAACAAAATCACCAGGGATAAGCGATGAATCACCAACTGTTTCAACAATAACTTTATCTGACATCTTTCGGAGAATGACTTCGAAATGCTTATCATTAATTGCTATTCCTTGAGACTCATATACTTTTTGTGTTTCAGATAATAAATATGCCTGGGTTTGAGCTAAACCACTAACTTTGAGAATCTCTTTAGGATCAAGATAGCCTTCTGCAAAAGGCGTTCCTGTAAGGATTTCATCACCGTCTTGCACTGAAAGTGTTGCAGATAATGGAACAAAATATTCTTGAGCTTCTACTGGCTTTATCTTTGCGTTTCGAACTTGTATTCGATATCCTTCTTCTGTAGTTTGAATCTTCACTTTTCCTGTTATTTCAGAAATGACTGCCAAATTCTTAGGTGTACGCATTTCGAATAATTCTTCAACTCTAGGAAGACCCTGAGTAACGTCAGCCATAACAACTCCTCCGAAATGTCTAACACGCATTGTAAGCTGAGTTCCAGGCTCTCCAATACTTTGTGCAGCGATTACTCCAACAGGAACTCCAATCGCTACCTTCTTACGTGTTGAGAAATCCCATCCATAACAGTTTGCACAAATTCCATATGCTAGCTTACACATAAGAGGCGAACGTACAACAGCCTCTGTGACTTCATTCTCTACAATAATAGAGACGTTTTCATCTGTAATTTCATCTCCTGCTTTAAAAAGAACCTTTCTACCTTTTGGAGCTGTGATATCCGCAGCAACTACCCGACCTATTAATCGATCTACCAATGAAGAAGTTCGACCTTTATCTTCAATAGATATTGTTATACCTTCAGTTGCACCACAATCCTCTTTGGTAACGATGACATCATGTGCCACGTCAACTAATCTTCTGGTAAGATACCCTGCGTTTGCCGTTTTTAACGCAGAATCTGTTAATCCTTTACGTGCTCCACGAGCAGATGCGACGTATTCGAAAATCGATAAACCTTCACGGAAGTTAGATTTGATTGGAAGTTCAACAATCTTACCTAACGGATCAACAATAAGTCCTCTCATAGCTGATAACTGTTTTAACTGTTCTATACCTGCACGTGATCCTCCCGAGTTAATTGTCACACGTAATGGGCTCAACTCATCAAAGCTATTCCATGTTTGTGTTGCAATTTGCTCTGTGGTTTTTAACCATACATCATTAGAGAGACGCTTCTTCTCTTCAAGAGTAATAAGTCCTTGTTGATACTCTTCATCAATGAGCGTGATCTTCTTTTCCGCCTCTTCAATCATCTCTTTTTTCTCTGGAATTATTTTGCTGTCGAATGCTGAAATACTAATACCTGAAATAGTAGCTCCGTAAAATCCAATATTCTTAATACTATCGATTAAAGCTGCTAATGCATCGGGGTCAGCAATCTTCATAGCCTTAGTAATTATCTTCTTAATACCTGATGCTGGTACAGCTTCATTCATGAATTGTAATTCTTTTGGTAGTAATTCGTTAAACAATATTCTTCCTACTGTTGTCTCAATAATTTCTGTTTTTGTCTCGCCATTATGACCTGTCTGCATGCGAACACGAATTGGTTCACGAAGTTTAACTTTACCCATATCACGTGCCATAATAGCTGCTGTTGCATTTTCAAATACTGGTATTTGTTCTTCTGAACGTCGAAGCGATTCATCCATAAAGGTAAGGTAAAACACCCCAAGAGCCATTTCTTTATTCGGTAAGGTAATAGGACTTCCATCTGCAGGCTTTAATAAGTTATGCTTTGGCATCATTAATGCTACAGCTTCTTCTTGTGCTTTCTGTGAAAGCGGAATATGAACAGCCATTTGGTCTCCATCAAAGTCTGCATTATACCCTGCACAAACACATGGATGTAATTGAAGAGCTGAACCCTCAATAAGTACTGGGTAAAAAGCCTGGATACCTAGTTTATGTAATGTAGGAGCACGGTTTAATAAGACCGGATGGTTCTTCGTGATTTCTTCAAGAATATCAAATACTTCTGGTGGTCTCTTTTCAATATAGCGTTTTGCAGATTTGATATTTGTCGCTAAACCTCGAGTTATAACCTCTCTCAGTACAAACGGCTTAAACATTTCAAGCGCCATTTCTTTTGGAAGTCCACACTCAGATAATTTAAGATCAGGTCCAACTACAATAACTGAACGTCCTGAGTAGTCTACGCGTTTTCCTAAAAGATTCTGTCGGAATCTCCCTTGTTTTCCTCGTAGCATATCAGACAATGATTTAAGTGGCATCGAAGGCATAGTGCTACCACGTTGAGAAGCATCAATCAGAGAATCAACTGCTTCCTGTAACATACGTTTCTCATTTCTGAGAATTATTTCAGGTGCACCTAAGGCCATTAAATGTTTCAAACGATTATTTCTATTAATCACTCTTCTATAGAGATCATTCAAATCAGATGTAGCAAATCTTCCTCCTGCTAATTGAACCATCGGCCGTAAATCCGGTGGAATAACAGGTAATACTTCAAGAACCATTGAAGCAGGTTTTACTTCGGCCTTACGCATTGACTCAATTAATCGTAGCCGTTTTACTAATTTCAGATATTTAGAACCTGATGATTTTTCTGACTCTTTTCGTAGATCAGCAATAAGTTGCGAGATATCGATGTGTTCAATTAATTCTAATAATGCCTCAGATCCAGTTTTAGCGGTGAAAAATATTGGTATGTCATATTCAAGTAATTTATAATATTCATCTTCAGAAAGGACACTTCCTTCTTTCAAATTTCTGAGAAGCTTTAATAGTGTTTCAGAAATCTCATCCAATTTCTTTACTTCAGCTTCATAATTTTCATTTAATCTCGCCATGTATTGGCGTTTATTTAACTCTAATTCTTCATTAATAAGCTGTTTTTGTTCACGTGCAATATTAATTTCTTTAGCATCTGACTTCTTATCATACGTATCTGTCTTTATCTTATCTTCTTCATCTTTTACCTTTTGTTTCAAACCTGTTTTCCTTTCATCAATTGCTAGGGTAAATTTCTCTATCGCCTCTTTTTTCTTTTCTTCATCTACACCAACGACCAAATATGAAGCATAATAAATAACTGATTCAAGACTTTTCTGAGAAATATCAAGTAATAATGATAATGGAGAAGATGATCCTTTAAAGAACCAAACATGAGCAATCGGACTCGCTAGGTTAATTTGACCAATACGTTCTCTTCGAACACGAGATAGTGTTACTTCTACGCCACATTTGTCGCAGATAATACCTCGATAGCGAATTCTCTTATATTTTCCGCAGTAACATTCCCAGTCTTTAGTCGGACCGAATATACGCTCATCGAACAATCCATCTTTTTCAGGCCGTAATGTACGATAATTAATAGTTTCTGGTTTCGTAACTTCACCATATGACCATTCAAGGATATCATCTTTGTTCGCAACGAGAATTTTTAATGACTTAAAATCTAAAATTGTTGGGTCCTTTAATGATTTTCTTTTTGGATCTATCATAGGGCTCCTCCTTCAGCTGTACTCTCTGCATCTGCAATTTCTATCCCCTGCTCTGCTGCCTCTCCATCATCTACAATATCTTTTGCCTCCAAGTTCTCTTGTAATTCCTTAACTTCTTCTTTTAATTTTTCAGACTCAACTTCATCTTTTACTTCAGCTTGTTCATTATACGTCTCAACTCCGACTGGCACAACATTCAACGCTAGAGACTGAAGCTCTTTAATTAATACCTTAAATGATTCTGGAACTTTTGGTGTTGGAATATCCGTACCTTTTACTATTGCTTCAAATGCTTTCGCTCTACCAACCACATCGTCAGCTTTAATCGTCAACATTTCTTGTAAAATATGACGTGCGCGATGAGCTTCAAGAGCCCACACTTCCATTTCTCCAAGTCTCTGTCCTCCCATTTGTGCTTTACCACCTAATGGTTGCTGTGTAACTAAAGAATACGGACCAGTAGAACGTGCATGTGTTTTATCTTCAACCATGTGAATCAGTTTCATCATATACTCAATTCCGATAACAACAGGATTTTCATATCTCTCTCCAGTTCGGCCGTCATATAAATCAACTTTTCCATCTACTGGTAATCCTGCAGACTGTAATAAATCGACGATTTTCTGCTCTTCGATATGCTCGAATGCTGGAATACCTACTGTCATTTGTAATTTTTGTGCTGCAAATCCGAGATGCGCTTCAAGCAACTGCCCAAGATTCATACGTGCTAATACCGAGATAGGAGAAATAACAATATCAACTGGCGTTCCATCAGCCAAGTGCGGCATATCTGCTACAGGAAGAATCTTTGAGATGATTCCTTTATTTCCATGTCTTCCTGCAAGTTTATCTCCTACAACGACATGCCTAAATTGTGCCACCTCAATAATAATTTTTTGTAATGTTCCAGGTTCAAGTTCGTCACCTTTTTTACGATCAAGAATCTGGACACTAATTACTGTTCCACGCTCTCCATGCGGTACACGGAGACTGGTATCTCGTACCTCTCGAGCTTGCTCACCGAAAATTGCTCGAAGTAATCGTTCTTCAGCCGTTAATTCTGTTTCACCTTTTGGTGCGATTTTACCGACTAAAATATCACCTGGGCCTACTTCACTTCCTACGGTTATAATGCCTTCTGGATCAAGGTAGCGAAGATCATCCTCAGCTACATTTGGAATATCGCAGGTTGTTTCTTCGGGGCCGAGTTTTGTTTCGACAACTGAACATTCATATTTCTCAATATGAATAGATGAAAGCTTATCATCTTTAACTAAACGATCAGATATAACAATAGCATCTTCATACCCCAATCCGTACAAAGATGTGTATGCGATGAGTAAATTTTGTCCAAGAGCCAATTCTCCATTCTCAGATGCTGGACCATCGATAATAATGTCACCTTTCTTAACTCGTTGTCCCGGATTTACTAAAGCACGCTGTGTATACGACGTTGCTTGGGATGTTCGACTGAACGATTCAATTGCGAAACTTGCTTTTTCTCCCTTTTGCCCTTCAAGAACAACTTTTGTCGCGTCAACGTATGATACTTTACCATCAAAAGGTGCCCGCGCGACACGTTTCATCACCTCAGAAATTGTTGCTTCCATACCTGTACCGACTATAGGAGATTCGGGTTTTACGAGAGGAACTGCCTGACACTGCATATGGGTTCCCATAAGAGCACGGTTTGCTTCATCGTGTGCGACATAAGGAATAAGTGAGGCACTCGCTCCTACAACCTGACGTGGTGTGACGTCAATATATTGAATAACTTCTTTATCAACTTCTAAAAATTCGCCATTATACCGAGCAGCTACTCTCTCATCAAGAATCGCTCCAGAATCTGCAAGTTTAACACCCGCATGTGTGATATAAAATTCTCTTTCATCGTCTGCTGCCAAATATACTATTTCATCTGTAACTTTCATAACAGTATTTTTCCCATGTTGCTCTTTAATAACTTTCTTATATGGTGTTTCAATAAAACCAAAATCATTTACTCGAGAATAAAGAGAAAAATATGTTACAAGTCCAATATTTGGACCTTCAGGACTTCGAATAGGACAAATTCTTCCATATTGAGAACTATTAATATCGCGAATAGAGAAAGCAGCTCTCTCACGAGAAATACCTCCTGCTCCCATAACGGTGACACGATTTAAATTATCAATTTCTGATAATGGGTTTGTTTGATCAAGAATTGTCGATAACTGAGATGTTCTGAAAAATTCATTTATAGAAGCCATAATAGGTCGAGCATTTATAAGATTCGCAACACTCACAGGGGTATCTGGCTGTAGTAAACTCATGCGTTCTTTTACTGAACGTTCCATACGAAGAACACCGACACGAAACGCATTTGCTGCTACTAATTCTCCAACACTTCGGATTCTACGATTTGCAAGACTATCAATATCATCAACAATACCTTTCCCTTGTGTTAGCATCAGAAGATAAGAAATTGCTCCAACGATATCTTCACGCGTTAACACTCTTTCTTCAGAAGGCTTATATCCTGGTGCTTTTGCTAAACGCTTGTTCATTTTATAACGACCGACTGCACCCAAATCATATCTTCTATTATTAAAGAACAAGTTAATGAAACTTTCCCGGACTTTATCATAAACTACAGGTTCTCCAGGATGCATTTTCTTAAAAATTTCAATTACAGCCTCTGCTTCGCTATTTGTTTCATCCTTCACAAGTGTGTTCTCTATATAAGCTTCAGAATCTGTTGCTGAAGCTTCTTTAAAGAGCTCTTTGATTTCGTCGTTTGAAGCAATGCCAACTGCTCGAAGGAATGTTGTAGCAAGGAATTTTCTTCTTCTATCAATTTTTACTGTTAATGTATTGTATCGTGTTGTGGAAAATTCTAACCATGATCCGTGTGTTGGTCTTATTTCTGCTGTGTAAAGTGTTTTTCCTGTTCCGGGGTCTTGAAGCGCTGTGAAGAAGATACCTGAAGAGCGAACGAGTTGATTCACAACTGCTCTTTCAATGCCGTTAATAATAAAGGTACCCCGCTCTGTCATTTGCGGGATATCACCTAAAAATACTTCTCCAGATTGAACAGCATTTGTTTTTTTATTAACAAGTGTTGCTTTTACATACAAAGGAGCATCAAATGTTAACCCTTTTATTAATGCACTTGCTGGATCGTTAGTAGGTTTACCTATTCTATATTCACCTAATGTAAGACTCCAATTTTTTCCAGTGAAATCTTCAATGGGTGAAATTTCTTTTAGAATATCGCCAATAAGTTCTTTCTGGAAACGTTGATAAGAAGCTGTCTGTACGGCCAAAAGATCCAGTTCTGGAAGAACAGAATATACACGTCCCCAAACGTGACGAGAATGTGACATTTTATCTGTAACACTGGACTGTTTCGGCATCGGTAGAATGGAATTAGGCAGGAACACTAATCAACGCAGAAAAAGATACAGAGGTTTTCCCCTGCATCTCTAAGCAATTGTTAGATTATTTCTATATATATCATAGGCTAATCGCCTCTGTCAATAGTCAATATAGTAATTCGCTATGAGCAAAAAAGAGAAATTTATTGTTGAGACGCTAGTCTGTTCGCAAGTTTATCAACCCGCTCGTTATTCTCTATTCCACTATGTCCCATAACTTTTTCATAAAAAACAGTTAACTGATATTCTTTTATAACAGAAAAGATTTTTTCAAAAATATCTTGGTTTGCTTTTATTTTTTCTAATGGCTTACGTAAACTATGGATAGTTATTTGCGTATCAGCATAAATTTTTATTCTTTTATACCCTTTTTCTGCAGCCCAATATAAGGCGTAATAAATCGCTTCTGCTTCTGCTCGGTTATTCGTTTGTTTCCCTGTAACGAATCCTGTTTTTTCGAAATCTCCAGAAACAAAAGCCCACGCGGCTTTTGCGGTTGCTTTTCCATTATTAATGCATGCACCATCGGTCCATATCTCAACTTCAACAGGTTCACCATTTTCCGTAATACCAGTAAATAAATCAACATTTTCATTTTTAACTTTAAACTCATCACTGTGGTATATCCGAGAACAGTGAGGACAGAAATAGTAGGCTGTATAGTAATAAGACTTCAACAATTGCTGCGGCGTTCGCTTAGTTTGTTTTATAAACAGTTGTGAACCACAATATTTACAAGTTTTACTTTCCATTGTTTTATTGCTGTATTGTTATATTGTTTCAATGTTTTACCAATATAACAATTTAACAATGTAACAATTTTATAATGTTATTTCCCCCTTTTCTACTTTTGGAGTGACTGTATCCCCAGCTTTTACACTACCTTCAATGATACGCATAGCGATTTCGTCGACTAATTTTTCTTCAATCGCCCTTCGTAAAGGTCGAGCTCCAAAAACCGGATCGAATCCTACTTCAGCGAAATAGATAGCTAGATCATCACTGATTTCCAAATTAATGCCATTTCCAGCCATTCGTATCTTTACTTTTTCAAGCTCTTGCTGAGCAATCTGGACAAGTTCACGAGGTGTTAAGGCATTATAGATAACCACTGCATTTAATCGATTTAAAAATTCTGGTCGGAAATGCCTATGCAAAGCATCCCAAACCTTCTTTTCCGTTTCCTCTTTAACCTTTGTCTTCTTTATCCCTTTTGGATCTTCTGTCCCCTCTCTAATGATGTCCCCAGCCAAGTTGCTCGTCATAATAATAATAGTATTACGAAAATCAACTGTTGTTCCCTTACTATCTGTTAATCGACCATCATCAAAAATTTGAAGAAAAATATTAAACACTTGCGGATGCGCCTTCTCTATTTCATCGAAAAGCACAACAGAGTACGGTTTTCTCCGTACAGCTTCTGTAAGCTGTCCGCCTTCCTCATACCCTACATACCCAGGAGGAGCACCAATTAATCGAGCAACAGCATGTGACTCCATATATTCACTCATATCAATTCTCGTCATGGCGTGTTCATCACTAAAAAGAATTCTTGCTAATGCCTTCGCTGTTTCTGTTTTACCAACACCAGTAGGACCGAGGAATAAAAATGAACCAATTGGTTTATTTTTTTCTCCCAATCCCGAACGTGATCGGCGAATTGCTCGTGAAATAACTTCGACAGCTTTCTCTTGACCAACAATTTGCTTTTTTAACTCATCTTCTAGATTCATTAATCGTTCTGCTTCTGTCGATAAGATTCGAGTAGCGGGGATTCCAGTCCAGCGAGCAACGACACGTGCTATATCATCGTCATCAACCTCTTCTCGAAGAACACGCTCTTCTGAGGGGATAGCATTCCACGTTTCGGTAATAGTATTCAATTCTTTTTGCAGTTCTGGTATTTTTCCATATTTAATTTCTGCTGCTTTTTGTAAATCGACATCTCGTTCTGCTTGCTCGAGTTCGATTTGTAAGGCATCCATTTTCGCACGGGCTTCTTGAATCTTTTTAATAATTTCTTTCTGTTTTTCCCATCGCTCTTGTAAAACAGCTGCTTGTTTTTTCAAACTTTCGAGTTCTTTTTCTTGTTGTTCTTTTCTGGTTTTCGCTAGATCTGTTTTTTCCTTTTTAAGTGCAGCCAGTTCAATCTCAATCTGTGTAATTTTTCTCCGTAATGCATCTAGTTCTGCAGGCATACTTTCTGTTTCAATCTTAATCGCTGCTGCTGCCTCATCAATTAAATCAATTGCTTTATCGGGAAGGAACCGTTGAGGGATATATTGTGCAGATAATTTCGCTGCTGCGATAATCGCATCATCTGTAATTCGAATACCATGATGAAGTTCATATTTCTGCTTAATTCCTCTCACTATTGAAATAGTATCTTCTATGGTCGGCTCATCAATCATGACAGGTTGGAATCGACGTGCTAATGCTGGATCTTTTTCTATATACTTTCGGTATTCTCCGATAGTAGTCGCACCAATCATCCGAAGTGACCCTCGCGCTAAAGCAGGTTTTAAAATATTTGCTGCATCAACAGCACCTTCAGCAGAACCACCCCCTACGATTGTATGTAATTCATCGATAAACATAACATATTTTCCAGATGAATCTTCAACAGCTTTAATAACAGCTTTTAATCGTTCTTCAAATTCTCCCCGAAATTTCGCACCAGCAAGCAGCTGAGCGAAATCAAGTACAAGAAGTTCTTTATCTTTTAACGGAGTAGGTACAGATCCGGCGATAATTTTTTGGGCTAATCCTTCAACAATAGCTGTCTTACCTACCCCGGGATCACCAATAAGGATTGGATTATTCTTTGTCCTTCGAGAAAGAATCTCCATCACCCGACGAATTTCAATCTCTCTACCGATAACAGGGTCTATCTTATTTTGCTTCGCTGAATCAGTAAGATTAATGGTAAACTTTTTAAGTGCTTCTTCTGGAGAAACAGGTTTTAGAAAATCTGGAACTTGATTATCCATACAACTTTATTATACATTGGCAATCGAATAAGTCAAGTGCTAATAACAGCCACAAAAAAAGAACTGTTTCCAGTTCTTTTTAAGATAAGAGAAGTGGTAGCTTCATTTATTCCTGCCCAGAATTCAGCTTTATTCCCATTCTTACGTATATCGTATAGTCTAACCTGTTCCGTTTACCCTTACTCCGATTAATCAGAGTTACTGCACAGGTGTTGACCAGAGTATAAAGAACGATGAATACAGCTCCCGTAGAAACTGCCTGATCTTCTCTCGCATGCTGCCTCCTTTCTTTATTTCTTAATTCATCTATAAAAGGTCGGTTACAGGGCATCATTGCTGACCGTTTGGTTATCCGGACTTACACCGGATTACACATATTGTAACGTGAAATCTCTCTCAATAAGCAGAGATTAGTATCTCATTCGTTGTGCTACACGGTTTTATTCGTGTCCCGATATGATATCGGGATTACCTCGCATCAGAACGACGTTGACCTGTGACCAACCTTCAATAGATGAACGATTTGTTAACGAGCGCTTAAGATAACTGTGTTACATCAAGATACATCTTCATTGCAAATGCAAAAATAATAACTGTGAATAGATTTTCCATATATAAACATATAATACGCGCAGCTCGTAAGGTAAAAACCAGAAATATGTAAGAGATTGGATAGAACAACTGAGGTTGACCGACATGCATGCGGCTGTTATAATCTTCAAGATACGTATGTATACGCCGCGGGGGAGTGTCATGGTGGCACAAGGGGCTCATAATCCCTTAGTCTGAGTTCGAATCTCGGCCCCGCAACATAGAAAATTTATATGAGCAAAAGGCTTCATGTTCATTTTATCTGTACAGGAAACATATACAGAAGTCGCCTCGCAGAAGCATATCTCCGATCAAAACGTTTACCAAACATTACTGTCTCTTCTAGCGGAACGAAAGCTTCTTTACAAAATAAAGGAGCTATTACATGGTACGCACAACGATTATTATTACGGAATCAACTAATTCCGTATATGAGTGACACCTGGAGAAATACAATAAAACAAGATGTAGAAGAAGCAGATATAGTGATATTTATAGGAAAAAACAATTACAGATACTGTAAAGAAAACTATAGTATTCCTAAACAATATGAGATATGGAAGTTACCTGATTTTGACGATACTCGGCTTAATGGAAACGCATTTTCAGCTGAAAAAGAATTGGAATATTTACAATTATCAGAAAAAACATTCCATGAAATTTGTAAAAAGGTGGATCAATTAGTAGCGACTTATTTATCACCTGCTTTATATTCCACAAAGGAAAAATAACTTTTTGAGCTGATTATGACATGATCCAGCAGAGGAATTCCCATGATCTCCCCTGCTTCATGTATGCGTTTCGTAAACTGAATATCATCATCTGAAGGTGTCGGATCACCCGAAGGATGATTATGGGCAAGTATAATACCTGCACATGGTGAACTAATCGCTGAACGAAAAACTTCTCGAGGTTCTATGCGTAATGCATTTAAACCTCCAATTCCTAATACTTCTTGCTGAATTAATTCATGACGAGCGTTTAGATATAAACATACTAGGTACTCTTGATGTTTATCAGCATATTCTTTCAAAACCTGAATTGTGGTGTCGAGATTGTTAATAACTATTTTCGATAATCCGGGAGTATCAAACATGCGTTGCCCGAGTTCTACTGCAGCTAATAACCGAGTAGCTTTTGATTCTCCAATGCCGGGAATACCTGTTAATTGATCAATCGTAATATCTTTTAATTTTTGTAGCTGGAATTTTCGCAATACAGTTTCACCGAGATGAAGAGCGCTACTGTTCTGAGTACCTGTGTTAAATAAAATTGCCAGGAGTTCTGCGTTAGCTATATTCGCTCTACCGTTACGCATAAGTTTCTCCCGTGGACGGTCAAGTTGAGGTAAATCTGCTATGCGTTTTCTCTTTTGAGAACTCCTCATACATATAGTATAATGAGTTATATGTCTACTGTCGACGATACAAGTACCCAGCTTTCTGACCTCGCTCATCGCATCAGAAATGCCCGTATTGCTGCACGTTTATCTCAAGCAGAACTTGCTGAAGGAATTGGTGTTTCTGATAAATCTATCTCGGCATATGAACAAGGGCGGAGTACTCCTCCATTTGAAAAATTAAAAAAAATTGCTCATCAGACACAACATCCTCTCTCATTTTTTACAGAAGACAATAATAAAGAAGCCACAATCTCTAGCAAACTTGCATCAATTGAGCGAGAACTAGCAGAAGTGAAAAGACTACTAAAAAACGGAAAATAACCCCTTGACATAATAGACATATCTCTATTATCATGAGATATATGAAGGAACGGTATGGCATAATCCTCTTTGATCAATCATTGATTATAATTCGCATTTATGAAACTAATACGTATTCTTGGAAACTTGTTCATTATTTTGAAAAAACCTTTACACTGGAAGAAATCTCTGGCATTCTGCTAGATTTCTTTGCTTCTCCGCACGCGCAACATATTGCAGAATGGAAAGTATGCGCCCGAGCAACACATGACACCATTATTCATTCTATAAAAAAGATGACAGGAATTCTTATAGAAACGCTAACACCAGCAAGAGAGCAAGAACTTATCTGTAAAGGAATGTTTACGGAGCTATGGTGAAGATTAATAAGAAGCAGAAAGAACTGTATGCTGATAAAATATTAGATTTAACTAATATTGCTGTTGGTGCACTAGTTTTTGGCCAGCTAATTGCTGATAGACCCTTCTCTTGGCCATCAGCTATATTTGGCGGAATTGTACTTTTTATGTTATATTTTATGTGTTTTATAATTACACAAACGTAATATGACAGGTGTATATATACTTTTATCAGCTATTCTTTTACTTGCTGTTACTATAACAGCGCTGTCTATATATAGTGATAGACAAACAAAAAAACAACGATAATTACTAAAGTGGTATTTACTTCAGTACTCGCACTTATTTATCTTCGGCCAAGATCCCATAAACTACAACATTATGGGTATGTATTTTTTACTTTGTGGTTTCATTATTTTTGCATTTTTCATGCTGGTAATTGCCATTCAGAATGATAAAGAAGATCATAAGTAATTGCGTTAATTTAGTTTTTAGTCACTAATTACTCATTCTCCTTCTATCTATTATTCTAAGGTTTGAGCTTGTTCTTCTGTAAATAGTTTGTGTACCAGCTATAGTTACCACCCAAAGCCTTGGCTATAAGTTCAATGCCGAGCTCTGCTGTCTTCCCTTCAACATCTAATAACGGATTATATTCCACGACATCCATACCAATAACATTGGACCGTTTACCAATATATTCCACAAGTGTTGTTATTTCACGATAACTTAAGCCACCTTTATTTGGCATACCAGCTCCTGGAGCATAAATAGCATCTATAACATCAAGGTCCAAACTAACCCAAATATTTTTTACCCGTTGAGATAATATATCAATTCTTTTCAGAAGTGGACCAATTCCTGAAGCTAATACATCGATTATCTTGAAACAATCAAGATTTTCTCTATGTATAAATTCTTTCTCTGCCTCATCTAGATCATTTGCACCTATATGTAAAAGGTTTTTTTTATCAATTATAGGAGCTGTTCCATAACAACCTATAAGCTCATCCTTCCCAAAACCAAGAAGTGCAGCAAGATGCATCCCGTGAATATTACCAGTTAGTGTCGTTTTATCAGTATTCATGTCACCATGCGCATCAAAATAGATAAGTCCCAAATCTTTTGACACAGCAGCAGATGCACCTGAAATTGTCCCTAAACTTATTGAATGGTCTCCTCCAATCACTACAATCTTCTCCTTCCTTTTTATTACTGACTCGACTGTTCTAGCTGTCTCTTTCGCAACACGAACAATTTCATCTAAATATTTAACTAAAGGATCACCTACTGACAGCTGTTCACGCGGATAGGTAGATATGTTCCCAAGGTCATTAACCTGAAAATGTGTATTTTTCAACTTATCGATAATCCCTTCGTACCGAAATGCATTTGGACCGAGATCCACGCCTAAATTCTCAGCACCTAAATCCAATGGCACACCGATAAGCGAAAGCTTCGTATTTTTAATCATAAAGAGTAAGTTTATGCTGAAAAATCACAAATTGCAAGGGTAAATGTATCTTAAACTAAGTAAATTAAATTAGCTAATGGAAAAGAAGGTTCCACCATTGTAACCAGGCCGGTTCTTGCTTTTCTACCACTTTTATCCTTTTTTCTTCTACTATAAGCTTTTCTGGAATAACAACTATCTTCTCTCCGGGTTTTACATATAATAATTTATCTCTTGCTTCCTTTTCAATAAAATCAGGGTCCTTGACTTTTTTCGCTTGTGTTTTTAAAGATTCATTTGCTCTTTTTTCTTTTGCCAATTCTTGCCGGGCATTGACAAGTAAGTCTTGTTTTTGCCATAAACTATATATAGATTTCGAGAGATTATAAATTAAGAAAATAAAGAATATAACTACTATACTAGAGATAATACGTTTCATACTTGGCAAATATAGTAATATAGTATATACTATTTTCTGATAATTAGTTATAGAAGTCATGAGTACTTTACCCATAGACACTCTTGACTATTTGATAAATAGCTGATATTATGGGATGTTATTAGATGAAAACAGTTAAAGTTGCAGATGCACATAAACAGTTTATTGACTATTTAAGAGGCAAAGGTCATTCCAATGCGACAGTTCTCGCTTATGGAAAAGATATTGATCAGCTTGCTTCTTTTCTTACGGAGTTAGATAAAGAACATATACATGATGTCTCAAAAGACGATCTGCAGGCATTTCTAGCAAAAATGAATGATAAAGGTTATACGCCGAAATCTCTCTCTAGAAAACTTAATTCTACAAGAACATTTTACCGTTTCCTTAAAGTTAATGAAATTATTACAGATGATCCTTCCCTCCTTGTCTCCCATCCTCGATACGAACTCGCACCACCAAGAATTTTAAAACCCACTGAATATAGAGCACTTAGAGATGCAGCACGTAATGATGCTCGCATGTTCGCAATTATTGAACTTCTCCTTCAAACAGGTATAAGAATTGGTGAGCTTGCAGAGCTTCGCCTCTCTGATATGCAAGCAGATTCTCTCCGCATTCGCCCCTATGAAAAACACGTTGAACGAACAGTCCCACTAAATAAATCAGCAAAAGAAGCTTTACAACGATACCTTTCAATAAGACCTAAAGTCGACGACGATCATATTTTCGTCACGAAGTCAGGAAAACCATTTTTGGTTCGTAATATCAGGACAGCAATAGAACGTTACTTTAGATTGGCAGAGATAGAAAATGCAAAAGTTAATGATCTTCGACATACATTTGTTGCACATCATATCAAGCACGGTGTGTCCCTCGTCTTATTATCAAAAATACTTGGCCATAAAAGAATATCAACAACTGAACGTTATCTCGAATACGTAAAAGAGCGCGGGAAGGATACTACTAATCTTACTGAACTATAAAGCAAGAGAGCTATATTAAAATTAAGCGCGATAAGCGCTTTTTTTATGTTATACTTAGTTACAATTTTGGGTCTGTAGTTCAACGGTTAGAACGCGATCCTTATAAGATCGATGTAGATGGTTCGACTCCATCCAGACCCACACTTAATATAATTATAATTTCGCTCGCTGCGCTATCTCTTGCTCTACTACATGCACGTCTTTTCCATATTTTAATCGCGATAATTCCTTTACTAATTCAGCAACGCGTGGATTTTCCATAGATTTCTCTTTCTCAATATCTTTGGTCGTGTCAAGAGAGAATGAAGGAACAGGCTCACCCTCAACAATTGTACCAACATATGCATTAAATCGATCGATATTAATAAGATCAGCCTCGTTAAATGTCGGTTGATACTCATGCTGCATGTAGTTAGCATCAGTAACACCGATTCTAAACGACACTTTCGTACCCACATTACCGAAAATAGCGTTCTTCACTTCCTCCTCCATCTGTCCGATAAACTGGTTCGCTACGATCAAACTCAAACGGTATTTACGAGCTTCGGATAATATCTGAGCGAAATCAGGAGTGGCGAAATTCTGGAATTCGTCAACATATAGGAAGAAATCCCGGCGGTCTTTCATCGGAATGTCCTGTCTAGACATGGCTGCTACTAAAATTTTTGGAACAAGCACTAATCCTAAAAAGCTCGCATTTTCTTCACCTATTTTCCCTTTTGATAAGTTAACAAGTAAGATTTTCTGCTCATCCATGACTTTTCTAAAATTAAATGCGCTATATGATTGACCGATAATATTTCGAATCATTTTATTTGTAACAAATCTACCGAATTTTGAAACAATGTAATCTAATGTTTCAGATTTGTGGAAATCACTTGTCTGCGCGATTTGGTCAGTCCAATACCTTCTAATGATCGGATCTTGAACTTTCGGTAATAATTCCTGAACGAAGCTTGAATCTGTTAAAGCACGCACTACTTCAATCAATGTAGCTCCTGGATCATACATAACTGTTAACATGGCATTACGGATAGCATGCTCGAATCGCGGTCCGATAATACCGGTTTTATTCGGATCGAACAGTTTATACATTAAACCAATGATCGAATTAACAACGAAATGTTTCTGTTCTTCTGTCGCAGCCTCAAGCATATTAAATCCCATTGGGCGAGAAATATCAGAAGGATCGAAAAGGATTACATCTTCTGCGCGATTAGGAGGAAGTAAAAGTAAAATATCTTCAACCAAATCTCCATGTGGATCTACAACAGCAAGCCCCTCGCCATTCTTAATATCTTGAAGGATCATTTGCTTGAGAAATTCTGATTTTCCTGTACCGGTCTTTCCGATAATATACATATGACGTCTTCTATCTTCACGACCAATATATACAGGTTTACTTATTCCTCTAAAAATACTTTTCCCCAGATAAAGTCCTTCATCTGGTATATTTGCTGGTGCAGGTGCACGTTTAGAATTAATCCAATGAATACCTGGAGTTGTAACAGATTTATTAGGGAAATGGAAAATCGTCGCTAGCTCTTCACTTGTCAGCACAGGTAATTTTCCAATAATTGGCATATACCGATAAATCACATCGGTAACGAAAAGCCCTTTAAAACGAGGAACTTTTTTCGTGAACGAGTTTGGTCCACTATACTGGCTAAATGTATTTACAATATTCGCCAAATGCGCATCAGCGGATTCTTTCGTGCTTGAGGATACAATAACACGAATTAATGTGGTAAAGCCAGGTTTACTGAGTTTATTTTCAATCGCTTCAATTTCCTTCGCATTCGATGAATATTTCGCTGTTTCTGGATTCGCTTCTCGCTTTTTGGTGTCCGCTAAGTATCCTTGTCCTGCTTTCTTCCACTTGCTTTTCGCTGGTTGAATAAGCACTTGAATAACAGCACCCTCGCCTTCACTCATTTTCGCTAACGTAGATGTAATTGATGAAAGAGAATCAACAGCTAATTCTTTAAATACTTTAATCGGTTTATATGTACTATCTTCAAGTACCAAGGTAGCAAAAGCTACTTTTCCGGATTCAGTAAAAATATTGTATTCATTACCGACAACGTATTGTTTTTTCTGTTTTGCCGCTCCCTCTGTTAAAGGAACGATTTCAGCATCAGGGTAGGCACCGTTTATCTGTTTTTCCACAAAATCTCTAACCGCATTTGGTGTATTTACATAAAAACGTATATCACCAGGAAGTCCAACAATCTCAAAGGTTAATGGCGGTACCGATTTAAAGAAAGTATTTTTTTCAATTGATGAAAGGCTGGCAAATAATTGCTCAGCTGCATCAATTTTAATTTCATTATCTCTCGGTAAAGAAACTTGCAGTAATGTACTGTCTAAAGAATCTGACTCTCGTTTTCTATTTCTATACCATAAAAGCAGAACGTACCCAATACCAGCCATCAATAGTAAGATCAAACCAGTAACAACAATAGCTGCACTAATGCCAATAAAAATATTTGTAATAGTATCTGGAGTTTGTGCTATGTAATACATATCTACCTAGGATTTAATTAGTTTATGAGCCTTCTTTACTTGCTCAAGAATGAGGGTTGCCAGCCACCTAATTGATTCTCTTGGTTTTGATGCTTTAACTACTTCCACTGCTTTATCTTCCTGCATGGGAAATTGGACAATACCTTGAGGTTTTGTCTGTACAGGAACAGACTCTTTTGCAAGTGTTAGTTGCGGACTTTGTTTTGGAGCGGGAGTAATCGGTGGTTGATCAATATTAGGCGCGGGAGTGACACCTGCTTCCTTAAGTTCTTGTGCTAGCTTTATTTCAGGTTGTGAAGGTGTAATATATTCTTTTGCTCCTGTCGTATTTGTTGGCCCCAGTTCTTTTGCTGCACTACCTACAGGCTCTTGTGGTTCTGGTATCTTACTTCCATCAACATGAGTTTCAGAAACGGTTGAAGCTGCAATCGGTTGATCGTTTGCTTGTGGCACCGAATTTAATTGATTAGGTTGTTTTATATTTGTGGAATCACTTGTTTGTGGTGAATTTATTGTATCATCCATATCTTCATATTATCATGAAGCTTGGTATTAAACAATTTACGCACTAAAATTTGGACTCCATCCACAGATCGGACAAGCGATTAACTCACCGATTGCAATTTTCTGAGCGGCCTCATTATCCGCCTCCCAACCACATTGCTTACAAATAATTCTAAAACAGATGTCACAATTCTCTTTCATAGTTCAACAATTATACGGTGCTGATTTTCCACACTCCTCTGTACGTGGACAATAAATTCTCCCGTTTTTAATAAAGGCAACAACTCTTTTTTTACAAAAAGGACATGTACATTTTAATGTTTTTTCTGTTTCAGCCGATAGGACATTTTTATTCGTTTGTACTGCAAACGTCCATGTAGTAACAGGTGTTTGAGCCGCTCTACCAGTTAAAGAACTTGACGGTCCGCAAGGAAGCTCTTTTTGTTCTGGCTCATACGCCAAATGTCTATATTTATCAAAGATTACTCCTGCAGATTGTACCGGAATACGCACATCATAACTTGGTAAACGACTACTTGTTATATCTGTATGTATACCTCTCAAATCCGCTAAATTCAACATGATTGCCCATCGAGTTTCTAGATCTTCAGCGTTTTCACCCCGCGCCATTCTTTTCGCAATTTCGTCAATCATAACAGCTAACTCTGAATTTCCTTTTTCCCTTAGTTTATCCCCATGCAAAAGATACATTTCCATAATGTCACCAGGTAGGCACATAAAATCTCTCTCTTTTCGTTTATATACTTCTTCTACCTTATCCCACATTTCGCGAAAACTACGAGCATCCTGAAAAAATGAACTGTTAGCTTGAGGATTAAGAAGAAGCGATTGTGTCGTCGGTTGAACATTTTTTGTTTCCCCAATATTATTTATTATCTCAGCTTGTTCTTCTGTACTTAACCGATTCATCCAAGTTAATGCTTTTATTGTTCTTTCATCCTCTCTATCACTTGGAAGAACATGATAAAAATACATCATACTTTCTTTTCCATAACCTGGAATAGGAATCTCAGGCGGAGGTGAAGCAAGAACGACAGTCGAGTATAAAGGTAGACTTGAAAACAAATCCTTTGCCTTTTCATACCCATCATTTTCAAGTTGATATCTGCGAGCAATAGCATCTGTTTCTGCTTCTTGTACTGATCGATTATAGGAGTTCATCAAATCTCCTCTTTGTTCAAATCCTACTGCTGTTGTTACTCCTTGCGTTTTTACTTGTAATTCAAACGAGTTAGGAGCTTCTGTCCGTTCAGCTAACAATGACCAAAGCTGAATCTTTTGCGATCTAACTTTTTTTTTCCAAGATAAACCAGCTTCTGTTAATCTTCGTCTATCATGTTCGTAATGAAATGCAGGCATAAAAAAACTCCTGGTAATCCTACGCTTGCCGAATGGATCCGAGGAGCAACAATTAATGCATGCATTATTGCTTCTGTCAGGTACTAGACAGCACCTGATCCCCGATAGACATCGGGGGCTCGGAAGACTCAAGGGATCCGGCTTTGTCTCGTCGTAGCTTTAACGAAGACGGACTTATCCGTCTTCACAAACAACGAGACTCACGGTTGCGGCACAGCTCTCGATTTATACGAGATTCACCTTTCTATTTTTTAACCCAAATTAATTCTTCTTGCTTTTCAAGATAATTTATTTTCCTTGCCATAGTAAAGAGAAGGTCAGATAGTCTATTCACATATTTTACGATCTGTTCATCTATCGCTTCTGTTTGCATTAGGAGAACGATGTTTCGCTCTGCTCTTCTTGTAATTGTTCTTGCTACATGAAGAAATGATCCTGCGGTGGAACCTCCCGGATGAATAAAATTATTCAAGGGCGGCATACTTTCTGTCAGAGTATCAATCAATTTTTCAAAGGTATGTATTCTTGTATCAAGACCTATAACGGGTAATGCTTCTGGAAAAGCAAGTGCGGAACCTATGTCCAGTAAATCATTTTGGATTTTTTTTAATTCTTCCCTTATCTCAATCATTGCCTTTTTTTTGCAATGTGAAATAGCAACACCAATGGCACTATTTAGTTCATCAATTGTGCCATATGCCTTAACACGCACGTGAGATTTCAATACACGAGTTCCATCAAATAATGACGTTTGGCCTTTATCACCTGTCCGAGTGTAAATAGGCATAAATAAAAATTAAAAAGTCAAATGTCAAAACTCAAAAATATAAAAAGGAATCAACGTTTAATTGTGGTTTTGAATTTTTAGCTTTGAATTTTCAGCTTTTGAGGTAAAAATGTAGATAAATAACTCATATGCACTAAAAAATAATCCTGTATAGAAAAGATCGCCAAGCAGGGTATTTCGGTAAAATGGTATTCCCATGATATATGCTTGCAATAATCCATCCACAGTCTTCGGATATATTGTCCCAATGAACCAAACCCCCAAGTTTGTAACAAGGAAAAATTGTAACGAGGCAATAAGTGTAATAAGGGTAGTATTAACCACATTATGGTGTTTTTTCAACCATAGTCCTAAAAGACCAGATATGAGGAAACTTCCATATACAAATGGCATTGTGTTATGGAAACCGATGAGCATATCTGAAAAGAATAACGCCATTAATGGAACTATAAATGCATTCTTTTTACTCAGATATGCACCTCCAAATAGCGCTAAGGCAGTAATCGGAGCGAAATTGGCAGGATGTGGGATCAGACGGACAATAACTGCAAAAACAATAATTGCCAATGACGTAAAAAAACTTTTAATATTTAACTGTAACTTTTCACTTTTCATTTTTAACTTTTAACTAGTAATTCTCTATTTTCCATTCTATGTTGTCTGTGTCTTTAGTTACATAATCTGCTGGACCAACCTCTGCCATTTTTCCATTTACATAAAATGCCCAAAATTCTTTCTCAGCAGTATCTGCTTTTCTGCCATTAATTCCTGAAACAAAGCCTGATGCCTCTTGCTCAACGGTTGCTTTTTCTTTTAATAAATTCAATGCATCTACTCCTTCTCTTCCAGAATAACTCACGTTCTTGGCTGCTTGAATGCTAGTCGGCGATACTGTACTAATATCACTTTTTTTCGTCGCAATAGGCGAAAAAAGAGTAAAAATGATAAGGATTCCTAAAAGTATTGTTATAAGGGGAAAAATGATTAGTTTCTTCTGTAAGCTTTTCATAAAAAAATCCTTCTTGGAATATACCGCGAAGGATAAAGAAACTCCTGCGCGGGATAAAATAACGTACGTATAGTTTTCTGGCTTTAACAGTTGCGGCACAGCCGAAGAGTTTCACTTCGATTACCTATAACGTATTATGCATATTACTCTAAAAATTGGTTCTAAGCAATAACTAACTTTTTATCATTAGCACTCCGAATATCCACACCCATAGCATTTTTTGCAACCTTCTTCGTATGCAAATGAACCTGACCCACATTCAGGACAGATATCAAATAAATTCGTACCTGTTCCACTTCCAGTTGGTAAAACATCATTTGCAGGAATTGTCAGTTGTTGTAACGCCGGTACCGGAGAATCAGCAAGTAAAGGCGCTTGTGTTGCTTTTCCGTTCGCATGACCATTTGTATGACCGTTCGTTTCTCCATTAGATCCTGCAACAGTCTCTGCTGCTTGTTGAGGTACTGGCATTCTATCTTCAACTTTTCCGTTTACTCGGAAGTTTGAATGGCGTGCCAATACTTTTGCAATAGCATCTGGAACAGAACGAACTCTATTCTCGCCAAATCCGATACTTCGAGACCCTCCAATTCCTGTTAACTCTGAAACAATTTCTCGCATTCGTTCACGAGCTGGTACTGGACTATGAATACGAAGAACGAATGAAATCATTCTTCCTAATGCATCAGCCATTGCTGAAACATCAGAGCCGCTTTTCCCATTATTAATAAATACTTCAAACGGATCATTTTTCTCATCATGGTTAATAGTCACATACATTTTTCCTACTGGACTATCTGCTTTATACGTTGTGCCTACAAGCATTAATGGCCGCGGAACACGAGGAGTTATAGGAATAACTGGTTTTACTTCTTCCTTCTTTCCTTGTGCTGAGCCTGCCGAAGCATCTTCCTTTTTCGGCTCAACTCTCTCCAGCACACCTTGACGTGAACCATCTCTCATATATGTGATTCCTTTCAAACCCATGTCATACGCTGCCATATACAGTGTTTTTACATCTTCAACAGTATGAACATTTGGAGCATTCACTGTCTTCGATATTGAAGAATCAATATATTTCTGAGCAACAGCTTGTACCCGGGTATGATCAAGTGGAGATAAATCATTAGCAGAAACAAAGTATGCTGGTTTTTCCTGGTCTGGATATACTTTCATCCATGCTTCATATAATGGATGATACATCATATCTTCTCCACCTCGCCATCGTCGCTTAAACGAAAATTCATATACAGGTTCAACACCAGAAGAAACACCTGCTACGAGTGATGTTGTTCCTGTCGGCGCAATTGTTAGTAATACTGCATTACGTATGCCTTGATCAGCAATTTTCTTTTGAATTTCAGTTGGTAACTCTTTAATGAAATGCCCTTGAAGATACTTCTCTTTATCAAATTGAGAAAATGAACCTTTTTCTTTTGCTATATCTGAAGATGCAATATATGCATTATCGCGAAGTGTTTTAAAAATCTTTTCTATAACTGGTAATGACTCTTCTGAGCCATAGCGAACTTGCATTTTTATTAATGTATCACCAAGTCCCATGATGCCGAGACCAGTTCGACGAATTTCTTTTGCAACTTTCTCGTTTTGCTCATAGAAATAATACGTTTGATCAATAACATTATCCATAAACCGCATAGCAGTTTGCACATCTTTACCAAACGCATCGAAATCAAACCATCCTGCTTTTCCAGGTTCATAATCTCGTACATATGCTGAAAGATTCATTGCACCTAAATTACAGACTGCCCATGCACCCAGAGGCTGCTCTCCGCATGGATTAGTTGCTAATAACTTTTCGAAATACCATGTATTTCCCCATTTATTACTTCGTTCTAGGAAATGAAGGCCAGGTTCTGCTGAACGCCAGGCTGCTGTACAAATGAGATCCCATAGATATCGTGCTTTAATTGTTTTATACACTTTTACTTTTCCACCCATCGCTTTCCAGTCACCTATTTGTCCATCCCAATGTGTGTCATAACGAGGATCATCAAGATCTGGATAGACAAGATCCCAATCAGCATCTGCTTTTACTGCTTCCATGAATGCATCCGTTATACAAACAGATAAATTCGCACCATTTATTTTTGTTAAATCTTGCTTGACAGTAATAAACTCTTCAATATCTGGATGCCAATCCCATAACATTAACATTGTCGCACCACGGCGAGAGCCTCCTTGCTGAACAATATCATGAGTTGCGACAGAGAATAATGTTGCCCAATTAACAGGACCTGAAGAAGTACCATTTACTTTTTTTACACGAGCTCCTTTCGGACGTAAAGAAGAAAGATTTAAACCAACTCCTCCTGATCGTGCTTGAATTTCAACTAATTGACCAAGAGATTCAAGAATACCATGACGTGAATCTTTAGGAGAAGGAATAACGAAACAGTTGAAGTATGTTACTTGATAACCAGAGCCAGCACCAGAAAGGATTCTTCCTCCAGGAACAAACTTGAAATCCTTCATGACATTATAGAATTGTTGTTCCCAGTATTTTCTGTCTTTCCTTTTTTCGTTCGCTGCAATGCCTTTTGATACACGTGTCCATGTTTCTTCAGGAGTATGCTCTAAAAGGCTACCATCTTTATCCTTTAAAGCATATCTGTCTAAAAATACTTTTTGTCTGATACCGTCTAATTGCATAAAGTTAGAGTGTTTTTATTTCTACAGGTTGGATTTCACCTCCAGCTAGTCGTCTGATTTCTTTTTCGAAATCTTCTGCATCAACAAAATGTCTAAAAACGCTTGCAAATCGAATATATGCTACTTTATCTCTCTGTTTTAATTTTTCAGCAATCGACTCGCCAATTTGTGTGCTTTGTATTTCAATAGAATCAGCCGCTCGTAATTCTCTTTCCGTATCAGTAACTATTTGTTCAATATCTTGTATTGATACTTTCGTTTTCTCGCAAGATTTTAATAGTCCTATTTTTAATTTTTCCCGACTAAACTGTTCTCTTTTTCCGTCTTTTTTTATAACTGTCAGATGGATGTTCTCCACCCGCTCATATGTCGTAAACCGTTTACCACATAGCATGCATGCCCGTCGTCTCCTAATCGTATCAAGATCCTCATTATCACGTGTCTCTACAACATCAGTTTTATTACTACCACAATACGGACAATGCATAAAAAAGTTGAAAATTGAGAGTTTAGAATTAAGAAATATATTATTGTGAAAAATTCTCAATTCTACATTCTCAACTCTCAATTCTACATATAGTGTCCTAAAAAATAATATTGCACTACAATTTCATAGTCAACTATTAAAATCTGGATCAAAGAGTATCAGGTAAAATTTTCACGCTTAAAAGAACAAAAAAAACAATCATTTTTCTTACAAAAATAAGGAATCTTTCTAGAAGAATTATTACTTGTCAAATGACTGCAGTGTTCTTTTAAAACGCTCAACTCGTTTTACAAGCACTGTAAATATTTTCTTTTTATCCTTAGGAACTTTTTTTTCTAGGTCTTTTAATACCGATATATGTTTTATATTTGATTTTTTCAAACGTCCCCCTAAATCCGCTATATCCTCTCCTTCTTTCTTTGCTTCTTTATACTTAGTGATTGCCTCCTCAAAATAATTTTCTCCTTTAGAAATTGTTTGTTCTGCTAAATCGTATTTTTTCTTATCAGTGATAAGATATGCTCCTGCTTGTAACCTCTTATCTGCTTGCAGAAGACTAAATTCCGCTTTCTTCCTTGCGTTTGTGATGAGCAATCCGATAAGATTATCTCTCGCTGTTTTTAATATATAAAAAGGGCTATCAGGAAGAATGCCCGGATATGGAAGCGTATACTCTTCGTTAACTTTTTCAGGCTGCTCTAAACTCTGTGTAGAGGTAATCGCATTTATAGGTGTTTGAGCAAAAGTAGACGAGAGAAACGGTGTAAAAAGAAAAAACAGTAGTAAAATGCTTAAAATGCGAGCCATAGGAAGATATGTGTACTATACAGGAGCTTCAAAAAGTTTTCAACAGATTACATAGTCGAAGATATATGGATTTCAAGACGTTTGGCTCGCAAAATGGCAGATATGTCTTCTATCGCCTTGTCTAAAGCTCCTTCTTTATTGTAAACGAGATAATCACTATCATCATATTGTTCCATTTCCCACCGAACAAGTGACTCGTTCCATCGTTGTAAATAATCGTCACCTTCATCACGTTTTACTCGTTCTAGAAGAATCTCAATAGGAGCTGTGAGGAAAACAAAAGCTACCCGGTCCACCATTGCTCGTAATTTTTCTTTTATATTTTTAACTCCTCTGGTATCTATACGCCATAAAACGTCCTTTCCTGATGCCAAAGCCTGACGTATGGTTTCTTTCTGAGTACCGTGAAATTCATTACGAAATTCTACCCATTCGAAGAAAGCATGCTCTTCAATTTTTTTTAGAAATGTTTCTTGTGAAAGAAAATAGTATGATTCACCTTCTTTTTCGCCTTTTCGCATCGGGCGGGTTGTGGTAGTTATAAGTTTTAGAGCATTAGGATGCCTTTTCAGTAGCTCAATAAGAAGTGTGTCTTTACCGACACCGGTAGGACCAGTCAAAACAAGGAGTACACCACGTTTTTTTTGTGATTCAACTTCTTCAGCGAGGGTTCTTCCGCTCATACATTCTTTCCTATGTGGATTGCCTGTTCAACTAATCTATTCGCATAACCAAATTCGTTATCATACCAAGCTATTACTTTAAGCATATTTCCACCAACAACTTGTGTTAATGCTAAGTCTACGATTGAAGAATGCGGGTTTCCTACAATATCTCCTGATACAAGCGGATCTTCAGATACTTCAAGTACATGTTTATATTCATCTTTATTGGCAGCTTCTCTGAGTACTTGATTTACTTCTTCTTTTGTTACATCTCTTTTTAAAAGGAATGTGAAATCAGAAAGAGAACCGACAGGAACTGGTACACGAATTGCTAACCCATCAAAAATGCCTGCGAGTGGACTATATGCTTTAGATGCTGCTTTTGTAGCACCTGTCGTTGTGGGAATAATATTTGTAGCAGCTGCACGCGCACGTCGATAATCTTTATGACCTCCGTCAAGTAAGCGTTGGTCTGATGTATAACCGTGAACAGTCGTCATCATTGCTTTTTGAATACCAAATGCTTGATCGATAATTTTCGCAACTGGTGTTATACAGTTAGTCGTACAAGATGCATTACTGATCATTTTCTCACCTTTATATGTATCGTCATTTATAGAAACAACATATGTCGGAACTGTCCCCGCATCACTTGATTTTGCCGGTGCAGACAGAACAACTGATTTTGCTCCAGCTTTTACATGTAATTCCAATTTTTCATATTTAGTAAAAACTCCTGTGGATTCAATAGCAACGTCAACATCTAAATCTTTCCAAGGAAGTAAAGTTGGATCTTTTTGAGAGTACACTAAAATTTCTTTTCCATTTACAACAAGTGCTCCAAGAAGATCTTTTTTCGAAGCATCAGTGTTTTCTTTTACAGATAATTCTGCAGACAAAGGGCCGTAATTAGAATCATATTTCAGAAGATACATCCAACCTTTCAAATCTGTTGAGGAACCTGCGTTAATAGCAACAACTTCTGCATCGTTATTGAAGCGTTGGATAAGTATTCGATGCGCTACTCTTCCTATTCTTCCATACCCATTAATCGCAACACGTACCATACGAAATTTATATACTTTTTTTTGATGATTTACAAGTAGTTGTACGGGTCATAGACATATTCGACATTCCTCCTTTCGATATGAGGTAATCCACTGGGGTTTTTAACCCGAGGGATTTATGAACCCGTTTTGTATTGTAGAATAGCAGATACTCAATGAGTTTGTCATTAAGAAGAGTGGGGTCATAGACGAATTCTAAGTGGTTATCCAAGAATTCCTCCTGAAGGGAGCGTTGGTAGCGTTCTACGACCCCATTGACCTTGCAACAACGAGGATAAATAAAGACATGAGAAAGAGCTTTTTTTTGGACATACTCTTCAAAATCTCCTAAGAACTCTAAACCATTATCTGTTTGAATGGTACTGATTGGATAAGGAAAAACATGTTCTACCTTTTTGAAAAAATCAACTGTATTGCTACTATTGAGACTCTTGTACTGAAGAGAAAACGCAAACTTTGATGATATATCAATTGCAGAATAAAGATAGACACGAATTCCTTCAACAAATCGCAATACTGTATCCATCTGCACATAGCCAGGTGGGCTATCTTTTGGAGTTCTTCTCACTCGTACTCTCCTCTTTTTCTGAGGCTGTTTTCTTGAAGGATCGTGATAGATTTTCCCTGACTTTTGGAAGAAGAACTTGTTCCTCTGTATGATTTTGCCAATAGTTGACTCTTTTACTGAAGGTATACCAATCTCTCTACAGTATTCATCTACCAGTGGTGTAATTTTTTCCTTACCAAGCCGAGGATAGTTCATGCGAAGAGAATGGATGAAGGCAAGCACACGGGGATCCGTTCTCATCTGGCGAACTGTTTTTGGTCTCGTTGACTGGGGAGCTAACGATGCAATATGACCTTTGTTATCTCTTATCCTCTTTTTCCATACCCAGAGAGTTTTTCGGTCGATTCCAAATGCTTTCTTTGTTGCTTTCTCTCCAAATTCCTCATAAAACTCAATGATTCTTAACCTCTCTCGTGCCACTTCGCTTTCTGCAAAGTGACGCATACTTCTGACCATTGCATTCACCCCCTTGGGCCTTTGCATTTTACCGGTAAGAACGAATGGTTGTGTTGGTCCTGTTCCTGTTGCTTTAAACCAGCTTGTTGCCAACCTTTATTTGTCGAATATGTATCGTAACTTATTCA
>JAYRIM010000024.1:0-52002 GCA_041906785.1 Candidatus Levyibacteriota bacterium
AGTTTTCCTTCATCCATGAGGTCTACGAGCATCCCAAGGTCACCTGCGTTACGGGAAAGCCGATCGGCTGACCAGGTGATGATGCCGGAAAAGACCTCTTGTTCAATTTCGCTGAGCAGTTTCCTGAATAACTCCCGCTGACCGCATTTTTTGGCTGAGTGACTTTCGCGGTAAGTCTCACTGATCTCTAGTCCATCTCTTTGGGCTATTTTCTGCATTTCATTGATCTGTGACTCTATGGAGATTGCCTGGCGTTCATCCGACTCGGAGGATTTCCTGGCATAGAGGCAGTATCGTATGTTTGGGTTCGGTTTTTCCATCAATCAACACACATACTGGGATTTTCAGGAGAATGCAAGCAGATTTCGAATAACCATATCAAACTACATCAGGATAAATTCTGAGACACTCTTTTTTTATAGTGTCCCATTTGTCCCATTTTTGATAAAATTAGCCTGAAAACCTCTACGGGCTATAAGGATAGAATGGGTCTAGACCGTGAGGTACAGCAAACTTGGATTAGCTTGACCAAAAGAGGCATTTTGGGTTGATTTATCAACAAAATCAGTAGGTTCGGATTTGTAATCTAAATCTTCTATTTTCTCTTTCATTTGTTTCATAATTACAAACGGTTTATGTTGGTCTAACGACAAAATCTTATCTTTTAGAATTAGGTTCGTACCAAGCGTCCTAAGTATTGTTCTTTTTTGTTCTATAGTTCCTTCAGCGAACCAAACTCTTGCATAAGTAGCAAATAAGAACGTCTTTTCAGTAAGCTCCAGCCAGTCATCTGCTCTTTTTTCTGTTGTCTTTAGCTTTTTACTTATTTCTTGCCTCTCCAAAAGGAGTAAGTCCTTCTTCCTCTGATACTCGTTTTGCTCTATAAAACCTTTGACGAGGAAGTCTAGTAATGTATCAATCTGCTTTTGAATATCGTTGTAGAGGTTTTGCAAGTTTTTCTGAATTGTTGACCGTTCTTCAATTTCTACGTTATTTTGTTTTTGTAGCCATGATAACGCCCAATCTGTAAACTCTTTGGGAATTTCAATTCCTTTTAATAAATCATCAACTTGCTTTTCAAAATCTTTTACGGGTAAAGACTTCTGACTGCATTTTTGACCATTTTGTAATTTTTTCTTTTTACTACATAAGACCCAACTGAAATGTAATATCTTTGGTTGCTTCATATTCTCAATCAAAGTATGGCACTCTGGGCAATTATCCCTGTCTTTCGCTTTGTGGAATTTAGTCTTACATACTGAACAAATAATTTGCCATTTTTCGTCCTGTGTTATAAAGCCTCTGCACTCTCCACATAGCATTTCTCCCGTATACGGCCATTCCTTTTTCGTTTTTCTTCTTGAAGCCTTATTACCAAGTATTATTTGAATTTTTTCAAATTGGTCTTTATTAAGTGCTTTAGGGAAGTCCGCCTTAAAACTACCTTCACTTCTCTGAATTTCACCATAATACTTTGGGTCTGATAGAAGCTTATACCAAGTACTTTTCGCCATAGGTTTTCCACCCATTCTTTTTGTTTTTCGGGTTGTATAACCCCACTCATTATTTAATACTGCAAGTGCTTCCATTGGTGTATGAGTTTGTTCGTAAACTAACTTAAATGCCTTTTCAATTAAAGGAAATCTATCGGGGTCACCAGTATTCACCATTTCATCTCTTTCATTTTTTTTGTGAATAAATCCTTCTGAAAGTCGGCCACTAGGAATATGACCTAACTTTAGTTTTATTCTGTTGCCACGCTTAACGGCGTCGGATTTATCGCCACTATCCCTAGTTGCTCTTGTGAACTCCGTCATCAGATATTCTTGGTCACGGGGTGTATTTTCAAAAATTCCGTGTGGAGTAACAACATATTTCAACTTTCCATCTGCCATAAGTTGTACAAATGTTCCGCCATCGGAATAATTTCTTGCTATCCTATTTGGGTGCCAGACGAGTACAGCTTGTACTGTGCCATTTTCAATTAGTGTTAACAGTTCTTGGAATTTTGGCCTACCTACTTTGAATGCAGATTGACTTTCCTGCAGGAGAATAATATTTTTAAGATTAAACTTTTTTACAATATCAGTTTCAATATCTTCATGTTGTCCTTCAATAGAGCGCATTTGCTTGTCTTCTTTGTCTGTAGATGAACGACGATTATATTCTGCAATACCTAATTGTTGGAGTGTATTTTGTAAATCGTAATCAAAAAATGCCATATTTTTAGTTTATCATAAATTACCATTAGTATGGTGGGTTTTCGTCCATCACACTACGTTAAAATAAGATCTTTAATCCTACAATATAGCTTACTGTTAGAGGTAAAGAAAAGGTAACTATATAGTAACGGTTACTATAGTAACTATATAGTAACTAGCTATATTGGTATTTCATCAATGTTTATTTCTTCGTTATTTTCGTCCGTGAGCGTGTCGCCAAATTTTAATCGGAATTTATCATATATTTTTTCTTCAATACTTGCCCACAGGTTTTCGTCTTGAATAAAAACGAGTTTTACCCAATAGACACCAGCTTGAATTTTAGGTGGTTGTATCCATACTTTTTCTTGAAATTTTGGGTGTATGTGTTGAGATTTAGAAATGGTAAAGCCACGAATTTCAATAAGGTTACCAAACGTAAGTGTGGCCTGTGCTAGTATAGTTCTTGGATTTCTAATCGGCTTTATAGAAACCTCAATATCTTCAATAGTAATTGTCATTTTCATAATTTATTTGTTCCTTATCCTATTTTCAGCTTTACTAACCACTCTTTCTTTATCGGTTTATAAATTGCCTTCATAACTTTATAGAGTTTTAATGCAAGTATTTCCGCCTGTTCAAAAGTTATTTCTGTTTTATAAACTTTTTTATATATTGCTTGAAATTCTGTAATAGCTTCTTTTGGCAATGTTTCATTCATTTGAGTAAATTCTTGTTTTTATGAACTTTATTTGATTTGCAAATTTTTGTGGTTCTATTCTTAATTCACCATTCCAATAGCTTTCAATCTGTTGGTCTAACTTTTTTGTCTTTTTGAATATAAAAATTGCTCGTGGATAATTTGTTCGGTCAATATCAACAATGGGGTATTCAAGTGAGAGAACAGCAGTAAGAGCGAGGTCTGAAGTTCGGTAGTATTGTTTAGGGTCTAATTCATTCTCCATATTCATTTGAGAAAATAAAAAGCTAGGCTTTGATACCTAGCTTACCTAAACGTGTATTACCTAACGTTATCTAACGGTTAGATGAGAGTTGGATTGATTTGTAGGGTTTTTAGGGTAGTAATAAAGAAATTTTTAATACCTGTTTCAATAGCGATTTTTTCGTTTATTTCTCGTGCTGCACTGTATATCTTTCTTGCCATACTTTTATCATATTCTTCTCCCCATATCTCCATAATCTCATCATATGACCAGTTTTTATAAATAGACTTTTTATCTTTTAATACAATTTTGCAAAGTTCATCTTGATTACTATTTGGCGGGATTTTAATTACTTTATTCTTCATCAAGATATGGTGAAGTGAATTATTGTATGCAGGAAGAACTTTGGGACTATTGCTTTGCTTTTTATTTAACTTTAGAATAACCTGTTTAAGTTTGCTAATTGAGCTTTTATCTTTGAGAAGTATAAACACATTATTGTTTAACTCGTTTATATAGTTCTGATAATCAATTTGTTGTTTGTGTTCTCCATAAGCTCTTGTAGCTATAGGGTCAAAAGTAAACGGCGGGTTGGATTTCAATCTTGTATTCAACAATTCAATAATAGACCCATTTAAGTTTGCGATTTCTAACGAAAACTGTATATCCTGAATTGAATATCCTTTAGTTGAAAACTTAGTTAGGCTAATTTTATTTCCCTCTGCATAATTCGGCTTCTGGATTTGAAATTCTTCTATGATTAAATTTAATATTTCAGAAGCTAATAAGGCTTTGTTAGATGATAGGTTAACTAAATTAGACATATCATTTTCATTTTGGTGGACAGAATAAGCTAATTATACCAATACACTATTAGCAAAGAGGGTATTAGAAGTTCTTGAAAAAGTCAGATAAAGATAATCCAAGCGCATGGGATAACCGCCAAATTGTGTGCATACTAGGAGAATATTGGCCTTGTTCAATTTTTCCTACATAGGTACGGTAATATCCAGCTTTGATAGATAAATTCTCTTGGCTTATTTTTCTATCTTCTCGTAACTTTCTCAAATGTTTTCCAATCTGAAGTGCAAACTTCTTTTTTTCTTCTCTCCTCTCCTTACTTTTATCAATATCAGTTGGCCGCATACACATTATTACATAAAATCCCACCACAGTAGTCCACGCATTAGTATGGTAGGATTGTGTTAAAATAGAAGTATATGAAAATGGATATGGAGAATAAGAAAATACTTGATGAAGTAACCTACGAAGTAAATAATCTCCTCACTGAATACATTGAACTCCACGATAAACGATTAAAGAGTGCAGGTACATTTATAAGCCTATTCAAAAGAACAGACTTTGAAGCAATACAAAAGGACGCAGATATTCTTCTCCAGAAGTTCATAAAACAAAATGCCAGGCTTGAAATGACCAAGATTAACTTCTTCTTTAAGAAGTTTAACCATCTTGAAAAAGAGTTTTTCAATGCACTCTACGATTATTTCAGCGCCTTATTCTGGACAGTACAAAAACTCCATAAACTCACAGAGAAACAATATTTGAGAAGCCAAAATAAAGCCTCTCTTTCTCTTGATAACAATATGGAAATGGAGAAAGAGTATAGGAAGGCAGAAGAAGCACACAATGCTCTTGCAGAGCCTCTACAGAGGCAATATGAGAGATTACAGAAGTGGCACGCATTTGAGGAACAGAGTGATAAAACAACAGAAAGTTTTGTAGAAAGCCTTAATAAGGAAATGCTAAGAAAATATGAACACCTCAAATCACGACCAAAGCTGTCCTAAAGAGAAAGTATGCGAAAATTGTGAACGCAAATTATATATACTTGCTAACTTTGTTATTGACAGGATTTTAGAAGAACATAAAAAAGATGGATTAAAAGGCATAAAAAAGAAAATGAAGGAGTGCAATAAGTATCATAATCACAACAAATCTGTTTTATCTAAGAAAATCTAAGAATTCCACGAAAATCCACGATTTTTGATACGAGTTTCCGTATGAATTAAAAAGTCAAAATCCATTCATAGCCTCACTTACCCTAAAAAAATCCTAGAATTTCCTAGAACTTAACTTGACTTAATATTTCCACCAAATTCCACCATTTTAGCCTTAACAAATGTCCGAAATTGCCCGAAAATGCACAAAGTATTAAATGGTATGCCTAAAAAGAGTAAATAGTTTGATAAAATATGGGTATTATGGCAACTCTTAAACAGAAGCGATTAGCCTCAATTATATCCGAAAATATCCGAATTAGAGGTAATAAAACAATGGGAAAAATGATGGTAGAAGCAGGATACAGTAGTACCACTTCTAAAAAACCGAAGTTAGCCACAAACAGTAAAGGATTTCAAAGGATAATTTCAGGCACAAAAACGTCAGAAAATGTCAGAAAAACGCCACCAAATAAAAGCTGGACAGAAAACCCATACGTTCAAGACTACCTTCCATAACTATTACTTTATTGCTGGGAATAGATGTACTTAGCAGAGTTGTTTATATCTCTTAATATAGAAATTATCTTTACTGCGTCCTTATCTGGAAATACTCCATCTAATCCTTTGAAATGGATATCCGTGAAAGGTTGTTCAAATAGCTGATTTAAGTCCATAACACCTTTATCTATGACGTAATCAATAATGTAATTAATAAAGGTTATTTGGTCAGCATTTAAGTTTCTATCGTCTAAGAACTTTGCAAATGCCTTTTTAGCTGAATTAGCGTCCAATCCAGTAACTTGACGCACAAGCAAAGCCAAATCTCCTTTTTCCTTAAACATTTGCTTGTACAAATCTCTTTCTTCTTCAGGTACTTCCTCAAATAATATTTCTTCAAGTTGCTCTATATCATCAGAAGTAAGTTGCTCTCCTAAATGTATTTTTTTAATAACAGGATTATCAGCATTCTCCCGTATAATTTTCTGTACTCGTGTTTTATAGCTTATTAATGTTGAAGGTTTATCAGCAACTATAGAAGGGGTAATTGTTGGTATTTCGTATTCATCTTTGAAATCTGTATAAACGGTTTTTCTATCAATCTTATCTAAAAACTTAATTAAATCTCTTATTGCTAACCTTATATTTTCTAGTTCAAGTATCGTCATACCTTTCCAATATTCATCATCTTGTAGCTTGCGTATTAACTCTATATGTTGATTAACCATTGGAATATTGGCTTTTTTTTCAAGCATAGAGGCGGTCTTTCTAATTTTATTTTGATACCGTCCTTGTCTGCTTGTTGGATTTGTCATGTCTAGTTGAAAATTAAGAATTAGTAAGTCAAAAAGACGTGCATACTCATTATCCTCGTCATAAAGTGTAGTGAACTGTATAAGGTGTTCAATAATTTCCCCAATAGCAATCTCTGTAATATTTTCCCATTCAGTACGTCTTTGGAATTTGTCTATATACCTTCTATGAGGTCTTACTTGGAAAGAAGTGCTATCAATAAGTGATACGTCTTTGTGCATGGTATCTAGTAGAGAGGTATAAAATTGCTTCATTGCCTCATCGTTTTGGTATTCTGCTTTTTGGAGTGCCTTTGCTAGAAATAGTTTTTGTCTAAAAATCTTTTGGTTTAGCGGAAGGTCTGATGAAGGTTTATAACCGTCTGGATATTCCTCAAAAAATTCAAGATTTCCACAATAATCAAAAATGGTAAAACATTCCTTATCTCTACCTGCGCCAAATAAGTCAGGACAAAGCCTAGTTCCTCGTCCTATCATCTGCCAGAATTTTGTTTTAGAGCGTACTATTTTGAAGAAAACAAGATTGACAATAGAAGGAATATCTATACCAGTATCAAGCATATCTACTGATACAGCTATCATGGGGGGTGTGTTATCTGTTACGCCAAATTCTTCTATTAACGTGTCTGCATACTTTACATAGTTGTCAATTACTCGTAAGAACTTACCCTTAAAGTGAGGATAGTTTTTATCAAATCGCTCTTTTATAAACTCTGCGTGCTTGTGATTTTTGGCAAAGATAATAGTTTTACCTAGCGTGTCCCCCTCGTTTACTTTAATTCCGTTTTCCATGAGATGTGCTAATACTTTATCTACTGTATCAATGTTAAATACCCAGTCATTAAAATCAGGCGGGTCTATTGCCTCTGGTAGTTCTCCTGTTTCAGGGTCACCAAATTTAGCTTCGTATTCTGTTTTTTCTTCCTCTGATAATTCACTATATTTCAATCCCTGCCGTAAAAACTTCATTGGAACTGATACTTCTTTTGGCGGAACTAGGTATTTGTCTTTTACTGCTTGGTCAAGCTCATATGCGAATGTTGGATTATCGTCTTGTAACCCAAATAATTCATAAGTATTTTTATCCACATCGGCCTTAGGTGTAGCAGTAAGTCCAATTAACATTGCATCAAAATATTCAAATATTGCCTTGTATTTCAGATATACGCTTCTGTGAGCTTCATCAATAATAATCAGGTCAAAATGGCCCACTCCAAAGCGTTTCTCACTGTCATTTTTTGCTTCATCTATTGAGTTCATCATAGTGGGGTAGGTAGAGAAAACGACCCTTGAAGTGTCGTCCTCTTTTTCCTCAACAATATTTACTGTAGTTGCATTTGGTAAGTATTCATTAAAGGCTTTCTTCGCTTGCTTAAGAAGTGCTGTTCGGTCTGCTAGAAATAATACGTTCTTAATCCAATTATTCTTCATCAATAGCTCTACTAATGCTATAGATACTCTGGTTTTGCCCGTACCAGTTGCCATTACCATCAAAGCTTTCCTTTCATGGTTAGATAAATGTTCACACACTCGTTTTATAGCTTCTGTTTGGTAATATCTGCCTGCAATATCTTGATTGATTGAAGCAGTAGCTAAATCTTTTCGGGTAGTTCTTCGTTGAATAAGTAACTGAAGTTCATCTTTTGTGTAATATCCCTGCATGGGTCGTGGTGGGTAGAACTTATCGTCCCAAATCCAAATATCATAACCATTCGTATAGAATATTATTGGCCGTTGACCTTTCATTTTCTCCAAGCAGTTAGCATAGAGTTCAGCTTGTCGTCTGCCTTTCTCAACATTTTCAGTTGTTCGTTTTGCTTCAACCACGGCTAAAGGTAACCCATCATCTCCCCATAACACATAATCAACATAACCTATTCCTTGCTCGTTGGGCATACCCGTAACTTCATACTCCTCAACATCTTTACCATGTGGGTTCCAGCCTGCTTCTCGCAAAAGAATATCTATGAATGACTTTCGTGTTTCGGCCTCTGTAGGGTCTTTGTAGTCTGACTGCGCTACTCGTGTTGCATTGGTTGCCTTTACTTGTGCTAACTCTAGTCGCAAGCTCTCTAGTTCTTGTTCGCTTTTCGTCTTTGCTTCTATCTCTTGGTTGAGCTTTGCTTGAAGTTCTTGTAACTCTCGTGCGCTTTTATCAGCCTCATCAACTTTGGGAATTATACTCTCGTTGAGTGCAACGGATTTAACTTCTTCCTTGCCATACTTATTTGCAAACCATAGAAGAAACGCATGTAAGTGCTTTAATGAAAGCATTGCCTCATATGACTTTATATGTATGTTACTGTGAACTGCGGTATTACCAAGTTTACGAACATAAAAAATACGATTAAACAACCCTTGTGCAAGATTATTTCTAAATTTAGGTTCATGTACCATTGCAGAAAGTGTTTGTTCAAAAGGCATTTTGAGGTCTTTATCATGTTCATAGAGCCATGTAACTACAGCTTCTAGGGTAAATCGTGAGTAAAAAGCACTAGTGCGTGGAGCAGTAAATACATGCTTTTCCGCTTCTAGAGCTTCTTTGTATATTTCAGGCCAGTTATTTTTTATAAATTCAAAATTAGTTTGCATTTTGGTTACTAAATGATTGATGTAATTGGGATTGAAATAAAGACGCTATTTTCTCCTTACTTTTATCAAGTTTGAATTTTTGTTCCCGAACTTCCTCTGCTAATTTGACGTATTCTAATTGCAATCTTAAAGGGATAATTGGAATGGGCATAGCTTTTAATTGTGTAATGTTAATGGTAGCTAAATTGGTAGTTTTTTTAGAGGCTTTAAGAAAATATCTTTTACTAAATTCTGTTAAAAGTAGCATTTCAAAAAATAAATAATTAACCTTGTCTTTATCTAGTCTCACTCTAAAAATATGATTTTGATGTATACAATTTCCTTTAATCTCGCTTCTCCAAACTGAACCACGCCCGAGCTTATCAAAATCTCCACCTTCAGTCATTAATATGTCTCCATATTTAAGATTTAGTTTCTCTATAGTAGACTTCGTTGTTTTAATAGTTTTTATTTCCGATAAGTCTAAATAACCGCTCTGAACATTCGCCACTCGCATATAAGGTACTTCGTAAACTTCCTCTTTATATTTTTGTCCTTTAGTAACGCCTGAAATAACGTCTGCGACTTCACCAAGAACTGTAAAATCCCATTTTTTACTATTTATTACTAGGTCACCGAACTTATCATAAAAGAAGGACTGCAGTAGTTCATCAAGTTTTTGAAGCGATTGTTGGCGTTTTTTTATTATTGAAGTAATACTATCTAGAATAATAGATATTTCCTTTTGTCTGTCATATTCTGGTAATGTTATCTCTAAATTATCAAAATGCTCATTTCTTAAATTATTTATATTTGCTCCTGCTGCAAGATTAGAAATTGTTTGTCTGTAATTATTTGTCTGAAAAAAGTAATGTAAATATCTTGGGAATACCTTGTCAGGGTTTGGTCGTAATATTTTGCAGAAAGCACCTGCACTACCTTTCCAGCCATTAATTACTTGAGCGGCTTTGCCCACTATATTTATACTTCCACTTGAGGCAGCTATAACAATATCTCCATTCCTAATTAACTGGTTAGTATTAATACGTTGTTCACGCACAAATACTAAATCGTCTGTACTGATTTCACCATTACCTATATTATTCGCACGCAAAATTGGAATGTATCCCTCAAGCGGTTTGTTTGAACTATCACTTTTATCGTAAGATACTCCACGTATCTGATTTACTAATAACCCTACTTTAACAACTGTCATACTCATATTAATTTTGAAATATCATCTAGACCCTTAGTGATTTCAGCTTCAAGTTCCTTTAGTTGTGTAATAATTTCTTTAGGTTTTTTGTACTCAACTACTTTATGACTAGTTTCCTTATATCTATTCACAGAAAGGTCATAGTCATTTTTCCTTATCTCATCAATGGAAACAAAAAATGATTGGTCTGTACGTTTTCTATGCTTTTCTTCTGTTAGGGTATTAAATCTGTTAATAATATCTGGAATGTTGTTATTCTCATGCTTAGTTTGGTCAAGTGGCGTACGTTTATCATCAAGACTAAATCCATCTGCTTCCATGTCGTAAAACCACACGTTATCTGTTCCGCTAGAGTTGGTTTTAGTAAAAAGCAGAATAGCGCTAGAAACACTTGCATAAGGCCTAAAGACACCTGCGGGCATTGAAATGACAGCTTCTAATTTATGCCCGTCAATAATTTTTATTCTTATAGCCTTATGAGCATTAGATGAACCAAATAAGACCCCATCGGGAACAATTACAGCACATCTTCCGCCTATTTTGAGAATACGAAGCATTAACGCTAAAAATAACAATTCAGTCTTTTTGGTTTTTACAGTAGCGAGTAGGTCGTTCGCAACTACTTCATAATCCAATGAACCCTTAAACGGCGGGTTGGCAAGTACAACATCATATGTTTCTTCATTACCTATATTCAGCTCTGATAATGCGTCATGGCTTGTTATATGGGGGTTTTCTATGCCATGCAACATCATATTCATGACAGCAATTCGTATCATCGTAATATCAAAGTCGTTACCATAGAACATTGAATTATTGAAGTGATTACGAGTGGCTTCATCTAATAGGAGGTTTTTATAATTGTCCCTTAGATATTCACTAGATGCGACTAAAAATCCAGCAGTACCACATGCTGGGTCACAAATAGTATCAGTGGGTTTTGGCTTTATAAGTTCAACCATCATTTTGATAATGTGTCTTGGGGTTCTGAACTGACCGTTTTGGCCTGCTGTAGCAATCTTAGAGAGCAAATATTCATATACATCACCTTTTGTATCCCTATCTTCCATCGGTATTTCCGAAATCATAGTTACGACTTTTTCTAGTAGATTGGGTGTGGGAATAATGAATACTGCGTCTTTCATGTACTTTGCATATGAGCTTTGACTATCGGTATGCATTGTTTTAATAAAAGGAAATACTTCTTCCGCTAAGGTTTTGTACATTTCGCTTGCTTCAAGGTTCTTAAAATATGACCAACGAAGTTCCTTTTTATCTTTGGGGAATATAGAGTGGGTAACTTCTTGTCCTAGTCTATTTGCTTGGCTTTCTTTGGCAGTTTGAATTTCATCAAGTCTTTTGATGAATAGTAGGTACGTTATTTGTTCAATTACAGTTAATGGGTTTGATATTCCACCCGTCCAAAATGCGTCCCAAACTCTATCTATTTTTGACCGTAATTCTCCAGTAAGCATAAGTTATGTATAAATATCTTTGTGTAAAAACTGGAAAGAGATTACTGTTTGGGTTCCATCATAAGCGAGGAGGGTTGTTTCAGAGATAGGTACTAACTTTTTGTCATGTATGCTAAAAATTGCCATATAATATTCATTCTTCCATTCCTAATTATTGGCGAGAAGCTCAAATCCCACAAATAAATGTAACAAAATGTATCTATATTTTAGCTTAAAGCTATAGGTAAAACAATGATTATTAGGTAGGAAATTAACCATATAAAAAAACAGTTAAATGGCAATCAGTTTTTTGATATAATTTTGTCAATGTCTACAACTTCACGTATGTCTAATTTAACAAAATTGCTATTAAAATGTGGCATTGTAGCAGGTCCTATTTATATCTTAACGGGTATATTACAAATCCTTATTAGACCAGGTTTTAACCCTACTCGTCATGATTTAAGCCTTATGAGTAATGGAGATTTAGGGTGGATACAAATCACAAACTTCATATTTACAGGCTTATTGACTATAGCTGCTGCTTGGGGTATCAAGAAGCTACTACAAACAGGTAAGGGAAAAACGTGGGGGCCATTACTGATAGGGCTATATGGATTAGGTTTAATAGGTGCGGGTGTATTTGTAGCTGACCCAATGAACGGTTTTCCACCTGAAATGTCATCTCAAACCCCAGTTATAACAACGAATGGTATTCTCCATATGGTAAGTGGTGCTTTAGGTTTTCTTGGTCTTATTACGGCCTGTTTTGTCTTTGCCAAAAGATTTACATCTCAAAATCTTAATAAGTGGGCTACATTTTCTAAAGCGACGGGTTTCATATACCTGCTCACTTTCTTGGGAATTGTTATGGGTTCACAGCAAGGTGGAGCATTACTAACTATTGTCACACTTGCTTTTACTGTAGCTGTTATTTTGGGTTGGACTTGGATTTCACTAGTATCATATAAATTTCTTAAAAATGAGATATGAACCCAACGGAAGAAATAGATAAATACATTGCCAGCTTAAAAGATTGGCGTGGGGAACTTTTAGGAAAATTACGAAAACTTATCCATGAGGTTGACCCAGACATTAAAGAAGAATGGAAGTGGAGTACTCCCGTTTTTTCTCACAATGGTCAAGTATGTGCTCTCGGAGCATTCCAAGACCATGTCAAAATTAACTTCTTCAAAGGCGCAAGCCTAGCAGACCCGAACAAGCTGTTTAATGCAGGACTGGAAGCTAAGAAAACACGAGCAATAGATTTGTTTGAAAACGATAAAATTGATGAAACTGCATTAAGAGAACTACTAAAAGCCGCAGTTAGTGAAAATAGCAAGTAAAACCAGACTATGAATTTACAGGAAATCTATGAATAAAGTTATAGTACAAATGAGCATGTCAGTTGATGGATTTATTGCAGGACCAAATCCTTCCTCTGATAATCCTTTAGGAACTAATGGGCTCCGCCTACATGACTGGTTTTATGAAAATCCAGACAAAGACCCTGAAGATGAAAAGTTTGCAGAAGCCTTAAAGAATAACACAGGCGCAATCATCATGGGGCGGACTATGTATGATGAAAGTCAACCTTTCTGGGATGGTGTAGGGCCATTTGGTGAAGTACCCTGTTTCGTTCTCACCAAGAAAGGTGATAAACCTCAAAATACTAAAGTATTCACTTTCGTGAGTGAGGGTATTGAAAAAGCGTTAGAACTTGCTAAAAAAACTGCAGGTAGTAAAGATATTCTTATTAACGGAGGCGCTAACACAATTCAACAATATTTGAAAGCTGGATTAGTAAACGAAATGTATATCCATCTTGTCCCTATTTTGCTTGGAAAAGGGACAAGTCTTTTTGGTGAACTGGGTGAATTTATTGAACTTGAAAAAGTAAAAGTTACTGATGAAAAAGCAGTAACACATTTATCGTTCAGACTAAAATATAATAAATAGACCGAAATGTACTATAACTGACTTGCTAAAATATCTAGATTATGAACAAACAATTTCTTAAAGATGGACTTTGGTGGGGATTTGTATTGTGGTTGATTGGTTACGTATTAGGGATTGTTCTCTTTATGGTTCTACCAACAAACCTGATTGGTTGGGTAATTATGCCGATAGGAATAGCAGTAACTCTTTGGGTTTTAGTTAAGAAAGTTAAGGCCAATTCTTTGCAATACTATCTTGGGATTGGAATTGTTTGGGCTGTTATTGCAGTCTTTTGTGATTATTTTCTACTTGTCAAGTTATTTAAGCCAACCGATGGTTACTACAAGCTAGATGTATTCCTCTACTATGCGTTAACCTTTTTATTGCCTTTAATAGTAGGTTGGCAAAAGCTGAAATCAAGTAAGTAATTCAGAAAGTTTTACAAACTAATAAGTTAGAACGGAGTAATTGTAGGTCGGAATATAAAAACGTTCTTCAGCCGTTTGATAATATGTTCTGATAGCTTCTATATCCGCCAGCTTAGCATCATGAAAACGAGAAAACATGAAGAATTAATAAAAGAAATAGGAGAAAATTTTGCAACTGGAGTTACTACAGATGCCAAATCGACTATTTTAACAATTCGTAATCTTATTGAATCAAACTCGAGGGTAGAAGATTCCATTGATGAGCTGCATAAGAGTATAAATACGGCAAATACACAAAATGAAAAGTTACAATTAAGAATTTATTATCTTACGATTGTGGCTGTTATATTAACACTCGTGCAAGCTTTTGCCGTCGTCATTCAATTCTTCGGAAGTTAATATTTCTCTTATAATCTCCAGTTTATTTTAATGGAGCAATTGCCTGCATATATTTCTCAATATTTTCTTTCGAATCAGAAATTGGTCCTTGGATAATCAATTGCAATTTGCTCATATCCCAAAATGTTTGCATTACTTCAATCAAATCTTTTACAGTAATCTTTTCCAAAATTTTTATATAGTCTTCGGGAAGAAGAATTTTTTCTTTCCAAAGAAAATCTTCACTTACCCAGTCAGCTATAGAACCTGGATTATCAAATGCCATCAGCCAGCTGTTTGAAAGATAATTTTTCGTAAAATCTAACTCTTTCTGTGTCGGCCCTTTCTCCCGAAATGCTACGAGTTCTTTCACTATCAGTTGAATTACTTCATCTATGTGTTCTGGAGAAACTTCAGAGGTTACATACGCATATCCTAATCCAGGCCATTGACTATCACTGGCTGAAATGCTGTACACTAGTCCTTTTTCATACCGTAGAAGCTGAAACAATCGGCTTGTTCGTAATCTCCCCATTATGATAAGAGCAATATTTTGTTTTATCCGAAGAAGTAAATCATCCTCTAAAGATAAAGAAGGAAAGACTAAATCAATATAATTCACTTGCAATTCATTATCAGTACGAATTGCGACTTTTCTCTCTGAAAAATGTGAGGCATCTAGTTGAGGATATCCAGAAAAAGTTAATGGTGATGCAAACTGACCAAAATAATTCTCAATATTTTTCTTAATATCTATTGTAGATAGATTGCCAATAATAAATAAATAGGAATTCTTCGGAACAAAAAACGCTTTCCAATATTCAAGGAGATTTTCCCTTGTGAACGTTTCTACTGTATCAATAGTGCCACCTGTTCGTCGAAGTAATGGACTTCCTGCATGGAAACGGTTTTTTTTAAAATATTCTTGAAACTTAAACCATCGTGAGTCCATGTCTTGTTTAATTTCATTAATCACAGCCCTTCTTTCTTTTTCTAAAGAATCTTCTGGGAAGATTGGTTGAAAAAAAACTTCACTTGCAATACGTAAAGCATCATCTGTATGTAAAAAGGGTACAGTGATTTCAAACGAAACAGTTAGTTGAGACGTATACGCATTATACTTACCCGCCAGTCCTTCAATAAACACAGATAATTGTTGTGCATTCGGAAAAGAAGGAATTCCTTGCACTAACATATGCTCCATAAAATGCGCTATTCCACTTTCTTTCTCTGACTCAACCAAGGACCCTCCCTTTACATGAAGTTGTACATGTACTGATCGAAGAGATGACATTGTATATGTGGCAACTTTTAATCCATTTGGTAAAGAAAACGTTTCTATCATGTTGTTATAACCTTGAAAGTAGTTTTAGAATATGAGGCAGGAAAATAAGAATACCTACGATAACAGATCCAGCAGCAGTAAGAAATACCATTCCAGCTGATACATCTTTCGCTATTTTCGCATCTTCTCTGTGTTCTTTCGTAATTAAATCAACCATTCGCTCTATAGCTGTATTAATCATCTCCGTTACCATAACAAGTAAAATCATAACTCCTAAAACACCCATTTCAAAAGCATTTACTCCTAATAGAATGCTCGCGAGAACGACAAGTGTAGCAATGAAGAAATGAATTCTCAGATTCTGATCGTATCTATAGGCATGTTCCAAGCCTTCAAAAGCATGCTCAAAAGATTTTATTAATCGCTTTGGTTCAATCATAAAGAAAATGTATAAATATATTTTAGCAGGATATACATCAGGAATGTCAGAGCAATACCGAGAAAAAAGCCAATTACTACTTCCTCTTCTGTATGACGTTTAATTTGAATTCTCGCCCATCCTACAATAGGTATAAGAAGAAAAATATAGAAGGGTAAACTATAGAGCCGGACTAATGTAATGAGCACTGTAGTTAAAGAAGCGACATGAAGGCTCGCTTTTACTCGCATATTCACAAGTGATGCCATAATAATTCCAATCATTCCCCCTAAGACAGAAATAAATAATACAGGAGGGGCTTTAAAAATCGAAAGACTAATCATATACACAGTTGTTATCAAGCCTATCATTCCGAAAAGTAATGGCCTCTGCTCTCTCCTGGAAACATCCATATCGCTAAACACCTTATGCTTTACTTCATATATAACAAATATCCCTGCAAGAAACAAAAAAATAAAAGAAAAAAGCATCCATTTGATCGCATATGTGTGTCCATATCCGAACCGATACACGAGAAGATATGGAATAGGGAAAAGAATAAAAATAGGATTAGTGATGAATGAAACCGTTTGGGCAATTTTCTTACTCATGAAGATATAGTATCTAATAATCGTTTTATAACTTTTTCTTTCCCTAGAACAACTAAAGATTCTGGTAAAGGAAGTCCTTTTTCTTTCCCTGTTAATAGTTTATATAAAACCGACATGCGGATTCCATGCTTCTGTAAAATATTTTTACACGCTGTAAGTATTTGTTCTTTATCCCAGGTTTCGGCTAGAGAAAGCTCATGCTCTAGATCTTTTGCAATTTCTTTCTCTTCAGGAGTAAGAGAAATTACAGGTTCAGAGAAAAAATGTCCCGCAAGAGATTCAAAATCTTTTAACGTTTGCAAACGTTCTTTTATTAAAGGTAATAATACATGTACAGTATCTATATCGTTTGATAACCAAGGATAAAAATCAGTCAATCGTTTCATTAAAACTTCATCTGGTAACTTCATAATATACTGCTGATTCATCCATGTTAGTTTTATTAAATCAAATACAGGACCGACGGGTTTTATATCTTCTAACCGGATGAGAGAAACAAATTCTTCAAGGGGGAAGATTTCTTTTTGCTCCGGATGGCTCCAACCCATGAGGCATAAGTAATTTAATACAGCTTCTGGTAAATATCCTTCTTCTAAATACCAAGACGCCCAGACAGGATTTTTTCTCTTCGATAATTTCGATTTATCAGGATTTCGGAGTATTGGCATATGCGCAAATATAGGAAGTGGCCAACCGAAAGATTCATAAATAAGAACATGTTTAGGAGTTGAGGAAATCCACTCTTCAGCTCTTATAACGTGACTTATTTGCATTAAATAGTCATCAACTACAACACCTAAATGATACGTCGGATAACCGTCTGATTTTAACAATACTTGATCATCAATTTCATTTGAGTCAAATTCTATATTTCCTCGAATAACATCTGTAAATGAAACTTTTCTATCTGGAGCAACATTTAAACGAATTACATATTTTTCTCCTTTTTGTATTCTTTCTGCTGCATTCGTAACTTGTAACAAACAAAATTTATCATATTTAGGTACTTTCTTTTGTGCCTGGAGTTGTTTCCTTAATTCATCTAAACGTTCTGGTGAACAAAAACAATAATATGCCTTTCCTTTCTTAACAAGTTCTTCTGCATATTTTTTATACATATCCAATCTATCGGATTGCCGGTAAGGAGCAAACTGTCCACCTATATCAGGACCTTCATCATACGATAATCCAAATGCTTTTATGCTTGAAAGAATTTTTTCTTCTGCACCTTCTTGATACCGAAGTCTATCTGTATCTTCGATTCGAATAATGAAGTTTCCTTGATGTTTTTTTGCAAAAGCCCAGTTCATTAAAGCTGTATAAAGATTTCCTATGTGAATATCCTGACCTGTCGGGCTTGGGGCTATACGTGTTCTGACTGTCATAAATAAAATTAGAACAAATTATATTCGAATTAATACGTATGTACAATAACTCTTCAACTTATTCGGATATATTCGTAGCTTCTTGCATTCTACACGAACCATTATTTATACTCAAGAGAGATACTATGACTCTTCACCAAACAGCTGAGCTGGCTCATAAATCACTTAAAACGTCAATTATTCTATGCGTTGTTGGCATTACTTTATTAATAATGTTTAGAATTGGAATAATTATCAGACAAATTCTTTATCCTCCCCCTCCAGATATACCTAATACAAAATATGGGAAATTAAAAGCCATTCCATTTCCTGAATCTAAAGTATCGGGAGAGTTTACATATGTTTTAGATACTATTGATGGTATATTACCGGTTTTTCCAGATCGAATTAAGGTTTATAAAATGAAACAGCCACAAGTCACTCTTGTTAATATCTCACAAGCGAGAGACAAAGTAAAAGGTATTGGTTTTATTGATAAACCTGATGCTCAATATAAAGAAACAGAGAAATCAGAAATCGAGTACCAATGGGAAGTAGTAATAGACAATTTACAAAAAGTTATCAATATGGATATTGAAACGTTTTCATTTCAATTTAGAACTTCATATAAAAGTTCACCTGATTTATTGAATCAAATATATAAAAATGAAAATCAGGCGACAAGCCTCGGATACTCTATGTTAGCGGCAATGAGATATGGTTTTTCCGATATTGATAATACAAAAACACGTGTCGAATACCTAGCCCTCCAGGATGGCAATTTAACCCCTGTGAGTACCTTCGATCAGTCGCAATTGATAAGAGTAGATCTTTTTCAAAAAAGCATAGATGAAATAGGCGTATACTATCCTGACTATCCCCATTCACCGATAAACTTTTATATTATAAGCAGAGGCTCTGGGTTAAATGATATAGTAGAAGCAAATGTATCTCACCAAGAAGTGATTATTGATAAGGATAACCCAAAAACAGGTGAGAAAGTAGCCACATATCCCATTAAAACAGCCGAAGAAGCATATAATGAATTACAACAAGGTAAAGCGTATATACCAAGTTATTTAGGGTCATCTAAACAAATAAAGGTTACAAAAGTTCTTCTGGGATATTATATAGCAAGCGATAGACAAGAATACCTTATACCGATAATAGTTTTTGAAGGAAGTGACAATTTCTTTGCATTTGTACCAGCCTTAAGGAATGAGTGGATTGAATAACTTACCTCTCCAATATACTCGCCGGATTGATAAATTCAACATTGTTACTGATAACCTGAAGTAAGGTTTTTGTATCTTCAAACCTATCCTTACTTTTCATCACAACAATAATAAAAGTCTTTCCTTTTTCTTTTTTTGATGTCACAAGTACTTCACCTGCACCTTCTGTGAATCCTGTTTTTACGCCAATAACACCATTTTCGCCTAATAATTTATTCAAATTAAGAAGGGAGAATTTCTTTGTACCGTCTAAACTAATAATGACTTTTCTCTTTGTAGAAAATATTTCTGACAGAATATCATTTTGTATTGCGATGGATGCTAACCGTGCTAGATCAGATGCGACTGTATAGTTCCCGTCATCATCAAGGCCCGACGGATCAGCATAATGAGTATAGAAAAGATGTAATTCTTGAGCTTTTTCATTCATTCGCTTAACAAAAGCTTCTACGCCCCCGGGATAATTTTCTGCCAATGCAAACGCTGCATCATTCCCTGAAGGAAGAAGAAGACCATATAAAACATCATAAAAAGAGAATGAATCTCCTGGATCAAATCCAACAACCGCTCCTTCAGTAATTTTACTTTTTATGGTAATAACATCATCAAGATTAAAATATTCAGTCGCTACGAGAGCCGTCATAATTTTTGTCGTTGATGCCATAGAAAAACGTAAATGAGCATTTTTCTCATATAAAACTACTTTTGATGTATCATCAACGATGATTGCAGATTCAGCAGAGATAGTAGGCGCATAGTTATCTTTTAAGAAAGGATAATCTGAAAAATGAACTGTCGTAAATGGCTCTTTAATATTTATTTCGAAAATGGCTCGCTTCGTCGCCAAATCGTAAACAGTTAAAACAAGAAGAATTATTAAAAGAGATAGGATAACAATTGTGATTTTCTGTGATGAAAAAATCTTATTACATGGGTCGAATACATACTTATTGACAATCTTACTATGAAAAAACCTTTTACGAGAAGGAAGCGTTTTTTTATGCTGATTTTTCAGTTTTTTCTGTTGATTCTTTTTGTGAGAGTCTTTCATCAATACGCTCCATATCACGTGGGAACATTGCAGCTTCTCGTATATTTGCTAAACCTAATATTTGCATCGTTATACGTTCTGCGCCGAATGCAAACCCTCCTTCAGGGGGTACCCCATATTTAAATGCATCCAGAAACATTTTAACCTTATTTTTATCCATTTTCCACTCTTCAACATGTTTTAATAGCTGCTGGTAGTCATTAATACGCCTTCCGCCCGATAACCACTCGACACCTCGACATAATAAATCCATGCCTTGATTATATTCTGGATTTTCTGGATCTGGGTAAACATAAAACGGTTTTTTCTTTGTCGGATATCCATATACGAATACCAAGTCGGACCCTGTCTCTTCCTTGATTATGGAACAAATTTCCCTTTCGTCTTCGGGATTAAGGTCTTTTTCTCCTCGAACATCCCGTCCTGAATGTTCAAATATTTTTTGCTGTGCTTCTCGAAGACTCAAAGTTGGCGTCTTTTCAGTAGCTTCTGGAAGTGTTGCCTGAAATATCGCTAATTCTTTTTTACACTTCTTTCCCACCTGCTCGAGAATATATTTTATGGTTTTATCAGCCATATCACGAACATCCTCCCATGATTCTATAAAAGCCATTTCGGCATCAAGCGAAACAATTTCTGTTAAATGGCGTGTTGTTAGTGAAGGTTCAGCCCGGAAAACTTTATTCACTGAAAAGACACGTTCGAAAGCTGACATTACTATTTGTTTATATAGTTGTGGACTTTGTGTCAGATACGCTTTCCGTCCAAAATAATCAACTTTAAATACTTCTGATCCTCCTTCAGCAACTGCAGGGGAAATTGATGGAGCTTGGAATTCAAAAAAACCTTGGAATTTCAAAAACTCACGAAATGAATCAATAATGACAGCCTGCACTTTAAAAATTGCTTGAACTTTCGGATGACGCAGTGTTAAAGCCCTGTGATCTAGTAGTGTCGGTAAATCAAGATTTAGATCTTTCCCACCCATATCAAAAGGCATCTCTGCTGATTTTGCGATTACTTTGATTTCTTTCGCTTCAAGCTCGATAGTACCTGTATCTAGCTCCGTATTTATATAGCGCTCTGCACGTTCTTTTACTATTCCTAAAACTTCAACAACATCTTGAGAACCTAAAGAAGCAATTGTTTTTGCGAGTTCTGGAGTAAATCCGCCAATCTGGAGAACACTAGAACGGTCACGAAGATCGAAAAATGCTATTTTGCCGTGAGCACGAACTGTTTGTACCCACCCTGCAATTTGTACAGTTTCTCCAACTTTAGTAAGACAATCAATGATTAATGTTCTCATACAAATTTTTTAATTTCTAATGTAAAGTTTTTAATCAATTTTTAATATTTGAATTTGAATAAAAAATAAAAATTTCAAATTCAAAATTCCCTTTGTATTCTACAGCTTCCTGGCCTCATTGACAAGAGGCCGGATCTCTTGGTAAACTAAACGATAGATATGAAATTTTTGAAGCATAATATTTTTAGTATTAATCTCCGCGTCCAAGCATTTGGGTGAGGAGTTTGCGTTCGTGCACTGAAAAAAGCACAAAAAAAGAACACAATCTCCTCAAAAAACGAGGAGATTTTTTTATGGAAATATGAGGGAATTTGCTACAGAAGTAGAATTACAAGAATACATAAGCCGAAGGGATAGCTTACCATATAGGAATGCAACAGGAAAATGCGTCCCACCTTGGGCTATTGGCCATATGGAGATAGTAGATAAAATAGGTGAAGATGGGATTGAGATAGAAACACAAGCGTTAATACCTGATCATATACTAGTTTTCTCAGCATCTCATCCAAAAAAAGACCATATTACTATTGACAATGATTTAGTTGAACAAAAGAAAGCAGAGAAACGAGCTAGAGCTGAAAAAGCAAAAAAGCAATCAGAAGCTAAAAAGATACAACCCCCCGTTTCAGTTCCAGAACAAAGCATCCTTGCTCCAGTTCATTCAAATGGACATGTAACGCCACAGGATATTATTGATGTTCTTACTGCAGGACCTTCTGCATCTCGAGTCTTTGATAATGCATATGTAGCACAATTGAGAAATGCAGTTCCTTCACAACCTTCTATCGTTTTTCACCAGCAACCTCGTACTCGTGTTCGTGAATTACAGGTAGCTTAATTTTTACTTATCACAATATCTTTCACTTTTAATTCTAACGTCGACCTTCCATTCCATGTATTCTCTAGAATTGTGTATGCTACATCTATAGTATCACCAATATGATATTTATTAGCATCCTCTCCGAAACCGAAAGCTATCGCATGAAACTCAGCATTTTCATCCCGAACAGTCAATTTCAAATGTTTTCCTTCTTTTCCAAGAACACGCATATCTTCTATAGATACATTTCTTGTGACGAAAACTGGTTCAGGATTTCCCATTCCGAAAGGACTTAATGTTTGTAAAGCTTTATATAACGATTGAGTAATCATAACAAGTGGAATTTCGCAATCTATTTTTAATAATCTAGAGAACATCCCATCATGAAGAAAATCATGAGCAAATTTCTCGAGCGTTTCCTGCATTTTTTCAATTTTCTCTGTCTCTATCGTAAAACCAGCAGCCATGGGATGCCCACCGATGTTAACAAAAAATTCTGAAGATTGTCTAAGAAACTCAATAATATTAAAACCGCTGATAGATCGCACCGAGCCTTTACTGTATTTTCCACCTTTTGAAATAACTATTGCAGGCCGGTAAAATTCCTCCACCAGTCGCCCTGCGACCAAACCAATAACGCCTTCGGGGTATGAACCATGGGAAACAATTAGCAATTTTTTAAGTTCTTTCTTTTCATGAATAGATAAACTCGCATGTCTTGCAGCTTCAATCATAACGTTTTGACGTTCCCTATTCGTTGTTCCTAATAATGCAGCTAATGACTCTGCTTTTTGACGATCTTTTGTACATAATAACCGTAAACTGTCCATTGCCGATGCCATTCTTCCAGTAGCATTTAATCGGGGTGCGATAATATGTCCTACTTCATACACACCTAAATTTCCTGTTTTACATCCCGCTTCTTTAAATAATTCTTGTAACCCCAGACGCTTCGTATGAGAAAGTTTTTCTAATCCAAACTTTACTATGGAACGATTTGCTTCCGTTAACGGTACAAGGTCTGCAACCGTCCCAAGTGCAGCCAATTCCAAAATGTTATCTTCAATTTTTAATTTTTCATTTTTAATTTTTAATTCTTGCGCAAGCAAGTATGCAATACCAGCACCACAGAGTTTTGTCGTATGAACTATTGCATAAGCATCAGGTAACGTCGGGCTAAGAGTATGATGATCTGTTATAATGACATCGATTCCCCTACTATTTGCGAAAGTCACTGCATCTTGTGCTACTATCCCGTTATCAACGGTAATAATTAATTTCACATCTGCTAATTGTAATCGACTATCATCTGATTTCTGATTGAGAATATTTTCAATTCCTTTAATAGATAACCCATATCCTTCTTCGACCCGATGAGGAATATACGGAAGAACTTGTGCACCGAGCATATGTAATGTCTCCCAAAGAATTGCAGAAGCTGTTATACCGTCGACATCATAATCTCCATAAATAATAACTTTCTCTTTGTTCTTTATGGCTTTTTTAATACGCCCAAGTGCTTTCTCAACCTGTTTTTTTTCAATATTGACAGCCTCTAATGTTATTGATTCTAATTTTGGATGTAAAAATTCTTCGATTTGTTCTTTTGTTTTCAATCCCCTATTCTCAAGAAGTATTTCAATAATATCTTGACTTTTGACTTGTAATTTTTGATTTGTGACTTCCCTTACAATTTCCCATTTTTTCATATTTTATTTTTTATTTTTGATATTGTTTTCATGCTATACTATATCAAATATGATTGAAAAAATCCCTCCGGAGATAAATGAAATTGCGAAAAAATTTTTAGAAAATAATTTCTCAATTTACCTCGTTGGTGGATGTGTACGGGATATATTATTAAAGAAAAATATCACTGACTGGGATTTAACAACAAATGCGACACCAGAAGAAATGCTAAAAATTTTCCCAGACTCATTTTATAATAATACTTTTGGCACGATAGGTATTCCGACGACATTAAAAGAAATAGAGCATACGGGAGTTGTAGAAATAACAACATTTCGAACAGAACAGGGATATTCAGATAGAAGACGTCCAGATTCTGTTTCCTGGGGTAAAACGATTGAAGAAGATCTACAACGCCGTGATTTTACAATTAATGCCATGGCCATCAATCTGACAACTGATAACTCACAACTCGTAACTGGTATTATAGATCCCTATAACGGCCAAGATGACCTTAGAAATAAGCTCATCCGAGCTGTAGGAGATCCGAATCAACGATTCCAAGAAGATGCCCTCAGACTTATGCGAGCTATACGATTTGCTGCTAAATTGGGTTTCTCCATAGAATCAGAAACGTTACAAGCAATTACAAATAATGCAGAACTCTTATCACATATAGCACAAGAAAGAATACGAGATGAATTATTAAAAATATTATCTAGTGATTATCCATATGAAGGAATTATGCTTTTACGTAATACAAATCTCTTAGCGTTTATTCTACCTGAACTTCTTGAAGGTGTTAATGTCTCACAAGCTAGACCAGGCCGGCATCATACAGAAGATGTGTTTACTCATAATGTATTCTCTTTACGTTTTTGTCCATCTAAGGATCCTCTTGTCCGTTTCGCAACACTTATTCATGATATTGGTAAACCGCGAGTGAAGTCTGAAGATGAACATGGTTATGTTATTTTTTATAACCATGAAGTCATGGGAGCACGAATGGCATATGATGTAGCCAATAGGTTACGATTTTCAAAAGAGCAAAGAGAAAAAATCACGAAGCTTATACGATGGCACATGTTCACTGTCGATGAACATATTACAGACGCTGCTGTTCGAAGATTTATTCGCAGAATCGGGGTGGAGAATGTGAAAGATATGATCGATCTTCGAATCGGTGATAGACTCGGTGGGGGTACACAAACTGCTGAGAGTTGGCGGCTAAAATTATTTAAGAAAAGATTGGAAGAACAACTTGCACCTGCTCCATTCTCTATTAATGATTTAGCGATAGATGGAAACGATGTAATGAGAGAACTAAATATAAAACCGTCGAAAAAAGTCGGTGAGATTTTACAGAAATTATTTGAGGAAGTTGATGAAGACCTTTCAAAAAATAACAGAGAATACCTCCTAATTCGCTTAAAAGAGCTCTCTTAAATATCCTTCTATTAACACACATATATTCTCAATTGCTGTGCTATACTGGTAGCCATATGGCAAACACAATACTACAAGTAAATAAATTATCAAAAACATTTGATAAATTTGAAGCAGTGAAAAATATTTCTTTTTCTATTGAAGAAGGTCACATTGTGGGAGTTTTAGGACCGAATGGCGCAGGAAAAACAACATTACTACAAATGCTTCTCGGAATTCTCACTCCTACTGAAGGAGAAATAGTATATTTTGGTAAAAGATTTGAAGATCATAGAGAATATGTCCACGAACATATCAATTTTTCTTCAACCTATACAAATTTACCATGGAGTTTAACTGTTCATGAAAATTTAACGTTTGTTTCTTATCTCTATGCCATTAAAAACAGAAAAGAACGTTTAGCGAGACTTATTCAAACATTCAGGATAGAACAATTGCTAGATAAACAAATTACACAATTGTCAGCTGGTCAAGTTACCCGGGTAAATTTAGCTAAAGCTCTCATTAATTATCCAAAAATACTATTACTTGATGAGCCAACTGCATCATTAGATCCTGAAGTTGCGACATATATTCGCAGTTTTTTACAGTCACAACGTGAACAGTTCAATATGACAATACTCATTACTTCACATAACATGGCAGAAGTAGAAGAATTGTGTGATCGGGTTTTATTTATTAACAAAGGACAGATTATTGCTGACGATACTCCTGATGGTCTCGCGAGAACCATAGAGGTCAGTCATGTCGAGTTATTTATTAGGACAGGAATTACCAAACTAAAAGAATTCGCAGAAAAAGAACATATTTCTTTTATCGCTGAAGGAAAGCGAATTAAGTTAAATATAAAAGAAACAGAGCTTGCTGCATTTTTACAAAAACTATCTCATCAACATATTGCTTATGATGAAATCAGTATCAACAAACCAAGCTTAGAGGATTATTTTTTATCAGTAACCAGAAAAGAGCGTATAAACCAATCCACAACGATGGATAATGTTTAAGATAACTATGAAATGGCACAGAATTTACGCAATTATTTTACGTTATATTTTTCTATTACGTCGTAGTTATGACCGCATGAGTGACATGTTTTACTGGCCACTTATCGATCTTTTTATTTGGGGATTAACTAGTGTATATATACGAAAATTTTCACCTAACACTCCTGGAATTATTTTAGCAATTCTTTCAGGGTTAATACTTTGGTATATTGTTTGGCGCGGACAATATGAACTTACTGTGGGTTTACTAGAAGATCTCTGGAATAAAAATTTCGTTAATATTTTTGTCGCGCCTTTACGCTTTAGCGAATGGATCATTTCACTAATTTTACTAGGTGTAGGTAAAGCTATAATAAGTATGAGTTTTACTGCCGTAATCGCATATATTCTCTATAAAACAAGCATTTTTAATTTAGGTTTTTCTCTTATTCCTTTTGTTTTTTTATTACTTATGACAGGCTGGTGGATTGGTTTTTTAGTTGGAGGTCTCATCCTAAGACTCGGTACCCGAGTACAGACTTTTGCTTGGACGATGGCATACGTTATTTCTCCTTTTTCAGCTGTCTATTATCCTGTTAGTACATTACCAACATGGGCGCAATATATCGCTGCAACACTTCCAACCAGTTATATTTTTGAAGGAATGCGTGAAGTTTTATATAAAGGACACTTGGATTGGAACAAAATAGCAATCAGCTTTATTCTAAATATTTTTTATCTATTCATTACTATGATATTTCTTAAAAATAGCTTTAATAAAGTGCTTGATAGAGGACTTGTAAATTTGTACTAATATTTATTAACAATTTTATATAACCTCGCATCACCAATTTCTCTTTGCAGTCTAATTTTTTTTGTTTTTTCCATATTCCTAACTGCTTCAGTAAAATGTTCATTTGTTTCTAAGAGTTGTGTTAGCCATTGATTTGGACGCATATCTAGAACTAGATACTCTGCTTCTTTCGGAAAATCTAGCCACCAACAATGTCTCTCCTCGCATAATTCTTTAGAAAGATCCAATCGCCGAGGATAGATAAGATATATCTTATTTCTATGACTTATGTGAGGAATCAAATTTTGAGATGACGCAATTTTCATATCTCGAGAAAAAGTAGCAAATAATGCTTTATTATCATCCATCCATTTTTCTTTTTTCCAATATTCAGTCTTAGATAGTTTATTAAGAGGGAAATGAAATTTATATTGAAGCAAAACTATAATAAAAACCATACATAATACAATCACTGCTAGATTTATTTTTCTTTTTTTAAAAATCTCTAAGGCATCTAGTGTCCCTAATGTTAAAAAAACACTTAGAATCGCACGATGATGCGTATATGGACTCCACATTCGTATAAATGCAGGTCCTGTTAAAAAATATTGTGCCAAGTCTACAGCAACAGCTACAAGAGCCCCAGGGGAAAGAAGTGGTAAAAAAGAAAACCAACTCATGGAATAAAACCAAACTTCTCTTTTCTCAAAACTGTCGAAAAAGAGGAAGAAATTCTTAATGGGATCTAACGTCAACATTGGAGTGTATTCAAATCCTATGGGGGAAAAATATGAAGTTAATCTCACCGCCAGTAAACTAACTGATATACCGAAAAATATAAAGAACAAAGCTATTTTTCTGTAATATTTCTTAAAGATATAAATAAATCCTATTCCAGCAATCGCAATTCCCATATTTTCCTGAGTTAATAATGCAATTGTTAAAAAAATAAGTAGCAATTTTTTTCTTTGTGTTTCAATTGAATAAACGATCCATGGTAATAAACCAATACCTATAAGGATGGGATGAAAATCAAAGAAAACTGCAAATTGTATTCCATAAAATAAGCTATAAATAATACTTATGATAAGTGATACAAAGTGTGAGAATCCCCGTTTTATACTAACTAAATATAAAGGAAATGCAGATAAACAGATAAAAAAAGCCTGAAAAATAAGAAGCATTCTTACATCATCCCATATCCAATACAGTGGAACCAATAATGGAAGGGTTAATGTTAAATGATCACCAAGAATAAATCTTTGTTTAATCGTATTATAAGGAAATTGAAAAGTAGAATATTGCCAGACAGCTAGGTCATAAATTCCAAGATCAAATGCCCCGGATTGAAAATGACTATGACGAAGAAGAGAAAGCGTGGAATAAAAAATTGAAAGGACGATAATCCAAACGATAATAATAAATATACTATGCTCTTCTAGTTTTCTTCCTAAATTTTGTAAAACTTTCATTATTTAAGTATAATACAACTATGCTAACAGAGAAAATACAAGATGATTTAAAACAGTCAATGCTCGCAAGAGATGAGCTAAAAACGTCTACTCTTCGCATGTTAAAATCAGCAATTGGATATTTCGAAATACAAAAAGGAAGAGCTGGATATGAAGCAACTGATGAAGATGTTTTACAAGTTATCCAGAAAGAAGTAAAACAACGAAAAGATTCTATCGAACAATATACTGCGGGAGGAAGACCAGAATTAGCAGAAAAAGAGAATAAAGAATTACAAATTTTACAATCATATTTACCTGAACAAATGTCTGAAGATGAAGTAAAAGGTATTGTTGAAAATGCTGTAAAACAAGCAGGCGCATCTTCTATACAAGATATGGGAAAAGTCATGGGAATTATAATGCCTCAAGTAAAAGGTAAAGCTGATGGAACCCTAGTCAGCAAACTAGTAAGAGAATCCCTCCAATAATAGTTTTTTGATGAATCTACAAATTCTTACCAAAGCGCAAACATATTCCACTTGGCGGTTTATTGTAGAAATAACGGTTTTAGCATTTCTTTCTCGGTTTTTTATCGTCTTTCCAACAGCTATTATTTTATATTCTCTTGGCATTAATCTGGGAAATGCAAACATAGAACATTTTGATTTTAGTAAACATATTTTTCAGACATTATTTTTTGTCACTGTAATTGGACCATTTATAGAAACAATTTTATTTCAGGTAATACCTATTAGTATTTTAAAATTGTTGAGATTTCCAGCAAGAATTATTCTTTTCATTACCACACTTATTTTCGCTTTGGCACATTTGGAAGACGGATTAATCAATTTTATTGGCATGTTACCAATAGGTTTTCTATTTAATTGGTCATTTTTCGTCCGATCAAAAAAGTCGTTCTTCGAAGCTTTTTTCGTAGTATTTGTTATTCATGGACTAACAAATCTCCTGGCTATAATTCTATATATCTTTACTGTGTAGTTGCTCGGTACTTTTTCACAACAGCTAAAATCTCATTCGTTCCCGGCAACGAGTCTAATGTTTTAACTGACTCTAAAGGAATCCATTGGACATCCTTTACATGATGATCATTCTTTCTCTTTCCTTCTGTTAATAAATTGCATAGGAAGATAAAACAAAGAGTTTGTTGAGTACCCCACGGATAATTCCAATAAGAAACTTGTATATAAGGTAACAAGTTTTCTACAGTAACTTTTATTCCCGTTTCTTCGACAAATTCTCTTGCCAGTGATTCTTGGGGAGTTTCGTCAAAATTACATTTACCTCCAGGAAATTCCCATTTGAGATGTGCCTCTGGTACTTCAGGTTCATTCCTCAATAACATTAACACCTTTTGATCTTTTATTAGCACACCGGAAAATACAGTAATTTGTTTTCTGCGCTGGTCAACAGACATAATTTATTTTTTAACTTTTCTTTTATCGAGTTCGTGCCAGACCACGAGAATAGGTGCAGCATTAAAAATAGAAGAATAGGTACCACTGGCAATACCGATAAGAAGAGCTACGATAAACCATCGAACACTTTCTCCGCCAAAAAGAAGTAAAGTAAATAATACAAGCAAAGCAGTAAGTGAAGTGTTTAAAGATCGAACAAATGTTTGAAGGATTGATTCATTAACAATATGTTCAAATGAATGTCCCCCACCTCTTTGTAGGTTTTCTCGAATGCGGTCGAAAACGACAATCGTATCATGCACTGAGAATCCCATGACTGTTAATAATGCAGTTATAAATAAACTATCGATTTCCACATTAAAAAAATGCCCCAGCAAACTAAATGTTCCGACGAGAACGAGAACGTCATGGAGTAAAGCAATAAGGGTTGCTATTCCAAATCTCCAGCTACTCGTGGGTTTCGGTACTTTTCTAAACGATATTGCGATATAAAGCAGTATCAATGCAGATGATAAAAGAACAGAGTAGAATGCTTTTTGTGCTGTTTCCGCACCTATGGTCGGACCAATGGTCTCGAAAGACTCCTGTTTTATACCCTTAAATTGTTTTTCAAGTTTTTTCAAAAGTATTGTATGTTTTTTCTCTTCTATAGGGGCCGTGCGAATAAAAACTTCTTTTTTTGCTGGTTGGATTGTGGCAAGATGAATTTTTTCATCAGCAAACGTTTTCTTAATCCCATCGATTGTTTTCGTATCTACGTTCTTTTCAAAACGATAGGAGATACGTGATCCTCCTGTAAAATCAATAGATAAATTAAGACCGTACATAAAAAGAGATATCACTCCGGGGATGATTAAAAGAAGTGAAATAAGAAAATAAAGATTTTTTTTACCGATAATATTTAACATATCTATTTATATAAAAATCTTAAGAATGTACGTGTAATCGTAATTGCTGAAAACATAGACACTAACACACCGACCGCGAGCGTTAATGCAAACCCCCGAACAGGTCCAGTACCATTTACATATAAGACGAAACTTGTAATTAGACTTGCAACGTTAGAGTCTCGAATAGAATCCCATGCTCGTGAAAATCCCAGCTCTAGTGCAGCATGTTTTTCTTTCCCTTTTCTCATTTCTTCTTTCATACGTTCGAAAATAAGAATATTTGCATCAACAGCAATTCCTATAGATAGAACAAATCCCGCTATCCCAGCCAGCGTTAATGTTACTGGTATCAATCTAAATAATGTTAATGTCAGTAATGTATAAATTGCTAATGCTAAACTCGCGATAACGCCTAATTTTCCATACAGAACAATCATAAAAATAACAATAACGAAAAATCCAATAGCTCCGGCGAGAAAGCTTTTCTGTAACGACTCATTACCAAGTGTTGCACCAATAGTTCTTTGCTCGAGAATAGAGAGCTCTACAGGTAATGCCCCAGCGTTTAGTTGAACAGCTAACTGTTTCGCGGTTTGTGTGTTAAACCCACCACGGATAACTGCATTTCCCTGGGTAATTGCCTCATCAACACGAGGTGCTTCAATAACAACGTCGTCTAGAACCATAGCGACAGGTTTACCTACATTTCTTTTTGTAATTTCAGCAAACTTTTTTGCACCTTCCGTGGTAAAAATAAGTTCTACAACAGGGTTACCAGTATTTTGATCAAATCCTACACGAGATTGTTGTAGATCACTTCCACTTAAATTCGTTTTCTGAGGATTCGGACCAAGAAAATTTGTCGTTCCAAGCGGATAGGCAGAAGGACTTGCGACATTAGCTGCCTGGCTAGCTTCATTCTGGTTACCGGAACCTTGTTCCCAAAACGTTAATTTTGCTGTTCTACCGATAAGTTGAACTGCTTGATTAACATCTGTAACTCCTGGAATTTCAACAATAATACGGTAATCATTTCCTACTTTTGCTGTCTGAACGACAGGCTCAGAAACACCGAAGAAGTTTACTCTTCGCTCGATAACATCTTTCGCAGATTCTAATGCTGTGTCGCGCTTATCTTTTGCTATATCTTTCATATCTGCGCGGAGGGTAATACTTGTTCCACCCTCTAGATCTAGTCCTTTTCTAAACTGTATATTTCGTTGAATCCCTATATTCTGAAGAATTTTTTGTCCATCTAGTCCAACTTGCTTATTCACTGTAAACTTTTTTTGAAGAAACGGAATTGTAGGAGTTGAGAAAGAAACAGGTAGAACTATCGAAGGAAGATTTATGATAATAGCTACAAATGTTAAAAAAATAATTACATTGAGAAGAAATAATGGTCTTTTTTTCATGAAATCATTGCCTCCTCATCTCCAATTACCATAATTCTGACACCTGATAAAATACCAGCTATAAATGGATCATTTCTTTTTTTTCTAAAAAGAAATTCTTCTTCTGTCATCGCAGTATAATTGATTTCTGTCCCTAAGCGTGCTTCCTCTTCACGGACGAGTATAGCTAATTCAGGAAGAACTATGTTACCAACAACAAGTACATCGACATCTTCTGGACTTTTTTTCTTTCTCTTAACAAATCCGCCGGAAAACATAATATATTTTACTTTTCCCATTTTTACTTTATTTTTTAATATTGCATCTCCTAAACCAGTTGTTTTTGCTCCCATTGCTAAAAGATCGAAATAGAAGGTATATTCCTTATCGAGCATATAATAGACTCGATTCGCTCGTTGCTCTCTCTGGAAAATACCTTTTTTTTCCAAATATAATAGTTCCCTCCGAACTGCATTTATTTCATCTCCCGTACGGCGAACACATTCACGCACATGGTACATTTGATAAGGATTAGCAAGAAAAAGATTTAATAACTTTATTCTGGATTTTGATGTAATAAGATCTTCAAACATAGTAATTCTGTCATTCTGAACGAAGTGAAGAATCCCATGAAGCTTTGTAAAAATCTGCAGGGGATCCTTCTCCGCCAGCCGGCACATCAGGATGACAATTTATTGTGGACAGAAAGTAATACTAACGGGTATTATACAAAATTTACTCAATTTCTACTACCCCATCTAATGGCATAATAGTAAACCATATTTTTCCTCTATTAAATGCAATCTCCGATCCATCAGGTCCAAATAATTTCGTTCTGCCATTGCGTCCTGTTTTCTGCCATGTACCTTTGATTTGCTTCCCGTCCATAAAAATCAGCGCTGTTCCTTTTCCTTTCGTTTTATAAAGTAAATGTAAATTGTTTTCATAACCATCATCAGCACTACCTTCTGCCATCTCTAAAACTACAACTATTTTTGCTTCAATCTGTTTTTTGGTATTTCTATCAGAATGAACTTCTCCACCGTTCTTTCTCAGATAGCTATTCGTCTTTTTGCTATACTCCCAATCTACTGCGTAGTTATCATAGCCTTTCCATGGTTCTAAATGGATTGATGTAACGCTGGCTGCTGGGGCATCATCTTTAAATGAATATGGTTCAAACTCTTCATTCCATGCGACACCATCTTCATCGACATTTGTAAGTTTTCGCTTTTCTGCAACCGCCCATAACTTAGATGTTGAAGAATACATTGTATGTTCTGTCGCAACTGGATGACCAAGTCTACTTTCATCACGTCTAAACGTCGGTAAGCCTAAAGAAAATTGATTCATGTCGTTATATCCCACCCAATCCATATCTGCTATTTGCCCCAATGCATTCGCAGGACCTGGTGTATTCGCTCCACCTACATGAGCATAGAGAGGGAAGTGACCATATTCAGAAATAAAATCTAGGAAATAAACACGCGCTGAACGTACAGGACCAACAATCCCAGCATCCTGACAATAAAATACTGTGAGAAAACGAGTTATTCCACCTTCAGCTACTGCTTCATAAACAACATCTGCTGCGTTTAAACCTGATTGAGGACGAGCCTCTTCATGATTTTCTATCATGATACCCAAAGGCCTATGTTTTTCCCACCATTCTTTTTGGGTTTTTGAGTATTTGACTCCATTCAGTGGACATTCTTCTGTTTTTGGTTCAGACTGGTCAAACTCTAATGCTTCATAATCATTACCAGTTGGAGTAGTAGGAACATTTGATGTTGCATTATTCGAAGGAAGTAATGAACTAAGAGAACCAGAAGACGCAAAAAAAGAGTAACTCACTCCAGTTGATAATAAGTAAACTGCAATACTTAAGAGGACAATAATAATTTTCTTATTATTCATGTAATTTCCAGTATAAAATATTTATTTTGCTATTTCTACTGCTTTCTTCTCTTCTTCAGAAAGCTCATGTTCCTGCCCTTTTCCCTCAACCACATGTTTAATATACCAACGCATGCCGGAACGCGCATATAAACCTGAGATAACAATACCTGTTTTTTTCCCATCCAGTAAGGCCAAAATAAAACTTTGATCTCCTCCAGTGTCCTGAAATGGATTAAATCTTAGTAAGCCTACTTTTTGAATATGAAATTGCGTATCTTTTTCCAGCTTTTTAATTCTTTCATCTTGTGCTGTTAAATATTTTTTCTCCTGCTCGATATCATGGACTATTTTCTGTAAAACAGACGCGAGAGATTGCTCTTTAACGTTTTTGAAAATAGTATGGAAATGAGAAGCTATTCTCCAGGTAAAATATGAGAGAAATAAAAGCCAAAGAAATCCCAAAAATAGCCACAAAGTTTGGAAGTCAAAGGCCATAAAGTCATCTTAGCCTCTTGACAGCATGAATGTCAATAGTGTAATCTAGCCTCATTCATGGCTAAAAGAAAAAAAACGAAAGAACAAAAACTTCTCGCAGAAATGAGGCGAAAACAGCAAGTAGTCTCTGCTGATACATATACCTATTCCTTTGATAAGAAAGAACACGATCAGGTAGAAACGGCTACAGCATCTGCAACTGTTATTACCAAAAAACCTCTTGATTCTTTTTCTGACTCTTTTCTCTATATCGATCTTCGTAAAACACTAATCGCTACAGTTCTTATCGTTATCATCGAATTTATATTACACAGGTTTCTAATATAGAAACTAGTAATCGCTGAGTATAGTTCTATGAGTAAACAAAACACTTATTTCTCTTTTGCGCCTCAGAGTGTACTATGTATGAGGATGGAAAGGGGGTGAGTGTTTTTATATGGCATCAATGTATTGTGTAAAATGCAGAGCAAAGAGAGACGTAGATAACCCAGAAAAAGTTACCATGAAAAATGGTAAACCAGCATTAAAAGCAAAGTGTCCAGTCTGTGGTACAGGAATGTACAAGATCGGCGCAAAGTAACTTTTTATTTACTCCCGATGGACATCGGGGGACTCTCTTCCTGATTATTGGTAACAGTAGTCAGGAAACACATAAAAAAATCCCTCACCTGTGTGAGGGATTTTTATTGATATAATAGGCATATGGATGAAGTCATATGGGTAGACGAGAAAGATAATGAATTAGGAATAGTTTCTCGAGATAAAGCTCATGCAGAAGGTCTTCTCCACAGAATTGCAGTAGTATACTTAGTAAATGATAAAGGTGAAATATTAGTGCAAGAGCGATTAAGTGGAAGATTAGATCATTCTGTTGGTGGCCATGTAGACCCAGGTGAAACCTATGAACTAGCCGCACTCCGGGAACTTAAAGAAGAGTTAGGTATTGAAAATAGAGAGTTGAAAGAAGCATCAAGTGGTATTGGGTTAGATATCATGCAGAACCCTAATAAACGAGGGTTCATAAATCACATATATAAATTATATCTTTGCCATTGTGATACTTTTGTGGTGAATAGTAAAGAGATAAAATCTGCTTTTTGGGCAAACCCCCTAGAAATATTTAATGATATGCAACTTGATCTTAAGAATGATAAATATGTAGGTGGTTTTAAAAGTTCATTAAAAGAATATATACAGTATCTTAATAATAACAAGACTATTCACAACAGGGGTCTTTAAAGCCGCAGTTTTTACATATTGCATCAGGAGTACCTGGCATATCGCTAATGAATCGTTTACAAAGAGGACAGTACTGCATATGAGACTTTTGAAGTTTTTCTAACTCTTGCTGCTTCAACAATTCTTCTTCAGTAACTTGCTCACGTATAAAAGTAACCATATGAGATAAGAATTCTTATCTATTCTGTTTCATATACATACCTTATATTCATTTCTCCATATATACACTGTAATACCCGAGCCGATAAGTTCGTACTTCAGATTTAGCAAACTTATTGGCGAGTGGTATACTGATGCTGTGCAGTAATGTATCGAACAGTTCCTGACGCACCCCGAATAACCATGGAATGAGTTGTTATAGAAGCTGGTCCAAAAACAACTCCTGGAAGTAGTGGTCCTTCAATAACTCCAGTCGTTGTAAAGGTAATATCTTTTCCTTTCGCCAATTCATTTGCAGAATATACTTTATGTAAATTGACTATTCCTACATCAGCAAGCTCTTTTCTATCTTCATCATTTCTCGGTTTAAAACGGCACAGGATTTCTCCACCTAATACTTTTATAGCTGCTGCTGCTAAAACTGCTTCAGCGCTTGCGCCTATACCCATTAAAACATCGATGGGATTTTCTTCAATACATGGAGCAATGCCTCCAGCTACATCACCATCTGTTATTAATCTTACTCTAGCACCTACTGAACGAATTTGTTCAATTAATTCTTTATGGCGTTCTCTATCAAGAACTACTACAGTAACTTCTCCAATATCTTTTCTGAGAGCTTTTGCTATTTTCATAAGATTATCTTTTACAGGTGCATCAAGATCGATAACATCTTTTGCTTCATGTCCAACTGCTATTTTATCCATATATGTATCAGGAGCATTTAATAAACTACCCTTAGGACCTGCTACAATGACCGACATGGCATTATATCGACCATTTGCAACACTATCTGTACATTCAAGAGGATCAACCGCTATATCCATTATAGGATCGCATCCTTTACCTAATGTTTCACCTGTATACAATTCTGGCGCTTCATCTTTTTTTCCTTCGCCTATGACAACAGTTCCAGAGAATGCAATTGTATTCATGAACTTCCGCATTGCATCCACAGCAGCTTGATCTGCAGATTTTTTATCACCACGGCCGATCCATTTCGCTGCTTCAATTGCAGCTGCTTCTGTTACTCGTACAAATTCTAAAGCAAGATTCCGATCCATAGAGTTAAAGGGTCAGAGGAGACAAATGTGCCAGAGGTTAAACGTATTGTTGATTCACTTTTTTTCTCCTTTGGCTCTTTGGTCTCTTTTGGCCCTTTCAATGAATGTATTTCCCAACTATTTCCTTTGTATTAAATACTTTTAATTTTTCAAATAAAAATTCAAACTGTTTTCCTAGCTGATCCAATATTGGCTTCTTATCATATTCCGATAAATTCCATAGTTGTTCCTTAAAAGGACCAAGCGCTTTCTTACGACATTTATAAACGAATTGTTCATCATTCCATTTTTCTTCTTTCTCATCCTGACAATTTTCTCGTACCCATTCATACATTTCGTTGCGCAGTTCTTCAGGCATATTGTCATAAACAATATTCTGGAAACCGGTCGCTAGATGGATTTCCAGCGTATTCGATTCAGGGAAGTGATTAAATAATTCATTTGGCAGTGTTGATGCTCCATGTTGGACAGAACCTCCTATATGGTATTTTCTCCGGGCAACTTCACTGATGCTTTTTAGCACTGAAAAGTCTAAATCAACTTGAGCTATTGAACCATCTGGCAATACAGTCCCGCCGTGAGATGTCCCGGTTTGTACACTTACTTTACTAATTCCAACCAGGTTATCCTTTTGAATTAACGGCATATATCCTTGCATAAATGCTTCAAATTCTTCTGGGGAACTATTTTTACCACCTATATGGCCGATTTCTCCCCCGATAGAAATAGTGATACCCTTCGGCTGTAACGAACGGATATACTGTGTAAGCAATGCTGTCATCTCATAATTATCTCTTTGTTGTTCTGTGAGCGAAGATTTCGTGAGATCCACAAGCGTAGATGCATCAATATCAATATTATAGAAACCGGCTTCTATTGATTCTTGTATCAATTTTTTAATCGTATTAATTTCTTGTTCTTTATTTGTAGAATACACTCTTTTACTAAATTGATAATGATCTCCTTGTAAGAATACTGGTCCAGTATATCCTTCTTTTATAGCTCCTGCTAAAATTGATGCTGTGTATTCTGCTGGCTGCTGTTCTGTATATTTTTGTTCAGATCGGGCAATCTCAAAAATCATAGGACCAATGCTATATTTATTCGCTAATGTAAAAGCCAAACGGGCAGCATCGTATGTTAGCATGCGGATATTCATAGCCGGTACTGTAAAACCAGAGACTTCTCCGCGCCCCACAGCCATATAGAAATCATGAATGGAACGAGAAGGGCGTCCTATACCTGTAGCAATCTGGAAAATCAATTTTCTTGCTTCTTTTTTTACATCTTCACTTTTGCTGAAAGAGGATGAATAAACGAGGTTATCTATAACAGTATTACGAAGCAATTTTTCATTTGTAATTGATAGAGTCTCACCAGAAAAGGAAAGTGCTTGAGCGGTATCTGTGTGCAATTCAGAGATATCGGAATAAACTCTCATGGTAGCTGAGTGACTCTACAATAGCAAACCGAAAATCTATTCGCTAGACGTAAACCTGACGAAAATCTGACTATTATCTTCCTTTATAGTGTCTTAACTTATATACCTTCACAACTGATACATCCCATTGTCCGGCAATTTCAGCTCTCCCAAAACCTGCCACTTCCCATAAACCATTTCCAAGTGGCTGACAAGCCCGATCTTCACAAACTATAATAAGTTGATCTGTGACAGACTTTCTTTCAGGATCTTTATCTGGATTTTGAATTTCTACTGGGTCTTTCCCAGCAATTTTGAAATAATATTTATATGCGTGATCTGAATTTCCTAAAGTAAGTAAAGCGAAATTAAATGGTTTATTTTCTGACTTTTCTAGAACGAAATCAGCGATTAATTTTACTTGATCTTTCTGTCTATTTGCAGGCGAGGCAAAAGGATTGCCGTAATATATATTACTGAAGAAAAGCAGTAGGAATAAGCTCCCCGAAATTAGTATTGCAGAAAATTTTAGTTTTTTTTCTCTGGAGATTTCTGATAACAAATTCCCTACTAATAAAAACGGTAAAGGAAACATAAATCCTAAATAATAATCATAAATTTGCTTTTTATAAAATCCAAAAAGAAAAATCCCTATAAAAAACCAAAGACCAAAGAGCAGTTTGCCTATTTTATTTTTAATTTTAAAAATCATTATGGCAGAAGCTGCTGCAAGTAAAACGGTGGCACCATACCATATTCTGATAGATACATGTTCTGTAGTATTGATTTGTTCAGGAGGAGGAAATAACGTAACTAAACGACCGAAAAGATTAAAAAATACTGTCCAGATATTTTGGAAGAATCCTCCATTCCCGTAATAGGGTTTATCAGGATTGCCGGAAAAAATAAAAGTAAATATAGTTCTTATATTTGGAAAACCATTACGAAGTTCAAAAGCAAGGAAAGGTGACCATCCAATAAGAAACCCTACAGCCATCGCCAGATATTGTTTTATAAGTGATGCAACATATATTTTTCTTGATTCAAAATACGTACCAAATAAAACGAAAAAGAAGAGAATTGTTCCTAAAAAGATAGCTAAATATTGTAACTGTATAGCAATCCCCATTAATAAACCTGTCAAAAGAAATAATGATAATGAGTTTCCTTTTTTTGCCTTATAAAGAATGTAAAGAGAGAGTAACGATACAAAAGGAAGGGGATTCGGATTCCATGAAGAGCGAGAATACGCAATAATGACAGGAGAAACTGCATATAATGCAGCAGCTATTAAACCAGCACGAGTATCAATTAACTTTTCACCAACATAATAAACTAAATACACAGTAGCTATACCGATAAGAGCTACAAAAATCGCAGGACCCACTGGATCATAATGAAAAAGCCATAAAAAAGGAGTAATCAGATAAAAATAAATTGGCCCATAATAGAAATCAGCTGCGCTTGATCGAGGTCCTAAAAATACTAAATCTCCAGAAAGAATTTTTAATACTTCGAGTAAATCTCTTCCTTCATCTCCTAGAAATGTCATGTATTCACCTATACGATTCAGTCGAAGATATGCAGCAAATATGAGTATTGCAAGCAATAAAAGTATTCTATTGTGTTTTTTAAACCAGAGCATACATGATAACTTTTTCAGCCAGAGGCTGATCCGCCTTTGGCGGAAATTTTTTATTTTTTTAAGTGGTGGGTTTTCCAAATAAATTTGTTATAGATTATGTAATTCATTGGAATCACAATAAAAATGATGGTTGGGAAAAGAATAAAAATCCTCGTAGGTATTGTGAAACCTAATAAAAATAATTTTGTACCAAAGAAATGTTCGGCGAGTAAAACTGCAATTATCTGAATAATGACTGAACCAAGTGAAGTAATATTAAATTTAAAAAATTTATGAAAAAATGTCGCATTTTCTTTAATATCTCTGGTATCTTTAAATGTCCAGATATGATTGAATAAGAAGTTCGAGATGATAGCAGCTTCTGCACCAATTCCTGCTGCAATACTATGAGAAACACCGAGGAATACTGATAGTTCTTGAGAAATAAGCTGCACGATAAATCCCGTTCCTCCTACGAAAAGAAATTTAATAAACCGCTTCAATTCTTGAATCCTTGTGAATATTACAAATTTTAAAATATCAAATATATAATCTAATGGCGCTATCTTTGAGCTTCCTAATTTCCTATCCGAAAAATGAACAGGCACTTCTCCTATTGTAAATCCTTTTCTAACTGCTTTATGAAGGAAGGCAATTTGGAATATATAGCCATTAAACCCGTACATTTCTGGCCTGACTTTTAGAAATACTTCTTTTCGTATTGCTCGATATCCACCTGTCCAATCATGAAGATAAAATAACATGAAAATCGTTCTTACAAAATTGTTAGCTACTATCGAAAAAAGTTTTCTTTGTGGTGGCCAATTCTCTGGTATTGAACCACCATTACTATACCTTGTTTGAACAACCATATCATATCCTTCATCAATTTTTTTTAAAAATTTAGGTAAGTCACGAGGATCGAATTGAAAATCTGCATCAATACTAACAACAACATCAGCACCATGTTTTTCGATGGCGTGACTCATTGCACGAATATAAGCTGCCCCCAAACCTTTTCTTTCACCCACGTTTACATCGAGATTCTTATATTTTTTCATTAAATCTCGTACTACATCAGCAGTTCCATCAGGAGAATTATCATCAGCTACGAGAATATACATGTCATGGTTTTTAATTTTCGGAAAAACTTCCTCTTCCATTAAGGTAATTAAACGCTCAATATTTCCTTTTTCATTATATGTTGCTGGTACTACAACGACTTTCATACTGTTTGTTTAAAATATTCAATTATTTTTAATAATCCTTCTTCTAGACTTACCTTCGGCTCCCATTGTAAAAGTGTCTTTGCTTTTGTAATATCTGGCCTTCTTCTCACTGGGTCATCTTCTGGTAAACTTTCACTAAAGATTATCTCACTCTGTGAATTTGTTAATTTCTTAATAATCTGTGCATATTCAAGAACTGTATGTTCTTCAGGTGATCCGATATTCACAATTTCTCCTGCTGTATTTTCAGCAAACATTAATGCATATAAACCATTTATAGTGTCATCAACAAAACAGAGAGGTCGAGTTTGTTTGCCATTCCCAAAAACCGTTATTGGTTTTCCTTCAAGTGCTTGATTAATAAAAATAATTACCATGCGCATATCTGCTTTACTCATACGTGGACCATAAGTGTTAAATATGCGAACAATTCTTGCATCTACGTGTTTTGTTCTCCAAAAATAAGCTGTAATCGTTTCTCCAAATCTCTTAGACTCATCATACACAGATCGTGGTCCTGTGGTAGAAACATTTCCTCTATATTCTTCTTTTTGTGGATGCTCCAGAGGGTCTCCATAGACTTCAGAGGTAGAAGCAAATAAGAACTTTGCATTATGCTTTTCTGCAAATTCTAACAGTGTCCACGTACCAGCTGTATTAGCAGCCATAGTTTGTTCAGGTAAAGCATGATAACTAACTGAACTATGATGATTTGGAGAAGCTGGTGATGCTAAATGGAAAACTGCATCTGCTGAAAGCTCATCTGGTAAAGGATTGGTTACATCATGGTTTAAAAATTTGAATTTCGGATTATTTAATAAATGTTTAATATTTGTCTCAGAACCTGTTAAAAGATTATCAACACAAATAACTGAATTATTTTCTTTTAACAATCTTTCACATAGATGTGAACCTAAAAACCCAGCACCACCAGTAACTATAACTTTATTCATAGTCTTTATTGTAGCTTATTAAGATATTATACCTCAACATTAATGTATCTATAACCGAAAAGAAAATATTAAAAATCAAAAATAAAAAATACAAATTAGAATGTAAAAATATAATATCTTGATCTGTATTTTTTATATTTACTATTTTATTTTTAATATTTGTCGTAAGTAATAGAATGTTGGGATAATATGAGGAGTTTAAATTTTACTACTCTCAACTATTTTTCTTCTCTAATTCAATGTCAGCTTTTACCATCATTTCTACTAATTGTTTAAAATTAGTTTTAGGTATCCATCCAAGTACATTTTTCGCCTTACTGTAATTTCCAATAAGATAATCAACCTCTGCCGGACGCATGTAGGCCGACTGATTTGCTTTTACGTACTTCTGCCAATCTGTAATACCAACAGTCTGGAAGGCAAGCTCAACGAATTCTTGTACGCTATGATTTTCACCAGTTGCTATAACATAATCATCAGGATTGTTTTGTTGTAACATTAACCACATCGCTTCGACATAATCTCCTGAATATCCCCAGTCACGTTTAGATTCGAGATTCCCCAGCTCCAGAAGATCTTGTAATCCCAGACTTATTCTGGCAACAGCATGTGATATTTTTCGAGTGACAAACTCCAATCCTCGGCGTGGCGATTCATGATTAAAAAGAATACCTGAAACAGCAAACATGTTATAGCTCTCACGATAATTAACTGTAATATAATGGCCATACACTTTTGCTACGCCGTAAGGACTTCGAGGATAAAAACGTGTGGTTTCTTTTTGAGGTGTTTCTGTAACCTTACCAAACATTTCTGAAGATGAAGCTTGATAAAATCTGATATTTTTATTTACTTGCCGTATCGCATCAAGCATTCGAGTTACACCTAACGCTGTGAATTCTCCAGTAAGCACTGGTTGACTCCATGAGGCTTTAACGAATGATTGAGCTGCGAGATTATACACTTCATCTGGTTTTGATTCATATAAAGCATCAGCTAAGGAAGCTTGGTCAAGTAAATCACCAGGCAAAAGATGAATCTTATCTGCAATATGGTGAATATTTGACATATTCGGAGTACTGAGACGTCGAACTAAGCCATAAACTTCATAGCCTTTTTCTAAAAGAAATTCTGCGAGATATGAACCATCTTGCCCAGTAATTCCAGTAATTAATGCCCTTTTTTGCATAGTTTTCGTGAAAATTCACGAGCGCGTCAGATTTACTATGATAGCTATCGAACTGTATAGCGCAAAATTCGTATATATTAAAACCGTTAACTAAAACATTTTATACAACTTTTCTCCAATACTCAAGCGTATCTTGTAAACTTTTCTCCAATGGAATTTCAGATTTCCATCCTGTTGTATTACGGAACTTTGTCGCATCCGCTCGTAATTCCGGAATATCACTTGGACGGAACAATGATGGATCTGTCTGAATAGTAATATCTTTTGTAGAAAATGAGACAAGTTTTTTTAGCATATCTTCCATTATATGTGCTGTTCCTGTACCGACATTATATGCTTCACCGGGTATACATTGTTCAGCTGCAAGTACATATGCACGTACCATATCTCTTACATCGGTAAAATCTCGTTTTGTTTCTAAATTTCCAACTCGTAAAATAGGTTCGCTTTCCCCTTTTTCTATTTCAGCAATCATTTTAGCCCAACGAGAAATTGATATTTGTGGTGATAACCGTGGCCCAATATGATTAAACGGACGAATAATAATGATTGGCAATTTATATGCAAGGAAATAACTTAATCCCAAATAATCCTGCGCAATTTTAGAGACAGAGTAGGGATTATCAGGTCTCATTGGTGTACGTTCATCTATAGGTATATCTTCTGGAAGTACATATCCATAAATATGGGATGAAGAAACAACAATAATTTTTGTTTCCTGTAAAGCATTTCTTCTTACAGATTCCAAAAGATTTACTTGAGAGCTAACATTATTCGTTATGAATTCTGCAGGTTTATTAAAACTATCAGCGACAAATGTTGATGCTGCTAAATGGAAAATAATGTCTGGTTTTACCTCTTTAATAACAGCATCTGTTTGAGAAAAATCCATTAAATTGGCTGTAAACAACTGCAGCGTATCTTTAATAGAATCTATATTTGAGAAATTTCTGTCGGAAATATTTGTTCCAAATACTTCATATTGTTTCTGTGAAACGAGTAATTCCGCTAAATGACTCCCTGCAAATCCTGTAACTCCTGTAATTAAAACTTTTTTCATATGATGTACTCAGTTATATCTTGTATTATTTTAACATATGGTGGATATGTAATTTTCATTTTCGCTTCATCATAACTATACCATCCCGCATCTGAAAATTCTCTTTTATCAAAATGTAAGTCTATCTTTTCAGTCATCTCCACAATATACCAAAAATCAAAATGTGTTATACATCCTCTTGGTTCACTATTAATAGGACTGATTGAAACATTAAATAATGTGCATTCATCTTCTTTACATTCGTATTGTATTTCTTCTCTACATTCACGTAAAGCAGTCTCTTTCGGGTTTTCACCTTTATCGATATGCCCGCCTGGCACCATCCATGTTTTTCCTTTTATATGATCAGTAAGAAATATCGATCGACTCAATGTATGTACCGGTGCAATCATACTACAAAAATGATCAGAAATTCCTTCATCTCGGGTACGAAGGGGCTGGGACTGTAACTGGTGAGTAAATGATTCGAAGATCTTTTTATCTACGAATGGCTTTTCAGAAAGTTCCTCTACTGCTGCAAAAAAAGCATCTGGCATAGTTATGATCGGCCAACACCAAAGTAGGTAAATCCTAATGATTTTGCTCGATCAGGGCTATAAACATTTCTTGCATCTATAAGGTTGGGCGTTCTCATTCGTTCCTTCAATTTTTTTAAATCGATTTCTTTAAATTCATTCCACTCTGTCATAAGAATGGCTACATCTGCATTTTCAACAGCACCATATGCGTCAGCAGTATATGTAATTTCTTTTACATCCGACAACTTTCTTTTCACGTTTTCTACTGCAATCGGATCATATGCCCGAATATGCACTCCTTCTTTTAGTAATTCATGCATAACCACAATTGATTGCGCATCACGGATATCATCAGTATCAGGTTTAAAAGACAACCCAAGGATAGCGATTGTTTTACCTATTAGATCACCTTTCAACATTTTTTTCGCTTTTTCGGCAATAGCTACCATCGCCTGATAGTTTATATTTTCTACTTCTCTTAACAGAGCAAAATCATATCCATATTGCTTCGCAATAGCAATCAAAGCTTTTACATCTTTCGGAAAACAACTGCCCCCATATCCTGGACCTGGATTTAGGAAATAACTACCGATGCGTCTATCGAGTCCAATGGCTTCGAGGACTTTCGGTCCATCCGATCCAACTTTTTCAGATAATTGGGCTATTGCATTTGCAAAAGAAATTTTCGTTGCTAAGAACGCGTTTGAGGCATATTTAATCATTTCAGCAGTTGGAATATTTGTGAGGACCATATGAACTTTAGTGCCATTTGTCGTTATAGGTTTGTGCAATTCTACAAGTACATCTTCTGCTCTCTTCGAATCTGTACCGATAACAACACGATCAGGATGCAATGTATCACTTATCGCTTGTCCTTCACGAAGAAATTCTGGGACAGAAGCATAATCGAATTGAGCATCGGCAGGCTTCACTTTTTCTATAATGCGACGAACTTCCTCACTTGTACCGACAGGAACGGTGCTTTTTGTAATGACAACAGTATAGTTCTTTAGATGCTGACCTACTCTCTCAGCAACGTCATAGACTACAGATAAATCCGCTTCTCCTGTTTTTTTTGGCGGAGTACCGACAGCGATGAAAACCACATCTGATTCCGGAACAGCAGGGATGTAATCTAGTGTAAAAAGAAGTCTTCCGGCAGCAACATTTCGTTTAACCATTTCATCTAACCCCGGCTCGTAAATTGGCACAATGCCTTTTTTCAAATTCTCGACTTTTTCAGGCGTATGGCCAATAACATGAACAGTATTTCCTAAGTCAGCAAATACTGTAGCAGTTACTAAACCAACGTACCCATGACCGATAAATGTAATAGTCATATTTTAGCAATTGTTATATTATTGTATTGTTATATTGTTCCCTCTCTTTTCAGGAGACGGATAGGGCGAGGTCAATAATATAGCAATGTAGCAATAAAACAATTATAAATTATCTAGCTGATTTTTAATTAGTCTGAGCCCCTCTTCAAAACTACGCAACTTGACACCTAATTTTTCTATTTTATCATGTTTGAGAATAAGATTGTATGGACGTGGAGCACGTCCTTTAAAGAATTCTTCTGCAGTTGTTTTCTGAATAAGACTTGTATCAAAATTAAAAGTCTCAGCAATTGTGAGCAGTGCGTCATATGGACTTAAAGTACTCCCCCCTATGACATGATAGGTACCAGTCGCATTTTTTCGTATTAAAACATCCAACGCTTTTGCTATATCATCGATAAACGTAGGCATGAACTGTTGATCTGAAACCCCTGAAATAGTTTGTCCTATACGTAATCTTCCCAATATAGCTTGTACAAAATCTTTTTTCTTTTCAAAAGGTCTTCCATAAGGAAATGCCACCCGTACAACAAGATAATCGAGACCCGAACTACGTACAATCTCTTCTCCTTTTGCTTTTGTAATTCCGTACCAGTTAATAGGATGTGTCGTATCTTCTTCCATGTATCCATCAGATGGGGGATTTTTACCATCAAAAACGAAATCGGTTGATATATAGATAAACTTTTTACCTGTTTTTTTACAAGCATCTGCAACATGACGAGTTCCATTAACATTTATCTTCCAGGCTTCTCCATTTTCTCCTAAGTTCCTATCTTTTTCACACCCATCAACATCTGTTTTCGCAGTAAGATGAATAACGAGAGGTGCATCAGAGGAAAAAATTGTGGAAAGAACTTGGTTTCTATCTGTTATATCTACGCCAGTAGACCTACTTATATTTTTGAAGGTATATGTATCTTGCAATACTTCAACAATTCTGGACCCTACCAGACCGTTTAGTCCTGTGCCAAGGACGCTAATTTTATTCATTTTTAAAATATTTAACTACCTTTTTTATCTTTTCAATTTTACTTTTTAATTTTCTTCACCGTATTGTTTTTTATAATAGTCTTTATATACTCCAGATTTAATATCTTCCCACCAATTTCTATGTTCTTTATACCACTCGACTGTTTTTTCTAACCATTCATCAAATGTATGCAATGGCTCCCATCCTAATTCTCTTTTTACTTTTGACCAGTCAATTGCATAGCGTCTGTCATGGCCAGGCCTATCTTTTACAAACTCAATCATGTCTTCACCTTTCCCTAATAATTTCAATATTTTTTTGACCACCTCTAGATTATTAATTTCCTCATTTTCCCTAATGCCCCCTATGCAGTATGTTTCCCCAATTTTCCCCTTATCAAGTATTACATCAATAGCTCTGCAGTGATCTTCTACATATAGCCAATCTCGAATATATAACCCATCACCGTATACAGGCACTTTTTTATCTTCTAGCAAGTTGGTTATAGCTAAAGGAATCATTTTCTCAGGAAAATGATATGGTCCGAAATTGTTTGAACAATTTGAGATTGTTATAGGTAATGAGTATGTATCATAATAAGCACGCACGAGATGATCTGAACCTGCTTTTGAAGCAGAGTATGGACTGTGTGGATTATAGGGAGTTTCTTCACTAAATTTTTTTGAAGGATCTAAAGGAAGTGCTCCAAAAACTTCATCTGTCGAGACATGATGAAACCTTTTCACTTTAGCTTTTAAAGCAGCATCTAACAATACTTGCGTTCCGACAACATTCGTCATGACAAAAGCCGCTGGTTCCATAATAGATCTATCAACATGACTTTCTGCTGCAAAATGAACTACAATATCGATTTCTTGCATTGCTTTTTCGACAGCAACGGAATCACATATATCTCCATGAAAAAACATATAGTTTGGATTATTCTGTACAGAGGAAAGATTCTCTAGATTACCTGCATAAGTTAATTTATCAAAATTCACAATCCTATCCTCAGGATGTTCTTTCATCCAATAGATAATAAAATTTGATCCGATAAAACCAGCGCCGCCTGTAACTAGTAATTTCATATATTGTTTGTCATTCTGAGCAATAGCGAAGAATCTTATGTAGTTAAAAGATCCTTCATTTCATTCAGGATGACTTTCCAAGTATTTCTCCAAAAAATGATATGCCACAAGTGTAGGTCCATCTAGTATTGTACCAGATTGAATCATGTTTTTAACTTCATCTAGGCTCACTTTCTTTTTCTGTAAAAATTCTGTTGATTCAGGATGCGAGGTGCCTTCATGAATACTTTTAGCAATGAAAACACTAACTACTGTAGGAGCTCTGCCAGGTGCATGGAAATAAGACCCGATTAGCTTCCATTCTTCTGCCGAATACCCTGTTTCTTCAGAGAGTTCTTTTTTCGCGCAGGTCAAAGGATCTGCTCCAGCAGACGAACCCATTGGAAACTCCCAGGAGTAAAAATCTGCAGGTATTCTATACTGACCGACAAGTAATGTAGTATTATTTTCGAAGAGTGGAATAACGATAGAAAAATCATCCTTATTCTGCACCCAGTAATTCTTTTTCTGTCCATCAGGATACTGAATCGTATCTTTATAAACTGAATAGTAAGGATTTTTATGGTCTAATGTCGACGACAGCGTTTTATAGCCGTATTTTTCTTCATTTTTTCTTTTCATATTTGAAGGTAATATTAAACAAAATTTTTATAACCAATGCAGAAGACAGGGTTCCAAAATGTAAATGTAATACTGCTCATTGAGGCTATTATACAAGTTCTCCATTTCTTACTTTCTCAGCAACCATGTTGTTCGCTCGTAATAACTCATCATATGAAGTACCTGCATCTATCCACCAGTCGATAATTTCACATTCAAGGGTTCCTTCCTTCACATAGAAATTATTCAGATCTGTCACTTCAAGTTCACCTCTCGCAGAAGGTTCGAGATTTTTTATAAAGTCAAAAACCCGAGAATCATACATATAGATCCCTGTCTGTGCGATATCTGATTTCGGATGTTCTGGTTTTTCCTCGATGGAAATAACCCTTCCTGTATTATCCATTTCTACAACTCCATACTGCCGTGATTCTGTAGGCATTTTTACTCCACAGATAATCGCACCTTTTTCTCTCTGTTCTAGTCGTTTTACCGCAGATGCTAAATCAAAATTAAAAATATTATCACCAAGAAGCACGAGTATTTTCTCATTTTTTGCAAATTCTTCCGCCAGTAACATAGCATCTGAAATACCACCTTTCGGATTTTTCTGCACAGCGTAGTAAAACCGAAGACCAAATTCTTCACCTGAACCAAGCAAATTTGCAAATTCTCCAGCGTGATGAGGAGAGCTTGTTATGAGAACCTCTTTTATTCCAGCTTTTGCCATGGCTAAGATGGGATAATAAATCATAGGTTTATTATATATAGGAAGAAGATGCTTGTTCGTAACAAGAGTTAAAGGACGAAGTCTGGTAGCAAGTCCACCTGCTAAAATGACGCCTTTCATAGTTTAATGTAATACGAGCAACGTTAATGATATACCAAGCGATGCTATAAGTACATATTCTACCACAATTTTTGCTGAGATATCATGATGAAGTGCATGATGAAAAATTCCCCAAAACGCATAGAAAAACGCTGTCATAACAACAGCTCCTGCTTGGAGTTGAGGCTGCCGCCCAGATATCACTATTAATGTACATCCGAGTATAAGGAGAAATGAAAGAGAAGCATAATACCAAACATGTGAATGTAAATGTTGTTTCATACTATTTCTATAATATCACTCCTCTTCCCAGGATGAATAACAGTACGACTATCATCGAAAGGAATAAAACATGATCAGTATTATGTGATACAAATCTGATAACTTTCTTCCGCTCTATAACAAGCATATCTATGATAAATACTGCTATTAAAAGTGAGACCAAAAGAAGAGACAAACTCCGAACGAAAATGTCACTATTTATCAGGGGATTATTCTTCACTGCTGCTGCAACGAGCGGAGGTTGAGACTCTGGCTGATTAGGCTGTTCCTGAACTAATGTTGGCTGTATTGGAAGAGTCGGTGTTATAACAGACTGTTGAACGAACGGCGTAGGAGAAATAATATTTACTGCAATAAAAGGCGTCGGAGTAGCAGATGCAGGCTGTGTGGATTCTGTTGAAACCGTTGAGGCAGTCTGCAATTTACTTCCAAACATTTCAACAATCAGAACTGTCTCATCCCCCGCTAATGTCCCCGTCAAGACTGCAAATCCCACATCGTTGTAATTAGGAGAAAGAATATTACTTCTGTGGCCAGGACTGGCCATCCATGCATCGACAGCTTCTGACGCAGTAGTAAATCCCCGAGCTAAATTTTCACCCGCATATAGGTATTCATAACCAGCGTTTCGAATAAAATACCATGGAGTTGTCCCATCAGGAGCAGTATGTGCCCAATAATTATTCGTGAACATATGTTCTGCTTTCTTACTGGCTGCTAAAGATAACTCTGCGTCAAGAGATAGTGGCTGTAAACCAGCTTCAGCGCGTTTACTATTCGTTAAATTGACAAGGTCAACGATGGAAATATTTGCAGTAATGCCAAGAACTTGCGGATAAGCATGCTCAATCTTCGGTGTGAGAATATTCATCACAAATAAAACGATAAGAAGAAAAGCCAATGGTTCAATGTGAAGCAATTTCGCTCGGTGATTATTTGAAGGACGAGGCACGAAAAGATGATGGAAAAAATCTTTCATGATGTAAGTATAATTCCTTTTTAAGAGGTTGTCACGTCTAACGCAAATCGTTTAAGAGTAGACTGGTTCAATAATTTCTCCAACCTTTTTTTCGTTAACTGAAATGTTTAGCCAAGTCCCCAGAGTATTTGCTATTGCTGCACCAACGCGTAATCCGGTAAATGATCCTGGCCCTGGATGTAGTTCGATTGCAGATAAGTCTTGTAAAGTCAGTTTATGTTTTTTTAAAAGTTGATCGATCAATGGAAGAACTGCTTGCGCTTTCCAATGATCGCTCCTTTGCACTATGATATCCTCTTTATTTTCTATCTTCAATCCTACTTTTATCTCTTTATTATTCGAAGTATCAATAAATAGTGTATTCATAATTAATAGTTCACAACTCACAACTCATAACTCATAACTCATAACTCATAACTCATAACTCATAACTCATAACTCATAACTCATAACTCATAACTCATAACTCATAACTCATAACTC
>JAYRIM010000025.1:0-29128 GCA_041906785.1 Candidatus Levyibacteriota bacterium
TACTTCTGACCATTGCATTCACCCCCTTGGGCCTTTGCATTTTACCGGTAAGAACGAATGGTTGTGTTGGTCCTGTTCCTGTTGCTTTAAACCAGCTTGTTGCCAACCTTTATTTGTCGAATATGTATCGTAACTTATTCATATCAGATCACTCTTGCATAGGAAACAAAATATTGTGTACTCTAGATATATGACTGAGAATTCTTCTCCCGAACCGCCCGTATCGCTTGACGCTGTGCCGGATGTATCTCCGTCTATAGCGCAAACGCACCATAGTAAGCGAAGAAGAATGTTCTTTGCAGGTTTTATTGTTCTTCTCCTTATTGGGCTTGTAATAGGTCTTTACGCATATTTCCAATTCATAAACTCTCCGAAGATGATTCTCCGAGATGCATATAAAAAGCTTGAGGGAGTGACTTCCTTTGGGTATTCAGCTAAATTGGAAATGGAGGTAAATAAACAGACGCTCGAACGGGGTGAATTTATGACACCTATTGCAGCGAAAGAATATGTAGGATTTGGGATCACATTGGATGGAGGATTGGATCTCAAGGATATTGAAGAGGTGAAATCTTTGATGAATGTGCATATCGTCACGTATGGCATGGGAAAAGACAGTATAACAGTCGATGCAGAGACGCGAACTATTGGAGATAACCTGTATATGATGTTAACGAGACTGCCTGCCAGTGTTGGCGCACCATTTAGTTATTTAAAAGATAAATGGATACATATAAATGTTGATGAACTCCAAAAAAAGTATTCATTACCAATTCAAGAGAAAGGAAAACCATTAACAAAAGACCAAGAGAAAAGAATTCAGAAGCTCTTTGAAGATCCTGATTTGTTTACAGTTAAGCAAAATGGCAGTGAAATGATAAATGATGTTGATTCCTATCGATTTTCTGTTGAATTTGATAGATATGCGTTACGAAATGTTATTAAAGAATATTATAAGATTATAAACGAAGGAGAACTGAATAAAAGAGAGCGTCAGGAGATGGCAAAAACATTCGATAAAATGGTTGTGAAGGAGACAGAATTATGGATCGGAAAGAAAGATCATATGATATATCGTATAAATACAACAATCGTTTTTGATACGAAAGAAGGCGATGTGGCGGTACCGATAAAAGTCCGTCTAAAAGATCACAATAAACCGGTGGATGTTGATAAACCCAGAAATGCTAAGGAACTTGAAGAGTTGATGCAAGAGGTGATTCAAGAATATTATTATGGTGAGTTACAAAAACAATATCAAGGAAGTTACTTTCCTTCAAAAATGAATGTACTCGGTACACGTATAGATAAGAAGAAAGAAGAGCAAGTAAAGAAAGAATTCACAAGTGGAAAAGCTGTACTTGAGCGTCAGGTGGCACAAGGGGTTTTCGGTCAATATCTGCTATATGCTGCTTTAGGAAAATAGTTGAATTTGGAGCCGACAATGGGAATCGGACCCATGCTCTAGTCATTACCAATGACTTGTTTTACCATTAAACTATGTCGGCGAGTTGTTTCTGTTTATTAATTTCACCTAATATCCAAGACTTTAATTTTATATTACTTACTGTTAGTGTACAAACTCCAAATTGTGATTTCCGTTTATATATTCCTTTACCTTGGGTAGGAATGCGCACTATTTTACCAAATTTTTTGTCAGGTATGTTGAATATCTGAGACCAATAGGCTTTTACCTTTTCGATAAGAGAGTCATTAAAACAAATTAAGCTATATCTCATTTTTTCCTTTTTAACCCCACAAATCTGTTGTAAGAATTCTGAGAAAGCTATTAAAACATAAGGATCACTATTAGCTACTCTGATAGCACTTTTAGATACTTTTTCCCCTTCACCCCAATAGATACCAATTCCTAAACCATAGAGATACATTTCTTGACTGGATAGAGACTGTTTTATTAGAAAGGGATCTCCGTTTGGATTGAGTTTATAATACATTGCATCGCTTAAAGACCTTCTTTTAATATGGAATTTTTCCATCCAATATACTATTTTATGAGAGGAACAATTATAAATTCTAGCAATTTCATTCATAGATTTACCAGAATGATATAAGCGTATTAATTCTTCCTTTAGTATTTTCATTAGATCTTATTCTATAATAGTTTTTGCTATTACGAAAAGTCAATAAAAAAAACACTTCTGAGAAAGTGTTTTTAAGGTGCTGGGTGAGGGACTCGAACCCCCGTAGGCCTTTCGACCGCGTGGTCTACAGCCACGAGCAATTGCCGCTATGCGAACCCAGCAATTAACATCGATTGTATAGTGTGTAGAGCCTTCTGTCGGATTTGAACCGACGACCTGCTGTTTACAAAACAGCTGCTCTACCACTGAGCTAAGAAGGCACGATAAAATAATTCACTATGGGTAATTTTATCAGACCATGATGCTGTGGGCAACCCCTAGGTAGGTCACAAAAAACCGTTTCCTTGTAATGACACGCGGAAACGGTTATTTAATACTCTTAAACATTGGTAATAAAGAAAATAATTTCAAATTCTTTGATACCGAGCAAAGGAGCGTTTTTTCCCTGAGTGTAAAAAAATGGGAAGGTTCTTTATCACGCCACGGCGTAATAAAATCCAACCTCGTCGCCTCTGCAATCAGAGACTACCTCAAAGAAAATGGATTTGTAGAGAAAAAATAAAGCTTCTTCCTCCTGTATCAAAGAACAAATATAGTGTATATTGATTAATCACAGAGGTCAAGATATATAGTATTTTTTCGGTAAAACCTCGTAAATTATGCTTATCTCAGTGGAATTTGAAGGAATTTCAATGAGAATATGTATAACGATGTAATAACATGTTGTAATGAGAAAGGGCCTATAGGGACCATCAAAAGAAAGAAAAGGATAAACGTGCCGAGTTCTCCTATAGATAAAAATGCATTTGCGTCCCGTTCAGGAAGCACTAAAGCAAACAATTTCGATCCATCTAAAGGAGGAATTGGTAATAGATTAAAAATTGCTAATAAAATATTAATTTTTGCAATCAATTCAAGAATACCCTGAATAATGGAGGAAAAATCCATGACGTTAACAAGATGAAAGAATACTGTAGCTACTATGGCTAATATAATATTTGTTAACGGTCCTGCTAGAGAAACAAGTGCAAGATCTTTTCTTCCTTCTTTTAAATTAAACGGATCAACAGGAACAGGTTTTGCTCCACCAAAAAGAATTGGTGATCCACTAATTAAAAGCAATAGCGGGAGGGCAACGCTCATAAGAGGATCGATATGGGGAAGGGGATTTAGTGTTAATCGACCAAGTAATCGCGCTGTAGGATCTCCCAGTCTATCAGCGACATATCCATGAGCAATTTCATGAAGAATTGCTGAAAAAATGAGAATACCTAACGAAATAAGTAATCCTAATGGGTCAAAAAGATTCATAAATATTAGTTTCCGGTTTCGATTTTCCGATTTCCAATTAGTTGCTAATTTCGATTTTATAAATTTATGAATTCGAAAGTAGTTGGAAACTTGAAATTGGCAATTGGAAACTCTTTAATGCATTGAGAAATTGCACAATATGTGGTATAGTATAGCGTACTTAAGGAGATATTTCTATGGCTTTCAGATGTGTTAATTGTAATAAAGGCGTGATGTACGGACATACTGTATCACACGCGAAAAATAGAACAAGGAAGCGATTTAAACCAAATCTTCATTCTGCAAGAATTTCAATTGGCGGCATTTCTCGTCGTGTAAATTTATGCACAAAATGTTTACGGATGTATAAAAGATCCCAACAAAACGTTAAAGAAAGTTCTTCTGTTTCTACAACCTCTACTGTTTAAGATTTAAGATTTTTTCTAGTGTGGGTTTTAGCTTAGGATAGCCGTTATAAAAATCTTTGAGACTCATCGGATTTTTTCCTTCAACCTGTATTTTTTTCTCTGGCAGAAACTTGACGATTTTTTCCTGTTTATTCATCTGCAGTTTCGTCCAGACGCCAGGCCATGGGTAATATGCTCGTATCATACGATCGAGCTGTTCAACAGAAGGGGGATTATTAACAGTAAAAAAACCATCTGATTTTTCCATATAGCTTGTAAAAGTTGCTTCTCGGTCATTTTGTTTTTTCCTCACAGCAGTGTTATTAACGATATCGTTAATAACTTGAACGACTAAATGGCCTCCAAGCGTATTTAACTCAATCAACAAAGAATCTGTTGTATCAGTCGGTTTTATTTCATATTCTTTTTGGGCATAGATATCTCCTGCGTCAACTTCATTAGTCATGAAAATAATAGAAACACCTGTTATCTTTTCACCATTTAAAATTGCTGTAGGAGCCGGTGAGGGTCCACGGTATTTCGGTAAAAGCGAGTGATGAATATTTAATGGCGCATATTTTGGTATATTTAATAGTGACTGCGGTAATATTAATCCATAGTCTTCTACAATAAGAAAATCAGGATTTAACGTTTTTATTTTTTCTATTATATCCTCATCTAATTTCGTTGTTTCCAGAACTGGAATTTGATTTATCAGCGCAAATGATTTTACTGGATTAGGAAGCGGGTTTTTCTTTTTATCGAATGTGTCGGGAAGAGTAACGACAGTAGAGATACCAAATGTTTTATGAATGATTTCTTCACCAATCGCTGAATATTTAGAGGTACCAAAGTAAATAATAATCATACAAATTTCTACAAATTATATACGAATATTTCCGAATGATTAGAATCAATTAGGATGCAATTCGTAGTAATTCGTATATTAAATGGGCATCTCTTCAAATATTGTTTCGCCCTCATTATTCGTTACAGCTTTATACAGTTTTTCTTTTTGTTCAAGAACTCTTTTCGGAAATAGGATACCATTTAAATGATCGCATTCATGTTGAATAATTGTCGCAAGAAAACCTGAAAAACGTTCTTTTTTCTGTATGCCATTCTCATCTTGGTATGAAATTTCAATCATGTCAGAACGATGGACAACTCCCCAAATATCTTTTAAAGAAAGACAGCCCTCCAGCTTTACTCCTTTATCCTTTTTTCCTGAAGTTACAGGATATTTCTTTTTACTGAAGAATTCTATTTTCGGATTTATAAATACTCTTAATGGAGCAGTCTCAGATTCTTTAATGATAAATAATTCTAAAGATTGAGCGACTTGTGGTGCTGCAAGCCCTACTCCCTCAGGATCAACTGTGTTTTTAAGAGTCACTGCCATTTTTTTTATAAGATCTTTAATAGATGAATCAATTTTATTTATTTTTTTTGCCTTTTGGGATAAAACAGGATGTGGCGCTTGAACGATTGGTAACATGAAGCTATTATAGCATGGAGCTCTACTGAAAGGAACGTATAAGTAAGAGAAACAATACACCGGCTAATCCCCAAATGGGTGTAGCAAGAAAGCTTGTATAACCAGTTAAAGAATATCTATGATATGTCCAAAGTTTCTGTCCAACTATTTGATGGTAAGAAAACCCCACTAACCATTCAAGAAGAGTACCTACTATCGCGAAGAGAATATATGCTTGAATAATAGATAGTCCATGGATAAAAGTCATAAATAGTACACTCAGTAAAGGAACAAGAAGAAGAAAAAGATATCGTCCTATGGAAAAATGAATAGTACGTTGTGGTCTTTTAGCGATTTTTTTATATAATTTATTTCCAATGTCTTCAAGGAAAACACCAAAAGCAACAAATACAAAGAACAGGAGACTTTCATTAAATTGTTGTGACATATTGTAAGCATAAATAAAAGAGAAGAATTCGTCAATTTATAGATGATTGAGAAACTTTTATTCCTTGCCAGTAGTCGTAGAGAATTGTAGCATACGCTCCAGCGAAAAGCCACCAAACTAGATCTTCATATGGAATATAGAAAAAAAGTATTCCTGAAATGTTTTCATAATTCCAATATGTTTCTTTAAAACTAGGAAAAAGAAAAAATAGTAACCAATAAACTGGTAGCGTTAAAACAGTTGTAATTATTCCACCTATAATCGCTTGCGAAAATAATTCTTTTCGTTTCCATAAAATAGAGACAAGTCCTAGTGTTAAACCTGTAACATTTGCGAAAAAAGAAAAGAGACTAAAAACACTGAAAAGAATATGTGTGGTAATAGAAACGAGAAAGAGATTGATAGCCAGTCTTTTAATATTCTTAAATACAAGTTTTGTATTAATTATTTTTTTAGATACTATTTTATAGATAACAGATGCACATCCTCCGATGCCAAAACCTAAAATGACATCTTCTATTCCTACTGCTGTTTTCGTAAGGGTTATAGGTGAAACCCAATCTTTCGTATACCAGAACCCCTCAGCTAATGGACCTAGAAAAGCGAAAAGGGTACTCATAACAAGCATTTGTTTTCTTAAATCCTTTCTTAATGAATAAAATGTTATCCAAGGGATGAGTGTTAATAACGTTCCAAAGAGATATGCGAATTTAATTGGCATATTTAAAAATGAAAAATGAAAAGTTAAAAATTATTTCTTCCATTCAATTAACATTTTTTTTGCTTGTTCGTGCCTCGGATTTATTTGTAACACTTTTTTAAGTGATTCTTCAGCGAGTTCTTCAATAGTTGTATCTATTACTTTCTTATTTTCATTTATAGCTTTTTCACGGTACATAAGCGCTAAAGCATAATAGACATCCTGATAATCTGGTTTTAGATCGAGTGTTCGTTTTAATACAGCAATTGATTGATCAACATTACCACTCTGGCCATACATAACACCTAAATTGTATAAAACTTTTGCATCTGTTGGGGCGAGAAGGGCAGCTTGTTGCGCTGCTTGTAATGCAGCCTGTCGATATTCTGAATTAATTTCTCCTAAAGTATAAAACATTCGTACTCTTGTTTTCCAAAATGGAAGATACTTCGGATGTTCTGCTAATACTTTATTATTTATATCTACAGCCTGTTGAATAAACTGAGCGGCTGCGGTGGCATTTTTCTGGTCATAATACGCGAAACCCAATTGTATTGCTGCAAGACTTAATTCATCTTGGAAAACAGGTTCAGAAGGCCACACAGTTGTAGCTTCTGTTAGAAGAAGATATGCATTTTCTACATATGGACCCCGATTTAAATTATATCCAAGACCATATTTCTGATCGGCTTGCCAAAAGGTGAAAATAGTGAATAGCAAATAGCTTATGGTTAATAGCAATATAAGTATTCCAAACCATTGGCTGACTGAGATATGGTTTTCTGGTTTTCTAGTTATGTGGTTTTCTAGTTGTTTTGGATAGGTGAGCCATTGTTCTTTTACCTCATCCAATATATAAACGAATCCTGGGATAAGAAATAAGAAAAGGTTCATAATAACAACAGAAAAGCCAAAAAAATTGGTAACGAGAATAGTAATATAACCAGCTGTTAATCCTATTATCAAAAGAATAAGAGATGCGTTTTTTTGGTACTCATTGTTGTATTGTTTTATTGTTGTATTGTTGTTTAACAATATATCAATAGAGCCATATAGCAATTTTATGATATAAAATAAGAATACTCCTATAAGTAACACATATGTTCCCAAACCAACGATGCCTGTTGTTGCCAAATAATTGAGGTATTCATTATGAGCTTTATTATAGAGATAATCCCACTCTGATGTAAGGTTATGTTCAGGAGGGCGGTGCTGATAATACGCTAAACCGAAGGTTTCTACACCAGTACCAAAAATAGGATTTGCTTTCCAGACATCTATAGCACCTTTCCATACGATTCTTCGGATATTTCCAGAGTCTGTAATATTGAGAGCATCCATGGCGTTTTCTGGTGTGTTAGTTTGTGGTGTTTTTAAAGTATGTAGAGGAGTGCTTTGTACTTGTTTAGCCGAAAGAGAGTTCTGTAGTGAGCCAAGAGTAAATTTATTTAATTGTTCAATAGGAGTGCCGACAAAAAAATTAGAAATTAAAAATGAAAAGTTAAAAATGAGAAATAACGCTAAAAGAAATTTGTTTGGGATGAGTTTCTTTAAAAATATAAACCCCCAAAAAAATACATTTGCCAACCAAAAACCTATAAATCCTGCCCTGGTGTTTGCATACAATAAGCAAACATAAAATAGAGCAGGAAGTAGTATGTAATACGTATTACGTATAAAATTTGTGCTAAATGTTTGATACATACTACGCAATATATGATTCTTATTTCCATGTTCCGAATTAATTATAAAGTTACGTAAAAACATAGTTATTGAAATAGGGATGAGAACAGCTAGATATGCAGCTAACCAGGCAGGTTGGCCCAGTGTAGAAAATACACGAATTGTTGGTTTGAATGCGTCTGTCCAACAGGAAACATCAAAAGATTTTCGAAATATATAACACGTTGGATCTTTTCCGAAATGTGAAGGTAATCCCCAGACCGTAACGAAAATTCCGCCCGCAATAATCCATTTCACAAGCGTCATTATGTCTTCCTTTTTGAAATGAGTTACGAGCGCATAGTATAAAAAGAAATATGTTACTAATGAGAGAAGGCCACCGTTAAATCGTGAATAATATCCCCAAAAAGATACGTGAGAGTCCATAGAAAATAATGTTGAAATAATTTGTGAGCTAAGAAAAAGTATGATTGGGATATCTAGTGGCGTTCTTCGAACAAGAAATTGTTTTTGGATAATCATTTCTGTGCCCCAAGCACCGAGAATGGTCAGTGTTAAAACATACGTAATAAGTATTTTATTTAATTCGAATAATTCTGAAGTACTTCCCCAGAACATAAGCGGGACAAGAAAAAAAAGAGCATAAAAGGAGTAAATTACGATTTTTCTACACCAGAATAAAATATCTTCAGCCATGTAAAATCCATTCTAACATAGAGGAGATAGTGTGAACAATCAGCGGAGTGATTAAAAAATTTGTATTGTATCTTGCCAGACTTTTCCCTTTCCGGCAGGTATTCCATACTGGCCTATGCTGAAGAAAAGAAATTTACTTGGATGTTTGGTGTCTTCCAGGAAATACCGCATTCCATTTGTACGTGCGTATTGTTCATTACATGCTTGTTGTTTTTTAAATAGAGTTTCCATATCAGTATTTTCGTCAGTAGGATAAGAGATTTCAACTGTTTTAAATGTTGAAGGAAGAGTGTGTGAAGTCTGATAAGGTGTGATAAGACAATCTGTTTCGGATTTCCCCTCTAAAAGTTTTGATCTAATTGCGTCTTCAAGCGTTTGATTTGGATCTTTCGTAAAGACTTCAACAAACTGACCATTTGAACAAATCTCGTCATTAATAACAAATGTAATACATATTTTATTATTCATTTCTTTTACGTATACCTTATCCGCAAATTGACTTGAAATGGTATCTTCATATTGGAACGTAATGCCGAGCTTTTTTGATCTATAAGTTTTAAGCGGTGTTTCTTTTTCTTGAATAATTATCGTTGAAACCATGTGTTTAAAAAGAGTAACACTCCGTCCTAGCTCTTCTTGCGTGGTTAAGGTAGAGAAAATCCAGACGTCATCCTTACTTTTATATGTCACGCTTATTTCTCTATCTTTACCTGAACGTGAAAGGATGTGACCTTCATCAAAGGTTACTTCGCTAATAAGCATTTCAACGGTTTTTTTATTTGCTAATGGAATATATTCAATTCCAATACCTTTTAGAGTTTTTAAAGGTTCATCAATTTCTGGAGCGAGAGGTTTTTTTACTGTAAATACTGGAATTGCTTCACTAGTAACTTGGTCTATAGGGAAAAATTCGACATCTATAGATGAAGATGTAGGTGTTAGATTTTGAGGATATTTCATCGTTAATCCTATCTCGTCATTTTTATAGTTTTTCCATCCCTCGGTTTCGTTGGGACTAGGAGAGAGTTTATTAACTGTAGGAGTTGGTTTACCTTGGGATTCTGGCTTTTGAGTTTGTTTGGTTAACATTAACATAATAATTCCAAGAAAAGCGAGGAGAAAAAAAACTAAAATAAACAGTTGTTTAATATACCGTTGTTTGAAGGTTTGTAAAATAGGTGGCTGGTTTGAAACATCTGGGTCATGAAATTCAGCATCCATATCTTCAGTCTATTGTCTTGGCAATGCGGAGTCAAGTTGATAGAATGGAGGGGACTATGTTAGATCGTTTCTGGGGATTATTTAGCCATGATATAGGTATAGATTTAGGTACTGCAAATACGCTTGTGTATGTAAAAGAAAAAGGTATTGTTATTAGAGAGCCCTCTGTTATCGCGATGAGGAAGAAAACGAAAGAAATTATCGCCATAGGCCGGGATGCGAAAAAAATGGTAGGAAAAACACCTCCATCTATAGTTACAATTCGTCCGCTAAAAGAAGGGGTTATAGCTGATTTTGATGCGACTGAAGCGATGATTAAACATTACATACGGCTTGTTCATGAACAACAACGGTTTATTCCACCAACGCTTATCCATCCTTTAGTTATTATTGGAGTTCCTTCGAGTGTGACAGAAGTAGAGCGAAGAGCCGTATGGGAAGCTGCTCTGAGCGCCGGTGCAAGAGAGGCATATCTTATCGAAGAACCTATGGCAGCAGCTTTAGGAGAAAATATTGAGATATTTAAATCAAACGGTGTTATGGTAGTAGATATCGGTGGTGGCACGACTGAGATTGCGATTATTTCTTTAGGTGGTATTGTGGTGGGTCGTTCATTAAAAGTAGCTGGGTGGGATATGGATCAGGCCCTATTACATTTCGTTCGTTTAAAACATGGGTTGGTTTTAGGAGAGAAAACAGCAGAAGATGTAAAAATACATATAGGCAGTGCATACGTTAAAAAAATAAAAAATAAAAATGAAAAAATAAAAATGAAGGAAGTAAAAGTTGCATCGCAAGAGGAGGATGCAGAGAAGAATGAGGAAGAGATGAAAATGGGGGAGAATATTGAAGTAAAAACCGAAAAAGGGGAAAGAATGGCTATTGTTCGAGGAAGAGATATTGAGACAGGTTTGCCGAGAAGTCTTAGGATTACAGAAACAGAAGTCCGTGAAGCATTGGCACCGAGTATTAATCAGATTTTACAAGGAATTAGCGATGTAATTGAAGAATCACCTCCAGAATTATTATCAGATATTTTAGAGCAAGGAATAGTATTAACAGGTGGAGGAGCCTATCTCGCTGGTCTCGATCAGTTGATCGTCGAACGTGTCCGTATGCCAGTTATTGTTTCAGAAGACCCCTTAACAAGTGTCGTGCGTGGAACAGGAAAAGTTTTGAATGACCCAGCTTTGCTAAAAAGAATTAAAGTTTTTGGAGGAATACGATAGCATATAACGCGAAACGTGTACCTTGTAATGCAAGAAAATGCTTGTAATTTATCGTTTTACGTTATACGCTACGCGTTACACGATTATGCGGCAGAAAAAAATTATTTTTCAGGTATTTATTGTTTTTCTCATAACATCTTTTCTTATTTTTATTTTATCGAAAACGACACCGTTTCAATTTATGCAGCAGTTTATTGAGAAAGGAACAGTTCCTTTGCAGAGAACAATATATGGCATGTTTAGTACAGCATATGAAAGCCCATCTGATGAATTACAAAGATTACGTGAAGAAAATAGAGAGCTACTCAGTAAAGTGCATAAGCAGCAACTTATAGAAAAAGATAACCAGGCATTCCGTGATCAGTTTACGACAAAAAATATAAAAACAACAGCATTATTACCTGCACAAATAATTGGTACAAATGCTACATTACCTGGCAGCCAGCCAACGCGATTCATTATCGATAAAGGAGAAGAACAAGGTGTTAAAGCAGGAATGACAGTTATTTATAAGAATGTTCTCTTAGGTATAATTCTAAAAACATCTCAGGAGTTATCGACAATTTCTCTTATTACAGACGAACGTACTTCTTTAACATCCCGTACTGCAGAAACAAATGCTTTAGGCATTATTAAAGGCAAGCGAGATTCATTGCTGCTTGATCAAGTATTACTGAATGAAAAATTACATGAGAATGATACTGTTTATTCACGTGGTGATGTGAAAGAGGATGGGACTGGCTATAGACCAGATTTAGCTATAGGGAAAATAACAGCAGTTCAGAAAAAACCTAGCGCGCTTTTTCAAACAGCTCAGGTAAAACCTCTTATCACGTATTCTTCGCTACGGATAGTCTTTATAATTGTAGGAAAGTAGATTGCTAAATTGCTATATTGCTGTATTGTTACAACAATAAAACAATATAACAATGGTAACAATTAAGAATTTTTCAGAATTTTTTTACAAATACGGATTTTTTATTACGTGTATAGTAATCTTCTTGGCGATATTTCTTGAGGCGACGATTATTCATCTACCGTTGATTCTTTTATCTCTGCTTATTTTTTTTATTATTACCCGGTCGGCAGATGTTTTTCTCATGGCATTTCTTTTCGGCATGCTGATTGATCTATTAACCGTACAGCGGGTAGGAGTATCGAGTGTATTTTATATTATTACTCTTTTTCTTACGTCTCTCTATGAACGGAAGTACTCTATTCAAACTGTGCCATATATTTTTATCGCCACACTCATAAGTTCGTGGCTTTATATGTTTCTTATTTGGAATGAATCTCAGCCAGAACTAGCCCTGGTTTCAGCTCTACTTGGAATTTTCGTGTTTGGAATGGTAACGAGAGTAAGGAAATTAGGAATAAGGAAGTAAAAATGATATATAATTCTCTAACTCACAACTCACGACACTTCGTAGAAGTTAGTCCCCCTGTGGGATAACTCATAACTTGTAACCTGTTATTACTCGCGTTATACTCTCACTATGAAGATTGGGGCTGCCATAACCGATCATATAAAAACGGAAAAAGTATCACGAAGACATTATGCTGAAGAGTCATCTATTCAGTTTCGTCCGTTTTTTCTTTTTTTTCTACTTATTACTGCTACATGCACACTTCTCTTTAAATTAATTAACATCCAGATAGTGTATGGCTCCTACTATCGATCATTAGCAGATACGAATAGAACGAGAACGAATATTATCCGCTCACAGCGAGGGATTATTTTCGACCGGAATGGAATACCTCTCGTCTATAACACACCAAGTTTTACATTGAAAAATGACGAGCAGATTAGTGAATTAACTCGGGATGAAGCAATGAAATTACTTTCAGAAAATCAGAAGTTAGATATCAATGCACTTCGTTATTATCCGTATAAAGAATATACTTCGCATGTTTTAGGATATACAGGGCAAATTTCAAAGGAGGAATTAGCTGCATCAATAACAAATGAATATTCGACAACAGATATTTTAGGGAAAAGTGGCATAGAGAAAATATACGAGAAGCAATTACGTGGTGTTTCTGGAAAAGAACTCATAGAAGTAGATGCTCTAGGGAATAAAGTAAGGACGCTGGGACAAAACGATCCTATTCCTGGAAAAGACATAACATTAACATTAGACATTAACCTACAAAAGGCTGCATATAATGCGTTACCTGATGGGAAAAAAGGAGTTGTTATCGTTTCCACGCCAGATGGTCAGATTCTCACTATGGTTTCAAAACCTTCTTTCGATGCGAATTTATTCACAATGGGGGATACATATAAAGCAACAGGGAGTGCATATACATCGTTATCTGCAATGTTAAACGATGGTGATAATCAGCCATTAATGAATCGTGCGATTACTGGAACATATCCACCGGGTTCTACGTTTAAGCTTGTGACTGCTGCGGCAGGATTAGAAAAAAAGATTATTGATGAAAAATTCGAAGTTGAAGATACAGGTATCTTAAAAGTTGGCGCATTTTCTTTCGGAAACTGGTTTTTCTTAGAACAAGGAAAAACCGACGGGAATGTAAATGTCGTAAAAGCGATCAGTCGTTCAAATGATATTTTTTTCTACAAGTTAGCAGAGAAAGTGTCTGTCGATACTTTATCATCAGTTGCCTCAGAATTTGGGATCGGTAAAACTGTCGGTATAGATTTACCGGGTGAAGCGAAAGGAATTCTTCCGACAAAAGAATGGAAACAGAAAGTAATGAAAGAGCCGTGGTATCTCGGAGATACATATCATTACGGGATAGGGCAGGGGTATTTATTAACTACACCATTGCAAGTTAATTCTTGGACGCAGGTTATTGCTAATGGTGGAACATTATATACACCTCATCTGATTAAAAATGAAAAATTAAAAATTAAAAATGAAAAATTTTTATCGCAAAAAACAATTAGACTGATAAGGCAGGGAATGATTGATAGTTGTCGAGAAGGCGGTGTCGCATGGCCATTATTTACATTTAGAATTCAGAATTCAAAATTGAGAATTGATGGAAAGAACTTTTTAGAAGTAAAGGAGGGAACAACATCTGGTAAACTGCAAAACAATTACCGTGAGGTAGCAATTGCCTGTAAAACAGGTACTGCGCAGCATGGAGGAGAAAAAACAGAACCACATGCATGGATTACGCTGTTTGCTCCAGCATATGATCCGCAAATTGTCGTTACGGTTCTGGTAGAAGAAAGTGGTCAAGGATCAAATGTGGCAGCGCCGGTAGCGAAAAAAGTTCTCGAGGAATGGTTTGGAAAATAATTACCTAGTTCATAAAGAGTTTCATGTTCTATAGAGAAGGTTGACAGAATAAAAAATTGCAGAGTATACTCTACTTACAGATAGGATATAGAGTTATTATGGCAGTACTTGATCGCGATCTGCCCGGTTTAGAAAACGATAGGTTGTACGCTGCTTCCCGAGGTCCCCGCCCCGATATTCAACCTAATGGTCGCACAATTTGGAGCATGGTTACCCCAGACAAAAAACAGGCTATTGAGATGGAACATATGCCAATTACAGGACAGACAGAAAGTGGAAAAGCAACAGCGGTAACAACGACTGTATACCATAGAAGAGAGACCATTAGCGTGAAAAATCCTGATCCACATGCAGTTTCTGTTTTGAGCGTTAGTATGATAAACCGGGAAGGGCAACAACCTAAATATACTGGTGCAGTCCTATCATCAGTTCTGGATGAGGGTCATTTGGGCCGTAGAATTGCTCGGGTCAGATATGACGAAAATGGTCAGAGACAAGAGCGTTTAGGTGGATATAGTATCTTACCCATACAAGAAAGTTTGCTTCATGGATTACCGGCTTTTGAGGATCTTCCAGATGCAATTGAGTTAGCGCGTACCGCTGAAACATTGATAGTTCATAAAGCTTCAGTTTCGAGAGCTGGAACAATTATCGAATTTGGATCACCGCAACGATCTGGACAAGAACTTACTCAAATAGCTGCATAAATAGTTTATCACTGAGATATTATGGTGAGACTTTACTCTTCTAGAGCTTCTGCTTATTATGGAAATATGGATGAAAAATATTACTGGCTTGGATTTTCAGTATTTAATGAAGGCATAGGCCCGAAGAGATTTCAACGCTTATTACGATATTTCGGGTCTGCAGAAAATATCTGGAATGCATCAGAAAAAGAGTTGCAAGAGAGTGGTTGTAATATAGGGGAAATAATTGCTTCAAGATTTATTTCATTTAAGCAGATTTTTTCGATTGAGAAATATCTAGAAGATTTAAGAAAAACAGATGTTCAGTTCGTTACATTAGAAGACGATTTGTATCCAGCATTATTAAGAGCAGTTGAAAATCCGCCGTTTATATTGTATGTCAAAGGAAATTTAAAGACCCTTCGTTGCACTCAGGATGACAGAACTATTGGGATAGTTGGAACAAGAAAAATAACAAATTATGGTACCGAGGTAACGAGGCAAATTACACAACAACTTGTTTCGGCAGGGTACGTTATTATTTCAGGGTTGGCATTTGGGGTAGATTCTGTGGCACATAAAACAACAATTGAAACTCAAGGTAAAACAATCGCTGTATTAGGATGCGGGGTTGATTGTTGTTCTCCAAGAGAACATCAGCAATTATATGATCAGATTTTAAAGAGCGGTGGAGCGATCGTATCCGAATATCCATTACATGCTGAATCGACGAAAGGATCGTTTCCTTCAAGAAACCGTATTATTGCTGGGTTATCCCAGGCTGTAATAGTCACGGAAGGCGCTGAAGATAGCGGCGCTTTATATACAGCACATGATGCTTTAAAACTTGGGAGACCAGTCTTTGCTGTTCCTGGGCCGATAACTTCACAACTATCAAAAGGACCGCTATCTTTAGTGAAGGAAGGTGCTCACTTAGTGACAAGCGTAGAGAAAATTTTAGAAGAATTAACAGGAGGGAAAAGTATCAGAAGTATCAAAGGTGATACTAAGGATGAACAGGGAATAATTGATCTTTTACAAAATGAGACAATGCATTTTGATGAGATGGTAAAAAAAACGAAATTGGATTCATCAACACTTGGTATTCTTCTTTCATTAATGGAGATGAAAGGATTAATTAGAGAAACAAATGGAATCTTTTCTCTTGTAAATGGATAGAAGAGTTGTTACGCTGAATATACCACTCCGCCTCGATGTCCATCGGGACTACGGGTATTAAAATATATGCATCTTGAAGAGCAAGTCTATTCGAAAAATATTTGGTTATCTTTTCGTTTAATGTTTCTTAGTATTGCGGTTTTTGTTCTCACCATTATTTCAGTATTATATGTTTTTACTCTTTTTAGTACTCCAGCGAAATCTTCAGAACGAGATGGAGATGAATTGCGGGTACAACGTCTTCGTAAGGTACAACGCAGTGTAGATGACTATGCTGCTTTACATAATAAACTTCCTTCAGAATTGGAAGATGCAGTAGATGGGAAAGCCTCGGATAGTATAAAAGATCCAGAAACGGAAAAAGAGTTTGAATACACACGGATTTCAGAAAATATGTACAAACTTTGTGCAGAGTTTAAAACAGATAGCAGCGATAATGGTTATGAGCTTTATGAAGAATTTCGGCATAGTGAAGGAAGAGAATGTTTTTCATTTTCAGTTGAGATAAAAAAACAGCAGAAAGATTATTTTGATTATGTATATCCTACATATAGTTATTCATATCCCACGCCGACACCAAAAGAATTAGGAGACAGTAAAGTAGAATCAGTTACGACAGCAACTAATTATGAAAGTAACTCAGATTTTCCATATGGCTTTTTCTCGAATAATACTGAAGATTATGGTTTAATTAACTATAAAAACGAGCCTGTAACTATCGTTGTTACCTTTAAAAAACCGGAAAAAATCGCTAGTATTACGAATATATATTCAGCCTGTTCAGGTGAGGAATGTAATGTATGGACTGCGACAGGGATAACTGAAGATGGAAAAACAGAACAGATCGTAAAAGATACACAATTAGCAGATTCACCAAATACTGAAAGTGCGATAACGTCAGCAACAGTTACTTCTGCGACTGCATTTAAGAAAGTTTCATTAAATGTTAAACGTGGCGGGACAGGCCATATCCACTGGAGTAAGCTCACCTTTACGTATAAATAAACAATATTTTATTGACACTTCTAGTATAATGTAGTACTAGTAACGCGAATCGTAAAACATGTAACATGTAACGGTACACGATATGTGTTATACAAAATAGTATGAAAAATCTTGTAATAGTAGAATCACCGACTAAAGCAAAAACCATTGGTAAATATTTGGGCAGCGATTACCAGATTATTCCTTCTATGGGTCACGTGATGGATTTGCCGAAAAGTAAACTGGGTGTAGATGTCGAAAATAATTTTTCTCCTGATCACGAAATTATCGAAGATAAGAAGAAGATTATCGCTGAGTTGCAAAAAGTTGCGAAAGATGCAGCTCTTATCATTCTCGCGACTGACCCTGATCGCGAAGGGGAGGCGATCGCTTCAGATATTAGGAATATCCTCGCTCAAAATAAAAAAGAAGAAATAAAAGATAAAAAATTTCAAAGGATAGTTTTTCATGAAATTACTGAAGATGCGATAAAGGAAGCATTTCAACATCCTCGTGATGTGGATGAAAATTTGGTCAATGCTCAAACAGCACGAAGAGTTCTTGATCGATTAGTAGGCTATCAACTCTCTCCAGTGCTCTGGAAAAAAATTCGCAGAGGTTTATCTGCTGGACGAGTTCAGTCAGTTGCTTTACGCTTAATTGTTGAACGTGAAAAAGAAATTGAAAAGTTTAAAAAAGAACCATATTGGTCAATTCATGCTTTGTTCGTAAAAGGGAATGATATTACAGATTTTGAATTAGTATCAATTTCAAATGAAAAGATAGAAGAGACACAGGAGCATGAATTGTATGATGGAACCTATACTGTTAGCAAAACAAATATCATTTCAGAGGAACAAGCGAATGCAATTCTTAGAGATCTTAAAAAATATGTTTATTTTGTACAGGATGTTTCTCAGCGTGAGACAAGGCGAAGTCCGTATCCTCCCTTTACGACATCGACATTACAGCAGCAAGCTGCACAACGATTTGGATTTCCCGGAAAACGGACAATGAGCCTTGCTCAGAAGTTGTATGAAGAAGGTTTTATAACCTATCACCGCACAGATTCTGTGACAGTATCTCCAATAGCATTAAAGCAATTACGGAGCCATATAGAAAAAGAATATGGAACGAAATATCTACCAGAAAAAGCTCGGTTCTATTTCAGTAAACAAAAAAATGCCCAGGAAGCGCATGAAGCTATTAGGCCAACACATGTAAATCGTACGTCCCAAGCTGTTAGTCAAGAATTGGGAGATGCATATGGAAAATTATATGATCTAATTTGGAAACGAGCTGTTGCATCACAAATGGTAGATGCTGTTATCGAATCTACAACTGTTTTTGTGCGTTCAGATGATTCTAAGTATCTTTTTAAAACTACTGGGTCGGTTCTCCTATTTGATGGATTTTTGAAATTAACACCTCAAGCGCTTGAAGATAAACGATTGCCGAAATTTATTGCTGATGAGCGTTTGACACTCAGGGATGCAAAAGCAGACGCGCATGAGACAACACCTCCTCCGCGCTATAATGATGCGTCACTTATTAAAACGCTTGAAGAAAAAGGCATTGGTCGTCCTTCAACGTACGCAGCTATTATATCGACGTTAACAGATCGAACATATATCGATCGAGAAGATAAAAAATTTATTCCAACGACTGTCGGGACTGCAGTAAGTGATTTTCTCGTTGCGAACTTCTCGACTATTGACGATGTTCCGTTTACAGCACAGATGGAAGATGATCTCGACTTAATAGCAAATGGAGAAAAAGAATGGCATCAAATGATGAAAGAATTCTATGATCCATTCGCGAAAAAACTGAAAGAAGTGGAAGGAGCAGAACGTGTGCAGATTCCAGTTGAAGAAACAGGAGAAATGTGTCCCGAATGTAAGGTAGGACAATTGGTCATCCGAACTGGAAGATTTGGTAAATTTTTCTCATGTAACAGATTTCCAGAATGTCGTTTCACAAAACAGTTTGTGGAAGAGACAAATTTAACCTGTCCAAAAGATGGAGGGAAAATAATCGTTAAAAAAACGAGAAAAGGACGAAAGTTTTATGGTTGCAGTAATTATCCAAACTGCGATTTTGCTGCATGGAAGTTGGAAGATATAAAGAAAAGTAGTAAGTAGAATGTATTATGTAGTATGTATCATGAATCAAATTTTTAAGAAGTTATTTACGTAATACATACTACTTGATACAAAATACATATTAATTTTTTACGCATTTTCCACCAGCATCTGGATAATTTCCATCAAGCTTACAGGTATATCCTGGAGGGCACTGGTTTTCAGGGAGGTTTGCAGCTATTCCCCCACAAAATTTTCCTTCGGCTGAGGATGCTGTTGGTTTTTTATTCATAAATTGAATAGTGGAGAGAATTTGGTCATAAAATGTTTTCCCACCTTCAATATCTAAGCCGGGACTAACTATAATTATATTTCCTTTTCCATCAAGAACATATGTTTCAAGTCCGTCATTAAGAGGAGAGTTTGGATAGCGAACTTCCCGTTGGTAAGCAGTGTAACCATTAATCATAAATTGATTTTCATTCACGATCACAGCAGGGCCAAGATCAGTATTTGATAAAACTCTATTTGCAAGTTCGTTATGAAGTTCGTCATATGTTGAAACGTTTAACGTAGTATCTTTACGTAAAACAGTAAGATATTTTCCTTTGTCAGCTGTTGGTGAATAGCTTCTTCCTGGTGCAGTATTCATATCATAGTTTTGAACTCGAATATATGTCGGCCCATTTGTTAGGTCAACATACCAATCTGAAGGATACTTAAAAGAAACACCTAGTTCTGTGGCATCATATATTTTCCAGTCTGCTGGAACAGGAGTTGTCGAAAAAACATTAGCCACTGGGTTAGGACTTGGAACGGTAGAAACAGTTTTCTTTTGCTCGGGAACTTTTTTAAATTGCTCATTATAGCGTGCAATATTTATACCTATGGTTGCTATGAGAATTGTAACGCCACCTAGGAAAATAAACCATGGAAGAATTCTATGTTTCTCCCAAAAGGTCGGTGGACGAAGTCGCTGCCAGTGGGACATAGGCAGCTGCATATCATGTGGTTCTGGTAATTTTTTTTCTTCAGGCTGCATACATACAGTATGGCAAGAAAAAAGAAGGTATGTCAAATCAATTATTTAAAAAACGTAACGGTGTCTGTTATTTGTTCATACGTAGTATTCGCTTTTGGATACCAGATTTTATATTTATACCCACCATTTTCTGTGAATATAAATAGGAATTCTTCACTGAGTTTTTCTGACATATGATCGTCTACATATTTATCAGTTACTGTAAATTGATAGGCTGCTTTTCCTCCGATCGTCACAGTTTGAATAGGTCCTATCTTTCTCTTCGGATACGCTGCATCTGACGCAGCTTTATTATATTCCCATTTTTTATTCACGTAGTCTTCGAGTGACAACTTTAGGAGATCTCGAGATGTTACTGCACTTTGACCGAAATTCTTCGGGTCCTGAACTTCTATTTTCCATTTCGTGGTATCGACTTGTATTTTCGTTTTATCAAAAGCCATTATTTGGGTTGGTGAGCCGGACGCAACTTTTGGTGAGTCTGTTGTAAACGTGGTCGGATAACGGAAACTAAATCCGTACGCTGCATCAGCATAAAGAGTCCATGAATCAGTGATATCTGGAAGTTCATCATCTAATAACGTGAGTGAATCTAACATGAGATTAAAGGTTGTCATATCACTCGCTCGTGGTGATAGTGTGATTTGATACACTTTCGCATTATGAATGAGTAAAACATCTGCTGCTATGCCTGTAGCACCTGCCGGTATATCAGTTACGAAAAGCGTTTCAGTACCTGCTATTGTTTTTCTTACCACTTTTTCAGCCGGAGCCAATTCTTTCGTATATCTAATATTCGGACCTTGTCCCAACAGAGTAGCAAGTGTAAAGTTTGCAGAGTTTCTGGCGACAGTAATAGTAATAGTACTTTGGACATCTGTAAATGTTATAGAAGAATATATAACAGGATATACAAGAGAAAAATCAGTTTTTTGTTCTGAGATAGCGAAACGTTCTGGATATTGTACTGTATAACTTTTTGACTTGTATATTTTCCATGTGGCTGTTGGGTTTGTAGTTGGAGTAGGGTCAGCAGATTGTAAATTCGCAGTATCTGATGAAGGAATTTCCTGTGTCTGCATCACTTTCATCCGAATTGGTGTTCCTCCTCCATTTTGGCTCATGATTACTATGCCTCCGATCATAGAAAAGAAAATAACAGCAATTACCCCTAGAAGAATCGAATTTTTAGGCAAAATAAACGTCTTTCTAGTAGATTCAAAATACTCCATGATATAAGTATTTCAGGAGGGAAGAGGTATGTCAATTATTTTCCATATAATCGAATTTCCAGTTCCGAGTTTCCAGTTTCCAATTAATTACAAATTAATAAATTGATCAATTAGAAACTAACTGGTAAATGGGAAATCGAAATTGGAAAATAAAAACTTTAATTTGTCTTAGGTCGCTTTAGCAATAATAAGAAGAAAAAGAACAACTGCTGCTTGAGTAACTATTCCCCATGGTTTGTCTAGTCGTGTATTCGTGGCTTTTTGGAAAAGGAATATCCACGAAAAGGGAGGAAACTTCATATTAAACATATAGTAGGGCGCAGCGAGATAATCGAATAACTGTGACGCTAAAACCATCGAGCCACCATAAACTATACCAATATTTGGAAAAAGAAAAAGGAGTAATACTAACGTAACAATGCTACTAACAATTACATCTAATACAGCTTCTTCGAAAAGTTGTCCGCTTGTCTTTTCTTCAAAATGTGTTCCTGCATCCCAGTGTGGTATGAGATCGCAAATGATATGAGAACATATAGCAATAGGTAGACCGATAACTGGATTTGGAATTAAAGCTGCAAGACTTACTCCGATAGCAGCATGTGCAGTGGCAGTCATCCTTTTAATGTATCAAAAGTATCAGAAGTATCAAAGGTATCAAAAGTAGCACGGGGAAAGTTGTAAATAATTGGAAAATGGAAATTGGAAACTGGAAAATATATAATAGTGAGCATGATTAAATTAGATGCGGGTGAGTTGCGATTATCTAAAGGCGATCCTGAAATTGCAAAAAGAATAAAACGTAATCCAGTCTATATAGTGCTTGATAACGTACTTGATACATATAATGTGGGTGCAGTGTTTCGTTTAGCTGATGCTGTAGCTGCTGAGAAAGTTTTTTTATGCGGCGGTACAGAGACACCTCCTAATTCTAGAATTAAAAAAGCCTCGATAAATACTACTGAATGGGTGGCTTGGAGCTATGCTGCTACAGCTGTTGAAGCACTTCAAGAACTCAAAACTCAAAATTCAAAACTAAAAATTGTAGCTGTAGAACAGAGTGAAAAGAGTGTGCCGTATACGAGTATTGATTATACGTTTCCTATGGCTCTAGTTGTCGGACATGAGACAGATGGAGTATCCAAAGAAGTATTAGATATGGCAGATTATATAGCAGAAATTCCGATGTGGGGGATAAATAAAAGCCTGAATGTTATGGTTTCTCTCGGAATAGCATTATTTGAAGTTATGAGACACCTACCTAAAAGTAGTTAGTAATCAGTTTCTGACTATCCCTAAGATTATACATTAGCTGACCTCGAGCTCTCGTACACAACAATACCAACCTATAGTTGTTTCTACATAGTTTTTTTTGTATACTCCGGTTCTGGCCACCTTTTCAATCCGCTACAGGGAGGCGGGAAGGAGACATGATGAGATTGCTAGCGGTTTGTATAGCCATCTTTTTGGCGGCGGTGCTGCTCATGAGCACTAGCCAAACAGGTAGCGCTGACCCTTGTTACATGCACGGGTACAATTATCCCGTATATGTGGATTGCGGGCCGCTGCCGACCCCGCATCCACAAGTGGTTCGCCAACGGCAGCTTCGAACAATCCCGGCACGCCAAAGACTCGATGCCGCACGCGGCATTAGAGTCTACGGAACACCGGAACCGCCGTTAGGTGGGAGCAGCAACCCAGCTCCCTAAACGGTATTGACGGGCAGATCCCTGCTGCCCGTCTTTTTCTTTGGTACAATATGCTTAGAGTATTATGACTTGAAACTTGTTTTTCCTTAACCATGACAATATATGAAAAAAGGTCCGTTTACAGTTATCTCTTCTGAAACAAAATATAAAAACCCCTGGATCACTGTTACCGAAGATAGAATTATTAAACCAGACGGAAAACAAGGCGTCTTTGGTACTGTTGACTATGGGAGTGGTGCGACAATAGTTGCATTAACAAAAGAGAAAGATATTTTTTTAATAAAAGAGTATTATTACGTTTTAGAAACTGAAGGGATTCAGATACCAAGCGGCGGTATAGATAAAGGAGAGACTCCATTAGAAGCAGCAAAACGGGAATTAATCGAAGAAGCAGGGTGTGTTAGTAATAAATGGATTGAACTTGGTATGTTTCAACCATTTACGATGATTATTAAATCTCCTGAATACTTATTTTTAGCTTTGAATGTTGGAGAATCGAAACATTTAGATCCACTAGTAAAACCATTTAAAGTTCCTTTTTTAGAAGCATACCAAATGGTACTAGATAGTAAAATTCAACACGGTGCAAGTGTTGTTGCAATATTAAAAACGAAAGTTTGGTTGGATCAACACTGTTAATATGTATTTGTTACATTGTTATAACAACTCTCTGTTAGGATTTTAGTAAACATAATTTATGACACGGCAGAGTAAGCAAAAAAAATTAGACGAAATTGCTAAGGAAATAGAAAACTGTAATATTTGCAAAATTGGAAAAATAGGAAAAGCAGTACCTGGAGAAGGAAAGCCAGATGCAGATATCGTATTTATCGGAGAAGCTCCTGGAAAGACTGAAGCGAAAACTGGAAGACCTTTTGTCGGACGTTCAGGTTCTCTCTTGCGTAAAATGATAAAAGAAATAGGATTAGATGAGAATGATATTTATATTACAAGTCCAGTAAAATATCTTCCGGAACGGGGAACACCTACTTCTGCAGAGATCGCACATGGCCGTGAACACCTCATGAAACAATTAGATGTTATAGAACCGAACATTGTTGTCTTACTAGGCCGTGTAGCAGCTGAAGGAGTTCTGCAAAAAAAAGTTTCTGTTGTAAAAGATAGAGGAAAGATAATTGAAGAGAAAGATGGTATTCGGTATTTCCTTACTTACCATCCTGCAGCAACACTTCGTTTCCCGAACAAATTTAAAAAAGATATGGAGGAAGATTTTAGGAAAATAAAAACATTGTTGAACAAGTAATTAGAATAAATTCACCGTAATAGAGTAAATAGGAAAGTCCTTTGCGCCTAATTGGTATTTATACGATTCACGTCCACGTAAACAATTAACCTGGGTTTTCTTTTCAATAATAGCTGTCTCAATATTCTTTAGGCGTAAATACATTCCAGCTCCTGAAAATTGTTCTTTATTAAACCCGCCATTATAGTTAAAAAAGGTTTGTTTATCTTGAAAATGGATTCCAGCAGCAGCGGGTGTATTATCAATAAAAAGCAGGGAAAAACGCATATCTTTTGGAAATGCTAAAGAAATATTGTAGAAAAATTTTTCAACCGAAGGTGTAAGGAAATTTCTTTTTAATGGGTTTAATTTCATAAGTTTTAAAATAATCGACATATTTTTTTCAGAAGCATCTGTTTGCATGAATGAAATAGAAGAAAATGTTTTATCAATTCTTCGCATGTGAGTACTCATGTTTTGTCGTTCATGAGGATCTAGTTGTCGCATATATGCATTAAAAGTTTTCGGAAGTGGAATTGACGGTACTGTATCTTGTTCTACTATTTCGATATGCATTCTTCTTTTATGAAGATTATCTTTCGAAAGTTGTTTCCAAAAAGCAAATGTATGTGAGGTAGAAGGAAGATTCTGAATAAATATTTTCTTAACGCCATCTTTAATTAAATAAAGGAGAAGTTCTTTCCAGACATGGTTTTCTTTTTCTACGTCACCAAAGACATCGGTGAAGTCCGTAACATCCTGACCGGTAAAAATAATCGTATCGTTATTTCGTGCGAATGATGCTATATGTGTATTATTTATTTCTAAAATGTATGGTCTCCAACTCTTTCCTATAGTATGGAACCACGCTGTATGCCACTCATATTGATAAAAAGGGAGAGATAAGTCATTCTGATGAGTAATACTCTTCCATTTATATTGGGTAGGTGCACTTAATAATAATTGTTTAACCATGGTCGTGTATTATCCTATAGGTGGGTAATTTTGTCAATTTTATGAACTTTGTCATACTTCTTAGTATTACCGGATTTTATGCTGCTCTCGCTCGAGCGAAAATATCTATTTCCCTCCTCGAAGGATATGCTATAGCATGTCTTTTATCTACTTCGTGAACCCAATATAAAAGCACTTGCGCGTCTGGATGTTCAGGTTCTTTCTCCCAATGGTCATTTGTTACTATAGCGCTAACCACGCTTAGGTCTGTCTGAGTTCTGCCAACTCTTACTGCTGTTGCAAGGCTTCCATCTTTTGTGTCTACTGCCGCCGGTTCAAAGCCAGATTCACGTAACTCGTCAGATAGTTCGCTCATTCCAAGATGGTGATACGTCCAGACATCTGCTTCTGTTAGGGGGAACATTTTCCCTACACGTTTTATTCTATTATATGCTACTCTTGCACCATCCTGAGGTTTATGATGAGGTTCGGCTTTTTTTAATAAAGGATTGAGCATTTCCATGCCTCTGCATACAGCTAAAAGTAAGATATCGTGCCTTGTTAAAGCTGTATCAATCATATGTCCTTCGACCATGTCCTGATCTATATCAAAATCTCCAAATTCTTGCCATCCAGGTATAACAGACATTTGTTTTCCTCTTACTGTGAGAGGATCTTTTCCACCTTTTAATATCATTCTTCTTCCGCTAGACACAATTAAATCTACAACCTCAGGTCGCTGGGCTAATGCAGCAGTAGCAGGAAGGTAACGAAAAATAATTCTTTGTGTTGCATTTCCATTAATGACTAATTCTTCTTCATATCCTGATTTTCCACCAACTAAATCTGTTGCAGCATTTCCTTCACCTTTTTTAATATTGGCTGCACTTGAAGTTACTACTTCATAAGATGGGTTACTATCTTGTGGAGCATGGGTATTTTCTTTTAATGGATCCCATTCCATATAGTAGAGCCCGTCAGGAGCTTGGGCTTGAATTTCATCTCTAGGTAATCCTACGAAGCCGGCAGGTAATTTTCTAGCTTCAAGTCTTTTCAGTCCGAGTTCTTGTATAGAAGCCATAGTAAGTTTCCTAAGTATAAGAAACTAGTAAAAAAAATTCCACAAAGATTGAATCGTCATCCCATAGTATGGTATACTTATAAAACTATGTCGCAATCATCAAAAGTTATACTTTCGCGCGTACTATTGATTGTATTATGTATTGTTTCAATAGGGTCAAGCTTTTTTCTTTTTTTACAATCAAAGAGTGGAAAGAAAGAGACAGTCACGACTATTACAATCGATTCTTGGAAAAGTCTTAACGCTCCAGCCCCTGTGGCGCTGTTTGAATCACAAGGAGCTGTCATTGGTAAAAAAATGTATGTCTTCGGAGGATTTCATACACCTGATGCCCAAGCTACTCCCGAATCCTTTGTCTTTGATACTGAGACAAACAGTTGGTCGAAAATTGCAGATATGCCTGAAGCGATTACCCATGCTGGAACAGCTATTGATGGAACTACAGTGTATTTTGCAGGTGGATATATAGGTTCACATCCTGGACCTGTTACCAATCATGTTTGGAAATATGATACAAGTACTGATACATGGGGAGAAGTTTCACCTTTACCGCAAGAACGAACAGCAGGAGTGTTAGTAATAGTAGATAAAAAACTTCATTTTTTCGGTGGAGGTATCCGTAACCAAGAAGAAACAAATATTGCTTTAGATTCTGAAAATCATTGGGTCTTAGATTTAAATAATCCGACAGGTTGGGAGGAAAAAGCACCTTTGCCAAATCCTAGAAATCATTTCGCAGGTGTTGTGCTTAATGGAAAAATTTATGCTATAGGTGGACAGCATTTAGAAGGAGCGGCGAGGGAATACGTTTCTGATCTCCATGTCTATGATTCGAAAACAGATACATGGGAAAAGAAAAGTTCCTTGCCATTTGGAGTAAGTCACATAGGTGCTGCGACTTTCGTACTTGAAGGGAAAATTATAACTATTGGAGGAATTACTGAAGAACAGCAATTGATCTCTAGTGTTTTATCATACGATCCTAAGACAGATAATTGGGAATATTTAACATCTATTCCACAACCGTTACAAGCAACTGTAGCTGGCGTAATTGGTAATAGCATTTATATAACTACAGGAAAAAATAATCAGAATATTCTTCTCTCTGAAACAATTAAAGGAACATATAAATTTACTGATCTATAATTTCTGATCTTCGTTTGTGGTGCTTGACAGGAAATTTTAATCATATATAATGATGAAAGTTATGTGAAGCTTTGCCAAAGATTAGGATTTTAAACCCGCTTTGGCGGGTTTTATCGTTTTAAGGGCAACATATAACTCTTTACAAGTTTTTGTAGTTTGTTTATAATCTTCGTTACTTCTTAACTTTCCGTCTCGCTGAAAGGCGGACGAGATAACAAGTCGTAATATATTTAGCACGTTGAAATCAAAAAGTGGTAGGGAATTTTTATACTCTGAATTTCCCGTAGCATTGTTACGCATTGCTATTTTTATTCAGAGCAATGGAGTTAGTTATAACTTCGTTGATTTTTTTGAGAATTTGATCCTGGTTCAGGATGAATGCTGGCGGCGTGCCTTAAGCATGCAAGTCAAGGGGGGTCCGATGCAAATCGGACCAACCGGCAGACGGGTGAGTAACGCGTAGGAATCTACCTCTGGGTGGAACATAGCCCCGCGAAAGCGGGGGTAATTTTCCATAGTCCCGCAAGGGTAAAGGACTTAACTGTCCGCCGAGAGAGGAGCCTGCGTCCTATCAGCTAGTTGGTGGGGTAATGGCCTACCAAGGCGATGACGGGTAGCTGGACTGAGAGGTTGGACAGCCACAACTGCACTGAGACACGGGCAGTACACCTACGGGTGGCAGCAACTGGGAATATTGCGCAATGGACGAAAGTCTGACGCAGCGACGCCGCGTGGAGGAAGAAGGCCTATGGGTCGTAAACTCCTTTTATTAAACCGTTCACAGTTTATTGAATAAGCCTCTACTAACTACGTGCCAGAAGTCTCGGTAATACGTAGGAGGCAAGCATTATCCGGATTCATTGGGCGTAAAGTGTGCGTAGGCGTTCTTCAAAGTCACGTCTTAAAGACTGGGGCTTACCCTCAGGATTGGATGTGATACTGGAAGAATTGAGGTTTGACAGGGGTGACGGAACAGTTAGTGTAGCAGTGAAATGCGTTGATATTAACTGGAACACCGATGGCGAAGGCAAGTACCTGGGTTTTTCCTGACGCTGAGGCACGAAAGCTAGGGGAGCGAAACAGATTAGAGACCTGTGTAGTCCTAGCCGTAAACAATGAATGCTAGATACTGAGCAATCAGTGTCGTAAGTTAACACGTTAAGCATTCCGCCTGGGGAGTACGGCCGCAAGGCTAAAACTCAAAGGAATTGACGGGGACCCGCACAACCAGTGGAGCGTGTGGTTCAATTTGAGACGAAGCAAAAA
>JAYRIM010000026.1:0-37627 GCA_041906785.1 Candidatus Levyibacteriota bacterium
ATCAGTAATCAGTAATCAGTAATCAGTAATCAGTAATCAGTAATCAGTAATCAGTAATCAGTAATCAGTAATCAGTAATCAGTAATCAGTAATCAGTAATCAGTAAATGATTATAGCAGTGGTTTTAAACTGACAACTGACTGCTGATAGCTGACAACTAAATATGCCAGATGTATTTGTTTCAGACGAACCAGCGGAGAAGTCACAAATAATACCCAACAAAGTCCAACGCATAATGAACGGTCAGTCAAAGCTATTACCTTACTTTGCATCATATTGTAAACTTCCAGAAGGAATTTCTTTCGAAAATCAGGAGGCGAATGAGGTAGTCATTATTTTCTTACGGAGACATTTTATAACCAACGCCCGTTGGATTTCTATAGGCATATTCTTACTCCTCATTCCTCTCTTTATTTTTTCTCTTGCATCTTTAGTAGCTATCAACCTCTTTTTACCTTTTAATTATCTTTTTATTGTTACTCTTTTTTATTATATGATCGTAATTGGCTATATCTTTAATAACTTTATTACTTGGTTCTATAATTTTGGCATTATCACTACAGAACAAATCATAGATCTAGATTTCAATGATATTATGTATAGAACTGTTGCAAAAGCACGAATACAGGATGTTGTGGATGTCGAATTCGAGCAAGGCGGATTCCTGCATAGTTTTTTTGACTACGGAAATGTTTTTATACAAACAGAAGGCGTAAAGCCAAATTTCGAATTTCAAGCAGTTCCATTTCCAGATAAAGTTACAGACGTTATTCTCGATCTTAAGCAAAAAGCAACAACATGATAGATTTTATACAAATCATTTCTCACAATGCGTATATCCTTTTAGGAACTAAAATTATTATTCTCCTTGTTCTCCTCCTTTTTAGCGTGTACTGCTTTATTATTAGAGCACAGATTGTCATCCTAAATCGTTTTGTTTTTATTCATTCCAGAAATGCATCCAAATCGATCATGTGGTTCTCTACTATTTACTTTTTTTTCAGTCTTTCGCTTTTTTTCTTAGCTCTTGTTATACTGTAGCTAATGTACCAAGCGAATGTTTCTTTTGCCAAGATCGTTGCTACCCCTACACAATCCGCATGGTCTCAAGCATATAATGCCGGAAGTTTATTTGCTGTACTTTCACTCACTACAGGAAATAGCGATTTGTCTCTAACAACGATTGGAAAAGATATTATTAATAATCTTGAAGCAGAGTTTTTTACCTTAGAAACAAAAAGCCTTTCCAGTATCCAACAAGCCGTACAGACAAGTATCAGTGAATTCCCAGCCGATCTGGAGCTTTCTCTTACTCTCTCGTATGTAAAAGAAGACGTGCTCTATGTAGTAGTCTGCGGAATAGGAACAGTGCTTATGAAACGCGATCATACCTTCGCCACCTTGCTTACTAGTGATAAGGCGACAACCGAGATCATCTCAGCATCAGGATATATTAAACAACACGATATTATCATCCTCGAAACAAAACAGTTTGCTGAGTTAGTCTCACTGCCTAACATCAAAGAGGCTACGGATTTACAACTGCCAAACGATATTGCAGAAATGCTCAGTCCTACAATTCATAATGCCGAAAATGGAGGTGCTTCGGCAATTGTTCTCTCTATTACTGGTGTACCCAAATCGTTAACAGATGACCATGCATCACCTTCTATAACAGAGCAACCAGTAGAAAAACGTGAGGAATATGCTACATATGAAAAAAGTAAAATTATAGAAGATAGTACTAAAACATCTTTCTTTAATCATATTGCGCATAGGTTCTCTAGGCTTTTTGCAAAGCTTAAGCGTAATTCTCAGAAAAAAACATTGGGATTGTTTTTGCTGGCTTTAGTTTTCTTCTCACTTTTAACCTATACAATTCTAACGACAGTTCAATCCCAGCAGAAACAACGTTTAAAAAATGATTTTAGTCAGATATATAAAGAAATAAATCAGAAATATAATGATGCTATAGGTATAAAAGTATTAAATCCTGCACAAGCACGGGAAGACTTACAAGCTGCTAAAGAAGAGTTAATAAAAAAGCTTGCACGTTTTCCTGATGACTCTGAAGAAAAAAAAGTATTAGTTACATTAGAGCAGAAAATTGATACAGAATTAGCATCTACCTCTCAAGCACATTCGATACAAGTTGAGAAAGTAGATCAGAAGAAAGTACCTCTCTTTGAAACATTCTTACATACGAAAAATAGTATAGCAGTAGCAGAGGATGAGGATTTCATATATGTTCTTACTAAACAAGATATTATCTCTCGAAATAAAATAACAAAAAAAGAAGTAAGCATCGTTAAAAACAATGCATATTGGGAAAGTGCTATAAGTTTACAAGCGTATAATGGTAACTTATATGTTTTTGATTCAGCGAAAGGAATATTGAAATTTGTTCCTGCAGGCAATGGTTATACAAAATCCTCTTATTTTCAAAATACCACTCCAAATCTTTCTCAAGCAGTAAATATGGCAGTCGATGGTTCAGTTTGGCTTCTTTTCTCTGATGGAACAATTAAAAAATATACTAAAGGTAATCTTGATACGTTTTCTTTAAAGGGTCTTGATACATCGCTTAATAAAGCGAAAAGTATTTTTACAGATAATAATACAACCAATCTTTATATTCTTGACGCAGTTAATAATAGAATTGTACAATTCTCAAAAGAAGGCACATATAAGGCTCAATATACAACACCTGAGTTAAAGGAAGCAAAACTTTTATTCGTAAACGAATCAGATAAAAAAGTATATTTCCTAAAAAACAGAGAGGTTCTGGTATTTACTTTACCGTAAATGCTTGAAAGTTGTTTAACATAACTGTCTGAGTATCAGACACATCTCTTCTCGTATATTAAGCCATTACTAATTACTGTACAATGTATTTCTATGATTGATTATCAAGGACTTCCAACACTTGAAATTCTAGAGGAAGCAAAAAATTATAATAACTGGATCATTGAAAATTTTACACAATTTCTTGTGTCTCCTATTTTAGAAATAGGGGCTGGTACTGGTAATATAAGTAAATATTTTGATAATAAAAAAGACCTCTATCTTACAGATAATGATAAGGGATTAGTTTCATACTTGCAGAAAAAATATAAAAACTCTTCAAATATCACAGTTCGTGAATTAGATATTTTGGACAATCAACCAGAAAGATTTACGAGATATTTTAAAACAATCATTGGAATAAATGTTCTCGAACACATCAAAGATGATGAGAAAGCTCTAAAAAATATATATAATTTACTAGTAAAAGATGGGAGGCTACTCCTTCTTGTTCCCGCAAAAAAATTTGCATATAAAAAACTAGATAAAGAACTTGGGCATTATAGGCGCTATGAAAAAAAAGAACTTATAAAAAAATCTTTAGACGCAGGTTTCCAGATTGAAAATATCTATTATTTTAATGCTGTCGGCCTCATTGCTTGGTTAGTTCGTGATCTTATTGAAAAATCTGGACAATTTAAACCGTATCAAGTTCGAATATTTGATAAAATTGTCCCGTTTCTCCGATATATTGAAAAACTACATCATCCACCTCTTGGAGTTTCACTTATTCTTGTTGCTACAAAAAAAGAATAACACGTATAATAAAAATAACCACTAATGAATCTTGTTCAATCTGCACGTTATCTTTTGAATAAAAAGAATGCCACATTTGCATCTTTTTTCTCTCTTATTCTACCTTTTCTATTATTTTGTGTTTTAGTTTTCTTAGGCTCATTCGCTCATCCTTTATGGGGTGATGAGGCAGAAACTGCGTTATTCGCTAGAAATATTCTTAAATTTGGGGTTTTAAGAGGCTGGGATGGTGTAAATATAATCGGTTTAGATGATGCTGTAGTATTGAATCGAGATCTTATTAATCATATGGAACCTCCACTTCAATACTACATTACTGCTTTATCTTTTCTACTATTCAAGGAATCAGCTTTTAGCGCAAGATTTCCCTTTATCATATTTTCCGTCTTATCTCTTATTCTATTTTATGATGTAAGTATACGTTTTACAAAATCAAAAAAAATCAGCATTATATCGTTTTGGATCATATGTTTCTCTATTGGTTTTATATTATTATCTTATCAAAGCCGTTATTATAGTGTTACTGTATTTGCAGGATTACTTATTTTCCGCTCCCTTTTACAGCTACCTGATAAAAAGATATATTCAAAACTTACCTTTATATGTGGAAGTATCCTATTCTTCTATGCACATTATGTATCATTTATAGCCTTTTATATCGCACTGTTAGTTTCTTATATAACGTATCTAATTACTATAAAAGTACCCGACAAAGAAATAAAAGAGTATATACTAACGACAGTTAAACTCTCTCTTATTATTTTTGCATTTTGTTTACCTTGGTATATACTTCAGAATCCTATACAAGGAAGAGGATCCATTACTATATCCCTATCGAATATTATGCTTCAAGGGTATTATATATATAATATTTTCGATGAGGTTAACAATGCTAATATCTTTCCAATCTTATTTTCTCCACTTATAATTGCTTTTTTATATAAAAGAACTCGTAAAAATTATATTTTACTATTTTTAGTTTTATTTCCATTGCTTTTCCTTATAACATTAATGTCCTTTAATATTATTACTAAGATTTATATAAATCTTTTGTCATTTCGCTATATAGCTGTAATTCTTCCTTTTTTTTTCTTACTTAACGGATATTTAATCTACGAGATTTTACATTGGAAACGACCTGTTGGTATTGTATTACTTTTTCTCTATTTGTTTACAAACTTTTTTACTTTGCAGAAACCACGAAGCTTTATTTTCGAATATATAAATGAAGTTCTTCACCCTTATAAAACATCAGATGAACTTGTAGCAAATTTTCTAAAAGAACATGCACAGACAGGTCAAACAGTATTCGTAACACTTGATCGCTCGCACGAAGTATTGAATTTCCTTCTTAAAGATTCATTGAAATTTGTAAATCGTATTACACCAGATAATCCTCGCTTATTTCCTGAGAATAAAAAAACTCTTCCGAAATATATTTATTCTTTTGATAAAGAGCCTGATTGGGTAATTGTATATGGAAAAAGCAAAAAAATAAGTTTTTGGAATCTAGGAAACCGCGAAATACCTCCATTTATAAATCTAGAGAAGAATTATAAAGAATTTGTCATTCCTGTTCTTTTCGCTTCAGATATTGCGAGACCGGAAATATCAGCCAGATCATTTTCTGAAATTAAACCTGATAAAGTAAACCAAGTTTTTATTTATAAAAAAGTTAAGTAATGTAATCGGGGTTGTAAACTCTTATTCCTCGTCTAACATAACACAACATTATCTAGTCTTGTTAAAAATAGAAAACCCGCTATAAAGCGGGCTTTTTGTGTGGAGATGTCCGGGAGTGATCCGGAGTCCGAGAAAAGATGATTAAAAACGTCTACAAGCGTAGTCAATTTTTAGTATGTCATTTTGCCTTATCCAATTGACAGGAATAACAAAATCGAGGTCCATTTGACGATAAAAGTCGAACCACTCCTTTTATCCTTTTCCTAACTGTATTTTTGCCTATGTGATCCCGCTAGGAAAAGACCATATAGACAGGCGTAGAAACCTCCTTAAGCAAAAAGATATGCAGGAGCATATCGACCTGCGACAGGTGCTTCTTCGACCCCATCAATTGCCTTTTTGGCAAATCGACGGATGCTGCGCATTGTGTCAGCATTTATTTTTTTAACTCTTTTTACGGCATTAGTTAAAGCCGGCTTGCTGTTTTTAAAGATCGAATACTCGTCGAATCAAATCATCCCCTTTTACCTCGCCGAATCCGCCAACTGGCGGAGAAGGCGGGCTGTCGTCGCTAAAGCTTTGGCGAGCTAAAAGTGAATATTGATTCGACTGTTAAAGGTCTTCGTAGCGATCACTCAAGGTTTCTTCCATCTGACGCTCGAGGTCGCGTCGTTGTATTGTTTTCCGTTTATCAAACTTTCTTTTCGGCTTCCCAAGTGCCAATTCAGCTTTTATGAGGTTTCGGCTAGTATACAGGGAAATAGGCACGATTGTCAAGTTTCCACCGTCTGTTTTGCCTTTTAGTGAGATGATTTCTCTCTTATGCAGAAGCAGTTTTCTATTCCGTCTTTCGTCATATCCTTCAGGTCGTGCAAATTTATAAGGAAGTATTTTCGAGTTTACTAAGTACGCTTCACTGCCACGGATTTGAACGAAACTGCCTGTTAGATCTGCGTGACCATCGCGCACAGCTTTCACCTCAGCTCCTTGCAAGTGAATGCCAGCCTCAAATCGTTCGAGAATCTCAAAATCAAAAAACGCGCGTCTGTTCGTAATTTTCATAGGGATATGATACGCGAAAGAAGAGAAATTGTAAAATTATGAGATAATGCAGTCTTAATCTTGATAAAGAGCAACTGTGGTCTCCTTAGGAGAAATAATGGTTGGCAATGTAACTTTTATCTTTTTTCCGTCTTTTTCTATCTGTCTATATCTTTCCGTAAATGGACTAATAAGATAGCAGTCTCTTGTATTTTTCACCTGCATATACCGTACAGTCTTTCCTACTATTTGGATCGTTTGTGGATTACTGAAAATAATATCTTTCGAAAAATCACATTTTTGTATATCCAAAGAACCAGGATCTAAATCAAAAATTAGAATCTCCTTATCTTCATATGCGATTCGAAATTTCTTAAATAGGGTGTTGTATTTCTGTACTTCTTTTTCATCAAGTAGATATTTATGAAAAATTGCATAGTGAATATCGAGAGCTTGAAGCTTTTTAACCACCTCGCTATTGAGGTTATAACGGAATTGATATATGAGAGCACTCCAATCATATGGGAAAAAACCACTATACCCATTTATTGTCTTTTCGCCTGTAAATATACTCCAATACATATGAGATCCGGGTATTAGTTTTCCTGTATACAGAGGGAAATGGATCGTCTGAGCATTATTGAGGAAGGAAAATGTGGAACCTTGTAATTTTGTTACTACTGAATGCGGAAGTGCTTTATCCTGATGATAAGGAAGGCCATAGAAATTCTCTAAAGTAAGAACTACTACACAAAGAATAAGAAGCATTTTTTTATTCGTTTTTTGTAAAGCATATACTCCATAGGCTACGAAATAAGAAAACGGCACATACATCAGAAATTGTATTCGCGTAGGCACTCTTACCCCTTGCATAAAAGGGAAAACTGTATAGAAAATAGCATATCCTATTGAACTCATTATGATACAGCTCATTATAAGTAGTGACAAAAAACCTAAAAAGAGAAAAAGCTCATTTGTTTGAGAGTGATACGGTTGACGATACAGGAAGTACCAAAAACCAAATATAACGAGAAAAAGAGGAACTATATTAAGGAATAATGTATGTTCTGAATAGTTGAAATTGTTGCCATCTGGACGAAATCGTTCTAGCCAACTCGTAAAGGGACCATATAAAAGATGTGTTTTCGTCGACGTTACCCAATCTAAAGGCTCAAAGCCATAGTACATTCCTTCATATATTGATCTTTTTGCTTGCTCCTGCTGCATAAAAGAATAATATGGAATACTGAACCATAAAAGTATGAGAACAAACGGAATAGCAATGATTATAGATACTAAAATTGAACGCATGTATTGCGTTTTATTATGAAGATACTTCACAACGATACCTAATGGAAGATAAAAACACAGTAGGACGATACTAAAAATAAAAAAATAAATTGCACTTAATGCATTTAAAGTAAATGCTAGAAGAAAAAGAAAACTATGTTTTTTTGTAGGTACACAAATCCATTTATATGCATAGAAAAAAATAAATGGTAAAAAGAAACGGCTCAAAAGTTGATAATGACCAGCTTGAAAATGCGCGAATGTTAGAGGATTAAATGTGTAGACGAATGCTCCAATTCCAGCTGCTATTTTCGAATTAATGAGGCGATAAAAAACAAAATAGGCCGCTAAAAATGAAAGGGGAAAAGAAAGAAATACAAATGTATTGACTGAAAATATAAATTGGGAACTTATCGTGTATACAACTGTAAAGATAAGGCTAGGAAGGAAAAAATGCTCAGAAAACGTAAGGGTATTTGGCCAGGGATAAAATTGGTTTGTTTGAAAATATGAGGACTGATGCAAAATACTTCCAGAAATAATTGCTTTATAGGTATGCCACATGACTGATCCGAGATAAAGCATGTCTAGATTATCGGAGTAAAAATCGAATAATCTCGTTACATATGGCCAGGTAAAAATTGTCGTCAGCAGAAAAGCAGCAAGACAAAGGATAAACAGTTCTTTTATCTTTTTTTTCCAAACTAAAAACATAGTTCTTATGCTACTGCAATTGTAGACTTCTGTCCACATGGATATCTTCTCTGCATTAAGCTCTCTCCGGCCGAGGCCAGAGCAAGGTAATCTTCTCCGCAAAAAAGACTGCTGTTTTAACAGGTAACTCACGCCGCTACGTAGTAGCTAGTCCCCTAAGGGGATAACCCACAACCTGTGCTACCCTATAGTACTTGACATTCACCCTATAATGTGCTACTATAGGCCTCAATTGCACTTTGACATGCGTTAGTAGGGAGTCTACTGACCAGGAAAAGCTGCAGATACTTGGGGAAGTATGTAATAATTTTACGTGTTTTCCCCTTCTTCTGCTCTTCCCTCCCGATCAGTTTCTCCCTGCTACAAATACACGTTTGTGAGAAACAAACAATTTTTAACCGTTCTCCCAGTCCCGATTTTATATCGGGCCAGCCACGAATGAGTGGTTGCAGGCACTATGAACACAATAAGAGACAAAGAGTCAAAGCTTCAGAGCGACAAAGTAGAAAACACGTTGACTCTCTGACTCTATGTACCTTTTTATTTGTGCTCATTTTGTCTGCAATCAACTCAACAACGCCCCAAAGGCAAAAACGTGGTAGGGAGTCCGGCCGGCTCCCAGCTTGCTTGCAGCGGCAAGAGCCACGTACCCGCTCGCGAAAGGAGCACATGGCCATGAAAGCTACATATAGTCCACTCTCAGGTATCCTCACAGTCGAGGATACCATCGCCCAGCAGGCCTTAAACCTGCTCGAAATGCAGTCTGGCTATACGATGGAGGCTATCCGCCTCCTTGGCGACACCAACAGCAACATGCGTCAGGCTCTCAAGGAAGAGGCTACTGCGCGTGAAGCAAAGGGCAACGCTGAGGGCAAGGTTGAGACGCTCGAGCGCTGGCGCACCGAGAGCCGCACCGACATGGAGGCCATGAAGGCCGAGCGCAACACGGCTATCAGCGCCCGTCAGGCTGCAGAGCAAGCCCGCGACAAGGCCCAGACCAACTTCGAGACCGAGCGCAAGAGCGCTAACTGGTTCCGGGGCTGGTGGCTCGGCGGCTGGCTCATTGCCGGCATCTTGCTGGTCGCTTTGCTCGTGCTGAATGGTCAGCGCAACGCGGCCGAAGAGGCACACCGCACCGCTATCGCCGCCGCGCAGACGCAGGTCAGTGACCTGCAGAAGCAGCTTGCGAGTGCCATCGGCGAGAACACCGGCTTGCGTAATCAGCTCGCTGACGCCAAGGCCCAGGCTGCCGCGGCCGATACCCAGGCGAAGGCGTGGGAGAAGGTCGCAGACCGCCTCATGGTCACCCGCATCGTCACGCCGACCAACAAGATCGAGGCCACCATCGTCATCACCCCGGCGAGGCTGGGGGACCTCCGCCCGTCGGTCAATGTGACGGGCAGCTCGAACGTCGCCATCAACACGGGCTCGGGGAACCTCACGGTAACCCAGCCCATCACGCCCACGACCGGCAACTCGGGCGAGACGACGACGGCCACCGCCGCGAACCCCCAGCGCTACTGGCTGGGTGCCTACCGGACCGTGAACTGGCCCGTCATCGGTGGCCAGACGGTCACCATGGGGCCACTCCCGCAAGGGGTGACCCCGGGGGAGATGTATGTTCACGGCAACAGCGGTGAGGAAGTCACGATCTTCTACCACGACTGGTCCGTGACCGAGCTGGAGACTGGGTACGTGACCGACTCCGGCACGTACTACGTCGCCGGGTTGGACTGGAATAACGAATGCTTCGTCCGCCGCGTCCGGCTCACCAAGAGCCGTGATCAGGCGATGGAGTCCCGACCCTACTGCGTGGTCCAGTAGTCGGCTACAACTTCTCACAACGTGTGATTCTTCCCTACGGCGCTAACGCGTTGTGGGAAGTGTAGCAGGGGAAAGCCCGGCTCTATATACTTATACTTGTTGTTCTACACCAAGTATGAGGAAAAGATGTCCGGGCTTTTTCCGTTTTTATGACCTACACTTGAAGGTCATAATGCCTACCGAAGCCCCGCTAAGCGGGGAGAAGTGGCATAGGAGTCACTTCCCGCATTCTTGATTTATTAAGTAATGATAGATAGAATATAGATAATATGAATAAAACCATCTCTGTTGACTCTAATACATTACAAACTATTCTTAATCGTCTTGATCAACTCACGAAAGACATCGAGGCCATTAAAGAAAAACTCTTCGAACAAGAGCCACCGTATGGAAGTGATGAATGGTGGGACTGGACAATCAAAAAAAGCGAAGAGGATTTTAAAAAAGGTAACTCTATTTCTTTCAAATCGGCAAAAGACGCGATTAAATGGCTAAATTCCTTGGACTAGCATGAATATTTCCTTCTCGAAAGCCGCTGAAAAATCATATATAAAGTTACCACAAATCTTAAAGAAAAAATTTCGTAAACAAATAAGCTATTTAGAAATTAGCCCCAATCACCCCTCGCTCCGTCTTAAGAGAATGCAAGGGACTCCCTACTTTGAAGTAAGAATCGATATTCATTACCGCATTATATTTACTCGAGAAACTGACAAGATCCATATACATGCGATTGGTCCTCATGATACTGGCTTAGGAAAGAAGTAACTTCAATTGTTAAAACTGTTAGAGTAAAAAACCAGCTTTCTCCTTCTAAAGGACCTAATTTGCATATTCTATTTAAGTTTACTATTATATATTTATGCCTGATGGTACATCCAATACACCAGAAAACGCTATCCCTCCATCTTCCCAACCTACAGAGAGTAGAAGCAGTAGATGGGATTTCCTTAAAGCTCTTAAAAGAGCCCCTAAACAGACTGCTAAGGCAGCAGAACCCCCAAAAGAAACAGACACAATCTCTCCAGAAGCCCAGGCTGCAATAAAAGCTGCACAATTAAAACATGAACAAACTATGGCTGCTGGTAGAGCTCTATCAGAAAAATTAGCAGTTAGAACTGCTCAATTAGACCGTCCTGAGCAGCAAATTTCAAACACAGAACAAAGAGCAGCAAATGCAGCCCAGCAAAAAAAAGATCCAAATGCAACACAACCCCGAGCAGATTCTGCTATTGAACAACAATTTGCCGGATTAAAAGCTGACGCTGCTGCAGGAAAACCACTTACACAGACTGCAGAATCAACAAGAGAAAAGCAAATAGAAGATGAACTCGCTGCAATAAAAGCAAAACTAGGTAAATAACAATTCCTCTATATCAATTTAGTCCTAACAATAGAACAATGTAGCAATATAACAATTCTATTTATTTCCCATGCGCCAAAGCTATTCCCCATACTTTCTCTGCCCCAGCTTTCTTTAATACCTTCGCAGCTTCCAGCATCGTCGTTCCTGAAGTAATAATGTCGTCGACAAGAATCATCTGCAACTCACACAATTTTTTATTTTTTATTTTTACTATTTTATTTTGCTTTACCTCAAACGCTCCATTCATATTCTTCTTCCTTTCTTCCCTATCTAACTTCATTTGACTTTCTGTTTTCCTGACTCTTTTCAATAGGTCAACCACCCGTATTCCAAATCGTTTCTCTAGTCCTTTCGCAAGTAATCCTGCATGGTTATATCCTCGTTCACGTTCTTTCTGAGAATATAACGGAATAGGAACAAACACAGTTTCTTTTCCCAATATTTTATTAAATTGTTCGTTCTGGATTAATCCTTCATAAAATAGGTCTGCAAGAACATGGTTCAAATCAGAGAGATACGGTCGGAATTTAAAAGCTGCAATCAATCGTTTCATCGTCCCTGCATATTTTACGCTCGCCAATCCTCCGTCTATCGTATATTTCGTTTTACATACAGGATGCGTCAAACCATTCATCGCTTGTCTATTGCAAACTAAACAAATATACTCAACATCGAAAGAAATCGTAGAAAAACATTCAGCACAAATATATTCCCCAAATCGTTTACATACCACACAATATTTAGGAAAAAGGAGATCCAAGAAGTTCATTAGAGTTAGTGTAGCAAATATGCGGAGAGGGCGAGATTCGAACTCGCGGAATCTTGCGATTCGGAGGTTTAGTAAACCTCTACTATAGGCCACTCAGTCACCTCTCCCAAGCTCATGAGGACAAATATTACTATATCTTTTTGCCCAGTTACAATTCATACATAATACAGAATAACCACTTGGATAATTGTTCCTCTTTAACCATCTATACATATGTGCACCGCCTACGTTATGCTTAAACAAGCTTATTCTATGATTATTACCGTTTCCTCCGTCATGATCTATAGTAAGGAATTGCATAATTGATTCATTACAACAATTACATTGTCCACCGTAATGTTCAATACATTCTTTTTTCAATCTAGCTGAATCCCTTCTATCTCTAATTCTCCCACGTGCTCTTTCCTTTTCTCTATGGAACGAACAGTAAGTTTTGTTACCTGTAACTAACGGTCCAGGACAAACTCTACAAAGACCAAGAGCTTTATGTCTTCTGGCATACTCTATACTACTCATAATATTACTCTATTATAAATAGATAATAAAATCAAATGAGTAGATGCGGAGGAGACAGGATTCGAACCTGCGCGAGCCCTTTGAGAGGCTCAGAGGCTTAGCATGCCCCCGCAATGGACCAACTATGCGACTCCTCCATCCAACTTCTTAGCATTATACAGTCTAACTTTCTTATTTTCTACTTGATTAAATGTACACTCCTGCCGACACCGCTAAGCGGTGCGCAGGCGAGCTCCTTCTCCGCCAGTTAGCGGATCAGTCAGCTCTTGCGTTTGTCTTACTGATCCTTCATAGTATTAATAGAATTAGGATTTACAGTACGGCTATGGATGTGCAAACAATCTTTTATTTTCTTGGTAGTATTTTTATGCTTCTGGGTATAGGTTTTCTTATTACAGCATTTATTCTCCTCTTCATCGTCGTGAATATAGCGAAAAAAACAGGGAAACATGTTGAAGATATTCTGGACCGAGTAGCAGAAAACACGAAAAAATCACCAGTAAACTATATGGCTTCGACTGGTATGTACCTTATCAGTTCACTCATCCATAAAATGCGAAATCGATCCTCAGAGTAAGCTATGGATGCATTTATCATACCGTTTTTAACTATTCTTCTCGCGGAGTTTTTAGATAAAAGCCAGCTTTCTCTTCTTCTCCTAGCTTCACGAACAAAAAAACATGTTCAGCTACTGATTGGATCGTTTTCTGCATTTATATTACTTGATGGTTCTGCAGTATTCCTCGGTTCATATCTCACAACACTCCTCCCCCTCCAGAGTATTCGCTTATTTGCAGGACTATTATTCATTTTGTTTGGTGTACTCTCGTTTTTTCTACATACAGATGAAACGTCTAAACTAAAAAGTATTGGAAATCCGCTTTTAACAAGCTTTTCTCTCATCGCTCTCTCAGAGCTAGGTGATAAAACACAACTTGCTGCAGCAGCTTTTTCTACTAAATATGAGGTTTTTTCCGTTTTCTTAGCAGTCATGACCGCACAACTAATTCTCGCAATTATCGCAATCTACTTTGGTAAGTTTATAGGTACGAAAATAAATAAGAAAGTTTTACATCTTATATCAGGTCTGCTGTTTATGATTCTCGGAATTGTTTTTATAACTTCCTAATATGTGATAGTACTCACTTCGGATGTATTCGTAATCATGTAAAATAAACATATGACTGAAAAAGCGCTTCTCGAACATATCCGTGAAGAAAATAAAGCTTCTCCATTTCAAACATACTTAAAAGAAATTGTCTATGGCGGCAATGACGGCATTGTTACGACATTTGCAGTAGTCGCTGGATTCGCAGGAGCCGAACAATCCTCTCTTGCGCTGCCAGTCCTCGCTGTTCTCGTATTTGGTTTCGCAAATCTATTCGCAGATAGTATATCAATGGGCTTAGGAAACTTCCTTTCAATTCGTTCTGAAAAAGACGTGTATAAAAAAGAAAAGGCCCGGGAATTATCTGAAATTAGAAAAAATCCCCACCTTGAAAAAGAAGAAACGATGCTTATATTAAAACACAATGGGTTTACAGATGAACAAGCAAAAAACCTCACCGAAATCTATGCTACGAATGAACAATATTGGCTTTCTTTTATGATGAATCATGAACTTCAATTACCAAACCCCACATCAGAAAACCCTATGCTTACAGGTTTAGCGACTATAGTTTCTTTTATACTATTTGGATTAATACCATTATTACCGTATCTTTTATTCGGTAATACGAGTCATTCGTTTGTGTATTCAAGTATATTTGCAGGTATCGCATTATTTCTTCTCGGTTTAGTGCGCTGGAGAGTCACAAAGGAAAGCCTTTTCCGATCTGTAAGTGAAATCGTTCTTATCGGTAGTCTTGCAGCCTGTGTCGCGTACCTCGTCGGAGCATTCTTCAAAATGTAAAGATTTTATAAGAGAATAAAAAATCTCTTGACAAACTTTAGCAGTCATGTTATAAAAGTGCTAAATCGGTCTATAAATATCTCAAGAAAGGGGGTGAAAAAACATGGCAATAATTCGTTGGAATCCATGGAATTTGCAATCAATACTTGATGATGACTGGGATCTTCCCACTTTTCCAGGTCTTTCTCGCTTAGCAGGACAAGGACTAAATATCTACGAAACTGAGGACGCAATTGTCACTGAAGCAGCTGTTCCAGGAATCGCAGAAGATAAAATTGACGTTTCTCTGGATAAAAATGTTGTGCGTATCACAGCATCTATGGAAGAGAGAAAAGAAGAAAAAGAGAAACGCCGATACTTCATGACTTCGATGTCACAATCATATAATTATTCTTTCCGCTTACCCGAAGGTGTCGTCTCAGACGAAGAACCGGCGGCTGAGCTGGAGAATGGTGTATTAAAGTTAACCTTTAAGAAGGTTCAGAAAGCAGAACCAAAAAAAATTAAAGTAGCTAAAAAAGGAAAATAAGCTCAATAAAGGTAAACGGACACAGAGAACCCCGCTTTTTAAGCGGGGTTCTTTTTAGAATTGTTCTGTTAACAGTCACATGAGCTTTTTCTTTATAATAACAGTATGATATTCTCCTTTTATCTACGACATAAAGTGTATTTCATTATTATAGGTATAGTACTCCTTTCCAATATCTTGTTATATAGCTTTTTGCAGCTTTCTCACTCAATTATTCCATTCCATAGAGAAAATTATCTTTATAATGCTCATCATTTCTTAGAAGACCCACGAATAGCTGGCGGAAACTTTCAGTTGCTTCGGGCTTTAGGCCAATATGACAGCCAATGGTATCTTAAAATTGCAGAAGCAGGTTATCCTGAAGAACCGGAAGAAAATCCTACAAAAGATAATAGGACTTTGGAAGGACTTTCTTATGCGTTCTTTCCTCTCTATCCTCTCGTTCTCTCAATCGGTGATATTTTTCTGAATAATATCGAATTAACTGCATTTTTTTTAAGCAATATCTTCCTCATACTAAACTTGTGTAGTCTCTATTTCATTGTTTCAAAGTTATATACAAGCCAACTTGCCTTTAAAACAATTACGCTCTTTCTTCTCTATCCATTTAGTATTTTCTATCGCAGTTATTATGCAGAGAATGTTTTCCTTTTCCTTTTTCTTTGGTTTTGTTATTTCTTAAAAGAAAAAAAATTCTTATTATCAGCTCTTTTTTTATCAATGCTTAATATAACGAAAGGCAATGCTTTTCTCTTATATTTTCTGTACTTATACCAATTGATAAAACACTACGATAAAGAGAAAAAAAGTTTTTTTATATTTAGTAGCCTTGTAGGAATACCACTTCTTTTCATCTCACTTTGGATGCTGTATTGCTTCATACAGGCTGGGGACCTGTTTTACTTTATGAAGATGAGACAATTATGGAGCCCCTCAGGTATTACTGCAGTTATTCTAAATATCTATTATCTGATTATTACTCCTGCTCTTCGGTTCCATAGCTTTCATTCGTCCCAAGTGGACAACGTCATGTTTATTTCGACTATATTATTACTAATAAAGTCGCGAAAGTTTCTACCTAAAGAGTTTTTCTGGTCAACTGCTCTTCTAGTAATGGTTTACTTTATAGGGCAAGATTTTATCTCATTTTCCCGAAGTACTTCTCTCCTTTTCCCTCTTTTTATTTACCTCGCATACGTTCTACGGGGAAAATACTACATTGCAACTCTAATCCTATGGAGTAGCCTATTATTAACAGTTTCTCTTCTATTTATTAATTGGTACTGGATTGGCTGAAGTCATAACTTGTGAGAAAAGATAAAAATTAAGGAGAGCACTAGCGAAAATAATGAGAATTACCACTGAAGAAAGCTTTCTTTTTGGAAAAGACTCTAATAATAAAAGATACATAAATGGCAGTAGGTCCAGCATATACCGTGGGCCAACTTGCCTCCACCCTGGCCAATAATACAGCATTAAAGGTATAAGAATAATAATACAGGTTATAAGAGCACTCTTAGCCAGATTCGAACGTAATCTATTCTTAAATATATAAAGAAAGATAGGCGAAACAATAAAAAAGCTTGTACCAGGATAACGCACAGTAACATATGGTGGCTGCAGCATATATGTATTTCCCATTAATGTTTGAACGGGAATAAGAACTGGATCAAGCGTTTTTATGAAGTAGTAATAGATGTTTGTGGGAATATTTTCAAATTTAAATAATCCATGGTGTAATTGTTCATATCGCTGGCTCTCAGCTAGAAAGTTATTATTTGCCGTCATGTAACCATTATCAAACATGTTCCCAAAACGGACGTAATTATAGAAAAGCAATAATACACCAGCGATAAAGACAGGGATTAGTAAAGTGAATAATTTTTTACTTTTTTCTACAAGGTTATTTTTCTTCTCCATCCAAATCAATGCTATGAAAAATACTATTCCAAGTCCTGCAGTAAAACGCGTCATGAGAATAGCTGCAAAAAGAATTCCTATCAGCAAAATACGTTTCTTCGTAAAGATCTCCTCAATCGCTAAGAACAATAATGTCACAGTTATTGTTTGGGCAAACATCCCGCTCCACGGAACAAAAGCAATGTATTGATACACTGAAGAAAAACAAAAAGCGAATGCAAGCGTTAAGGCATCTCTCGACGAATATGCGAACCTCTTAGCTTGTCTGAAGGAAAGCCAAAGAGTGATTATAACAAGAATAAAATTTATAAATCCTTGATGGAGAAATAATCCTGTGAACTGAGAAAGCAAAGCCAATGGCATCATCACTATCGCTGGGAAAGGACCTAATGGCCAATAATAAAAACCGTTAACATATACTGCGTCTAAATAATACCCTGGCTTTTCCAAAAAATAGAGTTTTCCATGAAGGAAAGACTGCGCTAAATACCAAAATTGCTGCTCACCTATAAATGTAAAAATATTAAAAACAAATGTCATTCCGAGGAAGAAAGTAAAAATCAAAAGGAATAAAATATTCAACGAAGAAGGTTTATAGCTCATTATCTATAGATATGTATGTTCATAAGTATAGCAAAAGCGGACTGTGTCCGCCGAAGCCCGACCCATACTTTAGTATAAACTATAAGAATAGAATTACTTTAAATGAATCCCGCCGACGCTAAAGCTATGGCGGGCGAAGGCGGAGGGAGGGGGATTCGAACCCCCGGTCCCCTCACGGGAACATTCGCTCTCCAAGCGAACGCACTAGACCACTATGCGATCCCTCCATTTTGTCATTCACCATTTGTCATAAGTCTTTGGCTGATGAATTTCTTTCAAACTAGTGACAAAAGACTAACGACTAAAGACTCTCAATTATTTGTTTTGCTTCTCTCCAAACATTTTTATCTGATGCATATGTAAGCCGTTTCTCAACTTCCTCAAGAAGTATCCATTCTACGTTTTCCATTTCCCAATCGTGATTTTTCGTGTCTCCAGATAGATAGTTCATAAGAAAATAGTATACAGTTTTTTTTCTTCGTTCTCCCTCCCATTGGTACCAATAAGTAATTGGAGTCAACTGCTGAACAATTTCAGCTTTTACTCCAGTTTCCTCTTCAACTTCCCGTACAGCAGTTTCTTCCTTCTTCTCGTGTTTAATATGATCACCTATAAGTCCCTTTGCGAACACCCATCCCTTATATCCAGAATGTTGTCCTAACAAGATAAATATCTTACCCCCTTCTTTTCTATAGACCACGCCACCTGCTGAAAATTCAAATTTCATAAAAAGTGTACGCTTAAGAGGAGCTGATCCCGAAATTCATCGGGGAGCTCGCCTGCTTGACAGGCGTAGACAGTACCTCCGCGCTCTTTTTTCCAGTACCCTCGGCGAGAATCGAACTCGCAACTAAGGCTCCGGAAGCCCTTGTTTTATCCGTTAGACTACGAGGGCTCATCTCAAACTAGATAAACCAACTTACACACTCTCCTTCGCAATCTACTGAGCGGACCTTGTCCGCCGTAGCTCGCTTCGGCAAGCGAAGGCGGAAGGGGCGAGATTCGAACTCGCGGTAGCATTACTGCCACGCCGCTTTTCGAAAGCGGTGCCGTACGACCACTTGGCTACCCTTCCTTAAACTATACCCAGCCTTTCGAAAATGTACTCCCGGTGAGACTTGAACTCACAACCTTTGGATCCGCAATCCAATGCTCTATCCAATTAAGCTACGGGAGCGTATAATCGCAGTCGTATTGTATATTATTTCGTTATTTCGAAGCAAATTCAGAAGGATGCTTATCTAAAGGAAATGTTTTCGCTAACCAGTCGCCTGCGCGCTCTGTAACATCAGGCTTCACATATTCTCTGAATGGAAGAAATGGCAATAGAGCATGCTTAATCTCGTCTTGTGACCGATCACCTAATAACATAACAAGTTCTCCTGGAAGGAATGATTGGGTACGGACATGAAGCGTCGTAATATGATGCCGTTCCTTAAAATAAAAATCATATAACTCCTGCCAGAGATAAAAATGATCTCCAACAGTTAATCCTTCCGTGCTAATTCTATAGACTATCTCTCCTGGGGGTGTTATAGCCAATGAATAAGCGAGAAATGCAAAAGAAAGCACGACAAGCATAAGTAAATACTGAGAGAACAATACTAAAATGATTTCTAGAGCTAAGACGATAAAGAAGATATTTATGAAATATTGTTTTTGTCTTTTTCTATAATGTCTGATAGGAGCTGTCCAGGTAAGGACTGTTTGTATAGGCGACATATCCATCATTTCCTCTTCTGATGGAGGCATAGATCTCGAGTCTTCATGTTCAGCCTGCTGTTTCATAGATGGTTCTGGAGTATGATGAGGATGTTTTTTCTGATGCGTCCGTTCCATAGTTTTACTGTAACCTTTTTTCAGAACAGAGTCAAGGTGTCGCGAACCATGGGTAAATTTGCTACAATACGGTGACTTGGAGAGGTCGCATAGAGGTTTAGTGCGGCGGTTTTGAAAACCGCTATGGTAGCAATACCATCGGGGGTTCGAATCCCCCCCTCTCCGCCTTCGCCCGCCATAGCTTTAGCGTCGGCGGGATTCATTTAAAGTAATTCTATTCTTATAGTTTATACTAAAGTATGGATCGGGCTTCGGCGGACACAGTCCGCTTTTATTATGTTTATATTCTTAAATGTAATGACAGAAAACCTTATATAGGTTGTACTGATGATTTAAGGGATAGAGTAGATAGACATAGTAAGGGACATGTTCCAGCTACTAAACACAGACTACCAATAGAATTAGTTGCATATTTTGCCTTTGTAGATAAATATACAGCCTTCAACTTCGAAAAATATCTAAATCTGGTTCTGGAAGAGCTTTTATAAAGAAACACGAGCTAGTTTAAATACTACTGGAATACACTTCTATACTGTGGAATGCTTCTTAATGCTGCCATAATTAAACGCGGAGGTTGTGCATATAGATGCTGCATATTCGTTCCGATATAGAACTGTAGTTTTAACTCCTCTGCCAGTCTCACCGCCACTTGATCTCGCCTCCTCTGAACAGCTGCTTCTTGTTCTACTTGTGTAAATCCATCACCATCTCTGAATCTTCCTGCATCGCTAAAACGCGTTGTCCATCTTTCATAAAATTCATCATATCTCGCTCCAACCATTGGCGATGGCGTCTCTGCCGTTGTTCGTGCAACGATCTGCACCCTAGGCGTTACAACACTTGTTCCACTTAGCAAGCGTCTTCCCTTTCTACCCGGAGCTTGCTGAATAACTGGTAAGTAATCTCCAAATGTAGGAAACGGTAATGTATCATCAGGATGATTATGAACCACCAAAACAGGCACCATATCAGCTCTTGCTAAATCATGTAATTGTTCATTCAATGCTCGTAATTCTGTATGTGTTCCGCGGACAATCGGTGCTTCTGTTATATCTCTTCTGGTGTCATCTGCTGCATAAGCAAATACTTGACCTACTTCAACTTGGTGAGCAACAGTCGGGTTATGTCCAGAAATACTTTCTTGAAAAACCGTACCTTCGTCTACTTCAGATTCTGGATTTACCATTCCCGCTTCAGTCAGTATGTGCATCACATGGGGTTGTAATCCGAAAACATCCAGCCTTCGTGGTAATGCTCTAGCAGGGAAACGGTCTGGATGGTTAGCGAGCGAAGTGAGGAGAGGGACACGAAGAGAATGAGGAGAGTGTCTATCGACATGCCAGTCTGGGTGATGTCCCCGATGCCTAGCAGTTTCTACAGCTTCATACGCTACTGCCATACGAATAGTGTAGAGTATCGGAAAAATAAAATGCAAGAGGTTTTTGTAAGAAATTAATGAGTATAAAAAGGTGAGACCCCAGGGCAGGTCCACAACTTGCGTCGCAAAGCGACACTCGCTGTGGGGTCCTACCCCAGGGTGGGCGCGCCAGACTTGGCTAGCCCTTGCTCTCCTGCGTGTTGTCGGTGATGTTGATACCGTTTGCCGCTGCGTAGCGGCGGAGACCCGCCATGCGCTTGGGCGCACCAGACACTGTCAGCGTGACAGTCTGCGTGGCGGCCGAGCTTGCCTGCGGGTTGGTGGCGCTGATCGGCGTCTCGTTGTTTTGCGCTTTCTTGTTGCGCTTGTTCCAACGGCGGCCTGGGCGACCCTGCTTGATGACGATCACGGTCTTGTCCACGGTCTTTCTCCCTTCAGTGAGAAAAATGGGGTTGATAGGTGCGCCGGATGGCGCGCCAGCCCCAGACCGTCTCCCCTTTGAGACGTTCTGTGACTGGTTAGTTACTAGACAAAAAAAAATTTCGTCTAATAATCTACCAGCCAAAAAACGTGGGGGAAAATCGACAACATTCGTAGAGAGTGTATTTCCATAGAAACTGACTGGCAGAAAAGCACTAATCAGCTTATTGATCAGACTTTCTTTCATATCAAATTTATATGGAAATGTCTTTCTACGAAACTATTAAAGTGCAATACTATAAAACTTTTCCAGAGTTGCGATAATACCAGGTACATCTAGCTTTGTCAAGGTCTTCTGTAAGCTTCCTGTAAGAACTAGCCTCAGGTCTATTTAGAATAAACTTTTGCTCTTACAACTTATTCATATTCACTGTGCTTCGCAACTCTACTATAAGCTTATAATCAAGAAGTAGGAGCTAATGACACTCTATTGCAGGGTTATGTGTTTTCATTTAGGCTAAGTATATGGACTTACTTGCACGCAACCTTATTATTCTTCTCAAGTTTCTTATACCTGTTGCTATGCTTATTTCTCCTTTCTCAGCAATCTGGGCAAATTATTTTCTCGATATTATCGATGGCGACTTACTGATGTGGCTAGGGCTTCATGATTTTACCTATCAAACTATTGATAAAGCAGCAGATTTCGTCAGTTATTGTTTCATTCTCCTTGTAGGATTACGCTGGAGAATACGGAAAACTATTATTATCCTCTTTCTCTACCGGGCAATAGGACAAATACTATTTTTCATAACAAGAAAAGAAATCGTTTTTTTCTATTTTGAGAATTTTCTAGAACCCTTAGCGATTATCTACGTTACGCTCATCGCATTTCACAAGTCTGAAGAAAAAGCGTATACAATGTATAAAAAGCATAAGCTACTGATCTGGAGTATTATACTACTGTATAAAATGTGGAATGAGTGGTATCTGCACTTTGCGAATATTGATTTATCAACAATGATTTTTGGGCTGAATGGCGGAGCGTAATTTACTCGAAGATTATATTAACGAGTTTGGAGATACCGAAGAAAATAACGCCATAAATGATCAATGCCACGAACACTTCCAACTCCAAGCGATAAGGACCAGACTGAAGCGGTCCAAACATATTAGCAAAAGGAATCATCAGTGGGATACTCAATTGATAAACAAAATCGACAAATGGTGCGACTTGTCGAGCTGCAACCATCGAAAAAATGAATCGAGCTAGAAGAAGTACGACAATTGCTGCATACAGATAAATCAGAATCTCTGAGATTTTTCTGGAAATTTTTTTCTTTCCGGTTACAGCTGGTTTTACTTCACCATGATACATTCCTCCTGTTTCTTCACGGGGTGGATATGGATGCTGCTCAACTGTCGAAGGTTTCGGATTATTATCCATAACTCTACTACTCCTGCTATCATTGTAGAAGCTAAAAACAGAGAATGCAAGTCCTCTATAGTATAATAATTTCTACCTGTATGACCGCTATTGCTAAAAATACTTTTTCAGATCTTCGTATTGTTACTTGTAAAACAGACCATGAGTGGGATATCTGGTTAGATAAAAATATATCTTCGTCTCCAGAGATTTGGTTACGAATTTATAAAAAAGATTCAAAAATAACAACAATCTCGTATGAACATGCAGTTGATATAGCTTTATGCTACGGATGGATTGACAGTCAAATGAAACGTTACGATGATGTCTCATATATACAGAAATTCTCACCACGTAAACCAATGAGTAACTGGTCAAAAATAAACAGACAAAAAGCAGAAATACTGATAAACGAAGGGAAAATGAAACCTACTGGTTTATTAGCGATTGAAAACGCAAAACGCACAGGAAAGTGGGATCAGGCATATAAATAATATCATTTCTTAGATAAAGGCAAGCTAAAATAGAAGGTAGATCCCTTTCCCTTTTCGCTTTCTACCCAAATCGTACCTCGATGCCGTTTAATAATTTCTTTCGAGATATAAAGACCCATACCAAGACCAGGAAACGTTTTCTCTTTTGGTTCAGTCACTTGGTATAACCGGTCGAACACTTTCTTCTGTTGATCTTTTGCTATACCTATACCAAAATCCTGCACGCTAACAATAACTTTTTTATCTTCCTTACGTATCTGGACAATAATTTTTTCATGTTCTGGCGAATATTTCATAGCATTGGTTAATAAGTTAGTTAGGACTTGATATATGCGGAATTTATCTCCAAAAATTGCTACTGCTCCTGTACCCTTATATTTAATTTCTTGTTTTTTTGAAGCTGCTTTTAAACCTGCAATAGTTTCTCTAATGACCAAGTCTAATCTAAAATTTTCCTTTGTAAACATTAACTTTCCAGTTTGAAGACGTGAAACATCGAGCAAATCATTAATCAAATCCTGCAGTCTTTCTGTCTGTTGATTTATACTTATAATTGTTTTAATCCCTTTTTCATCCTGTAATTTTTCCAGATGCTTCTTTAATAAACTACTATATAATTTCAAACTGGTGACAGGTGTCTTTAACTCGTGTGAAGCCATATTCACAAAATCATCTTTTCTGGATTCTAATTCTTTCTGTTGCGTTATATCGTTAACAATTGCTGCTGCTGCAATAACCCTACCTCGTTGTCCATGTATTAACGAAGTATTTATATTCATATGAACTTTTTTACTATCTGAACGTTGGATAACATATTCTTTATCTGTAATTGGTTTACCTGTTGCCAGCGTGTAGGCCAATGGGGTTTGTGAAGCATTAATTTCTTTTCCATTATGTTTTACAGGAATAATGATATCTCTTCCTGCTACAAGGTCTTTCTGCAACTTTATTCCAAGAATAGACTCTAATTGTTTATTTGAATGCTGCACTCGTCCTTGATTATCAGTAATCACAATACCTACAGGCAGTTGCTGAATAATTGTTTGTAAACGTCTTCTCTCATCTGCTTCCTTTTCTATCAATTTATCAATTGTCTGTTTTAGCCACCCAATAACTCCACCTAAAAACATATACAGTATCCCTAAAATAATTGTCGTCTCGATGCTTGTTATAAGCTGCTGACCTTGATGGTGGCGCGTATAAATAATGTAAAAATAATACACTATCGTAACTGCAGTCGCTGTGAAACCACCTCGTACGCCATCTCGAAATGAGAAGAAAATAATTAAACCAATATAAAGAAAAATTGCATACAATCCTACCACATTAGGATCGTGGAGAACAAAATAGACATAGCACTCTAAGGTAACACTTACGAAGATCGAAACGAAGAGAGGCAAAAAAACAGAATATTGTCTTTTTCCGAGACGAGCGACAGGATTAAGATAATGTATTATCTTATATAATGTCTTCACGTTACTGCGTATTCTAGCACAACAACTATTTAAAAATATGTAATAAATTTAAGTAAAAAAATAGTTTCTTCAAGACTATTACCTGTGTGCTATACTACCGTTACATTCATACTCTACAGGAGAGTATAATAATTTTACGTGATAAAAAAGGCAGATGTTGTCATCGTAGGTGGAGGACCTGCTGGTTTTGGGATCGTTAATGCTCTATACGAGAAAGACCCCACGCTTAAGATTGTTTTATTAGAGCAAGCAGATCGTTTTGAAGGAAGTGGTGCTGCTTCAGTAAAACACTTTCGCACATACCAAACCCATAAAGAACTTTCTGATATTGTTTCCGAAACTGTACGTTGGTACGAATTGCTTCCCGCTCTCAAGACCCAAAAAGTTATCCATCGATTCCCCTATGTTTTTACTGCACGAACGTCTGAACAACTCGCTTCATATGATAAAAACATTAACCGTATCAAAACATGGAAATATGGTAATACAGCACGAATTTTAAAAAATGGTGAAGTGAAAAAACGGTTTTCATTTATTGATCGTGGTGATACATTAACTGGCGCCTTAGTTTATCCTGATGCTGGTTGGTTGAATCTTTCTTACGGCCTAACCATGATAAAGAAAACTGTTCCTGCGAAATATTATTTACAAACAACAGTTAAAAAAATTGCTATTACAAATAATAAGATTACAAAAGTGAGAACGAATAAAGGAGATATTCTGACTGATACAGTTGTATTAACGCCAGGTCCGTTTATTTTTACTATGCCAAACATAACAGGAGATAAACTTATATATCCAAAAAATTTACCATCAGTCTTATCAATCCAAAAGAGACAAAGCTTTGAAGCACAATTAACAGGTCTTCCGCCTCAGACAGCCCTTTTCCTTATTACGCCTGAAGGAACATATGTCCGTATAGTGACAAATAAATTTGGTAAAGGTATAGGCGCGTATGGATTTGCTGATCCTCGTGTGCCACTAACGAAACGACCAACTGTTTCACCTCTACCTACACCTGAAATCTTTTCAAAAAAAGTATATAAAAATTTAAGTCAATTAAGTTCTCTTTATGAGACAGCATTAGCAGCAACTCCATATAATGCAAGAGCTGGGTATTATGTAGAGACTATCGACCACTTGCCTATTGTCTCAAAAACAAATATTCAAGGGTTATTCCTTATCGGCGCGTTATCGCATTTTGGCGTTATGATGAATATCGGACTTGGAAGACATTTAGTACGCCTTATGGAGTCGTCAAAAAAACAGCATGCTAATCTTTTTGATCTCTACCGTTCATATCAAACGAAGAGTGGTAGCGTTTTATAACCAATGAAAATCCCAGTTTTTCATAACGAGCCATTTGAAGATTTTTCTATTCCTAGGAATAGAAAAGCAATGGAGAAAGCATTAGGTATTGTTGCATCAGAATTTGGTAAAGAATATCCACTTATCATAGGTGATACACGAATATTTGCAAAAGAAAAAATAAGATCTCTAAATCCTTCTAACCCACAAGAAGTTATTGGTATTGTGCAATCTGCATCTATCACTCATGCGAAACAAGCTATAGAGTCTGCTGCAGAAACATTCAAATGGTGGCAACATATAAATCCGGAGGAACGTGCATCGTATCTCTTTAAGGCAGCAAGCCTAATGAGAAAAAAGAAATTTGAATTAGCAGCAACTATGGTGCTTGAAGTAGGAAAAAATTGGCTGGAAGCAATTGCAGATATTGCTGAAGGAATAGATTTTCTTGAGTTTTATGGAAGGGAGATGATCCGACTCGCTAAACCACAACCTCTCACACCTTTTCCAGGAGAAAAAAACGAATATTACTATAGACCACTTGGAGTAGGTCTTGTGATCGCACCATGGAATTTTCCAGCAGCTATTCTCGCAGGCATGACAACAGCATCAATTGTTACTGGCAATACAGTTGTTTTAAAACCTGCCTCTGATACGACGATTATTGCAGCAAAGTTTGTTCAGATTATGGAGGAATCAGGCTTACCTCCTGGAGTCCTCAATCTCATTACGGGAAACGGCTCAGCGATAGGTGATGCACTAATTGAACATCCATTAACCCGTTTTATTAATTTCACTGGTTCAAAAGATGTCGGATTACGAATTATTGAAAAAGCAGCAAAAATCCAACCAGGTCAGAAATGGATTAAACGTGTCGCTGCAGAAATGGGAGGAAAAGATGCTATTATCGTAGACGCTGAAGCTGATATTGATGCTGCCGTGGAAGGGACAGTAATAAGTGCGTTTGGTTTCCAAGGACAAAAATGTTCTGCATGCTCTCGGGTTATTGTCGATAAAAAAATATATGATCAGTTTGTTAAAAAACTTATAGCTAGAACAAGAAACATACAGATTGGACCAGTGAAAGAATATGAAAATTATTTAGGACCTGTGGTAAATGAAAATGCATTAAAGAAAATCCTACGATACATTCAGATAGGTAAGAAAGAAGGTAAACTTATTCTCGGAGGAAAAAGAGTCAATTTACCAGGTTATTTTGTAGAGCCAACAATTTTTATCGATGTACCTCCGACTTCCCGTATCGCTACAGAAGAAATCTTCGGTCCAGTGCTTTCGGTTATAAAAGCGAAAAATTACGATGAGGCTTTAACAATAGCAAATAATACAGAATACGGTCTCACAGGTGGGGTGTTTACAAAAAACAAAGCGAAAATAGCTCGTGCGAAAAAAGAATTTTATGTAGGTAACCTTTATATTAACCGGAAAATTACTGGTGCATTGGTAGACGTTCAACCATTTGGTGGATATAATATGAGTGGAACCTGCGCAAAAGCTGGTAGTCGAGATTATTTGCTTCTTTTTATGCAAGGAAAATCCATGTCGGAAAAGCTATAGCAACTACTCTTCTCGCTTTTTTAATATTTCAAGTAATTTTGTTGGAATAGGTCTACAAGAACAATGTTTTTGATGCTCACGATGCCATTGAATTCGTTGCTCTATCGAAGCATTTTTCGGCATCCGGTGTGCTTTATGCCATTTTTCATTTATGTTTTTCATACAATTTATCTACAAAATCTTTTTTTTCAAAATAGTGGATTTCGTCTTGAAATCGATTAGGCAGAAATCTAATTGTTCTTCAGGAATATTCAATTGTTTTCCAAAATCAACAATTGGTTTCCACGAAGATATATGAGGTGTTACACGAAAAACTTTTGTTTTAAATATCACAATAAGATCAGTATCATTATATAGATGGGCGTAATACGGCTCAGTATTTTTCATGTTTTTTTGTATAACTAAAATAGCTTTTTCTACTTGAGTGTCTTCTAGTTCAATGCCATACAGAATCCAATCATTTGAAGAACTTTTTCGTTTGGCAAAAACTTTAAAAGTTTCTGGATATGTCGGATCTATAAATTCTAAATCAAGAATTATTCCATGATACATACGTTATTCTCTCGTATATCTTTCTGCTTGCATTGTATAGAGCTTTGCATACTTTTCATTATTTTTTATGAGTTCTTCGTGTGATCCATCCTCAATCACTTTTCCTTTATCGAGAACTACGATACGTTCAGCATCTTTAATCGTAGAGAATCTATGGGAAATAAAAATCAGCGTATTTTCTTTTGTTTCACTATTCAATCGATCAAAAATTTCAGTTTCTGCTTTTGCATCAATGGCTGAGGTCGGTTCGTCAAGAACTAAAATCGAAGCTTTCCGAATTAAAGCTCTAGCGATAGCTAATTGTTGCCACTGGCCTCCTGATAAGTCTACTCCATCCTTATATGTCGGACCGAGTTGTTGATCAAGTTGTTTAGGGAAATCTTTTACGAAGTTCCATGCATTCGATAACTTTAGCGCTTTTACATATTCTTCATCTGCCAATTTTTCTCCTGCTGCAAGCTCTAAATTCTCACGTATAGTTAAATAAAACTTTCCAAATGATTGAAATAACGTAGAGTACATTTTAAACAATATAGATTCAGGTATATCTTTTAGATCAATACCATTAATAGTAATTTTCCCTTCTGTTGGATCATAGATTCTGAGTAATAGTTTTACTAAGGTAGTCTTCCCAGCCCCATTCTCGCCTATTAATGCTACATTCTGTCCATAAGGAATAGTCAGATTAATATTTTTTAGTACAGCCTTATCTGTATTTGGGTAGGAAAAGGATACATTTTCTATAACGATAGTCGGTTTTTTGATTGTATCTAATAGCTCTTCCTCTTTTTCTGAACTGAGCACAGGAAAAACGACATTTTGTTTTACGTTAAAAAAGTTAATAGCATCGAACATAAAATGAGCATCTGAAGTTAATGATCCCAAATGCATACTTAACTGACTTAAAGCACTTGAGAAAATAAAAATATTGGTAAAAAGAAAAACGAATGTGCCTGTAGATATGTGTCCTATCTGAAGCTGATTAACAATATCGAGTAAAAACCAAAAAACAGCTAATATAGGCAACATATCAACAAGAGTCAACCATAACCATTGTTTTTTATACTGACCTATTTGTTTCCCTGTAAAGGAACGATATAAAGCAAATAATCTCTCTTTTAGAAAACCAAATCCTTGAAATTGTTTTAACTCCATTAATGTTTCCCTGTTCACTGCCATGGTTTGTAAATATTCATATCTGCGAACTGTTTCTGAATCTGCTTTATAGATATTGAAGTTCTGTTCTCCAACCACAGATCGTACATAAATAGGAATAAGATTCATGACGAGAATTAAAACTGCATTAAAAGGAGATGCGAGAGCAAAGATAACAATTGAGGCAGATAACTCAATTGCTCTAGATAAAAGTTTAATAAAAGTATCTAAATAGTAACGAATATGCCATTGAAACCGATTAAACGCACGCCAAATAAGATCATGCGTGGTTGGGTTCTCAAAATTCGCAAGATCAAAAGAAGATAGTTTTGCTAGGAAAGCAGCGTAGTTATAAAAGAGTTGTTTTGTATCAAGCGAAAACCAAATAAATTCTGCATACCGATTAACAACTTTATTTAAGATTTCGAAAATCAAGCGGATGATAATTATGGTAAGCAATCCAAGTCCAAGAATTGTTTTACTTTTATTCGCAGCGTCAATAATTTCTTTAAATATCAATATATTTAAAATATTGGTGAATGAAAGAAAAACAGTAGCGCTAACAAAAACGACGAAAAGAGAGGGTGAAGATTTAAAAGATCGCGATACCACAAATTTTATTGCTTCAAAAGTCTTTTTCACTATATGTAGTGTAGTATCGAAAAGGTGCAATAGTAAAGAAGAAAGCGATGATCCCGTTACTTTTTAGAAATTTTCAACCTATTAATTACAAGAGGAAGTATAAACATCAAGAGATAATACAGGTAGACATCAAGTTTATAATACCCATCTTTTGGTTTAAATACACTAACCAGAAAAACGTAATCACAAATTATTGCAATCAATACCCATATGAGAGCAAGTAAAAAATAATATTGAAATGATTCCCCTTTTACTTTTTTAAACAATACCCAGAGAGTCATCAGAATACCTATGGGCATAATAAACCAGCCAATAGATGACGTGGGAACTACTGGAAACAACACGATTCCAAGGACATAGCCAATAAGCCAAAGTATAAATCCCCATAAAAAAGCATCCTTTAAAAACACTTTATTCATGCTCTAACTCTATTCTTTCTATAATAATCCTTCTATGAGCCTAATCACAGGCAACTATATTTCAAGTGAAAAATAATGGGATGGATTTCTGTTATTGTTAATGATAAAATAGGCACGTTACGCACATTCCCCTGTAGTCCGCCAGCTGGCGGACAGGAAGCTGTACAATAAACGTATGTGGACGGTATATGCTTTATATAACTCAGAGGAAGATAAGATCTATATTGGAGAAACAAAAAATTTAGATCAGCGTTTGTTAGAGCATAATAGGAAAAGAGGCAAACATTTTACTGCAAAGTATAATGGAAAATGGGTTTTAATATATAAAGAGCAGGTAGAAAATCGCAGTAGAGCTTTAATAAGAGAAAAACAATTAAAAAGTTATAGAGGTAGAGAATTTATAAAACAATATATTCCCCTGTAGCTCAATGGTAGAGCGCCTCGCTGTTAACGAGGATGTTAGAGGTTCGAGTCCTCTCGGGGGAGCAAAGTCTTCAAATTTATAACTGCATGATTTGCTTGTAAAACCAAGAAAATCGGCGTAGGTACTGTCCTGACTATCTTCTTATTTGCAACATACATTTTCTCAAAAAAGAACCTCAAGTAGTGACGCTTCAAAAACTGTGGGGCTTCGCTATAAGTAGCTTGGATATCACGGCTAAATGACAATACTTCTTCAATAAGATTAATGTCTATTCGTGATTTTGCTTCTAGTTCCTGAATACTATTATCTAGATTCATAATCTTATCCTCAATTTCTGCATGCTTTCTTTTATAGGTACTTCGCTCAATAACTCCATCTAGTAGATTATCCTCTAATTTATTCCTTTTTATTTCCAAAGCATGTTTTTGATTGTAAATTCCCTGTTTTACAGCACCGGCAGTTCTTCGATTTTCTTCAACTACTAGACGTGTTTTTTCAACCACTTTATCTATAAACTCTTGACTGAATTGCATAGAACCAATTTCATTAAAAACTTGTTGCTCTAGCTTATCCATCTCTACGTAGGGGGCTGTACAACCGTTTCTACCGCGTTTTGGACAATGATAGTAGTGTATTACATCCTTACGAGCTTTAGAGTTGATTTTATGAGAATCTGCGGTATATCTCTGCCCACATTCATTACAAAATATGAAGCCTCTAAGAAGATAATCATGTGTGCGTTTTCGTACTAGAAAATTTCTATGTTTTGCTAATACATATTGGCATGTATCAAAAAGTTGCTTATCAATAATTGGGTCATGCTTACCAATTTTTGACTGACCATGCCATCTAATTAAACCGTAGTAAAACGGGTTCCGTAGAATGGAATTAATAACGCTATGACTTAGCACAGTTCCGTTACCTGAAAGGATGTTTTTATCAGCTAACCAGTCCTGAATTTCAACAATGCTATAGTTGCCTGTAGCATAAAGTTCAAATAATTCTTTAATTATGGGAGCTACGAAAGGGTCAATTTCACATGTCTTTTTTTCGTTTTCTCCTCCAACACTTCTGTATCCATGATAGCGAGAGTGAGTAGGTTGCCAACCTTCTTCATATTTTTGTGCGAGGGCATCTTTTGTTCTTGAACTATTTACCTCGCTTTCCCATTGGGCAACGCTAGCAAAGATATTGGGAATGAGAGAATTACCCTCCATTAAGTCACCTTCATTTATGGAAAGTAATTTAATTCCCTTAGCTTTAAACTCTTTATACATTCTGTCAAAATCACCTACGTTTCTTGCAAAACGGTCTATTTTATAAATGATTATTGCATCGACAGGATGCTCATTAATTGCTTCAAGCATTTCTTGAAGCGCTAGTCGTTTTTCTGTTGTTCTCCCACTTCTACCGCTATCATCAAATATATTTATTATTTGATATTCATGCATCTTTGCGTATTCTCTTGCCTGTCTTATTTGATTATCAGGAGAGTAGCCTCTATTCTTCTGTTCATCTGTAGAAACACGAATATAGATATAGCAGGTTTTCACTGGTTTATACCCCTTTCTCGTTTCCATTTTTCCAAACCTGTTAAGACATTTGTTAGCATATTATTTTTGCTGAAACTACTTCCTGACACTGTAATTAATTCAATTCTTTTTTCAGCTAGCGTTTTATCTATCTTGAATAAGTCTTTAGCATTTCTTGAAATCCTGTCTAAGCGAAAGACTATTAACGCATCAACTTTCATTGTTAAACATGCGGTTAATAGCTTACGTACACCATTCCTCTCAAGATTAGCTCCTGACTTTCCTGAGTCTTTGAAAATGTCTAAGACCTCATATTTATGTTGAGATGCATAGTCTCTACAGAGTTTTACCTGATGATTGATATCTTCATCATTACCGCTAGTGTGTTTTTGGGAAGATACGGCTGTTCTGGCATATATATAACAAGTCTTCATATACTTTTTCCTAAATCGTAAAATGTAATATAAGTGGGCTTTACTCTATATTCTGTGGCAATTTTTTTAATTGTAGAATTTATTTTGCGTATAAGCGGAGCAGTACGGAGTTTGGCTTGGTGAGTGGTAATAGCACCATGTAGCATTGCGAAATATATGGCTCTTGCTTCAGCGAATTGTTCTCTTAAATCCTCATTTTTATCTGCCATTTTAGACCTATAAAGATTATACTTTATGAAGCTTTTAGGTTCAATTGCTATTCCGTAATTTGACTCATAGTTATATGCTTGCATGCTTGAGCTTCCTTTCTTTTTTTTTGTTTTTCGAAGCATTTGATATTTGTTTCTTTGCTTCAATGTGGGATAGAATGAGGCGAACCCACTGTTCTGCTACGTAATCGATGTTTAGATTGACTTTGTTATCACTCATATCTTGTAAGAGTGATTATGGGTTATTTTGAAGCTAACTACACTGAAATCGGAGAAATCTAGAAGTTCAGTAATTAATTATCCTTATCTTCTTTGGTCTGGACAGAGCTTAATCTGTCCAGCGTCAAAAAAGGTAAATTATTCATTACCTAAATCAACCACAACTCTTTGTTCGCTCCAAAAGCTAGGTTGAAATATCAACTTTGCATTTGTACCTTGCGGAACTTCAAAAGGCATTGAGCCCGTCACTTTTCCATTAGGTGCAAGTGTTCCTGAGCTTAAACTGTCGTCCAGACTTGCAAAGGTTGAACTTTCTTGTGCGCCATTTGCATCTTGTACTTTGAAGTCAAATGGATTGTATGAAACTTCGTCAGTCCCCAGGTTTCTAATCGTTACATTGACAACAACGTACTCTTTTCCAGATTTAGGCGTACTGTATCCAAGAGTATTAGCACGTCTTACAGAGTTAACAACAAATTCTCTATCGCCGAGCTTAACAACATCAGAGACCTTATATTCCTTTTGTTGCTCCTGTACTTTAGCGTCAATGCTGTTTTCTCCTACTTTTTTAGGATCTGAATTGGAGCCACCAGATACCATGCCAATAATAATAATTACTACAAAAAGTATTCCTAATCCGATTAGTATTTTTTTAAACATATATTTCACCCCCTTTCATAAAAAAGTTCATAATAATTGAACTGCCTTTTCTAAATCTTGAGGCTCAACATTTAAATAAATTGCTGTGGTCTCTAGCTTTTTATGTCCTAGTATTTGTTGTATCGTAGCGATGTCAGTTCCTTGTCTTCGTAGGCTAACACCAACTGTGTGGCGTAGTATGTGCGGCCCATACTTTCTCTTGTGAATTCCAGCCTTACTTAAGTAGTTCTTCACCAGAGCATAAATTGAGTTAGCATCTAACTGGTTATCGTTTTTACTTAAAAAGAGATACGGTGAGGTGATATCTTTTCTTTTTGCAAGGTAGGTTTTTATTGCGTACTCACACTTTTTGTTAATGGGTAGTTGAGCTTCATTTCCACCTTTCCTGCTTATATAAATGTAACTGAGACCTTTTGAGTGAAATTCAATATCCTGAATTTTCAAATTTATAAGCTCACTAACTCGTATGCCAGTAGACAAAAACAGCTTCATAATTGCCAGATCACGAAGCCTATGAAAAGGTGTATTGTCAACCTCTATAGCTTTTAGTAGCTTCTCTTTTTCTTCCTCTGAAAGATAGGTAATAGGTTTAGTGTTCCCTTTAGCCTTTTTGATTTTGGTTATATTCTCATCAAATTTAATGTGTCGAGTCTTTACAAAGCTTAAAAAAGATTTAACTGTGGCTAGCTTTCGGTTACGATTATCAGATGAACCAGTCCGACTATGACTAAGTACCATTACTAGAAATTCCTCTATATCAACTTGTTTAACTTGCGTAATAGATGTTATGTTTCGATTTATTAAAAAGGGTAGCAGGGATTTAAACAAATCTCTTTTATACGCATCTAATGTTTTCTCCCGTTTATTTTCTAAGTTTTTTTTATATTCTAGAAAGTCTACAAATAAGTTTGTTAGATTAGTGTTCATACCTGCTTTTTAAATCGTTTTTCAATATCGGATTTTCTAATGCGATAGGTTCTTCCTTCGTTGAGTACCGGAATTTTTCCACGTTTGATCCAATTCCTTATCGTGCTGTAAGACACCTTTAATAAATCTGCGGCTTCTTTTAATGTTAAGATCTCTGTTTCCATATACTTTTATGAAATTGCTGTTTAATTAGACAGGATTTAATAACTACTACTACAAGTTGCTATTACTTGCTAATTTTTGTATAATCCTACTTAAAGTTACTATTAGATTTTAAGCTTAAATTTCAGCTAAACAGCAATTTAATTAGACAAATTATACTCCTTCCTTAATTTCCTTAACATTTTCTAACCATTCTTCTAATTCTTTATCTGTGTGATTTTCAAATCCTTTAAAACCACTTGCCAAAATGTTTCGCAAGCCATCTTTGTCCACGTTTAAGTACTCCTCTATATAAAATTCAATTAGTTCATCTATTACGATATTTCTGTTCATATCTATGATCACCTCCGTTTCCTATTAGTATTTTTCATACTGATTTCCATCACTAGCTTGCTTTAAAAAACTTCTAATAGAGTTAGGTGAAGCTGTATCTGCCTTCATTAACCAATCAGCTCTTGCGTCAACATACCTGTCAGAGTAAATATCTATGCCCATTCTTCTTGCTATCAAAGGTGCACGCTCATCCCAATAATCTTCGCTAACGATAAACTCATGCACCTTATGATTATTCTTGTAATAAGAATGTGCTGTCTCATTACTTTCATTCGATAAATGCGAAGACACTAATAAGGGAGAATCTGTGGATGCTCCATGGGAAAAATTCTTTTTTCCCATTAGCATGGCATTGCTTGCTCCTAGTTGTTTCCTCTCAGTTCTTACTTCTTGTTTAGTTGTTGCAGGCATGTTGTTGGCTCGTTGCTTGATAGTTGATTGGCTTGTTGATGTTTCTCGTGATATATCAAATATGCTTGAATTAACAATCTTTGCTATAGTCCCTTTGCTTGTTGGCCTGAATGTTACAAGTCCGAACTTTTCAAGAATTTTCTTATCGGTTCTATAGCTTTGCTGAGTTGCGCCATATTTTTCATAGTCTCCTATAAATGCTTCCCCAACGTCTCTACCGTTAGGAATAACCAAAGGCGCTTTTAATGCTCTATCAGCGATAATCGCAAGCAATACAAATGCAGATGGACGTTGCATTATTAATTCATAAAACTCTTGACTGTGCTCAATAAATTTGACGAAATACATATTAATCTTAATCACGTTATGTCATTGACTAGTAATCGCCATAAATCATGGCTTTACCTTGGTCTATATTTTCAGCAAAAGCGAGTGGAGAGATTAAATACTGTTTGCGATATAGATAGCCGTTTGTGAGGTCTGTTAACTTGCTACTTCGTTTGAAAACAAAGTTAACTTTATGAGGATTTGATTTATTCAGGCCAATAAATGACTCAGGGAGCATTAGCCGGAGAAATGCTTGGAGTTTAATATCGCTTGTGAGGTAAAATTGGTCGTTTTCAATCTTCATTACACCCTAGTGTAGGTTACTGATTAACCAAACTCACTGAAGTTATAAAATCTTAGAAGTTCAGGAGTTGCGTAGTAGATTAGAGTAAGTATTTAGCGCTTTTTCGATATGATTAAAACTTCCTCCACCATCTTTAACTCGTTTATCTTTTCTTATCATTGTAGATTCAAATGTGCATTTGGGGCAGACAGGCTCATCCAGGTCGTGTGTTTTAGCTGCTTTGTATACCGGACAAGAGTTTAACCATTCTGCTAGAACTTCTGGATAAGGTAGTGGCTTGGGCGCTTCACCATTAAAGTATTTTTCATTTCTAATCCAATACCATTCTCTAATTCTGTCTATGTCATTTTTACCTCTAAACTTAGCTGTATCTGCGGTGTTATAGATGCTTCCAGGTCGATATTTTTCTATTAGAGCTTGATGTTCTGATATATGAATGTCCAATTCTCCAATGCTTAACATGTAATTTCTTGCTTTCTCGGTTTTTTCTAGGTATTCAGATATAGCTTTATTAATTACTTCTGAGTTCTTTGGTTCTTTATTAATTTTCTCATCACATATTTTTTGTTCTCTTTTTATACATTCCATAGCATCAGAAACATCACTTGTTTCTGGGCTATCCATAGAAATTCTAGGTTGCTGAAATTTAATTTTGCCATCTCTGTGTTTTACAAAGTCATGAAATGCTTCTACAACATCTTGCTGTTCAGTTCTAGGTGACAAAACAATAACATACTGATAATTTTCAGGCTTGTTTAAATCTTCAGCCTCATTTATTGTTACAACGTCGAAATAACAACTTTTATAAACGCCATCGGGAATTGAACCAATAAATAGTGCAAATAAAACAATTATTCTGAAATTTTTCCCACGAGCAGAATTTTTTAAGAGGTTATCGATATCTTTTTTAAACTCTGAAAGTTTCTTTTCCAAAACATTCACATCTATTCTGGAGTAGGAAAGGAGTGATTCATCAGTAATAATACGTAGTACTCCATTGTGGTGAGTTTCTTTTGTAGGTTTCTTTAACTGCCATTTTTCACGCAAGCGCTGTATTTCCTCTAGAAAGTCATGCTTATCTACAAGTAACGAAATATCTGTTTTGTTTTTTATGCTTGATGGCTGTACATCAATCTTTTCAATCTTCATCTCAACGCGGATTATAATGGATTAGCCTCGAATTAACAAATTATAATGTCATTATATTGAGTTTAATTACAAATTTGTTTCGAAAA
>JAYRIM010000027.1:0-2051 GCA_041906785.1 Candidatus Levyibacteriota bacterium
CTACGCTCCTGTTTGCAACTTGCGAAAAGACCCATAACAGGTTACTCATACTATCCCGACGCATAAGTCGGGAAGGTCGCAACAGGAATTTTAGTTATCAATTAGCAGACGTTCCGAACATCTCTCTTTTCAACAAAAAAACCGCTCGAGGCGGTCAATCTAAAACCACAAAGGGATTAGATCCGCCTTAGTTTTGATTTAATGTTGATACTCATAACAGTGGCTAGAGTATAGCCGAAGTCAAAATCATTGTCAAGAGCGGTTTTAGGTATAAACCTAAGGGATTATTGCGACTTCTTCCCCGTCTCCCATAAACGTGATTTTGCCATCTTCAAAGAGTATTCCTTGCCCGTCTTTTAATATATGTATAGGATATTTTAGAGTTTTTGTATTCTCTATAACATCTTCCTTTTCTTCGTCTTTGTAATGAACTTTCAGTACAAAAGGAACTAAATTAAGTGCAGTGAAATCTACTACACCAAATCTATCCTTTCCATTTTCATGCCAGTTTGAAACTTCAATCGTAGGACAAACAACATACGCTCCAGCACTTGTTCCTATATATACTTTCCCGGCATTTAATAACTCTTTCAATATTTCTCCGAAACCAGTTTCTCGAATGGCTTTCAATAAATAAAAAGTGTTGCCTCCTTCGACATGAATTACGTTTTTGTCTTTGAAAAAATTACTCAACTCTTCTTTGTTTTTACCTACGATATCTATCTCTTCAAAATTATATCCATTCTCATTTATCGTCTTCTTCACATTTTCAAAAAATGAAACGTACCCTGGGCGTGCAACCTTGGAAGCTGTCGTGACATATCCAATTTTCATCTGGTCTTTCGGAATTCCAGTTAGGTTATACCCATATTTCAACAGGAAGCTCAGGTCTGATGCGAGTATTAGTTTCATAAAAATTTAAGATAATGTTTTGTAATATTCAACTAACTTTTGTGCTAAAAGTGCAATATCTTGTCTCCCTTCTACAAATTTTGTTCTATCGTCTTCATCCATTTCATATCGGCGAGCGAACAGATCTTCGTAAGATTTTTCAACCCCCGCAATAACATAATCACCATCTATTTCAGGTTTAAACTCCTTACCATATATTATTTTAGATTGAAGCTTTTTCTCTAGTTCGTCCAAACGATATTTTCTTAGTAGTCCCGTGGTTGCTACATCATATTTTGCTCCCAAATTCTTAAGGACTTCTGTAAACGGAACCAGAGATGAACCTCTATGAATTAATTCGGTAACAATTAAAACATCAGGGTTTGAAATATTTGAAAGTTTATCTCTTAAGAAATCCTCAATGTTTTTTGTTTTTGTTTCCAAATCCTCTGTCTCTCTAGACCCGGCCAAAAATGTAACACCAATGTCCTTACCATTTTCATTATATATCTGTTTTATAACTTTATGTAAAATTAGCGCGGGTACACGCCCAGAAGCATCATCACCAATTATAAAATTATATTCATTGTTTTTTATCTTATCCTTAAGTTTTAAAACAACCTCTTCCATTGGTTTCAATAATTCCTTCATTTCAGGCAATTTTAAGCCTTCGTATTCATTACCAACAAAAGAATCGGATTCTCTGGTACCCCCCCCTAAACCATACTTAGAATTTCCTACAGACTCAATTTTCATATAGGCCAATTATAGTTTAAATCCATAAATAACAAAAACCCCTTGCGGGGTTTTTGTTTAACCTAAAATTTAGGGTCGATTAATCTCGTCTCATCATAGAAGCTTCGTTCTTGATGTGAGCGATAGCACTTCCTGCAGCTTCCTTACCACCGAGTCCAAATGCGAGTCCACCTGCTAGAGCAAGCATACCGATTAGACCTGTGAATAGTATCTGCATGAACTGTGGAGCAATTCCAAGTTCAGATAGCGCGATGATGAATGCAAAGATCCAGATTGCATAGCGAGTGATAGTACCGAGCATGTTTGCTGAACGTACATTTCCTGCTTTTGCAAAACCAGAAACAACTTTACCCATTGCATCAGAGATAACAGTAGCAACAATCAAGATGAGAGCTGCAATGATA
>JAYRIM010000028.1:0-285396 GCA_041906785.1 Candidatus Levyibacteriota bacterium
GCTGCCGGACCGCGATTCTCACTATAGCCTCAACGTCCGAAATGGCTCTTACTGCTATATTTTATCAACTTTCCGTACTTTTTGCCCCGGGTCCGTCCCCATTTCGCCAGTTCTTCAACACAAGGAATTAATGTTTTGCCTTCTTTTGTCAGAAAATACTCCACTCTTGGAGGAACCTCCGGATAGACTTTCCTACCAACAATACCATCTTTCTCTAAATCTTTTAGCTGAAGTGAAAGCATTTTTTCCGTGATTTGGGGGATTACTTTTTTTAGCTCGCTGAAGCGCATTCTTCCGTTTCTGAGATACCATAAGACAACCGTTTTCCATTTTCCGGCAATAAAACTCATGGTCACATCCAGAGCACAGTGATATATCTTTCCATCCATTTCTATCACTACTTCTTTGTCGTTAATGATCATATTCGTAATACTATCATTTCTGACAGCCCTTGTAAAAAAGAAATTAATACGCTAGATTGTTAGTTATGAATATCACAATTCTTGGAACAGGCGTTGTCGGCCGGACTCACGCCACAAAACTTGTTGAGCTTGGCAATACCGTATTCATGGGCACACAGGATCCTGCAAAAACGATGAAGCAGGATAAACCGGATGCTATGGGTAACCCACCGTTTCCTGTTTGGCATAAAGATAATCAGAAAGTTCAGTTGTTGCCATTTTCAGAGGCTGCATCGAAGGGAGATATCATTTTTGAGGCACTTCATGGGGAAATTGCTGTTGAAGTCCTCAAATCATTGGAGAAAGAACTCGAAGGGAAAATTCTCATTGATATTTCCAACCCGCTTGATTTTTCCAAAGGATTTCCTCCAACCCTCTTCGTTGAAAACACTGACTCACTGGGAGAAAGAATCCAGAACGCTTTGCCAAAAACAAAAATAGTCAAAACATTTAACACACTAACTGCAGCTCTTCAGGTTGAACCGAATTTGCTTGCGGGTGCTGACCATAATCTTTTTATAAGCGGAAATGATATCGATGCCAAAAAGAAAGTTATGGAAATTCAAAATAGTTACGGGTGGAAAAACATCATTGACCTGGGTGACATTACTACCTCCCGAGGATCAGAAATGTTAATGCCATTCTGGCTCAGATTGATGGGAGCGTTAAAAACCCCAATGTTTAATTATAAAATTGTACAAAACTAATGGATGTAAAAGATTCAATCGTAATTGTAACTGGCGCTTCTTCTGGAATCGGCCTTTCCATAAGTAAACTCCTTTCAAAGCAAGGAGCAAAAGTCATTATGGTTGCGAGAGATAAGGATCTACTTAAAAAAGTCTCCACTGACGTTAATAATTCTTACGCTATCACCGCAGATTTAAGAGATCCAGCCGATATTAAAAGATTGATTGATGAAGTTAAAGAAAAATTCCAAAGAATTGATATATTAATTAACAATGCCGGTCAGGCAATGGCTGCAAAAGTAGAAAATATTAACCTAGAAGCTTATAAAGAACTAATGGAATTAAACGTATATGCTCCGCTTCGTTTGATGCAATTAGTAATACCAATAATGCGAAAACAGGGTAAAGGAAGTATTGTTAATATTAGTTCACAGTCAACAAAAAAATATATTCCCAATATTGCAGGATACGCATCGACAAAATACGCCTTGAACGCGCTTTCCTTAACTGCAAGAGCAGAACTTGAAAAGGACAATATTGTCGTAAGCATAATTAGACCTGGACTTGTCGACACGGACTTTGGGAAACACACAAACTATCCCGAACCAGATGCGCTGAGGAAGTCACCCGACGGCTCAATTCTTCCCCATGTTATTAGACCAGAGATAGTGGCTGATAGAGTGTTAGACCTAATTTCCACAGAAGCAGCAGAATTAGATCTGTAAAGTCAGATCTTCGAACCCCAGCCTCAATCTTCACAGTATTTTTGTATCTTCTTTTCCATCCTATAGTTGCTCGGAGGTAATACTTACGGTTCCGCCATTCCGTACTCCCTAGGGAAAACTTTTAATCGAACGCTAGCCTCATTCTCCGGCTTTCCAAAGGTTTTTGACGGTTCTAATTTAAGAAGAGAAAAGTGGAGGTTTAGCAAGCCAAATCAGGCTATTTAGGCACCCCGGTCATGAGGGGGTGCCCGTCTTGGCTGCCGGACATGGATTCGAACCATGATGAAAGGATTCAGAGTCCTCTATCCTACCATTAGATGATCCGGCAAAGTATGGATATTTTACTAAAATCCTGATGAAAAAGCGAAAGAGGCACAGAATCAGGGTTCGGCAGCTAAATAAGTTAGCCTCAAAAAATCATATCAAACTATTGCTTATCAAAATTGGATTCGAACCTCGTGATTGAAATCATTGTATTTTCCCCTCAAAAATATTTAGTATAAAATTCAGTTAGGAAGTATTTATATGAGAATTTCAAAAAAATGGAGTATAGTTTCAATAGCTATTACAATACTTGTATTGATAGCAAGTATTTCCGGAATATTTAATCCAGTAACCTACTCAAGTGAGACAGCTAATTGGGCACTACAGGCAGTTGGACAGGACATAGGAAATTTGCTCGCTATTCCGGTATTTGTCATTAGTACGTTTTTACTCGCTAAGAATTCTGTTAAAGCCTTCTCTATTTGGTTAGGAACACTTTTATACTTTATGTATGCTTATATGGTTTATGCTTTCTTTGTGCATTTCAATTACTTGTTTCTAGTCTATGTTGCAATATTAGGATTATCCTTTTATGCTGCTGTTGGTGCATTAACAGAACAGAACTTTCAAAACCTTTTAAAAGCAATTTCTGTAAAGAAAACAAAACCAGCAAGTATATTATTAATTGTTATCGGAGTCTTATTCGGAACTCTATGGTTATCTGAGATTATCCCAGCACTAATATCGGGTAAAATCCCACAGAGTATAGTTACAGCTGGTCTCTGGATTAATCCAATCCATGTCATAGATTTGGCATTTGTACTTCCAGGTATGATACTTACTGGGGTACTTTTATTGAAGAAAAATCTTATTGGGTTTTTGTTTGCTCCAGCGTTGTTAACATTTTCAGTGCTCATGGGAAGCAGTATTGTGGCAAATATGGTTTTAGAATTAAATAAGGGGAATATGAATGCAATAGTACCTTTTACAATGGTTGGGGTACTAGTTATTGCAAGTGTGATTGTTCAATTTTTATACTTGAGAGAGGTACATTAGATATGGAAAACAATGCAAAAAAAATTGGATTTTGGTCTGCGGTACTAACTACAGTTTTGACCCTAATCACATTTGGTATTGCTATTATTACACCACCGCTTGGAGGTCCATATTGCACAACTGGTTGTTATAGCTACCCATATAGTGATATTACTTCTCGTTTTCCGAGAGACTATTACTGGATGTATCCTGCAATACTATTAGTTCTAGCTTTTTATGTACTTATGGTAGCTGTTCATTATATCACCCAAAAAGATAAGAAAATTTTCAGTCATATTGGAGTATCGTTCGCTCTTATGTCTACAGTCACATTTGTTATAGACTATTTTTTACAAATTTCTGTGATTCAACCTAGCTTGTTACAAGGAGAAACTGATGGCATTGCTTTACTTTCACAATTTAATGCTCATGGAGTATTTATAGTCCTTGAAGAAATGGGGTTTTTTATGATGAGTCTCTCCATGCTATTTATGGCGCCAATATTTAACGGAAAAACTAAAGTGGAAAAAGCTATCAGGTGGATTTTTGTTGGTTGTTTTGTCCTAACAATACTCGCATTTATTCTTTACTCAATATTTTATGGTATATTCCGAGAATATAGGTTTGAAGTAGCTGTTATATCTATTAATTGGTTAGCATTAATTGTGTCTGGAATATTGTTAAGTATTTACTTTAAGAGGAATGCTGTATAAAAATAACGCAAAATTACAAATCAAAGATAATTTTGAATATAAAATTGCTCTGGTGCACTCTGCCAAAATGAACGAATAGCATCAATGTCCGACAGCAAAAATCTCTCCTCCTGAATTATTATCTACCTGATGAAAATACTGTTATAATTTAGACATGAGAAAAATAGTTGTACTTGAATTTATTACACTTGATGGTGTTATACAGGCACCAGGTGGACCGGAAGAAGATACTTCTGGAAGTTTCAAATACGGTGGGTGGACTTTTCCATACTTTGATGAATATGCGGGAAAAATCATGGCTACACAGATGGCAGGAACATACGATTTGCTTCTAGGGCATGTAACATATGATATCTTCGCGGGATATTGGCCAGAACATGTTGAAGGGTGGCCTCAAGTAAATAAAATCACAAAATATGTAGTTTCAAAAACCTTAAGAAACCCCACTTGGGAGAATACGGTAGTGATAAAAGAGATAAGAGAATTAAAAAAGCTGAAGAATTCGAACGGTCCAGATTTACAGGTGTACGGAAGCGCTAATCTTGTTCAGACATTAATGAAGTATGATTTGGTAGATGAATTTTGGCTTAAAATATTTCCTCTTACTCTTGGTAGGGGAAAACGGTTGTTTGAAAAAGGTACCATACCTGCTAATTTTAAACTCGTTCAGTCTAAAATTTCTCCAACTGGTGTAATTTTCGCAAACTATAAACGTAAGGGAGAAGTCAAGACAGGATCTTTTTAATGTAAGACACAAAAAATGAAATTTTTGTCTAATAAATATGGTGATCTTTTTTTTCCTCGAAAAACCATTAAAAAAATGCAGGAGTTACAATTAACAGACAAAGATATCTATGATGTATATCTTGGTGGAGATCCTATGAAAGCTCCCAATGGGAACACTTTTATGGTTAAGAAGTATAATTGGTACGAAATTGGTTTTTTCTACACAGCTCGCGGAAATGGAGAATATAATGTCATTGCAGTCTGGAAAAAGGAAAGACGATAAAACAGCCTGTAGAAATTTCCTCATGATCTCAGGTTTGCTACTATTCTTTTATGCAGAAAACGGTAGTTACTGGAATTTTAGTTAGAAATACAGAAGGGAAAGTGCTTCTTGTTAGGAAAAAAGATGGTGTAGGGCCTTATGCTGGAACTTTTATTACTCCAGGTGGGGGAGTTGAGACAAGTGAATCAATAGACGATGCTGTGCAGAGAGAACTGTATGAAGAGACAGGAGTAAAGGCTGTAAACATTAAAAGAGTACTGTTCGACGACGATGTGACAGAAAATTGGAAAGGAGAAAAAACTCATTTCATTATGCTTCTCTATACAGGTGATTATGTTTCTGGGGATTTAAAACCGACTGAGAATAATGATGACGAATTAGAAAGAATAGAGTGGTTTTCACCAAGTGAAATAGTAAATATTCCTTTATCTCCGCCGCTTCAAAAATTACTTGCAGTTATCGGAACATGGAAAAATAAGTTTATTTTTCATTCTGGGTTATATATCTCGAATACATCCAAATGATGCATTGTTTACTACGACTAATCTATGAAAGCTGAAGATAAAAAAATTGTTCGTATATTCGCTGCTGCTTCTTTTCTTCATGATGTGGGGTCTGATATGGTTTTTTCTGTTTGGCCACTTTTTGTCACAGAGACATTAGGGGCGAATATAGCTATATTAGGTTTTATTGACGGATTAGGTGATGCCATAGTATCTATCTCGCAAGCAGTTTCTGGATATCTATCAGATAGATTAAGAAAAAGAAAAATCTTTATTTGGTCAGGGTATTTAATGGGAGGTATCTCTCGGATAGGATATGCATTATCACCTACATGGCAATGGCTTATCCCATTTCGTTTGCTTGATCGTTCTGGAAAAATTCGCGGAGCTCCACGGGATGCGATGATCTCTGATGTTTCAAGTATAAAAGATAGAGGAAGAAATTTCGGTATTTTACGTATGATGGACAATTTCGGTGCTGTAATAGGAATTATCATCTCATTTCTTTTTATTAACTCTCTTGGTGTAAAAAAGTTTTTCTTCTTAGCTGCTATTCCTTCAATGATCGCTGTATTACTTGTCGCTTTTTTCATTAAGGAAAGAAAAATGACAGATAAAAGATTGTATAAAGGAATTCGATTTAAAGATTTGAACAATAATCTTAAACTCTTCACGATACTTAATAGTTTTTTCGCATTAGGTTCCTTCAGTTATTCGTTTCTCCTTTTATACGCAAAAGAGTATGGTTTCTCTGATACATCTATTCCTTTGCTATATTTACTTTTTACAGTTTTTGCAGCAATTTCTTCACTTCCTTTTGGTAAATTATCAGATCGAATAGGAAGGAAAAAAGTGCTCTATATATCATTTCTTTTTTGGGCTTTCGTACTTTATATTTTCTTATTCAGCCATTTTGTTAACGGCATTATTATTGCCTTCATTTTTTATGGTTTACATAAAGGTGCTTTAGAACCCGTCCAGAAAACTTTCGTTGCAGAACTTGCTCCGAAAGAGTATACCGCTTCAGTTCTTGGCGGGTTTCAAATGGTTATTGGTTTAGTAAGTCTACCTGCCTCAGTTTTTGCAGGTATCTTATGGCAGCAATTTGGGATTTCATCTCCATTATATCTTTCGCTTTTTTTAACAATACTTTCCTCATTCTGTCTTCTGTTCGTAAAGGAAAATATGTATAACTGACTAAATCGGTTATAATAAAGACCGTACTACATGAAAAGAATTCTTATTTTCAGCTTTTTTATTCTCAATCTTTTTACAATTGTTTTTTTCTGGTGGAGTAATTCTGGTCCCCAATTATTCCAAGGAATTTCTTTAGCGTTTATTTCTCTGGGAAGGCTTTGTGGATTATTCGCAGTCTATGCTGTTTTATTACAGCTTGTTTTAATCGGTAGATCTCCATGGATAGAAAAAATATTTGGGCTTGATAAATTATCCCGTATTCATAGATTGAATGGTAAAATCGCAATTTGTTTTATATTACTTCACCCTCTTCTTTTAACTTTAGGATATTCGTTAGACAGAAAGACGGGTTTTATACATCAATTTCTTTTTTTTGTGACGAAATTCGAAGATGTATTTGAAGCCTTTATTGCAGTGATTCTATTTTCATTTATCGTTTTTCTATCATTATCCATTGCCAGAAAAAGATTGAAATATGAGACCTGGTATTATGTGCATATTTTTAATTATTTGGCTATTTTTCTGGCATGGAGTCATCAATTGAAAAATGGTGAAGATTTTCTATCCAATAATCTTTTTGTTTTCTATTGGTATGGGTTGTATATTTTCGTTTTAATTAACCACATCCTTTTTCGTTTTATTCGCCCGTGGTTTAACTTTTTTAAATACCGCTTCTATGTAACAGATATCATTCATGAAACAGATGATGTTATATCTGTTATTATTACAGGGAAAAATATTGAAAACTTTAAAGTAAAACCTGGGCAATTTTTAATTGTACGTTTCTTGACAAAAGATTTATGGTGGCAAGCGCATCCTTTTTCTTTTTCAAAATACCCAGACGGGCAGTCGATTCGATTATCAATTAAAAATGTTGGAGATTTTACATCAGTCATCCCAAGAATAAAAAAGGGGTCATATGTTTATATAGATGGTCCATTCGGGATTTTTACAAAAGAGGTTATAACGAAAGAGAAAATACTATTTATTGCTGGTGGTATAGGAATTACGCCTATACGTTCATTATTAGAGCAACTTGTAAGAGAAAAAAGAGATATAGTGCTTATGTACAGTAATAAAATAAAAAAAGAAATAGTATTTAAAAATGAATTTGATAAACTTCAAAAAGAATTTTCATTTTCTGTATATTATTTTCTAAGTCAGGAACAGGAAAGTGGTTTTTATTCAGGAAGGATTGATGGGCAGCAGATAGAAAAATTAGTAAAAGACTTCAAAAAGAGAGATATTTTTCTTTGTGGTCCAGTTTCTATGATGGATGCAATTAAAAAAGACTTGTTAGTGAGAGGAGTTCCAGCCCATCAAATACATTATGAGCAGTTCTCTTTATAGTGTTGTGATGCATCTTTTTTTATGTTAATAAAACTTTGGAAGAAATATAGATATAAAAATATTACCATTTTTTTAATTTCTCTTTTTTTTGGTTTTGTGCTAGGACGTTTTGAACCTTTTCATGATTTTTTACTCCAATTAGGCGAATTTGGTTATTTAAGCAGTTTTCTCGTTGGTATATTGCTTGTCTCCACATTTACTATGCCAACAGGGATTGTTATGTTACTCATTTTGGCAGAGAAATACTCAGCAGTTGAGATTGGAATATTAGCAGGTTTAGGCTCGGTGGTAGGTGACATAGTAATCTTTAGAGTCGTTAAAGATAGAGTGCTTGAAGAGTTAACTCCACTATATGAATTACTTGGAGGAAAGCAGCTCAACACCTTACTCCATACGAAGTATTTTAGTTGGACGCTTCCTGTTATAGGAGCTTTGTTAATGGCTTCGCCATTACCTGACGAATTGGGCGTCAGTATCATGGGATTATCACGGATGAAAACCTATAAGTTTGTTCTTTTATCCTTTATTTTTAATGCAATAGGAATATTTCTTATATTATCGGCAAGTACCTTCATAAAGCCATAAATTGTTTTGTTGGATCAAGAAATACGTATTTTTAGTATAATATGCTGGTATGCGACGTATATTTAAGGCTCCAATTTTCATAAGAATTTTTATTTTTCTTTCTGTACTCGGACCATCGGTAATTACGACAATGGCAGGTAATGATGGTGGTGGAGTTATTACATATTCGATTGCAGGTGCTCGTCTCGGGTATGCTGCACTTTTGACCCTACCTCTCTTAACTGTTCTATATGCAGTAACCCAGGAGATGGGTAGTAGATTAGCCATAGTTACCGGTAAAGGATTAGGTGACTTGATACGTGAGCGTTTCGGAGTAAGGACCGCTCTCGTAATCTTTTTATTGCTCAGTATTGCAAACTTCGGTTCCATTATCACAAATGTAGCTGCTGTAAAGACTTCAAGCGAACTATTAGGAATTCCCTCTATGCCAGTAATACTCATGACAATCACAGCTTCTTTTCTCTTAGTTGCAGTATCTAGTTATGAAAAAAGTCAAAACATTTTTCTCAGCGGAATAGTTTTTTACTTCGCATATGTTTTTTCTGCAATGAAAGGAAATCCAGACTGGGGAAAGACTATTCAGCATTTATTTATTCCCACCAATGCAGTTTTTTCTAGAGAATATTTAATAACTTCCATTGCAGTGCTAGGTACTACGATAACTCCTTGGGGTCAATTCTTCGTTCAGAGTTATATGAAAGATAAAAACGTTCCTATTGAGAAATTGGGTTTTGCTAAGCTTGAAGCTGCTTTAGGTGCGTTTCTCTCAAATTTTTTCACTTTTTTTATTATAGTTGCGACAGCTGCTACATTATTTACTCATAGAATTCCTTTATCTTCAGGAGAACAAGCAGCTTTGGCTATTAAACCAGCAGCTGGAGAATTGGCCGGTACTCTTTTTGCAATCGGATTAGTTAATGCAGCTGTTATTGGAATGATTATTGTAGCGCTTTCTTCTGCGTATGCTTTTTCAGAATTTTTTGGATACACTGGATCATTAGACGAGCCTTACAAAAAGGGAAAAATATTCTATACAATTTTTCTTTTAAATCTTCTTATCTCTGCTGCATTAGTTATGACACCTTACTTTCCGTTATTTACAATTGTTGTATATACACAATCTTTGAATGCATTACTTCTTCCAATTTTCTTTTATTTCCTTATAAAATTTGCAAATAATCCAGATTTAGTAGGTAAGTATAAAAATGGAAGAATCTATAATTATATAGCTATTTCTGCTGCACTTATTATTGTTTTGGCTGGTGTTATTGCTGTTATATTTAGTTTAATTCCCAAATAAAATTATGAAAATAGATTTGTTTCTATTCTTGACAAAAACTCTAAAAAAGCCGTAGAATGCAGATGGTGCGCATGAGGAATAACATTCAGAAAATTGAAATTGCTCTTATTATTTAAAATTTTTTTTTAAAGTTTTCTCTTTACAATTCCTCGCGTGTTTCCGTTTAAACTGGAATCATGTTATATTTCTCTCAGTTAAAACAGAAAAAGGTCTTTACAGAAGAAGGCAGGTTGGTTGGCATTTTAGACGATCTTTACTTCCTCGCGTCAGAAACACCTCTCATAACAAAACTATCTGTTAAACAAACAAATAATATTTTTCTAACTATTTCAAATGATTCTTTAAAAAAAATCACTGAAGTTATTACTATTTCAAAAGAATTTAAAAACATAGATAAATCAGAAAATGAACTTTCAATTGTACGTAACCTTCTCGATAAACAAATTATTGATGTTGAAGGACATAAAGTCATTCGAGTAAATGACATTACTATAGAAGGAAAAGGGGCTGAGAAGCCTCTTTACTATGTTTCGGGTGTAGACATTGGGTTACGGGGGATTCTTCGAAGATTAGGGTTAGAAGATATTTTTCGTCCATTGTATAAATTATTTCATGTTGAGTCGCATCCGCATTTTCTTTCGTGGGCTGATATTCAACCACTTGAGCTCTCACGTGGAAAAGTTCAACTTAAAAATGTTTCAGAGAAAATGGGGAAAATGCATCCAGAAGATCTTGCTGATTATCTAGAAAAAACCACCATTAAAAATGTACGACGAATATTAAATAGTCTTGATGAGCGGTATGCAATTGAAGTAATTAATGATTTGAATACGAGTTATCAGGCTGCTTTATTTAGGAAATTCTCAGCTGAAAAGTCAGCAAGATTAATTGAGTTGATAGATCCTGATGAAGCAGTTGATATATTATTAACACTTACTAAAGATAAAAGAAATGGAATACTGTCAAATTTAACTCCTGATAAGAGAAAGCAATTGCAGGATCTTATTAAATTAGCAAGAACTCCAATTGGAGGCCTAATTTCAACTGATTATTTAGCAATTTCGTCAAAAGTGTTAGTGAAGCAAGCAATAGAAATTATAAAACAAGACAGAGGACTTCACTCTATCCTACCCTACATTTATATTATTAATGATGCGTTTCAGCTTGTAGGTGTAGTTAAAGCAGTTGATCTTTTAGTGAATACGCCAGATACGCCATTATTGCATCTAATGAAACAAAATGTTATCGTAGTTCATTTAAGCACACCGCAGGAAATTGTATTCAAGCGAATGATCCGCTATAAGCTAAGTTTATTACCAGTCACTGATAACGATCGTCACATGTTAGGAGTCGTGAAATTTTACGACGTGGCAGAAGCTGCTTTACAGCAATATTTGTCGTAATTATCTTTTAATATATACTCTCACTTTGTTCTTTTTTCCAATTTCTTTCCACCCGGGGAAAACGAAAAAATTAGTTAAGATTAACGTATTCTTTTTTGCATTTTTATTTAATTTATTTCCGAGCTTTTTCATAATATGTTTAATACCGTAGATAATTATTGTGTCATATTCTGAAATATTTGCACCCCAGAAGTTTCTCCACCTTATTGTTGCCTTTTTCTGTAAGCCATATTTCTGTATAAGTTTTCTGGATTTATAAACAAGGAGGGGATTAATTTCAACTCCTGTCACTTCATAACCTGCTTTCGCTAGCGCTATCACAATTTTTCCATCACCTGAGCCAAGATCGATTATCTTCTTTTTTTTACGTTTCTTAATAATAGTTAAAAAATCTTGTAAAGTTTTATCGTCTGTAGGAACATAAGGTGGGCCTTGAAGTAAAAAAATGACTCCAATTATAAAAATAAAAAATGCAGTCAAGAAAACAATAAAAAATATTTGTGATGTCAGGTTGAACATGAGTAATATTTCCAATTGAACTTGCTTTGTGATTTATGTATTATACGGTAAATAGTCTAATTATACATGAGCATTGTCCGCCAAGGCGTACTTCTTATAAGTATTATTCCCAAATCTGTCAGTGATGAGATGGCATTACAAGATTTGCAAGAAACAAAAGCGTTATTAGAGACATATGGTGCAGAGTTAACTGAAGTACTTATCCAACGCAGAGAGATACATGATAAAGGAAGCTATATTGGAGAAGGAAAGATACGTGAAGCACTAGATATCATAGTGAAAAAAAACATATCTATTGTTGTTCTTAATGCAATTGTCAAACCGAGCCAGATCTATGAAATGAAAAAAAACTTTCTTAAAAGAAAACCGAATATAGAGGTATGGGATAGAATCGATCTTATCTTACAGATATTTGCAAAACATGCACATACAGCAGAGGCAAAATTACAAATCGAACTTGCAGCTATGAGACATATGGGTCCGCGTATATATGGGATGGGAATGGAGCTTTCTCGGCAGACAGGTGGAATAGGTACGAGGGGAGTTGGAGAAACGAATACTGAATTAATGAAACGGCACTGGCGTGAACAAATGAAAAAAGTTAAATATAAGTTAAATAAACTTTCCATTGAAAAAGAGAGACAACTACAACATAGAGAACGGATAGGTTTAAAAACAGTTTCTTTAATTGGGTATACAAATGCGGGTAAGACTTCTCTTTTTAATATATTAACAGGTAAAAGTAAACGTGTTGAAGACGCTCTATTCGTTACATTAGATAGCGCGGTTGGAAAAGGGATTTTACCTCGATCAAAAAAGGGAATTCTTTTTTCAGATACTATTGGTTTTATACGAAATTTACCAACAGAATTAATAGATGCTTTTCGGTCAACATTGCAGGAAACAATCAGTTCTGAGTTATTGCTTTTTATTATAGATGCTTCAGATCCAGATTTGGAGAATAAAATACTTATTGTAGAAGATGTACTCTACCAGATGGGTTTAACTACTAAAAAGAGAATATATGTATTTAATAAGATTGATCTTATAGAAGATAATAAGAGAAAGTTTTTATCAAAGGAATTTACTGACATGAATCCAGTATTTCTTTCAGTAAAAACAGGTAATGGGATAGATACTCTCCTTTCTTTTATAGAAATTAAATTAATGGAAAAGAACAGCAATCTACAATCTCGCAGAATACATTATTAATAAACACAATTACTAACTCTTCTTTTTGATATACTGCAAGCATGGCTAGAAATATAAAACTTGCTTATCTCATCTGTTTTTTTCGATATACATGGTTTTGGCTCGGTTTATGGGTATTTTATTATCTTAGATTTACAAACTACGGAGGTATAGGATTGATAGAAACTTCTTTAATTATTGCGATGACTGTTAGTGAAATTCCTACCGGAGCAATTGCAGATTTAATAGGCAAAAGGAACTGTTTAGTTCTTTCGTTCTTTTTGCAAGCATTTGGTATATTTATTCTTGCTTTTTATCCTACGTTGTTAACGAGTATCATAGGTGTTTTTATAGCTGGGATAGGTGCTTCTTTCTTTTCTGGAACTTTTGAGGCATTAGTATATGATTCACTGAAGGAACAAAAAAAAGAAACTGAATATGATAAGGTTATTGCAAAAACAGGGACCATCAGCTTAGTCACACCTTCATTATGTGGAATTGCAGGTGGATTCATGTACATTTTTAGTCCAAATCTACCATACATAGCCGCAGGATTTGGCTATATTTCAGCTATGATAACTTCATATTTTCTTATAGAACCACAGATAGACTCAGAGAAATTTAATGTCAAAAACTTTTTACTTCAAATGAAACACGGGCTTAAAATTCTTTTTAGAACAACTAAAATTGCTGAACAGACACTATTACTTTTATCAATCGGTGTTGTCATCGTTATTTCGGATGAAATGATTAATTCTTTTTTAGGAGTTGAATTCGGTTATCCTCCAAATGAAATAGGAATATTCTGGGCTGTCATTTTCCTTATCTCTTCAGTTTCCTCACAATTGACACCTCAGATCAGAAGAAAATTTCATCTTAGAAAAGCGATGATTCTTGTAGGCATTTTAACTACATTGACGTTTATCATTTCACCTTTTGCAGGCAAAATAGTCGGAGGTATCTCATTATTGTTACGTGTTAGCTTAATGATAATCTTTTTAAATCTTACATCAATTGCAATTAACGATTCTACTGACTCAAAATATCGTGCAACAACCCTTTCAACATTTAACATGATGAAGAATATTCCGTACGTTTTGCTTGCTTTCTTTATTGGAAGCTTATCAGATCTATATTCTGCTAAAATTATCGCCTTTTGGTTAGGTATTACATTACTGATTTTAATTACGATACAGTTAGTAATATCATCAATGCATAACAGAACAAAAGAAAGGCTTATCGTTTAAAAAGTTTATTGATATATGAAAGTGAGAGTTCTGTTTTCGTAGGTCTCCCATGAGGACAGGTATAATTGTTTTCTGTCCTATCTAACTCTTCTATTAGTTTTTTACATTCTCTTTGTGTTAATATATCCCCCGCTTTTATTGCACTTCTGCAAGAAAGAAATTGCAACATCATCTCGCTTTGATAATCAATAGACTTCTTTGTCCATTGTTCTATGTTTTGGAGTATTTCCTGGAATAGAAAAGGAATATTATGATCTTTTAAAAGTGTTGGAATATCTGTTATAGCAATAGCGTTTCGTCCAAATTCTTTATAATGAAAGCCATATGTTTCGTATACTGTCTGTTTTTGAATTGCAGTGTGAAAGTCATCAACACTTAATTCTAAAATAATAGGTGTACTTAGACTATGTAGTGAAGAATACTTTTTCTTTTTAATAAATGTTTTTCGCAGTGTTTCATATACAATTCTCTCATGTGCGGCATGCTGGTCTATTAGTAAAATGCCATTATATGTACTAGCTACAATATACGTCTTATGAATTTGCATGACCGGAGAAGAACGAATAACTTTTGTAATATGTAACCATTCCCATGACGAAAGTTCATCACGCAATACCGAAGTGGCATGATCTGGCATTGTTTTAAACATCTTATGTGAATATTGATGTAGAAAAGGAGTAAGGTTATGAGATGTTAACGCTTTTCCTACACTTTGAATAATGATTTTATAAACTATGTCTTGATTAATAAAAGCTACCTCTTGTTTACGTGGATGGATATTAACATCCACGTGATTGTACGGAAGAGTAATCATCAGAACAAAAATGGGATATGTTTGTGAATCGATTAAATCGCCGTAACCTTGTTTTACCGATTGGCTTATTTTTTTATCATCTATCTGTCTTCTGTTTATGCTCATATATTGTTTATTTTTATTAGAACTAACAATCGTTGGTTTTGAGATCCAGCCGTTTATTTTTATAGTTTCATCGTTATAGTCAACAGGAATTAATTCTGAAAATATATCTTCACCTAACAATTTCTTTATTCGTTCCTCGTTATGCTGGATTTTTGGAAAATCATAAAGTATTCTGCCATTATGGCTAAGCGTAAAATGGATATTTGGATAATTTATAACTGTCTTTAAAAAAATCTCATTATTTAATACCATTTCACTTCGCATGTTTTTTAGAAACCTCTTTCTCACTGGAGTTCCGGAGAACAACTGTTCTATTAGTACACTTGTGCCAAATGGTGTACCTATAGATAAAAATCCATGAACGAGTCCTTGCTTTATTACAATTTGGTTTCCACTTTCAAGATTTTTCACCCTGCTTTTTATGGTGACGGTACTGATAGCTGCAATACTCGAGAGAGCTTCACCCCGAAAACCTAGGGACTCGATATTAGATATATTATTTGTAATTTTACTTGTAGTATGATGTTTAAAACTTTCCTTAAGATCGATTTCATCCATTCCTTCACCATTATCAATGACAAGGATTTTTTTAAATCCAGACTGTTCTAAGAAAACTTGAATTCTGTCAGCTTTTGCATCGATAGCGTTTTCTATCAATTCTTTTAATGCATATGCTGGTCTTTCAATAACTTCTCCAGCAGCAATTTGTGCTATTACTTGATCAGGAAGTTTGTGAATTTTTCCCATATCTTGAATTGTTTTATGATAATAGAGGAAATATGGAATTGCAAGAAAGATTACTTAATCATTGGTAATACTTTTCTAAAAGATGGTTCCAAATAACTATACGATTTTTTAAGCACTTCAATTGCTTCTATTTCGGTCATCCAATGAATAGCGAGTAGATCATCAGATGCTTTCAGATCTTTATTTCCAATATACTCTGCTAAAAAAATATGTAAGATACCTTTCTTTCCATATCGTGGAGATTTCTTATCACTGTGTATAAATTCATGTGTGATAGTAGATTTCACTAGCTTGTAATTATTATTCATACCAAGTTCCTCTTTTAATTCTCTTTGTGCTGTCTCTTCTAATGAATCGTCAGTTATATCTTGAGCTCCTCCTGGTAAGTTGTAATCTCCTTCGGGTTCTTTAGTAATAAGAAAAAGAATGTTCTTATAGTTTTTTTTATATACAACAATTTTTACTGTATATATTGTATTATTAATAATTTTCACTCCCATACTAGTCAGCTTCTAAAAAAGAAATGTTATTTTTAGATAATCGTAATTGATCTTTTAGTTTTGCAAGAAAATTCAAGGCATCCAATGGTGTCATTTGATGGATATCGAGATCGAGTAATTCTTTTAGAAGTACATGTTCTATTATAGAGGACGTTTGACTAAAAGATGTAAATTGTTCATTATCTTTTTCACTAGTCTTTCTTTCCATTTCAGATAGTTTTTTTTCTGCCTGCATGACTACAGATTCTGGTATGCCAGCCAGTTTCGCAACTGCGATTCCAAAACTACTCGATGCCCCTCCAGGTTTAATCGTATGAAGAAAAATAGGTTTATTATCCTCTTCAATAACTGCCATTTGATAATTTACGATTTTATTTGGGTAGGATTCTTCAAGAGATTGCAATTCGTGATAATGTGTCGCAAACAAGGTTTTTGGCGTTTGTTCTCCGTTTATAACTAGGTGTTGTGCTACAGCCCAAGCAATACTCATACCATCATATGTGCTGGTACCTCTTCCAATTTCATCCATAATAACTAAACTATTTTTAGTAGCTGAATTTAGAATATGAGCTGTCTCAACCATTTCTACCATGAAAGTAGACAATCCTGACGTTATAACATCAGACGCACCTGAGCGAACAAAGATTTTATCAACGATACTTAGACGTGCTTCCTCTGCCGGTACAAAGCATCCAATCTGGTTCATAAGAAGAATGAGGCCAACCTGTCTAATAAATACAGATTTGCCAGCCATATTTGGGCCAGTAATGATAAGTACTTGTTGAGTACCCCCAAGATATATGTCATTTGGAACGAATTGATTATCAGAGTGAAGAAGTTTTTCAACGACAGGATGTCGTCCTTGTTTGATTATAATTTCACCTGTATCTATGAGCTCTGGCTTTATATACCTGTTTTTCTGTGAAATGTATGCGAAATTACTTAGACAGTCAAGAATTGCAACATGTATAGCAGCTTTTTGTATATCGCGGATAAATGAAAGAACATAATCTAAAAGTTTTTGAAAAATTTCGAACTCTTTTTTATTAATTTCTTCTTCTGCATGAAGAATGATGTTTTCATGTTCTTTTAATTCCGGGGTAATAAAACGTTCTCCATTCACTATTGTTTGTTTCCGAAAATAATTACTAGGAACTGCGTGAAGATTCGATTTACTTATTTCTATATAGAACCCAAAGACTTTGTTATATCGTACTTTTAAAGATGATATTCCTGTTTCTTCTCTCTCAGTTTTTTCTAGTTCGGCTATCCATGCTCTACTATTAAAAACCTTTTTTCTTAAGACATCGAGCTCCTGATCTATTCCAGGATTGATAATATTACCTGACTTAATATCGATGTTTGGTTCTTCACAGATAGTCTTTGTAACTTTATGAATGATTTTCTGTAAATCTTCTGAAATATTTTTTTCAATTTCATGCATGAGTTCTGTATCAATATTTTTCAACGCATTTTTAATTTGCAGGATAACAGTTAAAGAATCTCGTAAGGTGTTTAAATCTCGTGCATTGCCAAGATTTACAGACAATCGTGACAAGAGACGTTCGATATCAACAATCCTCTTAAGGAATTCTCTGATACTAGTCATCGTTTCTGTATTTTTTATAAGTTCGTCTACCGCATTATGACGTAATCTAATTTCATGTTCATCTAACAGTGGTTTTCTTATCCATTCTCTTAACATTCTTCCTCCCATGCCTGTTATGGTCTCATCTAAAACCGATAATAATGATCCTTTTACATCATGTTCTCTTATTGTCGAAAAAAGTTCGAGGTTAATGATGCTCGCCTTATTTAATTGCATAGTATTTTCAGAGGTAACGAAAAGAATTTTATCTATATGTTTCACCGCTGATTTCTGAGTCTGTTGTAAGTAACTTAATAAAGCGGCTGATGTTTTTTGCGCACCTAATTTAGATTCGATATTAAATGGAGCAAGCGATAGAATATCAAAATGTTTTTTTAAATACTCTTCAGATTGGTCTGTAGATTCATTCCATGCATGGTAGCAATATATATTCATCTGTTTCTCATACTTCAATAAACTCAGTATTTCAGAGTTGTTGTATAAAGATGGGGAAAGAATGCATTCGGAAGGATGAAGACGTGCTATTTCATCTATAATGAGTTGTTGGTAATTCTCAGTAGTAAATTCTGAGGTTTGGAAGTAGCCTGTTGATATATCAGCAGCACTGATTGAAATAGTTTTGTCTTCAATAAGAAGACTAATTATAAAATTATTTTCTTTTTTATCAAGTGCTTTATCATCTAAGATAGTTCCCGGTGTAACTATTCGAACGACTGCTCGCTCAACAAGTCCATATTTCGTTGGTGGACTTAGTTGTTCGCATATAGCGACTTTATATCCAGCCTTTACTGATTTATGGATATAATTATCTACTGCATGATATGGAACCCCTGCCATTGGGATCTTCTCATTTTTTCCGTTTGATTTGCCTGTCAGTGTGATATCTAAAATTTTTGCCCCAATATATGCATCTTCAAGGAATAATTCATAAAAATCTCCCATACGATAAAAGAGAAGACAATCTTTATATTCTTCTTTTATTTTTCTATATTGTTTCATCATCGGAGTAGAGAATTGGTTCATAACTAAAAGGTATCACAAGTTACAACTAGTTTACATAGTTGTAACAAGTACCACGGGTGTTAATAAATTCATATACTTATTATTTGCAATTTTGCCATAAGCCTCGTTGGTTTTCTCTCGCATCTTTCTCTGCTGCTTGAAATATTTTTTGATGCTTTACATCAGGAGGATAAGTAGATGCATAAGCAAAACCTTCACGAACTAGCTTTTCATTAATCATCTCTAGCTTTCCTGTATCGTCGTGCTTTATATAAATATATCGCAGCAGTCTTCCATATCGATCTGTCTCTGAAACATCTTTTTCAAGATATATTTCCTTTCCCAGAACAAGAGCTTTATTTTTTTCACTAGCTTCTTTTCCATAGCATTGTATTTGTTTTCTCGGGTCTACAGTTTCTGGTGTATCGATTCCAATATATCGAACTTTTTTACCATTCTCTAACTGGATAGTGTCTCCATCTATAACTTTTTTAACTCTTGATTTTTCATAGTTTGATTGAAGAGAAGAAGGTATCACTGTAGGAGATACTTTAGAAGGTTGGAAGGAATTAGTTATTGTATTGTATAAAAGAAAAAAGATAGATATGCATAATGTTATTAATACTCTTTCTTTCCTTGTAAAATGCATACATAAAATTATAACATTCATAATTGCCTGTTTTTTATTTTTTCCTAGTTCTTACATATTTCTTTGTTGTTTTTTATGGCTGTCAGGTAAAGTATTGTCCAGATATGGATTCACATCTTAAAACAGCCAGATTCCTTACTCATTTACTAGAAAATAACTTTCGTATCGGTAAATTCTCTTTAGGATTTGATCCAATTATCGGCGCAATTCCTTATTTTGGAGATGTTTTTACTATGGCAATTTCATTCTATCTGGTTTGGATAGGAATACATTTGAAATTACCCCAGGAAAAGATAATAGAAATGGTCGGCAATGTTTTGGTTGATTTCTTTCTAGGAATTATTCCTGTTGTTGGTGATTTTGCTGATGTGGCTTATCGTGCAAACACGAAAAATCTTAAGATTCTTGAAACGTATACCTCAGTTATTGAAGGAGAAATGGTTTAAATGTTTTTTCAGCTCTTCCTTATCTATTTCTTTCCGAATCCTTACCGGTTATTTTTCTTTCTCTTAACGTAGAGGTGTATATCTACAAATACATCCGAATTTTGCATTCTTGTTCTGTAGATTCGTAATAATTCGTACGGTGAGAATAGACTTTGTAAGCTATGCTCGCATCCGAATTAATGCGAATAGTCTCAAAAAATAGAGAGAATCGGATTAATTAGTATTTAATGAGAGGAGGTGGAAGAATATGGCTGATCAAAAAGGTAAAAGTAGCCGCGGTTTTGCATCAATGAGTAAAGATAAGCAACGCATGATTGCAAGTAAAGGCGGTAAAACTGCTCACAAAAAAGGTACGGCACACAAATGGACGTCAGAAGAGGCACGAGCCGCAGGACGAAAAGGCGGAAGAGCTCGACACCAGAGCAGATCTGAACAATAGTTACATTTCAGCTGCATAAAGCAGCTGAAACGAATTTATTTCATTAAAAATGGGCTTCTGTAGGAGCTCATTTTTTTATAAAAATTATTCTTTCGCTTTCCTTACGAGTTATTGGTTATTCTCTTAAAGAAAAACTCTAGTATTAAATTACGAATTGCAACGAATTAAATCCTAATATATCCAAATGAAGTGGAATTATGCGTACTTAATTAGGATTACAAATAACTTTTTTATATTCGGATACATTCGTTGTTACGGGAGGTGAATACAGTATGAACATTATTTCTTGGATGCTTTTTGGCTTGATCGTTGGAATCGTAGCAAATGCTATCGATCCAGCTCCAAATGAAGGAGGCGTATTAGGCGCGATATTACTCGGTGTCGCAGGGGCTCTCGTGGGAGGTTTTTTAGCCAATGTCATCTTCGGTATAAGTGTTGCCGGTTTCGATATAACATCTTTTATCGTTGCTGTGGCCGGTTCACTCGTTGTTCTTTTTGGAGCACGAGCTTTCAGAAGAGTATAAGCTTCTGTGTATCTTTAATATATAAAGGAGGTGAAACATATGAAGGATTCCGTAGGGAAAGGTAGTAATAGTAATACAGGTTTAGCAACTGGTTTAGCAGTAGGTGCTGCATTAGGGGCTGCTGTAGTCGCATTAAGTGATAAAAAAAATCAGAAGATAGTAAAAGAAACATTTGATAAAGCAAAAAAGTGGGCAGAAAAAACGACAGAACGGTTTACTAGTGAATCAGAGAAAGTTACTTCGCAAGCAGAAGGAAGTGATGAAATGAAAAAAGAAATAAAAGAACCAATCGAAGATTAATTATTTTCAAAGACTATCTTTCTAGAACCTATTTCAAAATTCTGTTTGTCATCCTGACCTGTAAACTAGCGGAGAAGAATCTTGTAATAGCTTTTTGATGTTAGCTATGAGCTATTCCTTTAACTCATAGCAAAAGCTCAATATTCAAAGCTTTTCAAAGATCCTTCAGCTTCGCTTCAGGATGACAAAGTTTGAAATAACTTCAAGTTTCTTAAAAAGAATTACTATTTATACTGAGCTGATATGGAGATATTTTCCGCCTGTCTGGAGAAGTATTTCGTCTTCCAGCTTTTGCATGTTATTAATGACTAGTAATCTACCATTTCTAGAAATGTAGCCTTGTTTTTCGAGTTTCTTCATTTCCAGCGAAGTGGTTTCTCGTGTTATACCTACTAGCGTTGCAATGTCTTTATGAGTAAGTGGAACATGAATTACGATGCTATCTCCCTGTTTCTCTCCAAATTTTTTAGCGCAAGATAGGAGCGTTGTTGCAATTTTTGTGTAAGCATTTGAAAAAATGAGATATTCCATTTTTGTTAGCACACCATCGAATCGTATAAGAGCCCTCCGAGTAAGTTCTTTATATATCTCTGGTTCAGATTTTACATATTCAAGAAACTGTTCGACATGCACTTTCCATAATTCTAATTGTGTAATTGCTTCTAAATAGTAGGAGTGAGTAAGAGAAGTATTTGTCATTCCATATGTTAAAGGAAAAAAATCTTTTGGTTTAAGAATAGTTAATGTAAGTTCTTCACCCTGTTCAGATAATCGGAAAACACGTAAAAAACCATTTTTTATATAGAAAACACTGGATTCTGAATCAATTCCATAGGAAATTACAGACCTCGATTTATAAACAAGAGGCTTATATTGACTAAAAAACACGTCTAATTTTTCTAACGCGTTGTGTTGTAGCATTAAGAATACGATACGTGTTGACAGTGAAAAAGAATTAATGAAATCGTAAGAAATTGATAAGAATGTGTAAATAAATAGATAAAAGCCTTGTTTTTTGGGTTGTTTATAGGATAATAGACCTGTTATGGATAGCATTCTCGAAAAGATTAATCAAGCTGGGCTCGTGCTTCTTGAATCCATCACTCCCGAAGAAACATACCGTTCGGTCGTTAATGAAGCAATAAAGTTAGTCGAAGCGGAACATGGTAGTATTTTCCTTAGAAAAGAAAACTCAGAAGATCTTTTAATACGAGTTTATGCATCAGACCCTTTTTTTTATAAAATTAAACATCGAAGAAAAGGAAATGTTGAGACAGCGTTCAGAGAAAATAAACTTGTCATTAATAATGCCGCACACGTAGCGAAAATTCACCCCATTGTAAAAGATAAAGGTATTAAATCCATTATTTTGATTCCGTTAACATTCAGAGGAGACTCAATAGGAGTACTCGCTGTTCATTCATTAAAAAAAGAACATTTTACGAAAAAACAGATTGATGTTTTACGTATTTTTGGATCAATGTCCACACTCGCGATTAAAAAATCGCAACTTTATAGTGAAACGAAAAAAGCCTTAGAAATACGCGACATGTTCATTTCAATGGCAGCACATGAGTTACGAACACCTATTACATCAATCAGCGGTTATATTCAGTTATTGCACAGTAAATTGGGAAAGCAAGATACAAGCGAAGGGAAGTGGGTACAAGCGTTATACGATGAAAATAAACGATTGACTAGTCTCGTGCGTGAGCTTCTTGAAGTGAATAGACTTCGGGCTGGGCAATTACAATTTAAATGGCAAGAGTGTATATTACCAACAATAGTCAATCAGGCTGTTGATGAGGTGCAGCAACGATTTCCTCACAGAATAATTAATTTTAAAAATGCTCTAAATGACGAAGGAACTGTTATAGGTGATAATGAGAAACTGCTTAAAGTCTTTGATAATGTTATCGATAATGCGCTGAAATATTCTGCGAATGAGACCAATGTGGATGTGGCTCTCGTAAAGAAAAACAGATTCTATTTAATAAAAATTCTCGATAAAGGAAAAGGTATTGATGAGGCAGATCTCCCTCATATATTCAGCGGTCAGCATAAAGGTGAAAGTGGAGAAGAAGGAATGGGTATAGGCTTACTGTTTGTAGAAAATATTGTACGCCAGCATCGTGGATCGATTGATGTGAAATCAAAGTTAAAAAAAGGTACTACAATTGAGATAAAGATACCAGCAGCGAAATACGGAAGATAGAATAACTTCATTCAGTCATCTTTCTTAACTTATCGTTTAACTTTTTTTATGGCAGGAAAAGAATTTTTTTATCGATCGCCAGATTTGGGCGATGGTAGCGGTAGTCTTATACAAAAACATTCCCTAGATCAAGAGCAGAGAGCAAAATCTTCGTTCGATGAAGGTATTCTTGTAAATAACGAATTGGGAAGAGTGCCAGATATTGAAAAAGTTATTCGTGCAGACCAAGCAATTATGCTTGAACACCCGAGTCGCGTGCATTTGAGATTTTTTGTGGGACCTTCAGGCATAGGAAAGACCACACTCGCTGGACAAATGGCAGAAATTAACGAGTCAGATGCTCAATTTAGTAGGGAATTAAGAAGACAGACACGAATATCCGACTATCATTTTAGAGTAGTTCATTTTTCGCTCTCAATGGCTTTAAACTGGGCAGCGGAGGCTCTAGAAAAAGAGAAAAGAGACTTAAATGAAGATGATAGAAGGCTTGCAAGTAATTTGTTAATTGATGAAATACTAAGAACTCAAGCGTCGTATTATATGAGAAGACAGAAAAATTTTGCCTTAGGACTTTATGTGGATGTTGTGGGTCTAACTGAAAGCGACTTGGGAAGAAGAGCTTTACAAATGTATGCAGATCAAAGACATACAAGGGTATTTGCTATTAAGCCAGATGATGAGATAGAAAGCAAAGCAATGCGTATTAGAGGATATTTAAAAGAACATGCTAATGATCCAAATTTTAATATTGATGAATGGTTATTATCTCAAGGAATTCATGCAGGCACTATCGTTCATAATAGAGAAAAAGTTGTAAATGACAGTTGGGGAGACGAGATGGCCTTCAGACGCCATTGGGCAGATTTTATTAAGCAGGGATTATTAAAATATCCTGGAAAAACTGCAATACATTTGAAAGCTACTAATTTACGATTTCTTTTTGAACCAGGTGTAAATATAGCCGGACTAGATCTCGTGAATCACCCAGAATTTATAACTTTTTTAAAAAGACATCCTGGTTCTCGGCACAGTTTTTATACTGAAGTGTTTGTTCCTTCAAGAATGAGAGAGTTAGGCGTAGATTTTACAGACGAGGGTGATGATGTTGCAGATGAAGATAAAAATTATTCTGCTAAAGGAATTTGGGTACCTAATACTGAGCCTTTTGACAATATTCATACACACTTTGCAAGATTTTATGGTGAGGATTCAGATCTTAATGCTGAAGAAGAAAAACAGTGAGCGTTAATTATTCTTTTATAACATACCCAAATCCGCGAATGGAGTGGAGAAGTTTTTTCGCATGTCCATTATCAATTTTCTTTCGTAAATAACCCATATAAACATCAACAACACGTGTTTCAACATCAGATGAATAAAGCCAAATTCTATTAAGAATCATTTCACGAGTTAGGATTCTACCTTTATTATTCATCAGATATTGCAAAAGTTTAAATTCCTGTGGTGTTAGCTGAATTAATTTTCCTGATCGTTTTACCTCAAGCGTTTTACTATTCAGTTCAAGATCAGCTACTTTAAGGATAGTATCCCCATCTCCTTGGCGACGCAATCGAGCTTTTAGACGAGCTAAAAATTCATCTGCTACAAATGGTTTTGTTATATAGTCGTCCGCTCCAAGATTTAACCCTTGGACAATATCAGAAACACTATCTCGTGCTGTAAGAATAATGACAGGGAGATCTTTATATTTTTTTCTTATCTCTAGACATACGGTTTCACCAGACATATTCGGTAAGCCGAGATCGAGTACTACAAGATCAGGTTGTGTTTTTTGAAGATAATCTAATGCAATAATACCGTCACCAGCAAGTTGTACTGCAAATCCATTATCAAGAAGAAGTTCTTTAAGGTATTTTTGAAGTCCTTTATCATCCTCTACGACTAAAATCGACTGGGTCATAGGTTCATATTATAGCAAGATTATAAATAAAGGCAATGAATAGTAGGGTTTCTTTCTTTTTCCTTACATATACTTACTACGCAGCATGTGCTAGTAACTATTCGTTACTCATCCACGATTTTTTGCTCTTTACGGTTTGTCTCTTACGTGGTGACTTTTATAAGGTTGAGCGAAACAAGAGGGTTTTCATTCGTAGACAAATAGTAACTAGCACATACGTAAAGATTTTTCCTCAAAACTCAACTATAAGATGTATGAAATTGTAAAATTTGTGTAAGCATTATGCTATTCTTGCATATTACTTACTTTATTTTATGGGTACTTTAATATAGGTCTTGACATGTTCTTACCATTCCTTTACAATGCCGACGTGTAACATTTTAGTACTCTAGGATATTGATGAGTTATACAACTACGTATAAATCCAAATGTTGCATCCTTTTTCTTTTAATTCGTAGTAATTCGTATGATGAGAATTAGTTTGGAAAGTATTCTCGCATCCGAATTAATACGAATAATATTAAACGGTAAAATAATTAGGATTAATTCGTATTAATTTTTGGTATGTTTGGGATACCTGCTCAAAAACGTAAACAATTATTTTATATCCATAGTTTTTTAAAACGATCGTCTTTAACTCCTTTTGAAAAACTTTGGTCGATAATTACTTTCTTTCTTGCTTCATTTGCACTCTTGTTAATTATTGCTGTTTCATATAAGCCTCTTTATAAAGTTGTTTCTCCTCTTGTCGCGTCGTTAACTCCGGTTAAAAATACACCTCAAAAAAAAGCGTATGAAATTTTCGGATTTGCTCCATATTGGACACTCCATAAACTCGATTCTGTTGATTTTTCTACTCTTACGACGCTAGCATATTTTGGAGTTCCTATTACGAGCGAAGGTACTTTAGATACCGATGATTATGGATATACAGTTTTTTCAGGAAGAAAAGCACAAGCTTTATTTCAAAAAGCGCACAACGCTGGAACTCGAGTTGTTCTTACAGTAACCATCATGGATAATGATACGATTGAACAGTTCCTCGATAGTCCTTCTGCCCAAGAGACAGCAATTGCAGAAATTATTGATACAGTTCGTACATATAAACTAGATGGTGTAAACGTCGATGTAGAGTATGTCGGTAATCCTGGAGCATCATATCGTAATAGTTTTAGTTCTTTCATTCAACAATTAACTGATAACATGCATAGCGAGATGAAAGATAGTAGGGTAACTGTATCAGTGTATGCTTTATCCGCTAAACATCCGAAACTGTATGATATAGGTGCTCTTGGAAAATATGCAGACGGAGTATTTATGATGGCATATGATTTCGCAGTGACTGGTAGTGATGTTGCGATGCCTACAGCACCGTTATATGGATATAAAGAAGGAAAGTATAGTTATGATGTATCAACCGCTGTTGAAGATTTTCTAAAAGTTATGCCTGCTGAAAAATTGATTCTTGGCGTTCCCTATTATGGCTATAACTATCTTATTTATGGTGAACCGAAAATAAAAGCTGATACCCGTCCATCATGGTCATGGAGAGGACAACCAATGGCACAAACGTATGCTATTGCGAAACATGATATTACAGTGGAAAGAGAAGGATGGGATGAAGTAGGCCAAGTTGGTTGGAAAGCATATTATGTTTCAGAGACTGATACGTGGAGAATGATTTTTCTTGATGATGAACGATCATTAAAAATTAAATATGACTTTGTAAAAGAAAAAAAACTAGCAGGCGTTGGTATGTGGGCTCTGGGGTTTGATTCGGGACGTACTGAGCTTTGGTCATTACTAAAAGAGTCCTTTGGTACAAAACAATTTGCAGATAGCGGTGAACACTATACAGATATTAACTAACTATGAATAATTTTCGGTTTGTTTCTATAACCAATCGCCAAAAAAGAATTTTTTTTAGCACATTATTCGCTACATTTGCTGTTGTGATGTTACACCTAGTCGGTGTAAAGGCACCTGTCCTTATTTCTCCTCTTACGAAACATAAAGATGTATTCTATGATGTAGTAACTCCGAAATTAGAAAAAAAAGAAAATACATACCATTTACATAAACAAGATTCAATCATTCCTGTTGCCAATGCATCAGAAGAGTTCGATACTGCTTCGGCGTATGCTGCTGTCGACTTCCAAAGTGGAGAGGTTTTAGCATCTAAAAATATTGATGCAGAGTTACCTATCGCATCATTAACGAAAGTAATGACTGCGATTGTTGCGCTTGATTTAGCAGATTTACATGAACATTTTGAGGTTTCTGATCACGCTGCATCTATGATTCCTACGAAAATAGGGGTTAAAGCTGGCCAGTCATTGACACTCGATGAACTTCTTCAAGCAGCTATGCTTACATCAGCAAATGATGCTGTACAAGTCATCAAAGAAGGAATTGATAAAAAATATGGAGAACGAATTTTCGTCCGTGCTATGAATGAAAAAGCACAGGCATTGGGATTAAAGCATTCATCATTTGCTAATCCCCAGGGTTTTGATAATCCGGATAATTATAGTAGTGTTGAGGATTTAGCAATTCTTACTCATTATGCATTAACAAACTATCCACGACTACATGAGATTGTTAAGCTTGATTATGTTTTACTTCCTGAAGATAGCTTTCATAAGCAATTCGATCTATACAATTGGAACGGCTTGATCGGTGTGTATCCGAATACCATTGGTATGAAAATAGGTAATACAGAAGATGCAGGAAAAACAACTATTGTTGTTTCTGAACGTGAAGGTAAGAAAATGATCGCTGTCGTACTCGGAGCACCAGGAATATATGAGCGTGATCTCTGGGCGGCAGATTTGCTTGATTTAGCATATAAACGCAGTTTAGGGATTGCAGCAGTTGGTGTTACGAAGGAACAGTTACAGGAAAAATACCAGACATGGAAATATTGGTAGTTTTTTGGAAAAGTACTTTTAAGCAGAGACTTTTTCAAGAAAGTCCTCCTAATCTTCCTTCTCGCCTTAGCTACTATTCGTAGCGCGGCTCGAAGAGCGATTTTAGGCGGACGTAAGAAACTCTAAAACTCACTTGCTACGCGTTCGTTAAGAGTTTCTAACGAAAGGAGGTAGATATAGTTATGATAAAACGATTTATTCGAAAAATTATAGCGTCTTTTATACCACAACCTGTACCGGCATACGCAAGAATAAAATAAATTTTCTAATTTCGAATTTCCATTTTCCAATTAGTTTCGAGTTTCTAGTTCATGCATTTAATAATTCGAAATTAACTGGAAATTGGCAACTGGCAATTGTAAACTGATTCCCTATACACGCCTGTCGACAATCACCCCGTTGAAGGGGGTTCGTGTGCAGGCGAGCTCAGCCAAGTTTCACTTGGCTTGCGCTCTTACACTTCTTTTTCCCATATCTTACATCATTACAGCTTGAGAAATTTATAGTAGAGACATAGTTCTTCTATGAGCAGGTTTTCTCGTTTTTTAAAATTATTCCGTTTTCATTTTGCGCTTATTCTTTTATGTATTATAACTATTCTTTCGTTTATTCCTTTTTTTACATACCTGTATTTCGCTAAAGATCTCTCTAGTAAAGAGCGACTGATGAATAGGAATAACACAGGGCTAATTTTGCTCGATAAAAACGAAAAACCTTTTTTTACTTTTTTTGATGCCCGGTATAAAGAGTTCGTGCCTCTCGATAGAATCCCGAAACACTTACAACAAGCTGTTATCTCAGCTGAAGATAAAGAATTTTATTCACATCCTGGATTTTCCCTTAGAGGTATTATCCGTTCAATATTGTTAAATCTGGAAAATAAAAAGTCTGTTTTTGGAGGATCTACTATCACTCAGCAGCTCGTTAAAAATCTGCTTCTTACCTCAAAAAAAAGTTATCTACGGAAATATCAGGAGATTGTTCTAGCACAAGAAATTGAAAGAAGATATACGAAAAATGAAATTTTAGAAATGTATCTTAATTCTGTGTATTTTGGCGAAGGGGCCTTTGGAATCGAACAGGCTGCGCAGATATATTTTGGTAAAAAAACAAAAGACTTATCATTATCTGAAGCAGCAATGCTTGCAGGTATTATCCAAGCACCTTCAGAATATACACCGATACATGCACGTATAAAAGCAGTTAAAAAACGTGAAGAGTACGTTTTGAATGCTATGAGAAATTTGGGATATATATCTCAAAAGCAAAAAGATCAGATCATACATCAACCCATACGTTTAGCTGCTCGAAAAGAAGACATTAATTCTGTTGGTATACATTTCGCTTTGATGGTACGAGATGCATTAATCAAAGAATATGGAGAAGAAGAAATTTCACGATCTGGTTTTAAAGTAAAAACGACACTGGATCTAGATTTGCAAAAATTTGCTGAAGAGGAAGTAAAGAAACAAGTTCTTGCGCTACAAAATAACCATGTCACTAATGGCGCTGCAGTGGTTATAGATCCAAAAACAGGAGCTGTGAAGGCACTCGTTGGTAGTGTGAATTGGTACGATACTTCTTTTGGTAAAGTAAATATGGCTACTATACCTCGTTCGCCCGGATCATCTTTTAAACCTATTATCTATGCAGCTGCGTTGGAAGAACGCTTAATTACCCCTGCTACTCCACTCAGAGATGTAGCAAGCGTTTTTCAACGTACCTATCGTCCACAGAATTATGATCGAACATTCCGAGGTACAGTTTTAGTCAGGCGTGCCCTCGCCAATTCATTAAATGTTCCTTCAGTGGAAGTGATGGAAAAAGTAGGTATCCCAGCTGGTTTGGAAATGGCAAAAAGACTTGGAATAACATCTTTAAAAGATCCTTCAGATTACGGTTTATCGCTTGTTCTAGGCACAGGAGAAGTAAGCTTACTTGAAATGACAAATGCATATAGTACTTTTGCAAATAATGGGACGAAACATCCAATTAGCACAGTATTACAAATTACAGATAAAGAAGGGAAAACAATATTTAAGAAAAAAAATATCGCAGAAGAGGTATTAGAACAGGAAGTGGCATTTCTTATTTCCTCTATCTTATCAGATACACAAGCCAGGATGGAGGTTTTCGGTAATACACTTACCATCTCAAGACCTGCTGCAGTGAAAACGGGAACCGCTGAAGATTATAAAGATGCATTAACAATAGGATATACCCCCAGTATCGCTGTTGGTGTTTGGGTAGGAAATAATGACAATACCCCTATGGATTCAGTCGCAGGTTCACTCGGTGCAGCACCTATTTGGAAATCTCTTATGGAACATATCACTGCGCATTCCCCTGTAGAATCTTTTACTCCTCCAGATGGCATAACACAGCGATCTGTTTGTAGCTATAATGGTTTACTTGCGAAAGCTGGGATGAGTGGAAAAACAGAATATTTTATCGCCGGGACAGAGCCCAGCAGAGTATGTTATATTCCGAAACCTACGGTTGTTCCTCAGACTATTCAAATCTTTGAAGAAAAGGAAGAAAAAAAAGATGAAGATTCGAAGACATGGAAAAAGATTGGTGGCCCACCAGAAGATGCTATGAGAGACACGCAACAACAAGTAAAACAAAAAATAGAGAAGCATATAGAAGAACAATTACAAAGAATACAAAATAATTCTCAATCTTCCTTACAGATCACTCCATAAGATAAAGGCCGGGACAGATTGTCATTATCTATTTCTTACACATTTTTCATAACTGTAATAAAAAACAGAAGTATATTCGCTATAGATGCTTTAGGAGGTGAGTAATATATGTTACGATCAACAGTTATCGCGTTAATAACTTTTATTACGTCAATAACAATTGCAGCGATTATAGTTTTTGCTCAGTAAATATAAAATACTTATGCTAGTTTTTGTCGTGGAAACAAAAGCGAAATGATTTTATCAGTATCAAATTGCATAAGCGATTTAGAAGTATTCTTTTGTAAAATGCTGTAATGTTTACGACATAATCCATGTGTATATGATTGCCAATGATGTAATTTAGGATATGAATCCTTTGGACACCACGCACATACTTTTACGAGATAAAAGTGTCGTTTTTGTGTTATATGTACAACTAATTTTCTTAGAACAGTATCGAATAATACCATAGTCTTTGTGGGGCAGTGATATCATATTTCTAAAATTGTACTTTCGGATTGTGAAAAAAGGTGTAAAGGTTTGTTAAACCTAAGTAAGAATCCAATATTATTTGATTATAGTTATTAACAGAGACTCTATCATTATAGTTATGAAATTCATAGAACTTTTATTCTTTCTCTTTCCTTACATTTTTTTAGTTTAGTTCTCATAGCAACCCAGTACAGTTATCTAATGAGTATGTTTACAAATATTCTTACATGGTTTATCTTCGGAAATGTAATAGGAGGTTTGGCGTATATTTTTGAACCTTCGTTAAGAAATAAAAATACATTCACATTGAGTGTCACTGCAGCGATGATAACAGGGTTCCTCTCAAATATTATTTTAAATATCCCAGTTCAGCAATTCAGCCTTATTTCTTTTTTTATTGCTGTATGTGGTGCAAGTTTCATCCTTTTTACCACAGGCTTTCGGAAATTATAATACACTTGTGAAATAGAAAATTTATGCTAGGATCATAGCATGAGTAATGTTCTTCTCGTTGAGGACGATTCAGCAATAGCGGAAGTTACAACTACAATACTTCGTGATGCAGGATTTATAGTTCGTAGTCCATCCTCTATAGATGAGTTGCATGAAGTCTTAGAAACGGAATTATTTTCTGTTATTCTTCTTGATGGATGGATTTGGGGACATAAAGGTGCAGATATTTGTAAAAAGGTAAAAAAAAGTGAAAAGATGAAACAATCAACTGTCATTCTCTTATCAGCACAACCAAATGCGAAAAAACTCGCGGAAGAAATGGGTGCCGATGATGTCTTAGAAAAACCGTTTGACATTGATTCACTTATTAGCACAGTAAAACGTTATATATAAAATATTTTTCTAACACCTGATACTATTTGCTATAGTTTGATGACTTGAAGAAATAATGTATCCGTGCTAACCTAGGGGCACGTTTTAGAGGCTGTAATGTAGCTACTATATGTACGTATTCTAATTTGTTATATATACGGTATAAAATCTCCAAAATATAAAGGGGGTTGACCCTGCTAGATCCCGCTAAGCGGGACTACAGGGTCTGCGCATTGAAATTTTTCTCAAAGAATTCAATGCTTGACAATTAGCAAACCGTATGATAGATTGCTAATATTCATTATCTACACTATATTTTATGGAAAAAAAAGAAACAATACAAAAAATAGTTCCAGTTATTCCAATAAGGGACGGCATTATTTTTCCAAATACAGATTCCGTATTAACATTCGGTAGACCGAAAAGTTTAGCAGCTCTCGAATCTTCTTTCCAACATGAACGAATAGTTTGTTTCGTTCTACAAAAAAACTCTCGCATAAATGATCCTTCGACAGATGATTTATATAGTATTGGTACCCTCTCACGTATAGAACGCATGATACGTGCTGATGGAGAGATTAACGCTCAAGTGCGAGGTTTATCACGTATAAAAATTCTTTCATATGAACAGCATGATTCTTTCTTAATGGCACGAGTTGAAGAAATTCCCGATATTATTGAACCTTCCCCTGAAATAACAGCACTGTGTAATCATTTAACAAACGAATTTAGACGCGCAATGAATTTTGGTAAATCAGCAGACTTCCTCGTTTTTATGAATATTATGTCTGAGAATTCTCCATCAGAACTTTCTGATCTCATAGCATCCGCACTGGACTTAAAACCTACAGAACGCCAGGAATTACTAGAAATTTCCGACGTTAAGAAACGTTTGCAGAAACTTACAGAACTTCTCGCGAAAGAAATTAAAGTGCTTGAACTCGAGAAGAAAATTGCTTCAAAGACACAAGAAAGATTCGAGAAAGGTGCTAGAGAAGCAATGCTTCGTGAACGATTGAAGACTATCCAACGTGAATTAAACGATAATGAAGGTGATGATGATACGAAAGAGTTGATGCAGAAGATTAAAGCAGCTGGAATGCCTGATGAAGTTCGCGAAAAAGCCGAAAAAGAATTAAAGAAACTGCAAGGAATGAATCAATTCAATCCTGAAGTAGGATATATCAGAAACTACCTCGATTGGCTTATTAGCGTACCATGGAGTAAGGAAAGTAAAAGTAATAATGATATAAAAGCAGCAGAAAAAATACTCGATGAAGATCATTATGCTTTACAAAAAGCGAAAGAGCGTATTATAGAATATCTTGCGGTAAATCAACTTGCAGGGAAAATAAAAGGACCGATTCTCTGTTTCGCTGGTCCACCTGGTGTAGGTAAAACATCTATAGGTAAATCTATCGCTCGAGCCCTTGGTCGTAAATTTGTCCGCGTTTCGCTCGGAGGAATTCGCGACGAAGCTGAGATTCGTGGACATCGACGAACCTATGTTGGAGCTTTACCGGGACGAATTATTCAGGGTATTAAAGACGCAGAAACGAAAAATCCAGTATTTATGCTTGATGAGATCGATAAAGTTGGAACAGATTTCCGTGGTGATCCATCTTCTGCATTACTCGAAGCACTTGATCCAGAGCAAAATTCGCAGTTTTCAGATCATTATCTGGAAGTTCCATTTGATTTATCAAACGTAATGTTTATTACGACAGCGAATGTACTCGATACTATCCCGCCAGCGTTACGAGATCGTTTGGAAATAATTCAATTCGCCGGTTATACCCAAGACGAAAAGTTTAAGATAGCGAAGGAATATCTGATTAAAAAGCAGATGGAAGCTCATGGATTAAAAGACCAAATGACAGAGATGACTGATGAAGCATTACGATTCATGATTCTACATTACACTCGTGAGGCAGGAGTCCGAAATCTTGAGAGAAAAATAGCGACTGTATTACGAAAAGTTGCTAAAAGAATTGCAGAAGGAGAAAAAGAAAAAATAATTGTAAAAGAGAAAGATATTCCTACATTCCTTGGCCCTATAAAGTATAGTGCTACATTAATTGAGAAAAAAGACGAAATCGGTCAGGCTACAGGATTAGCATGGACTGAAGCAGGAGGAGATATTCTTTTTATCGAAGTTGCACTTATGCCAGGGCGTGGACAACTTATTCTAACTGGACAACTTGGAGATGTCATGAAAGAGTCATGTCAAGCTGCAATGTCATATATTCGATCTCGGGCTACTGAGCTGGGTTTGTCCGAGAAGTTTTATCAGAAACTTGATGTTCATGTACACGTCCCTGAAGGCGCGACGCCGAAAGATGGACCATCTGCTGGTATTGCCATAACGACAGCAATCTCTTCAGCATTGACAAAAATCCCTGTGAAGAGAACTGTCGGAATGACAGGGGAAGTAACGCTCCGGGGAAAAGTATTAGAAATTGGTGGAGTGAAAGAAAAAATTATCGCAGCGCATCGAGCAGGGTTGAAGATGATCATCATGCCAAAAGATAATGAAAAAGATTTGGAAGATGTACCAAAGGAAGTTCTTAGAGATCTCGATTTTAAATTTGTTTCTCATATGGACGAAGTACTCGATCTAGCCTTTGTGAAACCTGTGAAAGTGAAGAAAAAAAGATTAGAAGAGTCAATTCATACATCTCGTCCAGTAATTCATGCCACGAAACCAGTCCCCGCAGATTAAGTTATTTGATTATTTGTAAATGATTTCCTAATTCAGGTTTGTATACTAACGTAAGTGTTTTGTCAGGTTCTGGTTGACTGTACATATTGTATATTCCTTTTAAGGCTATTCCATATGCTTTTGCATATTTTTCTATATCTTCAGTAAACATCTGTTCGAGATCTCCTGACCTTCCTTGTTGTTCGTGATAATGACTTGTAAAATCAAAGTTTTCATTTTTCGAAGTGAGAAATTTCTCTTTTCTGCGAGTAACGTGTCCAATTCCGCGTCTATCAAATCGCTCTCGTTGCAGGTTTTCGGCAACCCATTTTTTCTTACTTTCGTAATCACGGAACTGAAGATCGATTGCATATTCATTTCCAGCATAACTAAAAAAAATTATTCTTTTATATTCGTGATCAGAAGGATATATTTCGGTACATCCATTCTGTTTGAGTGTTGACATCAGTTCTTTTGTTTGTTCATCAGAAACATACCCTTGGGTAAATTTCGCTATTGAAGCGTTTTTCCCTTCTGTATGAATTTCAGAACGAAAGCTATATGAATTTGCTTCAATCTCTTCAGGTGTGTCATGGTAATCAACAGTAGTGGTAAGAAATGAACATACAGCGTCATTCATTTCATCATTTTGAATTGATAGGTTAAAAGTTTCATGATTGTCTATAGTTGAGAGTCCTTGGAATATTCCTTCTGGATTCTGAACAACTACCTGTAAACCTTTTTTTGGTTTTTCTTCTCCTCTTTGATCAGTTTCTCCTGTTTCTATCCCAGTATTCGGTTCCACTGTGATATAGTATAACATTTATAAAACTTAGATAAAGACTTGTGTTTGTTGCTTGACATTCTGCAATATGGTATACTGCGGCTAGTGTTGATAAGACTGTGTGTGTTAGTTTAGGTTCATCTTTTATTTATAAAAGTTCCCCTAGTACGATAACCAGTGCTTTCCACAATTGAAAAAGAAAGGAGGTTATCATGAGTACTAAATTATTCGTAGGAAGTCTCGCATGGGCAACCACAGATGAAAGTCTCGGCAATTTTTTCGCACAAGCAGGTACTGTCGTTTCAGCTAAGGTTATTACAGATAGACAAACAGGAAGATCAAGAGGATTTGGATTTGTAGAAATGGCTTCAGAAGAAGAAGCAAAGAAAGCGATGGAACTTGATGGGAAAGAACTCGATGGAAGACAAATCAAGGTCAATGAGGCAAAACCTCAAGAAGATCGAGGTCCAAGAAATTTTGGCGGAGGCCAAAGATTCGATAATCGAAGAGACGATAGAAGACAAGATAATTATTAATTTTGTTTTTTATTACTCTAAAAAACACTTGTGAAGGGGAACTGGATCAGGTGTTTTTTTATGTGTACATTGTAATAAGCTTGTGTAAAGCTTTAGTATTCTCTACGAGATGATATTGATGTTTACCAATAGCTGGGAAATAACCAAAAATTATTTTCTTCGTATGTCTAAAGGTTGGTAATTGTTTATTACTGAGAAAGTCTATCGTTGCTTTTTCTATATACTCTAATATATCTGGGTGCTGAAAATACATCGAAGATGTTTTCGTAAATTCTTGAGTATTTTTAAAAAATAAACGAAGAAAATCATCCCATGGGAGCCAATATCCTTCAGAAATCTTTTTACAATGAGAATAATTTGGCTCTTGTAAAGATTCAACTAGAAATAAAGATAGTATTTCTTTATTTACCACTGATGGATCATTTGCATACCGTTTAATAATTCGAAAATTAAAAGGCAACATTTTAGCGTTATATTCAGTGATATTCAATTCCTCTTTTAACCCTCTTTGTAATGTTCTATAAAGATTAACTTCATCTTCTTGAATCATTTGCGTAGCTAGGCTCTGATCCAGTTTATATTTATTAATATCTACATGTTTTGATCTTCTTTGAATAAATATTGAAAAACCTTTTTTTGTTTTTTTTACAAGATGAGCTTGAACACCACGATGCCAATGGCCTATTGAATGGACTTTTTTTCGTTCTACAGTATCTTTAACATCAAGCGTAATTGGATCGAAAACAGGAAATTTTTTCATAGTGCTATAGTAGAAACTATTGATGCAATTTTTCTTGCATAAGCTGCATTTTGTTCTCTCATCATCTGGGTAGGCTTATCCTGAGTCTTTGTAAATCCATAAAAATCCCCATCAGCATAGAGGTTCTTAGTTGGTCCTGTCGTTGTAATTATTCTTGGAAAGAAATCTGCCGTCATTCTACCTTCTGGATGTGTCGTAAACATAAACCCGCCTGCGAAGCCTCTTGTAATATGTACTTTTGCAGCATTAGTTATGTGCGCTGTACCATTTACTAAACGTGTAGAAGCGGGTTGTACATTATGTGCAAGGTATTTTAATAATCTTAATGATTCAGGGGAAAATTCTATATTATTATTCCCAACGAACTGTTCAAATCTATCGCCTCGTTCTTGAGTAGGTAAAGGAATATACTTGTCAGAATCTGGATCAATCTGACCGTCAGTAAAGATATTACGAACTGTTTCATAACTAGCTCTGCCGTCCTCATATAATTGTCTGAATGCCTTTGCATATGAGTCAGCATCAGCGATGGCTTGGGTTTGGTATTCAATGTATCCACTGGGATGGATAGTAGGCATAGTCCATCCTAAGACTTGCCCTATCTCTGGTTTTTGTAGCAAGCTTGCAAGAATATCTGCTGCAATAGGCGTAAAAGGTTCTATGCTCGTCAGTCTGTCATACCATGTACTGTCTTTCCAGGGAGTTGTAACAACATTTCGCTGATCTAAAGGATTACCTAATCCTCTAATATGTGTATGAAATCGTTTGACTGAGTGATGACCTGGAGAGAAGTCTTCGGGATTATAACCAAAACCCCATTGTAATGTTCTTCCCTCTCTGGCAAATTGTTTTGCAATTTCACTATGTATAGTAAACAAGTCAGCTAATGCTACCGTGGAAAAATCTGTTATTTCATCAATTGGTATTCTAGAGCTTCCCACCCACATATTTACATCTTCAATAGACCAAGGTGTACTCTTCTGTGTGAAGGCAAACTCAGTTATTCCATCTCTACTCGAGATTAAAGAAAAAGGTTGCATTTTATCTTTAAATTCTTCCCACGGTAGGGTATTCGCTTCACAAGTTGTGACTGCAGGTTCACTATATTTTGGCATTTTCGCAACTCGAACTGCTTCCCTTCTAACATGGTTAACATTTCTCGCTAGTAAATATCCAGCAGGAATACTTCCCTTTTCGCTCATAGTAAAAAATAAGTATAGCAAAGAAGAGCCAGGCAATCAATACTATAAGATAAAAGAAGTCTGAAAATTATAATTCCGTATATTTCTTATGCGAGTTTTTTGATTTTTCGATAGGATACTTTTTTTCGTTTTTAAGCATCTTCTTACTAAACGCTTTTGCAAGATCAATCTTCAGATCGTGGCTTAAAAGGAGTGTATAAAACAGAACATCTGCTAGTTCTTCTCCGATTGCTTCTCTATGTTGTTTAATATATTGTTCAATTTCATCGTTAGTTTTCCACTGGAAATGTTCCATGACTTCTGCAGCTTCTAAGACAAGAGATAGAGAAACGTCTTTAGGGTTATGAAATTGCTTCCAATTTCGTAAATTACGAAATTTAACTACTTTATCGGTTAGTTTTTTTAGTTCATTCATATATTATTTGGATTATAAGCTGAAGAGCAAGAGATAACAATATCTTATCTGAAATATTATCTAAGATTATGTCTTTACTAGAAATTAGTATATCTATATAATCTCTCTAGCCTTAGAAGATAATTTTATATGCCGAATCCAGAATTTCAACTTGGTTTTTTTATTAATGGGCAACAAAAAGAACGACTTTATTTGTCCCGTCCCGAAATACGGGAAAACAGAGAATTAGGTATATGTGCAGTAAATAATCGCTGGGGTGATGAATTCTTAGCTTCTGATCTTGAAAGGAGAATAAAAGAGGCGACTGGCGTTGATGTTTTTCCTTCTGGATTTAAAACAATCTTTCGCAGTTCGCCTGATCTCACAGATGCAGAGGCTGAAGAACAGGAAATAAGAACAGTCGTTGAGTCTACGAAATTACTATTGAAAGTTAATGGTTGGGAACCAGAGAGTGTAGAAGCACTAAGTTTGGGTTGCGGGACACCTCCTGTAGAAGATTATGGAAGATTACTTGCTGATGAAGTTGGATTAGTTAATGCTGATGTGCTGAATACCTATGCTGCATGTAATAGTTCTGGTCGCGCTCTACAGCGTGTTTTATCTGCAGATGGAGCATATAATGGTCGTCGCGTTTTAGTAGCTGGAGTGGAAGGAATGACTCGTATGGCTAGAAATTTAGATGATCGTGTGGCAGATCCTTCATCACTTGCAGTTTTTAGCAATGGAGCATCTGTAATGAGTTTAGTTCCAGGTCAAAGCTTACGGTATATTAATGGCTCATTTATGAGTGAAAGGGATACAAGAAACCTCTTAGGAGTTCCTACGTATTCCGTGGATCCTGCTGGTCCATTAATCCAGAAAGAAGGTAATACAGAAAAGATTGATTTGACCGTTCCGCAAAATGGCAGATTAATTGATATGAATGGAAAAGGAACTGCAATAATGTTCGCAAAATTCGGTCGTGCATTAGGGACAGGAGTTATGACAGAATATGATAACTTGGTTGCAGGAGGTGTAATAGAACCAAGAGATATTAATACTGTTGTCGCTCATCATCCTAGTAAGCCTGTCGGGGATTTATTAAGGTCTACTTTAGAGAAGGCTGGGTTGTCTTTTACTAATTGGCCATGGGTTGTTACTGAAGGTAACTCGAGTGCTTCTACCTCACAATTTGCATTTACCAGAATGATGGAACGATTTACTCCTGGAGAAAGATTTCTTTATCTTAGTTTCGGCGCTGGAATGTCAGGAACTGGGATGGTCTTAGAAGCAGGAAATGTACGCCAGTAATAATTTCCTAATAGTTAATTATTCTTGTTCTTTTCCTTTACGCATCCCTTCGATGAATTCTTGTTCAGCTCTATATGCATACTCACTAAAATCTGCTTGTGCTTCATCTACCCTCTGCCATTTTTCATCTACTAAATCTGATACTTTCATCCACCATTCTTGAATGTCCTCAGGAACAGGGTCTGAAGATCCTCTAATTGGATATCTGCTTTCTAAGACTTGCTGTATTAATGATGAAAAACCTGGTTCATCTGACTCATACATTGTAATAACATCTTTATCAGACATAGTTATATATTCATCAGGAATAACACCACGATTCGTGGTAAGACCGATTGCATCTCTTATAATATTAGCTCTTGTATGGTCATCCATGACAAAGATTATAGGACTTTACGCCTTTTCTGTCAAAATATATTGTTAATTGTTATAGAAAATGAGTATCCTCAAATAAATAATATGATTAAAAATTTTTTTTGTTTCTATATTATTTTTCTTTCTTTTCAGCTTTCTGAATTGGCTTTTGCCGATACAAACGGGAAAATAGTTATCTCAGGTGCGAAGAAAAAGGATGACGCTATGGTGATAACTGCCACACTTAGTGGGAGCAGTTGTGGAGATACAGAAAGGAATATTGTAGAAGTGTTAGTTCATGGAGCAGGTGCTGGATATCCATTTGCTGCAGATTTTTCAAATGCTGAGATAGTGGCATATAAAAATGGTCAGCAAATTTCAGGCCATAGACGTTATGTGACAAATCCACCCATGATTAATGACATAATGCTTCATGCAAATCCTTCTTTTACGTACGATCCGAAAAAAGATACAGTAACAGTACGAGTTACAGGAGCAAAAAGGGGGAATGTCGGAGGGATGGCTCTCGGCGTATATCTTATGGAACATGAACCGAATGATACCCCGGCGTATGATGGTTGTGCTTCTCTATACAGTTTCTACAATACTATTACTCCTCTTTCAGACAGTGGACTCATGGAAGGGTATATTCCAGGACAACAACCACACAAAGAAGACGTGAAAGGACTACAGAAAAATGCAGTTTTTGAATACATTCCAGTAGTATTGCCACATAAAATTAAGTCTCCTTTTTTCTCTTCTCTGGCTCCTGTGGTTTTAAAAGATGTTCAAAAATTTCTACCCTGAGGTTAATTTAGTGTGGTAGAATTTCATTTATGAATATTCATGAAGCATTAGAGACTGTTTGGAATTATTTACGGATTGAAAATAAAACTTGTCCTGCTGATGTGATTTTTCTTTTTGGAGGTGCCACTTTATATCCAGTTTTTAAAGCAGCTGAATTATATAAAGCTGGAGTATGTAGAAATATAGTTTTTGTTTCGAACCGTGGAACATTTTCAAATCCTGAATGGAAAGATGTAGAAGCGAAAATGTATGCAAAAACATTCGTAGAACTTGGTATTCCAAAAAACAGCTTATTCTATACACCAGAATGTTCAAATACACTTGAAGAGGCGAGATTTGCAATTCCTTTTATGGAGAAAAACGGTTTACATCCTAAAAAGATTATTCTTATTTCACGACCTACTCACCAAAGACGTGCGTTTGCCACATTTAAAAAGCAAAACCCAGATATAGTATGTATAAATGTACCAGCAGACGAACCATTCGTTGAAAGCCAAGATTTAATTGATAGAATGGTGGCAGAAATAAAGCGGCTACAATTATATGGGAAAAAAGGAGATATAGTTCCACAAGAAATTCTTCAAGATGTTAAAAGCGCATGGAAAATATTGAAAAATAATGTCAAGAGAATCTATTAAAGTATGAAAAAGTATCTATTTTTTATTATATTTATATCTTTGATTGTAATTTTTATATTTCTTAAACAGAAGGCAGTTATTTTACCAAATAGAAACAATAACGAAATGAAACAAATGTCCTACCCAATTGTAATTGCTGCAGCAGGGGATATTGCATGTAATGACGAAAGAAAAGAAGGAGAGTGCTATCAGGATAAAACTGCCAAATTAATAGTAGATAAAAATCCCGATATAGTCCTTGCTCTGGGAGATTTGCAATACGATTCAGGTTTATATAATGATTTCTTAACTTATTACGATAAAACCTGGGGGATCTTTAAAAACAAGACGAAACCTGTTCCAGGAAATCATGATTATGGTACTCAGAAAGCTAAAGGATATTTCGACTATTTTAACGGCATGGGTTCTGATAGCGGTCAAGCAGGAGAACGGGATAAAGGATACTATAGTTTTACAAAAGGAAATTGGAAATTGCTCGCATTAAATAGTAACTGTTGGGCTATGGGTGGATGCGACGATTCATCAGCCCAGTACGCATTCGTAAAAAAAGAATTAGATAAAACGAAAGAAACTTGCACTATTGCCTATTGGCATCATCCAGTTTTCTCTTCTGGGCCGCATGGAAATGATGCAAACATGCGAGCTATCTGGAGATTGCTTTATGAAAAAAATGTTGAAATAGTATTAAATGGTCACGATCATCTATATGAAAGGTTTGAGAAACAGAATCCTTCTGGAGATATTGAAAAAGAAAAAGGTATTCAGGAATTTATAGTTGGAACTGGAGGAAGAAACCTTTATGCTTTAAAAGCTAAACAACAAAATAGCGTTTTTAGTGATTCAGAACACTATGGAGTTCTTTTTTTATCTTTTCATGAACGTTCTTATGATTGGCAATTCATCACAATAGATAATACAGTGGTGGATTCAGGAACAGAAAAGTGTTTTTGATATTATTTTTTAGGATACTTTTTATCGAGTGTAGCAATAATTTTTTCTCCTTCTTTTCCTTTAAGACTACGGAGTAATGCATCTATTTTTTCTTCTTTTCGATCATCTCCTTCTTTCGATTGTGGAGAACCGAGATACCAAAGGTACGATAATCCTGCAACTTGCCAAATTAATTGAAGAAATTCTGATTGCCAATTTTCAAATGTATCCCGAGTCGTTTCCATAATGTACTGATTTACTTCAATAGGTTGTTTATGTGTTTTTTGTTCGTCAGTATACGCATACCAAGCAGTTATCCAATGTCCAGCTAGCGAAAAAAGAAAAAGTATTAGGGTAACCCAAAGATATCCATAGTCTTTTAAAACGGATCTGTTATTCATAAAGGTGAGATTAATGAATATAGGTAAGAGATACATGTAGAAGCGGTAAACGAAGGGTAATAAGAATAATCTTGTGACCCCACCGGAAGTCGAATCCGGGTTTGCAGGATGAGAACCTGCCGTCCTAGGCCACTAGACGATGGGGCCGTTTCAGTTATTCGTTATCTGTGTAGGGAACACAAATAACATTCAGCATATTTTACTGCATTCACTTCCATAAGACAATCTTCCACAACTTCGTTCCAATACAAAAACATTTTGGTCACTTGAAGCTAAGTCAAAATTGTTTGTTGTAATCTTTAAAGAAATTCTAAGATAAGTGGAAATTGTCTATAATCTTCTGAAACTTCTAAGTTAAAGTGTCCCTGTCCTGCTTTTATTATTAACTCTCCCCCAAGTCTTTCATGCATGACTTTTGCGTGGCGTTCTCCACAGTCGTAAGGATCGTTGTCGGACGCAACAAAAACAAAACGACTGCAAGAAACTTTTATCTTCTCCCAATCACATGGTTCTTTTGTTAAGTCTTCTTTATATTGGAAGAATTCTGAAAACTTTCCTTTATCAATAGGCCCCGCTACAAGAATTGCTTTATCAATTTTAACTCCTTCTGGTAATTTTTCTAAAATTCTAAGTATTAATGTTGCACCTGCGGAGTGACCAATAATTACAGACTCGCTATTTAATTCCCAATCTTTATTATTTAATATTGTATCTAACCACTCTTTTTGAATAGGAACATCGGAATTTGGTAAATCTGGAGACCAGGTCTTGTAGCCTTTCTTTTCAAGTTCTGACTTTAACCAGGGAAACCAGTTTCCTTGTGAGTTATTACCAGCACCGTGTAAGATTAAAGCATTCTTCACTAAGTTGATTCTAATATCTTATGGTAGTTAAGTCAAAAATAATCTGTGCTTGAATTTATAACTCGCTTCCATTGTTCAACAGTGCTTCGAAGATGGTTCTAATTCAAAAACATTTGGGTTACAATCTTTCGCCAAACTTGAAGATAGTAAGTTCAGCTTGCACATCACAAGAAATTACTTTTGTTTTTCTTAGCTATTTACTCATCTATAAAGTATAATTAAGCTATGAAAATTATACTTTCAGCACATATGGACTTAGCACGTCCTGTTATGTCAATAAAAATGAATGATAAACACCTAAATGGTTTAGTTGATAATTTCACAGGAATTTTTGCTTCCTACCAAGCATCTAGGAAAACAGGAGTTACTGTTCATTTTACAAATTTTGAGGAGCTTGATTATGACGGGGCGGATGCAGTAGCAAAAAGCTTAGATAAAGATACGCTTGTGTTTGTCGTTGATACGATACTAGAAAAAGATGTCAATGGAAAAGTTGCATCAATTACAAATGCATATGGAATTCAAAAATATTGGGATGAACTAAAAGTAAAATTCTCAGACGAGGTTCATTTCATTGATGGCTTCTTTGAAGAGACAGAGGATGAGACATGGATTTATGGAAATAGATATAAACTAAAAACATTTTACTTAGGAATACCTATTCCAGGTCCATACTACCACAGTACTGAATTAACTGTTCAACTTACATCTATAGATAAAATTACAGAAATTATTGTTAAACTAATAAACTTCTTTGATTCTAAATAGTTCAGCTTTTGTTGATTCTACTTGTCTTTGGTGATCTGGAAAGGATAGGAGAAAAATTGTTGCAGCCGAAGAAAAACCTTGACCTCCGTTCCAATTCAGAAATATTTGGGTCATTTTTCGACAAGCTCACGGCTTTATATATATAAACATGCTGTATAATATACCTAATAAGTAAAAAGATTCTATTTCTTATTAATTAGAAAATAAATAACACTATGAAAACGAAAAGGACTGATATCATTATGCAAAATAAAATCTTTCTTTACATTGCATTCGGTACAACTTTCATTTTATTGATCCCTTTTTTAGCGATGCAATTAAACTGGCAATTTCCTGACCCTGGTAGCTCAACTAACAATAGAGTGAATTGGACAATTAGTGATTTTGTTGTCATGGGAACTCTTCTGTTCGTTACAGGGAGCACTTTTGTATTGGCAGCAAGAAAGTTTCCTAAACATCAACTTATTATCGGTTTAATTATCGGTTTTTTGTTTCTTTGGTTATGGGCGGAGCTTGCAGTTGGTATTTTCACAAACTGGGGGAGCTAGACCGAAATTTTCTAACTATTATTTGAATGACATTTGCTGTCATAGCATCATTTATTTCTCCTCTATCTATCATATCCAACGCATTTGTGAATGTTACATATCTCTGTTCACTTACCTGTTCATCAGTTTCTGTTTTAGCTGTAGTGATTGATGTCGGTTCAATTACCGTGAAAAAAACAGTTACACTTTCTGAGTTGAAACTGTTTAGCGGATAAAACAAATTCAATCTCTCAATTTTATTTACTTGTATTCCTGTCTCTTCATATAATTCTCTCTTTGCAGCTTCTTCTTCAGTCTCACCTTCATCTATTCCACCCCCAGGAATTTCCCAACTATAGGTATCTATCACATATCTGTATTCTTTATTCAGGAGAATTCGTTTATCAGTAGTTACGACAGCGATACCTACACCATCTTTTCGATCTGTGAGTGCATATGTGCTCCTCTCCCCATTTGGAAACTCTATTTCATCTTGATAAAAGGTTAGCCATTTATCTTTATATACTTCTTTTCGCGATATTCGTTTAAACATTCATTAGCATTATAGATTATTTACTACGTCTATGGAAGTTCATAATTAGTAGTAAACATAATGGTGTATAATAGTTCTGCTAGTCACGAGACTCAAAAAATCATGAAACAACCATTCCTTTCAGTAGTTATTCCGTGTTACGATGAAATGGCGAATCTTCGGAAGGGAGTCCTCGATAAAGTTGACCATTTTCTCAAAAAACAACAATATTCGTACGAAGTTATCATAGTTGATGATGGGTCAACTGATGGAAGTGTTGAATTTATACAAAAATTTATAAAGGAATACCCACATTTTAAGCTTATCGCGAGCGAGCATTTAGGAAAAGCAGGTGCAGTTACTAAAGGAGTATTAGAGGCGACAGGAGAACTTGTGCTTTTTACAGATATGGATCAAGCTACACCAATAGAAGAGGTAAAGAAATTGTTACCATTTTTTGACGAAGGATATAGTATCGCAATTGGGGCAAGGAACTCTGGTAAAGAAGGATATCCCTTTTCTAGATTAGCAATGCATAAGGGTATGATTCTACTTCGAAAGATACTTGTTGGTCTTCCTGAGATTACTGATACACAGTGTGGATTCAAAATATTTTCAAAGGATGCTGCACAAAATATATTTGAGAAGGTAAGAAGTATGCATAAAGGGTTTAAAAAGATATCAGGTTCAGCAGTAAAGGCTGGATTCGATGTTGAATTATTATTATTAGCACATAAACTTGGCTATAAAATAAAAGAAGTACCGGTTAGCTGGCTCTACGTTGAGAGTAGAAGAGTTAGCCCTTTACGTGATTCTATAGACGGCGTTTTAGATCTCATACGGATTAAACTAAACGATCTCACAGGAAAATACGCATAATTATGAGAATTTTTTCTCAAAAAAAAACAGTCTTAATTTATATTCTTTCACTCGTAGCTTTATTTCTTTATTCATTCACTCAAATTTCATTAAGTCTTGCCTTAGTTAGGTATCCCGCTATCTATAGTATTCAACAGTGGTTTCAGCATATTGGATATTTTGATAGACCTTTATCAACATATATATTTTTGGTTATTTTAGTGGGAATGTTTTCTTCTTATTTCTTGTTCCTGAAAAATGCAAAAACTATCTTTAGAGAAAGAAGTTTAGTATGGAAACTTATATTCGCCACTGCCATTCTTCTCTTTTTTTCATTTCCTGCATTTTCAAACGACATATTTAACTATATTTTCGATGCGAAAATTTTCACTTTTTATGGAAAAAATCCGTATCAATACAAAGCACTTGATTTTCCAAATGATCCAATGCTCAGTTTTATGCATTGGACACATAGAACGTATCCTTATGGTCCTGTTTGGTTACTTTTAAGTATTCCTATTTCTTATATAGGGTTTCAGATATTTTTAATAACACTTTTCCTTTTTAAAATTCTAGCAGTATGCGGGTATTTAGGAAGCATCTATTTTCTTGGAAAAATTATGGAAAAAATTGATAAAGAGAAAGAGATACTTACAATTATTTTCTTTGCTTTTAATCCTCTAGTTATTATCGAATCTCTTGTTTCTGCTCATCATGATATTATCATGATATTTTTCGCATTAGCTTGCTTGCATTATCTTATTGAAAAGCGTTACATAGTTTCGTTTATTTTCTTTCTATTATCAATAGGTATTAAATTCGTCACCATCTTTATGTTCCCTGTATTTTTAGCAATTGTTGTGATGCAGATGCTAAAAGAAAAAATACCATGGAATGCTTTTATAGGAACCCTGATTCTTTGTATGTTTTTAGGAGTCTTAGGAGCTTCACGATTTTCAGGAAATTTTCAACCATGGTATTTGATTTTTGTTGTGCCTTTTATTGCACTTGTAGTAAAGAATGTTTTCTATGCGATTCCAGCAATGATTCTTAGTATAGGTGGGTTACTTACCTACGTACCGTATCTCTACTTAGGAAATTGGGATAAACCTGTTCCAGATTATTTGAGAACCATTTATTTGGTATCAACTGGATTCTGCATTGCCTCAATCTTTCTACTATATAAGAAAAAAAGAGATAGTAAAACATGAAGCTGGAGCATTTGCTTCTCTTAGCACCCTTTCGTATAATCATCCTATATGCGCTTTCTTAAAAAGTACAATCTGCCGTTAGGAATTTTTTTCCTTTTATCACTTCTTTATTTTACTATTCGAATCTCTACATTGCTTCAACTGCCAATTTTTACAGATGAAGCTATTTATATCAGATGGGCTCAAGTAGGATCACAAGATGCAAATTGGCGGTTTATTTCACTGACTGACGGTAAACAACCTCTCTTTACATGGCTCGTAATGCTCACAGTTCGAATTTTTTCTGATCCTCTTTTTGCTGGAAGAATCGTTTCAGTTTTTGCAGGATTTCTCACATTGATTGGGCTTTTTTTCCTTACGTATGAACTTTTCAGAAAGTATAAGATAGCTTTGATATCGTCAGTATTATATGTTTTTTACCCGTTTGCCTTAGTGTATGACAGAATGGCTTTATATGATAGTTCAGTCGGTACATTCGCCGTATGGGGATTATACTGTATTGTGTTGTTGGTGAGATATATTCGGTTGGATGTCGCACTGCTTCTAGGAATAGTTAGCGGGTTGGGAGTTTTAAATAAAACAAATGGTTTTTTTACAGTGTATTTACTTCCATTCTCATTAATTCTCTTTAACTGGAAAAATGATAAACGAATAGTGCGGTTTTTAAAATGGTTAGGCTTGAGCATAATTGCAGTAATTCTGACATATGGCATATACGCAATTCTCCGGCTTTCACCGTTCTTCTATATTATTGGGCAGAAAAATGCGCTGTTTGTTTTTCCTTTTAAAGAATGGCTTCAACATCCATTCACTTTCTTTTGGGGGAACCTTTGGGCTGGAATGAGGGATTGGTTAATACGATATTTTAGTTTTCCATTTTTAATACTTACAGTTATTTCATTTGTGATACAAAGAAAATATTTTAAAGAGAAATTGCTTCTCTTAATATGGTGTACGGTTCCTTTTTTCGCTCTCGCTTTATTCGGAAATACATTATATCCCAGATATATTTTTTTCATGACGTTGTCGTTACTTCCTTTAGTTGCATTTTCTCTTCATGAACTATTTTTTACATTTAGATATAGAATGATAGGATTAGCAGTTACCATTCCTTTTTTACTAATTCCTCTCTGGACATTCCTTATGGTTTTAATTGATTTTCCACATTCGCCTATTCCAGCATCTGATAGAGACCAATATAATAATGATTGGCCATCAGGAGTAGGAATTAAAGAATCAATAGCATTTTTAAAAGAGAAAGAGAGAGGGAACCATATAACGCTCTTTACACAAGGGACATTTGGACTTATGCCATATGCTTATGAAATATATACGAAAGATGAAAGCGATCGTTTTACTATAAAAGGTATTTGGCCAATTGAACACCAACCACCAAAAGATTTACTAAATTCAGCGAAGAAAGGCTCCACATATGTTGTGTTTTACCAACCATGTGTTGTATGTGAATTCCCGGGTGCTGCTCCAGATACCTGGCCAATAACAGAAATAAAAAGATATAAAAAAGTGGATGTCGATAGATATTTAATACTTTATAAGGTTAACCCATGATTCGCTATAAAAATCATCTCCTTATTATCATCATATCCTTTATTCCTTTTCTACCGGTATTACTACGTCCGGAATTACCTCATACACATGATGGATTAGTTCACTTGCCGCGAATGGCAGCTTTTTATAAAGCATTACTCTCAGGTCATATACCTGTACGATGGGCTGGAGAATTAAATTATGGATATGGAATGCCTTTATTTAACTTCGTATACCACATGCCTTATATTATTGCCTCATTTTTCCTGTTTTTCGGAAGCGGTTTAGTTTTTGCTTTTAAACTAACGCTTTTAGTAAGCTATATTCTGTCCGGTTTGGGAATGTATCTTTTCGCTAAAACTTTTTTTGAAGATGAAAAGAAAGGTTTTTTATGTGCAGTTTTTTATCAATTTGCAACATTCCGATTTGTCGAGTTATTTATTCGAGGGAGTTTTGGAGAGGTATATACATATTCCTTCCTACCATTTATTCTCTATAGTTTATTACAACTGCAGAGGTATCGATCTTTAAGATACTTTTTACATTCTGTTTTTTTTACAGCATGTTTGATTCTTTCACATAATTCAGTAAGTTTAATCTTTTTTGGCATAAGCTTCCTTTTTATATTGCTATTTATTAAAAATTTTAGAGATAAAATTATTAGTTTCCTTTCACTTTTTGCTGGGTTACTACTTTCTTTATATTACTGGTTACCAGCACTTGCCGAACATAAATATACCTATGGTAATTTATTTATGAAAGATCTTTACTTAGAACATTTTGCTCCTATACATCAGTTTTTTCTTCCTAATTTTATTAATTCATCAGCTCTGCAAACGGGTGGAATTTCTGTGCAAATAGGATTTTTACATGTTTTTGCTTTACTTTTGGCATTATTTCCAGTTCTTTTACAAGATATTCCAGTTGTTAAAAAAAACACGATAAAACTTCTCCGTTTATTCGTAGGGGTTCTTACTGGTATAGCTTTATTTTTTATGTTACCTGTCTCAAAAATAGTATGGGGAGAAATAAGTATTCTTAGACAATTCCAATTTCCATGGAGATTTCTTTCTGTTATTGTTTTTTCATCTTCTTTAGCAAGTTTTTTTCTTTTCTCTATTCCTTTCATTAAAAAGAAAAACTTTTATTTAGGTACAATTTTTTTAGTAGTTATAACAAGTATTTGGTATTGGAACCCCTCCTTAGGATTTGAGAAAGTGAATGAGTCATATTATTGGAATTTCCCTCTTAATACAACATATTATGGTGAGACAGACGTTATTTGGTCAGCCGGTCCAGCAAAATCATATCCGAAAAAAAGAATCGAAATAATCAGCGGAAAGGGCACTGTTAATGACTTTATTAAAGAAAATCACTGCCAGACATTCACGGTTAATGCAAAAACTGATCTTTCAATATTGAGTCATACACAATATTTTCCAGGTTGGGAGGTGTCTATTGACGGAATAAGACATACAAACGCAGTACAATTCCAAGATCCGAATCACAGAGGAGAAATCGTCTTCTCTGTACCGAAAGGTAAGCACGCCGTGCGGTTACAATTTACTGAAACGAAAATAAGGTATATCGCAGATTCAATATCCGCCGTGATTTTTTCACTGTTTGTACTTTTTCTTGTATTTCATAAACACTTAGAGAAACGTTTTTCAAAACTATATGGGAAGTAAATATTTTGGTTTTATTTTTTCGTGTTTATTTGTATTTTCTCTTTTTTATAAAACTTTTTTATTTGGCTTGTTACCGTTCCCTGGAGATCTATTAATTGCTGAATATTCTCCATGGAAATATGACGCACATGTAGGTTATAGCCCGGGTTCGTATCCCAATAAAGCTCAATATTTTGATTCGCTTCGCCAAATGTATCCATGGAGAATGTTAGGAATTACTTCTTTCTCACAAGGTTTTATTCCTCTTTGGAATCCATATAATTTTTCGGGAGCGCCTTTATTAGCAAATTTTCAATCCGCTGTTTTTTATCCACTTAACATCGTTTTTTTAATTTTATCTGAACATTATGCATGGACAGGTTTGATTATTTTACAAATATTTCTAGCTCTCTGGTTTACGTATTTGTATGCAAAAGAAATTGGTCTATCTCATTTTGGTTCCATGTTTTCTGCTATTAGTTTTGTATGTTCGTCATTCGTAATCGTTTGGCTTGAATATAATACGATTGTTCACGTAATACTTTGGCTTCCGCTTATCTTATTGTCTATTGAAAATCTTGTAAAGGCTTTTACAAAACGATGGGCTTTTGTTTTACTTTTCTCTCTCAGCTCTTCGATTTTGGCAGGACATCCACAAGTCTTTTTTTATCTTTATCTATTTACCTTCATATACTTTATTTGGAAACTGAAATCACTTCATAAACATATACGTAATGAAACAGCTACATTAACCTGTTTGCTTTTACCCCTAGGACTGACAGCTTTTCAAATACTACCCGGTATTGAACTTACTTTACTCTCTGCAAGAAGTAGTCATGATATCTCAACATTATTAACAAAAATTCTTATTCAACCATGGCAGCTTATTATGGCTTTCGTTCCTGATTTTTTTGGAAACCCCGCGAACAGAAATTATTATATTTCAGATACATATATCGGAAAAATGTTTTCAATTGGAATTATTCCATCTTTTTTTGCTTTTTATGCATTATTTACTAAAAGACGTGGTTATATTCAGCTTTTTTTCATTACTACTATTATTATTCTTCTTCTTACTGTACATTCACCATTTACATGGGTACTGTATGCTTTTCCAATTCCATTTTTTTCTGCAAGCTCACCAACGCTCTCCTTATTTCTCATTGTTTTTTCCACAGCTTTATTAAGCGGTTTTGGAGTAGATTTATGGTTACGAGAAAAACAAACTGTTAAAATCTTTTTAAAACGCTTTTCTCAATTACCGTTATTTTTTCTCGGAATCTGGATGTATCTTACGTTTGCAAAAACTGGGATAGTTGATTCACTCTTACCTGAACAATTATCAATCACAATACGAAATTTTCTTTTAATATCGGCAATATTATTTTTTGCGTTTATTTTGGTATTCATATCTTCATTCTTTTTACGATATAAAAAAATATTTTTTTTGGTATTACTGTTTATTTCATTAGGTGAAAGTTTTCGAAATTTTCATAAGTTTAATCCTTTTGTACCTGAACCATTAATTTTTCCTAAAAACGAAATATTTACATATTTACAAAGTACAGCAGCTACTTCGCGATTTTATGGATATGGCGCTGCAAATATCCAAGCTAACTTTGGTACGTATTATCATAATTTTTCACCTGACGGCTATGATCCGTTATATCCTAAGTCGTACGGGGAATTTATAGCGTTATCGAGAGATGGAGCTTTTCCTAATCGGTTTACTACTGAAACACGTTCAGATGCGATGCTTGCACCTGGATTTGGTGATGAGGATTTCACAGAGAATACCTATCGTATAAAAGTTATGAATCTTTTAGGAGTTTCATATATTCTTGATAGAGAAGAAAATGGCAGTACTGCCAAACGTTTTCCTCCAGGACAATTCCCAATTGTATATAAAAATAATAATTGGATAATATATAAGAATGTTGATTCTCTACAAAGAGCTTTTTTTGCATCTTCATATCAACTATATAAAAATGAAAAGGACTTCGAAAAAATATTTTTTTCAAAAAATTTTGATTACCAAAAAACAATCCTTTTAGAAAAACCGCTAGGAGAAAAGGCTCAGTTTGCTATTGGCAAAGCTGAGATTAGCACGTATTCACCAAATAAAATAATTATAAAGACAGAAAATACTGGTGATGGTCTACTTTTTCTCTCCGATACATTTTTTCCCGGATGGAAAGCGTTTATCGATGAAAAAGAGACGGTAATTCATAAAGCAGATTTTACTTTTCGGGCTGTGTTAGTTCCTCCAGGTAGACACTCTGTGCGATTTATATATGATCCTGATTCATTTAAAATTGGAATAGTTATCTCTCTGTTAAGTATGATTATCGCTTCAATATTTCTATTCTTCAAGAAAAAAGTATCATATAATGGAACTGATCTATGAAAAGAGATTTTCTTATATTATTTTTTTCTATAGTTGTTATTGCAACTTTTTTACGTTTATTCCGGTTAGATACAGTTCCTCCAGGAATTAACCAAGACGAGGGAGCGATAGGTTATAATGCATACTCGATCCTGAGAACTGGTAAAGATGAATATGGAAGACCTTTTCCTGTATCTTTCCAGTCATTTGGTGATTGGAAACTACCTTTATATATTTATGCTACTGTTCCTCTGGTTGGGGTTTTTGGTATTACCGAGGTAAGTGTTCGTTTGGTTTCTGCATTAGCAGGGGTTGGAACTGTTATACTTACATTTTTTCTCATATATGAGCTTTTTAATAATTATTTTTTGGCATTTCTTTCAATGTTTCTTCTAGCCATTTCTCCCTGGCATCTACATATCTCGCGCGTTGAATCAGAGGCGAATACAGCCGTTTTTTTTGTAACTTTAGCTACATTGTTATTTTTGCGTAGTTTGCGGACAAAAGATTGGTTAATCATTCCTAGCTCTTTTTTCTTCGTCCTAACATACTATACCTATGCAGGAAATCATGTATTTACTACATTGTTACTTTTATCTTTAGTTGTTCTGTATTGGAAACAAATTCCACGAACCAAATATGCAATTATTGCAATAGTATTATTTGCATCCCTCTTTAGTATAATTGCGTATTTTACTTTATTTGAAGCAAGTAAAACGAAAATATCTGGTATAGGCATTTTCGGAGATCCATCAGTAGTTCATGCGAAAATAGAAATTCCTCGGAATGAACATACAGATCCTGGGTCGATTGCAGCAAAAATTTTTCATAATAAAATATACTTTGGCATAGAACGTTTTATGCAAAACTATCTTAACGCCTTTTCTCCTGAGTTCCTATTTATAAAGGGAGGTACGAATCATGCACATAACATCGAAGGATTTGGCAATATGTATATTGTAGAATCGTTATTTTTCCTTACAGGCTTTATCTATCTTATTGTTACGAAAAAAAACCCTTCTCATTATCTTGTTATATTATGGTTGCTTATAGCACCTATTGCACCGAGCGTCACAAAGGACGCTCCTCACAGCAATAGAATGTTTGCTATTTTTCCAATGTTACCTGTCGTAACAGCTTCTGGTTTTTATTATGTATTTACTATTTTGAGAAAAAATAAGATATTAGTACTCAGTTTATTTTGTATCTCATTTTTTTTATTAACAATTAATTTCGGCAAATATATTGACCAGTATTATGTTCATTTTCCCCGAAACGAAGGAGAACATTGGGGAGTAGGCTATAAACGATTACTGAATATTCTCAATAGTTCAGAATACCGTTCGAAACATATTGTTATGAGTCACCCTGAATATTCTCATTATATGTATCTGCTTTTTTACGATCCATATGACCCCGAACAGTATCAAAAAGAAGCGATGCGATATGCTCCGACAAGTGATGGGTTTTATCATGTGAAATCTTTTGGTAGATATGAATTTAGAAATATCAACTGGGAATACGATATAGAAAATAGTGATATTGTAGTTTCATTATCAAAAGAAGTTCCTGAAAATATTAAACATGCATATAAAACCGAGGAGGTTATTCTCGATAATAATGAATCTATGTTTACCGTTATAAAAAAGTGAAAAAAACAATTATTCTTCTTTTTATATTAATTATAGTTAGTTTGCCTTCCATCTTTCCTTTATTCCATGCAGGCTTTTTGCAGACAGACGATGGGGAATGGATGATTATTCGTTTTAGTGCATTTCATCAGGTACTTCGTGATGGACAATTCCCTGTTCGATTTTTAAGTCGCTTAAACTATGGATATGGTTATCCCGTTTCAAATTTTCTTTATCCTGGGTTTATGTATTTGGCAGAACCATTTAAAATTTTGGGATTTGGTTTTCTAAATGCAATTAAAATTATTATTGGTTTTTCAATGCTCGGTTCAGCAATCTTTACCTTTTTATGGTTAAAGAAATTATTTAATAATCTTTCTGCACTCCTGGGGTCCGTAGTCTATTTATACTATCCTTATCATTTATATGATTTATATAAACGGGGATCTGTAGGGGAATTATTGGCATTAGCTGTTTTACCGTTTGTTCTTTGGCAAATAGAACGAAACAATTTTTTCTTAATCTCATTAGGAATAGCATTTTTAATACTCTCTCATAATACATTGGCGGTTCTTTTTCTACCTGTCTTAGTGTTTTATATGTTAATAAAAATATTAAAGTCGAAAGAACAAAGTAGAGCTTTACTACAATATATTGGGATACTTCTTTTCGGTTTTGGATTATCTGCCTTTTTCTGGATTCCTGCTATTTTGGAACTTTCTATTACTAAATTCCATCAAACACAAGTCTCTGAATGGAATAGATATTTCGCAAATATAGAACTGATAGGCTTAGGTGCTTTTATTTTAGCTGCAAGTTTACCTCTTTTTTTTATTAAGAAATTAAAAAAAACTAGTATAGTTCTAGAGAGTTATTTATTTTTTTTTGTTGGTGCCTTAAGTATTTTTTTTAGTAGTTCAATCAGTAGTGCTTCTTGGAATAGTTTACCTGTCACATTTATCCAATTTCCTTTTAGGTTTCTTTCGCTTACGATTATATGTTCATCATTTTTAGTAGCAACTTTTTTATCAATCACTTCAGATAGATTGAAAAATATTGCATCTATTATCTTTCTTTTTGTTCTTTTAATTATAAGTTTTCCTTTTACAGAGGTGAAAAGATATGTGTATTTTCCTGATGATTACTATGCTACTAATGAAGATACTACTACTGTAAAAAATGAATATATGCCACGTTGGGTGATACAGGAACCTCGTACGCATTTTGCTAATAAAGTGGAAGTATTGGAAGGAACAGAAAATGTACGGGTAACATACACTTCAAATAAACTTGAGATATTTCCTAATACGACACAAAAAAAATTTCTTATTCATACAATCTATTACCCTGGGTGGATTGCATATGCAGATGGAAAAGAGATTAAAATTTTAATTAAACAACCTCAAGGTACTATGATAATAAATGTTCCTGAACATACTAAAAAAATTGAAGTAATCTTTAAAGAAACATCCCTAAGAATCTTTGCTGATTTCCTAAGCATCATTTCATTATGTATTCTTTTTATAAAGTTTCTTTTTGATAAAAAAATAATTACTCAGAAAAAATGATTGCAGGATTAGAGTCAAAAAATCGTATAATATGTAAGGGGTTCGAAGGCATTTCAATAGGTGCAAGAACATACAGAGTCTTTCCATCGTGAACTTCATGCTGCAAATCAATTTCTCTAAACGTGAAAATATCGAATGCATTCGTTTTTCGTGTTCCTCCATTAGAAAGATATGATTTTGGATCATATCGTGTATAAAACAGGAAGAAAATGTAAGGTTGTTCTAGTTTGGTGGAGACTACAACTTTCTTATGTTGCTCACGGTGTTGATTAACATAGCTCACAGCATCTCCATACCCGAATTGCCAGACATTCGAAACTTCATGATTCATTTGGAAAAAATATAAATAAAAATATTGAAAGAAAAGAAAGATTACTATTACCGTAATCCATGCAAAAAATATTAGCTGTTTTGCTATTGAAAATTTTCGAAAATAAAAAAAACTTACGTATATCCCTAATGCAATAATAATTTGAAAAGAAGGTAGAAAAAGCAATGTTCGTACTGCATGGGGAACTTCAGAAGTTAATGAGGCAGGTACAGGAGCAAGAAACAACCATAAGAAAAGAATAGACCGGAGTTTTGAGTTTCGGCAGAGAAGTGTCAATAATCCGGCGAATAAAAATGGAGCTTCCCAAATATAGAGTAAGCCGGTTGACGGTGCATGATGACGATCGTTATCTCCAGTTATAAATAACCATTTAGGTGAAAAATGCGATAGATAATTTGATGGAATTTCATATAATTTTGTTAATACAGGAAAATCGAACAGTAAATAATTAATTCCGAAATAAGTATTGCTGCTATTCGTTTTAGAATTTGCATTATTAAATATTGATGTTTGAGAAAATCTTCCTGTTATTTTATATAATTGGTTTTGAGAAACAAAATAGATAAAAGGACTTAAAAATAAAAAAATTATGCATAATAATATGCATAAATATTTTTTAGAAATGTTTATCTGTTTTATAAACAATAAGCATAATCCAACAGTAAAAAGCGGTATAAACAATTTCTGACTATGGTAGCTATGAAGTGCCAGTCCATAAAAAATAACACTAGGAATAAAATACATAGATTTCCGTAATCCCATAAGGAAAAATAGTAGTCCGAAAATTGTAAAGCTTAAAGCGATATTTGCTTCATAGGCAACTCTTGAGAATTGTACGTGCCAAGGAGATATTGCTAACAGAAAAGATGCAAGAAGACTTATAGATAGCGCATGTTTATTGCTTCTATCTAATAATAATAGTTCTCTTGTTAAAAAAAAGGTTCCTATTACTGCGAGCACACCCATAATGACAGAAGGAAATCTTACAGCAAAAGCATTTAACCCAAAAAAAGCGATAGAAGGTATTGCTGCATACACATACATTGGTGGTTTATAGTCATTAAACGATCGGATTGAAAGTGGAAGTAGTTCTCCATACTCATCTTTACCAGTTAATAAAATAGAATATGCATTGTATCCCAATGAGACTTCATCCCAGTTTGGAGTTATTGGCACACCGCTTAGATGCCAAATTCTCAGAAAAGTTGCAATGAAAATTATGAGAGAAAAAATCAAAATAGTGTATTTCATTTTTTATAATGTAAATATACTAATAGCTCTATCGTCTTTTCCTTCTGTTTGATGTATTAGTTTAGCTTCATTAGGACTATTTTTAGTAGGTTGTATATAAAGAGTATTAACACTATATATTTTAGGAGTCTCAGTTAAGAAAATATATTTTTTGTTATTTATAGATATTTCTTGGGTAATTTTCGTTGTTTTCCAGGATTGTATGTGTGATTTTTCATAGAATAGGAAATATAAGAAAATGTTTTTCCCAAATGTTACATCCGTAACGTAAACAATCCCAGCATTTTTTGCATGAGTTTCAATATATGAGAATGCTTGTATATATTTAACTTGGATATTTTCATCTGCCGGATATTTTAAAAAATACATATATGAAAATCTTCCGAGAAAATATATATAGGAAATTATAATAAAAGGAAGAATTATCATTTTGCTATTTTTTTCTAAAAAAGACATGTAGAAATTCAAACTCTTTGAAATAAAAACTGCAAATAATGGTATGAAAAGTGAAGTTATAAGCATATTTGGAGAACTTTTGTTAATAGTAAAGGGGAATATTGTAAGTATAAAAAATAACAGTAGACAAAGCATTAGTTTTTGTCTATTTCTGCTGATGTAAAATAAACCAAGAATTAGAAAAACAAGCTCGATTGGAGAAAATAATCCTGTATATGGATTCAAAGAATCTACATTTTTATCCCAGTTGAAAAATAATGAGCGAGGTTCAATATAATCAGTAAAACGTGATAGATATAACTTAGTTTTTTCAATAGTACTATCATGCAGAATGTGTGCTGCTAGGGTATTTCCGCTATATATAATTCGATTAGTTGCTTTTTGTTCTAGAGTAATATCCCAGTAAACACTTGTATCATCTTTTTTAGAATAATATAAAAAAATGTTATTAACTATTGGTAGAAGTAAAATGAGAAAGAATATAGCAGGAAGTAGGGAAGAGAACATTTTTATTTTGCGTTTTTTTGCCACATAATATAAACCGAAAACGAATAGTAAAGTTGATGGAATAAAAAATGAATAATCACTATATATTGAGAGTATGAGTAAAGGAATTGTTATTAAAATGAATTTCTCGTTATCTAAAAACTTTATAAAACAGTAGAAAGCAAGAAGTAAGAAAAAAATTCCTACATTTGTTCCTATATCAATGCGTGATATTTGCATATGCCAAAAAGACAAACCATAAATTGTAGTAGCTATTAAAATTTCGTTTTCACTAAATAGCGAAGTTCGTTTTTTTACTTCATTAAGTAAACTAAAAAATAAAAAAACAGTAAATGTTCCGAAAAAAGCAGAAGGCATTCTTACTGACCATTCATTTAATCCAAATATTGTTATAAAAGAAGAAGTAAAATATACCGGCAACGGTGCAATATACGTTGCAAATTGGTTAAGATTATTCATGAGCAGTTTATCATGCGTTACCATTGCTTTTGCGAGCAATCCAGTCAGTACTTCTTTTTCAAGTAAAACGGAGGGAGTTGAAGAAAGTTGAAATATTCTGAAGAAAAAAGATACGAAAAGGATAATAATAAGAAAAAAACGCATTGTATACAGCTAGAAAATATTATACTATACTTACACATCAATATTTTTCATGATTATAAAAAAACTCACCTCTCTTTCTAGCTACTGGTATCTAGCATTGTTATTATTACTCGCGTTCACTCTTAGAATATATGATTTAACTAATCTGCCTGCGGGTATACATGGAGATGAAGCAAGCATAGGTTATAATGCGTATTCCTTATTAAAAACTGGCTACGATCAAAATGGTACGTTTCTACCTCTCGCGATCGACCAGTTTGGTGATTTTAGACCTCCCGGGTATCACTATATAGATATACCTTTTGTGGCACTCCTAGGGTTGAATGAACTTTCTACCAGATTACCTGCAGCATTATTTGGTTCAGCTACAATACTTGTTTTTTACTTCTTTCTTTTAGAAATTTTTAAAAATAAGAATATATCACTTATAGGATCTGGGTTACTAGCAATTTCTCCTTGGCATATAGTTATTTCTAGAGCTACGTCAGAAGGAATTATCGCAGCTTTTTTCATATTATTCGGTGTTCTTTTTATGTTTAAAGCAAATCAAAAAAAAGAAAAATCATCATTTTTTGTAGTAAGCTTTCTTTCTTTTCTTCTAAGTTTTCTTTTTTATCATTCAGCACGGTTCTTTGTTCCGGTGTTTCTCATCCCATTCATATTGTTGTTATTTCAGAAATATAAGGTTAGTCGTAAGATTATCTTGTATGTTTCTATTTTATTTATTTCTCTTATAGCAATTCTGTATTTACTTTTTTCAGTCGGTAAAGGAGAAGCTCGTCCTTTAACAGTTAGTATATTTAATTTTCCGATGGGAACTCATGATTTAGAGCAGCAGATAGGTCAAGACGGAAATCAAAATCCTTATATAACTCGATTTTTTCATAATAAAGTTTTTTACTATGGTAGAATTTTTTTAACAAATTATTTTCAGCATTTCGATGGTGATTTTCTTTTTGTAAACAACGGATTGCCTGTACGTTATAAAGTACCGTGGACAGGAAATTTAAATCTCATAGATCTTCCTTTTCTTCTTTTCGGTTTTTCTGTGTTACTTACGGAAGGAATTAAAAATAAAAAAACATTTTATTTAATTCCTGTTCTTTGGCTTATTGTTGCCGCAATACCAGCTGGTCTTACCTGGGAAGATATTCCAAACATTCAACGATCGAGCTTAATGCTTTATGGTTTTCTTGCAATTACGGCATTTGGGATAAATGAATTTTTTCAAATTCCTAATAAAAAAGTAAAACCGATATTACTAATCGTTTTCTTACTTTTTTTGACACATAATTTTTTCTATTTCATTCATAATTATTATTATCATGCACGTATTTATGAACCTTGGCATAGAAGTGCTGCGGCTAAAGAAGTCGTCTTTACCGTAAATGAATTATCTAAAACATATGATACTATCAGAATGACAACACAAGGTAATAATAATTTAGTTCATCATCTTTTTTATAATAAGTTTGATCCAGTGCTTTTTAAAAAGATGGGATCTCCTCGAGAAGAAGAAAACCTCCGTTTCGGAAAAGTAATCTTTACTGGGAATTATTGTCCATTAGAAGGAGATCCTGAAAAATATGCTACTCACTATAAAAAAGGAATCATATATATCGATATGCCCCAATGCAAACTGCCTAAAAATGCAGAAATCATAAAGACAATTCGTCATCCTGATGGGATACCTGCGTATTACGTAGTTAAATTAAATCCAATTCCTTCTTAAAGCACATCAGTTATTTGCTTAGTATATAATAAAGATATGCTTCAGCATATAAAGACACTAGCCAATTTTTTATTAGTACTTTTTCTTTCTTTTTTTGCAATTTTGCCTTTGACGATCCCGGGATTTTTTCCAATGCATGATGACACGCAGCCTGCGAGAGTACAGCAGATGGCACAATCTCTAAAAGATGGTATGTTTCCTGTACGTTGGGTAGCGGATTTAGGTTACGGTTATGGGTATCCACTGTTTAATTTTTATGCACCTTTTGCTTACTATATCGGCGCTTCTTTTATCTTTCTTGGATTTAATGCCCTTATTGCAACCAAATTTATGATGGGATTGCCTATATTATTTGCAGGTATATCAATGTATTTTTTAGCTAAGCAGTTTTGGGGAACTACGGGCGGAATAATCTCGGGCTTACTATATGTGTATGCGCCTTATACGGCAGTTAATCTCTACGTTCGAGGGGATGTAGCAGAACTTTGGGCGTATGGATTCATACCCACGGTATTTCTAGGCCTTTATAAAATAATTGTGCTTGTAAACCAAGACAACAGTATACGGATTGATAAATCAAATATCAAAAATCAAATATCGAAAATACAGAGAAGAAATAAAAAAGTAGTTTGGAGTTGGATGACAGTAATAGCCCTAAGTTATTCAGCTATTATTCTCTCGCATAATCTAACAGCGATGATGGTCACGCCATTTATATTTTGTACCATCCTAATTTCCGACATAGTATTTTTAAAAGATAAAAATCTATACGCTCTGCGATATACGCTATCTGCTATACTCCTTGGAATTTTACTGTCTACATTTTACTGGCTTCCGGCATTAACAGAAATGAAATACACAAATGTTTTATCCCAGATAGGCGGAAAAGCAGATTATAATCTGCATTTCGTTTGTCCTGAACAATTATGGGAAAGTAATTGGGGATTTGGTGGATCAACTCCTAGTTGTGTTGATGGTATGTCGTTTCGAATAGGAAAATTACATATTTCATTAACTATCCTTTCTCTTTGTTTATTACCAGTATTAAAAAGAAAAAGCGAAAAGCTACCCATTGTTTTAGCTTTTTTCGGTGTTTTAGTTGGAATATTTTTTAGTTTACATATTTCTTCATTTATATGGAATATGATACCTATCATAGCTTTTTTTCAATATCCATGGAGGTTTCTGCTTCTAATTTCATTTTTTAGTTCGTTTGTTGGGGGATCTATCGTTTTATTTAAGCAGGTACTACATAGTGAAAAATCAAAACAATTACTATTTGAAGTAACTATTTTTTTATTTGTCATAGCAGGAGTATATATACTGTATGGAAGATTATTTAAGCCCCAGTATGTCCAGCCTAAAACAGCAGAAGATTATGTGAGTACAGACATACTACGCTGGAATATATCAAGAATATCTGATGAATATTTACCTAAGAACTTTCAGAAACCATTAGATCCGAGGGATAGAGTTCAGGATAAATTTCTTGTTTTATCTGGGAAAGTTGCAATTCAAGAGAAAACAAATAAAACAGCATCTTTGGTTGCTAATATTTTAAGTAAAACAGATTCAAAAATACGAATTCTCACAACACCCTTTCCAGCCTGGCAAGTATTTTACAATAACACAAAACTTTCATACTCTGCTACCGATAAAGGAATAGAATTTGTTCTTCCACCTTCAAGTGGAGAATTAAAGCTTGTATACGTTTCAACGCCATTCGAATATTTTGGGAATATAGTTAGTCTAATTGGTATTACGCTGCTTTTTATTGGTATAATTGGTTTACCCGTAAAACGGAATTTATTTAGCAAATAATTTAAGCGAGGAACATACGTGAAAAAAACTGTAGAAATAACTGTGCCTGTTTATAATGAAGAAAAAGAACTCGAAAAAAGCATTTTAACGCTTCATTCTTTTTGTGTTAAAAACCTAAAAGATTATGATTGGAATATTACTATTGCTGATAATGCCTCAACAGATAACACCCCTATTGTTGGTGCTACTTTAGCGAAACATAATGCGCATATTAAACTTTTCCGTCTTGAGGAAAAAGGAAGAGGGAGGGCAGTGAAAAGACTGTGGAGCCAAGCAAAAACTGATTTCTGTGCATATATGGATTTAGATCTTTCGACAGATCTCATTCATTTGCCGAATATCTTGAAGTCTCTTGAAGACGGATATGACATAGCTATCGGTTCGAGGCTAGCTAAAGGTGCGAAAGTGGAAGGGAGAACTTGGATTCGTGAATTAATATCTAGAACATTGAATTTTATGTTTATCCAATTATTATTTCGAACCCATTTCACCGACGCCCAATGCGGATTTAAAGCTGTAACACGAGATGTAGTAGATAACCTTATTCCGCATATAAAAGATAATGGATGGTTTTTTGATGGTGAATTACTTATTGTTGCAGAAAAGGCTGGATATAAGATTTACGAAGAACCTGTTCACTGGGTTGATAATCCTGGATCAACTGTGAGATTGATGTCAACAATTTCAGGAGATATACAAGTTATGGTCAGACTCTTACGTGCACAACCATGGAAAAAATTAAAAAAATAAATGTATGGATGAATTGGATATCGCTACCATTACGAAACGTACTGTTCAAGGAATAATTGCACTTGTTACCCGATCTTTTATTCTTCAATTAATATCATTTGCAGCTTTTATTATTGTCGCAACAAATCTGAATGCAGGAGAATTCGGGACATTTATTATTGTTTCAAATATCCAGTTAATTATTAGTTTTTTCATTGATTTTGGCTTGGGAGCGGCGCTTGTACAAAAAAAAGAAGAACTTGAACAAGAAGAAATAAACACTGTCTTTACTGTTCAATTTTTGGTAACAGGATTTATTTTTTTATTGATTTTTATTTTTCGTGACAAAGCGAAAGATTTTGTTGCTTTCTTTTCGTCCGATAAACTCTCAGATGAAGGAACATGGCTTTTAGTATCATTAACATTTACACTGTTCCTTTCATCCTTTAAGCTCATACCATCAATCTTATTAGAAAGAAAAATTCAGTTTCAAAAACTTGTTATTCCTCAGATAGTTGAATCATTATTCTTTAATTTAATTTTAGTTATCCTTTTACTTCAAGGCTTCGGTATACGAAGTTATACCTTCGCATTTGCTATATCGAGCCTTATAGGAATTCCAGCCTATTATGTTATTTCGCCATGGGTTGTTCGCTTCCAGATCACAAAAAGAGCACTTTTCCATTTAAAGTTTGGCGTTCAATTTCAAGCGAAAAATATATTAGCGAATATTAAAGATAGATTCCTGTGGCTATTTTTAGGAGCGTCACTGGGAAGTGTGAAAGTTGGTTATATAGGATTTGCTGAAAAGTTGGCTTACTTTGTTTATAGATTCGTTGTAGATAGTGTAACTAAAGTTATTTTTTCGACATATGCTCGATTACAAGGAGAGAAAGAACATCTTGAGAGATCACTAGAAAAATCACTTTTTTATGTATCGAGCATTATGTTTCCGGCAATTGTAGGCGTTATGATTATTATGCCGTATTTTTTTTCCTTTTATGAAAAATGGCATAAATGGCAACCGACAGTATTAAGCCTGATTTTCTACTGTCTTGCTGCTGCAGTTTCATCTCTTTCCGGGATTTTAGTAAATGTTCTTGATGCAAACGGAAAAGTAAAAAAAACGCTTCAGCTTATGGTTATTTGGACAGTATTAACCTGGGGGTTAACGATATTCTTTATTCAATTCTACGATTTTAATGGGGTTGCAATTGCTTCGTTTTTTGTGACATTAACAATTGCATATACAATTTATCTCGTAAAACAAATCGTTCGCTTTCATTTTTTTCAATCAATCAGTAAGCCTTTAGCGGGAACGATCGTAATGGGGTTATTTATTATGGCATTAGCACAAGTTGTGGCGAAAAATATTATGACTGTATTTTTTGTTATACTCATGGGAGCAGCAGTATATATCACAAGTATGTATTTTCTTGCTGGTAAAGAAATCATTCAAGATATTAAAAAAATTCGATTTAAACAATGAGTAAAACATCATCCGTTTCTGTTGTCATTTCCGCATTTAATGAGGAAAAAAAGATTAGAGAATGTATTGAATCAGTTCAGTGGGCTGCTGAAATTATTCTTATAGATAACACCTCAACAGATAGCACCGCCGCAATAGCGAAAAAGCTTGGTGCGAAAGTATATACGCGTAAAAATAATCTGATGCTCAATGTAAATAAAAACTTCGGTTTTTCGAAAGCATCACACAACTGGATACTAAGCCTTGATGCAGATGAGAGAATTACTCCAGATTTACAAAAAGAAATTATTGAAACATTGTCTAATGAAAATCTTCAGTACAATGCTTTTTCTATTCCTAGGAAAAATATTATTTTTGGAAAATGGATAGAACATACTGGTTGGTATCCTGATTATCAATTGCGCTTATTTAAAAAAAATTTTGGAAAATTCGAAGAAAGGCATGTTCATGAGCAGATTGTAGTAGAAGGGCAGATAAGTACATTGAAAAATCCTATGACTCATATGCACTATGATTCAATCTCGCAATTCCTCCATAAAACATTTATTATTTACGCTCCAAACGAAGCATCTGAATACTTGCGAAAAGGATATCAATTTAATTATCTTGATGCTTTACGGTTCCCTCTTAATGAGTTTTTTAGTCGATATTTTGCTCGTGAAGGATATAAAGATGGTCTACATGGTTTAGTATTATCATTATTAATGGCAGCCTATCATTTAGTAGTTTTTTCTCTCATTTGGGAACAAAAAAATTTTATTGAGAAAGATAATATTGAACATGAAGTAGAAGAAGAATTAAAAAAAGAGTCTAGAGATATGCGATATTGGTTTACTACATTATCACTTAACAGATCTTCAAATATTTTAAGAGAAATATTCTTGCGATTAAAAAGAAAGATGTATACTCGTTAATAATGAAATATGAAACGTTTTGGTCATTATTTTGCTTTATTTTGCTACCTTTTGATAATTACAAATATTTTATATATTGATTTATTTATTCTAACAAAAAAAGACAGCGATCCTAACACCATTTTCCGCAGTGAAAATCCCCAAGTAGAGAAAAAACTATCCGATCAAATTATTACAGAAGAATCAAGTGTTCTTTGCGATGCAGCATGTATCTCAAAAATATATGCTTCAATTGAAAACGCCACAAAGTCAGCATTAAAAGCGATTCCGAAAAACAGTAATACAATTCAAAATACCTCAACGGTAAAAGAGTTTTTTATTCCATTCGGATCTGGATTTTCATCTGCTGAAGAATGGACAGATGTTCCTGGTATGTCTGCTACAATAGATACGAATAATTATAAGAAAATAAAAACTGTTTTTTTTGAAGCATCGCTTCGTATTCCTACAGGGAATCAGAAAGCATATGCTCGGTTGTTCAATATAACGGATAAGCATCCTGTATGGTTTTCTGAAGTTTCTATTGAAGGAGGAACTCCAACCCTCGTAACATCCCAACCAATTACTTTAGATGAAGGAAATAACGTATATCAAGTACAGATGAAGACTAGTTTAAAATATCAGAGTTTTATTGATCAAGCGAGAATTAAAATTACTATTCAATAATGAAAAAGGTTCTCATTTCTCTTATTACATTCAATTCTGAAAAAGAAACATTAGCGTGTTTAACTTCTTTAGAGCAAATTGATAAAGACGGCATTTCTCTAGAAATAGTAGTGGTCGATAATGCTTCAAAAATACACTTTGAGTTGCCGAAAAAACATGAGTCATTACCAATAAAAATAATGAGAGTTGAAAAAAACATTGGTTTTTCCGGAGGTCACAATATGTCATTACGTTATGCGTTAGAACATGATATAGATTATGTTGTTTTATTAAATAACGACACAGTAGTAGAGAAAAATTTCTTAAAAGGTTTATTGAAGGCTGCAGAAGAAAACGATGCAGGTTTAGTCAGCCCTAAAATCTATTTTTCAAATGGATCAGAGTTTCATAAAGATAGATATAAAAAAGAAGAACTTGGGAAAGTAATATGGTATGCAGGTGGAACAATGGATTGGAATAACATAATTGGTAAACACCGAGGTGTAGATGAAGTAGATAGAGGACAATATCAGAATATCGAAAGTATATGTTTCGCGACAGGATGCTGCATGCTCATTAAAAAAGATGTAGTAGAAAAGGTTGGAATATTAGATGAACGATATTTTCTCTATTATGAAGATGCAGATTATAGCGAGCGTGTAAAAAATGCTGGATTTTCAATATACTATACACCTGAATCCATCATTTGGCATGAGAACGCTGGCTCTGCAGGTGGATCGGGGTCTATATTGCAGGATTATTTTATAAGTAGAAATAGATTATTATTTGGTTTGCAATACGCACCATACAGATCTCGTATAGCCTTATTGCGAGAGAGTTTTCAACTTTTAGTAAATGGAAGGAAATGGCAGAAAAACGGAGTTATTGATTTTTATTTAAGAAAATTTGGTAGAGGAACTTTCGAAATATAATGTCCAGTATACTGGACAGCACTGTGCGATGAATAAATTGTCTGCAATAATTTTAGCGAAGAACGAGGAGCAACTAATAGCTGATTGTATTGATTCAGTTTCTTTTTGTGATGAAATTATTGTTATTGATAATAATTCAGAAGATAGAACTGCGGAAATTGCAGAGAAAATGAATGTGAAAGTATATAAAGAAAAAAGTACTAACTTTTCTGAATTAAGAAATATCGGCATGAAAAAAGCGAGGGGTAACTGGGTGTTGTATGTTGACGCGGATGAACGTGTGAATGATGTATTGCGGAGACATATTCAACAAAATATTGCGAATAACGGAAACAGCAAAATAATAGCATATACAGTGAAGAGAAAAAATTTTTACTTAGGAAATAACGAATGGCCTGTTATAGAATCATTTGATAGGTTATTTAAGAAAAAATATTTTAAAGAATGGAGTGGAGAGCTTCATGAAACACCATATTACGAAGGTGAAAGTCATATGCTTGATGGTTTTTTACTGCATTATACACATCGAGATCTTTATTCAATGCTTGAAAAAACAATTCAATGGTCTGCTATAGAAGCACAACTGCGTTTTGATGCGAATCATCCGAAAATGACGTGGTGGAGATTTCCACGCGTAATGATAACAGCATTTTATGATTATTATATAACGCAAAAAGGATATAAGGTCGGAACAGCAGGATTAATTGAAAGTATGTATCAAGCATTTAGTATATTTATAACTTATGCAAGACTTTGGGAATTGCAGAATAAATATCAAAATAAAGCAACATGAAAACATTTTTTCTTCGGTATTATTCAATTATTTATATACTGCTCGTCTGGCTGCTTTTTTCATTCCCATATTTTTTTCAAGGATTAGTGCCTTATCCATCCACTTATCAAGTTAATTTTTTCCCTCCATGGAGACATTATCAAGAATGGGCAGGCCCTGTGAAAAACAATGCGATGCCGGATGTGATCGATCAAATATATCCATGGAAACACTTTACAATCGAATGGATGAAGCAAGGAGTTATCCCTTTGTGGAATCCTTATAATTTTGCAGGAAATCCTCATGTTGGTAATTATCAATCAGCGGTTTACTCTCCTTTTAATCTTTTTTATTTCATACTGCCTTTCATTGATGCATGGTCTCTAACAGTTCTTTTACAACCCCTTATAGCTGGATTATCGACATATCTTTTTGTACGTGAATTAAAAATAAGTAAAGCAGGTTCTATATTAGCGAGTGTATCGTATATGTTTTGTGGATTTATTGTAGTATGGATGGCATATGGAACCCTCTCAATGGCGATTGCTTTCCTCCCTTTAGCACTGTACAGCATTGAAAAAGTTTATGCTTCAAAAAAAATACGGTATTTACTATTCTTTCCAATCACAATAGCAATATCTTTTTTCTCTGGACATTTCCAGACAAGTTTATATTTTGCGTTATATACCCTTTGTTTTATCCTATTTAAAATAATTACCAATAAGAAAGAAAAAAAACTGCACTTTTTTGTAATAATGTTTTTCATTATTGGAATACTCATTAGTTTGCTTCAAGTGATTCCTACAATACGTTTATATAGTACATCTGTGAGAAGTGAACTAGTTCATGCAGGAGGTGGCATTCCTTTCGATCATTTAATCACAATCGTAGCACCAGATTTTTTTGGAAATCCAGTTACACGTAATGATTGGGTTGGGAACTATGCAGAATGGGCTTCTTTTATCGGTATCATTCCTTTCTTTTTCGCACTTGTCTCAGTATTAAAAGGTAAAAAACAAACGATTTTTTTTGGCTGCATGGCTTTTATCACGTTATTATTATCGATGGATACACCTATACATAGTCTTCTTATTAAATCTGGAATTCCTGTTATTGCTACCAGTATTCCATCACGAATGATTGTGTTAAGCAGTTTTTCATTAGCCATATTAAGTGCTTTTGGTATGGATGCGTATGTAAATAGGCATGCGAAAAAAGAAACATTGTTTATTATTTTCTTTTTAGGTGTAGCATTAAGCATTGTTATATTCTCATTAGCAGTTTTTCATGTATTACCAGACGAAAAAAACAATCTTGCATTAAAGAATAGCATTGTTCCCATTGTATTTTGGTTTATACTGACAGTTTTTATCGCAGGAGAATATATTTTTAAAAATATTAAAAAATTATCTATCGGCATCAGCATCCTGATTCTTTTAGCAACTATAGATAGCCTGCGGTTTGGATCGAAATGGATGCCATTCGATCCAAGATCACTCGTGTTTCCCGAAGTTCCTGTTATAGCCGCTATGAAAAAAAATATAGGAAATGGGAGAGTTTTCGGAAATCTTGGTACTGAAGTAACAACGTATTATGGTTTAAGTTCTCTAGAAGGGTATGATCCTCTTTATAATAAACGATATGGTGAATTGGTACGTTATGCAATAGATGGCACATGGTTACCTGCAGAACGTTCTGTCGCGAAGATAGATCGTAAAGGTAAGTATACGGATACACTTATCGATTTACTAGCGGTTACTATCCTTTTCCATCCTCGGGCAGATACGAACCAAGTCTGGGCATATCCTATTTGGGAAAAAGAAAAAAAATACACCTTAGTTTATGAAGACAAAAAGTTCCAGATATTTAGAAACAACACAGCATTGCCTAGAGCGGCATTATTTTATAACTATGTGGTTAAGCAAAATGGACATGATATTCTAGCGACGCTTTTTTCAAAAGACTTTTCTTTTAGGAATACACTTCTTTTAGAAAAAAAACCTTTACGTGTTGAAAAAACTCATGTTGGTGTAGGAAAAGTCGAAATCGTTAGCTACATGCCAAATAAAGTTACTATTCATGTCGAGAGTTCGGCTCCGGCTTTACTGTTTTTATCAGATACCTTTTATCCCCAATGGCTCGCAACACTAAACGGTAAAAAGACAGAGATTTTTAGAGCAGATTATGCATTCCGTGCGGTAGAAGTTCCAAAAGGAAAAAGTACTGTGGAGTTTATATATAGAGAATTATTTTGATTTTCTTCTTAAATGTTTAAACCAACCTGTAATTTCATGCACTGTTAAGCGGTGTTTTGCGAATCTAAAGAGATAAATAATCTCAAGAAGCCCTACAGTATTAAAAATGAGCATAGGAATAAACCAATATTTGTTACCTTCTTTTGCTGCTCGCCATAATGCTAAACCTTTCCAAATTGAGGCCCAGATGAGGAGAAGATAGATAAGCGTATAGTTTGGCTGTTGAGTCATACTTCTCATCATACCAGCCTTGCTTCGCATATGCAAGTGTAAGAAAACCTGGTAAAATAATTTTAATCATGAGAATTGGTATCTATGATCCTTATCTGGACACAATGTCAGGTGGGGAAAAATATATGTTAACTGCTGCAAGTTGTCTAGTATCAGAGCATAACGTATCAATTTTTTGGAATGATGAAGAGTTTATTAGAACAGAAGCTATAAGAAAATTCGGTATAGATTTACAAAATATATCATTTCATAAAAACATTTTTAATCAAGATACGTCTCTTATTTCGCGATTATCTGAATCCCAAAAGTATGATTACATCATTTTTCTAAGTGATGGAAGTATACCACTTATCGCTTGTAGTCTTATTCTCCATTTTCAAACACCTGTCGAATGGGTAATAAATAATCCAATAAAAACTAAGATAAAGTTATTAAGAACAAAAAAAATTATTTGTAATTCTTTCTACACTAAAAAATACATTGATAAAAAATACGGAGTAAACAGTGACGTTCTATATCCTCCTATAACTATTGGTGAGGAAATACAAAAAGTAAAAAAAGAAAATATTATTCTTAATATTGGAAGATTCGGTATACAAATGGCAGGATCAAGTTATAAAAAACAAGAAATACTCGTCGATGTATTTAAAGAGATGGTAAAAAAAGGATTAAAGAATTGGTCATTAGTATTGCTGGTCAGCGGAGCGGAAGATGATCTTAAAAAACTTGATACTTTAAAAGATTCTGCGAAAGGGTATCCAATAGAATTTGTATCTAATCCAAATAAAGATTTTTTCTGGAAATATTGTAGAAAAAGTAAGATTTATTGGCATGCCTCAGGCTATGGAGAAGATCTTTTTAAACATCCAGACCGTGCCGAACATTTCGGAATGTCAACAGTAGAAGCAATGAGTGTAGGTAATGTGCCAATTGTTATCAATGCTGGTGGCCAACCAGAAATCGTCCAAGATAATAAAAACGGTTATGTATGGAATACGATTGAAGAATTAATGCAAAAAACAAACAAAATTATAAAAGATCCGAAACTTTGGGAATCTTTCTCAGAAGAAGCAATAGATTCTGCAAAGCGTTTTAGTAAAGAAAGATTTTGTAAAGAACTTAGAGATATTTTTATATGAAAGAGAAACTATTCCCTTTACTATTCCTCTTTATCATTTTCATTTTTTTCAATCCGCTATTCCTCTCGGGTAAAGTGCCTATCGCTTCTGATACGATTGTCGGTCTCTATCATCCATATAGAGATGTGTATGCTAAAGAGTATCCACGAGGTATACCATTTAAAAACGCTCTCATAACAGATCCTATTAGACAGCAGTATCCTTGGAGAATATTAACAATTAATGTATTAAAGCAATTAGATCTTCCGCTGTGGAATCCATATGCTTTTTCAGGAACACCTTTGTTAGGAAATCTCCAGAATGCTGCTTTCTATCCTTTAAATGTATTATTTTTCTTTTTTCCATTCGAAATCGCCTGGACCATTTTAGTCTTCTTACAGCCTTTTCTCTCTGGAATCTTTCTTTATTTTTATTTAAGAAAAATTAACCTTCAGCAGCTTTCGTCTTTTTTAGGTGGAGTTGTTTTTGCTTTTTGCGGATTTAATGTTGCATGGTTAGAATGGAATACTATTGTCCACACAGCATTATGGCTTCCCCTAATACTTTTAGCAAAGGAATATTTATTAGAAAAGATAACCTGGAAATGGGTTATTATTTTAATTTTTGCTGAATCTTCCCAATTCTTTGCAGGACATCTTCAAATTTGGTTTTATTCTTTTCTTATTAGTAATGTATATTTATGGATTCGTATTTGGTCAATAACAAAACCAGAACAGATATCTTTTAAATCAACTTTTTTTTCTTTTTTTCGAAAGTATAAACCTTTCATGTGGATCGGTTTTTTTATTCTTCTTCTTACTTCAATTGTTTGGATTCAAACGTTTCAGTTTATAGGATTATCATCTAGAGATATCGATGTTCAATGGCAAAAGGAAGGTTGGTTTTTACCATGGCAACATCTTATTCAATTTGTAATACCAGATTTCTTCGGTAATCCGTCTACATTAAACTACTGGGGAGTTTGGAATTATGGGGAATTTATTGGTTATGTTAGTTTACTGCCGTTATTATTTGCAATATATTCACTGCTATTTCGATATGATAAAAAAACATTTTTTTTTGGAACATTATTTTTTGTTTCACTTATTTTTTCTTTACCTTCTTTCCTATCTACGTCTATTTTTCTTTTACATATTCCTTTTTTGTCTACAGCTCAGCCAACCAGACTTTTATTCATTACGGATTTTTCCCTTGCAGTATTAGCAGCATTAGGATGTGATAACTTTCTTAAAAAGAAAACCAGAATCTATCTTCCTCTTCTTGCGATGAGTTCTTTGTTTATCTTACTATGGACTTTTATCTTTCTCGGAAATACTATGTTTCATATTCCTCTTGATTATCTTGCTACAGCAAAACGAAATAGTATTCTTCCCACCCTCATTTTTATCAGTCTTTGTGTATTTCTTTTACTCTATATAAAAGTAACTATTAAATATAAACAAGCTATTGTTATCATTCTGCTTGTAATAACATTGTTTGATTTGTATAGATTTCATACGAAATTTAATACATTTTCAAATGCAGCATACCTTTATCCCACGACGGAAACGATCTCATTCTTAAAGAAAAATCTTGGGAATTACCGTATTATGTCCTTAGACTCACGAATATTGCCACCAAATTTCCCATCAGTTTATAAGTTACAAAGTATTGAAGGGTACGATCCTTTATACTTAAGAAGATACGCTGAATTGATAGCTGCCTCTGAACGAGGAGAACCAAATATAAATCCTCCATTTGGGTTAAATCGTATTATTACTCCACATAATTTTAACTCAAAAGTAATTGACTTACTTAGTGTAAAATATATATTGAGTTTGTCTGATATTTCATCACCGAAAGTGAAAAAAGTTTTTCAAGAGGGAGAAACAAGAATTTATCAAAACCTCTTAGCACAACCTAAAGTTTTCTTAGTTAAGAAGACATCTTACGCAAAAAATAAAAGTGACGCAATTAAAAAAATGTTTAATGAAAGTTTTAATATAAAAGATGAAGCGATTGTGGAAGATAAGAGAATTGTGAGAGGGAAACCTATTGAAAGAAATTGGTCAGGGGGAGAAGTTAAAGTTTTGCAATACAGTGAAAATAAAATTAGTATTGAAACGAATATTGAAAGAAGTGAAAATCATGAAAATGAAGGTTTCGTTGTATTAACAGATACATACTATCCTGGATGGAGGGCATTTATAATAAATAAGGAAACGGATTTTTCATATGATACTGATATACTCCGAACAGATTATAATTTTCGAGGGATTATTGTACCAGAAGGGAAAAGTGAAATTCTTTTAATAATTGGTCTTTTTTAGTATTTACTATGAGGTTGAGTATTATCATTCCAAATTATAATGGGGAAGAATTATTAAGGAAAAATCTTCCGGATGTTATCGATGCGCTTTCTTCTTTTTTAAAAAATCATAATGAAAAAGGAGAAATTATTATTGTTGATGACGCGTCTGAGGATCATTCTGTAGCTTTTATCCAGGAGGTTCAAATAGTGTTGCGTAAAAGTTCACTAATCACTCTAAAATCTTTAGTGAATAATAAAAATCATGGTTTCTCTTCAACGGTTAATAAAGGAGTTTCTGCAGCTGATGGTGAGATAATCGTACTTTTAAATACAGATGTATCACCGGAAAAGGATTTTCTTTCAGCTCTTGTAAAACATTTCAGTAACGAACAAATTTTTGCTGTCGGATGCATGGATAAAAGTATAGAAAATGGGGATATTGTTTTTCGTGGACGGGGGGTAGGCAGCTGGCAAAAAGGATTACTTGTACACAAAAAAGGAGATATCAATAAAATGAACACGCTTTGGGCAAGCGGTGGAAGTAGTGCATTTAATAAGAAACTTTGGGAATCGTTAGGTGGGCTTTATGATATTTATAATCCATTTTATTGGGAAGATATTGATTTGTCATATAGAGCACAAAAAGCAGGATATATTGTTCTTTTTGAAAAAGAAAGCATTGTTACACATAAGCATGAATCAGGTGTAATTAAAACACGATATTCTCATGCTGATATTCTTACAATTGCCTACCGTAACCAGTTTCTTTTCGTGTGGATAAACGTCAGTGATATAAATATTTTACTCGAACATCTTGCATGGTTGCCTTACCATATCCTCTCTGCTTTTCTTAGAGGTGATGTTTTATTATTAAAAGGATTTTTTAAGGCATTTTTCCTATTACCTCAAGCATTGTCGTATAGGGGGAAAACCCAACAGTTCCATATTAAAAAAGATAGTGAGATTGTAGTATCATAAAATGATGAGCATTTCAGTTATTATTCCAGTATTTAACGAAGAAAAAACTATCGGATTGGTTGTAGAACATTTGAATAAAGTAGACTTTGGAAAAAATGCAAAAGAAATAATCATCGTGAATGATGGATCTTCAGATAATACTGCCGAAGAAATAGATAAACTTAAAAAGAAGTATAGAGAGGTTATTGCACTTCATCACGAGAAAAATAAAGGAAAAGGAGTAGCTGTAAAAACAGGGATTAACGCTGCAACAGGTGAATACATCATAATCCAAGATGCAGATCAAGAATATAATCCCTCAGATATTCCAAGTTTGCTTGAACCGATTTTAAGTGGTAAAACAAAAATAGTATATGGGACACGTTTAAAAAGAATGCCGGATTTTTCAAGAGATGAACGGTCTGTTCGCTTTTTACTTCATTATATAGGTAATAAATTTCTTAGTTTGTTAATCAGCGTGTTATATGGTCAATGGGTGACTGATATGGAGACGGGTTATAAAGTATTCCCTAAAAAATATCTAGATGGGATAACGCTGCGTTCAAGAAGTTTCGAATTGGAGCCTGAAATTACAGCGAAATTTATGAAGAGAGGATATAAAATAGTAGAAGTGCCGATTTCAACAAATCCTAGAAATTATAAAGAAGGAAAAAAATTACATACTGTCCGAGACGGTCTTATAGCCTTATGGACAATTTTCAAATACAGGTTTACTGAATGAAATGAAAAAACTGATTAAAATATACTGGTTCCCAGCTGGAGTAATAATAATTCTTCTGCTAGGAGCATTTCTTCGCTTTTATAGGTATGAAGATCGATGGGGTTTTGCATATGACCAAGCATATGATGTTATTGTCGCAAAGTATGCGATAGAAGAACATAAACTCCCAATACTCGGACGTTTCTCTTCTGCTGGACCGTTCCAAACAGGGGGACAATGGTACTGGATTATCATGGCTGGTATTCTTATATTCCCTTTTTGGGTTAATGGGCCATGGATTTTTATTACTTTGTTATATCTTTTATTTGTTCTGGGAATGATTTATTTTGGTAAGGAACTTTTAGGAAAATCTTTTGGGTTGCTTGTTGGTTTGTTTACTGCAGTATCGACAGCACAAATTACACAAGGAACAAACTTAACTAATCAATCTCCTCTGGCACTTTTTTCTTTGTTAACGCTTTGGTCTGGATATCTGTACGTTAAAACAAAAAAACCTGTATGGATTTTTATTATGGGTTTTAGCACATCTACTGCTGCTACAATACATTTGCAGGGGGTTATGGTTTTTCTTCCGCTTGTTCTGACATTAGTATTAGCTGGAAAATTACCTACAAGAAAAAATATACTTTTTCTTTTTTTGGGAATATTATTACCACTTGTTCCTCTACTAATGTATGAGATAAATCATGGCTTTTATAATACAAAAAACATTATCACGTATCAGTTTTTTAATAAACATAAAATTTCTTATGATCAGTTAGGCAGGCGATGGTTAACATATATTGGTAATTTTTGGCCAGAAAATTGGTCTTTTATTATAGGTGGCAATATAATGATAGGCTATCTGTTCTTTTTTGGTACACCGTTTCTTGTTATTTGGCACGCATTAAAGAAGAAAGTAAAAAAAGAATGGTATGTTATATTTCTGACATGTGCAATCTCTGTGATATATCTGCGATATGTTAGAACTCCTTTATTTCAGAGTTACTTAGTGTTTCTTCATCCTTTTGTTTTACTTATTACAGCTCGGGCCGTATATTATTTTCTGCGATTTAGATTCATCATTGGACTTCTACTAACAGTGGTGATTGTATTAATGAGCTTTATGCTATCTGTGGATCATATACAGCGAGCAACAAATCGAATGTCCGAGGAAGCAGGACATTGGGCAGATGTATTAGTTAACAATTATCCTAATAAAAAATTTACAATGTTTGACTATAAATATTACTCAGGAAGTTATAGTTTACCACTTGTTTATTACTTATATCATAAAGATAAAATTGACGATTCGGGATATAGAGTAAGTTTTGGAATATCATCAGAAGATAAAAAATTTCATAAAATGATTAAAGGAAATAAAATGCGATTTGAATTATGGGACATGAATGCGAGTTCTTCAGCGCAGTTACAAAAAGCAGGATATGCTTTTATGAATCCAAGTGAAGTGTACCGATCAACACAAGATTGGCAAAAATAATATGAAATCTTTACGGTTTGATTCAATTCTTCTCATGATTCTTGTTATACCTTTTATCATGAGCTATAGAATAAGCCCATTTGCAACTCAATATTGGTACTTTAGCATAATATTTTTTTTCTTATTACTATATTTGTTACTAGATTTCATAAAAACTAATGAAAAAGTTTTTAATTTTCGAAAAGATAAAGTATTAATACTAACTATTGTCATAGTGATTGGGGGAGCTTTTTCATCGGCTGTTATAACTAGACATAAAATCCATCCTATTTACCAAGTCCATGATATTATACTTCAGCAAGAGGCAGCCATGCGTTACTTTCTTGACGGGAAGAATCCTTACAAAGAGACATATTTTGGAACCTTTTTGGAACAATGGCATTATTCTGATAAAGAGGTAAATCCGGCTTTATACCATTTCGTGATGGAACCGTTTTATCTTCTTTTTCCTCTTCCTTTTTATTTCGTATCGAATAGACTCATCGGATATTTCGATGCCAGGATACCGCTTTTCCTTCTTTTTTTCGGTTTACTAGGTTTTGCATACCATTTGGTAAAAGATTTCGAGAAGAGACGGTTATTTATCATTTTACTTGCATTTCATCCCGCCATGCTTCCTTATACATTAGAAGGACGCTCAGATATTTTTATGTTTACTTTTCTTTTTTTAAGTTTATATCTTCTTCATAAGAAAAAAATGTTATTAAGTGGCATGTTTATGGCTGCATCTTTTGCTACGAAACAATCATCCTGGTTCATTTTTCCATTTTATGTATTCTATATATACTTCGTCTTAGAAAAAAATGTAAAGTATATTTTTAAATCATTACTAGGTTTTTTCTTAATATGTAGTTTAATAATATTTCCTTTTGCTGTATGGGATTGGAAGGCTTTTTATGACAGCACTATTGGATACTTAAATGGTAGTATTCAGCATAGTTATCCCATCTCAGGATATGGATTTGGTAGTAGTCTTGTGGAGTTAGGAATTATTTCAAATAAATTTTCTTATTATCCATTCATTATCTGGCAACTTTTATTCGGATTTCCCGTTCTTTTAATTCTTCTAAAATTTATTAATAAAGAAAAAACATTAAAAAGTGTTATCGCATCGTATGGAATATTTTTGTTTATTTTTTGGTATTTTTCGCGCTATTTTAACAATAGCCACATAGCATATATTTCTCTAATTTTTCTTACTGCTTATTTTTGGCCAGAAGAGCCAAGCCAAATAACTACAGATGGCGGTAATAGAAAAGATAAAACCAATCATTAAAGATTTCGGCTCATATTTAAATTCTACTAGGTGTGAACCAGAAGGTATTACAATTGCACGGAAAGTATAATTGGCGCGAAATACTTTTGTTTCTCTTCCATCTACATATGCTTTCCAGCCAGGATAATAGTTATCTGTTAGTACAAGCAAGGCATTGGTGTCTGTAACTACTTGTAAGAAAACTTCATTCTCTCTATATGTATCTATTTTTACGGTTCTAGAAGTTCTTTTATTAACACCCTTATGCGATTTAAAACCTGGATTGTTTTCTAAAATAACACTTTCTGTAACAGCAAAGCTTGGATTAAATAGCCGTTCTAATATATCTTTTTTATTTTTCTTTATTTCGTATGAAGTTACTAAATATGCCCGTGGTAAAGCTTTCTGATTCTCTACAACAGTCCACGTATTGTCTCTCCAAACAATTTTTTCTTTTTCTAATAAAGTTTCTGTATTTTTATATATCAGATATTTTACACTTAAGATAGAGAGTAATGTATTCCTTGATTTTTTTAATTCTGGTTTTTCTTTTATAGCAATATCATTTCTTATGTTTGCATCACCACGTGGTAATATCTCTTTTAATTCTCCTGTATTTGCAAACTCAAGTAACTCCCGATAGCGCGTAATGTATAGTGGATGATAGTATTGGGGATCATAAAATCGAAAATGAGTAGCAAAATTCGTCGGAATTGTACCACCACCTAATCCAAATACTCTACCGTCTCTTGTATTGTTAAAAAGTGCTGAAAGAAGAGGAATTTCAGGAAGAACAGAATCTCGAGGGGAAAACGGTAGATACTTTTCGCTATTATATAATCCCAGAAATATAACAAGCAGAATAATCCCAATGGGTAGAGCATGTTTTAATTTATTATGTAAACGCTGAAAAAAAAATAATGCAAATGCTACTGGAAGAAACACAGCCAGCTGCAGTAATGTATTACGTAAACTAATGTCATAACATTGCGGAATAAATTGTGAAGGACAGGGCTTTTTAGAAAAGAGAAGAAATAACGTGTAAAAAAGTATTATGAAAATTATTGTCGTATATGAGATAAAGCTATACATGTTAACTCTTTTCTTTTCTAACCATTCTTGATAACCTATTCCTGCAAGAATCGCTCCAGAAAACGTAGTAAGCATAAAAATCCGAGACGGAACACCTGTCGAAATAAGTGGAATTGGAAGAGATGATACGATACGTGCAGGTAACCAATCGAGTGTCATGGCTATAGTTACAATAATGGCTAAAACATAAAAATTCTTGAAAATGCTTTTTTGTTTTACTATGCCGAATAAAGATATAAAAATAAAAAAGCAGGAAATTATTCCAATTGAATTAACTGTTTGGACATAATCTCCTTTCCCCCAGTAATTATATGTTCCAAGGTTACCAAAATAATTTGGAATAATGATTGCAATAAGATTATTAAAAGGTAATAAGAACTCATTAAAAATATTTCCTGATGTTTCAGTCCGCACATTAGAATATTTATATAGTTCATATGTAGGCAATAATTGGATAGATGCGGTCCCAATACCAAGAATATAGAGAGAAATAATAAAAAATAGTTGTTTTAGATGTATTTTTGGCCCAAGTGAGCTAAGGCGAATAAGAGCATATAGTAAGGTAAAAGATAACACATAGAATGTGATCTGAGGTTGAGTAATAACAGTTAATAAAAAGACAAATATGGGTAATAAATAGATGTTCCTTGAATGTTTATTCTGAATAAATGACTCTAAAAAATACAGTAAAAGAGGAAGTATAGCAATAGCTAAACCGTACATACCGAAAATAAGTCGGGCAATTGTAAACCCTGAAAAAACGAAAGTAATAGCTGAAAAAAAAGCAGCAGTTGTACTTAACGAAATTTTTTTAGCATATAAATATGTAAAGTATCCTATTAAAAATGGCTGTAGAATAATATATATACTCCATGCATATTCATTTGGAAGAAAAAAATACAATATATTAAAAGGATCGAGAAACCCTATATTTATTGTTGCAAATAATGGTTGTCCAGCGCCATTATAAGGATTCCAGAGTGGCATGCTGCCTCCTTTTATGAGATCCATAGCTAAGACTTTAAATGGAAATATTTGCCGAAATACATCATCAGCTACAGGCTTATGAGCTAATGTAATAGCATTATTTTGGAAATTACTGCTTTTCCATGGTTCAAACCAGGCTAACAAAAAATTTCCCGGAAATGGAAGAAGACCGAACAGGAAAAATTTCCAGAAAATGAAGAGAGAAATACAACAGAAAAGGAAAATAATCGCTTTTTTTCTATCCATGTACAATCAGTTTTTATGCATGTTTATGATATCATATTACCAGAAGAGTTATAGAAAAGAATGGAAACGCAAAGAAAGTTGAAAAAGAAAGTTATCGTAGTGATGCCTGCATATAACGCTGCAGATACACTTGAGCGTACTTACAAAGATATTCCTCCACAGGTAGTTGATGAAGTTATTCTGGTTGATGATGCAAGTAAAGATAAGACTGTAGAGGTTGCCAAAAGATTGGGAATCACTGTCATTGAACATAAGAAAAATCTTGGATATGGTGGAAATCAAAAAACATGCTATAAAGAAGCTTTAAAACGAAAAGCTGACATTATTATTATGCTCCACCCAGATTATCAATATGATAGTACTTTGACAGCTGAGTTAATACGGCCTATCGAACAGGGAAGATTCGATATTATGTTTGGCAGTAGAATTCGTACTAGAAAAGAAGCATTAGCTGGTGGAATGCCTAGAGTTAAATATTTCGTAAATAGATTAGTAAGTCTTATCGAAAATATTATCTTAGGGGTTAATTTTACTGAACATTTAAGTGGTTTTCGTGCATATTCTGCTAAAGTATTACAAACATTACCGATTGATTTTTTCTCGAATGATTTTGTTTTCGATCAGGAATTGATGATCTCGGCGATAGCTTCAGACTTTAAGGTTGCAGAATATCCTGTCCCAGTTCGTTATTTCTCTGAAGCGTCTTCTATAAAGTATAAAGCAGGAATAAAGTTTCTCCTTCAAACATTCTGGGTTTTATTTCTTTTCGTTCTTTTACGATTACACATATATAAAGCAAAAATTTTTATCTCTTATGAACGCTAAAAAAAGTTTATTTTTTCTAGTGCTTTTCTTTGCAGCATTTCTTCGTTTATACAAGCTAGATCAGATCCCGATAAGTATGAGTGACGATGAAATAAGACTTTCTTATACAGCGTATAGCATTTGGCATACAGGGAAAGACTTGTATGGTAAGTATTTACCGTTAGCTTTTGTTATTGATGATTTCGCATTTAATCCAGTTCCAATATACTTAGTTAGTCCTGTCGTAGGTATAGCTGGCTTAACAATGTTCTCTTCCCGACTTTTATTTGCACTTTCTGGAGTTATATCTATAGTTCTCCTCTATAAAATAACGAAAAAAATTACAGAAAACGATACTATTGCATTGTTATCGATGGCAGTTCTTACGTTTTCCGCATGGCATATACAGCTATCACGTTTTGCTTATGAAGGTTCAATGGCACTATTATTTTTTCTTTTAGGTATTTATTTGTTTTTAATAGCTACAAAACGCTTTGTAGTATTTGTTTTTTCTTTTTGTTCCTTTGTGCTTGCGTTTTATAGCTATAGCGGGACGAAACTGATTCTTATTCCTATAGTATTTTCTCTTCTTTGGTTTGCGCGGAAAAACACGAGTAATAAACGAAAAGTTGCAACTATTTCTCTTATATTCTTTTGCTTCATATCTTTTTCCTTATTAAGTAAATTTCAAGGTGCCTCTCAATACGGTTCTACTCCATTCTTTTTCCAACAAGGGAATGTAGCAGAGGCAGTAGAGTTAGAGCGAAGAGCTTCCCAGGCCCCAGAGTTTTTAAAGCGCATGTATCATAATAAAGCGACATATTGGGGTAAAATATTTTTTGACCATTATTTATATGCGCTTTCACCCCAACACTTATTTCTCAATCAAGAAGGAAGTGGCATTTTCTCGGTATGGTTTAGGGGACAATTTTATTATATTGATGTTATTTTCCTACTAATAGGATTTCTCTATTTATTTTTATATAAAAGAAAAGCATGGACACTACTATTATTATTTATCCTTATTGGGCCTTTACCTTCTGCTCTAGGTGGAGTTCCTTTTACGTATACAATTCGTTCTAGTTTCTTACTGCCTTGGCTCGCTGTTTGTATTGGGGCAGGAATATATGCAGTTCACGTATTTGCGAAAGGTAAATATGCTTTATTAGTGTATACGTTGATTTTTACATCTTACGTTTATTTTATTGGTGGATATTTAACGCAGTATTACTTTGAATGGATGAGATATGGTTCGAAATATTATTCTAAAGGAGCAAAAGATTTTACTTTATTTGTCCAACAACAAAAAGATAAAAAGATTATCGCATATAATACTAATTCCATTCAGCTACTGCATTATGGATTTTATACACAGACCGATCCGAGTAAAATGCAATATGCTTTAAAAAATAAACCTTTTCAAATTGACAATGTTCGTTTTTTGCCAGTTTGTAAGCAATTTGACAACGAAACACATGCTGAGATTCCTCATGATACTATTTATATAGTAAAAGAACCGTGTAATAGTCCAATAAAACCAAACAGTATTATTAAATCATCTGATAATCTTGTTGAATGGAGGATGTATTATGCAACTAACAAAAAATAGTTTTTTTTGGTTATTATGTATAACCATACTGGCACTTTTTTTACGTTTCTATAAGATAGACGTAAATCCTCCTTCTTTAACATGGGATGAAGTTGCCTGGGGATATAATGCATACTCATTAGGTATTGACGGGAAAGATGAATTTGGGAAATTTCTGCCGTATTCATTTCTGGAGTCATTTGGTGATTTTAAACCTCCTGTATACGCGTATCTTACTATTTTGCCAGTAAAAATTTTTGGGCTTAACGAATTTGCCACCCGGTTTCCTTCAGCATTTTTCGGTACATTTACTGTTTTTGTAACTTTCTTTCTTGTTAAAGAAATTTTTTACTCTTCTGAAAGGAAAAATATATATGCCTTATGTACAGCTTTTTTGTTAGCGATCTCACCTTGGCATATTAATCTCTCTCGTGCTGCATTTGAAGCAAATGTTTCATCTTTTTTCATTATTTCTGGTGTTTGGCTCTATTACAAAGGGATTAGAAATACGCCTTGGTTACTTTTGTTATCAGCTTGTTCTTTTGTATTATCTTTTTATACATTTAATACTGCACGAATTGTTGTCCCATTATTACTGTTTGTTTTAGTAATTGGCACTTGGAATAGCATAAAGAAAATAAAAAAAGTTTCAGTATTAGCTGGTGCTATTTTTGTTACTTTATTACTTCCTATTTTACCTTTTCTATTATCTCCCCAAGCTAAACTTCGGTTTAATGAAGTTAATATCTTTTCTGATATTGCAGTTATTTACCGTACAAATGACCAGATGTTGCAAGATAATAATGTTTGGTGGTCAAAGTTTATTCATAATAGACGTTTAGCATTTGCAGTGGAATATTTGCGACATTATTTCGATAATCTTAATCCAAAATTCCTCTTTATTTCTGGAGATGGGAATCCTAAATTTTCTACTCAAGATGTAGGACAATTATATATCTGGGAACTGCCATTTCTTATTTTTGGAATCCTTATGCTTTTACGTCGAAAAGAAGGATATTGGTGGTTTATACCGTTGTGGCTTCTTCTTGGTATTATTCCTGCCGCTACAGCACGGGAAACGCCGCATGCATTACGGATCGAAACAGTATTACCTACATTTCAGATATTCACGGCATATGGTTTCATTCATGTCTTAACGAAAATATCAAATAGTAAATATCAAATAGCAAATATTAAACTTAAAAATTTAGTAGCCGCCTGTTTTATTTTATTTTTCATTTTTAATTTTTTATATTATGTTTATGATTATTATGTTCATTACTCAAGAGATTACTCTGGTGAGTGGCAATATGGTTATAAAGAAGCTATTAGTTATATAACGAAAAACGAGTCTAAATATAACAAAGTTTATTTTACAGATAGTCTTGGAAGACCATATGCCTATGTTCTTTTTTATACTAAGTACAATCCACAACTTTTTAGAAAGCAAGCTAAAGTTGAACGAGAGGCATTAGGTTTCGCGCATGTGAAATCGTTTGGAAAATATTACTTTGCAAAAAACATCAGATTGTTATCAGGAGATAATAAACAGAAAATACTATACATAGATGTCAAAAACAATGTACCAGAGCATGCCCATATTCTAAACACATTTTATTTATTGAATAGCGAGACGAGTCTAGTTGCCTATACATTATGAAAAAATACATATTTCTTTTTATCATTATTTTTCTTGCAGCTGTTCTTCGTTTATGGCATTTAGGTGAAGTCCCTCCTTCACCTAATTGGGATGAAGTGGCTCTAGGATATAATGCATATTCAATTCGTGAGACAGGAAAGGATGAATACGGTAAACCGTTTCCTATCATATTACGATCATATGATGATTATAAACCTGCTCTTTATTCATATTTAGCTATTCCTTCAATAACCCTTTTCGGTTTAAGTGCTTTTGCTGTCCGTTTACCTTCTGCAATTTTTGGAGTTCTAACAGTTCTCATCACTTATGCACTTGTTATGGAGTTATTTCTAAGAAATACTGTAAAAAAAGAATTGACAGATGTATACCGTACGCATATTGCCTTATTTGCAGCATTATTATTAGCGATTTCTCCTTGGCATATTCAGTTTTCCCGTATAGCATTTGAATCAAATATAGGTTTAGCATTTAATGTTATTGGGATATATTTCTTTTTTCTAGGTTTACGCAAGCCTTATGCTCTTTCTTTTGCAACACTCTCCTGGGCTCTAGCTTTATACGTTTACCAAAGTGAAAAGGTATTTACCCCATTGATAGCATTTGTATTAATTTGTCTTTTTTGTAGAGAGCTTTTCAAATTACCGAAACGATTCCTTATAGTTGCCGCTTTATTAGGAGTGATCATTGCATTTCCAATGCTTTATGTTTCACTTACTGATAAGCAGGCACTTGCGAGAGCAAAAGGTGTCAGTGTTTTTTCCGATACAACTCATTTATTAGAGCAAAGTTCTCAACGTTTAGCTTTGAGTAAAGAGAAAAATGATTTTCTGGGAATCATATTTAATAACAGGAGAGTAGTTTTTGCAAAAACTGTTATGTCAAATTATCTTTCACACTATGATTTAAACTGGCTATTTATAACTGGTGATTTAGCAAGACATCATGCCCCTGATATGGGACTGCTATACATTATGGAAATACCATTTTTCCTTCTGGGAATATACGTCTTAGCTTGGGAATCTTTCTCTAAAAAAATAAAATTGTTTCTTTTACTTTGGTTTTTAATTGCACCTATTCCTGCTTCGATTACAAGTGGAGTGCCACATGCTGTAAGAACACTAAATTTTCTTCCAACATTTCAAATAATAACCGCATTAGGTATTATAGGATTTTTCTTTTATACCGGAAGATTACAAATGGGTATTAAAAAATATCTTCTTATGGTTGTCTTTCTACCAACTGTGTTTATATTATCAATTATTAATTTTTCCTATTATCTCAATCAATATTTTGTACAGCAAAATAAGATAGTTTCCCAAGACTGGCAGTTCGGTTATAAAGAAACAGTGGAAGAGGTTAAAAAAATCGAGAAGAATTATAAGAAAATTGTTGTTTCAAATGTACCTCATTTGGATCAGTCATATATGTTTTTCTTATTTTATTTACAATACCCACCTATTAAATACCAGGAGGCGTCACAAAACAGTTCTGGTGGTTTTCGCGAAAATCATAGTTTCGATAAATATGAATTCAGACCGATTGATTGGAAAAATGAGAAGAGAGATGCTGAGACATTGTTCGTAGGATTACCGAGTGATTTTAGTACAAATGCAGAAGAGATAAAGACTGTTTATTTTTTAAATGGTAAGCCATCAATTAAAATTGTTCGATAAACTATGACAACACAAAAAGGAATTTTACATACTGTATCTAAAACATGGAATAACTTTGATAAGATACTACTGTTTATTCTTCTTATTCATATTTTCTTAAGAACGTATCAACTGGACATGAGAAATCCTTTTGGGTGGGATCAAGTAAATAACGCTTGGGCAGCAAAAGGAATTATTATCGATAATAATTTACCTTTACTAGGCATGGTAGCGAAAAACAATAGCGGAATTTATATTGGGCCTCTTTATTATTACATGATCACTCCCTTTTATTTTTTAACGAATCTTGATCCTATAGCTTCTGGCTTTTTTGCGGTTTTTACAAGTATTATTTCTGCGCTGATCCTCTTTGGAGTAGCTAAAAAACTTTTTAATAAAAACGTTACATATATTATTTTAGGAATAAATGCAGTAAGTTTTTCTGGCATTGATTTTGATCGTGTGCAATGGCCAGTAGGATTAATCCCTGCTTGTTCAATGCTTATTTTTTATTTTCTTTATAAAGTCATTTCAGATAACCCTAAATATATTATTCCTTTAGCGATTCTCATAGGTTTTTCTATGCATTTGCATTTTACATCAGTGTTTTATCCAATAATTGTATTATTTACTCTTCCATTTTTTCCTAAGTCATTGAAAACCGTCTATTATTCTATCTATGGAATATTGATTTTTACTCTTTTTCTTTTACCAAACATTCTTTTTGAACTGCAACATAGAAATAGAGGGACTGGAAATATGTTTCAATATCTAAATACGTATTTCCATGGTGTTCACTTACGTAGGATTATGCAATTAACGAAAGATGCATTTATACAATTTGAAGCATTACTCTTCTTTCCATTCTTAAAGTTCCTTAAGTATATTATTCTTCCATTGTTTTCTTTCCTCTATATATTTAAAAAACCTCAAAGAGAGCGTTTTTATCTGGTTTATCTATTATGGCTTTGGTTTCTAGTTCCATGGATAGTTTTTTCGGTATATAGCGGTGAGATAAGTGATTACTATTTTTCAATAAATAGATACCTGGTTTATATTAGTGTAGGATATATTCTTTCTTTACTTCTGCACAGAAATATTTTTATCAAAAGTGCTGTTGCAATCTTGTTACTATTATTTATCTTTGTAAATATAAAAAGATCTTTTGAAATAAACGTAGTGGGTCTACGTTATCATAAAAAAAGTGTTATCGATGCAATTGAACTAAAGAAGGTAATACCATTTAAGGAGGGAGATCCTCAGGCATATATTTATTATGTTCTTACTAGGAATAAAGAAAAAACTGGAAAATAACACTATTATTTTGCTGTTTATTATTTTACTAGCAGTAATCCTACGGTTATACGCGATAGATAGCGTTCCACCTAACGCATCTCTCGATGAAGCTTCTATAGGTTATAACGCATATTCAATTTTAAAAACTGGAAAAGATGAATATGGAAATTATATTCCTTTTCTTTTAAGAGCGTATGATGATTGGCGTCCTGGATTATATGTATATCTAGTAATTCCATTTATTTTTATCTTTGATTTATCTGTAACTGCGGTAAGATTTCCTTCCGTGCTCCTTTCGATTTCTTCCTTAGTATTAACATATTATTTAGTAAAGGAATTATTTCATAGAAAAACAGTTGCTCTTTTAGCAATATTTTTTCTGGCAATATCTCCGTGGAATATTTATATTTCGCGTTTAGGTCATGAGGTTAACTTAGGATATTTCTTCACCGTTTTAGGAATGTTTTCGTTCGTGAAAGCGCTTAAGACTCAAAGACCATTGTTTTTTTTCTGCATATTTACAATCTCATTCGCTCTTTCTATGGGTAGTTATCAAAGCGAAAAAATTATTGCACCTGTTTTGGGAATATCCCTATTACTTATTTTTTTCAAAGAAATTTGGTTAAAGAAAAGAGAGTTTTTGATAGCTTGTATAGTTGGTTTGATTTTTTTTATTCCGACATTACAATCGTCCTTTTCTCCAAATGCATTGATACGTTTTAATGCTACAAACGCTTTTAATGAAAACGATCCGAGATACTATGAGCGCGCAAAATTGTTACTTGAAGCTAAGAAAAAAAATAATTTTCTCGCTCATGTCTATTATAATAGGCGTCTAACTCCGATTATTATAGCGAGTTCAAATTATTTTTCTCATTTTAATCCTATCTGGCTCACAACGAATGGTGGGGAAGAAAGGCACAAAGTTCCCAATTTAGGATTACTTTATTCCTGGGAATGTATTCTTTTTCTTTTAGGGATATTTTTTCTTTGGAAAAGCGCTTTCTCAAAAAAAACAAAATTACTTTTACTTATGTGGTTATTAACAGCACCCTTACCAGCAGCAATTACTACTGACGCTCCTCATGCGATGAGAATATACACATCCTTACCTGTCTGGCAAATATATGCAGCATTTGGGTTATTTTCACTTATTCGTTTCATACAATCCCGGAAAGTTTCCATTATACCCTTTACGATAGCTTTTACTTTTATTATTATTGCGAGTATTCTAAAACTAAGTCTTGAATATTTTTATGTATTTCCGAGAGAACAATCAGACTCATTCCAATATCCCTTAAAACAAGCAATACTATTCTCTCAACAAAACGAGGAAAAATATTCAAAGATTATATTTTCTAACGAAAATGACTTAATGCAATCATACATGCACTTCTTATTTCATACGAAATACGATCCTGCAGCATATCTTTCTGCTGGTGGAACTAAGTCCGGTGGGTTTGCAGAATCACATGCCATTAAAAAATATTTTTTCCAATCACTGAGATATATATCGTTAAAGCAATCTGGAAGTATATTGGTCATAGCTAATAAAAATGAAGATATAGATGGAAATAAAATAAAAAGTTTTTATAATAAGAAAGGAGAAAAAAGAATTACTGCATGGGAGTTATAAATAAAACTATTATTTTCTTATTAGCTTTTTCTATAATCTACTTTACGATTTTCCCACGTACAGCAGAAGTATTTAGTAAAAATTATCTTTTCGGATTTGATCAAGGAAGAGATTATCTGTCTGTAAAACAAATTGTAGTAGATAGAAAACCTACACTTATTGGTGCAGAGTTAGGGGCTGGTTCAGCAGGACTTAAAGGAATATTTCATGGACCAGGGTACTATTATTTTCTTTCAATTCCTTTTTTTTTAATGCATGGAGATCCCTATGGTGGGCAATTATTAATGTTTTCTTTCGGCCTTGCAACTATTATTTTTAGTATATTTTTTTCTAAAAATTTTTTTAATTCCTGGAATATTGCATTATTAACTGGGTTATTTATAGCGATGTGTCCTATACTCGTTCCCCAAGCACGATTTATTTGGAATTCCCATCCGTCGTCTCTTTTCGTTCTCTTAGTGTTTTTCTTTTATTCACAATATTTACATACTAATAAAACACGAGATCTTTTTCTGTCAGGTTTTTTTTCGGGTTTTATTTATAATTTCCAGACAGGTATCGCAATACCTCTTTGTGTTACAGTTTTTCTGTTTACAATTATTACATCGAATTTTAAAGACTTCAAAAAATATTTTATACTTTTATCTAGTTATGTGTTAGCTTTCCTACCTCTTATCTTATTTGAGATACGTCATGGTTTTCAGGCAATAAAGGGTTATATAGAGTATTTACATTCTCCTTCAGCAGGTACAGGAAGTTCTTATTATTTTTGGAACAATCTTAAAGATCACTTCGGGTCATTCAATTATAATTTTTTTCAAACATTTCCAGAGATACATTTTCTACCATCCACTATTTTGTTTTTGCTTTTTATTCTAGGTATATTTTTTGTGTTAAAAAAGGAAAAGAAAACGGCAAAAAAACATTTTATTTACTTTCTTTTGTTTCTTCCATTTGTAACTTTTTTCATTTTTTCATTTCTTCGAAATGCTGTTTATCAATACTACTTAACACATCTAAATATTGCATATATTATTTTAGTAAGTTACATTGGTTATTATGCTTTTAAATATAGCAATAAGTTTATACAATGTATTTTTTTATCATTTGTTGTTGTGTTAATAGTTATAAATATACCTCGCGTTTATGCAAATTTTATGTATGACTATCAGGATTATGGAGGCGATGCTAAAATAAAAGGAAGAATAGATGCTGTGGATTATCTTTATAAACAAGCAAAATATAAACCTTTTAACGTCTTGATTTTTGCTCCTCCCATTTATACATATGCCTTTGATTACGTTTTTTGGTGGCATGGAAACGAAAAATATGGATTTATGCCAGTAAATAAAAAAGAAGGGACAGTGTATTTATTAATAGAGAAAGATCCAGGAAAACCATGGAGTTATGAAGGTTGGTTAGAAACAGTAATAAAGGTTGGAAAAGTTGAATATACGAAAAAATTACCTAGCGGGTTTATTATCCAAAAAAGAAAAATATGAATTTAAAAAAACATAGATATTTTCTATCGTTAATCGTTTTACTATGTTTACCTCTTATATTGTTTGCACCATCAGGATTACCGGTAACCCATGATGGACAAGATCATGTAGCAAGAATTGCAAACTTTTATCAGAATTTAGAACAGGGAAATCTTATTCCACGCTGGGCACCGAATCTTAACTGGGGATATGGGCATCCAATTCTAATGTTTCTTTACCCGCTCCCTTCATATATCGCTTCCGTTTTCAAATATATAGGTTTCTCTTTTGTGGACAGTACCAAATTAGTTTTTGCATCGGCATATCTCTTGAGCGGTATTACGATGTACCTGTGGATTAAAAAAACCTTTGATGAGCGGACGGGAATTCTTGCCTCCCTTCTCTATGTGTATGCGCCATACAGGTTTGTCGATATGTATGTACGTGGAGCAATAGGTGAACATGTTGCCTTTATTTTTCCTCCTCTTATTTGTTATTTTTTGTTTCTTTTACATAAACGTTTCTCTTATAAATATATTGTCGGAATTGTCTTTTCAGTTGCTGGTTTGATTCTCGCGCATAATGCAATAAGTTTAATGATGTTGCCTTTAATTTGTTTATATATCATTTATCTAGTGTTACAAACTAAAAATAAAAAAACATTTGCAGTTAATTCTTTACTCTCTATCATTTCCGGTTTTGGTCTATCAGCATTTTTCTGGATTCCCGCATTTTTCGAAGGCAAATATACACTTAGGGATATTGTTACGTCAGAAGACTATGCTACACGTTTCGTGTCGCTTGGCGATTTTTTCTATAAACCATGGAGTTTTGGTGGTACATATACATTAAGTAAAGAGGTGGGATTCATCCACTGGTTGCTTTTACTTTTCGCTATCCTAATCCTTTTTCGCATGAAACAGAAGAAAAAGAAACTTTTTTTAGCATATTGTATTGGAATATTTTTATTCACTCTTTTTCTTATGACAAATTATTCAAAATTTATTTGGGATAGTATCTCAACATTGAGGAAATTTCAATTTCCCTGGCGTTTCTTAACTGTCATAGTTTCTATTTCTTCAGTTATAGGGTCCTTTACCTTTTCTGCAGTTGCTAAAAAACACCAAGAAAAAGTTTTTGCCCTCATTATAGTCTTACTGCTGGCAACAAGTATAAGATACATTGTGGTTGATGGATATTTGCATAAAGATGAATCATTTTATTCTGGTATCTATAAGAGTACTACAGATACTGGTGAAAGTTCTCCAATATGGTCTGTACGATTTATGGAGCGGGAGCCAAAAGCTCCTATAGAAATTTTATCTGGGAAAGCAAATATATCAATAGAAAAAAGGAATACAACAGTACATACCTATGTGATCAAAGCAGATACCTCAACTAGGATTCGAGAGAATACGCTTTATTTTCCTGGCTGGATAGTTTTAGTAGATAAAAAACAGGTACCCATTCAATTTCAGGATCCTTCCTCACGCGGTTTGATAACCTTTTGGCTTGAACCTGGAAAACATAGCATTGAAATGGTGTTTACCGATACGAAGCTTCGCTTTATAGCAATGTGTATCACATACGCAACAGTAACATTTCTATTGTTGTGGTTTATAATAATAAGAACATGTATATGGCAACGCTTTCGGTAGTTCTCGCAACATTTAATGAAGAAAAGAATTTAGCAGAGTGTTTGGAGTCTGTAAGGGATATCGCAGATGAAATCGTAATAGTTGATGGGTCCTCAAATGACAACACAGTCGACATTGCCAAACAGTATAAAGCTAAGGTACTTGTCACTGATAACCCTGAAATTTTTCACATTAATAAACAAAAAGCCATAGATATGGCTACGAAAGACTGGATACTTCAACTAGATGCTGACGAACGGGTTACGCCAGATCTTGCTGAAGAAATACATTCTCACATCTCAATTCTCAATTCTCAATTCAATGGCTTTTGGATTCCGAGAAAGAATTGGTTTCTTGGGCGTTATTTAATGAAAGGTGGACAATATCCGGATTATACGTTACGTTTATATAGAAAAAATAAGGGTAAATTACCCCAAAAAGATGTTCATGAACAGGCCATAGTAGATGGAAAAGTAGGATATTTGGAGCATCCCCTTATTCATATTGCTGATCCGGAATTTAAAAGATATTTACTTCGATTTAACCGCTATACAGGTATTCTTGCAACACATATAAAAAGTGAGAAAAAAAATATTTTAACTCCTTTTAAATATATATTTCTATTACCGATATGGTGGTTTATGCTAACTTACGGTAGACATAAAGGGTTTATGGATGGATGGCAAGGTTTTGTATTTTCCTTCTTTTCAGCGGCTAGATTTCCTGTATCATATATAAAGTACTTAATAAGAAAATAGTATGGCAAATATTTTAATTACCGGAGGAGCAGGGTATATAGGCAGTTTTATGGTAAAGCGTTTACTCGATGATGGTCATAGAGTCACCGTAATAGATTCTCTAGAGCGCGGGCATAAAAATGCAATAGATAGCAGAGCAATTCTCAAGATTGGTAATATATTAGATAAAAAATTTTTAAATGAGGTATTTACTGAGCAGAGCTTTGATGCAATATTGCATTTTGCAGCCTTTATTTCTGTAAATGAATCTACACAACGGCCAGACGATTATTTTAGAAATAACACCTTTGGTAGTTTTTGTCTTTTTGAACAAATGCGTATACACAATGTTAAACGAATTATTTTTTCCTCAACTGCTACTGTATATGGTATACCTAGAAAAATTCCGATTTCTGAAGATCACCCAAAAAACCCGGAAAATCCATATGGCGAAAGTAAATTATTAGTTGAACAAGGTTTAGAGTGGTATCATAAAATGTTCGGAATTAGTTTTGCAGTTTTACGTTATTTTAATGCTGCTGGTGCTGCTCTAGATGGAAGTATGGGAGAAGAGCATTTACAAGAAACCCATTTAATACCGAATGCTATTCAAGCTGCTATAAAAAAGAAAGAATTTGTTCTCTATGGTACTGATTACAATACTATTGATGGAACAGCTGTCAGAGATTATATTCATGTACTAGATTTAGTTGAAGCACATATACTTGCCTTAGGAAAGTTGCAAAAAGAAGAAGGATCATTTATCTACAATGTAGGCACTGGAAATGGTTTTACTAATAAGGAAGTTATAGAAATGGTAAAGAAAGTTTCAAAAGTTGATTTTCCGGTTAGGCTTGAAAAAAGACGTGAAGGTGATTCAGAAGCTACCGTAGCAGATTCAACAAAAATTAAAAATGAACTGGGATTTAAGCCAAGCTATTCTGATCTCGACACTATTATTACCTCTGCATGGAAATGGCATACAAACAAGTTAAAAGTTAAAAGTTAAAAATGAAAAGTTATTTTCTTCTCATTTATTTATTTATATTACTTTCTTTTCCACCCCGAATATTTGCAGAATCAACATATGTTCTTCCTTATCCCTCAGCTATGCCGGGAAGCTTTTGGTATAAATTAAATTATCTTCATGAGTTTTTTGATCGGTTTTGGTATTTTGGTAATTTTTCGCAATTTACATATAGTCTTAAACAGGCAGATAAATATTTAGTTGAATCAAAAACATTATTTGAGTATGGACAATATCTTCTCGCATACAGGGCATTAGAAGCATCAAATAAATATTTTAAAGAAGCTCCATTTTTTTTATTACGTGCTGAGAAAGAGAATAAAGATATTTCTGAGAAATTCTCATTACTTAAAAATGCCGCTGAAAAACATGCAGAAGTTCTGGGGGAAATAAAAGAAGATGTTCCCGCAAACTTTTTATGGAAACCAGAAAAAGAGGAACAGACTTATTTAAGGATACATGAGCTTATTGATAATTCTATCAATGTACGTCTGAATTGTTTATGAAAAAAAAACTATTATTTTTTTATATTGTTTTTTTGTTAAGCATTCTCCTTTTTTCCTATCTTTTTATTGATTATAATTTACCATATTTTTCTTTTTTCTATACAGGCTTCTATACTAACTTTAGACAAGTAACAACATTACTGTTTTGTCTATTTTTAGGTATTGGACAAATAGTTTATATACATTTTTTTCGTTACTTTAGTAGAGATAATTCTAAAAAAAAATACCTTCGTATAGCATTCTTCACGATAGTATTACTTGCTTTTAGTTATCCAGCGATAGTGTCATATGATATTTTTAATTATATAGCCACTGCGAAAATAACTTTCTTCTATCATGAGAATCCTTATATCGTTATGCCAAATGAATTTTTGGGAGATCCGATGCTCCTTTTTATGCACGCACCAAATAAAACTGCATTATATGGACCCATTTGGATATTACTGACTGGAATACCATATGTGATAGGAAATAGCTATTTTATTTTAACTTTGTTTCTTTTTAAATTTATTGTTATTTTATTTTTATTTCTTACTTTATTTGTTATCTACAAATTAACAGAAGATATATATCCTGTCTTACTTTTTACATTTAATCCTCTGGTTATTTTGGAGACAGTTATCAGCGGACATAATGACATTGTCATGATGAGCTTAGCGCTATCGGGTTTTTATTTATTAAAGAAAAACAAGGTAGCATTAGGACTTTTGATTTTACTATTATCAATATTAATAAAGTATGCAACATTAATACTCCTTCCGATTTATGTATTTTATGCATATAGAAAAATCACTAAAAAAGAAATTCATTGGCATATCGTTTTTTCTTACTGTTTTTCCGCTATGCTTTTCATGTTTTTTATCTCGACTTTTCGTGAGGAAATATATCCATGGTATGCTGTTTGGTTTTTTGTATTTACTGTTCTAACAAAAAATAAAATGATGTTATACTTCTCCTTCATTCTTTCTTTTAGTGTACTTTTTCGTCATGTACCTTATATGTATTGGGGTATGTATGACCAAAGAACAGCAATCGTCAAAACAATTATTACTTTTGTACCAGTGAGTACATATTGCTTTTATGCATTCTTTAAAAAATTTCAAACAAAAAAGTAAATATCCTCAAGCAATCATACTTTTTCTACAGAACAAGTATTTATTATTATCCTTATTGTTATCTTTTATTGGTTTGTATCCACTTACTCATACTGGTTTACATCCGACACATGATGGAGAATACCATATAATACGATTCTATGAATTTTATAGATCTTTTTCAGAAGGTAATATCTATCCCCGCTGGGCTTCAGATTTAAATGCAGGATTTGGAGTACCTTTATTTAATTATGTTTATCCATTACCGAACTATATAGCAAGCGTCCTGCATGTATTAGGATTTAGTTTCATAGATGCTTTTAAACTTAACATGATGCTAGCAACTCTTATTGGATGTCTTTTTTTCTTTTATTTTACACGTTATTTTTTTGATGATCTTATTGCGCTAGTAGGAGCTGTTTTTTACTCTTTCGCTCCTTATCGCTTCGTAGATATTTATGTACGAGGATCGGTCGGAGAAGTTTGGGCATTAGCATTTTTACCTGGAATTTTATTTTTTCTATTAAAATCTACACGTGACAACAGGAAATTCATTATTCCTGGAGGCATCATTTTTTCACTATTAATTTTTTCGCATAATATTCTGGCAATGCTCTCCAGTATTTTTATTGCCTGTTATGGAACAGTACTCATTCTAGAACAGAAGCAGAAGTTGAGGTCATGTATAACTGTACTATTTTTCTTTTTAATTGGGTTAAGTATTTCTGCAATTTTTTGGCTTCCAGCATTAGGTGAAACATCATATGTGAAAGGGCTTGAAATTTACGACGTGAGACAAAGTTTTGTAGAAGCTTATCAATTACTTTTTCCTTCATGGGGAACAGGATTTTCTTCGAAAGATAGCGGGAATGAGATGTCTCTGCAGATTGGATTTATTCACACAGTAATTACTGTTTTTTGTATTTTTTTATTCTTCTTAAAAAGAAGATCGGGAAAAGAACGGCTAACAATCATTTTTATGATTCTAACTCTTAATTTTTCAATTTATATGATGCTCTCTACATCATCCTTTATTTGGGAGTCTGTTCCTCTGTTAGGTTTCGTCCAATTTCCATGGAGAATTCTAAGCATCGTTATTTTTACTACATCCTTTCTAGCGGCTTATTCTTTAACTTTTTTTTCTTCAAAACAAAAAACTATAGTATCTTATATATATATTTTATTATTGATATTGACTACAATCTCCTATACAAAACCTGCGTATTATCATATGAGGGATGATGGGTATTACATACGTCGCCCAAACTTTATTCGAGGTACAAACAGCATCGGAAATCTTTTCAATACGATTTGGATAGATGAAATTCCCAGAAATAAAAAAAAAGAGATTACATTTTCAGCTAAAGGTTTGGTGCTAAACAGCGTAGAAAAAACTCAACAAAAAACGTATACGGTTTACCTGGAACAGTCAGGTGATATTACTTTTCCTATTGCTTATTTTCCTGGGTGGAGTATATATGTCGACAGAACACGATATCCAACTCAAATAACAACGGATGGTTTGGTAAAAACGCATATTCCAGCAGGCAAGCATAGTATTGAAGTCGTATTTCTTGATACAATTATTAGAAAGATAGCAAAAAGTTGGACATTAATCACAATTCTTTTTTTAACAATTATTACATTTAAGTTATTTGTTCTAAAAAAAAATGAACGTAGCAATTGATATTTCACCATTAGAAACAGGGCATAAAGTTAGAGGGACTGGATTCTATTTATTTCATTTGAAAGAAGCATTATTGAAGTATCACTCTGATATTTCATACGCGTTTTTCAACAAAGAAAATGAAATTAGTTTAGACACAGATATAGTACATTATCCATATTTTGAACCGTTCTTTAAAACATTGCCTCTTTTTAAAAGAAAAAAAACAATAGTAACTGTGCATGATTTAACTCCACTTGTTTTTCCCCAACACTTTCCTGCAGGAATAAAAGGTAAATTTAAATGGCTATATCAAAAAAAAATGCTTCAGCAAGTAGACGCAGTTATTACTGATTCAGAGTCATCAAGAAAAGATATTATCCGTATTGCAGGTGTTTCAGAGAAAAAAATTAGTGCTATTTATCTTGCTGCTGATGAAACATTTACATCCTTACCAAATAAGGAAGTTGCTACTATTCGAAAAAAGTATGATCTTCCTGAACAATTTATTCTCTATGTCGGAGATGCAACGTGGAATAAAAATCTACCGAGACTAATGCAAGCTGTAAAAAAAACATCACATCAACTTATTCTTGTAGGAAAAGTCTTCGAGCAGGAAAATATTGACTTGCATAATGATTGGAATAAAGATCTACTACAAGCTAGGAAAATGCTTCATGAATGCACTAACATTAGAACATTGGGTTTTGTGTCGTCTATTGATCTCCCAGGTATATATAATGCCGCAACAATGCTCGCTATGCCATCTTTATATGAAGGGTTTGGATTACCCATTTTGGAAGCGATGCAAAGTGGATGTCCGGTTTTAACTTCACGTGCTGGTTCACTTGCTGAAGTTGCAGAAGAAGCTGCCTTTTACATTGATCCCTTTTCTATTGAAAACATTGTAAGTGGCATTGAGCAAATAATGGAGAAAGAAACATTACGAAAACAACTCTCTGAGAAAGGATTAAACCAAGCAAAGAAATTTTCCTGGAAACGTACCGCAGGGCAAACAGTAGATATATATAAACAGGTAATAGATAGTAAGTAAATGTGTATATGATTATTAATCATTTCTTGTCGTGATATATTTATTTGACATCAGATTATTACAAGCAATATAATCAACCTATGGTTCAGCTGATAGGACTCAAGAATTTACATGAACACCCCATAATCGATGGAGTAATAACACGACCATTAAAAATTAATAGAGATGAAACAGGAATTCTTGTAGAAACAATGCGAAAGGACTGGCAAGATGTCTATGGTGAAGGAAGAGATTTCGCAATGCAATATTACTCTGTTACACAGTCTGGTATCGCGAGAGACGAATCAGTATGGCATTACCATCCAGGAGGTCAAGAAGATCGTTTTCTCGTCGTTTCTGGGACTATTGTTACAGCAATCGCAGATCAACGAAAAGAATCACCGACATTTGGTTTACTGAATCTTTTTGTTATGGATAGTGAAAAAAGTCCATATATAATTGTTATTCCCAAACGCACATTACATGGTTTTTTAGTAATTTCAAAAATACCAGCAATTCTTTTAAATTTCCCCACGCGGTTATATGATCCAAATGAAGAAGGAAGAATACCACATGAAGAGGCATTGGTTAAAAATAGTGACGGTTCATTATTTGTATGGAATGATGTTAGAAATATCCCATTATCTTCATTACCACTCTAATAAACACTCACTATTTTAGAACTATTACATTAAAAAGTATTACAATAATTTGTGGATATATAAAATACCATGAGGAAAAAAATAAAAAAAGTAGTTAGCCATCCGCTTATTTCAGGTAGCTTCATTATCTTTACCGGTACATTGTTAGCAAATGTATGTAATTTCTTTTTTAATCTCTACATGGCTTCAAATCTGTCTCTTGCTAATTACGGCGAATTGGCTAGTTTAATTTCTCTTATGACCATTCCAGGCTATGCAACAAGTGCAATAGGTCCACTCGTCGTTCAGTTTGCTGGAAGATATTTTAGTGAGAATAACTTAGCACTTGTTGCTAATCTTTATAGAAGACTTGGGCGTTTTTTCTTTATCACAGGGCTTATCTTATTTGTTCTTTTTCTTATAGGAATAAAGTATATAGGCGCATTTTTTCAGATACACGATACTTTTCTTCTCGTCTTAACGGATTTTATTATTTTTCTAACGCTTATAAACATTATAAATACAGCTATATTGCAAGCAAAACTTGCTTTTGGATATATAACAGCCATTAACATAGTTGGAGCATTATTGAAATTGGCAATAGGTATTGCTCTAGTAGCGTTTGGTTTTCAAACTTATGGTGCTATGATAGGTATTTTTGTTTCTTTCCTTATCCCTTACTTTTTATCATTTATTCCTATACGTTTTCTATTTAATACATATACAGCACGTGGTAGCGTAGTGAAAACAAAAGAGATTATTTCATATGGAGTACCATCTTCGGTTGCATTAATAGGTTTAACTTCCTTTATTTCGACAGATATTCTTTTAGTGAAACATTTTTTTGATCCTAAAACAGCAGGTTTATATGCGGGCTTATCTCTAATAGGAAGAGTTATTTATTTTTTAACTGCTCCTATTACCAGTGTAATGTTTCCTCTTATCGTTCAGAAACATACAAAAAAAGAAAGTTATAACAGCACATTTTTATTGGCGATTGGACTTGTCATTTTCCCTTCACTTATTTTAACAAGCTTTTATTTTCTATTTCCGAGCTTCGTTATTCTTACCTTTATTAAGAGAACAGAATATCTGTCTATTGCTCCCTATGTAGGAATTTTTGCAATTTATATAACTATTTTTTCACTTCTTTCAATTCTGACCAATTTTTTCTTATCTATTAAGAGAACAAACGTAAGTTACATAATTGCTTTTTCAAGTATTGTTCAAGCATTCCTTATTCTTCTATTTCATTCATCTTTAGTGCAGGTAATATATGTATCTTTAAGTGTTGCTTTTTTACTTCTTATAGCTCTTTTGTTATACTATCGACATGCGGCAAAGGAAAAATAGCTTTGGCGTTAACCACGTTCTTTCATTTATTGTTCCAGCTTTTGAGCAAGAAAAGACAATTGTCAGTGATGTTCGACATATAGAGAAAATTCTTCAGCAACTTGATTATCCTTATGAAATAATTATTGTTGATGATGGATCATCTGATCAAACATATAAAAAAGCAGCAAAACTTCAATCTTCTCAGATAAAAATAGTTCATTATACGAAAAATCAAGGGAAAGGGCATGCTGTACGTGTAGGGATGATGGCAGCAAAAGGTGATATCGTCGGATTTATAGATGCGGGGATGGATATTAATCCTAATGGATTTGAAATGCTTCTCAATCATATGGAATGGTATGATGCAGATATTATTGTCGGATCAAAACTACATCCTGTGTCAAAAGTCAGTTATCCATTTGCTAGAAAAGTACTTTCATGGGGATACCGCTGGCTTACGAAACGATTATTCGGATTTAAGATTAGAGATACACAGGTAGGTCTAAAACTATTTAAGAAAAATGTTGTTAAGGATGTGCTCCCAAGGTTAGTCGTCAAAAAATACGCATTCGATATAGAGATACTTGCCGTTGCTTATAAACTTGGCTATACACGTATTTACGAAGCCCCAGTGGAGATTAATTTTAAAAATAGTACGATAACAACATTTAATGTTTGGAAAACAATTTTTTATATGTTATGGGATACGTTTGCTGTTTTTTATAGATTAAAAATTCTTCATTATTATGATAAACCCCGAGACTGGTATATTGCTCCAGAAAACATGTATAAAACAGATGTATCTTGACGTACTTATTCACGTAGTATAGGATTAATCTCATCGATATGCGCATTCTTATTACCGGTGGAGCTGGATTTATCGGCAGCAACGCTGCTGACTATTATCTTAATGAAGGTAATGATGTTACTATTCTCGATAACTTCTCAAGAAAAGGTAGTAAAAATAATGTCCAGTGGTTACTTAATTCTTCCGAGAAAAAACCAAAAGTTATTGAAGCTGATATTCGAACAGATTTTGATAAACTTAAACATGCAGTCTTAGATACTGATTTTATTCTTCATCTTGCTGGACAGGTAGCTGTGACTACTTCTGTAATGAACCCCCGTGAAGATTTCGATATTAATGCATTGGGAACACTTAACGTATTGGAAGCAGTGAGGCTTTCAAAAAATAATCCTGTTTTTATTTATAGTTCTACAAATAAAGTTTATGGAGGGCTAGAAGATCTTGAAGTTATAGAGGCACCTTCACGATACAAATTTAAAAATTTACCAAATGGAGTACATGAAACCCAAAACTTAGATTTTCATTCACCATATGGCTGTAGCAAAGGATCTGCAGATCAATACGTTCGAGATTATGCGCGAATATATGGATTGCGTACTATCGTTTTTCGGCAATCATGTATATATGGGCCAAGACAATTCGGTATAGAAGATCAAGGATGGGTTGCGTGGTTTATTATTGCATTAACGAAAGGAAAAAAAATGACAATTTTCGGTAATGGAAAACAAGTGAGAGATTTACTATATGTTGATGATTTAGTTTCTGCATATACACTTGCTTATAGACATATCGAAAAGACAAAAGGGCAAGTGTATAACATAGGTGGTGGTGCAGATAATACAATTTCTATCTGGGTTGAGTTAAAGCCTATTCTAGAAAATCTATTTCAAAAGGAAATACATGCATCTTTTGAAAAAATCCGACCCGGAGATCAGCCAATATTCATAGCAGATATTACGAAAGCGAAAAAAGATTTTTCCTGGAACCCAACTGTATCTGTTTCTGATGGAGTTAAGCGTTTATATGAATGGGTGACTACCAATAAAGAATTATTTATCTAAACGTATCAAAAGCAATTGAAGTTTTCTAGTTTACAAGTTGTCTAGTTTTCTAGTTATGATTACTAGACAACCAGAAAACCAGTCGACCAGACAACTATTAAGCATCTGATACCTCTCTATAAGCATGGATATTTTATTTTTAAATTGGAAAGATGTTAAAAATCCTGAAGTAGGAGGTGCAGAAATAATTGCTTTTGAGTTCGCAAGACGATTAGTAAAAGATGGACATTCAGTGACATTTTTTTCAAGGAGTTTTAAAGATGCACTATCAAGAGAAGTAATCGATGGTGTAGACATTATACGTAAAGGGAATAAACTTACAGTTTACGCAGAGGCTTTTTTCTACTATCAAGTCCTAAAAAGAAAACCTGATCGAGTAATCGATATGGTGAATACTCTTTGTTGGCAAACACCTCTTTACGTTGAAAAAAATAAAAGGATTGCTTATGTAAACCAACTGGCAAAAGAAGTTTTATTCTATGAACTTTCCTTTCCGATTTCGTTTTTTGCATATTTTCTAGAACGATTTGAATATCTCCCTTATAGAAATACGAAAACACTTTGTTATTCTGAAAGTACGAAGAAAGATCTTATAGATTTTGGAATAAAAAGAGAGAATATACATATTTTTCCAATGGGGTTAGACCATAATCGATATAAACCCTCGCAAATAAAATCCAAAGACCCTCTGTTTATTTTTGTGGCGAGATTAGTCAGTATGAAAAGACCTCGGTTATGCATCGAAGCAATGAAAATAGTTATTAAAGAATATCCTGAGGCAAAACTAGCGATTATTGGAAATGGGCGGGAAGAGAAAATCATAGATGATATTATAAAAAGAGAGAACTTGTCAGAAAACGTTTTTTTAGTAAATAAAGATAATTTCTTTATTGATAAACATACGAAAGATGTAAAAGTTACCTTTATGCAGAGAGCATGGTGCCTTCTTTTACCCTCAGTGAAGGAAGGATGGGGAATGGTTGTAACAGAAGCTGCAGCGTGTAAAACGCCGTCAATTGTTACCAATGTTACAGGATTGCGAGATTCAGTTATTGATAAAAAAACCGGTCTAGTGATTTCTTCATCACCGAAAGTAGATGAGCTAGCGGGAGCAATGAAATTGATTATAGAAGATAAAAAATTACGAGAAACATTTTCAGAAAATGCAGCGATATGGAGTAAAAATTTTTCTTGGGAAAAAAGTTATGAATCGTTTAAGTCATTAATTTTTGAGTAATATGGAAGGATCATTAAGTATTAGTGTTATTGTTGCTACATTTAATTCAGAAAGGACAATAGAACGTTGTTTAAAAAGTGTTCGTGATCAAAAATATGATCAAAAGAAGGTTGAGATACTTATAGCAGATGGTGGTTCATCTGATAGTACGCTGGAAATCATCGAAAAATATAATGTGACAGTGATTCATGTCCCGAAGAAAAAACAAAGTGCTGAATATAATAAAGGCGTTGGTGTTAATAAGGCAAAAAATGATATTCTTCTTTTGCTTGATCACGATAATATCCTGCCTCACACGAAATGGTTAACGAATATGGTTTTTCCTTTTACGGATGATCCTAACATCGTAGGAGTTGAACCTTTAAGGTTTCATCACGATTATTCCATGTCACTTTTGGATAGATATTTTGCTTTAATTGGTGGTCCTGATCCGGTTCCTTATTATTTTCATAAAAATTCTCATCTTTCATGGGCTGAAACATCATATACTCTTTTTGGTAAAGCCGAAGACAAAGGAAAATATTACAGAGTAGTATATTCTCCAGATAAGATACCTGCGCTTGGTGGAAATGGAGCTGCTATACGCCGGAAAGTTCTATTAGAGAATGCGCAAGTATCTCCGGAAACTTTTTTCCATATAGATGTAAATGTTGATTTAATAAATAAAGGCTTTAATACATATGGATTAACGAAAGATACGATAATTCATTTAACAAATAATAAGTTTTTTCCTTTTATCATGCGGAGAAAGTATTTTATTGAGAAATATCATTTTGAGGATCAAAGTAAAAGAAGGTATAGCATTTATGAGCCTAAAAAAGATAAAATAAATTTAATAAAATATATCATACTATCTTCAACATTTGTTATCCCGTTCTATGATGCATTACGAGGATTTATGAAGATTAGAGATATAGCGTGGTTTATTCACCCTTTTATGTGTTTTAGCATGTTACTAGCATATGGTATTCCAACAATTAAACAGGAGGTGAAACGTGTCATTCTGGCAAAATAAAAAAGTTCTTATTACAGGGTCAAATGGATTTGTAGGATCCCATTTAACAAAAGATTTAGCTAATAGAGGTGCGAAGATAATTACGCTAAATAAATCAAATAGTAATAAAGAACATAGGGATATCATTTCTATAATTGGTACAGTCGAAGATTATAAGTTCGTTGACTCAATTGTAAGAGAGCACGAAGTTCAAGTGATCTTCCATCTTGCTGCACAGCCGATTGTGGAAGTAGGTGAGGAAAGTCCTCTTCCAACTTTTGAAAGTAATATTCGAGGATCATGGAATATTTTAGAAACAGCAAGAGTACATAACGTAGAAAAACTTATTATTGCATCTTCTACCCATGTGTATGGAGATAATCCAAACTTACCATATAAAGAAGAGTATTACCCACAACCTTCTCGTCCTTATGAAACATCAAAAGCATGTGTAGATTTATTAGCCCAGAGTTACGCAGATACATATAACTTACCTGTTGAAATTCCTCGATTCGTAAATATTTATGGTCCTGGGGATAAAAATATGTCCCGCTTAATTCCTAAGGTTATCTATTCAATTCTTAATAGTGAAAATCCTCATGTTTGGGATGTCGGTGCAGTTCGCGATTTCCTTTTTGTAGAAGATGCAATTTCTGCATACAGAATATTGGCTGAAAAAGAATTTTTTGAGAAGAAAAGAATACGCGTGATTAATTTTGGTTCTGGAAAACAAACTGATATTTTAACAGTCGTTAATAAATTGATTGAAATTTCAGGTAATATACATATTAAACCAGTTACTGAAAAAGTTCCGAAAGAGCGAGAAAAGGAAATTAAGAAACAATATATTTCCATAGATAAAGCAAAGACCATACTTGGATGGGAACCTCGATATTCCCTAGATGAAGGACTAAAGCTAACATTTTCATGGTATAAAAATCATTTTTTTAAAGAGTAAATATGAAAAAAAAACTTGTTTTAACAGGTAGTAATGGCTTTCTAGGTTCATACGTTGCAAAAACATTTGACACTTCATTATTTGATATTTACTATTTTGATCGGACGAAACATTCCTTAACTGACCCTAAAAGTTTGTCTGAACTTTTTTCTGGTGCAGAGATAATTATTCATTTGGCTGGGGCTAATCGTGATACAGCAGTTACTATTCTTTCAGTAAATACGGTAGGGACACTAGGTGTTCTTGAAGCTATGAAAACATATTGTCCAGTAGCGAAACTTATATACTCGTCTTCATTTCAAGTATACGGCCCCCCAAATATTTACAGTTATTCAAAAAAATATGCTGAAGAGCTTATTGAATATTATACAAACACATCCCAAATTTCTGCAATTGTGTTAAGAATTGCAAATCTTTATGGTAAAGGGAGTAAACCCTTTTATAACACAGTCATAGCGACTTTTGCAGAACTGATTAATACAGGAAAAACTCTTGAAATTTCAGGTGACGGAGAACAGAAAAAAGATTTTATCCATGTTTCAGATGTTGCAGAAGCTATTAAAAAATGTGCTCTCTATGTACCAAAACAGAAAACAGAATATTTCGATATTTGTACTGGAAAAACAATAGCATTGAACGAAATCATTTCTATCTTTAAGAAAGTTTCTGGAAAAGACATATACGTACGTTATAAAAATCAAGACAAAAAAAACGATCCTGATATAATCAAAGATTATAATGATGCAGAAGAAAAGTTGGGTTGGTCACCGGAAAAAAATATTGAAGATGGACTGAAAGAGATGATTACTTAATATGATTGTAATTAAAAAAAAAGAATTAACGAGAAAAACTGATGAACGAGGATGGCTTGCAGAGCTCATGAGAACTGAAGACGTAAGTAATGGAACATTTGGTCAGCTTCTGATAACCACTGCGAAACCCGGTCTCGAAAAAGGTGGACATTATCATTTAAGGAAACGAGAATGGTATATCGTTCTGCAAGGAAAAGGGCAGATACGTATTTGGGATAAAAAATCATCAGAAACAGCGACGCTTGATGTTGATGGTGAACATCTTATATTAGTGGAAATTCCAATAGGATTTTTCCACTCGATTAAAAACACTGGAGTAGATGAATTACATGTCTTAGTTTATCTGAGCGAAGCATATAATCCTGAAGATTCAGATACATACTATGAATAGCACAGAAAAACAAACATCTTTTATTCTTGCTGTTCACTATCGTATAGATTCAGCTCCACAGGCGCTTAGAGATTATTTACGCCTCCAAGGAATAAACAAACTTTTATATATCAGCCATCCTCTACCGATAAAAGATACGCGTATCGAAGACGATTCCTTCTTTGAATTGACTGATGGTTCGAAGATTATCAAAACTGTTCATAAAAAAAGAACAGCAGAACATATTTTAAAGAGTACATTTTTAGATTTTCTTTACACATGTAGATGGGTATTTCAGAATGGAACATTCGATGTGTTTATTGGAGTAGACAATTTAAATGCATTAGCTGGCATTTTTTTAAAGAAATTAGGAAAAGTGAAAAAAGTAGTGTATTTTGCGATTGATTATTTTCCTACGCGTTTTGAAAATAAACTATTAAACTCCATTTATCATAGAATTGATAAGTTTTGCGTTATGCATGCTGACGAAGTTTGGAATGTGTCTCCTGTTATGGTATCCGCACGTGAAAAACACAATAATCTTCCAGAAAGCATGCGCTCCAAGCAGTACACATTGCCGATTGGGATTTGGTTTGATAAAGCACCTAGAAAAGACTTTAAAGATATAGATAAAAAGAAGTTGATTTTTACTGGACACCTTGTTCCTCATATGGGAGTTGACTTAGTGCTACAAGCAATGCCTGAATTACTGAAAAAAATTCCAGGTGTTCACGTGGAAATCATTGGAGGAGGAGAAGAAGAGCAGCATCTGAAAGAAATTGCAGAAAAGTTACATATTGAAAAACAAGTTAAATTCTGGGGATGGGTTAGAGATAGAAAAAAACTTGAACAGCTTTTATCAGATGCTGCCGTTGGTTTGGCACCGTTTAATACGACCATTCTGGATGAAAAAGTGAAAAATGCAGATCCAGGAAAAATAAAGGATTATATGCTATTAGGATTACCAGTCATAGTGACGGATGCAATTTCAACAGCTGAGGCAATTAAAAAATCAAAAAGTGGTATTGTTATTTCTTACAATCTTCACGAATTTATTACAGCTGTGGTACAATTATTAGGAGACGAGAAAAGACTGTTTGAATATAGAGAAAAGGCTTTATCCTATGTCAAACAATTTGATTATCCTATGATTTTCTCTTCCCATATTAAAAGAATAATCAGCCATGAATAATCCTTTAAAAGGCAGAAAAATACTAATTACAGGCGGCACAGGATCTTTCGGATCCACAATGATGAAAGCTCTTCTTGATCTATCTCCGAAAGAAATTATCATTTTAAGCCGTGACGAATTGAAACAGTTTGAAATGAGAAACGCTTTTCCACATGAAAATTTACGTTTTATTATAGGAGATGTCCGTAATGAAGATACGCTAAAAAAAGCTTTATTGGGAGTACACTATGTTTTTCATGCAGCTGCACTGAAACAAGTACCAAGTTGTGAGTTTTTCCCTATGGAGGCAATTCGAACGAATATTCTGGGGGGGCAAAATGTTATTAATGCTGCTTTTTCAAGAGGAGTTGAAAGAGTTGTTATGTTGAGTACAGATAAAGCTGTATATCCTATTAATGCGATGGGTATGACAAAAGCTTTATCAGAAAAAATTATGATTGCTGCAGCAAGAGAAGGTGTAAGAGAAAATTCTTCAACAACTCTTTGTGGAGTCCGGTATGGAAATGTTATGTATTCTCGCGGATCAGTTATTCCATTATTTGTAAGGCAAATAAAGGAAGGCAGAAAGCTCACAATTACTCATCCTAGTATGACACGTTTTCTTCTGCCCTTGAGTGATTCAGTAAAACTTGTTATGCATGCTTTAACTGCTGGGGGTAATGGGAGTATTTATGTAAAAAAAGCGCCTGCTGCTGACATGGAAACTTTGGCTACTGCTGTATGTGAAATTTTTAATTATTCAAAAGGTTATGAGGTTGTTGGGATTCGGGCTGGGGAAAAAATTCATGAAACACTTATTTCCCGCGAAGAGTGGATGAGAGTGAAAGATGAGGGAGAATTTTATTCTATTCCGCCGGAGACGACAAATCTAGATTATGATAAATACTTTACCGAAGGTAAAAAAACCAGGGAGGATAATGAAGGTTATACTTCAGAAAATACGAAAAGGCTATCTGTAGAAGAAACGAAAGCATTACTTTTAAGTCTTCCAGAAATTAAAAATTTGCTATCATAATATGAATAATTCATCAGTTAAAAAATTAAAAATAATGACAGTTTTAGGAACAAGGCCCGAGATTATTCGGTTGTCACGGGTTTTACCAAAACTCGATGAATATTTTGATCATAAAATTGTATATACAGGGCAGAGTTATTCTTATGAACTCAGTGAAATCTTCTTTCAGGAATTAGAGCTTCGAAAACCAGATTATACACTTGAGGTTAAAGCAGACACGTTAGGTCAACAGGTTGCAAATATTTTAAAACAAACAGAAGAAGTAATGTTGAAAGAACAACCTGATGCATTGCTTGTCCTGGGTGATACGAATAGTGCTCTCTCGACAATTATTGCAAAACGGCTAAAAATCATGGTCTTTCATATGGAAGCAGGAAATAGAAGCTTTGATGAAAATGTTCCTGAAGAATTAAATAGAAAAATTGTAGATCACATAAGTGACATAAATCTTCCTTATACAGAACATAGTAGACGGTATCTTTTGCGAGAAGGCATGCATCCAGGTACTATATTTGTTACTGGCTCGCCGCTAGCAGAAGTTCTTGAGTATTTTAAAGAAAAAATTGAACGATCAACAATTCTTGAAGATTTAAGACTCACACAAAAACAATATTTTCTTGTCAGTACACATCGTGAGGAGAATGTAGATGTAGAAGCAAATATTAAAGAATTATTTTCTTCCTTAAATACACTTGCAGAGACATATAATTTACCTATTATAGTTTCACTCCATCCACGGACAAAAATAAAACTAGAGAAAATAAACATGCAGCTTTCACCTCTTATTAATCTTCAAAAACCCTTCGGATTTTTCGCATATAATAAGCTTCAAGTAAACGCACTCTGTGTATTATCTGATAGCGGTACTATCCAAGAAGAATCCGCTATGATGGGTTTCCGCGCAGTACAGATTCGTGTGAGTTCCGAACGTCCTGAGGCATTTGATACCGGCTCAATCGTTTTGACAGGTTTTAATAGTAATACAATTATTAATGCAATTAATTTAGTAGTAGAACAGGAGAAGAAAGGAGAAGCGATAGTAGTTCCAGAAGATTATAAAACTATGAATGTTTCTACAAAAGTTGCTAAATTAATACTGGGATTGGCATCAATATATACGTATCATGATCGTAAAGTACAGTCAGTATAAAAATGATTTTTTTAACAAACTAAACTTCCCATTTAAAAAGAATAAAAATATTCTTGACGTTGGTTGTGGACCTGGAACAGATGCAGAAATCTTCATAGAAACATATAAGCTCGATTTTTATGGAACTGATATTTATGAAGATGAACAAATTAAGAAACTAAAGGTTCCCTTTAGAAAAGGAAGCATCTATAAAATTCCCTACGAATCTGATTCTTTCGATTATGTTTTCGTTCATGATGTTTTGCATCATATCGATGAGCCAGCCCATAGAAGAAATAAAATGCTACAGGGTTTGGTAGAATTACGACGAGTGTGTAAAAAAAATGGATCAATTATTATCGTAGAAGGAAACAGATATAATCCATTGTTTTATCCCCACATGGTAAAGATGAGAAAACATGAGCATCTACGCCAATCTTACTTTAAGAGTATAATAAAAGAATCATTCTCAAAAGACACAATAGAATTTAAGTTTTTTGAAGCACATCTCTATCCTAAATCAACGCTCTGGTTTTGGAAAATATATGAATATATTATGGAACATTTCATACCGAAACAATTTCTTGGATATAATGCAGCTATTATTACAAAGTCATGAAAGACACACCAGTCGTAACTATTAAAAATGTAATACTTTCACCTCGGGGATTTCCTTTTATAGACTCAGGAAACAATTGGGAAGGAAGATGGGTTTATCATCCGCAAATTATTCAAAAAAACAAGCAATTTTTCATGTTTTATTCAGGGAAAAGTGGTTTTTCGATGAAACATTCCATAGGTTTTGCGACCAGTAACGATGCAGTAGAATGGTCAAGATTTGCAAGTAACCCCTGCTTAGTACCTTCAGAAAATAAAAATATATGGGATTCAGATCTAGTAGCTCACGGGTTTATCTTTGAAAAAGAGGATGAGTATTTTATGTTTTATGACGGAAGTCCTAAAACTCATTGGCAAGAAGGTATTGGGATAGCAAAAAGTAGAGATCTTATACATTGGAAAAAAATTAAAGAAAACCCTGTGTTAAAAGCTGGTGACTTTTGGTGGGATAAAGACCATGTGAGTAGATGTTGTGTTATTCCAGGAAAAGATAAGTATTTCTATATGTATTATGCAGGTCATGATCATATTTGTGAAAGAATTGGTCTAGCGCGTAGTAAAGATCTTTTAACATGGGAAAAATTTATACAAGAACCAATTCTCAATCTTGGTGAAAAAGACACATGGGATGAGAAGCATATTTCAGATCCACGAATAATAAAAGTTAGTCAATACTATCTGATGACATACACAGGATATGATAAAAAAGGGAAAGGATCTATAGGTATTGCTTTCAGTACAGATTTGCATGAGTGGATTAAAATGACGGGTAACCCAATTCTTACTTTTGGAAAAGAAGGAAGTTGGAATGCTGACGAAACTGGACGTGGTGAAATAGCAGAAATTGGACCTACATACTATTTATATTTTTCAGGACGAAAAGGATTTTATTTTAGAATAGGTTATGGGATAGTGAATATGGAACAAATAATTTCAAATATAAAAAAGCAAAGTAATGGGAAAAGAAGCTAACTATACAAATGTTATAAGCAAATTATTTCACTGCCCATTGTGTACTGGGAATATAAAATACTCCAAAGATTGTTTTATTTGTACAAATAAACATACGTTTATCTTTAACAATAATATTTTATATTTATCTTCTCAATTCACCAAAAAAGATATACAGCTTAGCCGAACACGGTGGGAATCTCTCTATAAAAAAGAAACGATAAAAAAAGTTACATTAAATGATGCTTTAGCAAATAGTTATATAAAATCATATCTTAAGATAATAAAAAAAGAGGAAATTAAAAATTATTTTATTGATTTGGGTGCTGGTTTAGGTTTGATGTCTCTTGTTATTAATAAACAATTTAAAAAACTTCCAATATTGATAGATTTTTCCGAAGATGCACTTATTAAGGCACAAAAAATTTTTAAAGATAATAAAGCAGAAGGAGTATTTATTTATGCAGATATTACCGAAAATATATATATCTCTAATGCTTCTAAATTTTTCTTTTCATCAATGTCGCTTGAATATTTTAAAAAAATAGAAAATGCATTTATTCATTTACATAATGCTTTGCAGAGAAACGGCAAACTTGTTTTTATCCTCCCAAAAATTTCGTTAAGTACTTTAACATTTCATCAGTTACGTAGTGGCGATATACCTTTCATTCCAGTATTAAGACACGTGTATGAATTTATTCATTTACATGTATTCCGTTCACGGTTTCTAAAAACAGGATATAATATTTCCTACTCAATAGGTTTTATTAAGAAAGTTGTAGAGAGAACAGGATTTACAATCATCCGATACGGTGATTTAGATATGGAGTACGATCTACGGGGTTTTAAACCTAAAATAATTCGAGTATCTCTAAAAAAACTAACGAAACATCCACTTGTGAGTCCTCTTGTGTATTTTGAAGTAATTAAAAAATGAAAAAGATAATTAATCGTTTGGAAGAAAAAAAAAGTTTTTGTTTTTTGATCTTATCAGTAATCATATTAATCGCTTTCTATAAGGTCCTAAACTACCCCTTCAATGCTAACAGAGAGATAGGATGGATAATACAGCTGACTGGCCGTGACTTTAGCTTCATTTCGCTCATGAAAAGTCATGGGTTTATTAGTTATATAAATTATCTTTTATTTGGTATTAACCCCTCAGGTTGGTATTTGACAGGAATTATAATACATATTTTAGCTACATATTTGATATTTATATTTGCTTCAGCTGTTCTAGAAAGTAGAAAAACCGGTTTTGTAGTCTCTCTTTTATTTAGTATAAGTACAGCATGGCATGATGCAGTAACAATAGGCAGTGCATACTCAATGTACCCGGCACAGCTTTTTCTTTTCTTGGGTTTTTTATTTTTTTATAGAAAATTTCGATTATATAAAAATATTTATTTTTATGTTATTTCTTTGTTAATTTATTTTGTTATTATTCCAGTAAGAGATTCAGGTATATTTTTTATTTTGATATTTTTTATTTACGATGTTTCCTACCATCTACAAAAAGAATTATTTACTTTAATTAAAAATTTAATTGTACAGAGAAGTAAACGCACTCATTTTAGAAAAAATATAATTCTGTTATCAGGTAAAGTTCTTCAATGGATTCTTCCTTGGATCCCTTTTGTTTTAATTACTGTGTTTTTTATATTTCTCAGACAATGGTATGGAGGATCCCCGTATGATTTTAATGATCATCGGGCAAGGTTGACTCTCAAGTTGTTATCTGAAAAAGATTATTTTACTTATTTTAGATATGGTATATTAGGTTTTTTCTACTACTTGCCAACTCATATTATTCCTTATCCTCTGCTGAATGTTCTAAGAGATGTACTCATGACATTCTCACAAAATAGTTTTTTTACTGCGTATCTTGTACCCTTCCTTGGTTTTATTTATTATTTAATCTTAGTGTTAATAACACTTAAAAGCAGAAAAAAGAATTATTTTCATCATCTGCTTTTTGGCTTATCATTTCTTACAATATCCACTTTATTTTATTCTTTTGCTATAACGCTTACTGAAAGTGATTTCTCACAAAGTTTCGGATATGATGAACATCGTTGGCGATATGTGCCATTTTTTGGAAGTGTCTTCTTCTTAACAGTATTTTTCTCACATGTATTAGGTAAAAGATATTTAGGGAAAAAATATGTTTCTGTTTTTCTTATTTTTTACCTAGTTTTTAATACTGTGCTACTCTGGCAAATAGAAGACCAAAAGTTTAATGACGTGTTAATACAAGAGAAATTATTTAATTCGACAATAAAACGAATTTTTCCTTCCTATGCTTCGGAAAATATCATTTATTTTTTTCCTGTAAGTTATCAATTACGAGATTATTTGGAAGAATGGCATAATTTGTGGAAAGATTTTTATCCAAACTTACTAAATCCACCAGAAAATTGGGCTTATGAAGAATTTTCTAAGGTATTAGCAAAGATAAAGAAAAGTGAGATTAAACTAACAGATATATACTTTATAGACTTTGACACAGAAAAGGGTGTTATAGATTACACGAAAAAAGTGCGAGAATTGATCCCCAAGCAACACACTCTTAACGTAGAAAGCATTTCAAAAAACTATATATTTCAAACAAACGGTATATTACCAGTAGAATTTCCTTACACAGCAACAATCACTCTTAAGGTTAATCTTGGTCAAGCAAAAGGAAAAGGAATAGAAGCTAAAAAGTTTGATGCGTTATTAAAATATATGAAGAGTCATAAAATAGTTCATGATGCAATTCAAGTAGATGTATGCAATACAAGTGGGAAAAGAGTGATGTATGATCCCAATCATTTAATTGATGGGAATCTGGGAACAAGATCTGTTTGGCATGCGGATTGTGGTCCTGATTGGTTTATTATTGATTTAGGTTCGGTTTATCCTGTATCAGGGTTTATTTTAGGAGGACTCACTGATGATACACTAAATCCTTCAAATTACTATTACGAGATTTCGAGAGACGGAAGAAAGTGGGAAAAGGTTTTTAGAGTTGAGAATAATAAAAAGTGGGAAATGATGGATAGGTGGCCTATGGTATATAACGCGAGATTTATCCGTGTAACAGTACTAACAACACAGCGGGGTGGATTTGTCCAACTTAATGAAGCCGAACCTGTATTAGAAACTGCTTCTGATGTTTTTAGTATTTGGAAAACACGATCAAAGCTTATGGATGACTTTTATCATGTTATTGAAAATGCAAATGGTGAACAAATACTCGCTATACAACAAGTAGAAGATTCATATATCATGCTCAGATTTTTTTGGCAAACAAATTTAACTGGAGTACCTGAAGAAACGACATCCTTTTATTTCCCTGTTAAACTTGATGATCAATATCATACCTATACTTTGCCAATATATGAGTCAGAAGCATTTAGTTGGCACGGCCATTTTCTAAAAAGGAAAATAGAGCATATAGGTATTGATATAAATAAGTTTCCTGGTGATATTAATATTGAATCTATACAATTAAAACCATTATATGAATAAAAAAAGAAACCTCAGAGGTAAAAAATTAATTCTAAGCTTTATTTTTAAAAAAGAATACTGGCCACTATTCACATTATGTTTGATTGTTCTGATCAGTCACTTTTTATATGTTTATATTACTAGACAATATCCCCAGGAGGATGAACACAGTTATTTAGCAATTGCTATTGGATTTTTTGATTTATTTCGATCTCCTAAAATTACTATTATGCAAGATATGTATGCACTTATTAACTATAGACAACCATTATTTTCTTTTATTCTTTCAATAGTTTTTCTTTTTACAGGTCTAACACAGGCATATAAAATAGCATTATTTACTAATGGAATTTTTTATTGTATTACTATTATTGGCGTATATCTTCTTGCTAAAGAATATTTTTCTAAAACTGTAAGTTTTCTAGCTGCTCTTCTTTTTGCTTTTTATGGTTTTCCTTTGTTCTATTTACATTTTCTTTATAGCGAAACCGCAACAACAGCGTTTATAGTTATCGCTTTACTTTTCTTAAAAAAAAGTAATTTTTTTCAAGACAGAAGAAATACAATACTATTCTCTATTTTTTTTACCTGCTCTGTTTTAACAAGATGGGCAGCAATTGTTTTTCTAAGTGGGCCTTTTTTTACGGTATTATGTATTTATTTATTTAAAGTTTTTTTACTGAAACAGAAGAATATAAAAGCTAATAACTTATTGTGGTTTATATTTTTTGGTATTGTTCCTGCTCTGGTATTATATTACGTTCCAAAAGCAAATTCATTTTTCGAATATGTAAAGGGGGGTACAGAAAATGCAACACGCTGGGTAAGTATTCTTCCACATCTCTCTCCTAGTTTAGCAGATAGGTTTTCTGTTCATTCTATGATGTTCTATTTTAATATATTATCTCAGCAAACCATCCTTCTTTTTGGATTATTTCTTATAAGCATTCTTGTTGCCACTTACCATTATAGACGTTATTATTTCCTTCTAAGTGCTATTGTCTTTCCATATATCTTCTTTACCTTTGGATCTGTTTTAAAGCTCGATCGTTATATTGTTCCTCTTTATCCCATAATGGCCTTATTGACAGTAGTAGTAGTTAATCATTTTAAAAGTATGGTAGTAAAGAATCTTATAATAATGGTCATTATCTTAATAAGCTTTTTAAATTTTTTGGGTTCTTCATGGGGATTAGGCCCGATGGGTAAAGAGGGTCTTAAAAGTATTGTGCTTCCAGAATTTATTCGTCATCCCCGCAGAATTTATTTAACTCCTATTGTCTGGCCTCCTACAAAAGAATATAGTAATGCTGAAAAATTTGTTCAAACAATTTTACATGATGCTAAAAAAAATAAATTGAATAAAAAAGTAAAAGTCTTAGTTACTTTTTCTAATTATCCTTGGGAAAACGCTGTAACAAGTATATCCTCTTATGAACGAAGGGAAGAAATTGACATTCTTTTTATTAGAAATATTGAGAAAAATGATTTTAGAGAACTTTTTCGGCGAGTTAGAGATGCTGACTATATTGTTACGAAAAATAAAAATATTATTGATGATTATCGGTATAGTGGAGATAATGAAGTTTATATGTTTGAGCTTTTTGAAAAAGTCTTACTTCCATCAAAAGGAGAATTACCAAAACCGTTTTTATTAGTATATGAAATACCTATTCCAATAGACCAATCAGTAGCAAAAATTTATTCTTTATCTGAATATCAAAAGGAAGAAGAAATACAAACATTGAAACATATGATTAAAGATACAGAATATACAGAAAAATTATAAAACATGAAACATAACCCATTCGTTTCAATTGTTCTCATAAATTTTAATAATGGTCAGCGGACAATAGAGTGCTTGCAATCCTTAAAAGCAATAGATTATACAAACTATGAAATTATTCTGGTAGATAATGCGTCTACAGATGATTCTCTGAAAACTATTGAGAAAGAAATTATGTTTTTTCCTAAATATCAAATAATAAAAAATAAGGAAAATCTCGGTTTTGCCTCTGGTTGTAACATGGGTTCACAAGTATCGAAAGGAGAATATATCTTACTGTTAAATAATGACACCATTGTGACTCCTAATTTTTTAAGTATTTTAGTACATGCATTTGAAGAGAATAAAGATTATGCTATAGTTCAGCCTAAAATAATATTTAAAGAGACAGGAAAACTTCAATCTGGTTGTGCTTTCTTTACAAATTTTGGTTTCCTTTATTATTTTGGTTTTGGTGCGGACCCAAAAAATGTTCAGTTTAATAAAACGAGAGAAATGTTTTCAGCAAATGGAGCATGTATGTTGATACGAAGATCGATTATAGATGACATCGGATTGTTCTACGATAATTTTTTTGCTTATTATGAAGAAACAGACTTTTGTCATAGAGTTTTACTTTTTGGACAGAAAATTATTTATCAACCATTAGCTGTTGTTTATCATATCGGTGGAGAGACATCGAAAAAGCGATCTGAAAGTTTTATATTTTATCATTCTTTTAAAAACCGTCTTGCTAGTTTACTTATTAATTTTCAATTATGGAATTCAATCCGATATGTTTTTATTGTTTTATGTATTTATTTTACATTATTTTTTTATTTCATAATTCGATTACGATTCGATTTATCATTTTCTATTGTCAAAGCTGTACTTTGGAACCTGATGAATATTTATGGTACAATGAAATTGAGGTTAAAAATACAAAAAACAGTTAGGAAAGTTGAGGACTCATATTACCTTCAGCGCCTAACATATAGGAAAAACATTCGTTATTATATACAATTGCTAACAAATAAGAAGCACGAACTATTAGATACTGAAGATATAGTATGAAGTCTATTTTTAATAAAGGAATTGTTGCCATTCGGGGAGCATTTTACGTACTCTTCTACCAATTAAGAAAAAAACCAAAGCTTTGGTTGCAGCTTAAAAAAAATAAAAATCCAATTATCACAGTTAAAGCAGGAAATATTTCTTTTCCAATGGTCATAGATTTACTAGATGGTGGTTTATCGCAAGATATTTATAATTCCCGAGTAAGAGAATATCCAAATGTACTATTTTTTGAAAAATTTTTAAAAAAATATGCAAAAGATATAGATACTATTATAGAGGTTGGTGCAAATTTGGGATACTATCTGCTTCTCTCACATTATGTGTTTAAGAGAATAAAGAAAAAAGTTACCATTGTTGGTATAGAACCAGTTATGCAAAATTTTAATTTTCTTAAGAAAAATATTGAACTCTCAGAGATAAAAGACGTTATTCCATTAAACATTGCAATGGGGGATAAAAATACAAAAATAAAAATGATTGTTCCAAAAGAAAGAAATCTTTCTCATATGGAAGGAATAGATAATGTAAGTACGATAAAATCATACGATACACAGCAAGTATCAATGTATACTCTCGATAAATTACTAGAAGAAACAAAGATTACACAATCCAACATTCTTTTTAGATGGGATATTGAAGGATATGAGTATAATCTTATTAAAGGGAATAGAAAAATGTTTCAATCTCTTAAAAACATTTTTATAATTATGGAGTTTCACCCTCAATTACTAAAGAAAAAGAAAACGATAGAATTTTTGGAATTATTAAAAGATATAGGTTTTAAATTGGAATATACAGTATCTTGTTATCCGCTTTACTTTTTTGATGGCGTACCAGGTTTCATTACGAAATTTCTTAATAAACTTTGGGTATTGGAAAAAGGCGGAGAGGAATTGGGATTATTAAAAAAATACTCCTCACTTGATGATCTTATTAAAGAATTTATGAATGATGATAGTTCACTTTATTCACATCCAAATTTACATCTGTATTTAGTTAAATCATGAAAAATACGATGCTTCGAGATTTTTTAGTAGGAGTAATTTTAATAGTAGCTTTTTCATTGTTTATTTTATTGTCTTGGAATCTTAGAAATGATTTAATCATAGGTCATGATGTTGGTTATAGGTTAAATACGAAAGATTTTTTCCATTCCCTCTTTTATCTTTGGTCAGATTCTACAAATCTAGGAAATGCGAAATATGTAAATCCAGGAGCAATCCCAATCCACTTCGTTGAATATTTTATTTCTTTTTTTATTTCCAATACGATTATTGCGCAAAGATTTACTTTTCTGTATTGGATAGTCATATCTTTTTCATCATTTCTCGTATGTTACTTGCTTTTTGATTACGAGCAAAACAAAAGGAGAAAAATCTACTTCGTTTTTGCAAGCTTATTTTACGGAATAAATTTCTTTAACTTACAAGGATGGGGAGTATTTTGGAGAACGAGATTTAGTATACAGTTTCTTTTACCTATTATATTTATGATGATTTATACTGCGCTTAGAGATGAGAAAATCAACTTTAAAATAGTAAGCATTGTCCTAATCTTTTCAGTAATATTTAACGGTGGTGGGTCCCCACCGTTATTTGGTTCTTTAGTTTTACTTTGGTCTTTTGTGGGACTATTTTTTATTCTGACATCTCAACATGTCATACGAAAGCTGTTTTTCTTCATTAAGTTTACACTTTTATTTGGTATCACGTATTGTTTACTATCAGCGTATTGGATATTACCATATTTTTCTTCAGCATTTTCTTCCTATAAATCATATATAGATAGTTCTGGAGGAGTGGAAAGTGTGACAGCATGGCTTAATGTAGTAGCCAGTAATACTAGCTTTCTAAATTTGTTTAGGTTACAAGGAATTTCTTCTTGGTACGATAATCCAAATCATATATTTGCTGGAATTTACCTAAATGATTTGTTGTTCATAAGTTTAAGTTTTCTATGGCCCTTGTTAGCATTTAGCAGTTTACTTTTTATAAAGGAACAAGAAGAGAGAAGGAAGCAAACTGTCCTTTTAGGATTAGTACTTCTGGGTTTATTCTTTACAGCAGGATCGCATCCTCCATTAGGGTATATTTATGTTTTTCTGTTTAATAATATCCCAGGATTTGCAATTTTCAGAACAGCCTTTTACAAATTTGGGCCATTAATATGGATGAGTTTGTCCATGATGATGGCATATTTTGTTTATAAGTTTGGCAATGAATTATTTTTAAAATTAAAAAAACACGCATATTCAGTTATTTTCTATGTAGCGATTTTCCTTATAGTCCTTTTTTATCATTTCCCATTTTTCTCAAGTAATTTCTTTCATTGGGATAAGGATTTTTCAACATCTGTAAGTATACCTAATTATGTTAAAAGTTTTGCTAATTGGGCTAACATTCAACATGATACAGGAAGAATTTTGATTCTTCCATACACAGAAGAAATATATAAAGCAGATGCTTATAAATGGGGATATTGGAGCCTTGATTCTCTTCCTTCGATGGTTACGAATAAAAACATTCTGGATGGAAATATCTCAAACCAAATTATCTACAATCAATTTAAGCAATTGCAGAAGGCTATCATCCGAAATGATGAAGAACTAGTTGAAGATTTACTATATAGATTAGATATTGAATATATTCTTTTAAGGAAAGACACTTTTTATGATTACCCGACTAGAGAAACAGCCAACCCTTTCGAATTAGAAAAGAATTTGCAAAAAATATCTCTATTTTCATTAGATCGAGAATTTGAAAAATGGATTATATTTAAAAATAAGAAATACATTCCCTCAAGATTTAGAATCGTACAAAACCTAGTGTTGTTAAATGGTGAAAAAAGTAATTTTGATACGGAAATTGAATTATTAGATAAAAATGATGTTATTCTGGAAGATTCTTTTGACAAAGCAAAAATTTCGAAAATTATTATTTTACCTAAAAAAATTCAAACACCGTCACATGATATTTTCAAAAATGTTCAATTGACGCTCTATCCTGATTCTCTTTTCTATCCTATTAAAAATTTTTTTCATAAGCTTAAAAAACCAAAAGTTCAAAATGTAAAACAATCAGTAGATTACCACATCGGATCTATGTTTACTAAATTAGTGGAACTTAAACATTTAGAAGAATCACATAAATCAGATTATCTTACTAAACAAGTAGATACTATATTATCTATGCTCGATGGTTTAGATAAAATCTTACATAATAACTCGTCATCACTTGAAAATAACATAGAGATTATTCAAGAAACAGTTAGTTATTTAGATAGCTTTGAGCAGTTTATTAATGAATTTAATATGGACTATATTATGTATAATGAGCCGATTTTACAAAAAATATCTTCAACTAAAAATAATTTAAAGAAAAAATATTCTTTCTTTCTAGGTTGTATCGATAATTGTTTTCTATATAAAGCAGAAATTCCACAAGCACACAAATATATATTTCATATTTCAAGTTCAGAAAGAAAAAACATAGAGAAAATGAACATTTATAACTTTAATATGGATAATCCTCTGGATATTTCCTCAGCTACAGTTATTTCAGGAATAACAGGATCAAATTATATTAAGATCTATCTTCATGCATTACATGTAAGTGATGAAATTAGTCTTACGAATAATCAATCAAAAAAAATATATGTAAAAAATGATTCAAAAAAGTTTATTTTACAATTCAACTACCTCTCCGGTGAGGGCAAGTATCTTGTTAAAAAAAATTACTTTAATTCTATTTCTAAACATCGATGGTTTGAAACAATTGCCTTAAAGAATAAATTTCCTGAGCAGTTTAGTGATGCGGTAAACCTGAATGATTACACTATTTTAGAAAGTATTGAGATTAGTCCGTTATTTAGAGATGGAATTAACAATAAGATTGAATTAGGAAAAATTGTAAAATATGATTTTGCGAATGATTTTTCTCTAGTATGGGAAGATGTCACTAAAAGTCAAGGATATATACCTAAACAATTACAATATACAGATGAATCTCCCATAAATAAGAAAGTTTTGCAATATCCGAAATTAGAAACCACAGAATATTTAGTATTCTCTGAGACATATGATGATGGTTGGCAAACTGATAAAAACTTTCAAAAAATTAAAGTTAGTGGTGGTTTAAATGCTTGGGCTATACCTGCTGGATTTTATGGTAATATTGATATTTATTTCGAAAATCAAAAAATGTTTTACATAGGTATAACTATTTCTCTCGTAACCTTTGTTCTGTTATTAACAATATTTGCTAAACAATATAAAAATGGAAAATAATTTATTTTTGGATAAAAAAAGATTATTAGCTTTCACAATTTTTTTAATATTACTTGTAAATTTGATCAATATACCTTATTTAAGTATTTTTTTTGAGCAAATTATTGTTTTTTATGTATTCTTTCTTTTAATACCTTTTGTATTTAGATTTTCTTTACAAGCGACGATATTTTATACTTTGTTTTTTTTCATTGTTTGTTGCGCACTATTACTTGTTGGGGCAAATATTATCGCAGAAGAATTTGCTAATATTATTTACTTCTTACTTGTTTATATCTTTATTAAATTTATTATGAAAGTTAGAGAAAGTGATCTTCTTAAGAAATAAACTTAAGCAATTTTAAAATTCCTAATTTTGGAAGACTTTTATTATCTGAAACATTGCTCTTTCCAACCTCTTTGAAATGTAGTCGATTTTTAACAAACCAATCGTAATTTTCTATAAACAACTCTGCATTTGTTTTTTTTGGTTTCCATTTGAGCTTTGTTTTTACTTTATGAGTATCTGAGTATAATGATCGTCCTAACATTGTATACTGATAAACTCCGAGAGGTGACAGATTAAATCTATCAAGAATTGATAAAAGTAAAATTGTGAATCCTGTAGGCAAAGAGATTACTTTTGACTTACTTTTCGCATGTTCGATAACTTCATTATAAATTTGTTTAATTGTTAATATCTGATCTGCACCTATATTATAGATTTCGAAATCCTTTCTTTTACTTGCCTTTAGTAATGCAACACATAAGTCCTGAACATTTATAAATTGGTATTTATTATCTCCCTTTCCTAAAGTATATATATTTTTCCCGGCATGAATAAACTGAAACAATATTCCTTGTAGGCCTAATCTTCCTACACCAGACACAACAGGACAGCGAAAAATTTGGATTGGTATCTTTCCTCTGTATTCCTCTAAAACACGTTCTGCCTCTAATTTGCTTTTTCCATATATTTCTAATGGCCTTGTTATTGTTTTTTCTGTTACTGGATTTTTAGGTGGTAATCCATATACTGTATTACTTGAAGTAAACATAAAAGACTTAGCTTTTTTTCTTAAAGCTAGTTCTATAATATTTCTTGTCCCTTCAATATTTGTTTTCCATAGAGTGTTTTTAGAAACTGTTTTATTAGGTAGAGAAGCAGCGAGATGGAATACATAATCGATTTTCCCAATTTTTTGTTCTAGCCTTTTTAAATCTTTACTAACAAGAATATTTCCTTTTATAAAGGTAACATCTTTATTTTCTGGAGATAATAGATCAAAGACAGTTATCTTATATCCTTTTTTAAGCAGATAATTACACAGTTGAGTTCCTATAAATCCAGAACCACCTGTTATAAGTGCTTTTTTTTGCATAAAAGAAGAGTTATTTCTTGTCGGCAGAAGTTATAGCATTTGTTATTTCTTTCATGTTTTGCTCTGAAAAATAAAGAACATTTTTGAAATTTTCCTTGTGTTCTTTCGGAACTGTAGAGATAAATTTTTTTAAATATCTTTGGTGAACAGAAGATGCAAGTTTCAATCTTTCAAATGTTTCATCCTTGATCTTTGCAGGGTTTTGTTTTACCAAATTACTTATTAATGTCATATTATTTTCTGCTTTTAATGCAGTATCTAATGCAAGTTTATAATTTTTTTTATCTATTAGAGAATTCGCTGCATTAATTCCCTTGTCTGTTTGCAAAACATAAAAATCGACTTTTTTAATAGTATCTGTTATCAAGATGGGAGTAATCTTGTCTCTAATTTTTTTAAGTGAATACAATGGATTATCTGGTAAAATCCCAGGATATGCGAGGGAGTAATCTGCAGATTTTTCGCCTTTTGCGAATGTTGTAGTTGGTAAAATTACTGTAGATAGTAAAAGAACAAAGAAAATAAAAAATGCAATTTTTTGTAACATGTTCTTACTATAGCACAGCTATAAAAATAGTCAATATAAATTATTTCAAAACAGATGTGCTTGATGATATAATCAAGATATAATGTTATTATCTATTATTATTCCTTCTTATAACAGTGGAGAAAGACTAGTAGAACTTATAAAGCGTCTACAAAAAATAAAAATTAAAAATATTAAAAGTGAAATCATCATTATTAATGATGCTTCAAAAGATCCAATTTATAATAAGATAAGAACACTCAGAAACATCACATATATTGAACATAAAGAAAATAAAGGAAAAGGGGGATCAGTACGAACGGGTTTTGAGAATGCTAGAGGTGATATCCTTCTCATTCAAGATGACGACTTAGAATATATACCTGAAGATATTCCAAAGTTAATAGAGCCAATTATAAAGAAAAAAACAGAAGTTGTATATGGTTCTAGAAGGCTAAATAAAAATAATAAATACTCGTCATGGACATATTTTTTTGGTGGTGCTTTTATTAATATGCTTTTTAGAATCTTTTTAAGAACTTCTTTAACAGATGCAATCACAGGCTCTAAGGTAATTACAAGAAATGTTTACAATCATATAAAGCCAATAGAAGTAAAAGGTTTTGAGATAGAGGCAGAATTGACAGCGAAAATTTTACATAAAGGTTTTACTATTTTAGAAATTCCTATACGTTACATTCCACGTACACATAAAGAAGGGAAAAATATAAGATGGCACCATGCTTTTAGAATTATTAAAACACTTCTTTCTTATTCTTTTTAAACACAACCATTTGTTCATAAAGAAACTTTTTTATCTTCTGGAGGTTCCCCATGACAAACGCCTTCACCTTTGTCTGTAAAAGTTTGCCCGTTAATTGGTTTAAACTCCCAGCTGTAACTTTTATCATACAATGTTAATACAAGGACACCGTATGAATTGTTCTCTTTTATCTCACTGTTTCTTGCAGGTCTTCCTAAATTATGAAGCATAGTTCCACCTGTACCAACGACAAATGATCGAATTCCATACTCGTTGTCTATTTGACCTATTGGATTTAATGGTGGAAAGCGTTCATACATGTGATCGTGTCCGGCAAGACTAATATCGCTTCCTGCATTGTAAAGTACTTCCCAAAAAGGTAAAACTGCTTGATCATTACTCGATGGTCCTGAGCTGAATCGTGGATGATGTCTATAGGCAAGTGTGCAAAAGTTTCTATGTTTATCAAGGTCTTCTTTAAGCCATGTAATCTGTTCAGAATGTTCACAATCAGGATCTTCCACACAAAGCTGGCTATTCAATGCAATAATATGCCATTTACCTATATCATAACTATAAAACCCTTTCCCTTCTTCTCCTGCACGTTTACCAAAATACTTAAAGTAGGCTGATGCATTCTCGGTATGATATTCATGGTTACCCACAGCTGGTCTTATTCTAGATTTCAATTTTCCCCAGGCTGGATCAAAACAATTCATGAAATCATCCCAAGATCCATCTGGGTATCCTATATCGCCTAAAAGCGCTATTGTCCCCGGCAATTGGCCAACGAGTTGAGCAACTTTTTCATCATATTCTGAATTACAATCTCCAATATCCCCTACTGCTATCAAAAAATGTTTTGCTACCTTATTTTTTTCAGATTCTGAGGGGTTTGTGCCATCAGTAGTAAAAATTTTATCACTATTGTTTCTAACAATAATAATCGATATTATTACTACTATACAGATGAGCGCCAAAAACTTTTTCATATTTCAGAACTAAAGTATAGTATATCTTGGGGTTAATAGCTATGAGAAAAAGAACACAACATTCTGTTATTGATACTGTAACAGATTTTATAATCAAAAAGAATTTTTTGTATCTAATTCCAGGTATTGTTTGGATATTTTTTAATCTTTTTTTTCTACCTTTTCAAATTGGAACTGAAGTAATGCATCGACCTTGGCTTGTAATGAGAGGAGAAATTCCTTATAGGGATTTTGAATGGATAAGAAATCCTCTAGATATCTTTTTACTTGCTAGTTCATTTAAAGTTTTTGGTTTTAATGGTTTAACACTTCGCATTTTTGTTTTTTTGATGTACACCTCTATTGCAATAACAATTTATTTTTGTGTCAGAAATATATTGAAAAATCAGGCACTTAGAAGTTTCTATATTTATATAATCATGCTTTTTCCTTTATTTATGAATACACAGATAGGAGAGGCGTTAGTAGGTTTTTTCATTTTTTTGTCGTTCTATATGTTTTGGAAGTTTACAAGTACAAACTATAATAGATTTCTTTTACTGTCTGGAGTTTTCTCCGGGCTTTCTCTTCTTACGAAACAAACATCAATAGGAATATTAACAGCGATAGGGTTAACATTATTTCTTTTTTATTTTAGAAAGTCATTTTTAAAAAAGGTATTTATTTATATATTAGGTGTCTCTTGTATGTATTTAATTTTCATTCTCTATCTTCTCGCGAATAATGCACTGGATGATTATTTTTATTACGCTATTTATTTTAACCTTTTCATTTATAGAGAGATTGCTGGGAGATGGGGATTAAATGAAGGAGTAAAAATGTTGATTTTATTTTTTTCCTTAGTATTTCCTTTTTCCTTTCTAAAATTAAAGAATTTTCCAAGTGTAAATAGATTTTTAATAATCTTGATTATGATCTGTATGATTCCTACTTTACTACCTTCATTCTGGTCATATAGATTGAATACGGTGCTTCCAATATTTAGCATTATTGCTTCTGTAGTGTTGTCAAAAGTATACGACCTTATCAAACAGCGCGATAGATCTATAATTACTACATTCTCTGCTGTGATGATTCTAATCTTTCTCTATATTTTTATTTATTTCTTCAATCAATATAAGTCATTTATTAAAAACTATGGAGTTAGTTGGTCTCCTTTTATCTATGATTACTCTCAAAAAGAAATAAAAGCTGGCAAGTGGTTAAATCATAACACAGACCCCGGACAAACAATATTTAATACAGCAAGTAATATAATTATGGTATTTAGTGAACGAGATCACCATAATAGATATATAGATGGATTACCGTGGGTTTATTATCCATATGACGAAACTTTTAAAGAAATTACGAAAGTACCTCCGAGGATTGTGATATGGGATAAGAACCTACCTTCTAATTGGCCAGAATTAAAAAATTGGAAGTTTATACCGTTTCTTAACAAAAACTATATTCTCAAAAAAAGTTTCGGAGAAATAGAAATTTATTTTTTGAAGAAAAATGTTATTTAGCCTTATTACACTTGGTAATTGCTTCTTTCTCATTTCTCTGCTCAATAGTATCTTCAGTAGCATAAAAATAAAAAGTTTTAGGCTGATTTTTTTTCCAAGTAACCCGCATCTTTTTTAATGATTCACAATCAAATACAACCTCAATTTTTTCATAATCTTTGTTATAGTAAACAGCCAAAGACCCGCTGTGCGGTAAAACACCTACATCTGTAACCCTAGAGATTCTATTAATTTCCGGTACACCATTTCCATCAAAATATACTATAGAAAAGTTTGGTAAACTTTTAATTTTTCCTCGTATGTAGTCAAAAAGCTCTTTTCCATATCTTCTGTCTTGAGTAATTTCCTCTTGGTACTTTCGGTGTTGCATGTATTGAGGAATAAATGCCAAGCTAATAACTACAGGAAATAATAAATAAAGAATTTTATTTTTATATTGCATTAATCTCCAAATAATCCCTGCAGTTAAGATTGCATAAAAAGGTCTAATAGCGAATAAATATCGATCATAAGAAATATAGTAATCTCCAAAAATAAAAACAAATCCTGCAACCCCTAATAGTAACAATGAATATATTAATAGAAGTTTTTTATTTTTGAGTAAAAGAATAAATGTCGTTAAACATAAGAAAAATACAGATGGTAATAGAGATAGAGAAGAAAGATCAATATTGTAGATCGATAGTGTAGATGTATGAGGTATAAATACGCTCTGAACTGTTTTGGTAAAATTTTGCAATGTGTGTAAATTAAGATGTGCAAACAGCTTAGGTAACGTATGTATTTTAGAGTCAAAAAAGAAAAATCGAGGCATAACATAATAGATTAAGTAATATATGAAAATAAAAGGTAAAAATGAAATAATTAAATATTTTATTTTTACAGATTTGACTATAAAAAGATATGTAAACAACAAATAAAGAATAAGCATATGTGCTCTATAAGGAAAGAATAAGACAGTAATGAAAGCGAAAAATATCGATATTACAAAATACTTTTTGTTATGCGTCTGAGAGTAAAATGTAAAAGACATAAGGGTAGAAAAAAGGGTTAGTATAAATTCGTTTATTCGTATTCCTTCAGACATTGTATACAATGCATCTGATCCTACAAAAGAAAAAATATAAAAGAAGCCAGCCATGAATGAAGAAAAGTTATTTTTAAAAAGCAGATAAGAATAAAAATAAATAACGAGAGAGGTTATTATAAATAATAAGAAAGAAAAAGCATAATAGTACACAGGTTCAAGACCAAATAGCATAATGAGTGGATTAAATATATATGACATTGCATAATAAGGATAAAAGAGAGTTTGGTTATGTCGTTGATAGTAAAGAATAGTGAAATCATCAAGTGCAAAGTTAAAAAGGAGAATAGTGCCAAATGAAAAAAATGAAAATAAAGCAAATAGAATTAAGACGATTCTAGAGTCTCTTTTATACATGTAGTATGTTAGAATATTTCTTATAGAAATTATAACTCAACTTTTCGATAAATGAAAAAACCAAATGTATCTATTATTTTCCCTGTCCACAATGAAGAAGAGGGAATAACAGAGTTTATCAAGTACGTTTTTAAACAATTGAAACAAGTAGATTTTACATATGAAGTTTTCTTTATTGAAAATGGTTCTCGTGATAATAGTTTTAATATTTTAAAAGAATTGCAGAAGGAATTCGAATTTAAACTTTTAAAATCAAGGAAGGGGTGGGGAAATGCCGTAAAAGAAGGTTTTAAAAACGCGCAAGGAGAATATATTTGTTATATGGTTTCAGATTGGCAGGTAGATCCGAAATATATTTCGTTTTTAATGGAAAAAATTACTAAATCAAATTTTGATATGGTGAAAGTAAGTAGGATGACAAGGGAAAATAAAACTAGATTAGTTAACTCACGATTATATAATTTACTTGCAATAATTTTATTTGGAACAAAAACATTCGATATTAACGCTACACCCAAGATAATAAAAGCAAAGATTATTAAAAATAAGCAATTTATTTCAGAAAATATAGCGTTTGATTTAGAGTTATTATTATTTCTAAAAAAAAATAAATATAAGTGGAAGGATTTTTCAGTACCATCTTCCAAGCGAAAGACTGGAGTTTCCACAACAAATATAAAATCTATTATTGAAATGCTCCGCTATATGATGATATTTAGATTTAGTTCACCTGTTAGAAAAGAACTATAGCACGGATTGATAGTGTTCAGTTTTTCCTTGTATTATTCCATATGTTCTACAAAGTTCTAAAACCCTTTGAGGTCTTCTCATAAACATCTCAAGTCTCTCTCTTTCGTGCCTTTGTCCAGGAGCCGGATCTAATAAACTAGTTATTCGTCTTGCTAAAAAAGTATATGCTGGCGACACAGGTAGAAATTCGTCAGCTACTGGTTCACGATGAAAAACTTCTTTAATTAAATTATCAGATTGTGTTTTTGCTACTCCATCGGGATCTTCACCATGAATTTGGGTACGTAGCCAGGAATGAAAATCACCAATAGGGAATCCTATATGCGCTGCAAGGTCATTAATTCTTTGGATACCCCAGTTTCTGTATTCGAGCCAACGTTGCTTTGGCAGATTCTTGGGGCTGTCTAAATTATTTGCGTGTCTGTTGATTAAGTCTTCAAATCTTTTTTCTATAGGTATAATAGTCCCCGCTACTGACCAACTTGCAATTTGTGTTATAGCTGGATCCCAATGTATATCTGATGGAGAAGTTGCAATTACAGGCCCGACGCTTTTTTCCGGAAAACCACGTGCTCGCTGTATCTTCTCCATAGTTGTAATTAAAGATAAAGGCAGACCTTCTTGTATGGCGATAAGTGTTGCTAGATCTATATCTGTATGATCTTTCATATATATGTTAATAGCTTCATTTGCATGTCCAGCCGTTCCTTCATTTGCAAGTTTTCGTGGAGCGTGATAAGCAGCCATAGTTTCCAAAATAGTGTCTGGTTTTATCACTATTTGATCTTCTGGGGATTTTGACGAATTCGCTACAGTTATTTGCTGCATTAGAACATCTGCCACAACGCTAGTCGTTACTATATGAAGTGATAGCATCGGTAGATCGAGCGTTTCATATTTCAATAAGTAGTGAAGCATTTCAGATGATTGTAAAGGAACATCGTCTACTTTACCAAGACGTTCCCATGGGGCATATCGTAATCGTTCAACTTTTTGTGACATGTGACTGGAATTATAAAGATTTGTAAAGAAAAAACAAGTTTAGAAGACGATTATTACTGAAAAACTTTTCTAAAAAAGACTATTGAAATTATATTTCTTGTATGATAGGATCGTAATCGTTGAGTTAAATTTTTTATGGATAGAAGAAAAAAATTTAAATTAATAATGATTTCCGCAATGTATGAAAATGGCGGAAACACAACTCACCGTTTCCTCGATGGCCATCCTCAACTATTCGTTTATCCATTTGAATCGCAACCTGGAACTTTTCTAGTCTCTGATTATTTAACGACATTATTTCCGCAGAAATACCGATGGCCTGAACTTTCTATAGCAGGAAATATTTCTGATGATTATGAGTTATTGATTGATGAAGAATTAAAAAGACATGTTAAAACTCCATTCGCAAGTAAGTTTAAAGATGCGCATATGGATTTAACGGATAAAAACAGAAAAAAAATCTTTTTAGATATTTTAAAAAAGAAACCAAGAACACGTGCAAATATCGTAGAAGCCTACTATGTATCTACATTTGAAGCCTGGAAAGACTATCAAAGATCAGGAAAAGAAATTGCTTATGTTGGATATAGTCCTATCATAGGAGTAGATGCAGAAAAAATTTTCAGTGATTTTCCTGATGCACATGTCATTCATGTAGTGCGTAATCCTTATTCAGCATATGGGGATACGAAGAAACGTCCAGTGCCGTATTCCATATCCCGTTATATGCAAACATGGAATATTGTTCAACTTATGGCATTAAACTTCGCAGCAATGTATCCAAGACAATTTCATATAATTAAATTTGAAGATTTAGTAGCAAGCCCTAAAAAATTATTTCAAGAATTAGCTCCTAAACTAGGTATTAGATATGCAGAAACACTTGAATATCCTTCTTGGAACGGTAAAAAGCTTGAAAAAGTTGTCCCATGGGGAACAATTATGACTCCAACGACGGATTTTAATAAGCAAGTAAAAGGTGAATTAACAAAAAAAGAATATGATGCAATTAAAGAACAGACAAGTGTGATTAATAAACTGTTAGGATATGACCGATTATAAGAAATTCGGTTTTTCAAAAAAAGAACTTCAAAAACATTCTTCACTTCAAAAAAAAACTTTTTTCTTAAAAACAGAATCGTGTTTTACTCCCAAAATATTTCTAGCAAACAAAAAAAAAGTTATTAAAAACAGAACAGTTAAATCAATAATTGATTTATATTTTGGCAAACAACAAGCTTCTGTTTTCGCTATTAAGAATGGTACACTTCACGTTCTTTATAGAATTGTTATTAATGATAAAGCATATATACTACGAATTAACAAGTTTTCAAAAAACTATAAAGAATTCTCGTTCTTTACTGAACAATGGATTTACGAAGTTTTACATGCTAATAAACTTTCTTCTTTAAATGTTATAGCAGTTGATATCTCTCGCAAAATTTTTCCTTTTGACTTTCAAATTATTGAAGAGGTTCCTGGAGTATCATTATTCGAATTAGGTAGAGAGCGAAAGATTGCATATAAACAACACTATAATTTAGGTATTTATATAGCTAGTGTTCATAAAAATAAAACTTCCGGTTTTGGTCCTTTTTCAATAGATGATATTTTTCTAGAAAAAGGAATAGGTATCCATAACAGCTGGAAAGACTTCGTTTTTTTAAATCTTGAAGCGCACATTGGATACTGTATTAAACATAAGTTATTAGATAATACTAGCGCTCAAAAAATTGAGACATATTTTTCACATTTAGATAAAAGACTTTTTTACGTTGATCCTGTTCTACTTCATGGTGATATTGCAAATCATAATGTATTTGTCAAAGGAAATAAAATTTCTGGTGTAATAGATTGGGAAGATAGCATTTCTGGAGACCCAGTATATGATATAGCTTATTTTGGTACTGGTTGTTATAGAAATGAACAGTGGCTTTCGGCATTTTTAGACGGTTATAAAATAGTAAAATCTTTACCAAAAGACTTTGAAAAAAAATACTGGTTCTATTATCTACGAATTGCGATTGCAAAATCTATTATTAGACATGCGACTAATAAAAAAAATAGAAACTTTGGAAAGAGAATAGAATATGGTTTAGAGAAACTCGAATCTCTTGTGTAATAAAAATATTGAAATTATAATACCTTATATGAAAAAGACAGTTTTAATTACTGGTGGATTAGGATTTATAGGAACAAATTTAATTCATGCACTTCTTAGAGAGACAAATTATTCATTTATTATTCTTGATAAAGTAACATATGCAGGAAGGATTGATAATTTACCACAAAAAGTAAAAGATAGAAAAAGGATACAATTCGTTGAAGGTGACATCATAAATAAAAATATAGTTTTATCAGTTCTCAAAAATACTTCAATGGTAATCCATCTAGCAGCTAATACGCATACTGCACGTTCGTTAAAAGATCCTCTTTCATTTGTTAAAACAAATGTTTTAGGTACAACGCAACTGCTTGATGTTGCTAGTAAATATCCTATTCAGAAATTTATTTATATATCTAGCTCAGAAGTATATGGTGATAGAAAAGAAAAAACACCAATGGATGAGAATCATCCGTTAAATCCTGTTACACCTTATGCAGTCACAAAGCTTGCTGCAGATAGAATGGCTTATTCATATTATTTAACAAAAAAACTACCAATTGTTATACTTCGGCCTTTCAATACATACGGGTCTTATCAACACACCGAAAAAATGATTCCTCTTTTTATAACTCGACTTCTTAAAAATGAACCAATTACATTACATCATGGTGGACTTCAAAAAAGAGATTGGGTATTTGTCGAAGATCATGTGCGCGCAATATTCTTAGCACTTATTACTCCTATAGAAAAGATTAATGGGGAAATTTTTAATATAGGAACAGGGAAAGCTACATCAACGAAAACTGTAGCAGAGTTAATAGCAAAAGCATTAAATAAAAATAAGAACCTTGTTCAAGTAGAAAAAACGTCTTTACCTGGAACTATGAGTAATGTAGGGGTTTCTAAAAAAGCTGAAAAAATATTGGGATGGAAGAATGAAGTTTCGCTAGAAGAAGGTATTGCAAAGACTGCATTATGGTATAAAAAAAATCCTGATTGGTGGAGAAATATATGAAAAAAAATATTGTTTTAACAGGTGGAGGAGGATTTATCGGTGCGACCTTAATTCGGAAAAGTATCAAGAAATATAATGTGCATGTCATAGCAAGGGAAGGCGGTTCATTATGGAGGTTAGACGATCTACAGAAAGATCTAACTATCCATACAGGATTACTTGAAGATTTACCAAAATTGACAAGGTTAATGCAAGAAATTCAGCCGAAAGCGATATTTCACCTTGCTACATATGGAGCTTATCCCTCACAAAATATTCCATTAAAAATGATCGATGTAAACGTGAAGGGAACAATGAATCTATTAGAGAGCATTAAAAATGTTGAATATGACCAATGTATTGTAACAGGAAGTTCGTCAGAATATGGAAAAAAAGATAAAGAGATGCGGGAAAATGATTTTATTGAACCAAATAATTATTATGCTGCTACAAAAGCAGCACAAACGCATTTATGCCAAGTTTTTTCAAAAACTAACAAAAAACCTTTACTCATTTTTCGTCTTTTTAATGTATATGGACCATTTGAAGAGAAAGGGAGATTGGTGCGAACAGTTATTGAATCTGTACTAAACAAAAAACCTATACCACTAGCTACTGGAAAAGAAGCAAGAGATTTTATTCATGTAGAAGACGTGGCAGATGCATTTTTACGAGGTATACATAAACGGACATTATATGGTGAAGTATTCAACATAGGTACTGGCAAGCAAACAACGATAAAGCAACTTGCTGAACATATAATCGACATTACAGGAATCAAGGTGCCTATCCAACTGAATGTTTATCCGGGACGAGAATGGGATGCATTTCACTGGAAAGCAGATACAAAGAAAACAGAAAATGTGCTTGGTTGGAAAGCAAAATACTCTCTAGATGAAGGATTAAAGAAGACCATTGCATGGTATAGGTTACAAAAATAGTATGTCTAATTCAGAATTACATAAAGTTTCTAAAGAGATCGCATTATTAACACTTGAAATTTCTTATTTAGCAAAAACCGGACATGTTGGCTCTGCATTATCAATAGTAGATATTTTAACAGTGTTGTATTTCACGCAGTTAAACGTTACGCTTGAAAATTTATCCTCGGAAAAAAGAGATCGATTTATTCTCAGTAAGGGCCACGCCGCTGCTGCGCTGTATGCGACTTTATATAAAAAAGGGATTTTATCAAAAAAGAAATTGTATAGCTTCGGTTCTGATGAAGGAGGGTTATGTGAACATACAGAGATTGAAGATACAGGCATAGAGATGACAAGTGGTTCTTTAGGGCATGGGTTAGGTTTTGGTGTGGGCATTGCATTAGGAATGAAGCTTGCAACTGTAAAAAGCCAGGTATATGTATTGATTAGTGACGGAGAGTGTGGAGAAGGCTCTGTATGGGAGTCGGCATATTTAGCCAGTAAATTAAGATTAGATAATTTGACAGTTATTATTGATAATAATAAATGGCAATGTTTTGGAAAGGTTTCAGACATTACAAATATTACTCCTTTTAGGCCTAAATGGGAATCATTCGGATGGCATGTAGAAGAGATAGAGGGGCACGATACGTCAGCAATTCGCAATTCATTTCAAAGAATCAAATTAGTAAAAGAAAAACCTCATGTCATTATTGCTAATACTGTAAGTGGTAAGGGAATATCTATGATCGAAGACAAACTGATCGGTCATTATAAAGTCTTTACAGATGAGGAATATGTATTAGCCAGAAAGGAAATTGAACAGCTATGAGGAAAGCCTTTATAAAAGCTTTATGCGAAATAGCAAAAAAAGACGAAAGAGTTGTACTCCTTACTGGTGATTTAGGGTTTAACGTTTTAGAACCTTTTAAAGAACATTTCCCAGATAGATTTTTTAATATAGGTGTAGCCGAAGCAAATCTCGTAACTGTAGCCGCAGGTTTAGCTACTGCCGGTTATATTCCCTTAACGTACTCTATAGCTACATTTATGAGTATGAGACCTTTCGAACAGATACGAAACATGGTAAGTCTGCAGAATCTAAACGTAAAAATAATAGCTGTTGGGGCAGGAATTTCCTACACAAAAGCTGGACCTACACATCATGCAATTGAAGATATTTCGCTTATGCGTTCTTTACCGAACATGACTATTATCGCTCCTTCAGACCAAAAAGAAACATATCAAGCAACAAAAGCGATGCTAGCGTATTCAGGCCCTGTGTATTTCAGAATAGGAAGAAATCCTGCCGATAGTATTGTTATCCCAGAATCAACATTTATCATAGGTAGAGCGAGATTATTACAAAAAGGTGAGAAAATCGCATTATTGGCTACTGGTAATCAAGTAGAGATTGCATTTCAAGTTGCAAAAATACTAAAGCAATTAAATATTCAAGCGTCTATATATAGTTTTCCCACAGTTAAACCACTAGATAAACAAACACTCAGCGAAATTTATTCTAGCCATGTAGTAATTGCTACTCTTGAGGATCATAGTATTACTGGGGGATTTGGTTCAGCGATTTGTGAAGATGTTTATGAAGAACCGCTTGCTGTGTATCCTTCAATTGTACGCTTCGGATTTAAGCCTGGATATAGCAAATTGTCAGCATCATATAGCAAAATGATCGAAGAATACAGTTTTTCTCCTTATCAAATTGCTGAGAGAATTCTACAAATTATGATGAAACAATTTTCTCTGCAGAACAATTCTCTTTAATTAAAATCATATGATGCCTTTCATTAGTATTGTTATACCAACATACAATGCCCAAAAATATTTAAAACAGTGTTTGAAAAGTATTTTTAAGCAGTCATATCCTCGATCATCATATGAAGTATTAATAGTTGATGGGGGTAGCAGTGATCGGACTCTCAATATTGCAAAACAATTTAAAACACGAATACTTAAAAATAAATATAAAGATGCAGAAAGTGGTAAAGCGATCGGAATTTCTAAAGCAAAAGGTCAGATAATCGCACTGATAGATGCAGATAATGAGTTAGTAAATGATAATTGGTTAGAGGAAATGGTGTATCCATTTGTAAAACATAAACAAATTTTTGGTGTTGAATCACGTTGGTTAGTAAATAAAAAACATTCTTTGTTAAACCAGTATTTTGCTATGTTAGAGATCGCCGATCCTCTTGCAAGACGTTTTCATCCTAAAGTTCAGGTTACAGAATATAAACGATATTTTCTGCATAAAGTTAAAGTCGGTGAAACCCCCATAATAGGTGCCAATGGTTTCCTCTATAGAAAAAAATTTATAGATATCATTGGATATGGATCGAAATTTGAAGAGGTAAATTTTGTGGCCAAATTAGTTAATAAAGGATATGTGTATTATGCAGTTCCGAAAAGTGTAGGAATTTACCATCATTATGTATCTTCACTTTCAGGCTATATTAAAAAAAGAATAAAAATCGGTAATAAATTTATGAATAGAAAAATGCAAGGACAAGCAACATGGGTTGATCAATCAAACAATAAACACTTCTTTTCAGCTGTTTTTTATAATATAACTCTCATTGGACCGGTTATTGAGTCTATATCACAAATGAAAAAAACAAAAAATATTGCATGGTTATGGCATCCAATTATTTCTTTTGTAACTGTAGTAGTTTATGGAATAATCTTTTTAAAATATAAATTAAAGAAATTATGAATATTGATCATTATTACGAGAAACTAAGATACACAAATAAATCTAAAGAAGAACGTTTAGATATTTATAAAAAAAGAGTAAATGTTTACCTTGAGATTTTGAAAAAAAACTCTCTTTTTAATAAAAGAAATAAAATGAAAATATTGGATATTGGGTGTGGGGATGGTGGATTGGGATTTGAATTGAAAAAGCATATTGCATCTGAAGTATATGGTGTGGATATTTCTAAGGCTGGTGTATCGTTGGCAAATAAATTAGGAATTAAAAGTAAAGTTGCAGACGTGCAAAAAAAGATCCCTTTTAAATCTTCATCCTTTGATGCTCTAATTGCAAACGAAATAATAGAACATTTATACGATACTGATACCTTTATTAATGAATCTAAAAGGATATTGAAAAAAAAAGGTTTATTTATTATTGGAACACCAAACCTTTCTTTTTGGTTTAATAGAGTTATTTTTTTGTTAGGAATATATCCAATGTATCAGGAAGTGAGTATACGTCATAGAAATTTTGGGATGGGGTTTCTTCGTCGATTCGTAGATACGCAACCCGTGGGGCATGTTCGCGTTTACAATACACAAGCACTAAAAGATATGCTTTCTTTTTATGGATTTGAAATTATTTCATTACATGGAGGAAGTGTTAATTTCGAATCACAAAACTCTTTTTTAACTTCTATTTATAGACTTTTTGATACATTTTTCAGTCATTTTTCCTCTTTGTCGTCAGATATTATTATCATTGCAAGAAAAAAATAAACTACTGCTTTCATAATAGATTTAAATTTTTTACAATATAGATGGGTTATGAAGTTTCCAGGAAAAATATTTAAACATGATAGTAAATATTTCTTTTTTCTTCTCTTAGTGTGTCTAGTAGTTTTCTATAAATTATTTTTTACCTTTTATCAGCAAGATGAATGGCATGCTTTAGGCTTTATCATATCAAAGGGTTTCAGCTATATTTTTTCTCAAGCATCTTTGCTAGATATTCTTTTTCTTGAAAATAGACCTCTTGCTCGATTCTTAAATATTTTGTTTTTTGGTTTCCTTCCGTTTAATATAATACCTTTATCATTATTTGCTATTACTGTTCACTCAATAAATGCATTCTTGATATTTAAAATTGCAAAGAAGTTAACAAATACGATATATTTCTCGCTATTAGGCTCGTTAATTTTCCTCATAAATGATACAAGTAAACAGGCTATTATTTGGTTCGGAGCTGTTACAGGGACGTTACTTTCTACGACAGGAATATTGTTGTCTGTTTATTTCTTTCTTTTATATCTTATAGAACATAAAAAAACAAAGGCATATGCAGCAGTTATTTTTATGATTTTATCATTAGGTTTTAAAGAAAGTGGGCTTTTTCTCGTTCTTTTTCTTCCTTGTATTGAACTTTTATACCGAATATATAAAGAACACTCGTGGAGGTTAAGTAAGATATCCATCGGTATTTTTTTAATTGGATTGTTTTTTTTAGGAGTAAAATTTTTAAAATTATTCTTTCTGACACAGAACTATTCTGGATATGTAAGCAGTAATTCAGGGGGAGGGTTATATAAAATTGTTTGGGGATTTATTACATATCCGCTAGAAACTTTTTCTCAATTACTTATCCCCGATGAATATTTTTATCCTTATTCGCATAAACTAACAAATATTATTTTTCCCTATTTTGATACAGTTGGTTATTCCGTACAAGTATCTGAAAAAGTAATGCTTGAATTACTATCGCTTTTACTGGCATTTTTAATACTTTTTCCTATGTTTCTTTTCTTATTAAGACAAAGAAATAAATTTCCTATACTGTTCAGCACAGTACTTTATATGTTATGTTTTATACCTTTTATAGTTATAAACAAAAGCTCTGCGTATTTTGAATCAAGATATTATTACACTTTTTTGATTGCCTTCTCATTAATAATTGCTTTATTTTTTTATCAGCTATCAATTGTTTTTCATAAAACAGTAAAATCGAAAAGAAAGTTTAATGTTCTTAAAAGACTTGGTTTTATTATGTTTGTAACTTACTTTCTAATCCAAATTTCTTCAATATCCACTAAGCTCGATTATCAAGTAGAAAGAGCATCTACTCAAAGACCTATTCTTGAACAAATGATCTCGTCAGTTCCAAAATTATCTCTAAAACATATTTTCTACATAACGAGTGATAGAGATTTTATAACTGAAAATAATCCATTACCATTCCAAAACGGGATAGGATATACCATTTTGACTTATTATGTCGCACGTACAAATGATTTTGGGCATAAAAAATTGCTTAATAATAATTTTTTTTGGGAATTAGGTAATCAAGGGTATAGGGAATTGTATAATGGTTATGGGTTTGGTTTCTACACCGAATTACAAAAACTTTTATTAGATAAAAAAAAATATAATTTTCAAGAAAACGACATTACTTCTTTTTACTATGATTCTAAGAAAAATTCTCTTATAAACAATACTAATACTATAAGAAAAAAATTGCATTAATATATGTTTACTTTTAGCGCAAAAGACTTACCATTTTTCTTCACAGAACAACTAGATAAATTTTCAATTATACCTTTCGTTTGGGATTCTACCAGAGCAAATGGTTTTGGTGAAAATATTTCTTCTCTTTTATGGTTAAGAAGCTTTATATATATACCTTCTAGTTTTCTGCATAATCTTTTCAACTTTGATTGGTTCCAGATAACAATATTTTATTATTTTCTTTTTATTTTTTTTGCTCTGATTTCAATACGGACTTTTACATCTTTTTTTGAAATAAAAAATATCTTTATAAAGATATTTTTTGGAATAATTTTTATCACCAATACATATACTGCTATGCTTTTAGATGGTGGCCAATTGGGAGTTTTGTTGGCATACAGTTTAGTACCTCTCGTTTTTACACTTTTTTCAAATGTAGTTACGAAGAAAACACATAGATTTATTGATGTGATTGATGCCGGGATAATACTAGCATTACAACTGCTTATAGATATCCGAATTGCATTACTTACAGTTTTCTGCATTTTTCTTTACTGGATTATCCATATTTTTCTATTTCCCGATAAAATAAATTTTTTAAAATTAATACTTAAATATAGAACTTCATCATTTATTATTGTATTTCTACTTCATCTGTTTTGGATAATTCCTTCATTAATAAGCTTTATGACTTCTAGCCAATTCAATGTCCCATCGGATAGTAGACAAACCGGTCAATATTTTAGTTTTGCCAAATTTGAAAATGCTATCGCATTATTACATCCAAATTGGCCAGAAAATATTTTTGGAAAAGTATATTTTATGAAACCTGAATTTCTCATTATTCCCCTTGCTGTTTTTTCAGTACTATTATTGATTGACTTAAGAAATAAGGAGAAAACTAAGAACATATTATTTTTTTGTCTTCTTAGTATCATTGGAATCTTTTTAGCGAAAGGGACAAATGAACCTTTTGGGTTTATATACACCTATATGCTTCACTATATTCCTGGATTTGTGTTCTTTCGAGATCCTACAAAATGGTATATATTGATCGCATTTTCATACTCTTTTTTATTATCGTTCGTAGTATCTACATTTGTTGGTTATATAAAAAGTAAACTGATTAAACAATGTATACTTCTGATAATCTTTTTAGTTTTTTTAAGTCCTTCGATTTCTGTAATACCGCCGGACAGAAATAGCGCACTTCGCATAAAAGAAGTTCCCTCGTCATATGTACAACTTAAAGATTTTTTAATTAATAAAGATTTTTCTCGAACATTCTGGATACCTGAACGCCAGACATTTGGTTATTATGATGCTATGCATCCAGCAATAAATGGCAATGAATACATGAAAGAATTTGTACCTGAGACTATCGCAAAGAAATTAATAAGTAAGAAATATGAATATATGTTTAAGGAACAATCTATTCGGTATGTTATTGTTCCTGAAGATACAAACGGTGAATTATTTCTTTCAGATCGAAAGTTTGATCAAAGAAAATATAGAAAGGTAATTACGGCTCTGGATTCTATAGACTGGCTTAAGAAAATTGAAACATTTGGTTCAATACAAGTATATGAGATTTATGAACCAATGACTCTTTTTTGGGATGCAAATACAAAAATGAATTTTCCGGGAAGCATGGTTAATCAGACTACTTACACAGTAAATGTAGCTAAACAAAACCGAACGAAACTTATCTTTTCAACTGGTTTTGATCCTCATTGGGAAGCAAGAATGAATGATAAAATAATCCATCCAAAATCTTATAAAACTTTAACAGCATTTAATCTGCCAACTGAAGCTAACGAGGTTTTTATCACTTATAATATTCAGCCTATAGTTAGATTTTGGTTTTTTAGTTCCTGTATGCTTTTCTTGCTGATCATTGTTGCAAGATATATAATGTGGAGGAGAAATATATGATAAGTGTTGTAGTTCCAGTTTTTAATGAAGATGATGGCTTAGAAGCGTTTTATACGAAGCTAAAATCTGTTCTTGGGCATTTTAAGGATGAACATGAAATTATCTTTATTGACGATGGATCTACTGACCAGACATTATTTAGATTAAAAGAATTGAAAAAAAGGGACAAAACTCTTCGGATTTTTTCCTTCAGGAAAAATAAGGGTAAGTCTGAAGCATTAACATTAGCTTTTCAAAAAGCGCGAGGTGAATATATATTTACGCTCGATGCAGATTTAGAAGAAAATCCGGAAGAGCTTCAGAATTTACTGAAGAAAGCTCAAGAAGGGTGGGATATAGTTTCTGGTTGGAGAAAACATAGAAAACACTCTTTCGCTAGAGTTTATTCTTCTCGATTAGCGAACTATGTTCTCTCAAAATTATGGGGAATTCATTTACATGATATTAACTGCGGATTGAAAATATATTCAAAAGATGCTGCAAAGTCTCTGGAATTATATGGTGGTTTGTATCGTTTTATACCTATCATGGCGCATTTAAAAGGATTTAAAGTGACTGAAATTGTCGTAGAACATGAGAATAGAAAATTTGGAAAAGCAAAATTTGGTTTTCTAAAATTATGGAAAGATCTCCCAGATGCGTTCACAATTATTTTTTTAACAAAATATGCTGAGCGACCGCTTCATTTTTTTGGGATGATTGGAGGTTTGCTTTTCACTTTTGGCTTTGCAATATTTTGTTATCTTAGTTTTATTTGGTTTCAAGGAGAATCTATCGGTAGAAGACCTCTTTTCTTCGTTTGCATAGTGCTAATGTTAGCAGGTTTGCAAGTGTTTCTAACAGGTTTTTTAGCAGAACTTATTATTAATGTAACGCGAAAAGAAAAGTCTTTTTCAATAAAATATTCTTCAGATACTACATGAAAATACAAGATATATTTTTTTTAGGAATCTTTCTTTTTCTTATTATAAAATCTAACCCTAAACTTTCTGCTTCTTTTGGTCTTATTTGTATTGTACTGTCGATTCCCCTTTTTAGCTTATGGATATTTTTTACTGCTCAAAGACTTATCCGGTATGCTACTGCTTTTTTTCTTCTTTCAATTCTGCTTCATTTATATTACGCTAGAAACAAGTGATTTATGAAAATTGGAATAGATATTTCACAAACTGCTTATGAAGGAACCGGAGTTGCAAATTTCCTTGAAAGATTGGTAGAAACTCTACTAAAAATTGATGAAACGAATGAATACATTTTATTTTATTCATCGCTTCGGAAAAAATTTCCAATTTCCAATTTCCAATTTCAAATTTCAAATAAAAACTTCACAATAAAACAGTTTAAATTACCTCCAAGCTTACTTGATATATTGTGGAATAAGTTGCATATTGTTCCCATTGAAACATTGATTGGAGATGTAGATGTATTTATATCTTCAGACTGGACTCAACCACCTACAAGTAAAGCAAAGCAGGTGACAATTCTCTATGACTTAATTGTGTATACATATCCTGAAGAAACAGACAAAAAAATTGTTGAAGTGCAAAAAAGAAGACTACAGTGGGTAAAAAAAGAATGTGATCAGATACTATGCATTTCAGAATCCACAAAAAATGATGCAATGAGAATTCTAGGCATAGAAAAGGAGAGGTTACAGGTTATTTATCCTGGTGTACAATAAGAATATGATTATCGGAATTGATGGAAATGAAGCAAATGTTGCACATAAAGTTGGCATCAGCGAGTATGCTTTTGAACTGTTGTCACAGTTCAAAAATATCAAATATCAAATATCAAATATCAAATATCAAATTTATCTTAAAGATAAACCACGAATTGATTTACCAGCTGAATCTGAATATTGGAAGTATCGGGTATTTGGACCGAAAAAACTATGGACGCAATGGAGATTACCGCTTGAGTTATTCGCTCATAGACCCCGACCAAATGTTTTTTTTACACCTTCTCATTATGCCCCGCGTTTCTCGCCAATTCCACGTGTGGTTTCGGTCATGGATCTTTCTTATATCCATTTTCCAGAAATGTTTAAAAAAGACGATTTATATCAACTTGTTAACTGGACAAAGTACTCAATCCAAAAATCAAAAGCTATCATTACAATCAGTGAATCAAGCCGAAATGATATAATTGAAGAGTATGGTGTTTCGAAAGAAAAAGTTCACGTTGTGTATCCAGGAATTAAAGAAATAGTAGATTTACAACCGCATATTTACGCTATGAGTGAATTACATACGAAATACAATATAAATAAAAATTACATTCTTTTTGTTGGAACACTCCAGCCTCGAAAGAATATTGCTCGCCTTATTGAAGCTTTTGCAAAAACGCTGAAAAATGCGGATCTAGACGCTGAAAAACGCGGAAATTTAGAATTGGTAGTGGTAGGAAGAAAGGGATGGTTATATGAAGAAATTTTAACTGCGCCTGAAAAATATAGTATAAAAGAGCATGTTCGATTCCTCGATTATGTACCCGATGAAGATTTACCTTTACTGTATAAACAAGCTTTGTTTTATATACTTCCCAGTCTCTATGAAGGATTTGGCCTGCCTGTGCTTGAAGCGATGCAATATGAGTGTCCAGTAATAACAAGCAACATTTCGAGTCTTCCAGAGGCTGCAGGGGAGGCGGCGCTATATATTGACCCTCATAATGTTGATGATATAGCTGAGAAAATGGAAAAACTATTAAAGAGTCCTTCATTACGTAAAGAATTAATTGAGAAAGGGAAAAAGCAAGTAAAAAAATTTAGTTGGGAAAAAGCTGCAAAAGAAACACTTGCTATTTTAGGAGAAGTAGCTAAAAACAAAGTGTGATCTAATTTTAAGATCCTACCCATGTTGTATTGTTGAATTGTTATATTGTTAGGAACAATAAAGCAATATAACAATAGCAATTTTAAACATATGAAGGATAAAAACGGAAACCAACTCACTCAAAAAGAGTTGCAGCGAAAATTGAGAAATCGATTAGCCACAGTAAGTTTAGAATTTACTGTGTACTTTCTACATCTTGTCGGATGTATCCCCAGTCATACTATTCGTCGTTTTTTCTATTCATTAGCTGGTTTACAGATTGGAGAAGGTTCTACGATTCATATGCATGCCACATTGTACAATCCAATGAATATTACTATTGGCCAGGATACTTTAATAGGTGAGGGAGTTGTTCTAGATGGGAGAGATAAACTTTCTATCGGAGATCATGTCGATATGGCTTCTGAAGTTATGATTTACAATGCTGAACATGATGTTCAAAGTGAAGATTTTCATGCAGTCACAGCAGCTGTCCGTGTTGAAGATTATGTATTTATAGGACCTCGTGCAATCATATTACCCGGAGTAACTATTGGAAAAGGTGCTGTAGTAGGGGCAGGTGCTGTAGTCACAAAAACAGTAAATCCTTTTGAAATAGTAGGTGGTGTTCCTGCAAAAGTTATAGGTGAAAGGAAACAAAAAGATCTTCATTATAAACTCGGTAGAGCAGCATGGTTCAGGTAAAAGTATTTAGTATAAAGTATTATGTATTAAGTATTTATGCAATTAATTTCTATTTTAATTTTGAGCTACAATACTAAAGATTTGCTCAGAATTTGTTTGCAATCTATCTATAAAAATCTATCAAACGTTTCGTTTGAAGTGATTGTACTAGACAACGCATCTAAAGACGGTAGTCCTGAAATGATTAGAAAAGAATTTCCTGATACGAAAATAATAGTTTCTGAAAAAAATTTGGGATTTGCCAAGGGAATGAATGAAGCTGTCAAAAAAGCAAAAGGAGACTATTTGTTATTCCTTAATTCAGATGCTATCTTAACAGACTCTACAGTATTTAATATGCTTACATTTTCAGAGTCATCGGCAGATGTTGCTATAGTTGGTGGACAGTTACTCGATGCTGATGGTACTCTACAGCGATCCTTTGGAAATTTTTATACTCTTCCCATGGCGTTTATTCTGTTATTCGCTGGAGAGAAGGTGGAATTAGCATTACAAAATACCAAAACAATAAAGCAGGTTGATTGGGTAAATGGAGGTTTTATGCTTATTAAAAAAGATATTTTTGAGAGAGTAAAAGGGTTTGATGAACGGTATTTTATGTATGTAGAGGATATGGATTTATGTTATAGAGTAAAACAAGCAGGATATAAAACCTTTTTTTACCCCACAGCAACTGCTATTCATACAAATCAAGGCAGCTCAAACCGTTCATTTGCTATTCAACACATTCATAAAGGATTACTCCTTTTTTATAAAAATCATAAATCTTATCTAGAATATCTGATTCTTAAAGCACTTATTCTTTTAAAAGAAACAATATTAACGTTTATAGGAATGATAACTGGTAACTCATATTTGAAAACGACATATAAACATACATAAAAAATGAAATATTTTAAATGGTTAAAAGATAATATTCTTTTTGTTATTACGCTTTTCTTGTTAGCTTTTATCCCGCTCTATCCAAAGAAGCCATTGTTAGACATTAAAAACACTTGGGTTTATATAAGAGCTGAAGATTTTATCGTAGTTTTAGTTATGGCTTTTTGGATATTTCTGCTTATACGGAAAAAAATTACTCTGAGAACACCGTTAACACTGCCTATCTTATTTTTTTGGCTCGCAGGGGCTATAGCTACTATCCATGGTGTAATCCTTATTTTTCCTACAATTGCAAATGTTTTTCCCAATGTTTCATTTCTCAGTTTTCTAAGACATATAGAATACATGAGTTTATTTTTCATAGCGTATAGCGGAATGAAACATAAGCGTTTTTTACCCATTGTTATTACAACATTAACCATTACTCTTCTACTCGTCATCGGTTATGGTTTCGGACAAAAATATTTAGGATTTCCTGCATATCTAACAATGAACGAGGAGTTTGCGAAAGGAATTCCAATACGATTATCAGCTTTATCAAGAGTTCCTTCAACATTTGCTGGACATTATGATTTAGCTGCGTATCTGGTTTTAATTATTCCTATACTTGCAAGTTTAATTTTCGGCTTTCGAAATTGGTTGATAAAAATAAGTCTCCTAATAACAATCGTGTTGGGTTTTGGATTACTTTTTATGACAGTATCACGTGTTTCATTTTTTGTTCTCTTTCTTGCACTTTTTATCGTACTCTTCTTTCATAAAAAACGATTTGTTATTTTCTCAATTCCTATTATTGCAGTATTAACGTTTATTTTTATTTCTCTTCAACCATCTCTCTTTGATAGGTTTACAAGCACTGTTAAAGATGTAGATGTTCTTATAGACGCAAAAACCGGAGAAGCCTTAGGTCATGTAAAGTACCTATCAGCAGAACAATTTAAAAATAAAACTATTTGGCAGCAAGATGTTCGTAGTAAGAATGAAATAGCAGCGATCATAGGTGATGAAAAAGATGAAGTACTAGAAGCATCTCCCTCAGCTTTATTTCCCTATGAAAATCTCACTCCGGAAGTTCCTGTTTTTATTGCAACTAACATATCAACTGGCGAGAATTTACCACAGGGAACAGGGTATATAAACCTTTCACTTTCTCCAGTAACAAAAAAACTCGGGTGGTTCATTTATGAACGACAATCAAATCCAGAAAAGTCTATATCTGAAAAAGTCTATGCATTAAATGGAACGTTTTTAATTAAAAGAGCAGCTGCATATGATCTATCATTTACAACACGATTTCAAGGGGAATGGCCAAACACAATAAAAGCATTTAAGAGAAATATTTTCTTCGGAAGCGGGTACGGCTCTGTGAGCCTCGCTGTTGATAATAATTATCTTCGGATGTTAGGGGAAATTGGATTATTAGGTCTACTGTCTTTTATAGGTATTTTTGTGATTATCGGAATTTATATCCGTAAAATCCTCCCTGACGTTGATTCGAATTTGGCAAAAAGTTTTGTTATTGGATTCGTAGCCGGAGTTGTCGGATTATTTTTTAATGCATTTTTGATTGATGTTTTCGAAGCATCCAAAATTGCGTTTAGCTTATGGCTTTTGGCAGGAATAACAGTCGGACTTCTAGATTTATATAAGAAAAAGGATATAAATCTCAGCCAGGAGTTTTTACATGCAATTACTTCTCCTTTAGCAATTATTGTTTATTTAATTACTGCAGTTATAGTTCTTTATACACCAATGATCAGTAACTATTTTATAGGTGATGATTTCACATGGTTTAGATGGGCTGATATGGGAGGAAACATTCTTACTTATTTTACACAAGCAGATGGTTTTTTTTATCGACCTGGAACAAAAATTTATTTTTATCTTATGTATTCAGTTTTTTGGCTAAACCAATCCGTATATCACGCCGTTTCTTTAGTGCTACATTGTATGATTATTATAGAGTTCTTTTTACTTGCAAAAAAAATCTTTGGGAGAACGCTTTCAGCGTCTCTCGCGGCGTTTCTTTTTCTTATTATTAGCGGATATTTTGAAAGTATTTTTTGGATCTCATCTACAGGACATCTTTTCTCTTCCGTTTTTATTTTAGGAAGTCTTCTTTTTTATATTGTTTGGGAAGATAATAAAAAAACACTTTATTTTATTGCCTCAATTCTATCATTTATATGTAGTCTTCTCTTTTATGAATTAGGTATCGTTACGCCTCTTCTTATTTTATTGTACGCAGCATATAAAAGAGAGACATATAATATTTCTTTTATACTTAAGAGAATAGAGTATGTATTCTATATAATTCCATTGATTTTCTATTGGCTTATTCGATATGCTGCTCAAAGCCATTGGCTAAACGGGGATTATAACTATAATATTATAAAACTACCTTTTAACGCGATTGGTAATAGTATTGGTTATTTCTCTTTAACATTATTTGGTCCTATCGTCTTACCTTTTTATGAAAAATTAAGAGATTTCTCAAAGCTTCATGTCGGTTTGACAATGATCGTTGTTTTTTCTGCTTCTGTCCTAGTGTTCTTTTTATATAAAACACAAAGAAAAAAGATTAATAAAAGAGATAATAGTATTTTTCTTTTTGGTTTTTTCTTTTTTGTTATATCCTTAATACCATTCTTAGGATTAGGAAATATCACTTCTCGCTATAGCTATTTAGCTTCATTGGGATTAATTATAATTCTTGTTCTTGTCTTAGAGAAAATATATAACCTTTTATCAACGAGTGGAAAAAACATCGCTTTTGGAAGTATGGTAGTTGTTCTTATGGTATTCAGTCTTTTCCATATCATGCAAATCCAGCAGATTCACAGTGATTGGTATGAAGCTGGGCAAAAGGTAAAGAGATTTTTTATAGTAATTGATGAACTATATATTGATGAATGGTCACGGGAACCACTTTCATTGTATTTTGTAAATGTTCCTATACGGCATGGAGACGCATGGGTATTTCCGGTTGGTTTAAAAGATGCTTTATGGTTCTCATTTAAGAATCCTCAATTATCTGTCAACACCACAACATCAGCGAACGATGCATTGAATGCAGCTGCGCATTCTGTAAATCCGAAAGTCTTCGAATTTAATGAAGATGGAACACTTGTAGAGCTAACAAGAGTTAAAGGAAAAATTATAAAAATTAACCGCTAATTATGGCAAAACTCTTCTCAAAAAATACATTGTTGCTATTATTTGTAGTTATAGTAGGTTTTCTCTTGAGGCTTTATAAAATTGAAAATCCGATTGCTGATTGGCATAGTTGGAGACAGGTCGATACGTCAGCTGTATCAAGAACTTTCGTAACAAACGGTTTTGATATTTTACATCCTCGTTTTGAAGATATTTCGAACGTTCCTTCGGGAAAAGATAATCCTGAAGGATATAGATTTGTAGAATTTCCTCTCTATAATATTTTTCAAGCAGGTTTTTATACTATATTTGATACATTTTCACTGGAAGTTTGGGGAAGATTAGTAACAATATGTTCCTCACTACTAGCAGGAATATTCTTATATGTATTAGTAAAGAGGCATTCAGATGAACTTACTGCATTATGTGTGTCAATCGTGTACCTTACATTACCTTTTAATGTCTATTTCGGTAGAACTGTTCTTCCGGATCCTTCTATGATTATGACAATTCTTGCTGGGATTTATTTTTTTGACAATTATGTAGAAAAAACAAATAAGAAAAAAGCACTTTACTACATGCTTGCAGTTGTTTTTACCGCTTCTTCATTTCTGCTGAAACCGTACGCATTATTTTTTACACTCCCTATGTTTTATTTGGTGATTAAAAAATATCCTCGGAGTTTTTTTAAACAATGGCAACTTTGGCTTTTTATTTTTTTAACAGTTTTTCCTCTCCTAGGCTGGCGTCAATGGATATCGCAATTCCCTGAAGGAATTCCGGCGAGTGATTGGTTATTTAATGCAGGTAACATCCGTTTTACTGGAGCATATTTTTACTGGATTTTTGCTGATAGAATTGCACGATTAATCTTAGGATATTGGGGAATAACATTTTTCATTTTTGGAATACTGTTTGGAAAAACAGTATTAAAAGAGAAGAAAGACTTTGGTTTTTTTATCAGTTTTATTTTTTCATCACTTTTATATCTCATTATTATTGCTAGAGGAAATGTCCAACATGACTATTATCAAATTGCGATTGTTCCTTCTCTATCTATTTTTACAGGATTAGGATTACGTTTTTTGATTAACAATTCTCTACACGAATTAGATAAAAAAATCACAATCACTGCAGTAACTATATTACTTTTATTTATGTATATGTTTAGTTGGTATTTTGTTAGAGATTATTACAATATAAATAATAAATCGATAATAATAGCTGGTGCTGCTGTGGATGAGAAAACACCTAAAAATGCGAAAGTAGTTGCTCCTTATGATGGAGATACCACGTTGCTTTATTATACATATCGACAAGGATGGGCAAGTTTTCAAAATCCTCTTCCTGAATTAATTCAAAAAGGCGCAACACATCTTGTTCTCATTAACCCTTCAGAAAAAGATCGTGAGATTGGGAAAACATATAAAATTATTGCAGATACGAAAGAATATATTTTATTTGATTTAAGAAAATCACCATGAATATTTTATTAATTTCTTCATATTTGCCTTATCCGCTTTATTCTGGTGGACATATCCGACTATTTAATTTAATTAAAGAACTATCGAAAAAGCACAGAATAACATTGGTTTGCGAGAAACGTGCGTACCAAACTGAAAAGGATATTATGGAAGTCGCCAGGTACTGTGACACTGTTCATACAGTTCACAGGAATAAGCAGTGGAGTCTAAAAAACATTATAAAAACAGGTTTCTCATTTAAGCCTTTTTTATTAGTCGGTCATGACCATAATGATATGAAGAAAAAGATTAAGGAGTTACTTGAGAAAAAAAAATTTGATGTCATACATGTTGAAACATTCTACGTACTGCAAAACGTTCCGGAGACTGAAATTCCGATAATACTTGTAGAACATAATATTGAATATTCAGTATATAAACGGTACGCAGATCAGGCAAAAATTTTTCTTCGTCCATTCTTTTATATTGATGTTAAAAAACTAGAAATCGCTGAAAAAAAATCATGGAATAGAGTACATAAAGTAATCGCAGTTTCAGAAATTGAAAAGAAAAAAATAGGAATAGATGGCGTAGAAGTAGTGCCAAATGGTGTAGATCTAGGTCTTTTTACTTTTAGAAAACCACTAGAAAAATCATATCATTCTGTTGCTAAACAAGCGCATATGCCAGAGAAAGAGTTGTTATTCATAGGTGATTTTTCTTGGATTCAAAATCGTGATGCAGTAAAATGGATTATTAATGATATTTGGCCATATTTGTTACGCGCAGTTGAAGGAGAAATTAAAATTAAGTTCCACATCGCAGGAAGACAGATTCCTTCGGAAATTAGATCTTTAAGCACATATGACAGCATTATATATACAGAAAATTCACCAAATACTGTAGAACTTTTTAAGAATGCAGATGTACTATTAGCGCCGATACGAGTAGGGGGTGGAACGAGCTATAAAATATTGGAAGCAATGGCTACAGGCGTCCCCGTAGTAACAACATCGTTAGGTATTGAAGGTTTACAGGCCAAACCTGATGTTCATGCTATATGTGCAGACGAAACACAAGCTCTGGTTGAAAAAACAGCTCGGCTTTTGAGAGATACAACTCTCTATGAGAATGTAGGAAAAAATGCACGGAAACTCATAGAAGAAAAATATAATTGGAAAGTAATTGCAAAGAAATTAGAAGAAGTGTATGAAGCTATAAAATAATTGTTATATTGCTAAATTGTTATATTGTTTTAGGATTAGAGCGATGTAACAATACAACAATCCTATGTTTGATCTCTCGATAATTATCATTTCTTTTAATACAAAAGAATTTTTAAAAAAATGTTTACTTTCGATTAGAGAAAATACCTCGAAACCATTAAATTATGAAATTATCGTTGTTGATAATAACTCTTCAGATGGAACAAAGGATGAGATTTCCAATTTTTCTTCTCAAATTTCCAATTTCAAATTGATTGAGAATGAAGAGAATGTTGGGTTCGCAAAAGCTTGCAATATTGGTGTAAAACAAGCAAAAGGCAGATATATATTATTTCTTAATCCTGACACGCATATTTTTAAACATACTTTAAATGAAATGGTTTCCTTTATGGATTTTCATAAAGAAGCTGGAGCCGCAACATGTTTTGTAGAATGGCCAAATCGAAAACTAGATGATGGTGCTCATAGAGGATTTCCAACTCCCTGGAATGCTTTTTGTTATTTTTCTGGTTTAGCGAAATTATTTCCGAAATCTTTATTGTTTAATGGGTATAATTTAGGGTTTAAGCATCTTGATACTGTGCATGAAATTGATGCACTAACTGGAGCTTTTATGATAGTAAGAAGAGAGGCTGGAGAAGAAATTGGATGGTGGGATGAAGATTATTTCTTTAATGGTGAAGATCTGGATTTTTGTTTTAAATTAAAAGAAAAAGGTTGGAAAATATATTTTATTCCGACTGTAAAAGTCTTACATTATAAAGGAGTCTCGAGTGGCATTAAATCTATATCACGTGATATTACTACTGCCGATAAAGCATTACGAATAAAAATAACAAAGGCGAGGTTTGATGCAATGCGATTATTCTACAAAAAGCATTATAAGAATACATATCCAGGAATTCTTACTTGGTTAGTAATGCTCGGGGTATCCTTAAAAGAAAAATTAGCGCTTCGAACAATATCCTAGATATATATTTCGATCTTCTTAGTCATGAAAGCTATGTTATACTTGAGGTATGACCCTTCGGTAAACTCAGGGTCATAGTGAGTTTATGGAACTATGAAAATCGGGATTGATGTTCGACTCTGGAATGAGACTGGAGTAGGTCGGTATATTCGGAATTTGGTTAAAAACTTGCATGAGATTGATAAAGTTAATGACTATATTTTATTTGCAAGAGCAACTGATGTAGAAAGTATTAAGTATTATGTATCAAGTATTAAGTGGAAAATAGTTGTTGTAAATATTCGATGGCACTCTTTTAAAGAACAGTTGAAGTTTCCCCAAATTCTCTATAGAGAGAATCTAGATCTTATGCATTTTCCTTATTTCTCCGTTCCATTTAACTATAGAAAACCTTTTATTGTAACCATACATGATCTTATCATTTATCATTATTCGACAGGAAAAGCATCGACGCTTCCTTTACCTTTTTATCAGTTGAAACGTTTAGGATATAAATTTGCTATAAAGCAAGCTATTCATAACGCTAAAAAAGTAATTGTCCCTCTGCAATCGGTTAAAGAGGACGTTATAGAAACCTTACAAGCTGATCCAAAAAAGATTATAGTAACTCAAGAAAGTGTTGATGAAGAAATTAACAATGCTAATAGACAAATGATCAATCCACAATTAAAATCAGAGAATTATTTTCTTTATGTTGGTAATGCTTATCCACATAAAAATATTCAAACGTTACTGCAGGCGTTCGAATCATTTAAAAAACAAATTGTCCATCATAACGTTAAGCTATTTTTAGTTGGAAAAAAAGATTATTTTTATTCTCAGTTAGAAAACAATTTAAAAGAAAAACAGGGAAATGCAGTACATATTTTTCATACCATTGATGATTCTATGTTACATGAATTGTATGATAATGCGATTGCTCTCATAGCACCATCTTTTATAGAAGGTTTTGGTTTAGTACCCTTAGAGGCAATGGCGAACAATTGTCTGGTAATAGCGTCTGATATTCATGCGCATCGAGAAGTTTGTCAAGACGCTGCGGTTTACTTTCCTGCTCATGATCAATCAGAATTAACAAATAGAATGATTGAAGTTTTTACACAGACTAATAATTCAATATTTGAAAATTTGAGACAAAAAGGATTGAAAAGAGTAAAAAACTTTTCCTGGAAGCGTATGACTCAGGAAACATTGAAAATCTATGAAAGTTGCATTAGTGTACGACAGAGTTAATAAATGGGGCGGGGCAGAAAGAGTACTTTTAGCCTTTCACGAATTATTTCCAGATGCTCCTCTATATACATCGGTTTATAATCCTGAGACTGCTCCATGGGCAAGTGCGTTTACAATAAAGACTTCGTTCCTACAAAATCTGTCATATTTTCGTAATAAACATGAACTGCTTCCTCTCCTTATGCCAATCGCTTTCGAAAGCTTTATTTTTGATGAATACGATCTTGTTATTTCTATAACAAGTGAATTTGCGAAAGCAATAATTACGAAACCTGGGACAAAGCATATTTGCTATTGTTTAACACCTACCCGCTATTTATGGAGTGGATATGATGAATATTTTAAAAACAAAGTTTTACGGACTTCTACGAAATTCTTAATACGAAATCTACGAAAATGGGATCGAATTGCAGCACAAAGACCAGATGCATATATCGCTATATCGAAAGAAGTACAGGGGAGAATTAAAAAATATTATGGAAGAGAATCAGAAGTTGTGTATCCACCAGTAAGTTTACAAAATTCAAGATTTAAGATTCAAGATTTAAGAATAAATAAAAAAGAACAATATTTTTTAATTGTGTCACGGCTTGTAAGATATAAAAGAATCGATCTTGCGATACGAGCATGCAATGAACTGCAATTTCCACTTAAAATTATTGGTATTGGAAGTGAGGAAAAAAGATTAAGGACAATTGCTGGTCCTACAATTGAATTTGTGGGCTCTGTAGATGAGGAAACACTTGCGCGATACTATTCTCAATGTCAAGCACTTCTTTTCCCTGGATACGAAGATTTTGGATTAGCAATGGTTGAAGCACAGCTTTTCGGAAAGCCAGTGATCGCATTCCATAAAGGTGGTGCAGAGGAGATAGTTCTTCATGGAAAAACAGGTTTACTCTTCGATTCACAAACAGTTGCATCTTTGTCCTCTGTTTTAGGAGCATTTGAAAAAAATGACTTTGATAAGGAAGTTATTATGAAACACGCAGCTCAATTTAATAAAGAACATTTTAAGAAAGCTTTCTTATCTGAATTAAAGAAATTATTATGAGAGAATTATAGGATCTTTTAGGTGCCAAATTTGAATTCCTACTCATCATTTAGTAGAATAAGTATATGAAGATCGTTCTCTTCGCAGGTGGTGTCGGTTCGAGATTGTGGCCGTTATCTAGGAAAAACTCTCCTAAACAGTTTGAGAAAATCATAGCAGATCGTTCAATGCTTCAGATAGCAGTTCATAAACTTTTTCCTGAATTTAAATGGGAAGATATTTATATTTCGACGGGGAAAACATATAAAAACATTATTATAGAACAGCTCCCTCAGCTTCCGAAAAACAATATCATTATTGAACCTGAAATGCGTGATGTTGGTCCGGCTGTGGGGTTAATCATCGCTCAGTTTGCGAAAACTAATCCAGACGAACCCATTGTTCTCCTTTGGGGAAGTGATCATTTAGTAAAGCGAGAAGATTATTTTAGAAAAATTCTTAGAACTGCTGAAAAACTCGTGTTAGAAAAACCAGAAAGCATTGTTTTTATAGGTCAAAAACCTCGATATGGAAATCAAAATGTTGGTTATATAGAGTTCGGTCGTGAGCAAACAAAAAGAGATGATTTGTCAGTATATGAATTTAAGAGTTTTCAATATGCTCCTCCTCTTGAAATTGCACAAAGATACGCGAATGACGGAAAACATGCCTGGAATTTGGGATATTTTGTCACAACAGCTGGATTTTTATGGAAATTATTTGAGAAATTTTCTCCAGAATTATTTAAACAGTTGAAGCAAATTCAGGACGCCTTCGGCACACCAGCATATGAGAAAGTATTACAAAGGATTTATCCTACTATTGAAAAAATCTCTTTTGACCATGCGGTCCTTGAAAGAATGGATCCAGAATCCGGTATGGTAATTTCAGCAGATATTGGCTGGAGTGACATAGGTGCGTGGGAAGCTATGAAAGAGGCATTAAGCGATACTGTAGAATCAAATGTTACGAAAGGTAAAATTATTCTCGAAGATTGTACAGATTCAATAGTTCATAATTCTACAGAACAATTAGTAGTAGGAATAGATTTAAATGGATTAGTTGTTGTCAGTACTGATGATGTAATACTTATTTGCCCGAAAGATTCAGTACCCAAAATTAAAAAATTTGTTACAAGTCTTAAGGGCACTGAGCATGAACATCTAACTTAGCATGCACTACATAGAAGTTAAAAAGAGTCGCAGATACGAAGTAACAAAACGATTCATAGACATAGTTTTTTCTTTCATTTTACTCATATTATTTCTTCCTATTATTATTGTCGTTGCAATAGCAATAAGGTTGGAAACGGAAGGGCCTATTTTTGCTGACACTCCTCCTCGAGTAGGAAAAAAAGGTAAATTATTTAAAATGTATAAGTTCAGATCAATGGTCCAGAATGCATACGAATTACTTAAATCTGATCCAGAATTTGCGAAGCTCTATCAAGAATATAAGCTTGGAAGTTATAAATTAAAAAATGATCCACGAGTTACGAAAGTAGGTAAATTTATTCGAAAGCATTCTTTAGATGAAGTGCCTCAACTAATGAATAGTTTAAAAGGAGATATGAGCGTCGTTGGGCCACGTGCATATTATCCTGATGAACTGAAAGAACAACAGCAACGATACCCTCAAACGAAAGAAGCAGTTAAGATTGTGCTTTCTGTAAAACCAGGAATTACAGGTTATTGGCAGGTATCGGGAAGAAGTGAAATAAATTTTGATAAACGTATCCATATGGATGCTGAGTATGTGAAAAAACGTTCGATACTTTTTGATTTACACATCATTGCTAAATCACCTTGGGCTATGATTTCAGGAAAAGGAGCACACTGAAAGTTATGAGTTATGAGTTATGAGTTATGAGTTGTAGGTTGTAAGTTGTAGGTTGCCCGCCTGCAACGTTTTGCGTAGCAATGCGGGCAGGTGGGTTGGGAATTAAAAAATAAAGTGTAGTTACATTTGACATTTGAAATTGGTAGTATTTGACATTCTTATTATTGGTTGGGTATCATGTATTAGCTATATGGCTGGATTCAATAAAATAGATCTGAATACTGATGTAAAAGCTGGGAATCAGCCTAAAAATGATTCACTTTTTATGACTGTAAAAAAGAAACGTTCTTTACGATTTAAAAATAAAAAACTGGTTCTTGTAGCTGGCGGAATTATAGTTTTCTTCCTCCTATTGGCAGCTATAACAGCGGTGCCTGCATTTAATACTTATACAGCTGGAATGGCTACGTATCGTCAAGCGAAAATGATCGCAACAGCTATGAAACAGCAGAACGTCACTTTGGCTTCAGAAGAATTAGAAAAAACAAAACAGAGTTTACAAACGACTAGGAAACATTTCGATCAAATGTTTTATCTTAAGTTTGTTCCTATTGTGAATTTCTATTATGGCGATGCCGATCATGCACTGAGAGCAGGTGAGTATGGTTTAAAAAGCGCTACCATCGTAATCGATTCGCTGAAACCATATGCTGATGTTTTAGGTTTAAAAGGCCAGGGAAGTTTTAGTGCAGGTTCTGCTGAAGATCGAATTAAAACAGCTGTCATGACAATGGGTAGAATTACTCCAAAGGTTGATGAGATTGCAGATTCCTTACTGCTCATTCAAAAGGAAATTGATCAAATAAATCCTGGACATTATCCAGAGTTACTCTTCGGTAAAAAACCGAAAACAGAACTTACCCAGATTCGTGACCTAACGGATCAAAGTGTTGAATTGGTAAATGAAGCTCGTCCATTGATAAAAGTTCTTCCTTCATTACTTGGAGAATCAGAAGAAAAAAAATACTTGGTTCTTTTCCAAAATGATAAAGAACTACGTGCTACAGGTGGATTTATTACTGCATATACAATTATGAAAATAGATAAGGGACGAATATCGATCGAACGGTCTGACGATATTTATCCTTTAGATGATTCAATTCCAAATAAACCAGAGGCTCCCGATCCAATTGTTAACTATCTTCCAAAAGTTCCACGACTCAATTTACGTGATTCGAATCTCTCTCCAGATTTTGTTACATCCATGAAAACATTCAAGTCGCTTTATGATAAGGCAGGACAGGGTGTAGATGTAGATGGAATTATCGCAATTGATACACATGTACTTGTTTCTACTATTAAAGTACTTGATGATCAAGTACAGGCAGCAGGAATGACATTTACGACACAAGTAGATAAACGATGTGATTGTCCCCAAGTTATTTATGAACTCGAAAATGATATCTCTCGCCCTGTAAATTATGTAAAGACAGACCGTAAATACCTTATTCGAGAATTGATGAATACCATTATGGTGAAAGCATTGTCTTCTTCACCAAAGGCATACTGGGGGAAACTATTCCAAACAATGCTTATGCTTACGAATCAGAAACACATCCTCTTTTATCTCTACGATAAAGACGCACAATCAGGTATAGAAGCTCTTGAAGCATCAGGAAAAATAGTTGATTTTGAGGGCGATTATTTACATATTAACGACACAAATTTCGGGGGACAAAAGTCAAATCTTTTCACAAAGCATACTGTAGAAGTTGCTTATGATAAAAAGAATGATGGAAAAATAGAAAAAACCATAACTATTAATTATAAGAACACATTTCCACCTTCTAATTGTGATTTAGAAGCAGGGCAGCTCTGTCTAAACGCTCCATTACGTAACTGGCTTAGAGTTTACGTGCCGAAAGGAAGTAAGCTCGTCTCTAGTAAAGGTTCCCAAGTAAAACTACAAACATATGATGAATTAGGAAAAACTGTATTTGATGGATTCTTAACAGTAAGACCGTTAGGGTCTGCGAAATTTACGATCACCTATACCTTACCATTTAAAGTAGATTCAAACTCATTACCTATTCTTATCCAAAAACAAGCGGGAACAGAAGGTCATGAGTATATAATTACTGCCAATGGTAGACCTGTCCAAAAATTCCAACTTTTTGCAGATAAAGAAATGGAAATAAAGTTATAACTCACGAATCACACGAATTTCTTTACGAATGATGCGAATTTGTGTATGAGCCATGTCCTCTATAAAGAGCTCAGCTATGAAATTGTTGGTGCATTATTTGAAGCCTATAATTCACTTGGTGCTAATTATCATGAAAGGTACTGCCAACGCGCTGTTGAGAAATTCTTAATTAAAAGGAATTTAAGGTATAAAAAAGAATATCCTGTTGATATTCTTCTTGAAGAAGATGTCATCGGTAAACACTATCTAGATTTTCTTATAAATGAAGTTGTTGTCTTAGAAATTAAGAAAGGTAATAGATATAATATGTCAGATATAAAACAAGTTTTAATGTATTTAAAAACAACAGGGTTAAAACTTGGAATCTTGGCTTATTTTGGTACTGATGGTGTATTCTATAAAAGAATAATCAATTCGCGAATTTCGCAAAAAGATTCGCATAATTAGTGAATATGAGAACATTTAAGACAGAAGGGATTGTTATAAAGAGAAGGAATGTTGGCGAAGCAGATCGGATAATTACTATTTTTTCTAAAGATCATGGTAAATTACAAATAAAAGCTTCAGGTGTTAGAAAAATCACAAGCCGCCGATCTCCTCATATCGAATTATTAAACTACGTTAATCTTACATTGTATACAGGTAAGACGTATCCTATATTAGTAGAAGCACAATCGAAAGAAAATTTTTCTACACTCAAAGAAGATTTACATAAAGTAGGACTCGCGTATCATATTTGTGAATTAATTGATGGTCTCTGCCCTGAAGGTCAGGAACACGAATCAGTCTTTGAATTATTAAAAAGAACACTTGTCATCCTGAGTCCCGATGGATATCTGGGCGAAGGATCCCCAATGTACAATGATGCCGGAGATTCTTCGTCCTTCGACAAACTCACGACTCAGAATGACTTAGTTTTTATAATTCATGAATTTGAAGTAGAGCTTTTAGCATTGTTAGGTTATTGGAGAGGTTCACAAGAAGTAGCAAAAACGCTTGACACTCAACATATGATAGAGAATATTCTTGAAAGAAAATTAAAAAGCCGTAACATCTTCGCAAAACTTAGTTAATACCTTCTAACTCGACAATAGAATGGTATAATCATGAGATGCATAATTGGAAAGGTTTTTCTGCGTTATTAATCACTGGTTTTCTCTCTGGGACAGTAGGTATTTTTATCCGCTATCTTAATAAGTATATCAGCGGTCCTCAACAGATAATTTATTTAAATGTATTTGTTTTTTGTTTGTTATTGTTATTAGTATTAGTGCTAAGAAAAAAGATTTCATTTGATAAAAAAATGATCAAGTTTATTTTTCTGTATGGAATTTTTTATGGTTTTGGAGGGACACTTTATACACTATCAATATTGACCACAAAAATTTCGACAACGGTATTTGGTATATATGCAAGTATACTCTGCTTCTCATTACTTTTCGGTTTTTTTCTTTTTAAAGAAAAAATTACTACTAAAAAAGTATTAGCTCTTATTCTCGCATGTATCGGCTTCTTTTTATTTACCTATCCATTATCTTTTCAAAGGTTTGATATAGGCTTAGGATTTAGTTTAGTTTCTGGCTTTATGGCAATTGCTGCAAACTCTATTGGAAAATATTTAGGAAATAAAGTGGATAACATACTGTTAGTTTTAGCGCGAACTATTGGAATAGGATTAGGGGGCGTGATATTCGCACTTTATCAGAAAGAATCACTTATTCCTGCTTTTACTTCAGAGTCATTTATTCTCTTGTTTATACTTGCAGGGATAATCTTAACAGCATCATTTACAATCCTTATCGGTTTTAACAATTTCGATTTAAATTTAGGTGCGATACTTGTTTCCTCGGAGTTACTTTTCGCTACAACATTTGCCGCTGTATTTTTTAAAGAATATCCAAAAAACTTGGAATATATCGGTGGTTTTTTTATTTTATGTGCGATTTGTATAGCTAACCTTTCATTTAGGAAAAAAAAGCAGAACTAATCGAACTCTTTCCGTAAAGAAATTTATCTGCTATCATACCCACATATGGCTGAGAACATTATGGATAAAATTGTCGCACTTGCAAAACGCCGTGGGTTTATCTATCCAGGTTCAGATATATATGGTGGTCTGGCTAATACATATGACTATGGACCAATGGGTACTGAGTTACTCCGTAATATAAAAAATCTTTGGTGGAAAACATTTGTTCATAATAGAGAAGATATAGTAGGTCTTGATGCAAGTGTGATTTCTCATCATCGTATATGGGAAGCGTCTGGACATGCGACAGGGTTTTCCGATGCACTTGTTGATTGTAAAAAATGTAAAAACAGAAAACGAGCTGATCATCTAATAGAAGAGTGGTTAGAGGAACACAGTAAAGATGTCGATATTGATGTCATCTTGAGTGGAACGAAGGATCTTATGCAAGATTCTTCGCCAAGGGCTCAGAATGACAAGGCAGTCAAAATAACAAAAGAAGAGTTAGAAAAAGCTCTTGAACTTAAAAAAGTTGAAGGTTGGTCTGAAGAAAAGATGGATGAGTTTATTAAAAATACTCGTATTCCATGTCCTCAATGTAAAGCAGTTGATTGGACACCTGTGCGTAGATTTAACCTTCTTTTTCCGGTAAAGCTCGGAATTGTCGAAGGAGAACAAAGTCTGGCTTATCTTCGTGGAGAGACAGCCCAAGGAATGTTTGTTGATTTTCGACACGTAGTCGATTCCACTCGTGTTCGTTTACCATTTGGTATCGCACAGTTAGGAAAAAGTTTTAGAAATGAAATAACGTTAGGTAATTCCGTCTTTAGAACAATAGAGTTTGAACAAGGAGAAATAGAATATTTCTTCGATCCGGAAAAAACACTTTGGGAGAAATTATTTGAAGAATGGAAGGAACAGATGTGGAATTTCGTTTTGTGGGAACTTGGAATTAATGAGAAAAATGTCAGATGGCGAGTACATACAGATGAAGAACGATCTTTTTATAGTAAACGGACAGAAGATCTCGAGTATAATTTTCCTTTCGGATATAAAGAATTATGGGGATTAGCATATCGAACTGATTATGATTTAAAACAGCACATGCAGTTTTCAGGAAAAGATCTTTCTATCACTGATCCTTATACCCAAAAGAAAGTTATTCCTCATGTTATCGAGCCTGCTGTTGGTATTAACCGTTTGCTTTTGATGGTGTTATGTGAAGCATATTCTGAGATAGATGACCGGGTAGTGCTAAGTTTGAAACCAAAACTTGCTCCATATAAAGTCGCAGTATTTCCATTACTTGCGAATAAAGAAGAATTAGTGAAAAAAGCGAGAGAAATCTACGGTTCTTTAAAGCCTCATATGAATATCGCATGGGATGATAGAGGAAATATTGGTAAAAGGTATTTATACCAAGATGAGATTGGTACACCATGGTGTGTTACAGTAGATTTTCAAACACTTGAAGATGGAACAGTAACTGTTCGCGATCGCGATACGGCAGAGCAAGAAAGAGTGAAAGTTGAAGAGCTTACAACACACTTTAATAGCAGGTTAGCATAATGAAAAGTAATTATTTTTTTGAACTTGCAACAGCATTTTGGATTAATTTAGCTGCTGGTTATTTTCTAGCAATTGCAATAAGTCCTTCAGTTATAGAAAAAATAAATTCTACTATTTACTGTTTTCTTTGTTTTGGTATAGCATATTATTCAAGAGAGCAACAAAAATAATTTTCGAGTTTGTAGTCTAGATATAATATGGTATAATTTATGTAATTAAAGTTTGTTTATGCAAAATATTTCGGAAATAATTACTAGTGCACAGATTGCAACAGGTCTTGCAATAATTGCGTTTATACTATTGGTTCTTGCTTTTAAGAAGCATTCGCATCGTAAGTAGAGATAAGTTTCTTCTAGGCAACTTTTCTGTAAAACTGAGATAAAGGAATAGGAGATTGATCTTGGGGAACAACAATTGTTCCAGGTATTATGACACGCATACGTAAATCTTCACCTCGAAATTCACCATCTGTATCCAATCCACATCCTTCAAGCCATCCATTCGGGGTATAGTATCCAGGAAATCTAATCGGTTTTTTCAAGAATTGTTCCTGTTCCTCATGTTCTGCTCCCCTTTTTATAAATAACACACTTTCTTCTAAATTCGGATACAGTTCAGCAAGTCTCTCTCTAACTGCAAGTATACTAAAACCTGTATCAAGTACATCATCTAACGTGATAACTGGCCCTGTTGAAGGTCTTAGTCTTTCTAATTCCTGTTGTATAAAACGAGGTTGTCTGTTCGATGTCATTTTATCGTCATAACTTGAGACATGGAGTGAATGATAACTAAAATCTTTAATATCTCTTCGTTGAAGCGCAGAGAATAACCAACCTGCGAAAGGTAAGCCTCCTTCTAACATAATTAAAAATTTTGCTTTCTGCTTTCGAATCTCAGGAGCCATTTTATCTGCAATTTTGTCTACTTCTTCAAGAACTTGTTCATGGGTTAATAAAAGTTCATATTCCACACCATTTTCTACATAGTACATACTTTTTTCAGAATGAGGGTTGGGTTGTGTTCCGGCTCCTTCAGGAATATGCACCTTTGGTAATCCATTTGGTGTTAATATGCTGCTTTCGCCATTGGGTCGTAAAACAGTTCGATATCTTTCCGGTGTATAGATTATTCCTTCTTTTATTGCCATATTTTATGTATAAAATTTTGGTGATTGGGGGGCCCCGATGTGAAATCGGGACCCCCTCCGCACCAGTTGACTCGAGTTGAAGGCGTCAGTGAGTGTAGCTTCTTACTGCTGGGACAGCGCTTCCTGGTAGACCTCAGGCCGGTGGATGAGCAACTCCCGGCACGTACAGTTCGTGGGGATAGGAGCTGTCTCAAGCAGGAGAGCCTCGAATTCCAGAATCCGCCGCGGGAGCTGCTTGACGTAGAGGCTGTCGAGCGTCGTGTTCAGGCCGAACTTGGGGTCGGTTACATCCTGCCCTTCGCAGTCGTTCGCGACGATGCAATAGTAACCTTCGTCCATACCAAGATGCCTGCACAGGATTGGCGTAACGCTATCACCGTGGAGCATGGCGAAGGGGGATCCTTCGCGCTCGGAGATGGTCTGCATCATGTGTCGCCAGACCATAGTTTCGCCTTCGCTCTCGAACGTGCCGCCTGTTGGACTCCGCAAGATTACGCGGACGTCGCTGGGGCGGTGAACCTTCGGGAAGAACTCGAGGTCCTCTGCCAGGTCTGCCATCCACCCGCTCAGGCTGACGCAGAAGGGATCCTTCATGCGTGCCAAGTTCGGGAGGACCCCGCCTATCCCAGTGCCGGGGAGATGCCCGGCCATGTTATCGTTCCGATAAAAGGACCATGGGAAGACGATGTCGCCGGGACGAATCGCGTCCTGAAGGTTGGCTGGTGAGCGGGGGTCGTTGACCCCATGGGTACCACCGACGAAGAGAACACGAACGCCAGCCTTCCACAGAATCCAGAAGAGACGCCATTGTCCTTCATGGGGATGCGTGAATCGTTCACCCCGTACCCCGCCGTAGGACGGAATCCAGATGACGTCACGTCCGGATGAGGTGGTGAACTGAGTAACCAGCGGGCCGAGGCCGTAAGGCGTGCGCACACGGGCGTTGAAGTTGAGTACCCAGCCCCTCGCCTGGCGGTCGGCGATGACCTGCTCAGGCGTGACGCCCCAGAGCGGCGAGCCAGTGATGCTCGCCACGGATGCTGACGGTCCATCATAGGCGAAGTTCAGAACAGCGGGATCTTTATATCCTCCCAACATCGGTGCCTCCATAGATATGTTGCATGATGCGTGCCTCCACTGTGGAAACAACGCGCATGAAACCGAGTGACAGGACTGCGCTGGCGATTGCCAGGTCGACGAGCAAGTCCATCCGATACCGTGTAGTGAAGGTGTACAACAACCACCCGAGGCCGCCGCCGGCTGTCAGCCATTCCACGACCACTGCTGAGAGGATTACCACACTCGCCGACGTCTTCAAAGCTGCGAAGAGCATCGGCAGCGAATAGTAGATCCGTACATGGCGGAACGTGGCCCATGGCGTGATGCCTGGCAAGGTCTGGGTATAGTCCATCACGTCCGACTCCACTTGATGCAACCCTGTGAAGAAGTTGATCAAGGTGGGGAAGAACGTTGCCAACGACACGAGCGCGACTCTCATCTTCCAGTTAGGGCCGAGGACGAGCATCAGCATCGGGATCAGAACGATAAACGGCACGCTCTTCACCCAGACTGATGTTCGGAGTACGACCGGTTTTAGCCATGGCACGAATACCATGACGATCGACAGCATGATCGCGATGCTGTTGCCGACCACGAACCCGGATAGAGCATCTAGCAGCGTTAGGCCGATGTTCTGGATGATCCAGATACCGTTCGGAATCCGTAATGCCAGATCCTGTTCCCACAGGGCAACGATGACCTTATGGGGAGCAGGGAGTATGAACTGCACATAGTCGGGGGCGAAGTGAAGGTAGATGTAGACGAGTAGTATCAGCCCCCCGATGTGCAGGATTAGCCCAAGACGTTCGACGAACTGAGTAGCTCCGCGCTTGAGTAACGAGAGCCAACCAGTTGGCTGAGGATGATGTTTCAATGCTACTCTCATACGTAGCCCTCCTTACTTCAGGTAGTCGAGTGTCATCAGCTCCTGGAGTGTGGGACGGCGGCGAATCACGTTGTTTGTCATGTAGAAGTCGAGTGCTTCCTCGATCCGCTTGCCGTCCATCCAGAGAAGACCGTTAGACTTGGTAGACTCGCTAGTCATCATCGGCGCCTGGAGTTGAATACGGCGCCTCAAGATTTGCTCGGTTTCCGAACCACCGAACGCGAGGGCGGTCTTGACGGTGAAGTCCTGGTCGTTGATCATGCGCTGCATGCCGTTGCGCAGGCCGCGCAAGAAGGCACGCATGACCTGCTTGCCTTCAGGGGTTTCGAGAAACGACCGCTTGGTGAACACGATGTCCGCGTAGAACGGTACACCCCACTGGTTATAGCGGAGCGCCTTCCAGGGCAGGCCCTGCTGCTCGAGTGCGAGGGGTTGATTGACAACCCAGTATGAAGCGAAATCCACCGACTGCGTGAGCAAATCGGCGGGATTTTCGCCTCCGATGCGGACGATGGTGACGTCACGATCATTTACGCCGTTCTTGTGGAGAAGGGCGATGAGCTGCGCCTCGCTTTGGACACCGACACGCTTGCCGATCAGGTCCTTGGGCGTGAGCTCGCGCGCCCGCTGCTCTGGCGTCAGGTTTTTCTCCAGAATGACATATCCGAGAGGATGCTCCTGGAGAATCGCACCCGTCATTACGATGGGTACGTTTTCCGCGACCTGCGGCACGATGCCGTCCAGGCTGGCGGTAACACCGATCTCAGCCTCGCCGGACAGAACGTTGTTAAGAGCGGGAACTTGAGGCCCACCCTCCTTGAACGTGACGGCGAGTCCTTCTTGTTCGAAGTATCCGCCTTTGACAGCATTGTACAGGGCGCAGGACTCGCAGTTATGTCGCCAGGGAAGCTGGACGACGAGCGGGCGAAGGGGTTTGGGAGTAGCGGTAGCAGCAACGGCGACAGTCGGTGCGGCTTTCGGAGCCGCCGTAGTGACGGCCTTAGGTGCGGCCGCCTGAGGAGCGGGCTGCTGGCAGCTGATGAGCAGGCCAGCAAGGACAAGCAGAACCAAGAGACGTGGAACACGCTGCATGGTAATCCTCCAGTGAACTGATGCTTTGAGTTGGTTGAGACATGGTAGACCACATTCAAATAATGTGATCTCCACTGTTCCATACTTGTCTTTCCTAAGGACAAGTGAGAAATCTAAGGAACAGCAGAATGAAAAATGCCAAACATTTTAAAGGTTCCAGGAGAGACAAAAGAGCCAAATGGGCCAAAGGTTTAGTACCCTTCTGTCTCTTTTGGCTCCTCGGTCCCATTTTTCCCTTATTATCCCTTGACATTCTTTATACTGCTGCTCCTTGATAAGTTGAAAAAATAAATAGCCTTCAACTTGTCAAGGTGCGAAAAATAGTTATTTCTGCAAGCGACGTCTTTTCGCGATTGAAAATATGTTGCTTGGAAAAAGAAAAAAAATATTTCTGTCTCTAAACGAAAAAACTCCTCGCGTGTGAGGAGTTTTCAGAATATTGACAGCAAGTAATTATTAATAGAAGACAGGGCTCGATGAGATTATTAAAAAGTAAATAAAGCGGTTTAGTAATGACGTTTCTCAACAGCATCACTACTATAGTATTATGTGATTTTTATCACATGTCAATAGGGAATTGTCTAGTTTTTGTCTAGTTTTTGTTTGAAAATTTGAAGCATTTGACAAACAAGTGTAAGTTGTTACAATGTAACTAATTGATGAATAATCAAAAGTTATTTATTGGTTTTGGCATATTGTTAGTTGTACTCCTCCTTGGTGGTGGTTTATTTATTATGTCGTCCGGTAAAAAATCTAGCCAATCTCCTACACCTTCTGCTGAGCAATTCATGATAGAAAAACTTTCTCCAGAAGATATTGGTCTAGAATTAATTCCAAAAACGCTTCCAAATGATGGAAAACAGATAAAAGTTATAGTGAGTAAAGTTGCTGATATAAAACATTTAGCATATGAAATTACATACGAAGCAGATATTCCGAAAAGTGAATTGCCTCCAGGTGAGACAGAAGGACGTGTTGAGCGTGGTGTAGGAAATGATGATGTATCGATCAATTCATCTGATAAAAAATACGAATCGAAGTTTTTAGATTTCGGATCTGAGTCAAAAGGTGTGGTTCGATATGACACAGGAGTAACTGAAGCGAAGATCGTGATGAAAGTCACGAAACGGGACGGAAAAGTCTATCAGGTTGAAGATTCAGTGAAATTCTAATTGTTATATTGCTCTATTGTTATATTGTTAACTTCGCACAAGCGAAGTTTTTTATTTGTTTAGCAATAAAACAATACAACAATATAACAATTTCTTCTTTGTCTCTACATATAGTGTTTTATAGTTTCATGAACTCAATTTTTTGAGAATTCTTCTTGACACGACCATTAATTTGTATTGTAATAGAAAGTACTGGCGATTTCTGGTGATTACTGGTGATTTTTAAAATTGAAAATATATGTTTCAGGGACAATACCGTGTTAAAATAGGAGAATTTTTTCGAGTTGCGTTTCCGAGAACATACAGAGATCGACTGGGTGAGAAGATTATTATCACGTACGGGTTTGAGAGTTCACTAATAATCACATCTGAGAGCCAGTGGGATGCGCTTTACAAAAAGGAAATTGAAGGTAAATCGTTCCTATTCCCAAATGTTCGGGATATAAGAAGATTTTTTCTCGGTGGAATAGCGACAATTGAATTTGATAAACAAGGAAGATTTATTATTCCTGAATATTTACGCACATACGGAGAACTAGTAGATCAAAAAGAAGTGACATTCGTATGGCAGAAAGAATACGTGGAACTTTGGAATTCGAAGAGATGGGCTGAGAAAGAAAAAGAATTATTACGAAATATTAGCGTTATCGCAGAAAAATTATCGGAAACTGATAAGGTTTAATTTCCAGTTTCGAATTTCCAGTTGCCAATTAATTTGAAATTAATGAATTAATCAATTTACCGGAAATTGGAAAATCGAAATTCGAAACTAAATGGATACTTATCATACACCTGTCCTTTTACAAGAAACAATTGAATTTTTAGATGTTCAGTCAGGAAAACGATACATTGATGCAACATTAGGTGGTGGTGGACATACTGAAGCTATACTGAAGCTTGGTGGTACTGTGTTGGGAATAGATACGGATGAAGAGGCTGTTACACACGTTCAAGAGAAACTAAAAATTAAAAACGAAAAAATAAAAATTACTAAGGGGAATTTTAGGAATATTGACGAAATAGCAAGAGTGAATGGGTTTGAAAATGTAGATGGCATACTGTTTGACCTGGGTGTTTCAAGTCATCAATTCGATAGCGCTGAACGGGGTTTTAGCTTTTTAAAAAAAGGACCATTAGATATGCGTATGGATCGAAGGCTTGGTGTAACTGCGAAAGATTTACTTGCGGTGCTATCTAAAACAGATCTGGCGAAATTATTTATAGAATACGGAGAAGAGCGATTCGCACATAAAATAGCTGATGCTATCGTAAAACGAAGAGAAATTAAGCCTATTGAAAGCACAGAAGAGTTAGAAGCATTAATTCGAATGGTAGTTCCTAAGAAGGAAGTCATCCATCCAGGAACACGGGTATTTCAGGCCTTACGAATAGCAGTAAACACAGAACTTGAAAATATAGAAGAGGCATTGCCCAAAGCGATCGAATTAGTACACGTAAAAGGCAGAATTGCGGTTATCAGCTTTCATTCATTGGAAGATAGAATTGTAAAACGTACATTTGCGGATTGGGAAGAAAATAACATTGGAAATATACTTACGAAGAAACCTGTGATACCAAGCGAAAAGGAGATTGCAGAAAATCCTAGAAGCAGAAGCGCAAAATTAAGAGTTTTTGAAAAAATATGAAAAAAAGATTTGTCGTCATTTTATTATCTATCACAATACTCCTTTCCTGTATCCATGTTGTGATATCTAATATGCTTTCGACTGCTGGGGTAGAACTCGATGAAATACAAGAAAAATTAACCCAATATAAAAAAGAAAATTTATTACTTCATGAAGATATTTTAGAACATTCTTCTCTGTATTCTATTGCCTCTGCATCAGCGACAATGGGATTTGTCAGTGAAAAATCGCATGTTTATATTTCCGCGCCTTTACCACTCGCTAAAAGATAATTTTTGATAAGGAGTCAAAAGAGACAAAGGAGACAAATGGGCCAAAGGAATCTAACTTCTGTCCCTTCTGGTTCTTTGGTCTCTTTTGGTACCTTTTATTATGACTTTTCGTTATAGAAGCTTATTGGGATTTTTCGCTTGTATTTTCTTCATTATATTTGCGCGGTTATTCTATTGGCAGGTTGTTCGTGCACAAGAATTAGCAGAACTTGGAGAGATGCAATATGGCCAATTTATAAAACAGATTCCTAAACGAGGAGAAATACGCACGAGTGATAACTTTCCTATTGCCGCGAATAAAATAAATTACCTTGTTTTTCTTAATCCGAAAACAGTCCCAGATGATGAGAAAGAAAAAATTTCTCCATTACTCGCGCCTCTACTCGAAGTAGATCCAGCAAGTATTAGTGCGAAACTTATGATGAACAGGTATTGGGTAGCCTTAAAACCAAATGTGGAACATTCGGTAAAAGAACAGATTGAAAAGCTCAAGTTACAAGGAATAGGATTCGAAGAACAAACAGTTCGGTTTTATCCAGAGGCTTCATTAGCAGCCAAATTAATAGGATTTGTCGGGAAAGATGATGAAGGAAATAATAAAGGGTATTTCGGATTAGAAGGATATTATGATCTACAGCTTTCAGGAAAACCTGGTTTGGCTATGCAGATAAAGGACGCGTTGGGAAGACCGATATTGGCCAAAATGAATAACAGTTCTGCAAAAGTGGACGGTAGAAATATTATTCTCTATGTAGACCGGAGTGTGCAGTTTATCCTTGAAGAGGAATTACGGAAAGGCCTAGAAAAATATGGCGCTCAAGGTGCTATGGGTGTCATTATGGACCCGAAAACCGGTGGCATTTTAGGAATGAGTGCTTTTCCGTCTTTCGACCAGCGAAATTTCCAAGAATATTCAAGTGATTTATATTTAAATCCTATCATTTCCAACGCTTATGAGCCCGGATCGACCTTTAAGCCACTTGTCATGGCTGCAGGAATAGATAGTGGCGTTGTAAAACCTGAAACCCAATGTCCTATTTGTGATAAGCCTGTTGAAATAGGGGGGTACACTATAAAAACCTGGAATAATGAATACCAACCCGGTATTACAATGGCAAACGTCATCCGAGATTCTGATAATACAGGAATGGTTTATGTCTCACAAAAACTGGGATTAAAGAAAATGTATTCTTATTTAGAAAAATATGGTATAGGGTCTTTAACAGGAGTAGATCTTCAAGGCGAGATGTCCCCTGATTTACGTTCCATAGATTCTTGGTACCCTATAGATGTTGCGACTGCAAGTTTCGGACAGGGAATATCTGTTACAGCGATTGAATTAGTAAGTGCTTTTGCAAGCTTAGCAAATGATGGAAAACGTATGCAGCCGCATGTAGTCTCTAGTGTCGAGACCCCGGAAGGGGAAATTATTCCAATAGCACCGAAAGAAGTGAATCAAACAGTTTCGCCTACGACGACGAAAATAATGCGGGAAATTTTAGTTAATGCTGTGAAAAAAGGCGAGGCTAAATGGGCTGCTCCGAAGGGATACAGAATCGCGGGGAAAACTGGTACTGCACAGATTCCTATTGAAGGTCATTATGATTCAGAAAAAACCATTGCGTCTTTCATAGGATATGCTCCAGCAGATGATCCGAAGTTTGTAATGTTGATAGTCTATGATCGTCCGACAAGTTCTATTTATGGATCGGAGACTGCAGCGCCGACGTTTTTTACTATTGCCACGAAATTATTAGCTTACTATAAAATTCCGCCATCAGAATAAGTGTCATTCTGAGCGTAGCGAAGAATCCAAGAGGTCGTTTAAAAGATGTTTCGCTTCACTCAACATGACAAATATATATTGGGTTTATATTCTAACGAACTGGAACAATAAAGTACTCTATGTTGGTGTAACCAATAATTTAATTAAAAGAATATATGGACATAAAAATAAATTAGTTGAAGGATTTAGCAGTAAATATAACCTTACTAAGTTAGTATATTTTGAAGAGTTCAATTATATAAATGATGCGATTGCAGCTGAGAAAAAAATTAAAGGATGGGTGAGGATTAAGAAGAATAAACTAATTGAATCAGTGAATCCAGAGTGGGAAGATTTGACTTTGTCATTCTGAGTGAAACGAAGAATCTTTCGTAATTGATAAGATCCTTGCGCCACCGCTAAAGCTTTAGCGACACGCGGTCACTTCGTTCAGGATGACATTTATTTGATTGATGTTCCTGGGGGGACTTGGTCGTCTATTTTTAAGGGTAATGGTTTTTCGCCATCTGCTGCGAGGATCATTCCTTGGGATTCTTCACCCATAAGCTTTCGTGGTTCTAGATTGATAACGAAAATAAATTGTTTACCAACTAATTCTTCAGGTTGGTACCAAGGAGCAATACCGCTTAAAATATTTCGAATACCTTCTTCACCAAAATCCACAGTTAGTCTAAGCAATTTTTCAGATCCTTCTTTACGAACACATTCGTTAATAGTCCCAACGCGAAGGTCAAGTTTTGCGAAATCATCAAATGTTATAGTAGGTTTCATGTTTTCCTCTTTCTTTTTTTTGGCAGAGCATGCGTCATCCGTTCTAATGAAGCTCCGATATTATACGCGATCCACATATAAAAAAGAAGCGTGGTTGGGAAAACAAACAGAAGGAAAGGATAGGTAATAATATGAAACATTTGGCCGAGCATGAAAAAGGGAAAGTTGAAAATTATCAAGCTATAACCACATGAAATCTTACATGACATTTCGCTGATAAGAATGATGATACTAACTATAAGAACACTAAAACCAAACACTTTACCTATTAAAGAAGGAAACCTACTCATGTATATTGATTGTAATTCAAATTAAATCTCTTGAAAAGATATTTGTTATACTAAATTCATGACAGGTCGGACACATGATTTAGCAGCATTTACAGCATTGACTTATGTTATCGCTACACAACCTCTTTCGAAAATGTCGCTTGCCACTGCGATGGTTGCGTTTAGTGCGAACATGATTGGTGGTTTAGCACCTGATATCGACCAACCTACCGCTGCTCTTTGGCAGCGAATCCGTGCCGGTTCACTGCTCGGTAAAATCATCCAACCTCTTCTCGGTGGACATCGCTATATCTCACATTCGCTTATTGGAATAATAATTTTCGGCATAGCCTTAGATATTATTTTAGATTCATTAAGAACAATACTTTTAGTGGATATGACTGTGGTATGGTGGTCGTTTATGATTGGTTTTCTTTCACACCTTCTTATGGATATGTTTACACGTCAAGGTGTGCCATGGCTGTTTCCCATTCCTATCCGTTTCGGGTTTCCCCCATTTTCATTTATGCGCATGAAGACCTCAGGGTTAGTTGAAAAATCATTTGTTTTTCCAATGCTTCTTTTGACAAACGTGTATCTTATTTATAGCAATTATCATAAATTTGTCGATTTCTTTAAGCATTATATTATTAAATAGTATTGTTAAGCGATTAGACATTAGAAAACAGAAATCTTATAATACTTTTCCATGTGGCAATCACTGAAGAACACCTACCATCTTGCCCAGTCTTTTTTGGCGAACGTCTATTATGGATTTCCGGCAAAAAAACTGACTATTATCGGTGTGACCGGTACGAGTGGTAAAACGACAACTGCTTTAATGATCTATTCGATGCTGCAAGCCGCAGGGTATAAAGTCTCTGTGTTAACGACTATTAAAGCTATAATCGCTGGAAAAGAGTATGATACAGGTTTTCATGTGACGACACCTGATCCTCACGTTCTTCCTAAATATCTAAAACAAGCTGTAGATAATGGTGACACACATTTCGTCCTTGAAGTTTCTTCTCACGCTCTCGATCAGAACCGTGCTGCTTTTGTGCCTTTTAAGATTGGAGTTCTTACAACATTGGCACATGAGCATTTAGATTATCATAAAACTTTCATAAATTATGCTCGAGCGAAATTTAAGCTATTATTCGCATCAGAATGCTCCGTTTTGCCTAAGGGTTTATTTAATAATGCAGAAATTAGAGATTTACTGGATGATCTTACAAAAAAGAAAAAAATAAAAACATTTGGTCTGAATTCTGGAGAAGAAACACAAAAAAAATGGCATTTTAAACTGACAATGCCAGGTGAATATAGTTTACGTAATGCATTGGCTGCTGCAACTGTAGGAGATTACCTTGGGATAGATAAAAAAACGATCACTGAAGCGCTTGAGAATTTTTCAGCAATACCTGGAAGATTTGAAGAAATTCCAAACAGACGAGGTTTACGTATTATTATTGATTTCGCGCATAAACCAGACGCACTTGAGGCTGTTTTACATGTTGCACGATCTCTTGTGAAAGAGAAAGAAAAGGTGATTGTTTTATACGGATGTGCAAGTGAACGCGATGTATTAAAGCGGCCAATTATGGGGAAAATAAGCGGCCTCTTATCAGATGTGACCGTATTGACAGATGAAGATCCACGAAGAGAAGATCCAATGAAAATAATTGATGAAATAGCACAGGGGTGTCTTGAAAGTGGTGCTAAGGAAGGTGTCATTCTGAGCGATAGCGAAGAATCTAATGGCGATTTGTACAAAGTTGCAGGGGATCCTTCGTCCGATGGGAATCGGACTCAGGATGACAAACAACATATATTTTTTAAAATTCCAAATAGAGAGGAAGCGATTGACTTTGCAATTAATACAATTGCAAGAAAAGGAGATATCATTCTACTTTGTGGAAAAGGACATGAGCAGTCGATGAACTATAATGGCGTTGAGAAACCTTGGAGTGAACACAAAGCAGTAGAAAAAGCATTGAATAAAAAAGATTTATGAATAAAGATTTAAGACTGAAAAAGATTCATTTCGTAGGAATTAAAGGCGTAGGAATGACTCCCCTCGCTATTATCGCAAAAGAAGCAGGAATAAACGTAACAGGTTCCGACGTGAATGAAGTTTTTATTACGGACGAGCCTTTAAAAAATGCGGGAATAAAATCATTCACTGAATTTTCTCCTGATCATATAACAGATGATATCAATCTCGTTATCACTACTGGTGCTCATGGAGGATTTCAAAATCCAGAAGTCTTGAAGGCTAAAGAAATGAATATTCCTGTACTAACACAAGGGGAAGCTGTCGGCGTTTTTATGGATGGAACAATTCTTGGACGGAAAACACTGGGGATCTCTGTAGCTGGAACACATGGTAAGACAACAACAACAGCCATGATCGCTACTGTTTTAAAAAAATCAAAACAGGATCCTTCTTATGTTATCGGGACAAGTACTATACCTTCTTTAGGTAATGCAGGTCATTATGGAAAAGGAAACTATTTTGTGGCTGAAGCAGATGAATATGCTACCGAGCCGATGTCTGATAGAAGAGCGAAATTTTTTTGGCAACATCCGAATATTGCTGTTATCACTAATATCGAGCTTGATCATCCTGATATCTATGAGAATGTTAGCGTTATGCGGAATACTTTTTTACAGTTTGCACAACAAATTCCAACTGAAGGAGTACTCGTCGCGTGTGGGGATGATCATGAAGTCCGCACATTATTAAAAGAATATACTGGTCGTGTTATTACCTATGGCTTTTCCCCTGCGAATGATTTTATTATAGAACATACTTCTTTTTCAGCTCAGTCGACTTTTTTTAGAGTAAAAGCGTATGGGACCAGTCTAGGAGAGTTCTTTCTTCATGTATCGGGAGAACATAATTGTTTGAATGCGCTTGCATCAATTATCGTGGGATTTGAAGTTGGGTTGTCGTTGGATGTAATCTCAAAATCATTAGCTGAGTTTAAAGGTACTAAAAGAAGGCTAGAGTTTATCCGAACCCTAGAAACCGGAGCCTTGCTTTATGATGACTATGGGCATCATCCAACTGAAATTCAGAAAACGCTTGCAGGGCTTCGATCAGTGTACCCAAAAAAGAAAATTACTTGTATTTTCCAGCCTCATACATATTCACGCACAAAAGTCCTTTTTGAGGAGTTTTCTCGGGCCTTTCAAGAAGCAGACGAGGTCATAATAATTGATATTTACCCTTCTATGCGGGAACAGCCAGATTCGAGTGTCTCTTCAAAATTACTAGTTGAATCCATTAAAAAACATCATCGGTCAGCTCTATTCCTCCCAAAACTTCATGATGTGGTAAAATATATCGATGAAAAACGACCGGGGGAAGGTACGGTTGTCGTCACAATGGGTGCAGGCGATATTTATAAGCTAAATGAGTTGATGACAATCTGACCATTTTTCCGGCTTTATAGTATTATGGAGAAATTTGTTATCAAAGGTGGTAATACATTACAGGGTACTGTAAAAATTTCAGGAGCTAAAAACGCTGCATTAAAAGCTCTCGTTGCTGCATGTTTAACAGACGAGACTGTCACACTTCATAATGTTCCTCATATTGCTGATATTTTCGTCATGATCGATATTATGAAAAACCTAGGTGCTGAGGTTGTGCTTCATGATCATAGTTTATCGATTACCATGAAAAAGTTTAACCATTTTTCTATCCCGCTGGATAAAGCGGCACTTGCGCGTACATCAGCCATGTTTATCGCGCCATTGCTTGCACGCACAAAGGAAGCAATTATTCCAAATCCAGGTGGCTGCCGTCTTGGAGCACGACCAATTGACCGAACAGTAGAAGGAATAGAGAAAATGAATACAGAAATTACGTATCACAGCGAAGATGGATATTTTCATGCTAAAACTACGGGTTTAAAAGGTATTACATACCGATTTGCAAAAAGTACACATACAGGTACAGAGACAATGATTCTTGCTGCAGTGTTGGCTAAAGGAAAAACAGTTTTAGAGAATGCAGCAGAAGAGCCTGAAATAGATGATGTGATCAATTTACTAAATGCAATGGGAGGAAAGGTGAAACGAAATGGAAAAAGACAAATAACTATTGAAGGCGTTGAGAAACTTCATGGAGCTGACTTTACCATAAGTCCTGATAGGATAGAAGCTGTAACATTTGCTATCTGTGCCTACATTACTGGTGGAGATATCTTCGTGAAAGATGCACATAAAACACACATAAAAGCGTTTCTTGAGAGATTAGATCAGATCGGAGCACGTTATGAAATAAAAGAAGATGGTATTAGATTCTTTACAAACGGTATATTAAAAGCTGTTGACGTGACAACTGATATTCACCCAGGTTTTTTAAATGATTGGCAAGCACCATGGGCGGTATTAATGACGCAAGCTGAAGGAGTGTCAACAATTCATGAGACAGTATTCGAAAATAAACTTGGCTATGTGAAAGATTTAAAAAAAATGGGTGCAAAAGTACAACTATTTAATCCTCCAGTATCTAATAAAGAGGAGGTTTATAATTTTAATTTGGAAGATGATCGGCCTGAATATTTTCATGCAGTAAAAATTACCGGTCCGGCGAAATTACATAACGCGGTTATGACGACACTGGATATTCGTGCGGGCGCAGCAATAGTTTTGGCTGCTTTAGCAGCAAAAGGTACAAGCATTATTTATGGTGTCGAAAAACTGGATCGTGGATATGAACGTTTTGAAGAACGTTTAACATCACTCGGTGCAAATATAAAAAGGGTAAAGGAGGTAATATGAAAAAGATAGGCGCAATTATTTTAGCGGGTGGCAAAGGCACACGAATGAAAATGAAAACGACAAATAAAGTTACGATGAAACTTGGGGAAAAACCTATGGTGAAACATATCGTTGAGTTTATGCAAGGATTAGGAATAGATACGATTGTCGTTGTTGTCGGCTTCGCGAAAGAGTCAGTCATGGATGCATTAAAAGGTAAGGACGTCATCTTTGCAGAACAAAAAAAGCGTCTAGGTACTGGACATGCTATCGTTTGTGCATTACGCACATTACCTAAAGATATTACCGATGTATTAGTTGTCTATGGAGATGATGCAGTATTATATGCAGAAAAAAATATTCCTACAATTAAAAAATTATTTGAAGTGCATGACGAAAGAAATGACGCTGTGACTTTTTTAACTATAGAACAACCGAATCCATTTGGTTTAGGCAGGATTATTCGAGATAAAGAAGGAAAAGTACAGGCCATTATTGAAGAAAAGGATGCTACAGAAGAGCAACGAAAAATTACTGAAATAAATCCGGGATGTTTTCTTTTCTCAGTTTCTTTTCTTAATAAATATCTTTCAAAAATAAAGAAAAGTCCAATAACAGGGGAGTATTACATTAATAGTTTTATAGATCTTGCGATTGCGCATGGAGAGCTAGTGAAGACAGTTCAAGGAGGATATATGGCTTGGCGAGGAGTAAACACGCATGACGAACTGCACCAAGCAGAGCAGTTGTTTACCAATGTTCGTTCTGCTTAACATCTATGGAGCAATATTCTCATAATACTTTTTTCGATATTTCAGAATTTCCTTATAAAGGCGTTTTTGAAAATGTCTACTCTGTCTGGGAAGCGATAGGAAGATTAAAATTTTATATAGATGAACTCTTCAGTAGTAAGATAATTCAGGCTAATTATCAGAAAGCTCCTTTAGTATTTCTAGGGAAGAATGTCGTGATAGACGAAGGAATAAAGATAGAAGGTCCGGCTATCATAGGAGATAACAGTGTCATTAGGCATGGAGCATTGCTGCGAGCGTATTGTTTACTAGGCAATAATGTCATCATCGGACATGGATGTGAAATAAAACATAGCATTTTTTTAAATAATGCTTCTGCTGCACACCTGAATTATGTTGGTGATAGTATTATCGGAAATAACGTAAATATTGCAGGTGGTGCTATTACTGCAAACTTTCGACTTGATAAACAGAAAGTTAGAATCAAACATGGTACTAAAATCCTTGATACTCAGTTAGAAAAGTTAGGTGCTGTTATAGGAGATGGTTCAAATATAGGCGTAAATGCTGTTTTGAATCCAGGAACACTACTTGGAAAAAATACCATCGTATATCCATTAACTTCAGTAAGAGGTGTACACGACAATAACGCAATTATAAAATGAAAAAAGATACGATCGTTCTTTTCGATATCGATGATGTTTTATTTGATACACAGCATTTTATAGAGACAAATCTCGAAGAATTTAGATTATATGAAGATGCTGAAGCAGTTTTGAAAAAAATAGCGCCCTTTGCTGAGATAGGAATATTATCTCAAGGTGAATATGATTTTCAATTAAAAAAGCTTATCCAGACAGGCATTAGACATGAAATCGTTTCGGAACATATGCATATAGTACCTGCGAAAGATCAAACAATGGTAAAAGTATTAGAAAAATATAGAATTAATAGCAAGAGAGTTTTTTTTATAGATGACCGTTTAAATGGTTTATATCACACGAAAATGATCCTACCTCAAATAACAACAATTTTATTAAAACGAGGACGATATATTGATAACCAAGAGGAAATTAATGATTTTAAACCCGATAGAATCATACACAAACTCGAAGAGATTATTGATATAATCAAAGGCGAATAACGACTATGTGCGGAATATTTGGATATATCGGTACTAAAAAAGATGCACCTATGATGGTATTTGAAGGTTTAAAACTTCTTGAATATCGTGGCTATGATTCCTGGGGGATTGCTACGAAAAATAGCAGTGGTGAATTAAAAGTTGAGAAATACACGGGTAAAATTGCTGAAAATGAGAAAAACATTCAGATTGTAAAGCTTCCATCAAACATGGCGATTGGTCATACTCGTTGGGCAACCCATGGTGGAGTAACAGTGACAAACGCTCATCCTCATTTCGACTGCAATAAACAATTAGCTCTTATCCATAATGGTATTATCGAAAATTATGTTGAGCTTCGCGATGAATTACTCGAAAAAGGACACAAATTTATTTCAGAAACAGATACTGAAGTTGCGGTCCATTTGATTGAAGAAAATATAAAAAATGAAGGTTTCGCATCCGCGGTTCGAGATAGTTTTAACAGAATGAAAGGGTTAAATGCAATCGTAGTAATGAACGCTGCATCCCAAGAAATTATTACAGCGAAAAATGGTTCACCAATCGTCATTGGGAAGGACAGCACTGGATTATATATAGCATCTGACGCATCAGGAATTATAAAACACACACGAGATGTACTTTTTCTCGAGGATAATCAAATGGCGATTTTAGGAAAAACATTAAAAGTAATTAAACTTCCGGAAGGTGAACCTATTACTCCTGAATTCCGAACTATAGAGTGGAAATTTGAAGAAAGTACTTTAGGAGACTATCCACATTATTTGTTAAAAGAAATACATGAACAACCACGTGTTTTGCGAAATATAGCGCTTTCATATGCTGATGAAACGAAACGGTTTGCCAATTTAATAGAAAAAGCGTTCGGTACATTTATGTTAGGTTGTGGTACAGCTTCATACGCAGCGTTAAGTGGTACGTATCTTTTTTCGAAAATTGCTAAAAAACATGTTAATTTTGCTGTCGCGTCAGAATTTAATTATTTGGAAGATTATCTAACCTCTGAAAGTCTCCTTATTCCAATATCTCAGAGTGGTGAAACAATTGATGTTGTGGAATGTGTAGGTAATGCAAAAAAACATGGTGCTAGAATTGCAGCGATAGTTAACGTTCTCGGTTCCACATTATATCGTCAGGCAGATAGTAGTGTTTTACTTGGTGCAGGTCCTGAGCGAGCCGTAATAGCTACAAAAAGCTTTATTGCAATGATTTCCGTGCTTCTTCTTACAGCCTATACATTAGCTGATAAACAAAAAGAAGGCATGAAACTTCTCGAACAAACAGCAGATGACATAGATGCAATATTAAAACCTTCGTATGTCGAGCAGGTTGTAAAACTTGCTGAAAATTTGAAAAATAAAGATCATGTTTTTATCATAGGCCGAGGACTTTCATATGCAACATCACTTGAGGGTGCTTTAAAACTGAAGGAGACATGTTATATCCATGCTGAAGGTTTCGCTGGTGGGGAATTAAAACATGGTGTTATAGCATTAATTGAACCTGGAACACCATGTATAGTTTTCGCACCCGATGATGAAACGTATGATGCAATAATTTCAAATGCTCAAGAAGTGAAAGCCCGTGGTGGATATATTATTGGTATTGGTCCTAAAAAGCATATCGTTTTTGATACATTCTTGCAGACAGCAGATGCTAAAGAAGCGACAATGATTCCCCAAGTAGTTATCGCACAGCTATTAGCATATCACTTAGCATTAAAAAAAGGAATTAAAGATCCTGATAAACCGCGTAACCTTGCTAAGAGTGTTACTGTGAAATAAAGTATTTTTTATTATTGAAAATCCGTTAGAAATCTTGCTAACATTATTCGATAATCCTGCCACTACGTCCCTGCCTTTTTCTATGAATATTCTTTTCGTGTTAACAACATGCTTTTTTTATATTTGGATCATTCGTAATATATCTTTTTGGTTGTTTCACCTGCAAGAAAACGAATATCGCGGATATGCTTTATTTCAAAAAAAGTATTTCTTTAATAAAAACCTCGTTATATTATTATTATTGCAAGCTCTAGGAATAGCTGGATATATACTGTCTATCTTTATTGACTCAGTTTCCCAAATAAGTCATATAATCATTTTCTCGGTATATCTATTTCAAGGCACAATTCTCTTTAGAGAAATCGTTTCACATCAATTTTTGATACCTAAAATAACGAAAAAATTTTTATTCCTTTTTTTACCTACTTTTTGCATTCTATACATTTTATTTTCTATACCACTTTTAGATAAATTTGTCTGGCTAATTGTTCTAGATCGGTTAACACTGCCTATTATCTTGTTTTTTGTTTTCAGCTATTCCTTTCCCATGGAAGTTTATAACGATATTATTTTGGAACGTGTGAGTAAAAAAAGAAAAACATTTAAACAAACGAAAATTATATGCATAGCTGGTGATGAATTAAAAAATCTTATTGCTTATTTTTTAGGTGAAATAGTTGCTAAATCCTATGAAGTCATCCTGACGAAAGGCTCTCCTTATCTTCTTGAAGGTATATCAGAAGTTATAAACAAAGAAATTACAGATAATAAAACCGCTGTAATAATCCCCATTGAAGGGAATAACCGTGAAGATCTCAGCATTATTGTACAGACTTTAGGACCTGATATCGGAATCTATACTGATGTAGTGGGATTTCCGCTAAAAGGAATAGAAGAAAAAGCCTATGTGCAGAAAATTAGTGAATTTTTTTTGCAAAATACATACTCCATACAGTTTCTTTCGTTAACTGGTAAGTACGCAGAAAAATGTATAGATCTTATCATTAAAAAAAATGTAGATAAAAATATTCATACTCTTCGTTTAAAAAGTTCGGAGCCAAACTTAGCCATCGAAGATACTTCGAATATGTATTTATATGTGAACGAAATGAATAAGCAGGGTGCAAGTTTTACTCTTAGATACAAGCAGAAAATATATACGTTAAAAACATCTATGAAAGGGGAACAAACAATCTGGGCTTTATCGACAGCTGTATATATAGCTGATTACCTTGGCATTCCCTCTATAGATATCGAAGAAAAAGTTTCTGAGATAAAAGTTCCTGAAGGGTATATGTCCCATCATGCTTTTCTAAAAAGTCAGATTATTGATGCATCTGCATTTTCTAGTACATATATATTGGCAATTCTTCGGTATCTACATTTTTTTACAGGGAAAAAACTTATTATTCTGTCAGACGAAGGATTAAATAACAAAATAGTTCGTGAGGTTTTATTCGAGTTAAAAAATAGTGCTCCTGGAGAGTACACTTTTTTAGCGAATGATGAGATATATAAAAAATTGATTCGTCATTTTTCACCATTATCACCTATACGTTTAATACTATACTCCAGAAACGAACAGGTAATTCGTCTGCTGAAACATTATCTAAAAGGAAAAGAAGATATTGCTGCATTTTTGGGTAATGCATCTAAATCTTTAATAGAAAATATTCTCAGAGAGCTGGAAAGTTAGGATATCAATTGTTGAATAGATATGCTAATACCAGTATAATTAACAGATATGGCATCTTTATTAGGTTTGACCATAATGGCCTTTTTTATTACTATAATACTTTTGGTTCCTTTCATAGACTTTCTCTACGCTGTAAAGCTGAAAAGACGAACACAGAAAACTCGTGATCCTTTTGATAATAGAACTCCCTTATTTGATAAATTCAATGAATGGAAAGTAGGTACTCCTTTCGGAGGAGGCTTGTTAATAATCATTATTGTACTTGTTCTATCGTTATGGGCATATGGGATGCTGGATATAAATGTAAATCCATGGGAACTTTTCGTGCTCATTTTTTCACTTGTTGGCTTTGGTTCTTTAGGATTATATGATGATTTTAAGAAGCTGGTGAGTGGATCGAACGAGTTTTTTGGTTTGCGATTACGGTATAAATTTATTATTCAATGGATTTTAGCATTCATAATCGCAAGCGTCTTCTATTTAAAACTCGGTTATGATTTTATTTATCTTTATGGGAGTGTTATGAATATCGGAGCATTTTTTATACCTATAGCGGCTTTCGTTATCGTAGCTTTTGTAAATGCGTTTAATATTACTGATGGCTTAGATGGGCTCGCTTCAGGATTATTATTAATCTGTTTGTTAGCTCTTTTGGCTATAACAGCACAGATTCTGGATCAGACGCTCGGTATTTTTATCGCTGTGCTTGTAGGCAGTGTAGGAGCATTCTTGTACTTTAATACATATAAAGCGAGGTTATGGCTGGGAGATGTGGGATCACTTTCTTTAGGTGCAGCACTTGCTGTTATGGGACTACTTACAGGAAAAACACTTGCGCTTGGAATTATCGGCGGTGTATTTGTCGCTGAAGTAGCTTCTTCTTTTTTACAATTAACGAGTAAAAAATTCTTCAACAGGAAAGTACTACCAGCAGCTCCTTTACATCTATGGCTTTTAAAACGAGGATGGGAAGAACCAAAAATCGTAATGCGTGCATGGATTGTTGGGTTTTTCCTCGCTATTTTGGGATTGTATTTAGCTTTGGTACGTTAATCTCCTTTTTTTCGACTTCGTTATCCATGGTATGATAATACTAGACTATGAAACGTTATGATTTTATACTTTTTTCATCTATTATTTTCCTCACATTATTCGGAATATTAATGATTTATAATGCTTCGTCTGTTATTGCATTCAGAGATTTCGGAAATAAATATCATTATTTCACTGAACAGCTGACATGGATCATTCTAGGCTATTCAGCAATGATTTTTATGTCATATATAGATTATCATTTGTATTATAAACTTGCTGTTCCTTTACTTATGATTGCCATTATTTTTCTGCTAGCTGTCTTTATACCTGGAATTGGCATATATGCTCTTGGAGCGCATCGATGGATAAATTTACATTTTTTCGTTCTTCAACCAGCAGAATTTATTAAACTTACACTTGCTATCTATCTTTCTGCTTGGTTTTCGCATAAAGAACGTGAACGGTTTTTAGCTTTCTGTTTACTAATAGGCACAGTATTACTTCTTGTTATGTTACAGCCAGATATGGGAACCGCTTCAGTTATACTTTTCGAGGCATTAGTTGTTTATTACTTGTCCGGTGGAAATATTATGCAGTTTGTATTTTTAATCCCTGTCTTGGCTATCGCTGGCTTTTTACTCATTAAAATCGCTCCATACAGAGCAGCTCGCTTAAGTGCCTTTTTTAATATGCAATCCTCATTGGAAAATACTTCTTATCATGTAAAACAAATACTAATTGCTTTAGGTTCAGGCGGATTATTTGGAGTTGGCTTGGGTAATTCTCTGCAAAAATATGAGTATCTACCAGAGAATGCTACAGATTCTATCTTTGCTATTATTGCAGAAGAACTCGGACTTATTGGTGCAACGGCGTTAATTATTATCTATTTTATTGTTATATGGAGAGGGTTTGTTATTTCACATCATGCGAAAGATTCCTTCGGAAAGCTGCTCGCTGGTGCAATTATATCCTTTATAGGTGTGCAGATTATCATTAATTTAGGGGCTATGACAGCGCTGATTCCACTTACTGGAATTCCATTACCCTTTATTTCCTATGGAGGGTCAGCTTTGATTGTTGATATGTCAGCGATTGGTATCTTATTAAATATCGCCCGACAAGGAAATCATCATTCGACAGCATCTAACATAGGAATTCATAGCAGAAGAAAGGGGAAAAGACTATGAAAGTAGCCTTAGTGGGTGGTCATTTAGCACCAACATTAGCAATTATCGATTCTTTCAATAAGGCTGATACGATCTATATCGGCAGAAAAACAACATTTGAAGGAGAAGATGCAGTCTCATTAGAATATAAAACAATAAAAAAGTTAGGGATACCTTTTTATGGAATAACAACGGGTAGAATACAGCGAACTTTTTCCATATATAGTGTTGTGTCATTTCTTAAAATACCTTTTGGGCTTTTTCAATCACTGCGTATACTAAAAAAAGAAAATCCTGATATTGTTCTTAGTTTTGGTGGATATGTCTCAGTACCTGTTTGTCTCGCAGCTTTTTTTCTCAGAATACCTTTTGTTATTCATGAACAAACACTCGATGCAGGCTTGGCAAATCGATTTTTATCTGTATTTGCAAATAATATCTGCATCTCATGGAAACAATCAGAGAAATACTTTCCCAGGAAAAAAGTTATTCTTACTGGAAATCCATTGAGGAAATTTCCCTCCGGTATATTTGAAAAACCTCATACGAGAAAGCCATTTATCTATATTACGGGAGGCAGCACAGGATCACATGCGATTAACGCTTTAATAGAAAGTTGTCTCGAAAAATTACTACAAGAAGCTGTACTTCTTCATCAAGTTGGTGATTCCCGTGAATTTCAGGATTATGAGCGTCTCACAGAACGAAAAAAAGACTTACCCTTATCATTTCGAAATAATTATATGATTGAGAAATTTATCCCTCCAGAGAAAATCGGTAGTATTTTGAAGCAGGCTGATTTAGTCATTTCTCGCTCGGGGATAAATACAGTAACCGAAATTATTGCAATAGGAGTTCCGAGTTTACTGATTCCGCTTCCACATGGCCAACGAAATGAACAGCTTAGAAATGCACAATTAGTTAAAAAATTAGGATTGGGAGATTATATTCTGCAAGAAGAAGTAACGCCAGAAGTGTTATTTAAAAAAGTTACTATGATGCTTGAGAATGCTACGCAATATCGTGTTTCTTCATATGAAGCAAAAAACATTGTATATGCAAATGCTGCAGAGCGAATAATAAGCGTGCTTTATGATACAGTTCAAAAAAAAGAAACAAAAAGAGCTTAATATCTCCGTAGAAACATTGAAAGTTCCACGTTCTTTCTTATTGAAACGAAAAAAGAAAAATGGTTTCAGAAAAAGAAAGATCAATTTCAGTGTGGTGGGATTTTTGTCGAAAAAGGCCATCGCATTATTGCTATTGTTTGTTCTAGGCAGTTTGCTGTTCTTTTTACACCCTTTTATTAGAACAACTCTCTATATAAGTCCTCTTCCTTTTACTCTATCTTCGCAAGAAGATACTAAAACAGAAGAATTGATTCGAAAGGAATTACAAAAGCATGCTATAAGCTATGCGAGCATTGTTATTGATAATTCTATAGCCAAGATTGGATTAGACGAAGAAAGCGATGTTTATCTGTCTGTAGACAAGGATATAAAAAAACAAATAGCCTCTTTACAATTCATCCTTTCTCGTCTTACAATGGAAGGGAGGCGATTCAAGAGGTTGGATCTACGTTTTGAAAATCCTGTGATTGTTTTTTAGTTTGTTCCACAAAGTCAATCCTAGCCTGTTGACCTCACCCTGCCTTCTCCTAAAAGGAGAGGGAAAAGAAGAGATATGAATGATGGGAAAATAGTAGTAGGTATAGATATTGGTACATATAAAATTGTTACGGTCATAGCAAAAGTAGATGAGTATGTTAATGTCCTCGGCGTCTCAGAAGTAAAGTCTGCAGGAATTAAGAAAGGTCAGATTGTCGATATCGAGGAAGCTGTGGCTGCTATCAATAGTTCTCTCGAAGCTGCGGAACGTATGGCTGGTTATAATATCAGCCACATTGTTGCATCTATTGGAGGATCACAGATCGAAAGCCAAAACTCTCGAGGAGTCGTTGCTGTTTCAAGTCCTTCACATGAGATTGCTCAAAATGACCTTCTTCGTGTCATAGACGCAGCGAAAGCAATTTCACTTCCTTCAACACGTGAAATTATTCATGTTCTTCCCCGAAATTATATAGTCGATGGCCAGGAAGGAATTAAAGACCCAGTAGGAATGACCGGTGTGAGACTCGAAGTGGATACGCACATAATTACTGCTAATACTGTATCTATGAGAAATATGGATAAAGCATTTTCAGAAGTTGGTGTCGATGTCGATTCCTACGTCTTTAATGGTTTAGCAAGTTCGCTATCTGTCTTAACTGATACAGAGAAAGAACTCGGTGTTGTTTTAGTAGATATAGGTGCAGGTACTACTGATATTTCCATATATACTGACGGATCAGTTTCATATTCATCAACATTAGCAATCGGTGCTCGTCATATTACAAACGACTTAGCGATTGGTTTACGTATATCCATCGAAAGTGCAGAAAAAATTAAGCTTTTCTTATCTGACTATAATACGAAAAAAGTTGTGCGAGTTGACGATGAGGAAAAAGGGAAAGATGCGAAAAGTAGTGATGAAATAGATTTAAGTTCACTGCATCTTCCTGAAGAGATGAAAAAAATTTCATATAAAACATTGGTTGATGGAATTATTCGTCCAAGATTAAATGAGATTTTTACAATGGTAGGAATTGAAATTAAGAAAAGCGGTTTCGTCGGTTTAATACCAGCTGGTATTGTCGTTACAGGCGGTGGTTCATTAACAGTCGGACTCCGAGATGCTGCGAAGCGTACTCTAGCGATGCCTGTGCGGTTGGGGACGGTTACAAATATGAAAGGTATCATCGATGAGATCCAGAGTCCCGCATTCGCAACAGTTATCGGTTTAACTATGTACGGCGCACAAAACGGCGGAGCTGAAAAGCAAGATTTGCCTTTCGGATTGTCTCTTCCCGGTATGCCTTCTATGAAATCCGGGAAGTTTATTCATAAACTAGTGAATCTCTTAAAATCATTTATACCTTAATATTTTTGTTTTGTTCTTCTTATATTACCCTTGCATTTATAAATTCATTCTGTTAGCATTGAGGCATTCTATGTTAATTAAGCCTCAATCGACAAACTTCGCAAAGATTCGTGTAGTTGGTATCGGTGGCGGTGGATCAAATGCAATTAATTCAATGATTTCTACCAGTTCTATTCAAGGTGTTGATTTCGTTGCTGTAAATACTGATGCACAAGCACTACTTCTTAATCCAGCACCCACGAAAGTCCAGATCGGAGAACATCTTACAAAAGGATTAGGATCTGGTGGAAATCCTGAAATAGGTCGTCAAGCAGCCGAAGAATCTACTCAGAAAATTAAGGATATGCTTGAAGGATCTGATATGGTATTTCTTACTGCTGGTATGGGTGGAGGAACAGGAACAGGAGCAGCAGCTGTTGTCGCTCAGATCGCTAAAGAAGTAGGAGCGTTAACAGTAGCAGTCGTTACGAAACCATTTACCTTCGAAGGAACACGGAGAATGGTTCAAGCAGAAGATGGAATAGAAACTCTTAAAGATAAAGTCGATACATTAATCGTTATTCCAAACCAAAGAATTCTCGATGTTGTAGATCGAAAACTCTCGTTAGTCGAAGCATTTAAGGTTGCGGATTCAGTACTAACTCAAGGTGTCCAAGGTATTTCAGAGTTGATTACTGTTCCAGGGCTTATTAATGTTGATTTCGCAGATGTGAAAACTATTATGTCTGATGCAGGATCAGCGTTAATGGGTATCGGAACCGGGATAGGAGAGAATAGAGCACAAGCAGCAGCCCGGGCAGCTATCGCTTCACCACTTCTCGAGATTTCTATGCAAGGTGCTCGAGGTGTACTATTTAACATAATAGGAGGAGCTGACTTAACGATGAGTGAGGTTGATGAAGCTGCAAAAATTATATCGTCAGCTGCTGATCCCGATGCAAATATTATTTTCGGAGCCACGATTGATGAATCTATGCACGATCAAATACGAATTACGGTTGTCGCTACAGGTTTCGATGCGAGTAATCAGCGTTTACAACAATTCATGCATCAACCGACACCAGTTATTCATAATCAGAACCAATCATCCCAACCAAACCAGCCGAATCCACCAATTAACCCTTTAAATCCTTTTCAACCCCAACAGCCACCTGTGGTAAATAATACGAATACGCCAGGACAAGAAGAAAAAAGTGGAGAAGACGATTGGGACATCCCCGCATTTTTAAGACAGAGGAATTAACACAGAGCAAACCTCATCTGCTAAAATAATGTATAATGAAAGTTGTTGATATTTATATACGTTTTAAAAATCCACCTAATCTTCAGGAACACATGCTTAGAGTTGCAAAGGTAGGGTTATTTATTCATGACCACTGGATAGGAGAGAATATAGACAGAGAATTGCTAAAAAAAGTTTGTTTACTCCATGATGTTGGAAATATTGTAAAGTTTAATATTCAAAAATACCCACATTTTCTTGGAAACGAAATTAAAAGGGCAGATTATTGGATGGAAGTACAAAAGGAAGTAATTGAAAAATATGGTACGGATGACCATGAAGTTACAGGTAAAATGCTCACTGAAGCAGGTATTAATCCCGAAATAATTAAGACTGTTCTTGATATGAGCTATTGGAACGCTCCAATAATTTCAGCATCAGATAATTGGATTTTGAAAATTCTTCTTTATTCAGATCTACGAGTAAGCCCTACAGGTATTATTACAATTAAAGCAAGATTAGATGATGTTCATAGCAGACTCGCACACTATAAAGGTAGAATGGATCTATATGAAGCTGGTTTAGCTATAGAAAAACAAATTGCACAGAAATTAAATATAACTGTAGATGACATTACCAATGAATCAATAAAGAGAGATGATGATGATTTATTACAAACCGAATTAGAATAAACCAATTCTATTTTCCTAATTTTAAAAAATCTTAAAATATCTTCTAAAACTCTGCTAGATTTTTATATAATCTCCTGATGTGTCTATCTACCCTTACCTGGTGTGTGTAACTTGAATATGTAATATAATGAATACATGAGGTATTTTAAGAAAAATATCTATAAAGATTACTTTGCTTCTGTGCTTGCTTGCTTAACATTATCATTCCTTTATTTTTTCACACGCTTTTATGGATTAAAATCAATTCCATATTTTATCGATGAATTTATTTATGCTCGGTGGGCGCAGCAGGGAAAGTTTGATCCTGCGATGCGATTTGTTTCATTAAGTGATGGGAAACAGCCGCTTTTTATTTGGTTATCTTCTCTTACTATGAATATACTATCGAATCCACTTGCTGCTACTCGCATTGTTTCTGTTTTTTCGGGATTTATTACAGGCATTGGGTTATTTTTACTAAGTAAAGAATTATTTAAAAGTAGGCTTTCTGCTTGGTTAACAGCATTTCTTTTTATCATTTATCCTTTTGCTTTATTCATAAATAAATTAGGAATATATGAAAGTTTAGTAGGAGCGTTGTTAGTCTGGACACTCTATATAGAAGTACTACTGGTTCGGCGATTGCGTCTTGATCTGGCAATGATACTTGGACTCTTCTTCGGTCTTAATTTATTAACGAAAACTAGTGGGATGCAGACAGTCTACCTCTTGCCAACTACATTATTACTTGGTTCATTTACGAAAAAAAGTTGGAAAGTTTTATCAGTTCGTTGGATAGGACTTGCATCAGTTGCACTTTTTCTGAGTTTTCTCTATGCAAGCATTCTGTATCTGTCTCCTCTTCACTATATGATAGCTGAGAAGAATTCACTTTTTATTTATCATCTCAATGAACTAGTATCAACGGGTGCATTTGTTACTTGGCCATTTAACCTTTGGAAAATGATGTCTTGGGTTTCTCTATTCCTTACATTTCCACTAGTTGTAGCTGTCATTGGATCTGTGACAGAGAGATCTTTTTGGAGAGAGAAAGGTATACTTTTTCTTTGGTTTCTTGTTCCATTCATATGGTTAGGGTTATTCGGTAGAATCTTATCGCCGCGGTATATTTATCCGATGACACTTACCTTGTTACCATTGACTGCACATACGATAGTTACTATTTATAAAAAAGTTGAGAAAAGAAATCTATTTATTGGTATGTTTCTATTCCTTATTTCATTTGCGCTCTATACAAACTATAAAATACTTACAGATATAAAACATGCGCCGTTACCAAAGGAGACTCTATTCGAACACATATATGGTTGGTCTTCAGGAGAAGGAATTCGAGAAATTGTGGCCTATTTGGCTCCTATAGCAGCGAATGAGCAGATTTTTATCGCTTCAGAGGGAATATATGGGAGTTTGCCGACTACAGCTATGCAGATTTATTTTAGTAATAATCCAAATGTAGAAATTCGGGGATTTGAAAAACCTTCAAATGATGTACGCCGACAATTAACAGAAATTGCGAAAGTAAAACCTGTGTTTGTTATTTTTAGTATTCAACAAGATATTCCGAAATGGCCAATGGAATTAGTACTCGAGAAGAGAAGAGGAGATGGTAACTATATTATGCGGTTATATAAAATAATAAATGAGAAATCGCTTTAATCTATTATCTCAATTTAGAAAACTGTTAACATGAAAACACCGAGAAGCGTGATAGCAGTGCCTAATAGTTTCTTGAAGATGTCTTGTCGTTCTTTTAGCAGGATTATCCCAGCAAGAATAGAAACAACCATCATTCCTTGATATATAGCAGTAACTTTGCTGACAGGTCCGATTTTCAGAGAATAAACATATAGATACATCGCTGCAGTATTTGCAATACCTGCAAGGAGTTTTAACCCCACATTTTTTCGTAAGAGATGATGAATACGATGATCAGCATTTTTCATAATGAGAGGTAGTGAAAGTGCTGAAATATAAGACATGCCTATAAGCAGTACCGAGGTGGATGTTACTGGAGAAAGCGCTTTCATAAGAATTGATAGAACAGCGACAATAAATGCTGAAGCGTACGCATATTGCACACCTTTATCCATAGAAATTTTATGCGGAGATACAGCGATGCTGAGACCAAAAAAGAGAATGATAATTCCGAAGTATTCATTAATAGCTAAGGTTTCACCGAGGAACATAAAAGCAATAATTGGGATCCAAATAAGACGAGTCCTAGAAATAATAGTTGAAATAGATAAATGGCTATAGGCATGCATTTTCATAAATACATATACAGAAAGTAATTCCCAAATACTTAAAAATATTAAAAGAAGAATTGTACTAGCTGTAAATTGTAATTTAAAGTCAAAAAAAACAAAAAAGAATGCTATAAGTAATCGAGTCATTTCAGCAAGCCAGGCGAATGCTGTAGAATCTTCTTGGTCTTTAAGAATATGTCTATTAATTATATTGAAAAGGTTTGAGGCTAAACCAGCGAGAGCCGCAAAAATAATCCAAGATTCCATATATTGATTGTAGTAACATAATATTTAAAACACAACGTTATTACTTTTGAATAAGTGTAGAATGTGCTAATATAAAACTCTTCATCCATGCCCAGAGAAATTCATCCGAAAGTTATTCGATCAAAAAGGAAAACATTAACACTTCATGTTGCTCCTGATGCGACAGTTATTGTAAAAGCACCGTTAAGAATTTCATTACAAACAATTCAGTCATTTATCCATGAGCATTCTGATTGGATAGAAGAAAAACTTCAACTCATCCATTCTCGGCCGAAGGCTGTAGAAAAAACATATAGAAAAGATGATACTTTTCTCTACCTTGGTAAAGAATATACTTTAGAGCTTGGAAATTATTCCGGAATTCAGTTAAGGGAGAATGCGTTACTTTTTCCAGATTTTTTACAATTTAGAGCTAAAAAAGAATTAACGAACTGGTATATACAGCAGGCGAGAAAAGTTATTACAGAGCAAGTGGATTGGTATGCCAAACAAATGAAGACTTCATATACTGATCTTACGTTTTCAGATACTAGTAGTCAGTGGGGAAGATGCACACATGATAATAGATTACAGTTTAGCTGGAGATTGGTAATGGCACCTTTACTTGTTATTAATTACGTTGTTGTCCATGAGTTAGCTCATACTATCCAGAAAAATCATTCAGCAGCATTCTGGAGTAAAGTTCGTTTTTATAATCCTTCATATCGTCAGCAAATAAAATGGTTGAAAGAAAATCATAATTTACTTAGTTTTTAGTATTTGCAGTCTTTCTCTCCAGATGTATAATACTCTCAATATGCGACCTCAAGCGAATACCCGAATAATCGTAAAAGATTTGATTGATGAATATCTGAAAGATGCGAAATTAATGCAAATCGCTACTTCACGAGATAACCAGCCTTGGGCATGCAGCGTATATTTCGCATACGATAAAGAATTTCATCTTTATTGGATCTCGAAGCCTACGAGACGTCATTCTAAAGAGATTCATGAGAATGAAAAAGTTGCAGGTACTATTGTTTTATCCCATACCCCAGGGGATAAAGTGAGAGGTATCCAATTCCAAGGTGTAGCTAAGGAACTGGACGATAAAGTCGGAAAAATTGAATGCATGCATTATTATGCTAAACGGTATGGTATGGACTCAGACCGTGTTGAGGATATTATCGAAAATAGAGATGGACACTCTTGTTATCAAATTACTCCAAAGTTATTTGTACTTTTCGATGAAGTAAATTTTCCCGACGACCCAAGACAAGAATATAAATTATAAACAGCCGGCATTTGGCACCTGATATGTATATCTTTTCAGAACATCAACGGAAGCAACTTGAGGTTATTAGTAAAATCGAAAAAGAAATTAAAACGAGTAGTGTTCAGTTTAGTACGATTGCGCCAGTTGAAGATTTTGAAGAGGATACCCGCATGTGTTTAACAAGCGTTCATTTTCCTCATCAAGATTTACTTAATCAAATCCAAGAAACAGTAATTCGTCCGTTAGCAATAGTATCACCCGAACATTATTATTACTCTCCAAGTTCTTTACATATAACCATTAAAAATATTCGAGTTATAAATGATCCTCCGCGCTTTAATGAAAAAGATATTAAAAAAGCAAAAAAAATTCTATCAGAGGTGGTGCCCTCTTGTCATTCATTTCAAGTTTACTTCTATCGACTGCTGCTCTTTCCGTATAATCTTGCTCTCGTCGGAACTACAGATTCTGAACTTGATACGATAATTAATCGTTTAGATAATAAACTAGATGTAGCTGGATTATCTGATGATAAGCAATATTCGAACGATGCATATTTCTTTACGAACATGACACTCGTCCGGTTTACAAAGCCTATTTCCCAGGCATTTCGAGAGAAAATAAAAGAATTGGGAGAACAAATTTCCTTTCAACCATATAAAGTTAACTCAGTAAGTTTAGTAACATGTAATGCTGTTTTTAAAAAGCGGAAGATCCATGGATCTTGGAATTTAAAGAATATTTAATATGATTGCCAAGGGATATTCACTGTGGTTAATGCCTGAAGGTGAAGAGTTTGCTAAATCATCATCTTTAATTTCTATTCTTGCGAATCAATATGATACTCAATCGTTTGATCCTCACGTGACACTGCTTGGCGAAATAATCGGAGAAGAAAAGGACATTATTCAACGAACAGAAAATCTCGTTCGACATAGTGAAAGATTTACAGTCGCATTTGAAACAATTAGTTTTGAAAGCTATTACTTCAGAGCTCTTTTTATAAAAGTCAAACCGCATGATATTCTTTTTTCGCTACATTTAAAAGCAAAAAACTTATTTCACAAACAGGATAGTATCTCATATATGCCCCACATGAGTTTACTTTATGGAAATTTACTGTCCAGCGAGAAGGAAAAGATTATTAAAAAAATAAGCATTCCTTTTTCCTCGTTTCCGGTGAATACAATCTCACTCTATAAAACTACCGGTGAGCCAAAGGAATGGTATAGTATACAAGATTTTGCTATTCCCTCCAGCGAATGAAGTTACAGTTGATTAATATGTAACTTGAGTGTTTTTCCCCTACAGTGCTGGTTCACTTGAGAAATTGTAATATAATTATCGCTATACGGATTGTGTATCTTCTTCAGTGGAATAAGAAAAGAATTTAAACCTGCCAACTCATTATTTCTACTCACGAAAAGTGTTTGTACAGGAAGTGATAAACATTGTTTATCTTCTACAGGTTCACCTAAAAGTTTGCCATCTAAATACATGACTGTAATATGTTTGCTTTTTGCGAGATAAGCCATCAGAGCACTTTCTGGATTTCCAGCATTTAACGCAATTCCTACTAATGTTTGCTTACCTTTTGATATCTTGTTTATATATTCAACAGTTTCTTTGACACCATATCCTGACGTATATCCTTTTATATATTCCATTAAGGAATACTTAGTAACTTTTGATAAGGAAATAATAAAATAGGCAGGTGAAAAAAGTAATTGGAAAGTAAGCATAAGAGGGATAACTATACTCAACAGAAGAAAAAATCGTCCGAAAGTAAATTTTTTAATAATTTCAACTGCAAATACTCCTGCAAAGATTGTTAATAGAGGAAGGAAAGATACAAGATACCGTATAGATACGCTTCTTGTCATTATTGTTTCTATACAGATTGGCAATAAAAACCAGAGAACAAAAAACTTGTAAATAAAACCTTTCTTAAAAACACTATGTATGCCAACTATACTAAAAAGAAAAATAAACGGTGTCACAAAGATAAAGATGATTTCTAGATTGCCAATACTGTTGTTTATCCATAATGATATCGGAATTTTCAGAATTTCGGACAGAGAAAGCGAATAAAGAGTGTTTTTAGAGAGAGTAGACCAAAATTGGGGATTAATTAATAATAAAAAGTCTGTTGCCAGCATTATTCCTACTACAATACATATATCAATAGCTTTCTCCTTTTTCTCTCGGGACTTCAATACTAAAAAACATGAAATGATGAGAAATGAAAGGATAAAAATTAAAGCGCTCGATTTTATAAAAAAACCAACTCCTAAGAAAAACCCAATAATATATGAGTATTTTTGAGCATTAGTGCTCCAATATCGTAGTGCGAAATAGCATGTCCATACTCCTATAGCTGCAATAACGCTTTCCATTAATGCTTGCCTATCGTAGAATACGAATATTGGTACTATGGTATATAAGAATGTTGCAATAAAAGCTACATTTTTATTAAAGAAAGTCTTAGAAATACGATATATACCTAAAAACGTACAGATGCCTGTGACTATTGATACAGACCTTCCTGCGAATAAAGGATCGTCGAAAAATTGTTCAGCTATACCAAATATCCACATTAACAATGGTTGTTTATTATCATATAAAGAAAAATAAAGCTCTCCTGGAATATGCGTTTCTCTCCATCCCCAGTCCAAATAAATAGCCTCATCATTAAAAATAGGGAGGAGTATAAGATTAAAAAGGCGAGAAAAAAGAAATATACAGAAAAATAGAAGAAGTGTTTTATCAGCTAATATATATTTTTTTAGATAATTGAACTGATTTTTCATTATTTACAGAATAGCATACTCTAGAATTCCTAAATCAATTTTTATGCAATCTTTAAGCTTGGTAAACTTGAAGTAACATGGTAATTACGTTACAATTGTAGACATGTTTAAACCAGTTTTCCCGAAAATAGATTTTCCAAAACTTGAAGAAGAAATCCTGAAATACTGGAAAGAACACGCTATTTTCGAAAAATCTGTTTCTTCCCGCCCAGAGAATAAAAAATGGACATTCCTTGATGGGCCACCATTTATTACAGGCATGCCGCATTACGGTTCACTTTTATCTAGTCTTCCAAAAGATGTTTTTCCCCGTTTTAAAACCATGCAGGGATATAGAGTGCGCAGAGTTTGGGGTTGGGATTGTCATGGTCTGCCAGCAGAAAATAAAGTTGAAAATAAACTTGGCTTAAAAAGTAAACGTGAGATAGAAGAAAAAATAGGCGTAAAAAAGTTTATAGATGAATGTAAATTATATGTTTCAGAAGTTTCAGAGGAATGGGAATGGTATATCGATCACATAGCACGCTGGGTAGATTTTAAAAACGCATATAGAACAATGGATCGATCATACATGGAGACAGTCATGTGGGTGTTTAAACAAATGTACGATAAAGGATATATTTATAAAGGATTACGAGTATCGCTTTACTGTCCTCATTGCGCAACCCCAATTTCTAATTTTGAAGTCGCTATGGACGTAGATAATTATAAAGAGCTTACAGATCCAGCTACTACTTATAAATACGAACTAGTAGATGAGCCCGGAACATTTATTCTCGCTTGGTCTACTACACCGTGGACGAAAATAGTTACACCTGCTTTAGCAGTAAATCCAACATTTACATACGTAAAAGTAAAACAGGGAGCAGAAAAGTATATTCTCGCAAAGACAACATTAAAAATGTTAAAAGAAGAGCCGTATGAAATTTTAGAAGAATTATTAGGAGAAAAGCTTATCGGTAAGAAATTCGTTCCGCATTATGACTATTATCCAGTTGGATCTGGTGAGAAAGTTTTTGAAATTATTGGAGGGGAATTTGTTACTGCTGAAGAAGGTACGGGTGTCGTGACCATTGCAGCTTATGGTGAAGAAGATCTTGCAGTTATGGAAAAAGAAAAAGTACATATCGAAATGCATCTTGATGATGAGGGAAATGTAAAGTCAGATGTTCCTAACTTTGGTGGCATGTATTACTTGAAAGCGAATAAATATGTCGAAGAAGATCTTGCGAATCGAAGGTTGATCTATCAATCAGTAACCTATTCACATAAAGTCCCTCTCTGTTGGAGATGTCATACGAGACTCTACTACGCACCTCAAGATGCTTGGTATGTGAATGTCCAAACGTTAAAACCTCTATTAAAACAAACGAATGAACAGATTAATTGGTTCCCTGAACATTTTAAATACGGAAGATTTCTTAAGAGTTTAGAGAATGCTCCAGATTGGAATATTTCTCGATCACGATATTGGGGAAGTCCAGTACCAGTGTGGGAATGCGAATGTGGAGAGCGGTTTGTTCCTGGATCTATTGAAGAACTAGAAAAAGCGTCAGGTAAAACTATTACTGATCTCCATAAACCAGAAATAGATGAAGTTACTGTTGTGTGTAAAACATGCGGAAAACAAGCAAAAAGAGTGCCTGAAGTGCTCGATAGCTGGATCGAAGCAGGTAGTGCTTCATTTGCAGAACGGCATTTTCCATTTGAAAAGAACCAAAAGTTAGAAGATTTCTTCCCTCCTGATTTTATTGCTGAATATACAGGACAAATACGGGCATGGTTCTATGTGCTCCATGTTATCGGAGGGGCATTATATGAATCAAATGCATTTAAAAATGTTATTGTTGAAGGTGTGATTTTAGGTACAGATGGTCGGAAAATGAGTAAAAATTACGGGAATTATCCAGATCCGAAAGAAATGCTGCAGAGGTATGGCGGAGATGCTCTTCGCTTATATCTTTTAGGAACACCTGTGATGCGAGGAGAAGATATCCTCATTTCAGAAGATCAATATAAAAATCAGATAAAAGGACCGATGTTAACACTCTGGAATGTATATAACTTTTTTATAACCTACGCGAATATTGGTCATTGGCAGAGAGAAAATGGCATAGAGCAAAGGGTAGAAAGCAATAATGTTTTAGACCGATGGATTCTTTCTTTAGCGCATCGATTGACAAATGAAGTAACCGAAAGTCTTGAAGGATTCGATACAGTAAAGGTTGTAGAGCTTATTACGCAGTTTATAGATGATTTATCAAAATGGTATATCAGACGAAGCAGAGATAGAGTTGGTCCGTCTGCAATAGATGAGAATGATAAACATGCCTTTTATAATACAACGTATGAAGTATTAGTAACATTGAGTAAAATTATGGCGCCCATTACTCCTTTCTTATCAGAAGAGATGTATAGAAATTTAACGAATGAAGAATCTGTGCATTTAGCAGATTGGCCAGAATTTGATAATAAAAAAATTGATAAAGCGCTAGAAGATGCAATGATTCAGATAAGAAAGATAGTAGAGTTAGGTCATGCAAAACGAAAAGAATTAGGAATTAGAGTCAGACAGCCGTTGGCAGAATGTCAAATTTCGAATGTCAAATTTCAAATATCAAAAGAATTAGTTCAAACTTTGAAGGATGAGCTTAATGTTAAAAACGTTATTTTAGAGATAGGAGACAGTGAGCTAATGCTTTCATTTGAAACAAAGATAACACCTGCATTACAAGCAGAAGGAGAAGCGAGAGATATCGTGAGACAAATCCAGGAAGAAAGAAAAAAACAAGGAATGAAAATAGATGAGAAAGTGAAAGTACAGCTATCCGAATGGCCAGCTGATTTTGAAGAATATATTAAAAGAAATGCATTGATCGAAACTCTCACAAAAGGCGAGAATCTTCAAATTTCACGTACGTAAATATTGTAAGGTTTAGAAATTACTATTTATGAAGTTGATCTTACGACAAATCGACTGGCTTCTTCTAGCGCCCATTTTTTTCCTTATAGTTATTAGTTTAGTAATACTCCAATCAATTAATCATATATACTTTCAAAACCAAGTGATTAGTTTATCTATTGCATTATGTATGTTCATTATTTTTTCTCAAATTCCTTATAAGGATTATCGTCCTTATTCTACTCTGATATATGGGATTATTACTTTATTACTCATCGTCGTGTTTATTATTGGTATAGAAAGTAGAGGGTCTATACGATGGATTGATGTGGCTGGAATCAGTTTACAACCATCTGAGATTGGAAAGCCCCTTTTATCACTGGTATTTGCAGATTTTTTTACCCGGAGAAAATATAAAACATTAAAAACCTACTTTTTGGCTCTATTTTTTGCTGTACCTGTTATTTTTTTAATTTATTACCAACCAGATCTTGGAAATGCATTATTATATATATCAGTTATCGTACTTTCTCTAATTGTTATTGGAATTCCTCTGCTATGGATTGCTCTCACTGGTGTCCCATTTGTTATAGCACTCCCTTTTCTTTGGAATATTCTTCATGAATATCAGCGTCAGAGAGTATTAACTTTTCTAAACCCTCTACGTGATCCAACAGGTAGTTCATATAATATGATTCAAGCAATAATCGCTGTAGGTTCAGGAATGTTTTTTGGAAAAGGATTGGTGGAAGGTACACAATCAAGGTTACGTTTTCTTCCTGAAAATCATACGGATTTTATATTTGCCTCACTTGGAGAGAAAATGGGTTTTTTGGGGTCATTTGTAGTAATTGCAGCTTTTGGCTTTTTTCTTTATAGAATATATAAAATCCTTATGAAAACCCCTGATTTTTTTGGACGAGTTTTCATATCGTGTTCATTTCTTTTCTTTCTTTTTCAATTTTTCGTCAATATTGGCATGAATCTGGGTCTTGTACCTATTGTCGGTGTTACATTGCCATTTGTTTCATTCGGCGGTAGTTCTCTCCTAGCAAGCTTTATTACAGTAGGAGTCCTCTCATCAATAAGCGTCGCAAATAATAAGAAAAATATACTTCAGCTGCGATAATCGTATCTTCCAGTTGCTCTCACTTCGTTCCTTTGCTATAATTGTCAAGATATATGAAATACATTGTATTCGAAAGCGGCGGCAAACAATATAGAGCCTCAGAGGGCGACATTCTGCAGGTAGAACGTATTCCAGCTGAGAAAGATAAAAAAATAGTCTTAGAAAAAGTATTACTTTACACAAATGACGGTAAAACACAACTCGGTCGGCCATTTCTTACAGATTTAAAAGTAGAAGCTTCTGTAGTAGATCACGTGCGTGGAGAAAAGATAAGAGTTGCGAAATTTAAGGCTAAATCACGCTATCGAAAAGTAATCGGTCATCGACAGGCATTAACAGCGATAAAAATCGAGAAAATTGAAGAAGCAGGTAAATCATCTACAAATGTTGCTAAGGAAGCTGAAGTTCAAGAAAAAAAACCTAAAACAACCAAAAAATAAAAATATTGACTTTCGTGAAAACCAAAGCTAGAATAAGAACTGTTTTCACGAAGCATTCCTGAAAAATATGGCACATACAAAAGCGCAAGGAGCAGTAAAAGGGAATAGAGATTCACGACCAAAGATGTTAGGCATCAAGGTTTATGGTGGTTCGGAAGTGATAGCAGGAAATATCATTGTTCGCCAAAACGGGACTAAATTCCATCCAGGTGAAGGTGTTCGAATGGGACATGATTTTACTCTTTTTGCAATCCAAGACGGTGTCGTTCAATTTAAAACATTAAAAGGTAAAAAAATCATTGACGTAGTCCATGAATAATGCAGTCGACCAAGTCTTCGAATTAGACGTTAATCAATTACAATCTAATCCTCTTCAGCCTCGTGGTGTTATCACACCCGATTCGCTTACAGATCTTGTAGAATCTATTCGAGAACAAGGCATTCTTGAACCTCTCGTGGTTGCAGAAACACCTGCAGGGTATCAAATTATCGCAGGAGAACGCAGGTGGAGAGCAGCACGGATAGCAGGTTTTGTAAAAGTTCCAGTTATCGTTAAGAAAACTACACCACAAGGAATGCTTGAAATGGCTATAGTTGAAAATGTCCAACGTGAAGATCTTAATCCGATTGAGAAAGGTTTGGCATATAAGCGTCTTATCGATGAGTTTGGTTTAGGCACAAATGAAGTAGCAAAGCGTGTCGGGAAAAGCGCTCCAACAGTTTCGAACACAATTCGATTATTATCGTTACCTGATGCAATTAAGGATGCTTTAGTTGCAGGGGTTATTACAGAAGGGCATGTACGACCTTTGATTTCTCTTGGTGATCCGAAGTTAATGCTTGAAGTCTTTAAGAAAATTCTTAGGGAGAATTCTTCTGTAAGACAAACAGAGGAATTGGCGAGAAAAATGAAAGGCGAATTACAGCAAAGAGAGCCTTCACAACCGAAAGATTACTTCTATGTGCCTGAACAGGATGCAATGGCGAAAGATATTGCTCAAAAATATAGTCTTGACCAAGTAAGCATTATGCAGTCAAATAAACTTGCAAAAATTACAATTGTCGTAAAAGGTGAACCTTCTGAGACTTCTCAAAAGCTGAAGGAAATCCATAAAACTCTTACACAATAATTCTTCTATTTTTCAAAAGGGTTATGCACTACACGGACATGATTTAAAGGCCAATAAACAACGAGAGAGATACCTATAATATTATCCCGATTTAAAAAACCCCATTGCCTTGAATCAGAGCTGTCTCTCCTATTATCGCCCATGACAGCATAATACCCTTTCGGGATAATTAATTCCTGGCCTTCTTGGATCTTTGGTCCACCATATGTTTTTACACCTTTATCTAGATACATACTTTCATCAATTTTTTTCCCGTTTACATATACAAAGCCATCCTTTAGAGAAATAGTATCACCAGGTATTGCAATTACTCTTTTTATAAAATCTTTTCCTGGATCTGTGGGTGATTTAAAAACGATAACATCACCCGGTTTAGGATCTGAAAAGCGAAGAGATACAAGATTTGTCAGAATATATTCTTTATCTTTGAAAGAAGAATACATAGAATCACCGCTTACTTGAAATGGACGGAAAAGAAAGAAATAAATTAACAGAAAAAAACCGCCTGCGAAAAGAAATGTCTGTACAGTATCGATAATAAACAGCTTTATTTTTTGTTCAGGAGTCTGCACGGCTGTAGGTGATTGTTTGATCTCGTCCATGTGGATATTATTCTCTATGATCGCTTATTTGTCAACGTGAGCATATTTTGCTAAGATTAGCCGAGATGGACTCGTAGCTCAGGGGTAGAGCGCTTCATTCACACTGAAGAAGTCAGAGGTTCAAATCCTCTCGAGTCCACATCTATGAAACGATATACTTTAGGTTATATTTTCTCTTCAGATTTAAAAAAAGTTCTTCTTGTTTATAAGTTAGCTCCTAAATGGCAAAAAGGGAAAATAAATGGAATTGGAGGAAAGAATAAAGATAATGAGAACGATCTTACATGTATTGTTCGTGAAATACAAGAAGAAACAAGTTTAAAAACAGCTTCTAAAGATTGGATCTACCTAGGAAAAATGCATGGAGAAAATTGGACGATGGCATTATTTACCTTAATATATAAGGGAGAATTAACAGATGCTAAAAAATCAGCTAAAGAAGAAATAGCATGGTTTCCTGTCAAAAAATTACCAAAAAATGTTATCCCAAATTTACATTGGCAGATACCGCTAGCGATAGAAAAGCTGAAATTTAATGCCTTGAAATCATTCGATATGGAGTATGATGAAACAATTGGATAGTTTATTTCTTCACTTTTTCCCAGGGAAATTCGGTGCGGCCGAAGTGGCCATAAGCAGCAGTAGGTAAATAAATCGGTTGTCGTAATTGTAATGTTTCAAGGATTCCTTCTACTGAAGTATCTAGTAATGAAGACATGAAGTCCTTCAGTGCTTTTTTACTCACTTTTTCAGTCCCAAATGTTTCAATTTCTTGCATTATTGGTTTCTTCGCACCTATGTAATAAGCTAAATATACTTCTGCTTTATCAGCTAATCCTTGAGCGACAATATTCTTCGCTAAAAATCGTGCGGCATAGGCTCCTGACCTGTCAACTTTCGTTGGATCTTTTCCGCTAAATGCTCCTCCACCTACTCTTGCATATCCACCATATGTATCTACTACGATTTTTCTTCCTGTAAGACCAGAATCTGATGCAGGTCCACCGTTATGCCAAACTCCTGTACCATTTACAATAAGATCTTTCTTGGGATAGGAAAATCCAAACTTTTTCAGCACAGGATCGACAACTTGTTTGTATACATCTTCTTTTACCTGGTCAAGTGTTACTGATGCTTGATGGGGGACAGCAATGACCACATATTTAACTTCTACAGGTTTTCCGTCTCTATATTCTATTGTAACTTGTGTTTTTCCGTCCGGCTTTAAATAAGAAAGAACTTTTTTTTCTCTGACCTCGTCTATCCTTTTTGCCAATGCATGGGCTATTGTTATAGGTAGGGGCATAAAAGAAGAGGATTCATTTGTGGCAAATCCGAACATCATGCCTTGATCCCCAGCGCCTTTTTTCTTTACTCCCACTGCTATTTCAGGTGACTGCGCATGGATTTTAATGTCTATAGGTGACGTATCAGAGAATCCATATTCTTCATGGATGTATCCTAACCTTTTTATTTGTTTACGTGCTATTTTTTCAAAATCGATTTCTGCTTTCGTATGTATTTCTCCTACAAGGAAAAGACTATTTGCTGCAGCCATTGTTTCGATTGCTGCTCTTCCATACGGATCTTGACGAAGAACTTCATCTACGATTGCGTCACTTATTTGATCACAGATTTTATCTGGATGACCAGCGCAAACAGATTCAGAAGTAAATAATGATATTTTCATAAAAAAAGCCTCAAAAAGAGGCAATAATTACTTGCCTTTATTGGCCGCATTTTCTTTCGAAAAAGCACCGTGGTAATTCGGTTGCTGTATAGTCAAATGGACTATAACTCTTAATGCGTATTATTATTGAAGCATAAAAAATAAACTCATGCAAGTGGTATTTCTCTATATCTAGGATAGAATAGTGCGACGAATATAATTCTTAATGCGGTTTAATTCTTTCATATTGACGTACACCTTTGATAATGGCGAACCATATAGTTTTACAGCATCTTTTAGATCAGATTTCAGTATGGTCATACTATCTCTCCAAGAAGTTCCCTGTAGTTCTCGATTCTGGATCATGTTTTCATATAGTTTTACTAAAGTTACGGCTGTTTCGTGAATAGAATATTTTTCCGCTGTTTTTTGAGCATTTTCACCTAACTTTTTTCTAAGTTGATCGTTTGCTAATAATTCTTGAACATGTTTCACGAATCCTTCACTCTTTTTTTTAATAAGAAAACCATTAACATTATCTATAACTACTTCCTTAAATACATTGTCATAGACAGCCACGACAGGTATAGATGATGCCATTGCCTCCAGTATGACCATGCCTTGTGTTTCTGTTCTTGAGGCGAAAACGAAAATATCAGCATCTGCGTATACTTTTGGAATTGAATGATGAGGGATAGGGCCAGTAAAAATAACATTTGTAGAGATCTGTAAATATTTTGCAAGATTTTCTAGATTTTCTTTCTCTGGACCTGTTCCTACGATAATAAGATACGCATTTTCATCTTGAGTTACAACATCTTTGAAAGATTTTACAAGAAAATCAACTGATTTTTCTTTTCCAAGTCTGCATACACAGAGAGCTATCTTTGCCTCTTTAGGAAGAGAATATTTTTTTCGAAGAAAACCTTTCGGTTGTTTTTCAAATCGTTTAAGATCAATTCCGCTAGGAATTACATAGATGGGTTTTCGAATACCATATGCACGCAATTCATTTTTCACTTTTTGTGTTGGTGCGATTAATGTATCACAGACATTTCCGAAAAGTGTACTGGTAAGCTCGATAAATTTAGGTCGAATGACACCTTTTAGAAAGTAATGTGTGTATTTATTCCAGAAAGTATGATAGGTAGCTACATATGGAGTGCCATACAGTTTAGCAATTTGCCATCCAAGAAATGTTACAAATCCTCCAGAATGGCCGTGTATAACATCAAAATCATGTCTGATAATCTTCAGAAGTGATCTTTGGGGAATTTGTATAGCAATTCTAGTTTCCAATTGACTTGTGACGCGTAAAGAAAAAATCCTAATGACGTTTTTTCTATCTTTCGTATTTGGGTATTTAGGAGCAATAATTATTACCTCGTGACCCAGGCGCTCAAGTTCTTTCGCACAAGATTCGACTGTCGTTGCGACGCCATCAAGACTAGGTGTATAGCTATCTGTAAAAAATCCGATTTTCATAGGAGTTCATTATATTCTCTTAATAATGCATTTGAGATAGTCTGGAAACTGAATTGTTTTGTTAATTCTACGCTTTTTTCTTTTCTTTTTTTAAAGTATGTTTTATCAGTATAAAGTTTATCGACAAGTTTCGTAAAATCACTGATTGAATTACTAGCGAGATACATATCTCCGTATAATGACTTGTACTCTTCATTATTCCGTAAAACAAGCGGTAATCCGCACGCTGCAGCTTCAAGGATAACCATGGAAGCGATTTCCTGATATGAAGGGAAAAGAAAAATATCAGCCATGTTATAGAATTGGATCACTTTTTCGTACGAAACAATTCCAGGAAGAATAACATTTTTTGGTCTATTTTCATAGAGGTTTTTCTGTTTTTCTGTCTGAACATTTAACATTTTAATATCATGACCCCCTAACCAAAGAAAAGTTATATGTGGGAGATTTTGTGCAATCTCTAGGAAATCATAAAATCCTTTTCGTGGAATGAATTTTCCAACTCCAAGGGCGATAAATGCATTTTCTGAAATTCCAAAGTTCTTTTTCCCTTCGTTTCGTTTTAAACCATCAAAATGAAAAACTTTCGTGTTTATTGGGTTAGGAATAACTGCTATTCGCTTTACTCCTATTTGTTTTAACTCTTTTTTTACATGCTCATTGAGCGCTACCACTAGATCTGCTCGTTTATACGCTATATTAAGATATTTATTTATAGCAGGGGCCACAATATTTGCCCCTTTCCAGCTATTTAGAAAGCTTTCTACGGTTATGTGAGTGCTCAGGACGGTATTTTTATTAGAAAAGAGTCTATACATGCCAAGCGGTCCGAGAGTGTGGATATGGACGATGTCTGCTTTTTTAGAGGAGTTAATGAGAACTGTTACTCCACGTTCCTTAAGCATCTCTATATGGGTAAGAAAAGCAGTATGTATTCCACCCCATTTCTCAGGTGCTGAAACAGATTCAGAAATAACATTTACGATCATAATATGCTTGAGTATTATAATCTATTCACAAAGGTATTTCTATTTCTTATTCCAGATTCAGCTAGATTTATAAAATATATTAGTAAATAGGAGCTGCAAAATAGCCCTATAATAATTGTTATTTTTTTGGTGCATACATGGTACTACCTACTAAAGCTACAATAAAAAAATGAGTAATGGAAAAGTTACTAAACAGTTTATCCACATTTTTTCATTTTTTTAACACTTTAGTAAAATTCTATAAAATGCTTAAAAAATATGAACATACGTTATAACTTGACGATTTATCCCAGAAAGCCGTCTGTATATTTATAGAACAACGACATCGGAGAGAGAAGGACAGAATGATCAACATATTATGGAGATATTCTTGGTCTTACATAACATAAAAAGGAAAAAATGTGGATAAATAAGGCGATTTAGCAGACAAGGTACATAAATGCTAAGGGGTTGGGTAAGGTAGATATTATTGCTATATCAAGCAAATCTGCTACTTTAATAAGCCCTTTTGCTAATGATGAGTTATAATTCCGTAAAAATCAATTACCTCTAAAGATTATAGTGAAATTATATCAAAAAGTCAATGATACCAGTCTAAAAAAATTATACAAATGAAAAAAAGAACAGCTAGAGAAGAAAGATTCTCGGAGAGTCTGACAATTGAATTGTTACCATGTTGTATGTCTATCGATCGTTCAATTTCTTTTCCCTATATACATCATGGGTTGCTTTACACTGATGTCAGTTATAATAGATCCTTCATACGCTAAAAAGGAAAACTGTGAGTAAGTGAAGTAGGCTAGTTAAAAGTAATACATATATGTCTATCAGTTGAAAAGGCATTAATACAAAAGTGAAAGTACGAGAAACGGAGAATAAAAAACAGTTAAGTAAAAGTAGTATAAACCCTATAGTAGAATATCATGCAAGTTGACTTTGATGATTAAAAGCTAGTTATCTGTAATTAAGTGCAATTCTATAAAAAAATCATTGAATATTTCTTCTTTTCAACTATATTCTAACTGCATGGGTGGAGGAAGATGAAAGGTATATAAAGCAAAAAAAGGGGTAATTTATAAAGATCATAAAATATGCTCAATACATATATAGAACAATATTTATGATCATTTAGCCTTGTATGAGTAAAATTATTTATCAATATTGCGCATTCAAGCTTTAGTAGTATTTCAAGTATCTTCTAGCATAGATTTGTCAATTAGATTAAAATAGGACGAGTAAAAAAATGAATATTCTTTTTTTAAGTCGCCGATTTTATCCTCAAGTTGGTGGTGTTGAAAGACATGTCATGAAAATTTCGGAATTGCTAGCCCAGCAGGGCCATAGCATAATAATTATAAGCGAAGGGTTAAAGGATCAAAAAAACACAAGAAAAATTGTAGTTAAACAGCAAAGATTAGCAAAGGATAAGAGAGATTCTGCTTTAGCTAAGGAACAGCAAGACCTAACTAAAACAGAAAAAGAAGTACCTCACAACCACGTTCAAGATAGTCTATATGCATCAAGGTCAATCGTGATATATAGAATGCCAGAAATAAAAGAAGGAAAACAAAAAAAACTTTTTATTTGGCAATGGATGTGGCGATATCGAAACTTAATACTTCAAGCAGATATAGTTCACGCTCATGATGTATTTTTTTGGTATTTACCATTTAGATTCCTATTTTTTCGAAAACCGATTTTTACTACCTTTCATGGATATGAAAGTTACCCTATTAAAAAGAAAGCTGTTGTTATAAGAAAAATGTCTGAGATGTTATCAATTGGAAACATCTGTATTGGTGATTTTATAAGTAAATGGTATGGTACAAAACCTACTTTTGTTTCATATGGTGCTGTAGAAATGCCAGAAAGTAAAAATAAAATATCAAATATAAAAAAAGAGTCAGCTGTTTTTTTTGGTAGACTTGATGAGCAGACCGGGATTTTAACCTATGTAGAAGCATTTAAAGTGTTGAAAAGAAGAGTGCTTAACTTTAAGTTACTTGTGATAGGAGATGGAATATATCGAAAGTCAATTTCACGTTTTATTACGATCATACCCTTTCAACAAAATCTTGAAAAATATTTTGAAAAATACCATTTCGTATTTGTATCAAGGTATCTATCAATTCTTGAGGCCTTTGCTGCTAAAAAATTAGTCTTTGCAGTATATGATAATCCTCTTAAAGAAGATTATTTGAGAATGGCTCCCTTTGCGAGATTTATTATTATTGAAAAGGATCCACAAAAGCTTGCTGAAAAAATTTTATACTATCTGCATAATCCAGATGAAGAGAAAAAGATAGTTTCAGAAGCTTATAAATGGGTGAAAAAACAATCCTGGGAAGAAATGGTTAGTGTTTATAAAAAGCTTTGGAAAAAAAAGATGAGATTCAGTATAATTACATAGTTGTGAGTTGTGAGTAAAAAGATATGTCATCAAATAGAGCAAAACTACAGAAAAAAAAATTAGGAGATACGATTTCTCCTGCTGAAAAATACTTTAGAAGGTACCTTAGTATTGGTCCATTAGGTTTAGCATTGTGGCGTTCAGTTGAAGCAAGACATTTAGCCAAAGTAAAACTAAAGAGACCGATTCTTGATATAGGTTGTGGCTTTGGAGAATTTGCCCAAGCTTTTGCAGATGAACCGATTGATATGGGTATTGATAATAATAATTGGGATTTGTATATTGCTTCAAAAACAAATAAATATAAAAATTTGACTCTTGCCGATGCTGCAGATCTTCCATTTCCTGATAATACATTTGCTTCTGCTTTCTCAATAAGTACGTTTGAACATATTAAAGAAGCAGATAAGGCATTAAAAGAAGCATACAGAGTACTTAAACCAGGAGGAATTCTGTTTTTAACGATAGAAAGTGATGAAGTGGAAGAAGCTGTTTTCTATACACAATTTCTGAAAAAAATTGGTCTTCCCAAAGTGGCAAAAATTGTCCGACAAAAATATAACACATTATTCCATAGACTCCATATATTACCAAAAAATGAGTGGATACGAAAAGTTGAAAAAGCTGGATTTATAATTGATAAAAGGCAAGATATTATCTCTAAAAAGGTTAATTGGTTATATGATATATTCCTCATAACAGCATGGCCTTCGCAAATTGTAAAACTGATAACAGGTAAGCGATCCTCAACTAGACCAAAATTCGTAACTGAGTTTTTTGTAAAAAAATTTTTAAAATATGTTGAAGAAGAAGAAAAAGAAGGAACAAATTTATTAATTATTGCAAGAAAAAAAACTTAAGACCAATTCTCTCCATTAGTACATGTTTGTCTTACAAATTGGGTAATTATAGTAAGTCCTTTTCTTAAATCTGCTTTCGTTAATAAAAACAAGCTAATAGGATTTACCTCAATAGTTACGGTACCTTCCCAATGGTTTTCATGCAACCAAAGCAATTGCTGTTCTGCGAAGGATGATCTGTGATACAAAATCTGTTTTATTCCTTGTTTTCCAATAAGCGATAATTGGATGTTCTTTATCTTGTTTAGTCCAAGCCAACTCCAAAATTCTGTCCAGTCATTAAATCCATTCTCCTTAGCCCATATTAGTGATTGATCATCTCGTGTGTCTATAGCAATATAATGATGGTCTGAATTCAGCCATGCTTTAATCTTTTCAGGTTTAACAGATGTATCTCCCATTATTTCATAAAGGATGTGGCCATATTCTTTTCCTTCATTATTCAGTAACCATTTATCTGTAAGATTATGTACTGTTACTGGAAGATCGTTATTTTTAATAATAGATGAAATTACCTCTCTTGAAAAATGATTACTTGGAAAAAATGCGTATCGAATGCTGTTAAAAAATAAACTAGTGAATAAAGGGATGGCATAAAATCTATCTTGGTTAATATCTAATCTCCAGCTGTGATGAATGCTTTTTATAAAAGGTAAAAATTTGCTCAATTTGTTGTTATCTCTTAGATCTTTTGTGATTCTCCTGGTTGGTAATAACTCTAAACCGTCGCATCCCACTTCTGTAGCAAATCGAACTGCTTCTTCTAGTCCATACCATAAAATACAACCACTTGAAAGTAATATTTCATTTTTCTTCATATTTTCTTATTAATATATTCCCTTGTTTGTTAGCAAATGAAATTAGTATATTAGAAATTATTACTAGTAAAAAAATAATACTTACTGTTTTAAGTAGTTTATATACTGCCGGGTTGTTATACTTTACTTCTGTAAAATGTAAGCCTTTTCGTACTGAAAATGATATTACCCCTTCACTATCATGCGAAATAGTGGATTTCTTATTATCTATAAAAATGTCCCATCCAGGAAAATATAACGTATTTTCTCTTAGTAAAAGTTCCGTTTCTGCGTTAACAATATACCGATGATTTGTTGAATTTCTAGTAAATTCTTTTATTTCTCCTTTCCCATTTAAAATCTCAATATGTTTTATTGGAAGTTTTGAAAACCATGGTTTTTTAGGGTCTCTTAGAATAGAATTTGCATAATAATGTCCTTCTGATTGTGATGTACTTTTCCAGAGGTTTGTAATGAGATATTGATCATTAATATCGGATATAAGTCTTCTCTGTCCCCAATTTAAAATTGTTGTACAAATTGTGATGAATATCAGCAAATATATCATTCTTCTTCTTCCTTTAAAATGTAAAACTAAGTATCCTGAAAGAATAGAGATGATGAATGTAGATAGAAGCAACAACCGATGTGAGCCTACTGCTTTAAGGAAGGGAACAGCTCCCCAAAAAAATCTTGAAAAAGATGTTGCTAGAAATAGCGATATAAATAAAGCTAAGAGGAAAAATACAATTTGCATTCTCATAGATTTTTGGATTTTATTTCTTATTAGTAAAAGAATTATTAATACAGAAATAAAAATATGTGTGTATCCTAAGAGAAAAGAGATCTGACCCTCTGGCCCTTGAAATAAAAATCCCCAACGCCAGGGAGAATATAATAATTCGAAAATATGAGGTGAATAATAAAATTCAGCTACCTTTTTAAATATTGTATATTTCGATAAAAAGAAAGGAGTTGCCCATATATAAGATGTTGCAAAACTACCAATAATAGTTGCGAGTATCGTGGTAAGTAGCGGAAGTTTTGTTTTTGACTGAAAGGATAGTAAAGTTGCATAAGACAAAAGTAAGGCAAGAGTAAAAAGTGCTATAACTACATGACTCATGATAAGTGCAGTAATTGATAGAATTGATAAAGAAAGCCATAATGTATTTTTTTCTTTCCATAATTTATGAAAGGCAAAAAAAGCAAACGGTAATATTGTAAAAAACAAGATTTCGCCAATAACCACTTTAAAATGTAAATCTATAAGATGATAAGGAGCGAATTGATAAAATATGGCGCTTGTAAAAGCTGCCAAATCATTATTGAAAATTTTTTTTGCAAAAAAATACATAAAGATTCCAGATAAAATAAAATTTGAGGCCAAAAAGAGTTTAAGACTCGAAATAAAAGTAAATCCAAGAGCATGGAAAAAACTGACAAGATAATAAGGAAGCGGATAGTTAAAAATAAAAAGAGGGTAACCATATGTCGCATTTAAATTTCCAGCCCAAGAAGGCAAGATGTTACCTTCTTGTAATGAGTTATAGAAATCTATACTTCTATATAAATGAATCATAAAATCTCCACTTTCATAAACACCTTTTCGAAAGATACTTATGCAGACAATTGAAGAAAGTACAATAAGCAGAAATAATAGATTTATTTTTCGCTTAGGGCATCGAATTTTATAAATGATAATCCCAGCGCTTATAAATAGAAGAGCAATAAGATTTATAAAAACCATTTTCTGTGGGTCAAGCATATTGCTATAATATACACTGAACAAACAGATCGCAAGGATGATAATATCTTTTATTACTACAGTTCTAAATGAAGAAGAGTCGATTGAAAAATTGCTGATTTCAATTTTGAAACAGACAAAATATCCTCATGAGGTGATAGTAGTAGATGGCGGTAGTAGTGATAATACAATTTCGAAAGTTAAGAATAAAATCTCAACTTTCAAAAAAAGAAATATCAGTCTCAGGGTGATATTAAAAAAAGGGAATAGGTCTGTTGGAAGAAATGAGGGGATTAAACAAGCAAAAGGAGATATTATTTTAATTTCAGATGCTGGTTGTATTCTGGATAAGAAATGGGTTGAGCAGATGGTAGCTGCATTTGTGAATAAAGAGGTCGATGTTGTTGCCGGTTATTATAAAGGAAAGGGAGAAACAATATTAGAAAAAAGCTTGGTACCCTATGTATTAGTAATGCCTGATAAAGTAGATCCAGATACATTTTTGCCTGCTTCTCGTTCGATGGCTTTTCGTAAGAGAGTATGGAAAGAAATTGGAGGATTTCCAGAAGAGTATTCTCATAACGAAGACTATGTTTTTGCAAACCGTTTAAAAAAGAAGGGATATAAGATTATATTTCAGAAAAAAGCGATAGTTTATTGGCTGCCGAGGAGAACATTAAAAGAATCATTCAATATGTTTTTTCGTTTTGCATTCGGAGATATAGAATCAGGAATATTCAGAGAAAGTATTTTTTTGTTATATACGCGTTATGCAGTTGTTCTCTATTTACTTATACTTACTGCGCTTTATAAAAAAATAATCATACTTGTTGCATTATTTTTTGGATTTTTCTTATATGTTTTTTGGTCAATAAAAAAGAATTATAAATATGTCGCTAACAAACAAGCCATATTATTTTTACCTCTTTTACAATTAACAGCTGATGCTGCTGTTTTATCAGGATCAACATTTGGATTTGTAAAGCGAATCAGAAACGGGAATATTAAAAAAGTTATAAAAAACAATTTGTTATTGTTTTGTATTCTTTGTATTTATAGTATTTCCGTAATGGCGAGTATCACGTGGGGCACACCGCACGAATCACATCCTTTTGCTTATCAAATGGATGAGTGGCATAGTTTACAGTCAGTTCGTTTTACATTTAAAGAAGGGTCACCAAATATTTGGGGAGCTGCACATGGATTCATGTTTTATTTTTTCATCTCGGGAATAATGCTTATTCCATTGATGCTAGTGGGAATTATCAATCCTTTCATAATAAAATCTCCAGTTGTAGACGTTATTATGTTACAGAGAATATTTATAGGGCTTCGTCTAGAAACACTTTTATTCGGGATTACGAGTATCATTGCGCTATCCTATCTTTGTAGAAAGAATAGTAAAACATTTTGGTACATTCCACTAATTTTTTTTACTTTTTCACCTATCTGGTTAACACTGAGCAATCTTTTTAAATATGATATTGCAGTTGTCTGTGGCATTATTCTTTCACTCATCAGTATATTCTATTACGCAAAGCGTCCTACCCTTATAAACTTTATATTAGTAGGAGTTATCTGTGCATTAGCATTAGCAATAAAAATAAGTAATGCTCCTTTATTCGTGATTTATATTTTTTCTTTCTTTTGGTTTACAAAGAGAAAATATAAACATCTTCTGGTGGGTTTCCTCGTTTTTATTTTCATATTTCTCATAACTGCAATTCCTGACTTGCTCTTAAAGAACAAAGACTATGGAGATCTCTTGTATGTTACATTTGTTTCTGGTCCTGCAAGTATAAGTAATTATAATTTAGGGATGCACTATGGTCTTTATCTCCTTTTGGAAGAAATTCCCGCTATGTTTGGCCATGCTCTTTCAATTCTTTTTTTCTTAAGTTTTATCTTTTTGCTTAGTTTTTTATTTGAATCGTATAAGAAAGGTAAGTTTTTTTTGTATAAATACGAGTTATTTGTAATAATTTCTTTTTTTCTCTATATAGGAAGTCTTATTCCGATTGGTTTAGGGGCGGGTACTAATCGGTCACTCGTATTACTACCATTTGTTATTCTTATTATGAACTTTGCATTGGAGCATAGCATGAAGTATTCAAGCAGAAGGTGGAAGAAAGTAATTCTAATTTCATTATGCATAGGACTAGTATGGCAAATATTTGAATCATATACGTGGCTTTCTGTGAAATATGCAAAAGATCCCAGGTTTATATCTTCAGAATGGGTGGTAGAACACATATCTCCTGGCACGTTAATAGGTATTGAAAATATACCCATTTATCAGATGCTTCCTGATGTCGTACTAAAAGAATTTTATTTACATGAATATAAAGTTTTATATAAAGGATTGTATCGATATGAAGTAATTTCTGCACAAACATCAAGACTCCCCAAAATTGTGATTATTTCAAATAGCGAAGTAGAAAAAAAGCTTCTTAAAAAATCTCCAAAAAACGATTTAGTAACCCGTTTAAAGAAAGAAAGGTACGTGCAGATTGCAAAATTTAAACCATATTTCAAGTATTATTCGTATGTTAATAATGAAATAAACTTCACTATGGCAAATCTTATTCCCATGCCTACAAGTATAATTATTTATAAAAAAATATAATTATTCGACATTGCTAATCTCAACTTGTTTCATTTAGTGAAAATAGTACAAACTAGTGGGCGGATGTGGTTATAGTGTAGAATTTCTGGTTTACTTTTTAGAATTTTTCTTTAAATCTCTTAATGCCTCATTTCGGACAAGTTTAGTAATATTTTTATCAAGTTGTTCAATAACTGATAAAAGTTTATAAATCAGCATAAATACTACAGTGAATCCAGTAAGAATAACTGTGGTATTATCATTAATACCCAACATATCTGTGATTCTGCCTGCAAATAACGGGAATGCAGAAAATACTAAAATACTTAACCAAATAAATAAACTTGCAAAAAGTTTTAATAAAGACTGCCTCATTTCTCGTTTCATGAATCTTTGCAGTCGATCGAGAATAAATACAATAGCTATAAAGCAAATAACGATTTGATACACAGATAAAGAATAAGGTTTCATAACTATAATGATAAAAACATTCTATATACTGTTTTTAAGGCGTTCTTAATGTTTTGCCTCTCGCGTTTGCTTGTAGCGTATTTCGTATAATATACATTGACAGGCTCTTCTGCAAAGCGTAAATTATTTTTAACGATTTCTCTTATAACTTCACTATAAAATTCATAACGGTCACCCTGAGTATCTATACACGCCATAGCTTTTTTTCCATAAACTCGAAGACCACATTGACTATCTTTAATTTGTATTCCATAAAAAAGTTGAGTAATGAGATTTGCCATATAATTTGCCCAGATATTAAAAACAGGCATAGTCTTTCTAGAAAGGTTACGGTATCCTAAGATAACATCATATCCTTTATTTAATTTATTTAGTAATCGTTCAATATCTTTAGGGTCGTGTTGTCCATCCGCATCAAATGTTACAACGATATCTGCATGTAACAATTTAGCAGCTTCCATTCCAGTTTTTACAGCTGCTCCTTGTCCTCGGTTAATACTGTGATGTAAAAAAATGACATTTTTATTTTTTAAAGCATTTTTCGTATTATCGCTTGACCCGTCATCTACGACAATAATATTGTGATAACCTTCTTGTTGTAAGGATTTTATTGTAGTTGGTAACATTTCTGCTTCGTTAAATGAAGGAATAACAATATATATTTTTTTCATAATATATGAAAATGTTTTCTATTCTATTACTGCTTATGTAGATAGTATGTAATCGATTGACGTAAACCTTTTTGGAAAGGCGTTTGTGCTTTCCAACCAAGAATTTTCTCAGAATGATCAGTAGATGCCTGTGAGTAATCATAATCTGAGATCTTTCTAGGAACTGTTTTGACTCTTGCTTGTCGATTCATTAATTTTTCCAGCAAATTTAGGACCTCGATTATAGTAATTTGTTTGCCTGTACCTATATTAAAGATGCCATTTGCTTTTTGTGTAGATGCTAGGAAATTTGCATAAGCTACATCTTTTACAAACACGAAATCTCTCGTTTGCTGGCCTCCCCGTATAAGGACTGTTTTATTATTCATTAATTTTTGTATGAAAGTTGGAATAGCAGGTTTATGTCGTAAAGATTGCCGAGGTCCGTAAACATTAAAATAACGAAAGATGCAGCAAGGAACACCATATGTATTTGAAATATATGTAAGATACTCTTCAATAGCAGATTTTGCAAGACCGTATGGAGATAAAGGTTTTGTCGGTGTATATTCATGAATTGGCATTGTGGTTTGTACCCCATACACGTTTGCAGAAGAAGCAAAGATAATATGACCTACGTTATTTTTTATTGCCTTTTCAATCAGCTTTGTTGTCATGAGTGTATCTTTATGAGCTCTCCAAGGATAACGTATTGAAAGTGATACATCAACGAGGTTTGAGGCATGGTGAATAATATAATAAGGTTGATATTTTCTTAAGATCTTATCAATAGCATGAATACGATTTATATCAACATTATAGAAATCAACCTTCGAATTAATATTTTTTGCTGACCCGTTTTTTAGATTATCGACTCCGATTACATGGAAATTTTGTTTTATAAATTCATCTGCGATATGAGAACCTATAAATCCGGCATTTCCAGTGATCAAGACTGTTTTCCTATTTGACATACTAATATGTACTTATATAATATTTTATGTTATCTCTACAAGAGTTTAATAAAAAATAATGGAAAAAAAGAAAAAAATTCTTATTACAGGTGGTAGTGGTTTTATCGGGAGACACTTAACTCAACTTCTTCAAGAAAAAAGATACTCTGTATTCTGGCTTGATAAATCAGTAAAACATACATTACCTAGAGTTAAAGTCTTCCAGGGTGATATCCGTAATGAAACAATTGTTAATAAAGCGATGAAAGGTATGGATTATGTCTATCATTTAGCAGGATTATTAGGAACTGAAGAACTTTTATTTAATACAATAGAGGCAGCTGAAGTTAACATCATTGGATCACTCACGATTATGGAGGCAGCAGTTAAGAATAACACCAAGTTATTACTTGTATCAAAACCGAATCCTTGGTTAAATACCTATTCAATTACGAAAGAAACAAGCGAAAAATTTTGCTTAATGTATCAAAAAGAATTCGGACTTAAGGCTGTAATTGTTAAATGGTTTAGTGTCTATGGTCCAGGTCAAAAACATTATGGTGTTCAGAAGGCAGTTCCAACATTTATTGTTAGAGCATTAAAAGGAGAATCACTGCCAGTTTTTGATAGAGGCAGACAAACAGCAGATTTTATTTATACATCTGATGCAGTTAGAGCGACAATACAGGTGGCAGAATCTAAAAAAGCTGAAGGAAAAATCGTTGAAATTGGGACGGGGAAAGAAACGAGAATAATAGATTTAGCTAAAATGATTCTACGCATGACAGGAAGTACATCTAAAATTGAATATCTTCCGATGCGAAAAGGTGAAGATAGAGGCGCGAGGGTGGTCGCTGACATTAAATTATTAAATAAACTCACAAATTTTACCCCAAAAGTAGGTTTGGAAGAAGGAATGGCGCAGACAATTGCTTATTATAAAGATTTACTCAAATGAAGATCGCAATTTTCCATGAATTGCCTCGTGGTGGAGCACGGCGAGCTATTAATTCTTTTGCTGCAGAACTCACGAAAACTAACCTGGTAGATTTATATATTGTTGAAGACAAGGAAGTAATTAAAGAACGGAAAAACTTTCGAAAAGTGTATTTTTATCGTTTTGTTCCAGAAGAATGGAAAGGTAAAAATTGGAAAGCAAGATTGTATAAAGATACAATTGAGCTTTTTAAAATTTATAAATTACACAGAAACATTGCACGCATTATAGATGCAAAAAAATATGATGTAGTTCTCGTAAGCGCATCAAGATTTATAGAAGCGCCATTTATCATGCGATTTTTAAAAACTCCTTTTGCTTATTATATCCATGATCCATTTTATAGAATAGTTTATGAAGAGGTTGGAATGCCAAAAAATGTCGATTTTTTTCGTTACAACTATGAAAAAGTAAATAGGTATATTCGAGGTGTTTTAGATCGACAAAACGTACATTTTGCTAAGCTCTGTTTATCACCATCAAGATTTATTGCCGAAAAGTTTTCCCGTATTTATAAAAAAGAGAATAGCGTGATTTATTATGGAGTTGATTCAAAATTTTTTTCACCTTCGAATACTAAAAAAGAGTACGACATATTTTATATTGGCTCTCATGATTATATCGATGGTTATGATCTGGTAGAGAAAGCAATACAAACAATGCATAGAAAACCGAAAATAAGATCGATTTTCGTTGAAGAGGAATGGATTTCAGAAGACACTGCATTAAGAGATTTATATCGAAAATCAAAAATTTTTTTAGCACCTGCTCGAAATGAAGGGTTAGGTGCTTCCTTAATGGAAGCAATGGCTTGTGGTATACCTGTAATTGCAGTAAGTGAAGCTGGGCATAAGGAATTGGTTATAGATGGGAAGACAGGCTATTTAATTCCAAGAGACGCTAAGAAGCTTGCACAACTTCTGGAGGAAATTTTGCCAAATTCAGAAAAGCTTATGGAACTCGGAAAAAATGCAAGAAAATATATGGAAACAGAATGGCTATGGAAAAAACGAGCTAATGAATTAGAAAAAGTACTAGAGAAGCTATGAGCGTTAATCCAAAAACATTTGATAAAGATTATTATTATAACGTCTGTCTTGGGTCAGAAGAATTCAAAAAAAGTGGCGGTTTGACTCTGCATCCAAATGTAAAAAAGATGATTGATTCAATTGCGCTTTCAAAAGATATGGAAATACTCGAAATCGGATGTGGCAGAGGAGATACTGCTTTACATATTGCGAAAAAAGTTAAATCAATAATAGGAATAGATTATTCTTCCGAAGCGATAAAAATAGCAAAAAAAATTCAGAAAAAATATCCTAAAAGAATTCAAGAGAAAAGCAAATTTTTGATAATGGATGCTACTAGACTCAAATTTGAAGATAATTCTTTTGATCTTGTTCTTCTTATTGATACACTCGATCATCTAGCCATACAGGAACAAGAAAAAATGTTTAAAGAAATTTCTAGAGTTCTAAAAAGTGGAGGGAAGATTTTTTTACGAACCTGCACAAATCGGATTTTGCTAAATATAACTTTTCCGTATTACATTTATCCTTTAAACAAGATTCTAACATGGGTTGACCAAAAAATGAAGCGGATTTCTTATGCACCGTTACCTAAAAACCCGAGAACACCAGAACAAGAATACCAGCATATCAATGAGCCTGATTACTTTCAGCTTCAAAAATTATTTAAGAAATTTCAGTTAAAAGGGAAGATAGAATCACAAGTTGGTTTTTTAAAAGCTGGATCTAATATAAGAACTCTCTTCTATAACTTTGCTATAACCTTCTATCCACTTTCGAAATACTATCCTTTAAATGTTTTTTTTGCTTCGTCTTTCATCTGCAACTTAAAGGTTTATAAGAAGCAATAGAATATTATGTTCAAATATCGGATATAACTTTTTGACAATGTGTGACACAATAAAACTTTTCGTTTTCTTCACTTCTGAGTAATATCCCTTTTTTAGTTAAATATTTTTCAAGGTCATGTTCTCTTACATAAAAATATTTTATTTGATACTTTTTAACATACTCATCTAATATTGCAGTATCATCATATTCATTTGGCAGCTTAAGAGGGATTAAAATTACTGGACGACCAGTATATAGATATAAAAAAGAAGTGTCTCGGCTGGCTATTATACCGTCTTTCTCTGTATTTTTTCTTATCCATGAATACATAGGTTGGGATTTTGTTTCTTCAAGAGAACCAATACTTTTACGTATCCATAACAGTTGATGCACATCAAATATAAGATATATACATAATGTTATTGCACTTGCTACATAAACTAGTTGTCTTATTCGATTTGTTAAAACAAAAAATAAAAAAACAGAAAACATATAGGTAAGTGCAATATGGCGTTCGGGTTGAAAAAATACGGACCATGTGAAAGTAACTATTAAAAACAAAAAAAGTGAAAACAGCAAAACTGGTAAAATACTTACGAATAATAATCGGGTAGGTCTAAATCTTTTATAGAGAAAAAGAAGAGGAATTATTGATAGAGTACTCAGGAAACGGAACCCTACTAAACTTAAAAAATTTTCGATATTATTCTGTGCTATTCGAGTAGTTATCGCAAGAAAATTATTTTGTATAAATACGAGAGGAGAAGGAAAAGGACTATAGAAACTATAAACACCTTCATAGAAATGAAGTACTACAAAATGATATGCGTAGAAAGTAAAAAAAGGTTTACCAAAAATAGTATAATTAATGATGAAATTCGGTATAGATGTGAGAAAGAATGATATTGTTGCAATGCTAAGTAGGACCAGCTTTTTTTTGTTTGTTACATGAGTTAATCCAACCGAGATAAGAAGAAGTATGCCTTCAATCCTAGTAAGATAACCTAAAGCAGCGATAAAACCTAAGCTAATGTATTTCTTTTTTGAATCTTTAAGATAAAAATATATTATAAAAAAAATTAATACAAGAAAATAAAAAATTTGTTCGCTTAAAATAAACCTATTCTCAATTATTAAATTTGGATTAGATGCAATAAGTAGTATTCCAATAAATGCAGTCTTTTTTGTAATAAACTTTTGAAGTAATATATAAAATAAAACTACATTGACTGCACCCAATATTAAATTGAATCCTTGCAATATATAATAATCGTTTTTTATTCTGAGAAGTAAAGAATATATGAAGGGTGTAAAAAATGGTCTACTAAAATTCCCGGATGCAAAAACCGGTGAATCATCGAAAAAATGAGATTTTATTGATCTTATGTATCCTTTTCCCGTTGCTAAGTTTTCCGCGACATTAATATAATCAATGCTATCTGGAGTCCGCATGAATTCTGTATAAAGTAAAGGTAAACGAAAAATAAGAGCAATAAGAAATAAAAAGGTTAATAATATATAACTTTTTTGAAGGAAAGTAATAAGCTTTTGTCTTTTGAGTAACTGAACAAATCTTTCTCTAATTGCCCATAAATAGATATACAAATATTTTGGTGTTCTTTTAAAGATATTAAATTTTGATTTTCCTTCAGTTCTCCCTTGCCAAACAGTTGGTACTTCTGCAATTTTTGCTCCCTTGAAATATGCCTGTAATGTAAGAAACATCGATATTTCCACCCCAAATCTTGCATCAAAGTTTAAACTTTTAATAAGATTTTTCTTATAGATTTTAAAAGAGTTGCTAATATCATGTGTCGGAATACCTGTTATCTGTTTTAAACTTAAGCATATAACTTTTGAAAAAAAACCTTGTAACCTCGCCCCACCTATCTTTCTGCCTTTCTCCATATATCTTGATCCAGCTACTATGTCATATCCTTCTTGTATTTTTTTATACATTCTATTGATTGTTTCAGGGTCATCACATAAATCTGCCATTACTGGTAAAACATATTCTGATTGAGAATGTAAAAATCCAAGATACAATGCATTTCCAAATCCTTTTCTGTCTGATGTTGTTTTTAATAATGTAACATTTTTGTGCTTGAGTATATAATTTTTGACTAGCTTTGCAGTCTCATCTGTTGATTGGTCATCTACTACAAGATATCTACACGGAACTTTAACAAACCTTTGTAACTTATCTAATGTCTTAATGATAGTAAATTGTTCGTTGCGGGCTGGGATAATGATAGTTAATCTATGAAATTTAGTTTTCATTTACATTATAATTATACCAGCGATGAATCTTCTTATAACTGGTGGATGCGGATTTATTGGTACAAATATTGCTCTTGAAGCTCGTAAACGTGGATATAGAGTAGTAGCATTTGATTCACTTTTCCGTGACGGAGTTGAACAAAATGTGTCTATTCTAGAAAAAGCAGGAGTGGAAGTATTTCGGGGAGATGTAAGATGTGAAGAAGATATTAAGAGATTAAAAATTGAATGTGGAATATTTAATGGCATAATTCATCTTGCAGCAAATCCGTCTGTGCCATTCTCTATTCGATATCCACGATATGACTTTGAAGTTAATGTAGTTGGAACAATAAATATGCTTGAACTTGCCCAGAAGATGAATAACTGTCCCTTTATTTTTGCATCTACAAGTAAAGTATATTCAGATATAATGAACGATTTACCAGTCATCGAAGAAAAAACACGCTATCTTTGGGAAGATACTCGATTTGAAGGAATAAACGAGGTATATCCAATTGATGGATTTGGGAAATATCCACATTCCCCATATGGTATTTCAAAGCTTGCAGCAGATCAGTATTGTCAAGAATATTTTCATATGTTTGGAGTCCCTACGGTAGTGAACCGAATGGGGTGTATCTATGGGTATTACCAAAAAGGTGTCGCTGACCAGGGATGGATAGACTGGTTCATCAGGTCAATCGGATTTGGAGATAAAAACATTATATTTTATGGTAACGGAAAACAAGTACGTGATATGCTTTGGGTAGAGGATGTTGCCCGACTATATATTGACGAACTTGAAAATATTGACAAAGTGAAGGGAGAGGTATTTACAGTTGGAGGAGGAAAGGAAAATACATTGAGCCTGTCAGAAGCTGTGCAAGAAATTGAAAAAATAACCGGTAAGAAAGCAAAAATTACTAAAAAAGAATGGAGACATGCAGATCAGAAGATCTACATTTCAGATATTAAAAAAGTGAAAAAAGTACTTTCTTGGAACCCCACAATCTCGCCGAAAGAAGGAATAAAACAGATATATAAAAAATATAAAGAATATTTGTAACTTTGAATTTTTTAAATTATATGATTTCTAGTTTAGGTAAAGGGAAAATGAAGTGACCACCGGATTCCAAGTATTTTTTTTCCCGTTTCAGAAACTCATCCTTAAAAAACCATGGAAGTACCAGCATATAATCAGGTTTTTCTTTCCTGGCTTGCTCTTCTGAGATAATCGGTATACCTACAGAGGCGATTTTTTTACCCCATTTTTCTGGATTTCTTTCAACTGCTTTCTCAATCAATATTTTATCAATGTCATAATATTGTAGAAGTGTATTACCTCTTGTCGATGCGCCATATACATATATTTTTTTCCCTTTTTGAACCTCTGTCTTTATAAAACTTTGGACTGTTTTTTTATTTTCTTTTATCCGTTTAGCAAAATCCTTATAAATTTTATATCTTTGTAAATTAATAAGTTTCTCAAGTTGAGTTTGTTCAAATACAGAAACTGAAATAGGTCTTTTATTAGCAAACCCTATATATGTTCTGAAACTACCGCCATTTAGTTCTCGTAATTCCAGATCAAAAACTTCCATACCATGTCGTTGTAAGAGGTTTTGTAAAGAGATTAACGAATAGTATTCAAGATGTTCATGGACAATATTATCAAATGCGTTTTGTGTGAGCATTTTTACTAAATAATTTTGTTGAATGACAAATATGCCATCCTTATCAAGTAATTTTGTTATGTCAGACACAAACTTATTTGGATCCTCAATATCATAAAAACAAGAAATTGCAGTAATTAAGTTCGCTCTTCTTTTTCCAATAGCTTTTATCACACTCTCATAACTGAAAAAATCATTGATAACAATATCTGCATGTTGTTTACTTTCGGAAGCCAATTTTTTAACTGGTTCCACACCAACCTTCTTAACATTTTTTGGATAAAATTTTAATAAGGTACCATCATTACTTCCAATATCTATTGCAAGCAGATTACGCGTTTTCTTATTTAATTTTCTCATTGTTTTTTCAACAATTTCTTTTAATTCATCTTGCATTGTTTGGTTAATGTTTGATTTGTAACCATAATGTTCAGTGTAAAGCTCTGAAGATGGTGTTGTATGCCCTAATTGTAATAGGTAACAGTTTTTGCAAAGTATAAGCGATAGAGGATGTCTTGATGGTTTTTTATCGTCTTCAACAAAATCTGATAAATAAAGTTTGTTAAGTGAGATTATCGGACGCAGTTGTATTGAAGAACAAGAGCGACAAGCTTTTTGCATAGCTGTTATTATATGTGAAAAAGTATTGATGTTTCAAGAGATTTAACACGATTACTTTTTTTCCCGCCTGAGGTATAATATTCATTATGGGATATTTAAAAAATGCAGTCATTGGAGTATCTTGGATGTCTGCATACCGTGTTGCTACCCGTATCCTATCTTTCGTTAAGATAGCTGTTCTTGCACGAATTCTTACGCCGGCACAATTTGGTATTTTTGGCATCGCTTCATTAGTTTTGACATTATTAGAATTACTTACAGAAACAGGTGTCAATATCTTTTTAATTCAATCAAAGAAAGATATCAGTGAATATATTAATTCTGCGTGGGTAGTTTCAATTATCAGGGGAAGTATAATAAGCTGCCTTATTTTTCTTTCTTCTCCCTTCATCATCCAGTTTTTTCGAACGCCTGATGCACTATCTATTCTTTTACTTATTAGCTTGGTTCCATTCTTGAGAGGATTTATTAACCCTGCTGTTGTAGGACTACAGAAAGAATTGCAATTTAAAAAAGAATTTCTTTATCGTGTTACTGTTTTTTTTACTGATGCTAGTGTAGCCATCATAGCAGCGCTCATTACAAAGTCTGTTTTTAGTCTTGTTTACGGATTAATAGCTGGAGTACTTTTTGAAATAGTTCTTTCTTTTTTATTGATAAAACCCCGGCCAAAATTTTCATTAAAAGATGGTTACTTTCGTCAAATTTTTCACAGTGGAAAATGGGTAACTGCATACGGAATTTTTCATTATTTTGCTCAGCAAGGAGACACGATTACGGTGGGAAAGTTGTTAGGTACGTCAGCTTTGGGAGTATATGATATGGCATATAAAATCTCAATACTTCCTTTATCTGAAATTGGAGATGTTGTCTCAAGAGTAGTTTTTCCTGTATACGCGAAAATTGAAGGAGATCGTGATAGATTAAAACGTGCATTCATAAAAAGCTTTACGTCAATTATAATAACTGCAAGTATATTGGGATTATTTATTTTTCTATTTTCAAGACAAATTATTCTCGTTTTACTTGGATCGAATTGGTTAATGGCTGAACCTGTTCTTCAAATACTTGCAATATACGGTGTATTACTAGCAATCTCGGGCTTTGCTTCAACTGTTTTTTTAGCTACTGGGAATCAACGATATGTAACCATGATGACATTTTTCCGATTTCTGGGTTTAATCAGTACAATCTACCCTTTTGTATCCATGTATGGCCTTAAAGGTGCTGGATATTCTGCACTTTTATCTGTCTGTTTTGAAATTCCTGTTACTATTTACTGCCTCCGTAGAGTATTTTGGCGTACTATATAGAGTATGAAAGTTTCGATTATTATTGTTCATTATCATGTCAAACAACGCTTGTTTGATTGTCTCCAATCAATTATTTCTACAACCGAAAATATACTTTATGAAATAATTGTTGTGGATAATGATGAGAAAAAAACAATTGAAAAAGAATTAAAGGAAAAATTTCCTTTAGTATCATATATTGCTAGTGAACAAAATGGCGGTTTTGGTGCTGGAAATAACTTAGGTGCGAAAGCGGCGAAAGGCGACTTCTTATTTTTCCTTAATCCTGATACCCTTATTTTAGGTAATTGTATAGAAAAATTATATAATTTTCTCCAAAAAAATAAAAACGCAGCTGCGGTTGCGCCATTGTTACTAGAAAAAAATAAAAAGATTATTTCTTTACAAGGAGCACAAGAATTGACACCTATGAGAGCAGTTTTTGCTCTGTCATTTATAAATACTCTCTTTCCTAAAAACTCTATCTCGCGTAAATATTGGTTATTAGATTGGAAGAAAGATACATTAAAAAATGTTGATGTTATTCCTGGTACCGCTTTTATGATATCGAGTAAAATATTTAATAGAATTGGGAAATTTGATGAACGTTTTTTCCTTTATTTTGAAGAAAACGATATATGCAGAAGAGTTAGATCATTAGGATATGATATTTTTATAAATCCTGAAGCAAAAATTATACATTTCTTGGGTGAAAGTACGAAAAAAAGAGAGGACAAGAACGATATTTTTAAGAGAAGCCGTTTTCTCTATTTTAAAAAGCATTTTGGTTTTTTTGCAGCAATTACGGTACATATTTTTTTGGAATTAAAAAGAAATACATTGTTGACCTTAAGTATTTTTCTTTTGGCAGCATTTTTACGTTTTTATAGACTTGAAGAAACATTCATTTTTTCTGGCGAAGTGGGACATAACTTGTTGGCTATTAAAAATGCTTTTTTTACTCAAGAAATACCTTTACTGGGTCCGCCGACATCACATCCATGGTTATATTTTGGTCCATTATATTATTGGGTGTATGGTCCAATACTTATCATGAGTGGATTTAATCCTGTGAGTCATGCCTTTTTTGGTGCAGTAATCTCTATTCTCACTGTATTAGCAAATTATTTCGTCATTAAAAAAATTTTCAATAAAAGAGTAGCATTGATTTCTTCTTATCTTATTTCTATTTCACCTTTATTTATGAATTTTACCCGGGGAGCAAGATTTTTCTCTATCGTGTCTTTTCTTATTTATCCTTTACTATACTTACTATTTACCATTACTAAAGAAAAAAAACATTATATCTTTTTCATCGGCTTGTTGATTGGTAGTATGTTTAGTTTTCATTTTACTCCAATCATTCTTATCCCTTTCATTTTTTCGATTTTTTATGTAAAAAAAATCGGTAGCATAAAAGAAGTTTTCCTCCGATTTTTATTTGGAGTAATTATTCCTATGCTTAGTTTTTTTTATTATGATGTGTCTCATGGTTTTTCAATGACTAGAAATATTCTTCTTTGGATACCTTATAGAATAGCGGGTTTTGTAGGTTTATATCCTAAAAATACGATTTCTCAAAAAGTTGTAGGGGATAACGTACTTTCACTCTCTGATTTCTTTACGAAAAGTATTATCAATACAAATTCTTCAGTATTAAATGTTATAGTTTTAATTGCTTTGCTTTCATTTGTTTTATTTAAGATAAGCAGATCAATATATTCAAAAAAGATTATCTTTTCAGAAGCATTTGTATTTTTATGGTTTATGTGGGGATATGTAGCTATTTTTATTCACGGCTCACCACCAATTCATTATTTTTTACCACTGTTACCCCTGCCAATTATCATTTTTGCTTTATTTTTGGAAAGACTTTGGAGTAAACGCATTGGTAAAGCAGGAGTCGTTAGCATATTAGTTGTACTAACTATTATCAATCTAAAATATTATTTTTCTGATACATGGTTTTTTTTGTCTGAAAAAGCTATGAGTATCCATCCTTATTATGTACCTTATACACTGCAACAAAATGTTGCCAGAGAGATAGTGAAAGATGCAAAAGGAGAAAAATATAAATTAAAAAGAGTTGGTTTAGATGATCAGTTCGAAGAAGATTATGCGCAAAATTACATTTATTTACTTTGGCTTTACGGGAACGAACCAGAAAAAGAGGCAAAAATAACGTATACTATTTATGAGGAGCCTATACCTAAGCAATTAGAAAAAAACATGCATATTCAAAAAAAGAAAGTTTCCAATATAACAATTGTGAAAGAGTTACAATAACTATTAGTTAACTTATTTATGATTGCGGCTGTAATTCTAACAAGAAACGAAGAGAGTAATATAAAAAATAGTCTTAATTCCGTTTTATGGTGTGATGAAGTAGTCGTTATTGATGACAATTCTACCGATAAAACTCTCCAGATTATTAAAGAATTTCATTCTCAAAAAATAAAGATCTTTCAAAGGGGTATTCAAGAGGATTTTGCTAGCCAAAGAAATTATGCTTTAGAAAAGGTTAAGAGTGACTGGGTATTCTTTGTTGATGCGGATGAAATTGTTTCTTCTGCCTTACAATTTGAAATAATAAATACAATAAATTCAAATCTAGAGAAAAAGAAAGGCTATCTACTGAGACGAAAAGATTTTATGTGGGGAAAAGCAATTAATCATGGTGAATCAAATAATACGAAACTTCTAAGGCTTGGTAGAAAAGATAGCGGAGAATGGGTTGGAAAAGTTCATGAAGAATGGAAGATACAAGGACCAATTGGTGAACTGCAACACGTTTTAATACATTACCCCCATAGTACGGTAAAAGAATTTCTTGAGGAAATAAACCACTATACGAACATTCGTGCAATCGAACTCTATACTCTTAATAAAAAGGCAAATGTATTATCTCTAGTCTTCTATCCTACCGCTAAATTTATACAGAACTATATTTTTCGCAGAGGTTTTCTTGATGGTACTGCTGGATTAATTTTATCGCTAATAATGAGTTTTCATTCTTTTCTTGTGAGAGGAAAATTATGGATGTTATGGCAACAGACAAAAAAAATTAATGAATGAAAAATTTAAAAAATTTATTGTTTTTTTATATTTTGTTTCAGCAACAATTTTCGTTACGTATCCCCTTATATTTCACTTAGGTGATTACACATTTGAGTACGGAGATTCATTACTCATCACAGGAATTATTAATTGGAATATTCATTCTTTTTTTCACGATCCATTCCATGTTTTTGATGCTCCTATTTATTATCCATATAAAAACACTTTAGCGTATTCAGATACTCATTTTATAGGTTCTCTTCTTGGTTTCTTGCCATTATTACTTATGAGAGAACCAATGGTGGCTTATAACACTAGCATATTACTATCTTTGATTATGCTTGGTTATTTTACCTTTCTCTTAGTTTACTATTTCACTAGTACTCCGACCGCAGGGGTTATTAGCGGATCACTAGTTGCTTATTCAACATTTACACTGCAAAGACTTATTCATCCTCAGGTTATCGCAATTCAATGGATTCCTTTATTTCTTTACTTTTTTTTCACATTTTTAAAGCAAAAAAAATACAAGTATCTCTTTCTAGCCAATTTCTTTTTTATTATTCAAGTACTCAATAGTTTTTTACCTGCATATTTTATTATGTGTTTGGTTTTCACGACTATAGTATATTATTTTTTTTTAAAAAAAGAAGAACTAAAGTTATTTTTTAATAAAAAAGTTTTATTTCTGATTGTCTTCAATGTTTTATTTTTATGTATGCTTACTTTTCCTTATTATTCAGTTTCTCATCAATTTAATTACGTTAGAGATATTCGGGATACGATCAATTTCGCCAATAGGCCAGAATTTTTTCTTTACCCTAACTCTAGTACTAGATTACAGGCTTTTTTACTTAATACCATATACACTGGAAGATATAAGCTTATTTATGATGGATATTTAGGTTTAGTACTGACTATCTCATCATTATTTTGTATAGGCTACAAATTAATTAAAAAAAGGTTAAAAAATAAAAACGAGTATTTTTCAATCTTTTTTTATACAGGAGTAACTGCATTTGTTCTTAGTCTCGGACCGGTGTTTCAATGGGGAGGAAAAGTTATTAAAGAGCCATTTATGATTCCTTTGCCATATGCATTACTCTACTATATTGTGCCTGGTTTTAAGGGAATTAGAAATTCTGCTCGATGGGAAATGTTAGGTGTCTTTGCGTTTTCTGTTGTCGCAGGTATTTTATTTTCCTCTATCATGAAAAGTTACACTTTAAGAATACGATTAATCATAACGATATTCATTTGTACATTGATTTTAGTTGAGTTCCCTGTTCCGAGAAAATATCTTCAGATTGAAACAATCGATCAGTTTCCTCAAGTTTATCATTTTGTTAAAACATTACCAAAGGATGCGGTTATTTTAGAATTACCTTTTTATAATTGGAATATGACACCTTTTGCAGTGATCGAAAGTAAAAGAATATATTACAGTACCTTGCATAATAAAAAACGGATGAATGGAGGAAGCGGTTTTTCTCCACCACAGTGGCAAGAAAAAACAATGGAATTCCGTAGTAATTTTCCGGATGATAAGACAATTTCATATTTAAAAAAAATTAAGGTTACTCATTTGATACTTCATAAACAAGAATATGAAGCCATGGAAAAAATATATATTTCTCAAAGAGATGATAAGATTATGTTTTGGAAAGATATCGTAAAGAATCTAAGAAAATATCCTGAAATAAAGTTTGTAAAACAATTTGGATTAGATTATTTCTATGAAATAAAATATAAAAAAAGCTAGTTACTTTTTAATATAAGATTATTGAACTATTATGTCTAAAAGCTATACTTTCATATTTATTATTTGGATGATTGTTATTTTATTAATCTATATTCACTATTTACTATGCCGAGGAGAAATATGTTTGTTTTAGCAATCTTTTTAGGACTTTTTTCTTATATTATCTTCTTTTTGGGAATAGCAGGCTTCTTATATAAAGATACGGTAATAGCAATTACAATTTTTTATTCTTTGTCTTCTTTATTCTATTTTCGAAAAAGCATACATAGAACTTTATATACATTTATTGATACGTGGAAAAGAAAAACAATATCTATTAAAAAATTAAAACTTGAATTTTTCTTATTATTCATACTTATTATTCAAGCAATTGTAAATCTTATTGGAGTATTAGGCCCGGAGTTAGCATATGATGCATTGTGGTACCACTTAACACTTCCGAAAATGTTTCTTTTAGAAAAGAAAATTTACTTTATCCCTGGTGGGTTATTTTACTATTCAGTGATGCCTAAACTAACTGAAATGTTTTATCTAACAGGACTCATTTTTCAAGGAGAAATATTAGCAAAGTTTATACATTTTACTTTTGGAATTTTATCCTTAGGTGCATTATACATGTTCGCTAGAAAATATTTTACGGTTTCTACATCTCTGTTGATTTGTTTATTATTTTATTCAAATCTTGTTGTGGCATGGGAATCTATAACTGCGTATGTAGACTTAGCTCGAACTTTTTATGAAATTCTAGCAGTGTTTGCTCTAATATGCTGGATTCATGGTGAAGAGAGAAAATGGCTATATCTCTCTGCTGTTATGATAGGTTTCGCTATGAACGTAAAACTTATTGCCGTTAGTTCTTTTATTATTTATTTACTCATAATTTCATTTATTTTGTACAAAAAAAAGTCTACATTCTTAAAATGCTTGACAGTTATAACTTCGTATATTCTAATAGCGATGTTCTGTATACTACCTTGGTTGTTGTTTTCTTATTTTTCTACAGGAAATCCAATCTATCCTATTTTTAGTGGGTATCCAATAGGATATCATAAGAACTTACTATCACCGATTCATTTTATTTCTGATATTTTCAAAGTTTTTCTTTTTGCGGATGATCCATCATCACCGATTTACCTTATCTGTTTACCGTTATTACTTTTCTACTTTAAAAAAATAAGAAAAGAATTTAAAATCATTAGTGCAATAAGCCTTTTATCTATTATGTTTTGGTATTTCACTCCGAGAACAGGCGGGGGGAGATTCTTAATGCCTTATCTTCCTTTATATAGTTTATTAGTTGGCGAAGTTATTTTGAATTTACAGAAAAACAAATTACTAAGACAACAAATTATTATAGTCGTTATTTTTACAGCCTGTATTACGATAGGCTATAGATTTATAGCAAATTCGAAGTACATATCTTATATTATTGGTAAGGAATCCAGATCAGAATTTCTGCATAAACATCTTAATTTTAGCTTTGGAGATTTTCATGATATAGATGGGTATTTCCTAAAAACGATTAAAAGAGACGACAAAGTATTATTATTTGGGTTTCATAATCTTTACTATATAGATTTTCCTTTTGTTGATTCATCTTGGGTAAGAAAAGGGGATTTGTTTAATTATATTGCGACACAAAATACTTTATTACCAGACCGATTTAGAACTTGGAAATTGGTTTATGAAAATGAACAGACTGGAGTAAAGCTTTATTCTCAAGGTAAGAAATTTTTTCTTTACTAATGATAAACATATGTCTTTTATCACATTATTTATAGTTACAATTATATCCTTTGCTTCAGGAGAAATTGGTCGAATCGATTTTAGGAATGGCGTAGCTATTCATATCTCTGATATTTTACTTTTTATAACTTTTTTATTCTGGCTATTACGTATTAAAAAAAACTTTAAAGTTTTCTATTTTTTTCTCACAAAACCTCTAATTCTATTTGTTCTATTTTGTATAGTTTCATTATTACTAAATCCTCTTTCATTGTCTTTAACTAGTCTATTCCTCTCTTCTCTTTATCTTATCCGATGGATTTTATACTGTTCTATTCTTTTTATAAGCAGAACTTTTACTCTAGAAGAACGAAAGAAAATCTTTCAAACCTTATTGATAACTGGTTTATCGTTAGTTTTATTCGGATACATCCAATATTTTTTTTATCCAAACCTTCGTAATCTTTATTATCTTGGATGGGATGATCATTTATATCGATTGTTTTCGACATTACTTGATCCAAATTTTACGGCAACAATTTTAAGTTTTCTATTATTTATGTTACTTACTTTATTGATATCTAGTAAGAAGCGTAGATTACTATATTTAATATGTTTTATAATTTCTTTTATAGCATTATTGTTGACATATTCAAGAAGCGGGTATGTGATGTTCATTGTTGGAAGCGTTATAAACTTATGGCTATTAAGAAAAAGAAAATTAATATTTCTGTTATTCGTAGTGTTGATGTTTGGTATTGTAGTGTTGCCTAAAGATCTAGGGAGTGCTGGCGTTGAGCTATGGCGGACTCAATCGATAATAGCGAGGTCTATGGATGCCCAACAAGCAATCACTATATTTCTAGATAATCCTATCTTAGGGGTCGGGTTTAATACGTATCGTTATGCACAAAAAGAATATGGTTTTTCAAATCATAGAAATTGGCAAGTAAGTCATTCAGACGCCGGGACTGATAATAGCTGGTTGTTTGTTTTAGTAACTACAGGGGTAGTTGGATTTATATTATATATATTGTTATGGTGGAGAATTATTTATATGACATATAGAGTTTATAAAACGAATAAGTCAGATAGTTTTGAGAAAACGGTAGCTATCATACTGCTTTCTTCAATAGCAGGACTTTTCATTAATGCTTTCTTTATTAATAGCCTTTTTTACCCAATGGTAATGTTATGGATGTGGGTTTTAATAGGATTATGGGATTAATACGTTTCATATTAGCTATAAGTGTATACTTATCTCATGTTCAGAGGCATTTTAATGTATCCTTGTTTGGTTTACAATTAGTTGGTGGAGAGGTTGCGGTAGTGTCTTTTTTTATTATCTCAGGTTTTTATATATCATTGATTTTAAACGAAAAATATATTGATAAAAATGACTCTTTCTTTTTATATATTTCGAATCGCTTTTTAAGAATTTATCCCTTGTACTGGTTAATCCTGGTTCTGTCTTTTACATACTTTATTACAATTCGTGACAAGATATTTGAGTATATACTTATCTTCCCAAGTACTTTCATCAATGTGCTACATCTCTTGCAAAGCATATTCCAAAATTTATTTCTTTTTACTTCTATCAGTTACTTTATTCATATTCCTTATATGTATACGCGATTTATTGTAGAACCTGCATGGAGTTTGGGAGTTGAGTTAATATTTTATATCCTTGCACCTTTTCTTGTAAAAGGTGGGATAAGAAAGACGTTTTTTATACTAATTTTTTCATTACTACTTCGTATATACGTTACTCATATTAATATATTTTATCCTGTATATAGCTTGCCTTTTCTTTTTCTCCCAAACTTATATTTTTTTATGCTTGGGGCTATGTCTTTTCAAATATTTAAAAAAATTAAAAAACCTTTAAATTCTAAACTATATTATAGTCTGACAATAGTTGTTTTAATATATATATTACTTTATAACTTCATTCCAATTTTGTTTTTCTCTACTTTCAAGCGTCATATTCTTTATATTCTTATTTTTATATGCACGCCTTTTTTATTTATCATTGATACGAAAATTAAATACTTTTTTTTCTTAGGGGAGTTATCTTATCCTATTTATCTCTCTCATTTTCTTACTTTACTTGTCATTAACCATATCTCATTTCTTTCATTAAAAAACAGCTGGAGTGTTTTAGCTGCTACATTTATTGTATTTTTTATTTCTTATTTGTTAAAAAAATATGTTGCTGATCCTATAAATATATACCGTATAAATAGGATAAAAAGAAAATGACTTAGGTAGTTATTACAAAAAAAAATTGATGGCTTTTTACGGAGTATATATTATATTTCTGCAGTATTAGAGTATGTCACATATTAAATTAATTGCAAATTTACTGTTGATTGTTTTTTTTATTATTGTTTCCTCTTATTTTTACTATGGAATGAGGATAAAAAAAGCATACAGCGAAGATTACAATGTTCCAATAGCAGAAACAATTATCTCAGGAAATTTTCTAACTATTCATTCTGACATAACCCCTTTTTTATATTTTCCAGGCTCTTCTCATTTTATTTTAGTACCATTTGTCCTATTAGGATTTCCTAACCTTTTTGGTTTATTGAGTTTCATATTGTTATTTTTAGCATGCAAGAAACTCGGGGAGGTATTTGGTCTTAATAAATATATGTCAATAATATTTGCAGCCGGTTTTTGTTCGACTATGTCTGTTGTTAGAACTATAGGGGATCAAAGTATTGATAAGTGGTTATGTTTTTGGTTTATTCTAAGTTTGATACTACTTGAAAAGCCACAAAAAAACTTTAAATACTCATTACTTATTGGTTTTTCGTTTGGGATGCTAATTGGTACAAAATATTCAGGTCCGCTCTTCTTTTTGGCATTATTACCTTTATATTTGAAAACACTTTCGACGTACTTGAACCCGGTACGTTTTTTCCTTGCCAGTATTGTTTTCACAATTACTGGGTTGTTTTGGTATATACGGAATTTTATTTTAGAAGGAAACCCAATGTATCCTGCAAATTTGCCCTTTTTTAAAGGTTGGCCTAATTATACTCAGCAGGACTGGATGTTATGGAGGATTCCTTTTAATTATCCGAGAAACTTGATTGATGTTTTTAATGCTTTTTTATCTGAATATACTATCTGGGCAACTTCAGGCTTATTAATTGTTTGGTTTGTAATAACTTCTAATCGCAAAAGACGGGTAATTGAAAGTAAGACGCTACGAATTATCTATTTGATTATTAGTACTGCTTTTGTATCTTTTATGCTTCCAGTAATACCCCCTTATAAAGAGGTATTATCTGTCACGATCTCAAACATGCGATATATTTATATTTTGGTAATTTTAATGATGTTAGCAGTTTTTCTTATAGTAGATAGGTATAAAAAGAATTCTCTTCTTGCTTCTGTTGTATTAATAAATGCTATTCCTTCCTTTTCATACATTCCATATCAGCCAAAAATATTAATATTTTGTATTTTGTTAATGATAATGGTGTATTCGAAACGGAAGTGGTTATTATAATTGCCTCTAAATTTAACGCAGATGCTATTGTTTTATCCTCTTGACATTTAACTTTATTTAAAATATCGTCTATTATAGATAGAGTTTATGTGTAATAAGCAAGGTTTTATTACTACGTTATTTCTGGCGTTGTTGTTTATAATTATTTACTTTCTTTTACCGCCCATAACTACTGCAAGCGTTTCTTTTGTTGATGGATTCAGTGGGAATAATACAACCCTTCAACAATATAATAGTAACTATCAAAGTTGGGAAGGGCAAATCTACGTAGATGAAGATCATGCTTATACTAATGATGGTTTTGGGGCATTTGCTATCTATACCGGCTTTAGTCAGACTAATAATTGTACCTCTATAGATTTTCGTTCTGACGGTTGGGTAAGTATACTTTTACGAACTAAATTCAATTTTTTGCAGACCGATAGAATCGATCTCATAGATGGATCTTGGTGGCGGTATTTTCATAATAGTAATAGCGTTACAGAAATGGGTAATCTTTCATCAGGACTTACCTTTGACAGATTCAGTCCTACTATTCATACACTCAAAGCTTGTGCAAGTGGAACAACTTTGACAGCATACATAGATAATCAACAATTTTGGACTGGACAATCTACAAATACTGGTGGCTATTCAGGTTTTGGAGCCTACGAGCCTACTTCATATCTTGATAACTTCAAAATAGAAACAATTTTAAGTGGATTGGAGGTTCCTTATTTCAGCCAAAATGCTAATCCGTGGGGACCAAGTGAATATGATCATACTATTGCATTAGGAGCGACTGCAATGGATGCTACCATGGATAGATGGGGCTGTGCGGTGACTTCGGCAGCGATGATTCTCAGATATCACGGCATGGATGAGATAAGTAATGGGACACCACTTGATCCTGGAAGTCTAAATAATTGGTTAAAAAATAATAAAGGTTATTTAACAGGTAAAACGAAAGATGGTTGGTATTCTTATCTTAGTTGGCCTTCTATAAGCAAATTAACTAAACAGTTATATGATATAGGAAAATCAAATACAAAACTTGAATACAAAAGAGCTCCCCAGTCACAAATGACTGACTTGCTTAATAATGATTTGCAAAATGATATCCCCGCAATCGTACATGTAACTTCCCGCACAGGTTTCAATGGCTCAATTGGACATTTTGTTGTAGCAACGGGAGTACAAAATAATACCCATATCATAAATGATCCAGAATGGAACTACTCCACGTTGGCAAGTTTTAATAATTATTTTGATCAAGTTGATCGATATATTCCATCAAATACAAATCTCTCTTATATCAATCTTGTTGTGAATCCAGAGGTGGAAATACTGGTCACTGATGACCAAGGAAGAAAAACAGGAAAAATTATAAAAGATGGACAAACACAAACTTTTAGTCAAATTCCTGATGCAATATATGGGTATGAATCTTCTATAGATAATCCGGATCCATTATCTCTTTTGCAGAGATTCGGCACTGGTGTACATTCATTTCTACTTCCGAAGCCGGAAAATGGAACTTATACATTTACTATTTCCGGAGGTGATGTAAAAGATTTTGCCTTGAACGTGGCTTTATTTGAAAGTGATGGCGATGACACACTTACACCACTTCATGGGTATGTAGGCCAATATTCTGAAGAATCATTTCAAGTTTCCTTTGATCAATCAAACCTTGCAGAAGTTACAAGACAAGTGAATTTCGATAGTTTGATAAATGATACTTATCAAGATGTTTATCAACAAAGAGAGAGTAATGGGATTTCTAGAGATAATATCTCAAATCATTTACTTCGATTGCTTACTCAAACAGCAAAAGAGTACCGGCTGGGTAGGTATGATCATGTAAATCGTAAGCTTGATCAATTTGAGGATCTTCTCAATCGGGAAAAAGGGAATTGGATTACAGAAGACGCTTACCAAGGATTAATGGAGGATTTAACAGCTTTGAGAGCTCAGATTCAGTAGTTTAATCTTCTTTTAGATGCTTAATCTCAAACACAATATAGGGGCCGGTTTCGTATACTTTTTGTTGTTGTTGTATCAAAGTAGCTTTTTGTTGGTAATGGGATCTCTCCCTGGTTGGTCCTACCCTTGTCAAGCTCGCCTCGTAGCGAAGCAGGCAAGCGAGTTCACCCCAAGTCGGTCTCCGCTGGATCAGGATAAAATATTCATTTTAAGGTGAATAATTCACTTTTATTTCTTTTTCAGTTTTATTGCCAGCTTCATCAATCGCAACAACTTTTATAGTATTATCACCATCTTTCAAAGCAAGAGTATATGAAAAACTACCGTTTGTTTTCGTTACAGCGATAAAATCATTTACTCTTACTGATGCGCCTTCTGCTGTTTTTCCTCTCACTACTATAGTTCTACTGTTATTTCCTGAATATCTATCTCCCTCGCTCGGCTCATCAACAGTTAACTCAGGTGGTTCTTTCAAATATGATATTTGTTCAATATTTGAGAAATTACTTTTTTGTTTTTCTAAAACTACCTGAGCCTTGAGTTCGTTTTTTCCTTCTTTTAAAGTAACGTCTTTAAAGGAAAAAGAACTTTTCTTAATATCTGCTACATCTGCTAAATTATCATTTACATACAGACGAATTTTTCCTTCCTTTTGCCCTGAGATTTGTCCTGAAACAACGATAGTAGCACTATTCGTTGCTTTTGGCAGAGGATCAAGGACAGGAGGTGCAATGTAAAGCATGGTATCAGATGTTTTTTGAGAATCACTATTTGTATTCGCTTTACTTAATAGCAGACTAAATTGGATAACAGCATTTGGTCCCCAAATTAAAAGTCCACAAATAATAACAATAATGCCGAAAACAGTTAGAATAAGACTTCTTTTCGATTGGGTTTCTAATCTTCGCTTCATTCGGGACTTAGACATAGCTTCATTATTGCTATTTTCTTTCGGGGTTTCAAGAGAGCTTTCCTCCTCTAACATATCTGGTATTTCATCAACTTGAGTTTTCTTTTTCATAATTATAATTTTTTTTGGAGCCGATGGTGAGATTTGAACTCACGACTTGCTCTTTACGAAAGAGCTACTCTACCACTGAGTTACATCGGCTTTTGTCACCCTGAACGAAGTGAAGGGTCTTAAGATAGAAAGCTAGTCTATTTGACAGATTCTTCGCTACGCTCAGAATGACATTATTGTATGAAATTTGAATACAGAAGGCAAATAGCTGTAAGGATTCAGAAAATGATCTAATAAATAAATTTATCTTCGTCTTCTCCTGCGGGCGACATCAATCTCTAGAAGAGATTTTCGAAGTTCTGCTTCAGCTATCGCAAAATCTTTCTCACTTATTTGTTCCTTCTTCTTTTTTAGTACTTCCTCAGCTCTTTTCTGGGCTGCAATCGCTTTCTCTATGTCAATATCTTCCGCATGAGCTGCATAATCTGCTAAAACAGTTATGACTCCATCATGTACTTGTAAAAAGCCCCCGGTAATTGCATAAAAACGTTCTTTATTATTTTTTTTCATGACTAACTCTCCATGAGTTAATTGTGTAATTAAATTAATATGATGAGGTAAAATACCGATTTGTCCTTTTATTGTAGGAGCTAATACTTCATCGATTTCTTCTTTTAATACTGTTTTTTCAGGAGTAATAATTTCGAGTTGCATATTTAGATTGTCATCCTGATCCGTTAGCTAGCGGAGAAGGATCTTTTTTAATTGTTAGGGGATTCTTCGCATTCGCTCAGAATGACTTTATTTTTTGCTATTAGTTGCTGCTTCATCGATAGTTCCAATCATATAGAAAGCTTGCTCTGGAAGGGTATCGTGTTTTCCTTCGAGAATTTCTTTAAATCCTTTTACAGTATCTTCAATTTTAACGTATTTTCCAGGTTGTCCAGTAAATACTTCTGCAACGAACATCGGTTGCGTAAGGAATCTTTGGATTTTTCGTGCACGTGCAACGACAAGCTTGTCCTCATCTGATAATTCATCAACACCGAGAATCGCAATAATATCTTGGAGATCCTTATAGCGCTGCAAGACTTTCTGCACTCCTCGAGCAACCTCATAATGTTCTTTTCCAACGACATTCGGGTCAAGGATGCGTGAAGATGACGTTAAAGGATCCACAGCTGGATAGAGACCCTGTTCTGCCAATGAACGCTCGAGTGTAATGGTGGCATCCAAATGAGCAAAAATAGTTACAGGTGCAGGGTCTGTATAATCATCTGCCGGAACGTATACAGCCTGAACAGATGTAATAGACCCTTTAGTTGTTGATGTAATTCGTTCCTGCAATGCTCCAATCTCTTGTGCAAGAGTTGGTTGATATCCTACAGCAGAAGGCATACGCCCCAGGAGAGCTGAAACTTCAGATCCAGCTTGCGCAAAACGGAAAACGTTATCTATAAAGAGAAGAACATCTTCTTTCTTAACATCTCTAAAATACTCTGCCATTGTTAATGCTGTTAATGCGACTCTTAAACGATTTCCAGGAGGTTCATTCATTTGGCCGTATACCATAACCGTTTTATCCATAACATTTGCTTCAACCATTTCCATCCAAAGATCAGTCCCTTCACGAGTTCTTTCTCCAACTCCGGCGAAAACGGAATGGCCTTTATGTTCCATTGCGATGTTTCTAATAAGCTCTTTTACAACGACCGTTTTCCCTACACCTGCGCCGCCGAAAGCTGCTGTTTTTCCTCCTTTAGCGAAAGGAGCCATTAAATCAATTACCTTAATTCCTGTTTCGAGAACTTGAGGTTTTGTCTGCTGTTCAGTCAAAAGTGGAGGTTTTTTATGGATAGGTTCACTAGAAACATTTTTTTCAGAGAATGGTTTTCCATCAATAGTTTCACCTAAAACATTAAATATTCTTCCAAGAGTTTTTTCTCCTACAGGTACCTTAATAGGATCACCGGTTCTCGTCACAGGCATACCTCTTGACAGTCCGTCTGTGGAACCGAAAGCTATAGCTTTAGCTTCTTTATCACCGATCAGGAATTGCACCTCCATGATAAGCTCCTTACCGTCAGGCAGTGTAACTTGTAGAGCCTCATAGATTGAAGGCAAGTCATGCTCGAAATATACATTTACTACTGGTCCAGCAATCCCTACTATAATTCCTTCATTTTTCTTTATTTTATTTTCTGCCATATTATTTTTGTGCTATGTGAGCACCTCCTGTAATATCTAAAATTTCACTTGTAATTTTCGCCTGACGTGTTTTATTATATTCTAGCTGTAAGTCTTCAATTATATCATTTGCATTATTCGTTGCGTTTTGCATTGATATCATTCTTGCTGCTTGTTCTGAGACGAAACTTTCAATTAGTTGTTGGTACACGGTCATTTCTACATAATGTTTTAGTAATGATTCTAATAGTTTCTTTTTTTCAGGTTCGTAAATATAAAAATCATCAGTTTTGGCAGTTTCTTCTTGATTTTCTCTTACTAAAGGCAACAACGTTATAATCTTAGGAGTTTGAGTAAATATACTTGTGTATTCTGTCGTCAAAAACTTTACAGAACTTACTTTTCCTCCAACATAATATTCATTGATAATATTCATTAGAGGATACACCATATCAAATGATGGTAATGTCGTACCAAAGGCAAACGAAGCAATAATTTCTTTATTTATTTGGACAACTTTTCCTTCAAGCTTTTTTCCTATAACAACATATGACGTATCTGGTTCTTTCTCTTGGTAGGAAATAAATTCACGGATGAGATTTGTTAAAAGGCTTCCACATAATCCTTTATCTGGTGATAAAGCAATAAGCAGTGTTCTATTCGTGTTATTAGTTTGAAGATATGGATGTTTAAATTTCTTATCTACATTTCCCATGATGTCATATGTCATCTCAGAAATCTTATTAACATATGGTCTGGTTGCCGATACTGCATCCTGAGCACGTTTTAACTTTGATGCTGCGATCATCTGCATAGCCTTCGTTGTTTTTGAGACATTTTTTGCTGCACCTATTCTTCTTTTTAATGCTAATATACTTGCCATATTTAAAAGTGATTAGTTGATCCAAATAATTTACTCTTCACTATCATCTATTCACTACTTTCTGATTTATAGACTTTTTTAAATCCATCCAGTGTTTTTTTCATTTTTTCTTGCATCTCATCTGTCAGCTTTTCTCCGCTAGAAAGTTCTTCAAGAAGTTTCGGAACATGCATCTGAACGTATTCGTGGAGTTGAGATTCAAAAGATAAAACCTCATCAATACTAATATCATCCATATATCCATTTGTTACTGCAAACAAACTCAATACTTCTAACGATTCTGGTAGAGGAGCGTATTGCGGCTGTTTTAATATTTCGACAATTCTTTTTCCTCTCTCTAGCTGCTTTAGAGTTGCTTCATCAAGTTCGCTTCCAAACTGAGCGAAGGCGGCAAGTGAATTATATTGTGCTAATTCAAGACGTAGTCTTCCGGAAACGCTTTTTATTGTTTTTGTTTGTGCAGCACCTCCTACGCGTGAAACTGAATTTCCTGGATTTATGGCCGGCCGCACTCCTATATTAAATAAACTTGATTCCAGATAAATTTGTCCATCGGTTATAGAAATAACATTTGTAGGAATATATGCAGAAATATCACTTGCTTGTGTTTCAATGATTGGTAAGGCTGTAATGGAGCCTCCACCGTGTTCTTTATTCAATTTTACAGATCTTTCTAATAAGCGGCTATGAAGGTAAAAAATGTCGCCTGGATATGCTTCTCTTCCAGCTGGGCGTTGTAAAACAAGTGAAAGCTGTCTATATGCCCATGCGTGTTTTGTTAAGTCGTCATATACAATAAGAACATCATCGCCTTTTTCCATAAAGTATTCTGCAATCGCTGTTCCAGCATATGGTGCGAGATATTGAAGAGCTGCAGGCGAACTCGACGGTGCAGCAACGACCAATGTATAATCCATAGCACCTCTCTCTTTCAAAATAGAAACTGTCTGTGCGATCGAACTTTGCTTTTGACCAATTGCTACATAGATACAAATAACAGGTTTTTGGTCATTAGTCTTTGGTTTTTTGTTTTCTTTTTTATCTTCAACTTTTTGATTAAGGATTGTGTCGATTGCAATTGCTGTTTTTCCCAATCCGCGGTCACCGATAATAAGTTCCCGCTGACCTCTTCCGATAGGGATCATAGAGTCGATAGCTTTAATGCCTGTTTTTAAAGGCGTATTAACTGGCTCGCGATCAACAACTCCAGCAGCAATTCTTTCTAATGGCATGGATTTTACTGATTTTACAGGTGGTTTACCATCAAGGGGATCTCCGATTGGATCAATAATTCTTCCAAGAACCTCATCCGATGCCCCAATGCTAAGGAGTGTATTTGTTCGTTTTATTGTATCGCCTTCTTTAATGTCTGCATCTTGGCTAAGGAGAATTATTGAAGCACTATCTTCTGAGAGATTTAAAACAACTCCTCTTGCTCGGTTTTCAAATGTAACTATTTCTCCCATCGCAACTTTCGATAATCCGGAAGCGCTGATAACTCCGTCATTGTTTTTTTCTACTCGTCCTACATGCTCTTCTTGAGCATTTGATGAAAATGAAGATAACCTTTTTTCTAATTGTTTAATAATATTCGATTCGTCTATCATATGGTTACTGTTCAACAAACTCAATTATATCATTTAAATTTTTTAACACATTAAAATTGAATATGTCGTCATTGTTTATTATTCGTATACCTGCCAGTAAAGAAGGATTTTCTTTAAAAATTATTCTTTTTTTTGGGAATATATCTTTCAACAACATTAAATCATCTGTAATTTTCGCTGATTCGATATAGATTGTACGTTTTTTTTCTGCTGCGCGTAAAAACTTAATGTATTCTTTCAGTTCTTCTCGTGTGAGAAGATCAGCGATAGCGAAAACTTGCTTTTCATCTAATTGGCCATTTTTGTAACTTTCTTGAATTAATTGTTTTAGTAATTTTTTTGTCATAATACTCAATTGTTGGATTGTTTCGTTCGCTAACGCTCACTTATTGTTCGATTATTATTAACAATTGAACAATAGATCAATAGAACAATTTATTTTATGAATTCAGTCCACTTTCTCTCGTAATTTCTTCATAGCATTTTTCATAATCAACTCCTGTTCTTGTGGACCGAATAAGTCTTGGACAGTTTGTTCAAGAAACTGCACTGCAAGCCTGCTAACATGACTTGCGATTCTTTTCTCTGCTTGCCCAGTTTCAAAAGCAATTTGTTGTCTCGCTTCTTGTAACATCGCATCTACTCGAGCTTTAGTGGAGACTTCTGCTTTTTGAAGCATATCATCTCTTTCTGCTTTTGCTTCTTCAATCATTTTTCGGGCTTCTTCTTGAGCTTTCTTTACTATTTGTTCTTCTTTTATCAGCGTTTCTTGTAAGTGTTTCTCAGCTTCTTCTGCGTTTTTTAAACCTTCTGCAATTCTCTGCTTTCTCTCTTCAAGCATTTTCAGCATAGGTTTATATAGAAACTTTTTCAAGATGAAAAATATCACAAAAAAGTTTACTATTTGGGCAAAAAATAATATTGGTTCGAAACCAAATTGTCCTAATATTTGCATATATGAATGACTAACGATCCCACGCTCTATCTAAAAGCACGGGATCCTTCGTCATTCCGAATATATCGGAATTCCTCAGGATGCTCCCGATGTACATCGGGGTCACTTTGTGAATGCAATAATAAGTGAGTAAATAGCAATAGCTTCAGCAAATGCACAAGATAAAAGCATTGGTGGAAGAATTTTGCCAGCAGCTTCAGGATTTCTACCTATGGCTTCCATGGCTTTTCCTCCAATCCATAAAATTGCAAGTGCTGGGAAAATACCTCCCAAAACCATAATAGCTCCGCCTACTATATTAATATTCATTTAATGATTCACCTCCTCATGCTCGTGTGCGTGATGTGGCGTCGTAAGTATAGACATAAACACGAGCGTTAAAACTGAAAAAACTAGGGCTTGTACGACACTAACAATTGATTCTAGCAAAAGGAATGGTAGAGGTGCAAGAAATGCAAAAAGAGCTGAGATAGTATGCAGTGCTACCTCTCCTGCATAAATATTTCCAAATAAACGGAAGGAGAGAGATAAAATTTTCATCACTTCAGCTACAAGTTCAAGAATTCCAATATATAAATTAACAGGATTAAACGAGAAATATCGAGTAATATAATCTTTAAACCCCGTTATTTGAATACTGAGCATATGGGTAAAAATAACTGATAATGTTGCTAATGCAAATGTCATATTAATATCACTTGTTGCTCCTCGTAATAGAGGAATGAATGCTTCATGGCTTTCCTCTGTTTTTTCTTCTGATTCTTCAGTAGAATGCTTACTTGATTTTTTTTCTTGGTAGTTCTTTTCTGATTCTTCTTTTGACGATGCATGCGTTTTTTCATTTACCGTTAATTGTTTTGAAGATTCTTCACTGAAAAAACCAATTGTTCCTACACCCGGGAGAAGTCCAGTAAAATTAGTGATAAAAATAAGAAGAAAAAACGTTGCAATAAAAGGGAAAATCGCATTAGCAGCTTTTTTTGTGGTTGCAATACTTTCTACAAGTCCTTTTATGCCATCTATTAATGGTTCAACAATAGTCTGCAGACCTTCCGGATATGTTTTGATTCTTTTTGAAAGAAAAATTGCTATGCCAATTAACAACCCATCTACTAATAAAGTGTGTATTAGGGTGTTTGTGATAGGCAAGGGACCAAGATGGGTAATAACGTCTGGTGCGAATGCCGCCATAGACGCTTACATTGTACCGGCACATTTTTAGGAAGTCAAGGATTTCGATCACGTTTACGAGGTAAGAGCGGTGGAATAACACGTTGTTGTGTGGTGTCAAAGATATTGATGAGCACTCTACCATTTTGCCTTGTCTGTTCACCATTAGTACATGCATATATACCAGAATCGATAAGTTTTGCATCTGGGTAAAGTAGAGGTATACCATCAGTTCCATCTAATACTGTTATGCCAACACGGTAAGAAACTAAGGGATTATTAGGAGTAGACTCTTGCAGCATACATGTAACCTGTTGATCAACAGTACAGTTAGCTGAAAAGCCACCGTCTTTATTTGGACAGTCGGAACAACGGTTACCTTCAAGCGTGACAGTTCGATGTAGCATCCTTTTTGTTAGTTCAAAGCGTTCTGCGGACATATTCCTAAACAATTAAATTTTTCGCGGCAGATATAAAATTAGCTATAATCACAGGTCGTTCATCTTTCATGTCCAGCTTACCTTCGATAATGACGACATTATCATTTATCAGAAGAGATTTATACTGTTCAAAAACTCTCGGAAACACGACACATTCTATCGTTATACCTTTCTCATTTCCGACAGAAATAAACGCCATTTCTGCATTCGACTTTTTCGTAAATATTTTCCTTGATGTTTCTATAATCCCTCCTACTTTTACTATTGTTCCTTCTTTTTCTTCTTCCAGAAATTCAATTTCGTGTGTGATGACAGTTTTTATTGAAGAGAGAGTATCCATTTGGGGATGAGATGTTAAATAAAATCCTAAGAACTCTTTTTCAAACATCAATTTTTCGTTTTTTGTAAAATCTTCAATATCTGTCATAGAGAAATGAGTAGTTTCCCTTGATTCATCAGTCTCCCCAAATAAACTGCTTTGACCTTCCGAAGATTGTTTTTTAATTTGCTGGCATTTTAATAGAACCTCAGGCATAGCAATAAGCAGTGATGCTCGGTTTCCGAAGCTGTCCATTGCTCCTGCTTTAATAAGACTTTCTAAAGTTTTCTTATTCACTTTACTTATATCTACTCTCGAACAGAAATCAAATAAATCTGTAAATGATCTTGAATTTCTTGCACTTAAAATAGTTTCTATTGCAGCTCCACCGACATTTTTTATCGCTGATAAGCCGAATCTGACTTTTTTTCCTTCTTCTATAGAAAATTCTGCTTCGGATTTATTAATATCGGGGGGTAAAATAGGCACATTCAAGCGTTTACATTCTGCTACTGCCTGCGCTATTTTCTCATTTTTAATCGGTCCAGATGTGCCACGAGATTCAGCGGTGAGAAGGGCAGTCATAAACTCTACTGGATAATGAGCTTTTAGATATGCTGTTCGAAAGGCTATTGTTGCATAACATGCAGCATGAGCTTTGTTAAATCCGTAACCTGCGAAAGGTGCAATTAACTGAAAGATTTCTGTAGCTTTTTGTTTTGAATGACCATTTTTCATACAGCCAGCGATAAACATTTCTTCCTGCTTTTTCATTTCTGCTGGAATTTTCTTACCCATTGCTTTTCTAAATTTATCAGCATCGAGCCATGTATACCCTGCAAGCGTAATTACTGTTAAAAGAACATCATCTTGAAAGGTAATAACTCCATATGATTCCTTTAAAATATCTTTTAAGCTTGGATCTGGGTATGTAATTAATGATGGATTATGTTTACGTTTAATAAATTCTGGAATAATTGCCATAGGACCTGGTCGATAGAGAGCAACCATTGCTTGTAAGTCGAAAATCGAACTTGGGCGAAGCTCTTTAATATACCGTCTCATTCCTGCAGATTCTAATTGGAATATTCCAGTTGTTTCTCCTTGGGAAAGGAGATCGTATGTTTTTTTATCGTCGAGAGGAACATCTTTAAAATCTATTTTTACCCTTTGGTTTTTTTCGATAAACTTTAATGATTCTTCGATAATAGTTAAATTTCTTAATCCGAGAAAATCCATCTTCAATAACCCTACACCATCTTCACCCACAGTATACATATCATATTGCGTAACGATTTTATCTCCATTCGTTTCCCGTTGCAGTGGTACATATTCTGTTAACGGTTTGTCAGCTATAACAACTCCAGCAGCATGAACAGAAGCATGTCTCGCTACACCTTCCAACTTTTTTGCGAGATCAAGAATTCGTTTTGTATCTTGTTCAGCAAGATATGCTTTTTTTAAATCTGGACTTTGTTCCAAAGCTGCGTCGACTGTCATGGCATGGCCTTGCCAACCAGGAGGAATAATTTTTGCTATTCTGTCCGGAACCGCGTATGGGAAACCAAGTACTCTTCCTACATCTCGAACTGCAGCTCTGGCTTCCATAGAGCCAAAAGTGATAATTTGCGCTACTTTATCTTGTCCGTATTTTTGAGTCACATACTCAATAACTTCTTCGCGTCTTGTGTCAGCAAAATCTAAATCTATATCTGGAGCAGATGGACGAAGGGGATTTAAAAATCGTTCAAATGGAAGAGAAAAGAAAAAAGGATCTACGTCAGTAATTCGTAAACAATATGAGACGACAGAACCTGCAGCTGATCCTCTTCCTGGACCTACGGCTATGCCATGATCTTTCGCCCAGTTTACGAAATCAGAAACGACTAAAAAGTATGTTTCATATTTCTTTTTTAGAATAACTGAGAGTTCATAATCGATTCTCTCTTTAATTTGTTGAGCGTTTGGCTTATTCGTCATGCTGACTTCTCCAGCATCCGTTTTAGATTCTGGATTTGTCTTTAACTCACTGGAATGCATTGTAGTCGGTTCAACGTTCAGTTGAGGATAACGTTTTTTTGCACCTTCGTATACTAACTGTGTCAAGTATTCACCAGTAGTTAAATCATTTGGCACAGTAAATACAGGCATAATCCATTTCCCTAAGGTTATTTCGACGTTACATCGTTCAGCAATTTTCACTGTATTTTCTATTGCTTCAGGAAGATCAGAGAACTCCTTAGTCATTTCTTCTGAGCTTTTAATATAAAAATCAGGTGAAGAAACCATCGAAAGTTTGCGATTCTTATCAAGTAACGTCGTCTGTGTTTGCAGACATAATAGTACTTCTTGTGCTTCAGCATCAGTACTATTCGTGTAATGGTTATCATTTGTCGCTACTAAAGGGAGCCCTAGTTTCTTTGCAAGTTTTATTAATTTTTCGTTCGCTTCTTTTTGGGGAGGAACATCAATATGGCGCTGTAATTCAATATAAAAATTATCTTCCCCAAATATTTCAGAAAGTTTCATAGCTCGTTTTTCAGCTATTTCATTTTCTCCTCGGATTAAAGGTTCTGTAACATACCCGTTCACGCATGCGCTTAAACAGATAAGGCCTTCATGATATTTTTCTAATAATTCGATATCACTTCGAGGTTTGTAGTAATATCCCTCAAGCCAAGAGGTAGAGACTATTTTTAAAAGATTTTTATATCCAGTTACATCTTTTGCTAAAAGAATGAGATGGTTATATTCATTATCTACACCAGCTTCTTTATCTGTTAATTTACGCTTCGCGACATAGATTTCAACCCCAATTATGGGTTTTATTCCAGCCTCTTTACATGCTTTGTAAAATTTTATGACTCCATACATACTTCCATGGTCAGTAATAGCTATCGCGGGCATATTGAGGTCTTTTGCCCGCTTGACCATTGAAGAAACTTTTGATAACCCATCAAGCAAAGAATATTCGGAGTGATTATGAAGATGAACGAAGTCGGACATGCTTCTATTTTAGCAGAATGAGATAAATAATTGGTAATTAGTAATTAAGCAACTGTATAAACCATCACTTATTATCATTTTTTCAGCTCAGTTTCTAGTTTTTCTTTTATCATTGTCGCATCTGCTTTTACTGCGAGTTTTCTCATAACTTGCCCTAGGAGAAACATAATAACTGTTTCTTTTCCATTTTTATAGTCATCAACAGCTTTCTGATTCTCTGTTAGTACCTCTTGGATGGCTTTATTAAGTTTTGTTTCGTCCACTTGAACAGTATGAGATGATTGTATTTGTTTCACAAGATCAGCAGGTGACACCGTAATAAAATCAACCTTTTTATTAATTATGACGTTTGAGATTTGTTTGGGAGAAACTTGAATAAGCTTACCCTCTTTTACTGCTTGTTCAAAAAAATCAGCTAATGAGTTTTCTCGAGTTAACAATTCTGCGTCATATTCAGGAATTTGATATTCTTTTACAAATCGTTCTAACTTTGCCTGCGGCAGTTCGGGCATTTGATTTTCCAGGTTTGAAATGTGAGATTCGGTTATTCTTATCGGTGGGATATCAGGTTCTGGGAAATATCGATAATCATGAGCCTCTTCTTTTGACCTTTGGGAGAATGTTGATTGTTTATTTTCATTCCATCCTCTCGTTTCCTGAGCAGGAATTTCGCCTTTTTCTAAAATAGTTTGTTGTCTTTTGATTTCATACGTAATAGCTTTTTCGACAAATCGAAACGAGTTAATATTTTTTACTTCCACTTTATATTTTGGAAAAATATTCTTTTTTACTTCCTCTTCATTTCTCAGAGAAATATTTGGTTCCAGCCGCATTTCACCTTTTTCCATGTCAGCATCTGATACATTCAGATAGCGAACAATTTGCTGTAGTTTCTGAAGATATTCTTTTACATCGGTAGCATTATAGAAATCTGCTTCTGTAACAATTTCGACTAATGGTACACCTGAACGATTAAAATCAATAAGACTGATATCCTCACCATTTAGTTCTCCATGCATTAATTTACCTGTATCTTCTTCCATATGGACCCGACGAATGCCAATTTTTTTACTATTTGAAAGTATCATATAGCCATTTTGACCAAAGGGGAGATCATACTGACTTATTTGGTACCCTTTTGCAAGATCCGGGTAAAAATAGTTTTTTCGATCAAATTTAGAAAACGCATTAACTGTACATTTTAATGCCAACCCTATCATCATGCACCAGTCGATCGCTTCTTTATTCGGGACAGGAAGTGCACCTGGTAAACCTAAACATACAGGACATGTATGTGTATTTGGTTCTTTTCCAAAATAGTCAGCAGAACATTTACAAAACATTTTGCTTTTTGTTTTTAGTTCAACATGTACTTCTAAACCAATTAAAGGTGTGTATTTATTCATAAATTACATTGATTCATGATTTAAGATTTATGATTCAAGAATATTTCATAAATCTTACTTCGTTAATCTTTAGTCTATTGTAACTTTGGTCTTTGCTTCCACCATTGATTTTCTTGTTCATATGCGTATCCTACTCGATATAGTAAGTCTTCTGAGAAATGGGGCCCGAGAATTTGAATCCCCACTGGTAAATTATTTACAAATCCTGCGGGAATAACTAATCCCGGTACTCCAGTTAAGTTTCCGGTTACTGTAAAAATATCTGATAAATACATTGCGAGCGGATTATCAGCTTTTTCACCAATTTTCCATGGTGGAGTGGGTGAAACAGGTGCGATAATAACGTCAACTTTTTTATACGCCTCAACAAAATCTTGTACTAATAACGTTCTTACTTTCATTGCTTTATTATAATAAGCATCGTAATATCCAGAAGAAAGAACATATGTACCTAACATAATTCTCCTTTTTGCCTCAGCACCGAAAGTAGATCGTTCATTACCATACCGAATTCCATCAAATCTTGCTAAATTTGAAGAGACTTCAGCAGTTTGAACGATATAGTACACAGCAATAGCATATTCTGTATGAGGAAGTGAAATATCTATAATTTCAGCGCCCTGTTTCTCATAAAATGTTAAGACATTTTCAGTTAACATTTTTACTTGCGGATCAAGTCCTTCGATAAAATATTCTTTGGGTATACCGATTTTCAAACCTTTTACGCCTTTTTTAAGATTTGTAAGATAGTTAGATACCGGTTGTGGAGGAGTTGTGGCATCGTTTGGGTCGTTTCCTGCAGTAACTTGCAGATACAGTGCATTATCTTCAACAGTTTTTGTAAAATGGCCAATAGTGTCAAGAGATGATGCCATGGAGATGACTCCATAACGACTTACTCGACCATATGTTGGTTTTAATCCAACTGTATTCGTAAATCCTGCAGGAAGTCGAATGGAACCGCCTGTATCTGTCCCTGAAGCAGCAAGGCTTAAATCAGCAGAGACAGCAACAGCAGAACCACTGCTAGATCCACCAGGGACATAGTCATAATTAAAGGGATTCTTCGAAGGACCATAGTCTGAATTTTCCCCTGATGATCCATGTGCCCATGCATCGCAATTCGTTTTACCTAAAAGTATTGCTCCAGATTCTTTTAATCGTTGAACAGCTGTTCCGTCATACTGTGGAATATAATTATCAAGTACCTTCGAAGCAGCAGTCGTACGCACTCCCTTTGTGACATAAATATCTTTATGTGCGATAGGAATACCTAATAATGCTTTTTTCTCACCTTTTGCTATTTTTCTATCTGCTTCCCCGGCTTGCTCCAATGCCTCTTTTTTAGAAATCGTTAAAAAAGCGTTTAAAGAAGTATTATATTTTTCAATTCGTTCCAAATATGCTTTTGTTAACTCAACAGCTGAAAATTCTTTATTTTGAAGTTTTATTAATGCGTCTTTTATTGTAAGTGTGGAGAGATCCATAAGATGAGCTATTATACTGCTTTTAATATTTTGTAATCAACCATGTCATAATCTTTTAAAAGAAAATCTGCAGCGAAGAAATCATATTTTAATAATAAAGGAAGAAAAACTTTGTCCTGAGAATAGATATTTAACTGATTAATATCTTTTATATCTTTCCAAACAAATGATCCTTCATTACTGGGAGTAGGTGTACCGGAATATTGGCTTGTTATATATACATAATCAATCCAATCATGAACACCAGATTCCCTCGTACCGAATTCTCTGAAATAAATAATTGCTTTTAAATTAATATCTTTTACTTCGATGTTTGCCTCTTCTTTTGCCTCACGATACACTGCGTTTTCTATACTTTCTCCTTCTTCTACTTTTCCTCCAATAGATAGTAATTTTCCTTGCTGATGAACTGTATCGTTTTGCTTATTTCGTACCAGAAAAAGTATTTTGTTATCTTTGATAATATATAACATTACTGCGTGCTTTTTCATAATAAACTATGTTGTCCGTTTTTCTTCCCATGTTTTTAAACCATAGACTTCCTTAATCTGTATCTCTTTTCCATCTGACTCTGCTTTTACGTATCCGCAATTAATGATTCCTCCGACTTTATCAAAGTCTCCATATTTATGGCTAATAAGTAATCCGCGAATTATCCCTCCATGAGTCACCACCAATATTGTTTTTCCAGGATATTTTCTGGCATATTCTGTAATCGCTTGCGTAAAACGAGTATTACTCTCTATAAAGTTTTCCTGTGTTGGATCGAGTTTATGTGCGAATTTTTGTTCATCTGTCAAAGGATCCCAGTTTTCGGAAGTATAGAGATCGAGAAATTCCTTTACAGGCATGCCTTCAAACTTTCCTTGTGATCTTTCTCGAAGCCTTTTATCTGGATAAACTTCAAGATTATATTCTATAGCGATTATTTTTGCTGTTTGTATTGCACGAAGTAAATCTGATGAATATACATAATCGAAGTGAACATTCTTTACTAAATCGCCGAGAGCTTTAGCTTGTTCTTTACCCTTTTCAGTTAAAGAAGTATTTCCTACGCCATTGCCCTGGACAATTTTTTTTACGTTGGCTTCTGATTCACCATGTCTAATAATATAGAAAGTAGTCATATCTATTCCTCAGCTCCTGTTAACTTTTTTATAATGTTATCTGTTTCAATGATTGTATACTTGTTCCCATCAGTATTCATGACAAAATATCCGGTATTTTTTACTGAACCTTGTGGTAGCTCTTCGAATTTACCCCAACCAATATATGCAAGGAAATTTCTCATAATTCCGCCATGGTTTACAACAAGTACAGTTTTCCCTTGATATGTGGTAACAGTTTCCTTTATAAATTTTATAAATCGATCTATACCTTCTTGGGCGCTTTCCCCATCTTCTGAAAATTTATATGAAAATTTCTCTTTATCACTTAATTCATATAATGCTTCCTCCATTTTTATGCGTTCTTCTCTTGGCGAGTTAATCCAGACTCGACCATATCTTCTTTCGAATATTGAATCTACAATACGGAAAGGTATATTTCTGCCTGTAACGATAATTTCTGCAGTTTTAATAGCTCGTTGTTTATTTGATGAAAAGACTGCATCAAAATGAATATTTTTAAACTTTTCAGCAATTATTTTTGCTTGCTCCTCGCCTTTTTGAGTTAGGGAAGAACCTTTTGCGTTTGATAAATAAGGTATGACTTGAGTAGAGTTTTTCGTAATTACTCTAATATTATCTTCAGATTGTCCGTGACGCACGACATAGATGGTTGTACTATTTGACATAGTGAATTTGTAGTCCTAACTTTTTTGCTGTTTCATATTCATCCCGTGCCCCTATTGATTTCTCCCATCTTGGAGTCATAAATACATCCGTTATATACCCGCTAGAAAGAATCTTTCTCCAAAAGTGATAAATAATACTTCTCGTTCATTGCGGGATAATTTCATTTCTTGTAATGTTTCTAACAGTCCTGTTTCCTTAAAAACGTCAGTAGCAGAAAAAATAGGGAAGTCATGTTTTTTACGAATTGTCATAGTGTAATCCATTAGTTTTTTTAAATTGTTTTCTACATGCTCGGGTCCTTCAGAACCAATAATACCTGCGACATACCCTATTCTCTTAGCATTTTTCTTTTTTTTAGCGTTCTTAAATGCTAGGAGCATTTTTTCGTATACATGATCGAGGTGTTCGACGTTAGACATGACGTCTAGAATATAATTGTTCATAAAATCTGATAAAAGTTATTCTGCGTCAAGGATTCCTTTTACTTGAAAGAATCCGTTATGTTGGGCTTTCGCATTAGAAAGCGCAACAGATTGCGGAAGGGAAGATGATGAGATATCCTCGCGAAGTATATTTTCCAGCCCAGTTACTTGACTAGTTGGTTCGACATTTTGTGTATCTACCTCGTTTAATTTTTCAATATATTGGAGAACATCAGAGAGCTGTTTATCAAATTTTTCTACTTCTTCTTCGTTTAGAGGAAGATTTGCGAGTTTCGCAACGTGAGGTACGTTTATTTTCATAACAGCATTATACGCTAATTTTTATTTTTTTTACAATTGCTTCGTGGGCTTTCATTTCAAGTGAATCGTCTAGAGGTTGCAAAGTAATATCTTTTTTATATTTTACATCTAAAGCTCGTTGAATAATAAAATCAGCTATATGAGGGTTTTTAGGTAGAAAAGGCCCGTGGAAGTAGCAACCAATGGCATTTTTATATACGACTCCTTCAGTTCCATCTTCACCATTATTTCCATAACCTTTAATAACTTTAGCAAACGGTTTACTGTTGGCTCCTAAATATGTTCTTCCACCATGATTCTCAAAACCCACTATTAAATTGTGGGTTGTGAGTTGTGGGCTATGAGTTGAATCAAGGTTTTGCCATTCGACTTTGGCCACGATGTTACCTATACACCGAGGTTCATTTGGACCAGGATTCTTGCTTACCATATCGAAAATTCCTAAACCATCTATTCGTTGGCCAACAGCAGGCTCATAATATTTACCCATGAGTTGTGGTGAGCCGCAAACGAAAAGTGCAGGTATATTATTTTCGATCATATCTTTTATGATCTCCTGTTTTTTTCCCTTTAAATCACGCATCACTATCTCTTGTTCTCGATCTTGAGATCCACCGCCGAATATAAGATCAACAGTTTTCAGTTGTTTATCGTTTGTCGAATGGTCTATAGGTAGAATCTCAACGTTAATTCCTCGCCATTCACAGCGCTTTTGTAGCACAAGAATATTTCCACGATCTCCATATGTGCTCATTAGATCTGGGTAAAGCCAACCAATAGTCAATTTGAATTGACTATTGAGAGTTGAGAATTGAGAATTTTTCATAAAATTTTCTTTCCGGTTAGAATTTTTCTGGTTTCGAGCATCGCGGTATATGTGGGGAGGATATACAAAGTTTCACTGGTGGCAATTTCTTCAAGTCCCGAAGTAAGTGCATCCTCCAATTTTTCAAATATTTTGAATATTGAATTGTATTTTTGAGTTTTGAGTTTTAAATTTTTATTTTCGAAGGCATATTTTATTCTGAGAGCCATGTCATACACTCTGTCTCCAGATATTGAAATTGTTTCTTTGCCATCTAATATGCCTTCTATGTCCGTGTCCCATATCCACGAAACATCTCTTCCGTCTGGAATCCTATCATTGAGAACGAAAAGAATGTTTTTTGCTCCAAGCTTCTTGATAGTTCGAAGTGATTCATTAAATCCTGTTGGGTTTTTTGAAAGGAAAATTTGTACTTTTTTTCCTTGTATTTCTATTTCTTCTTGTCTACCAAACGCTGGCAGAAAGCTTTTTAAAGATTGCATTATAGCTTCCCTGCTAATCCCTATTGTTTGAGCAAGTAAAACTGCTGAATGAACATTGTATTGGTTATAAAGTCCTTTTAAGGGGTAGCATTCTACTTGATCTATATTCGCTTTTGGCCGTTTAAGACCACATTTTTTACATTCCCAATTACCAAGATGAGAAAATGTAAACGTTTTAAATACGAGTTTATTGCCACATTGGGGACAATATATTGAATCGACAGCATGAATTTGTTTTAGTTCTTTTTCTCCATGGTGATGAGCACTGAAATATTTTGCATTTGCAGATACACCAAGATAGGCTACTGCAGGATCATCAGCATTAAGAATTAACATTGTTTTATCAAGTTTTTTAATAGCTTCCTGCCATTTTATAGCTATAGTGTTTACTTCACCATAACGATCGAGTTGATCACGAAATAAATTCAGAATAATCAAATAATCAGGAGAAATTTCTTTCAAAATGTGAGGTAAGGCATTTTCATCAGATTCGAAAATAGCGAAATCATAATCGAGTTTTCCTGTAAAAGTAGCATTCAGTAAAATACTTGATGCAATACCGTTTAATAAATTTGCCCCAGACTCATTAAGAAAAACTTTACTTCCTGATTTTTCTAAAATATGCGCAATTAACTTTGAAGTTGTCGTTTTGCCATTCGTACCTGTGACAATTATCAATTTCGTACGTGATTTTCTCAAAATATCTCTAATAAAGTCTTTATTTACTTGTAATGCTATATGCCCAGGCCAAGTTGACCCATGCCCAAGATTGAAAGATTTCACAAGTCTAGAGAAAATTTTGCCAGCACTTATTAGAAGAAAATTAAGCATAAATGTATTGTAACACGGGTATATATCAAACCCAAGCATGGAGAAGTTCTACATTGATCGTAGTATTTTTATTCTTTCTTCAATAGGTGGGTGGGTGTTAAATAATCCTGCAAAGCGCTTACCGACATCTTTCTTAAATGGATTTTCTATAAATAAATGCGCTGTTGCATTGGAAGCACTGTGGACAGGAAGGGGATCTTTCGAAATTTTTTCCAATGCAGAAGCTAGACCTTCAGGATACCGTGTTATAAGCACACCTGATGCATCAGCAAGAAATTCTCGTTTTCGAGAGATTGCGAGTTGGATTAAGGTGGCTGCTATTGGAGAGAGGATTGCTAATAGTATGCCTAGCAGAACGAAAATTGCCTGCCCTTTCCCTTTACTTCTGCCTGAACCTCGAAAAAAACCTCGTAAAAAAAGATCTGCGAGAATTGAAACGAATCCTACGAGTATTGCTGTGATAGCCATCAGTCGAGTATCAAAATTTCTCACGTGAGATAATTCATGTGCGAGGACACCTTCAAGTTCTACCTTCGAGAGTTTTTCAAGTAAACCTGTAGTAACTGCGACTGCTGCATGATTCGGATCTCTTCCTGTAGCAAAAGCATTTGGAGATGGGTCATTGATCAGATATAGCTTAGGCATAGGCACTCCAGAGCCAATAGCTAGATTTTCTAATATATGATAAAGCTCAGGATTTTGCTTAACGTCGACAAGCTGTGCACCAGTTGTAGCAAGGACCATTTTATCTGAATAATAATAACTTCCTATACTTGATATTCCGGAAAAAATAAGAGCAAAGCCAGCGTATGCGAGAGGGCTAGCTCCATATGCCTGAGCGAAGACATACGTAATTGTCGTAATAAAGACCACAAAAAGAACCATAATGAGATAACTTTTCCATTTGTTTTGGGAGATTGCTGTGTAGATATTCATATAGGGAAGTATTGTTAGATTGTTATAATGCTCTATTGTTTAAAAATCAATAAAACAATTTAACAATAAAACAATGTTGTTTTATTGTTTGTAAGGGTTCTTTCTTAAGACTATATTCTAGAAAGAAACCTTCACGTTCTTTCGTTCTTCCTCATTTGCTTCGAAGAACTCTGCTGGTTTAAAACCAAACATATTAGCCACAATTACATTTGGAAAAACACCAATCTTTGTATTATATTCCAGTACATTGCTGTTATAGAATTGCCTTGAATATGCTATCTTATTTTCAGTGTCAGATAACTCCTCTTGTAATTTAGCGAAATTCTCATTTGCTTTAAGGTCAGGATAACTTTCCGCCACAGCAAATAATGATTTTAAGGTTTGGCTTAACATATTATTCGCTTCGGCCTTTTCACGTGTCCCTTGTGCTGACATTAAACTTGCCCGAGCTTTCGTAACATTCTCCAGAAGTTCTTTTTCATGTTTTGCGTAACCCTTTACTGTTTCGACAAGATTAGGAATAAGGTCTGTTCTTCTTTTTAGTTGAACATCGATGTGAGAAAGAGCCTCCTGAATTCGTAATTTAGCAGCAATAAGACTGTTATATACCAGCCATAAGTAGACGAGAAGCAAACCGAATAAGCCTAAAACGATAAATAATGCGTTCATTGTATCACCTCCTTTTCAGAGTGTATCATTCTCTTTTTGCAATCTTTTTTCAATGATTAAAAACACAACAGTTTAAATATACGTTATTTTTTTAACCAATTAACTACTTCATTATACGATTTTGCATTTAAAATGTTAAGCTTTGTTGCCCAACCTCTTCGTGCGACTGAGACACCATATTCCATAAGATTCATTTGATCTACGGCATGGCTATCCGTATTAATAACGAGCATGACATTTTTATCTACAGCTTTCCTAACAATTTCATCTGTCAGATCAAGACGTGAAGGATACGCATTAATTTCAAGTGCTTTATTTTGTTCTTTACAGAACGTAAGTAATGTATTCCAATCAAGTTCATATCCAGACCGCTGATTTATGAGTCGTCCAGAAGGATGTGTGAGTACTTTTGCCTTTGGATGAGAAAGTCCTTTTAATACCCGTTTTGTCATCTTCTCACGATCCATTGAAAAAACACTATGGATTGATACAAGTGTAAAATCTAATGTATTTAAAGCCGATTCCGGTAAAGCCAGAGAACCGTCTGGAAGTATATCTGTTTCCATAGAGTAAAAAATGTGAACCTTATCTCTGACCATTTTTTTTACTCGATCAATTTCTTTGTTTCTTGCTTCTATAAGAGACAGTATGTCTTTTTCTGTATGTTTCGAATTGCTGGGGTTATGCTCGGAAAATCCGATATACGAATAGCCAAGTTCTAAAGCTTTTTTTGTCATTTCTTCAATTGAGTTTTTTCCTAAATCATGGCTTGGTTCTATTGGAAAGCTTGAATGTAAGTGAAAATCACCTTTCATATCTTTTTTTTCTAAAAGAATTGGTAAAGTATGATTTGCAGCTTTCTCGATTTCTCCTGTATCTTCTCGGATTTCTGGTGGAATCAAATCGAGTCCCAGATAGTTATAGAAATCCTTTTCATTCGTAAACGTTTCTAACTTCTCAGTTTTAAGATCTTTAATTCCTCTTTCGGAAAGGGATAGTCCTTTTTTTAGGGCAAGTTCTCGCAAGTGAACATTGTGGTTTTTACTTCCGGTAAAGTGTTGTAAAAGAGATCCGAATTTATCTGGTGCCATGACCATTAAATCAATATGTTTTCCTCCAGATACGATAAGGCCTGCTGAAACATCCCCTTCTTCGATAATCTGCTCTTTATATGGATACGAAATAAAATGCTTAATGACTTCTTGTGCTTTATCAGTTGATACAGCTAAATCAACATCTCCTATCGTATCTCGTCTTCTACGTAAGCTACCTAAAGGATAGATTTCTTTTACAGCTTTTGATTGCTTCATATAGCTAATTATTTTTTCAGCAAGTTCGGAGGCATAAGGAAGAGTCATTCGCACAGATTTCGTTAATCCGTTTTTATATGATGTTAGTGCTTGGATAATATCTTCTTGAGATTTCTGACCGAATCCTTCAAGTGAAGCAATAACCCCAGATTCTGCCACTTTTTTGAGGTCATCAATGACAGTTTCGGGATCATGTAACTTAAAATGACTTACAAGCTTGAATGATTTTTTGGGTCCAAAGGTAGGTACATCTAAAAGAGGAAAAACAGCAGGTGGAATACCTTCCATTATAGTTTCAAAATGTTTAACTTTACCTGTTTTTATAAGCTCAACTAAATGTTGCTTTATAGAGGGACCAATCCCAGGAATATTTTCAATAGAGTTTTCCTGAATAAGATTTTTTATTTCAGCTGTGCTCGCATCTAAAGCATCCGCAGCTTTTTGATAGGCGATTATCTGGAATCTATATTTTTTTTCGTCTTTAATCGCATATGTGGCTGCGACATTTCTAAGAAGTTTGGCAATTTCTTTATTTGACATCGCTTCAAGTTTAGCAAAGGATTGCCTTCACTGCAATTATTTGTTACAATTGCATCGAATCTGGGGTGGTAGCTCAGTTGGTTTAGAGCGCCTCCCTGTCACGGAGGAGGTCGCGGGTTCGAGTCCCGTCCATCCCGCCCAGAGAGTAATAATTATTACGAATTTCTTACACTGTTTGTAATAATCTCCTCTTGACATCATAATTTTTCGTCTTATAATAGTCGCAACTGTCCAGATAATACAAATTATGGCAACAAAAAGGGCAGTTAAAAAAACTGAAAAAACAATAAAAACTCCTGTGGAAGAACAAAAAACAACTTCATCATGGACCAGTTATTTAAATTTTGGTGAATCATATAGTAGCTTGATTCTCGGTATTGTCGTCGTGATAGTTACTACAATTCTTCTGGTTTTTCTGGTTAAAGACAGAAATATTACTCAACAAACAAATATAAAAAAGGATGTATCTTCTACAAATAATACTATTGACAATAAGACACTTGCAAAGATTAGTTTAACTACTGCTCCTACACAAACACCAGCCGTTTCTCTAAATCCTTCTCCAACAAAAAAACCTACATCTATTCCAACTCCGACAGTACAACCAAAAAAAATAGCATCTGCTGTGAAACTTTCTCCTACTATTACGAAAAAGCCGACTCTTAAACCGACCGCTACGGTACAACCTACAGCAATTGCTGTAAAGCTCTCTCCTACGATTACCCCACAGAAAGTTACAAATGGAAAAACGTACACAGTAGTCTCAGGAGACAATCTCTGGAAAATTGCTGAGGCTCAATACGGCAGCGGATATAATTGGGTAGATATCGCAAAAGCCAATAATTTAGAAAATCCGAGTGTCATTTCAGCAGGGACGAAATTAACAATTCCGTCCGTGACTCCTAAGATTAAAACCGTCGCCTCAGCGCAAGATGTTTCATACGGTTCGAAGATTACAGGAACGACTTACACTGTGCAGAAAGGTGATCATCTATGGGGTATAGCAGTACGTGCATATGGGGATGGCTACAAATGGACAGAAATCGCAGCTGTTAATAATATCAGTACTCCAAACATTATTTATTCCGGACAAGTAATTAAACTTCCTCGGTCGTAACTTTCCCTGACTTTTTCTATTAATTTTCGATTTTATTTCGAGATCTATTAGCGAAGAACTTCTATTACTAAAAGAAAACTTAAGCAACAAATTAAACAAATTTTTTATACGGACAAAAAAAATATTCAAACTCTTTTTGTTGCGTGCTGTGGTAAAATTGATATAATTATGAAATTGCGGTGGTAGTATCAGTCTAAAGCGAACTATGTTCGCATTATGACTGACCAGCCAATATGCGAAGCTTATGGCTGGCAGTGGTAGTATGCTACCATCCTCAGCCAATAACTATGGAATTTGGCTGACCCGCTTGAATGCAAAGCTTTCAGACGGCAAGGCTAAAGAATATGTATTTTACATATGTGCTGAGATGTATTGATAATAAGAGAGGTCGAGTTGAGTTTTATACTGGCTCAAGTGAAACATTACCAAACCGTATTGAGGATCATAAATCAATGAGAGTAAAAACGACTAAGTCTTTTGATAGTATAGAACTTGTCTATTACGAAGCTTGTCTGAATAAAACCGATGCTCTTCATAGAGAGAATCAATTAAAAACAGGATTTGGAAGAGGATATATTAAAAGAAGAATTGAGAATTATTTAAAAAATTTGCGGGGTTAGTACACCGGTAGTATGCTACCTTCCCAAGGTAGAGAAGCGAGTTCAATTCTCGTACCCCGCTCAAATTGAAAGTATCTACATCTTATTATCCCTGATAAACTAGAATTATGAGCGAGTATGATCCTAATTATGTTCAAAAAAAATCATTTGCTATTGTTGGTCAAAAAGCGATTGTTTTAAACGCTGAAAACAAACTTCTACTATTACAAAGATCTGAAAAGTCAGGTAATGGTGGAAAATGGTCTGTGCCTGGAGGTGCACTTGAATTTAGTGAAGAACCTCTTGCAGGAATTGAGAGAGAAATAGAGGAAGAAACACAATTAAAAGTTTCAAGTATCCAGCCCTATCATGTAAAGTCTTATATAAATCAGGATGGTGATTTTGTGGTAATTATTGGGTACTTGTGTAAAGCTGAAACTGATCAAGTTAAACTTAATTGGGAACATGATAACTTTCAATGGTTAACAAAAGATGAAGCTTTAAAACATGAGTTGACAACAGATGGACTAACCTTCATTGAGAATTTTCCTCTTGACAAAGAATAGCTTGATTTGGTAACTTAAATCGTGCCCTCATTGAAATCTTCGAATAAAAAAAGAACGAAATATATTTTTGTCTCCGGAGGAGTCATTTCAGGTATCGGAAAAGGTTTAACAGCTTCATCAATTGCATTACTTTTAAAATCCGCCGGGTATAAAGTCGCCCCTATCAAGTTTGAAAATTATCTTAATTTAGATGCAGGCACAATTAATCCTATTGAACATGGAGATCCGTTTCTCTGTGAAGATGGCGCAGAAACAGATATGGACATTGGTTCATATGAGAAATTCCTTGGTGAAGACATGGGGCGTGATAACTTCGTAACAATAGGAAAAATTTATTTCACTGTTATGGAGAGAGAACGAAGATTTGAATATAAAGGTGAGGATGTCGAAGCGATACCTCACGTTACAGATGAAATCATTTCCCGAATTACAGGATTAGCTGAGAAAAAAGGTGCGGATATTGTTCTTATAGAACTTGGAGGGACTGCTGGGGAATACCAGAATATTTTATATTATGAAGCTTCACGTATTATGACATTAAAAAACCCCGGAGATGTGGTACATGTTCATGTAAGTTATATGCCGACACCTGGGCATTTGGGAGAACCAAAAACGAAACCTACGCAATTATCTGTCCGAACACTAAATTCAATGGGTATACAACCAGACTTCATTATTGCCCGTTCCGATAAGTATATAGATCAGCGTCGACGGGATCGTTTTGCTCTTTTCTGTAACATGCATCCTGAGGATATTATTTCTAATCCAGATCTCGAACATCCCTATGAAATACCTTTTGTGCTTCAGGATCAAGATTTAGCACGAAAGATTATGAAGAAATTATCACTTCCTATAAAAACTTCTGATTTGTCAGAGTGGAAAAAATTGGTTGAAAGAATTAAAGCGAAGAAGTCCAAAGAGATTGAAATTGCGATAGTAGGTAAATACTTTGGAACCGGTGACTACCAGCTTCGAGATTCGTATGCTGCATTATTCGATGCTATTGATCATGCCGCTTGGAAGCTTGGAGTAGCTGTAAAGACACGGTGGGTTGATGCTGAGAAAGTTGAGAAACAAGGAACAAGTGTTATAGGTAAACCAAATGGACTAATCGTTCCCATCGGTTGGGGAGAACGTGGAGCAGAAGGAATGATTGCTGCAGCTTCGTATGCCAGAAAAGAAAAAATTCCGTATTTAGGACTTTGTTATGGTATGCAGCTCGCTACAATCGGTTTCGCTCGAGATGTGATGGGATGGAAAGATGCTGATACTGAAGAGAATAACCCAAAAACGAAACACGCTGTAATTCATTTTATTCCTGCGCAAAAAGAAATGGTTGCCAGAAGAGCATATGGAGGGACGATGCGATTGGGTGGCTGGGAAGCATTTGTTAAGAAAGGGACACGCGCGTATAGTTTATATGAAAAATATGGAGGCCTTCTTGATAAAAAGACAGGTTTAACCAGTGAACGACATCGTCATCGATATGAATTTAATAGTGAATATGACGCAGATTTCGAAAAAGCAGGTCTTATTATTGCTGCTCGTTCAAAAGTAGAGAATCTCGTAGAAATAATCGAATTACCTGAAACAGAACACCCCTTTTTTCTTGGCACACAAGGTCATCCAGAATATAAAAGTAAGCCTCTCCAACCGCATCCGATATTTATAGGTTTTCTTGAAGCGTCTAGTAGATAAATCCTTCAGAAATTCATGCAATCAGAATATTGTGAAAAGCTTAGATTTACGGTATAATAGAGCCTATGGTACAGCAAATAGATTTCCAACCAGGAGATACAATTCAAGTTTTCCAGAAAATAACAGAAGGTGAAAAAACACGTACACAGATGTTTGAGGGTGTCGTTCTTGGAATTCGCGGACGTGGTGAAAATAAAACTTTTACTGTTAGAAAATTGGTAGGCGATGTAGCAGTAGAACGCATATGGCCAATAGGTTCACCTAATATAGAGAAAATAAAAATAAAAGCGAAACCAAAAGATCGAATAAGAAGAGCAAAGTTGACATACCTCAGAAACTCCAAATAATTTATTCTTCGAGCGAAGTCGAGAGGTTTTCAGTTCTCGGCTCAATTGCACTCGCTCGAACAATAAACCTTCATGAAAATAGTTAATCCAACAGCGGTTTTAGGAGAAGATCTGGCAACTGAATATCTTCAAAAAAAAGGATATAGAATTATTGAACGAAATTTTCGGCAACGGTATGGGGAAATCGATATCATAGCAATTAAGGATGAAGTACTCGTTTTTATCGAAGTTAAAACGAGAAAATCAGAACGGTTTGGCACCCCATTAGAAGCTATAACTCCCTGGAAATTACGGGAATTGACCTCTACTGCACAGTTTTATACGATGCTTCATCCCAAGCTACCGAAAAGTTTACGTATTGATGCTATAAGCGTTATCTTGAATAATGATAACAAAATCAGTACAATTGAACATGTCGAAAACATAAGTCTCGTATGATTCCTAAAAAAGTAAAAATTGTAGCCACGCTTGGACCTGCCAGCGATCATCCTGATACTATACTCCGGATGGCTGATGCTGGAGTAAATGTATTTCGCATCAATCTCTCTCATGCAACCCGAGAAGAAATTCTTACTAGAATAAGTTCAGTAAGAAATGCTGAAAAAAAATTAAAAAAACCTCTTGCTATTCTCGGCGATCTTGCAGGTCCGAAGATACGTATTGGCGACATGGATGAAGGAGTAATCATCGAGAAAGACCAAGAAGTACTTATTGTTAAAGAAACTATAAAAGGTAATAAAACGCGTTTTTCTTTAAACTACCCATCTATCGTTCCTCAATTAGCTAAAGGTGCAGAAATTTTTATTGATGACGGAAAACTAAAACTTGAAGTTGTAAAAAAATCAGATTCTTCAGTTGTCGCAAAAGTATTGGTTGGGGGACTACTTAAACCTAGAAAAGGGTTTAACGCACAAGGTATTTCACTTGCAAGCCAAGGTTTATCGGAGAAAGATAAAAAAGATCTTGAGTTTGTTCTAGAAAACGGTGCAGATGCGATTGCAATATCCTTTGTTCAATCAGAGAGAGATGTGGAGCTTGTCAGAAAATTGCTTCCGAAAAATTCAAACCACTTATTGATTGCGAAAATTGAAACAATGAAGAGTATTGAGGAAATAGAGAAAATTGTTCATGCTGCGGATGGTATTATGGTAGCGCGAGGTGATCTAGGATTAGCTGTACCAATGGAAGAAATTCCCTTCCTTCAAAAAAGATTAATAGAAATGTGTTTAGAAAAAGCGAAACCAGTTATTACAGCAACACAAATGTTAGAATCTATGACAACGAATCCTATTCCGACTCGTGCAGAAGTGACTGATGTGGCAAACGCGATTCTTGATGGTACAGATGCTGTTATGCTTTCAGGAGAATCAGCTGCCGGTAGTTTTCCTGTAGAAACAGTAGAAATGATGGCGAGAATAATTCGAGAGACGACGCCTCATGTATCACAACGAACATATCCGCATGAAAAAAATATTGCTCATGCAATTAGTTCTTCTGTCGGATCTATTGCAGAAGACCTTCAGGCAAAGGCTATTATTGCTTTTACTGAAAGCGGTGCAACTGCTCGGAGAATTTCAAGACACCGATCATCACAACCTATTCTTGTTTTAACACCTAATGAATCGACCTGGAGAAACATGAATTTTACAGCTGGAGTATATTCATTTAAAATCGAGCCAACAAAAAATTTCGATCACATGATGAAACAGGCTAGACAAGTTGCGAGAACAAACCCTGTAATACCTTTGAAAGAAGGAGAACCGCTTGTTATTGTCGCAGGATTACCATTTGGGAAACGAGGCTCAACAAATATGATCTATATTGAGCATGCTTAACATAACTTCTACATGGAACAGGATTTAAGGCGAGAAATAGGACATACACTTGTAATTACTCCTCAATTAATTAATAGAGAAGCAGAACATCGTATCAGTGCTGCAAGAGAGCCTGAGAGCGAAGTTCCAGAGAGAGCTCAGGCTGTTGAAGATAGTAGAGGAAGAGTAAATAATTTAATGGTTGAGAGGTCAACGCTTAGTGAGAATGGTGAACCAAGAGCGCAAATAGAACGATATACCCCTGTTGCAAGTGGTAACGATACGCAAGATAATGTACCAAAAGAAACAAGACTGATTAGTACGTACGCTCTTTATGGAGAAAGAGACGGAGTAAAAGCTTCTGCGTGGTATGAATATGGAATAAATAATGGACGAATGTATAAGCGTATGCATTTAGGTCTAGGCGAAGAAAGTACTTCTGTAGATGAGGGAAAGTCAATTGATTGGGATGAAGATAAGCAACGTGAGGTCGCAAGTATCTTAGAACTACCTATTTAGTCTCTATTGTTTTAATTCGATCTCGTATCGCCGCAGCAGTTTCGAAATCTAATCTTCCAGCAGCTTCTCTCATTTCTTTTCGAAGTTTCTTAATCAACTCATCCCGTTCATCTGGCAGAAGAACACCTTTATCGCTTAACTGAAGCATAAATTCAACATTCTGTCTTTTCTGCTTTTCTCTTTCTTCTTTTTCTTTCGCTTCTTCATCTATGAGTTTCTTTCTGATTTCCTTCTCAATTCCTTTTGGTGTAATGCCATTCTTTTTATTATATGATAGTTGTATTTCCCGTCGTCTCTCTACCTCGTCAATTGCTTGTTTCATAGATTTTGTCATTACATCTGCGTAAAGAATAACCTCGGCATTGACATGCCGTGCAGCACGACCCATGGTTTGAATGAGGGAACTTCGGCTTCGTAAAAAGCCTTCCTTATCGGCATCTAAGATCACCACGAGTGATACTTCTGGGAGATCCAGCCCCTCACGTAAAAGGTTAATTCCTACGAGAACATCAAATTTTCCTAAACGAAGGTTATCCAGAACATCTTGTCGCTCCAATGTAATAATATCTGAGTGTAAATATGTTACTTTTATTTTTTTCTCCTCTAAATAAGAAGTAAGTTCTTCAGCCATTCTTTTCGTTAATGTAGTCACAAGAACTCTTTCATGTTTTTTAACTCTTTTTTCAATTTCATTTATTAAATCATCAATTTGTCCTTGGGAAGGCCTTACTGATATCTTCGGATCCACGAGTCCTGTTGGACGAATCAGCTGCTCTACGACTCCATTATCAGATTCAGTTTTTGCTAGGGAAACTTCATACTCGTCAGGAGTGGCAGATACATAGACTGCTTGATTTACATGCCTCATAAATTCTTCAAATCGTAGTGGACGGTTTTCTAATGCAGAAGGAAGACGAAAGCCGTAATCAATAAGCACTTCTTTTCGGGATCTGTCTCCTCTATACATACCTCTGATCTGTGGAATAGTTATATGCGATTCATCAACAACAAGTAACCAATCTTTACTATTTGCATTAAAATAATCGATCAGAGTATACGGTGGATCACCAGGTTGTCTACCATCAAAATATGCAGAATAGTTTTCAATACCGTTGACATAACCGACTTCTCGAATCATTTCTAAATCGAAATTTGTTCTTTGGTTTAGGCGTTGAGCTTCAAGAAGTTTTCCTGCTACTCTCAGTTGTTCTGTACGTACTTCAAGATCTTTTTTAATCCTGGCAAACGCGTCGTGGTATGTGCGAGGATCAGTCATATAATGCTTGGCTGGGTAAATTACTGTAGCATCAAGTATTTGGATGGTGTCACCTGTAAGCGGATCAAATTCATAGAGTTTAGTTATTTTATCTCCAGTAACTTCCATACGAATCCCGTAATCTACATAAGCGGGAAAAAGATCAATCGCATTTCCTCTCACTCTAAATGTACCTCTTCTGAATTCATAATCATTTCGGTCATATTGTAAATCTGTAAGTCTTACTAGAATATCTCTTTGTTCAACTTTCATTCCATTCCGCAGTTCGAGAATAAATTTTCCATATTCGACAGGAGAACCGAGGTTGTAAATACAGGAAACTGAAGCGACAACTATGACATCATTTCTCGTCAGGAGATTTGTGGTAGCTGATAAACGGAGTTTATCTATTTCTTCATTAATTTCTGCTTCTTTTTCTATATACGTATCGGTCTGGGGTACATAAGCTTCTGGTTGGTAATAATCATAATAAGAAACGAAATATGAAACAGCGTTCCTCGGAAAGAAATCCCGAAATTCTTGATATAATTGTCCTGCAAGCGTTTTATTATGAGAAATAATAAGGGTCGGTTTTTGTACTTTCTGAATGACATTCGCCATGGTAAATGTTTTTCCGCTTCCTGTCACACCCAGAAGGACGTTGTTTCTTACGCCTTTCTGGAGGTTTTTGGTTAATTGGTCGATCGCCTGCGGTTGATCACCAGTTGGTTTAAAATGTGAGACAAGTTCAAATTTCATGGGGATATTGTACCAGCTCGATTACGAAACTTCTACCTAAACAATAATTTTGATCTGGTGTGTATCACTTTGTCTTATTGAAAAAATATACGAATTATCGTATATTTTTTAATAACATATGCCAGGAGTACTATACAAAAAAGAAAGAGAACTTCTAGAATATCTTGCCCAATTCCAGCGGCAGCATGGATATTCCCCAACATTAAAAGAAATGGCAGAAGCTACTGGTCATAGGAGCGTTTCGACAATTCATGCGATTATCAGAACGCTTGTCGATAAAGGGTATGTGCAGAAGGTTGATGGAAATGCCCGGGTTTTAAAAATTCTTCATGAGAATGTTTCATCAGTGACGATGACTGTGCAACCGTCAGTTGAACTCCCTCTTATGGGTTTCATCGCTGCCGGGCGACCTCTAGAACCCCATACAGATCCTAATGCTACCTTCCAGGTGTCAGCATCACTAATTAGCGGTAAAAAAACAGCATATGTTTTACAGGTTAAAGGAGAATCCATGATCGAAGATGGAATTCTCGATGGGGATTTCGTCGTTATCGAAAAAGTACATGATGCTTCGAACGGAGAAATTGTGGTCGCGCTTGTCGATGATAATCTGGCGACTTTAAAACGATATTATAAAGAGGATGGGAGAGTCGTCCTCCGACCAGCAAACAGTGCTATGGAACCAATATATCCGAATTCATTACGAATACAGGGGAAAGTTGTCGGCCTCGTTAGAAAATTTTAATTATTCTTCTTGTAATACCTTAAGACCTCAACTATACTCAGTTCATACAATCACTACATAAAGGGAAATACAGACATTTTAAGGGAGGAATCTACACAGTTGTAGGAGTCGCAAAACATAGCGAAACACTCGAAGAATTTGTGGTGTATAAACATAAAGGTAAAGAGTCAGGAAAAGTAGAACTATGGATTCGCCCGAGAAAAATGTTTCAGGAGAATGTAGTAGTTGATGGAAAATCTGTACCTCGTTTTGAACTTATCAAGCAAGAAGTATGATTGAATCCTTAACTTTTATCACGGGTAATTTGGCTAAAGCGAAACAACTCTCAGAACATCTGCATTTCCCACTAAAACACCAAAAGCTTAGCGTTCCCGAGATTCAATCATTGGATTTAAAAGAAATTATCCGATATAAAGCAGAAGAAGCATTTAAACATGTAGGTTCACCGATTCTTGTTGATGACGTATCAGTTACATGTTCAGCAATGCATGGTTTACCCGGTCCATTTATTAAATGGTTTATCGAAGTGATGACACCTGAAGATTTCTGTCGATTGCTTGATGGTTCTAATGATAGATCTGCTGTGGCAGTTGCAACTTTCGGTCTTTATGATGGTAAAGAACTTCATATTTTTGAAGGTAAGCTAAGAGGGAAAATTGCAACGCGTCCAAGTAGCGTACAGTCGCTATATGGATTTGGTTGGGATAATATGTTCACTCCAGAAGGTTATACTAAGACCAGAGCTGATTTAACGAAAGAAGAATATGATTTGACTTCACCGAGATTACGAGCAATTAAGAAATTAGAACAGTTTTTGGAAACTGCCGGGACGGCAGTCTAGTGGATGCGCGACGGACGTCGCGTAGATGAAGCGCTGCGCGCTTCCACCTTTCCACCGCCCCGGGTCGCATTACCTGCTGATGATAAAGTAGTAGAAGTTGCGAACCTCCTTGATCACCTCTGGGGATTTGAATACCAATCCCAGAGACGAAAGAAGAATGTTCAACTTCCAGCCTTGAACCCATGAGATAGTCTCTGGTAACAAGCCTGCGGCGACGAGGCCGCTGAAGAGGTCAGGTACCAACCAGCGCCAAAGCGCTGCGGTAATCAGACCTCCCACAAAGACAAGTCCAGCAACTAGTAGGGCTAGGCCTACAATAACAGTCAGGAGAGCGACGAGAAACCTGAATCTGCGATCCATGTAGATTCTCCTCAGGTTATCGACTGTCAGCTCCTCGGCTGACTAAGCGTAATATACTATAAAAGCGTTCGGAAGTCAAACTATAGGCTATTTTTGGTTGTTTTGTTATATCTGCTACAATACGCCCATGGGAATTTTATATATTGTCGCTACTCCAATTGGAAACCTTGAAGATATAAGTATTAGAGCCTTGAAGACGCTTATGCACGCTGATGCGATAGCCTGTGAAGATACCAGAAGAGCTGGAACATTTCTGCAAGTACTTGATGAACGATATCATAATTTGATATTTACAGAAGGTGAGACATATCACCGACCTGAACTTGTTTCGTATCATGAACACAATGAGCATCTGAGAATACCAGAAATTATTACAGCGTTAAAAAATGGATTACATATCGCATTAATTTCTGATGCGGGGACTCCAGCGATTTCAGATCCCGGATTTAAACTCATTCGCGAATGTATTAAAGAAGACATACAAGTAGAATCTATTCCAGGTCCATCATCTGTGATTTCAGCGCTTGTCGTTTCTGGGTTACCGACTGATAAATTTTTCTTTTTAGGATATCCTCCACGGAAACCAGGACATAGAAAAACGTTTTTCGAAAATATTAGAAAAACCCAAGAATATATAAATGAAACAATTATTTTTTTTGAGTCACCTCATAAACTTATCACTACTCTTGAGGATTTGCTAGAAGTTATTGGAGATATTCAAATTGTTATTTGTAGAGAACTAACAAAAGTTTATGAATCAAAAAGGAGAGAGAAAATATCTGAAGCACTAGAACATTATAAAAAGACAAAACCGAAAGGGGAGTATGTGCTACTTTTCCATTTGTAGTTCTTTTTCAATTTTCAGCAATCTATTATATTTTGCAACTCGTTCACCACGAACTGGTGCTCCAAAACTGACATAATCTGCTCCTATAGCTACAGCAAAATCTGCAAGGAATGTATCATCCGTTTCACCTGTCCTATCTGAAACAATTATTTTTAAACCTGCTAATTTAGCAATTGATGCGACTGCTAGTGATTCTGTCACAGTACCGATAAATGAAGGTTTTATAACAATTCCATTAATCGTTTTCTTATCTAATGCAGTTTGGATTTTGAGAGGATTAGATCCTGTGTAATAATCACCACTTATAATTGCATCAGTATTTAATGCCATAAAAAGCGAAAGCCATCCTTCTAAATCAGTATCAGCGAGTGGGTCTTCAAAATATAAAATGTGATATCTCTCTGCTAGATCCTTATAATATTCTACTAGCTCTGAAGTATGGAGAGATGCCGATCTATCTTTCAATTTATAATAACCTTCTTTCATAAAACTATTTGCAAAACAGTTTATACCGAGATATACATCATAACCTAAACGAATATTTAACATTTCTAAAGCCTGGGAAATTAAAATAAAAGCATCTTCATTTGTACTTAATAATGGTCCGAATCCGCCTTTTTCGCCGACAAAAGGGAGAATGTTTTCTCGTAAAAGAATGTCCTTAACGCCATCATGGATGGAAATTCCTAATAATAGTGATTCATCATATGATTTGAATGATCCGGGTACAATTAAAAACTCCTGAAAATCAGTGCTGAAATGCGCATGTTCACCGCCGTCAATAATTGTAAAAAAAGGAGTAGGTAACTTTATTTCATTTCCATCAATAATGGTATGTAAATAAGAGAAAAGCGGTTTACCCATTCCCATTGAAGCGATTTTCGCGACAGCGATTGAAGTACTAAGAAGTGTATTACCGCCGACAGTTCTTTTTTCAGGAGTAGGATCTAGACTGATAAGCAATTTATCAATTTCTCTTTGATTATACGTGTCTTTCCCGAGTAATTTTGGTTTTATGACTGAATCGATCACATGAATTGTCTGTAATTGTCCATAGCCTTTATATCGCTGGTCATTTATATCTCGCAGGTCCTTTATTCCGTCTTTTAATGGATTTGTATCTGTAGCAGAAGATGCAGAAGCTTGGAAACCATCATCTGTAACGACAGTTACTTCAATCGCGGGTATACCACGACTGTCAAATATTTCAGTGCCAAATATATCTTTAATTTTTCCCATATTAACGAATTCGGGTTATTATTCGGGTTTCAGTATCAGTAATAATTTCATGTGTTGCGCCGATCATGGCAATCGGTACAGTTATCCCAGAAACTCCAGCTTGGACAAGTTTTTCTAAAAGGTCTGAAGAGCGAGAAACCGATTCTCCATGAATATAAATAGGTAGGCGTTGCTTATGAGCAGCATGAATACAGAGTTCATATAGCTTTACTATAGCATTATCAGCAGGATTAAATATATGTGCTAACTCGAGATTCTCATTATCTATGCCTAAAACCAGCGACGACAGAATGTCTGCATTCATAGATAAACCATCTATACCAATTTTCAGATAAGACTCTATATTAAGAATATTTTCTGGACAATTAACACTCATAAAAATCTTAAAAGTCGGTGAACGATATAATCCTTTAGCAGCGAGTACTTTCTTTAGTTCCTGGAGTTCTTTGACTGACCGCACAAAAGGTAAAATAACCCAGATATTTTTCCGTTTTCTTTTGTTTCTCAATGTTTGCATTAGAGTAAGTTCATGTTCTAAAAGAAGTGGATCATGTATTGCCCGAAAAGCACCTCTGTATCCGATGAGTGGATTATTCTCTTGGGGTTCATACTCTTTTCCCCCATCGAGTTTTTTATATCTATCACTGGTTAGATCAGTAAGACTGTAGAGAACAGGTTTAGGTTCGACAGATGTGAGAAATTGATCGAGTCTATCGATAACGTCAGTTTTATAGATCGTTTTTTTGGCATGAGCAAGCTTTTTTGGATGTGTCGGTTGTAAAAGAAAATTTTCTGGATGAGAGAGAAAAAAACCATCAACTGTAATTTCAGAATATTCATGCACTTGTTCTATTTGATTAAGTGCTGCGAAAAGTTTCGTAGCTGTTCTTTGAGGCCTAACTCTCTCTGATGCGCTAGCATGTAAGTAACTTCCAGAGTAAATTTCTCCTCTTTTCCCATTTACTGTAATGATTTGACCATTTGAAACAACTTTCTCTATGTTCCTTATACCAAAGACTGATGGAACACCATAACTTCTCAGAAATGCTGCGACGTGTGATGATTTACCACCTGAGCCTGCAATGACTGCTAGCGCGCGTTTGCAAATTTTAATATATTTCTCAGATGGTTCTTGAAGAACAACAATAGTATTTTCAATACGAGGGTTTTTCGCAGGAATTAATTGTACAGGTCCTGAAACAATTCCAGGAGAAATGGGAGTACCTTTTGCCAATATGTGCATTTCTGTTGGATTATCTTTTATAGTATTATTTTGCACGTTTGTTAGAGGGTGGACATCTGTAATATACAGTATATTTTTTTCCATAGTCCATTCAATTTCCTGAGGAAAATATAATAACTTTTCAATTTTTTTCCCAGTTTCAGCTAGTTTTAAAAGATCATTGTCAGATAAATGTTTTTTTAACTTTTTCATTTTTTTCGTTGAAGAAAAATCTGATCCGTATGTTTTATTTTCTACTAGGAAATCTCTTTTAGATATTTCATAATAGTCAGGTGTGATTGATCCTTTCATTAAAGCGATGCTTGGCCCAGGTACCGATTCAATCACAAGTTTAGAATTATCATTCGTTACTGGATCCTCAGTAAAAAGCATGCCTGATAACTGTCCGTTAATCACTCTTTGAACAGTAATAGCAATTCCATCTGCAAAGTGATTTATTTTTTTATTTGTTCGATGAGTAATACGTCCAGTATCGAAAAGAGAAGCATATGCTTCCTTAATAGTGAGCATAAGATTTGTATCACCTGCTATCGTATAGACTGTTTCAATGCTCGTATCAAGTATTGATACAAGATCTTTATTTTGTATAAGAGATGCTCTCACTAAAACTTGCGGCTCTTTTAAAAGATTTCCAATACTTTTGTATGCCGTGCGGATTTCAGAGATCATCCGTTCAGGAATAGTCGCATCAAGTATTAACTTTTTAATGCGTGCTGATGCTTGCATCACTGCATCGGTCTGTGTTACATCCATTCCCGCTAGAATTGAATTAATTTTCGTTGCGAGATTATTCTCTGCTAAAAAAGAAAAATACGCCTTTGAAGAAATAATGAATCCCTTCGGTAAAAAAAATCCTGCCTTAGTCATTTCTCCCAGAAAAACTCCTCTTTCACCTACAAGCTGCTTATCATCTTTTTCCACGTCTGAAAACCACAAGATAAAACTTGCTTTTGCTCTCATACTTTCATTATGGGTAAGGTACATAAAATTATCAAGTGAGAATCTCTTCATTTAGTTGTACTTACAATAGAAGTGCTTTATAATAAAAAGATCTATGGACGATAGAAAAAAGTTTAGAGATTTATATATTCAGACAGCTCAAGAACATATAACTGCGATTAAAAATCTTTTTGATGATGTATTGACTTCTACAGAACAGGTGGCAGTCATAACAGAACTTCACAGGCATTTCCATTCATTAAAAGGTGAATCATTTGTCATGAACTACCAACATTTCGGGATGTATGTAACTGTTCTTGAAAAATATTTTAAAGCTCTTATGGAAGAGAAATCTTCCTTTCCTGGTGAAAAAGCTGGAGTAATAAAAGATGCGATACAGACCATGTCTCAGACATTTCAGTCATTGAAAGAATCAGATAATGAACCTGAAAGTTTGGATGAAATGACATCTGAACTTAAAAAAGTATTAGGAGTCGAAATAACATGAAAACAATATTACTTGCAGATGATGATGCATTTTTCCAAAAATTTTACGCCACAAAACTAGCAGAAAAAGGTTATACTGTTGAAGTTGCGGCTGATGGTACTGAAGCCTTATCGAAGTATAAACAAATAGCGTGTAATTTAATACTGCTTGACCTTGTTATGCCTAAGAAAGATGGTTTTGCTGTTTTGCAGGAAATCTCAGATTCTGCAGGTAAAAAACATATTCCTATCATTGTGTTTTCAACGTTAGGTCAGGAGCAAGATGTCCAAAAAGCAAAAGAGCTTGGTGCTGAAGATTTTATCCATAAGACGTTTTTTAATTTTGACGAGCTTCTTTCAAAAATACAAAAACTCATTGGTTGAGTCTGACATCTTGTAACATATAACATTTTCCATGTAACATGTAATTAAATGTCAAATGTCAAATGTCAAATGTCAAATTGATAATTGATTAAGAAGATACCTTTCCTGCCTGTATGTATATAGATGAAGAACAACTTATTGAAATTCTTAAGAAGAATGGCTTAATCACTGATGAGAAATTAGCCGATATTACAAATTTTGCTAAAAACTCCCGTCTTTCGCTTGAAGAGGCTTTGATTGAGAAGGATGTTATTACTGATGAACAGCTGGGAGTCTTAATCGCAGACTATTTTAAAATTCCTTTTGTTACACTTTCAAAACTATCTATTCCTCCTGAAGTTGCGAAGATCATTCCTGAACGTGTTGCGAGAAAACAAAAACTTATTCCTTTCGCACGTGATGCTGAAGGAATAAAGATCGCGATGGCTGACCCTTCAAATAAAGAAATTCAGGAAATGATCAGTAAAAAAACTGGTCAAAAAGTTATTCCATACTTTGCTACTGAGCGTGATATTTATGATGTGTTACGTGTGTATAAAAAGGATTTACAAAAAACATTTGATACCTATATTAAAGATAATCTTGAGACTCCAGGGAAAGTTATTCTGAATGATGCCCCAGTCGGTAAAATACTGGATGCGATCATTACATATGGATATCATGATAATGCTTCAGATATCCATATCGAACCACAAGAAAAGAATTCACTTGTCCGTTTTAGAATAGATGGTATTCTCCATGATGTGTTGGTCTTCCCTAAATCACTTCATGATCAGATAACAACACGTATAAAAGTGCTTTCCCGTTTACGTACAGATGAACATTTGGCTCCTCAGGACGGAAAAATGAGGATGCAGGTGGATGTTGATGAAATCGATATCCGTGTTTCTATTTTACCTATCGCTGAAGGTGAGAAAATTGTTCTGCGACTACTAACATCGCGCTTAAAATTGTTTTCACTTGTCGATCTAGGTATGAATGAGAGTGATTTGAAAAAGGTAAATAATGCGTACAGTAAATCATTTGGCATGATTCTCTCTACCGGTCCAACAGGTTCTGGAAAAACAACCAGTATATACGCGATTTTAAAAATTCTTAATACCCGGGAAAAAAATATCACGACGATCGAGGACCCTGTCGAATATAGAATTAAAGGTGTAAATCAAATTCAAGTAAATCAAAAAACGAATCTTACGTTTGCGAATGGACTGCGCTCAATTCTTAGGCAAGATCCGAATATAGTCTTCGTCGGAGAAATCCGTGATAGTGAAACCGCAGGAATAGCTGTGAACGCTGCGCTTACCGGCCATTTGGTTCTCTCAACGTTACATACAAATGACGCTGCTACAGCTTTACCCCGTCTGATCGACATGAAGGTAGAGCCATTTCTTGTCGCTTCTACTGTAAACGTTATCGTTGGGCAACGTCTTGTACGTAAAATCTGTGAAATGTGCAAAATGTCTGTGGAAGTTGAAAAAAATGAGCTAAAGCAGAATTTATCTGACGATCTACTTATAAAACATTTTGGCGGAAACCGCGTAGTACGTATTTATAGAGGGAAGGGATGTAAGGTATGCCATAACACAGGTTATGCTGGGAGACTTGGTGTTTTTGAAGTCCTAGAGGTATCAAAAGAAATCAAACATTTAATAACGAGTAAGCAAGACTCTGATGTCATTCAGAAACAGGCGTTGAAAGAAGGAATGACCACAATGCTCGATGACGGTTTAGATAAAGTAGTAAAAGGCCAAACCACGATTGAAGAGGTATTAAGAGTCACAAAAGTTGAAACATTGTAACCAGTTATGAGTTGTCGGTTATCAGTTGTCAGTTTGCTTAAAAGAGGGAGGCTGTTTAATTAGATATAAATAGGTATATGAAGACGGAAAATGTATCATTGTCAAATAATAACAAAATCGCACTGATCAGTAACCTAGGAACAATGCTCTCGGCAGGAATTCCTATTCTAGAATCAGTTGATTCTTTACTGGAAGGGGCGAAGGGAAATCAAAAAAAAATTCTTGACACATTAAAAGAAGACTTAATTCAAGGGAAACGTGTCTATACGACACTTGCCAAGTTTCCGAAAGTTTTTGATAAAGTAACTGTAAATATAGTTAAAGCCTCAGAAGAAGCAGGAACTTTAAATGTTACTTTAAAAGACATGGTAGATGTTATCAGAAAGGATATTGAATTTAATGACAAGATAAAGTCTGCTCTTGTGTATCCAGTTTTTATTTTAGTAGTTTTTTTGGCTGTATTGGTTATGATTCTTGTCGTTGTCGTACCAAAAATAGCACAGGTTTTTTCACGTTTGACTGTAGAGCTTCCTCTTCCGACGAGAATTCTCATTTTTATGTCAAATACATTACTTAGATATACAATTCCTGTAATTTTAGGAACTGTTTTAATAATTGGTGGTTTTATTTTTCTTTATAAAAAGAAAAAGCGAGCAGTTTTAGGGATGTTTTTCTCATTTCCTTATGTCTCTCAACTTGCACGAGAGATAGATCTTACTCGTTTTACACGCAGCTTATATTTACTTCTTACAGCAGGCATACCGATAGCGAATGCGTTGGAACTAACACAAGAAGTTGTAGTGAAGAAGGAAGTCGCTAAAGCAATCGCATTTACGAAAGAGACAGTAGTATCTGGAAAAAAAGTATCTGATGGATTTAAGACATATAAACATATTTTTCCTAATATTATGATTAAGATAACTGAAGCAGGAGAAAAAAGCGGTTCATTAGATAAATCTATGCAAGACGCCTCAGATTATCTAGATTACGAAGTTTCAAATACCATAAAACTCGTTACTGCTCTTATAGAACCTGTTATGCTCGTCTTCGTCGGTGGCATGATTGGTGGCATGATGTTAGCTATTATTGCTCCTATCTACGGAATTATTGGCGAAGTAGGAGCAAGGTAAATCTCAAATGTCAAATTTCAAATGTCTCCGCCAAAGGCGGATCAGCCTCCGGCTGAAAATACTTAAAAATTGGATTTCTATTACGGATAATTGGAAATTGGAAACTGGAAATCGGAAACTTGCTTCTGGTTTTACGCTTGTTGAATTGATTGTTACAGTTACCATTTTTGCTTCACTACTTATTTTTACCACATTAAATGTTGTAAATGTAAAACAACGCACATCACTGCAAACAACCATAGAAATTCTTATTGGCGATTTACGACAGCAACAATTAAAAGCTATGGTTGGAGATACTGAAGGAAGACTTATTCGGGATGATTATGGAGTACATTTTAATCAAACTTCATATATTCTTTTTCATGGCGGGACATATAGCCCGGCAGGAACAGCATTATTTACAGTTTCTTTAGGAGACAATGTTCAGGTAGTTTCTGGCAATGATATTATTTTTTCCAGAAATAGTGGGGAATCAGTAGGAGGAGCGACAAATATTGTTCTTAGGGAAAACACAACAAGAATACAGAAAACCATTTATCTAAATCAATATGGTGTTGTTACAGCAGTAAATTAATGAGAATTACCAATTTTCAATTTCTAATTTCTAATTCTAAATTTCAAAAGGGGCAACTTCTTGTCGAGCTTCTCGTCGCAATTGGTATAGCGGCTTTGATTTTCCCTGGATTAGTAGCGGGAATAATGGCGACTCGGGATGGAAGAGCACAGCAGCGTCAGCGACTTGAGGCTCTTACATATATGAAGGAAGCATATGAGGCAGTCAGAAGCGTGAGGGAAAAAGGGTGGAGCAATCTATATGCGACAGGAACGTATTATCCACATTTGTTGCCAAATGGTTCTTGGGAGTTAGCGACCGGTAGCGCAACTATTAATGGGTTCACGACAAGTATTACAATGGGTCAAGTATATAGATTAAACGGTGCTATAGTGTTGCCACCAACTGTAGGTACATTAGATAATTCTACCCGTCAAGCTGTAATTATTGTTTCTTGGAACCAGCCTTTTGCCTCTTCTGTGCAATCAACATTGTATTTAACACGCTATTTGGAAAATGATTCGTATGTTGAAACTACGCAAACGCAGTTTAATGCTGGTGTTTTAACAGGCACAACTGTCCGGGCGACAAATCCTCCAGCAGTTTCAAACGACGGAGAAGTTATTTTAGGTTCAGGAGGAAATAGTGATTGGTGTCAACCAAATCTTCTCTCTAGTGGTTCCGCCACACTTGATTTACCAGGAAGCGGATATGCAAGCTCAATTACAGCAATTGAAGGAAAAGCATTCGGAGGTACGGGTGAAAACGCTTCAGGTTTATCTTTTATGGGTATGAATATATCTAATACACATCCTCCTGTCCCTAATCTTGGAAGTACATTTGATGGTTATAAAACGAATGATGTATTTGGTGAGACGAATTATGGTTACATTTCAACCGATACAAACTCGAAAGAAGTGGTCATTATTAACATCTCTGGTTCTACGTATAATGAATCCGGATATTTTAATGCACCTGGTAACGGAAGTGGAACAGGAATATTCGTTTTAAATAATATAGGCTACGTTATTTCAGGAAGCACTTTATACAACTTTGATCTTTCAAGCAAAACAGGATCACGTCCTGGGCTTGACTTAAATGGAGTAACGCTGACAGGTACAGGGGCTCGTATGTATGGAGTAGGTAACTATATCTATGTAACTAGTAATTCATCAACACGTGAATTACAAATCATCGATGTTAGCAATTCTTCTAATCTGACAGTTGTTGGATGGGCAGATCTACCTGGTTCTGCTGGAAAAGACGTTTTTGTGGATTCCTCAGGAAATCGAGCGTATGTAGCTACAGCAACTAATAGTTCTCAAAGAGAGATGTTTATTGTTAATGTCTCGACGAAAACAGGAAGCAGACCTATGGTCGGTAGTTATGATACTAGCGGAATGGATCCAAAAGGGATAACAGTCGTACCTGGAAATCGTGCAATTATAGTGGGGAGTGGTGGTATAGAATATCAAGTGATAGATATTTCTAACGAGAGCAATCCCACTTCTTGTGGACAAGAAGATGTTGTTGACAGCAATGGAAACGCAATTGCTATACACGATGTCGCATCTGTTCTTGAAACTGACGGAGATGCATATTCTTATATTGTTACTGCTGATGCTAATAAAGAATTTAAAATTATAGAGGGAGGACCGGGAGGGTCATATGCTTCAAATGGAGAATTTGAATCACAAACATTTAACCCTGGATATGAAACTGCTAATAATAGATTTTCTGCAACGTTCAGTTATCCAGCGAATACTACTATAAAATTTCAGGTATCTATCGCGAAAACAGTAAACGGATCCTGTCCGTCTACAGGGGGTTATACATATGTAGGTCCAGATCCGACAAACCCTTCAGTCGGTTCATCCGCGTACTATTTTACACCTGCATCTGGTGAATCTGTGGCATTTCCGCTTACTGGTCCTTCCGGATATGCAAATCCCGGACAGTGTTTCCGGTATAAAGTGTTTATGACATCATCAAATCAAAATAGCACGCCTGTTTTAAATGATTTCACAATAAATTATTCACCATAAATATGAAGTCACAAGATACAAGTTATAAGTTACGAGTTAAAAGATTTCTTAAACAAAGCAATTTTTTTGTAGGAACAACATTAATTGAATTACTTTTATATATGGGACTTTTGACAATATTCATGTCGGTACTTGCAGGATTATTTTCATCTGCTGTTGATTTGCATTTGGAATCGAATGCGACAACCAGCGTTGATAGGGATGCACAGTTTATTATTTCACGTCTTACATATGATATAGAAAGAGCTGTAGGTATAGTGGCTCCTGCGTCTCTAGGGAGTACAGGATCGACATTAACGCTTTCTATAACTGGCGGTAATATTTCTTATAATACCGATGCAAGCGGAAATCTTGTTTATACAACAACTTCAGGGTCATTTACCTTAAATAGCTATGATGTAACTATATCAGATCTCTCTTTTACTCATTATGGGAATCTCGGAGGAGTTGAAGATAACATACAAGTCAGCTTTACAATAACAAGTCAATATACGCAGAGAAAAGGGACAGAATCGAGAACAATTCAAACAACAATAGGATTAAGGAGATAATAAGGAAATTAGAAATGAAAAGTGAAAATGAAAAATTTTAAATCACAAATTATACGAGTACTGTATATTGCAGTAAAAAATTCTCAATTCTCAACTCCCTATTCTCAATTACAAAGGGGGCAGGCATTGATTACGTTACTCTTTTATGTTTTGATAATAGTGACGATTACGACTGCGGCTGTTATGTTGCTTATTTTAAATTCCCGTGCGTCTACGAAGATACAGGAAGGGACACGGGCTTATATAGTTGCAGAAAGCGGCGCAGAAAATGCATTATTACGGGTTCTTAGAGATCCTACATATACTGGAGAAACCAATTTACCTGTAGGGGATGGATTTGCTACCATAGTAGTAACGCCTGGAAGTCCGACGACAATCCTTTCTACTGGAAGAGTGGGGAATTTCGTTCGGAAAATTCAAGTAACTGCTACATTTACCTCTGGGTATTATACAGTTACTTCATGGCAAGAAATACAATAATATGTCTCTATTACATAAAAAATCATTAAGCGTTTTATATCTTGATAGAACGAGTTTTACCTATTTTCTAGATCGTGGCCAATCCTATGTGTTTCAATTTCCACAAGGAACAGTGAATGAATTGGAAATTATTAATGAAGAACTCTTCGAAAAAACATTAATTACTTTTATTCAATCTCAGAAACTCCCTCCTGCTACAGTTATGATTATACTTTCACCCGATATTATTTATGAGAAAGAATTTCTTGACCCTGCTCCTCCTGAACCGATAGCTGAGGAGAAAAAAAATGCAGATAAGAAACTAGAAATTAAAAAAGAGGTTCAGACATCTGAATCAAGAAGCGTTATTCTAGAAGAACGTGCACGCCAAATTCAAATCTTTTTAGAAACTGTACCATTTGAAGAAATTGCCAGTAAAAATTATAAACTTCCGAAAGGTGTGAAAGTTATAGCGAGCAATAAGCATTTCTACGAAACAATAATATCCATGTTAACGAAGCAGTTGTTTATCATTGATGCAGTTGTTCCTTTTACGATGCTCGATAAAGAAATAATTGCAGCTCCTGGAATGAACGCTGAGAAAGCGAAGAAAATAATAAAACATTATGAACTTATTAAACATAACAGTATGATGGAGGAGAACAGATTATCTTTTGATAGAACAATTCCTGAAATGCATCATATTCAAATGACTACGAAAATAACTACCAAACGTGAAATTGCCCTTGTTAGTATTTTCGGATGTTTACTTTTAGTTCTTGGTGTTTTATCCTATACAACCTTCTTTTCTTCATCGAGAAATAGGAGAGTTGCTTCATTAGAACAAACAATTCCAATTACTCCTGTTATTCCGACAGTTCCCCCGAGCCCAACGCCTGTAGCGTCTGAGTCGGCTGCTATAAATAAAGAATCTATGAAAGTATTAATTAACGGAGGTACAGCTCTTCAGCAGAATCTGATAAAACAGGATTTCCTTAATAATGGATTTACAAATATAATAACGAAACCTAGTACTGTTCCCGCAACAGGTAAGGCGTTGGTTATATTTTCTTCAAATCTTTCATCACAAGCGAAAGAAGTTCTTTTAGCATTAATAAAACAAAATGTTTTAAACGTATCTGTCCAAGAAACCTCTACTGCTGAAGCAGATGTAGTGATCAATTTATAATCAGACTGATCTATTTAATCACAGTTGACAAGGGGGGAAAGATATGACAATACTTAATACAGAGAAAAAGAATATGACTGCCCGAAACAAGACACTCCATAACCGACAACACACAGCCCTCAAAGGTTTCACGCTCATCGA
>JAYRIM010000029.1:0-75484 GCA_041906785.1 Candidatus Levyibacteriota bacterium
AAACTCATTGAGTATCTGCTATTCTACAATACAAAACGGGTTCATAAATCCCTCGGGTTAAAAACCCCAGTGGATTACCTCATATCGAAAGGAGGAATGTCGAATATGTCTATGACCCGTACATGATATTGTATCTAAGCCTGTATTTCTGTATAATAATGCGTATGGCAAAAAAGGGAGAACATCGAATAAAAATTGGATTGGTCTGTCAAGTCTGTAAATCTCGTAATTATATTACCGAGAAAAATAAGATGGAAACACCTGAGAAATTGGTGTTAAAAAAGTTTTGTCAAACCTGTCGAAAAGTCACTGATCATAAAGAGACAGATAAGTTAAAGTAAAAAGGTTAAAGTCAAAGGTCAAAATTGCAAGTCAAAATTTAAAAGTTTATAATGTCAGTACTTTTGAGTTTTGAATTTTGATTTTTGACTTTTTTTATGGGGCTGTGGTGAAATGGTATCACGGCGGTCTCCAAAACCGCTTTTCCTGGTTCGAGTCCGGGCAGCCCTGCCGCGTACCATTCGGTACACGACTCCGCCAATCAATGTATAAGGAGCCTGTATTGAATAAAGGAAGATTGTAAAATAACAAGCGAGGGATGCACCAACTGGTGCGTCCCAAAACTTCTCCATGAAATTTTTCTATGTGTATATAATCAAAAGCATAGCTTATGATTTCATTTATGTTGGATTTACTAAGGATCTTAAAAATCGCTTTGATGAACATAACAATAAAAAGGAATTATCAACGAAACACTATGCTCCATTTGAATTAATCCACTACGAAGCTTATAGAAATAGTAAAGACGCTAAACGCAGAGAGGAATATTTAAAAACAACAAAAGGTAAAAGCACGCTTCGCTCAATGCTCAAAGAGTATCTTTTAGAGAAAGAAAATGTGCAAAATAAGGCAGGTTAAGAAACTTTTTTAATCATTTCTATTTCAGGAATCACTATACCGCTTGATAATGCTGCTACATTGTTATTTATAGAACCTTTTTCGACAAATCCAAAAGATTTATAAAAATCAATGGCTCTTTTGTTGTAGGTTGCTACTTCTAATACAATAGGTTTATCAGTACCAAACCACTTAAACATTTCTTCCATGAGTTTCTTGCCAATACCTTGTCCTTGATAATCTGGGAGTACATACAGAGATTTAATATTATTTTTATCTTCATTCTTTCTTGCAAAAGAGTATCCAACGATTTTATTGTCTACTTTTGCGGTCCATCCACGTGATTTATTTTTCGCAATTGCGTCTTTAACACCATTTATCCATTTTGTTGTTTTTTCTTTATCTTGAAAATATACGAGAATATCATTTCTTGTTATTCCAAATTCTTTATTGGGATACGTCGTCAACCAGACCTCTTTCTGAATAGAACGAATAAAATCGACCTCATCTACTCTACATAGATCAATTGAAAAAGTGATCATTAAAAAAGTATAGCAAAATCTGTCTTATTTTAGAGAAATACTTTCCAACAAAGTTACTCAAGGCTTGCTAACTCTAATTCAACTCTTATAGTCATTTTTGATAAAATCAGATTATATGCAATATGATCTACGAATTGGAAAGATAATTGAAATCGAAGAATTGAAAGATGCAAAATATACTACTCACAAACTAACGATAGATTTTGGTAAAGAACTTGGTAAGAAAACTTCGCTTGCAAGTTTAGTTCGTTACAAAACAGAACAACTACTAGACAAGTTAGTAGTCGCCATTGTGAATCTACCTCCTAAACAAATAGGTACTCATATCTCAGAAGTTGTAATCTTAGGAACATCTAATACAAATGGGGAATGTATTCTAATTTCGCTCGACTCGGGCGATGTCGTAGTTGGGGCAAAAGTTTATTAAATCTACAATAACCTGTCTTTCTACTCTGTGCAGAGGGTTACGTACTAATACCTGCGTTTTTATTAATACAATGAAGGATTCTTGAACGGTATTAAGGCTAGAATAACAGCAGGTTCATAATACGATGTTCGTGTTAATACATCACCTGTAAGAATACCAACCGCTCCAGTTGTTTGTTTCGAATTGATTCTCCCAAAAACGATATCATCTGCTTCTCCTAACTCTTTTCCTTGTCTGATAAGTTCCGCAACCTTTTTTGGTAAGAAAAATGAACCTGTTCTTCCTTTTCCTTCCTTTCCATTTTTTGCTTTCACAACTATCCATGCAAAAGCCTCAAATTCTCCATCAATTTCTTCGAGGCCTCCTTCAATACCAACCCAAAAGTCAGCTTCTGGAACAAGCCTCGAGACATTCTCAGCTCTGTTAGTTGCTCCTTGCAAAGTCTCTTCTTCGCTCATTGGTTGATTTGAAACATTTGATAGTGCTGAGACACCGCTTATCTCAAACGTTGTATCTGGAAACATTTTCGCAAATCCGATTTCTGTGGTATTAATCTTAACAGGATTTGTGGAAGCAACAACTACTTTCATATTTAACTAATATTGTTATTATGACAAAACATTCTTATTAAGATACTCCATTAGCTCTTCAGCTCCATGAAAGTGTAGAGTTTTCAGTTTTGCCTTTTTAGCAGATTCAATATTCTCTAATGAATCGTCAATAAATAAAATCTCTTCTGGGTTCTTGCCAATTGATTCAGCAATTCTCGTATATACGTGTGGATCTTTTTTACTGAATCCTAACTCTTCTGCTGAAAATATCTTTCGAAATATAGAATCTAATTCGCCTCTGATTTCTTGTGCGTTTTGAATACTACCACTAGTAAAAATATATAACTCCTTTATGCTTTTTATTGTGTTCAAATAATTGAGCAATTCTTTATTCAGTTCAAATGTACTAAGAAATGAGTAATTCTGCTCTTTTGAAAGATTCTTATGTAATGCATTTAGCCCTCCTTTGTACGTTTTATCTGTAGGAAAAAGTAATACGCGGGCAAGATCGAATAATAAAGTAGTAATCATACTTGTATTTTAGCAAAAATTAAAGAGAAAACGAGAGATCTATATTATTGATTGAATTTATATTTACCTCTTTATGGTATAATTAACCCGCTTTATGTCTGTACGGAAAATAGCAGGTTTTTTTCGCCCTCGTAATGTGTCCGTATTATTATTAGGTGTTGCTCTGGTGACTGTCACATACGCTTCCACGCGTACATTATCACAGAGAAAATATAGCGAAATTGTTACACCTACTATTCCTTATGCCCGTAGTGCTATATCAGCTAGATCTTTTAATCCGACAGAAACACCCATACACTTTTCTTTAGAGACATCCACGATAACTCTTACAATTGAACCGACCGACATACATGCTATCGGCACAGGAAATTCTGAAACAAGTTTACCAGAATTAGATAATCCATCTCCTACCTTATCTATTACGCCTACAGCACAGGCTACGCCCACTGCTCAACTCACTGAAACTCCAGCAGAAACTCCTTCTCCTACTGATGATGCATGTACTCCCGTAACATTCTCATTAGAAGAAAAAGATGACATAAAAACAGTGATAGTTCACGGAGCGTCGAAGATGAATGTTAAAGCAACACCAGAATGGTCCTCGGAAGATTTCGATCTTGAGAAAAATAATATATATTTACATTTCACTGTAGAAAACGCCACAGTGTATGTTTATGGAAAGAGATACGAAGATTCTCCGCTCTGTGATAAGTATACATTTTAAAGATACTCTCATTGACTCTATTCAATGATTTTGAAATACTAGATTTATGGATCAAGATACTCAATCATCCTCCCCAATGTCCCAGCAAATGCCTGTACAATCTTCTTCTCATAAATCACCTAAATTTGTCTTCATGTTTCTCATTATTATTTTAATTTGTTTGGGGCCTATTGTCGGTTTTTATCTCGGCAAGGGCTTTAGCAAACCTTCAGAAACGAAAAAAGATACTCCTCAGCCGACACCCACACAACAAATTACTCAATCAGTGTTTCCTACAGTAGATCCTAACGAATTAAATAGTGGGGAGCAACGTGTTGAAATCTATGCACTCTCTAACCAAGCCTTACAAAAAACATTTGAATACTCGCTTCCTGGAAGTTCAATCTTTGGTGTTCTCAAGCCAAGCTTAGGTAAAGATAATAAATTATACTTTGCCGATAATTCGAGAATCTTACGCTATTCGTTTGATGCAAAAAATGTAGAAAAAGTATATGAGCTTAGTAACCCAAATGAAGCGATTACTAAAATAGAAGCGTTATTCACACCGAATATGTATATCACGAAAGGTCCAAAAGAATATGGTGAAAACTACGAATTCACTGTAGAAGAATTTAATCTTTTAACGAAAGCAAAGCGTGAATTTGGACCAATTCCCCCAGGAATTTACAGTAATACTGCATATATATATAAATATGGTAATTCAGATATTGTGTCTTCTTTTGGTGGCGATGGGTGTGGCGGAGGTGGACCAATCTATAAATATACAGGCAATCAAAAAACGGAAATCGTTACTATCGGATTTGGTTGTGCTGATGGGCCAGGGTATGTCGGAGTTCTTGAAGAAAAAGGGAGCTTACTGTTAGTGGATCGGAACGTAAATATGGAAACTGGAGACTTCCCTTCCGAAACACTTCTCACACTCTATGAATTACCATTGAATAATACGAATTCTAAAAATGAAATATTTAACTTTTCATCGACACCAGTTGAAAAAGGACAATTGGTATTAAACAGTAATAAAAAAACAGTTGGCATTATTTCTTCTTCAGAAATATGGATTATAAATCTTCAATCAAAAGAAGTTATAAAGAAACTAACAGTAGCATCCTTTCCAAATCACCAATTGTTCTTAAACGGGAATATATTATATGGTATCGATTTTAATGATAAAAAGATTATAATGCTTGATTTGGATACAGGAACACAAAAAGATATCGTTTGGGGAAATGTATTACCAGCTAATAGTGCTCCTATATTCCTTGGTACATCTAATAATACTCTTCTTCTTTACACAGTTATTTATAAACAGCAGAATTAAATAGGATCATCTTTTAATTTTAGTAGATAACCAATATATGTAACCCCAAGGTGTAACGCAAAAAAAAGTATAAATGCAAGAATATAAAAGGAGAGCGATAACCGGATATAAAAAAAGCTAAAAAATATTGCTCCCAGAATATAATCAATTTGGTCGAACGGAAACCAGGCTTTTCCGGGTGCTCTACCGAGTTGCCGTTTAAAAAAACTTTTCACTGCATCCCCTACTAATGCGCCAAAACTGAGTAAAAAACCTAAGGCAATTGGGTGTGCTGGTAAGGCTGCAAAAAATTTTGGCGTAATCAAAGATTGAAGCACCGCAATAAGCATACCAACTAATGTACCTCCCACGAGTCCTCTCACAGTTTTATGCTCTCCAAAAATACGTATATCTCGAAATGTTTTATAAAAATCTAATGGATACGAATAAGTTTCTAAAAAGGAAATTTTTGCTATAACAACAGGTATCATGTTTGCTATTCCAGCAGGAAGAAAAAACCAAAAAGTAAAAAAAATATCCTGAAACATAATATTTTTTCCAAAAAATTGCGCGACCCCGCTCAGCGGGGGAAGCAATCTCTCAATTCAAAACTGTCATGCTGAGCGTTAGCGAAGCATCTTTCTCAAAGATCCTTCTCCCGATTTGCATCGGGATCAGGATGACAAATTGAATGCAATCGTCGGCGATGTTTTATCAATATGTTTATTATAAAGAAACGTTATTTTCTTTTTCAGTATTTCTATTTCTACACCTTTCCGCTGTAAAACAGGATCGCCATCTACTTGTACAAACGGCTCACCTTCTATACGAATATGAGATGCTTTAAAATGCACTTTCCCCACTCTCGAATATAGTGGGTGTCTAAAACCGCGTAAGCGAAGATTACGAATATACGCATATTTCGTTGAGAAAACAGTACAATCAAGAAACCCATCATTTAGTTTTGCTGCAGATGCTACGAGATAATTCTGCCCGAGAATCGGTCCATTGGCTACCATTAATGACGAAACAGTTGCGTTTAATGTAACTGCATGGTCTATCGTAAATGTAATATCTCTATGTGGATGTTTTACGACGCTATGAAGTGCTGCAAATATATAAGAAGGAAGACCAATATACTGATTTTTATTTCGGTCATGAACAATACGAGCATCAAATCCGGCGCTGATATTAAATAAACCGATAGGAAAATCGGGAAGATTTGTCCTCATTACATCGATTGTAACTGAAGGAGAAACATGTTGAATCGTTTGTAATGCTTTTTCAATTGTATCAACACCAAAACAGTATGCCATAGCATTTCCAAACCCTAACGGAATAACTGCAAGTGTCGGTTTTTGTTTTAATGGTAGAACTGCCCCAGCGACTTTCGTGATAGTCCCATCTCCCGCAGCAATAACAATGAGAGAAGGGTTTTTCTGTTTTAGAAACGATGAAATATCACCTATCTGAGAAAAATCATAGGCATTTTTCTTTATAAACGGATGTGTTGCAACAATTTTCTCCCAATTTTTCTTTGCTTTTCCCTGATTTGAATAGGGATTGTATAAGTATAAAATGTTTTTATATTTCATTTTAAATTGTCTTATTATTATATTGCTATATTGTTACCTTCTCCCAAAAGGAGAAGGTTGTGATGAGGGAACAATATAAAAATATAACAATATAACAATTGTTTTATAATCTCATTCTTTTTCTCAGCCGATTATATAACGGCGACATATATGAGAAAACAGAAGGATGTTCTTCTTTCAGATCTGCATGCAAAAGTAAATTTACAAGATTTTTTTTCGTTACTTTTTCTGAAACCATACTATATGCAGATCCTAATCCGATAAACCCATGAGCATCACTGCTCGCAGCACATGCTTTAGTATGTTGTTTAGCCAGATTTAATGCTTCCATATTTTTCCATCGACCAAAGGCTCTCGCGTTAAAAACCTCGATAATATCGATATCAAATATAAGATGCTCTAGTGTATTTTTCTGTAATCCTTTTCTCACTTTTTCAAAAGGATGAGGAATATATACCAAACCTTCCTGCTCGTGAATGTTATAGATCGTTCGTTCTACAGATAAACCTGGTTTAATTAAGGTTTCTAAAAAAAGCCCTATGATCTCTCCTTCTTCTGTCATGATTTCTTCGCCAACGATAATCGAATCACCATGTTTTTTATGCAATTCCTGAGCAAATAAAATCTGATTATGGTCTGTTATGGCTATATAATCGAGTAAACCGGATGTAATAGCTCGCTCATAACTTTCAACAGAAATTCCACCGTCATGTGAAGATATAGAATGCGTATGAAGATCAATGGTATACTTATGCTTAATCATGTTAACTGTAAAAAAATCGCTGGTTGAGCAATATACGAAAAGAATTGCTGTTTATTTCCCTAATACTAACCCAAATACTATTACAATACTAGGTCTCCTCTTCCCTTTTCTTTTTTTCTTTTTTCTGGTCACGAAACAGTATCTTTTCGCACTCGTGATTTTTCCGGGAAATGCGTTCGATATGCTCGACGGCGCTATAGCGCGCTTATATAAAAAAACCACAGCTTTTGGTGCACTTTTAGACTCCACATTAGATCGACTATCTGATGGTTTAATCATTAGTGCATTTGGATTTGCACAAATTGTAAGATGGGAAATTATTATCCCGTTACTCGTTACATCATATCTTATTAGTTATATCCGTTCCCGAGCAGAGCTGGCAGCAGAAAAGAAAATTTCTTTAGCGGTAGGATGGGTTGAACGGACAGAACGGCTCATCTTCCTTTTTCTGGCTCTTCTGTTTTTTATCCTCTTCCCAACCTTTTCCTTCTTATCATTCAATAGCGCGGAAGATATACTGATTCTTCTTACAATCTTTTCAATTTTTACTGTCTATCAAAGAATGAACTTTGCAAAAAAAGAATTATCCAGATAATAGTTTCGCTTTTGATACATTTGATACTTTTTCTATTTTTCTTTCGTCTTGACATTTTAGCCTTCTAGTGAAATACTCAGCCTACAAAAATGGGTGCATCCAAATCGCTACTTTTTATAATTGGGCTAATAGGATTAGTAATCATATTATTTCTTGGTTTTTATATTGGGATTCAATATCAAGAAAGAATAACGAAAGAACGACTAGAGAACTCAACACCGACAGTGACACCGAAGCCGACCATCACGCCGACGCCCACACCAAAACCTTCTCCTACTCCTAGCCCCTTTCCAGGAGGAGTAACAAATAACGATGAATCCACAGTCGTTTTCGAATGGGCTACCTATGTAAACACGAAACATAAATATACAGTAACCTATCCGAAAACATGGAGTATTGATACGAGTGAAGCAGATAAAGAAGAAGACTTCACAGATGGATCATGTTGTAATTCGGCAAAACTGCGTTTATTAAATAAGCATGTACTATGGGAATTCGTTGTTAATCCATCACCAGTTGTTAATATAGGCCCGAAAGAATGCAAGTCGAGTAAAGTCGTATGTGATTTTACAAATACACCGATAAAAGTTATGGGTCTACAATTACAACGTACCATTATCCGATTAAAAAAGCCTAATAAGATTCTGGAGGCGTATATCAGTACTCCAGGGAAAGGTGAAGGGTTCGGCCAGGTCGGAATCACAAATCAATTTACTACTCCAACGCAAGTAAAATATACTTTAAATTATTATGGAGATTCTATGGATAAATACATGATGATTCTCGATACGATCACCGAAAACCTCCAACCCACACCATAACTCTTCTATTATAGGTTGCCTTCTCTACAATTCTTTGCTATGATCAGGAAGCCTCTTTATTGACAAGACCTCTATAGGTTTATTGTGGGTAAAAAGGCATTGCTCTTTAATACTGATGGATTTACGTTTCGGAATACAGGCTCTATGGGAAGAAAAAAGTTTCCAGTTTCTAATTTCGAATTTCCAATTAGTTACAAGTTTATGAATTAATAAATTAATTGGAAAATGGAGATTCGAAATTGGAAATTTCTCTTTCTTTAGAGCTTGTGTTCCAAGGGTGCAGGGACCCAGGGAATAGCTCGAGACAGTCACCGTTGACTATCAGATCTAGACCATAGAAAGGGTTAGTGATATGACAACCTCAACAACTGAGGAACCTGCCGATCGCACAGGTGACGGCGAACCCGCTGATAAGCCCATCGCTAGCGCGATGGCAACGGACGGAGAGACGACCGAATACTGGATGCTCGGCCGCAATTGGGTAGCCGAGCGCTGTGAGTTCGCCTCCACTTCCACTTGCCGTGCTGTACTGTTTGCCTGGAATGGCTTCGGTTCGCTGACACGCGTTCGCGTGGAACTTCCAGAAGGCTATGCCGACTACCGTTCGGGCCAACCGCCGGTGTTCAAAGGGTTAGGCAGCGCACTCGCTCTCTTCCCGCCGGCTCTCTCAGCAAGGGTACAAGAACTCCTGGGCGTTCCGCTCCCATGGCAGATTGATTTTGGGCGTGCAGCCCAACTCGTCTACGACTCTCGTCGGTAAGCATCTCTATCCCGCAAGTTCATCAGTAAAGCACCGTGAATCGGTGCAGAGAGGAGGTCGCATGGCCTTTTACCCCCGATGTACTTCGGGGGATGAAAAAGCCACTGTGGCCACCCCTGCTACCCACGGTGCTTTTTCATGGAAAAAAATCATGGTTTTAAAAACATCGGCCATTGGCCATTCAGACATTTACTAAATCCCATCTTCTCAAAAAATACATCCTTATCCGTAATTGCTAGTACCTCATAAATTTTCTTTTCTGTTGCTTCTCGTACACAGGCATTGACTAACTGTCTTCCTATACTTTTTCCTTGATATTGCGGAGTAACAACTAATGACCGAATCTCAGCAAGCTTGGGGCTGTAAATCTCAAGAGAACAGCAACCTACCACCTTCCCATCTGTTTCAAAAACATAAAAATTTTTAATAACCTTTTTAATCTCATCTTTTGATCGAGGAAGAACTTTTCCATTCTTCGCAGCAAAGGAAATAAGTGAAAAGACGAAATCTATATCTTCAATAGTATTCTTTGCTTTACGTAACATATTGTTCAGTATACCGTATATTTTTTCCACGAAAAAGCCGCCTCTCTCCAGAAGGCGGCTTATGATTGAAGCGATTGATGGATGCTAATAAATTCTGTGACGACTTGTTGCCGGTTTGGCCACCGGCTGCCAGTCCCGCAAATGCGGAAACTGACAATAAAATGACTCTAGAGCCTGCTGGTAGCTGCCGCTTTCTAAAGCATTCAACGGCGTGCCATCGAGGTTTTGAACCTCCTTAGTCAACCATTGAATCAGTTCAGGCGTTTCCCCGAGAGCAACAACTCTCTCCAGTAACGCCAAGGCGAATGTGTCATTTGCCTCTGCCAGCAACTCGATAACTCGAACAAATGGATCCATAGTGCTCTCCATGAAGTAGTAGCAGCTATACGTTCCTCTAACGTAAGCTGCAGAAAAGAAAAGATGAAATCATTTCCTCTTCTCCTTCATGCAACCTACGGCTTGTATAACATCCATTGGATATCAAAGATCAATCTCCCTTTTACCGCGAGAAACGGGTTTAAACCATAATGAATGAGCGCTAAATGCTCATTTTATTTGGCAGAAACCCTGGCAGCATAACAAAGATTAACTGAAAAGTCAAAACTATAAGATTACCTGTATTTTTTATAAAAATACTTCTACTCTTTTATCAAACTTTGCATTTGGGTCGAGGATATAGAAATGCTCAGGAATAATTTTAAAAAATCGATATGGGGCTTTTCCTGAAAATGATTTCCTCGTCATCGGCATAAAAGAAGTGTAGTACCAGCACATAGCGGCATCAATTTCTTTTTCTGGTAGAAGATACGCTTTTCCTGAACACTGTACACCATTTCCTGTTCCTTCTTTTTGTGTGGAATCGAAAATTGTAAAAGAAACATTTGGATTTTTTAAGATGTTCTTCGAATGCACAGAATCTAATTGAGACGCGAAATAAAAGGTAAACGTATTACTTACACCATAATACACAGGTGAAACCCAGACATGTTCCCTACCATATGTACCAAGCGTCAGATAGTCATTCTTTCCTATTATTTTTCTGGCTATTACAGCCAATGATTTTTTATTCATATTGTCTTCTTGGTATCCAACCTACCTGCCCGCATTGCTACGCAAAGCCTTGCAGGCGGGCAACCCACGACACTTCGCAGAAGTTAGTCCCCATGTGGGACAACTCATAACTAATGCCGTCACTTTACCTTATTCCATCCATACTGTAAAATTGTTGTGCTAATAGTGAACAACTCATCACATACGAATATTGCTCTTATTAAAGAATTTCTCGGAAAACTAGGTTTCTCTGAGGAAGAAGTAAAGCTTTATATCACCTTAACGCAGAAAGGACCACTTACGCTTCTTGAGGCTTCCCGTGCTAGCGGTATAGAACGCACTAAAATCTATCGTATGATTGATGACTTAAAAGAAAAGAAGCTTCTGGAAGAGATTCCACAGTATAAGCGAACAGTTATTAAAGGAGCAGGCTTACAAACTATAGAATTACTCGTAAAGGAAAAAGAGTTAGAAAATAAATTTCTTCAGAATAATGCTGCAACCTTTACTCACGCGGTTAATGTACTGACTAAATCGCTTCCTGAAAATAATGTTATTTACTACCGTGGTGTTGAAGGAATTCGCCAAATGACATGGAATATGCTCAGATGTAAAGGACTATTTCGAACATATTCCTGTAGCTTTTGGAATGATATTCTCGGTGATTCGTTCGTGGATGAGTTAAATAAAGAATTATTGGCGAGACATTTTAGTGTTCATGATCTTTACTCTGACCAATATATCGAGTTTAAGAATCAATGGATGAAGGAAAAAGGCGGAAAGCCCAGTGGAGATTGGCATTTCTGGCATTCTCGATATATATCAGAAAAAATTGTAAAGATTAATCAGAATATTGACATATATAATAACGTAGTTTCTTACTACTACTGGCAAGGAGAAGAAACGTTCGGAGTAGAAATTTATAATCAACGTATTGCGGATATGCAAAAACAAATTCATGATGTTCTCTGGAAAATGGCGAAAAGAAGAAAAGAACTTGATTGGACAATAGACTGGAAATGAGCTTATAGTTTTGATTTTTACTTCGATTTTCAGTATAATCCTCTGATTCTCTCAGTAAGACCTAGAAGTAAAAGATTTTCTATGATTTTTTTCTCCTGAGTCTTACTCAGGTCGGATTCTATAGGAATTCCGGCCATTTTTCGCGGCCGCTTTTTCTTATTAAGGTCCGTTTGCTCTTCACTGTCATTCTGAGCAAAGCGAAGAATCTTTACTTTAAGGATCCTTCACTTCATTCAGGATGACAACAAGAAGACAGAACCTTAACAAGAGAGAGTGAGAGCGGACTCCGATGCATATCGGAGGAGCTCGCCTACAGTCCGCCAGCTGGCGGATCGACAGACGTGTGTGCCGCATCTTCAATCTAACAAGTATCCCTCAAAGAAGAGGGTCTGCAGTTGCCGTAAGGCGACCTATAGATGGTGGCCGTTAGAGAAACGTTTATTCAACAGCTCTCACGGAAACTACCGTGAGAGCCCATCACAAGGAGTCAACTATGTATTTGTTTCACATCCTCGCGGAGACGCTCCACCGGTTCTTCCGGTGGCTCCGCGACCTGGAGTGGGAACGGCTTGGCATAATCGCCATCCTTTTCCTGCTCCTCGGCTGGATTGTCTTACGCGTGCTCGCTTGCGGGCAACCCGCCAGCGCCCACGCCGCTCAAGCCACCCTACAACCGAGTGAGAACACCCTCGTTCTGTGGTTCAATGAAGAACACATGACGGGTCAGGTTCTTTACCCGGAAGGCGGCAGTGTCCGGGCAAAAATGGTCGCAGTGAACTTAAACCCGGACCTCGAAACGATTGCACTTGAGGCTGAGATCGATTCCGCTCGCCCAGAGTCCCTTTTGTGGCGCGCAGGGTTACAGCCTTTCACTGTCGGCAACCGCCATATTATCCCCCAAACTGGCGACTATGTGAATTTCGTCGTCGCTACCTGGAACGAGGTAGCCGGTCGTTGGGAACCGGTTATCTACACCACGGTTCAACTCACTGGCAAAACTCATGTTCTCCAATTCCTACTGGAGAGTGAGATATCCGGCGAGTTGCCATTCGAGGACAATCCTGAACCAACCACGCCTCCCAATCCGGTCGAAAACTTGTTAATCAACTGCGACTTCTATCGGGTTGCTAACAACCCATACGGAGACTCAGGTTTTTGGCAAGTAAACATCCGGGACAGTTTCGGCGAGTTAGTTAGCTCAATGACGAGCGACTCGTCGGAAGCACCCCAGCATTCGTTCACAAACGCTGAGCTGGAACGGCTCGTATTTAGCCGCGTGTCGTATGAATACGTCTGGCAGTTGAACCACAACACACTTCCCTTGAAGTGGAGCCTCGCGTTCGAGTTCAGGGCATGCGTCTCTCCGATTCCGACGGAAACACCAGGGTTATCCCCGACCTTGACGCCCACGCCAACACCAGGGTATTTGCTCTACGCACCCTACATCTCGCGGGCGAGTATCGGTGGCAGACGACCGGCGCCGACGCCGGACATGCCACGGATCACGCCTGGCGTCATTTTGAGTATGACGGCTGCGGCGGTGACGCCAAAGCCGACCTTCACGCCCACACCGCTGGCAATTTTGCCCCCAGCGCCCGAGCCAACAAGGACTCCTTAACTATCACCCACCCCACGCTTAGGAGGAGCGTGGGGGTGGGCCCTTTCGGGGGTACAGTAACCTCCTCTCACTCTCTCTCATAATAACAATTTGACCCCACTTCGCTAAAGCTTCGCGGGGCAAGCAAATTAACTATTTCAAATTTATTGTTTCTCCTTAATAACTTACACTACTAAACTAATGTCCAATATACTGGACATCAAATATTTGTATTTTTTTATTGTGCCGTTATATAATCCTGCTATACTCTTCTTGTGAATTCGCAAGCAGAACAAGAAATACTTCTTAAAATTGTCGAGACATGGAACCCTAGCATGAAACCAGAATATCGTGGATTTCGTTGTGCGAATTGCCAGAAATATAAAAACGAAGCTTGGTATCACTGGGTACATACTGGAGGGTATCGTCTCCCTATCCACATGTGTACTGATACGTGTGAACCACAATTCCAAAATGGAACGATAAATATAGACGAATCAAAAAGAAAACAGGTCATTAGAGAAGAATTCAATCCCACCTATTCTGAAAAAACTGAAAAACGATTTGATGAAATAATCGCTTCTTGGCCAGAATATAAAAAGCCAGAGTTAAAAGCGTATACATGTGATGAATGCGAACAAGATTTAGATATAGACACAGATGTACAAAGAAAAGGCTGGCATGTCTGGTATAAAATGCCTGATGACTTTACTCTCGCCGAACTCCACTTCCACAAATCCTGCGCAAAAAAAATAGGATTATAATAACTTCATGCGACAATTTACTTATTCTTTCTTTCAATCTTCATTTCGTTCTGTTCCTGAAGTTATACAACACATGGAACAACTACAGATAGAGTTGAAGAATACTGATTTAGAACATGTCCGTGCGTTTAATAAGACCTATCTGATAATCACCAAGAATGTTTATAAAAAAATTGGTACTGGATACTTCCAGTTCGATGATGTCATGACAGCAGTAGACATTAACTTCGCTTCTTACTATTTCCGTGCACTGAAATCATATGTTGAAAAGAAAAGAACACCTCCAGCCTGGGAAATATCATTCGATGCTTCTAAAAGAAATAATTATTATCAATTCATATACATGGCATTAGGTGTAAATGCGCATGTAAATAATGATTTAGCGCAATCACTCCATGATGTAGTTAAAGATGAAACATATAAAGGGGATTTTAATAAAGTAAATGCCATAATTCACGAAAGTATTCCGGAAGTAATCAAAGGCTTGCAAGAAAGCTCCTCCTCACTCGCATTATTAGAAAAAATATTTCTTCCCGTATACACATTTTTTTTAGATGCATTAATCCAAAACTGGCGTTCCGATACATGGAACACTTTTTTAGCACTTAAAAAGAAAATAGCTACTGTCCACCAAGTAGAAAATAAAGCAGAAAAACTCGCTGTTCAGCTTAGTAAAATAAAACGACTAAGAGATATTCGTCACTTACGAAATGTCTTCATGTAATTTCCACAACTCATAACTCATAACTCATAACTCATAACTCATAACTAGCAATTATGCTTCCTATTACAAACTTATAACACTTCTCTGTTTGCCTTCACACAACAGTTTTGTAGTATGCGAATTACTACGAATTGTATCCTAATTGATCCGAATAGAAGAAATATTCGTAACAATTCGGATTACAAGTTACTATTTATATTTGGATCAATTCGTAGCTTGGAAGGGGGGTGAGAAACATGCCAGAACAAGCCAAAAAATCAAATATGAATAAAGGGAAAACAGAAAAAAAAGGACGAAAAGGAGGAATTAGTGGAATCGCTGCTCCAGCTACCGGTGCAGTTATAGGAGCTGCTATAGGAGGAGTAGCAGGATCGATGCTCTCATCCAGAGAAGGTAAAAAAGTCCTTGGAACAGTCGCTGATTCAGTTAAGGAAATTGCTGAAGACACTATAGAAGCTGTTGAAGAAAACAGGACGCAAGTTGAAAAAACTGCAAACAGTATAACTTCTTCAGTAGCAGAGAAATCTTCAGGTAAGAGTGGAAAATAATGGGAACTTCGGGGGAGAAGTTCGGCATCAGCCAGCTGATCGCTGCGGAGACGTCATGCGTCTCGGCATTGTCAGCAACTGCTGCCTAGTTTTCTCCCCCTCGGGGTGCAATCACGATTGATCTGATACTCAATATAACGTTGGATAGATGCCGGCTGCTCAGCCGGCTCTGTTGCGAACGGCAGGCGCCTTCCAAGCGGGGATGGCTGTGGAAGCCACAGCCCCGCAGCCGCGGGCAATAACGGTGTACACACCGTTTTGCCGCAGACCAGCGACGCTGATACTGACTCGGCTGCCATTCTGAGTCACCGCGTTTGCCGAACTCAAAACCGGCACGCTGATCGTGACAGCAGGTTTCTTACTCGGGCAATTGCTCACGGTGACGGTCACGGTGGCAGTTGTCTGCCCACGAGTGACTGCAATAGCGATGGTCACGTCATTGCCCGTCTCGCGGTCTGTCGCGACTTGGACGACCGATTCCTCGGAGATGATCTGGCTAGCGTGAGCGCTGCTAGCCTGTGTGAACAGCCCCACCAGCACCATGGCCAGCAGGGCGAGTTTATAAAATTGTCTCACTAGTACCCTCCTTGTGATTGCGAACCCAGGCAAGAGAAAACGAAGAGTTTCCAATTTCGAATTGCCAATTTCCAGTTAATTTTTAATTAATGAATTCACCACTAATTGGAAACTGGAAAATTGAAATTCGCAACTGCCTAAAAGGCTCCTTTCTGGGTGCGCAATAGATTGTTAAAGTACCAAAAAATTGTTATATTGTTAAATTGTTTTTTTATTGTTTAATAATATAGCAATAGAACACTATAACAATAGTAGATAATGTCTTTATAACACAAATCGGAAGTATACCACAGAAAACATAATTTGTCTACTATAGGCCTTAACTGCGATACGCATATTGTGTAGCTCAAAACGCAATTAATCAACTTACTGATAACCGATAACTGACTACTGACAACTATTTTGATGGTATTGTGAAGCAAAAAAGCGCACCTTGATCTTTCTCACTTTCTACCCATATTTTGCCTTTATGCCTTTTAATAATATCTGCTGATACATACAATCCTAATCCCAAGCCAGGGAATGTATCTTCTCTATTACCACTGACACGGAAAAACCGTTCGAAAATATGTTTTTGTAATTCTTTTGGTATGCCCACACCATAATCCCGCACACATACTTTTGTTTCCTCGTCTGTCTGTATAACAGAAACATCGATTTTCTTTGCATCAGGAGAATATTTAATTGCGTTTGATAAGAGATTCATAAGAACCTGGCCGATTCGCTCTCTATCTCCAAACACTTTTCGTCTTGCATTTCCCTCAACTGAAATTCGATGTTTATCAGTCGTTCTCTGCATTTCTTCAATAGTTTCTTTCGTAAGGGAGTTGATATCAAATTGTTCAAATTTCATTGAAAGTCTTCCAGACTCAATTTTCGTTACATCAAGTAAATCCTTAATAAGATTAGTTAGCTTCGTAAGCTGTAGATCCATTTTCTTTAATTGTTCTGCTGTCTCTATATTCCCCTGTTTTTGAAACCTGCGGGTTAATACTTGTACATACGCTTTTAAGCTCGTTACTGGAGTTTTCAATTCATGACTCGCTATGCTGATGAAATCATCTTTCTGACGTTCAAGTTTTTTCCGTTCTGTAAGATTAATGACTAAACCGATTATTTGGCCTTTCTTTCCTTCTGTAAACGTTTTTCCGATTAGCACAGGAACTCTCGAACCATCTTTTCTAAGATATTCTTTCTCATACGGTGTATGAAAACCTTTTTTATGTAATTCTCGTAATTCCTCACGATATTGGTCGTGATATTCATGTGGAGTTATATTGGCAATAGTAATTTCCCGTTTGCGTAGGTCACGTTTCGTGAGTTTTACCATCTCTAAAAAAGCCTTATTCGCATTGGTAATAACACCATCTGCATCTGCAAAAAACACACCAATTATATTCGCATCGACTATACGTCTAAGTCGTGTTTCACTTTCCTGAAGTGCAACCTGAGAATTTGATAACTCCTCAGCAAGTTTTTCTGCTTTAACCCGAGCTACATACTGCCAGTGACTTAATCCGAACAATGCTAAGCTTGTAAAAATTCCTCCAGCTAAAAGAAACGGTACGAGACTTCTTTCAGTGGAATAAATAAAATAGCGTGTTTGAGCAAAATAAAGTGTCCAGGTCCTCCCAGCAATACTGAAATTGCGAACAACACTCTCCTTGGCAGGTGATTTATCAACATCTGCGTTAGTAAAAAGTAAAGCATTTCTATATGGTTTCGTTCCATCGTAAATATACATGTCTGCATCTGATTGTGTATCATGACCGAAAATACTATAAAAAAAATCGTTGGCACGAAATGGTCCATAGACATAGCCATATAATAATTCCTTTCTTTCAGTAATAGTACTCGGAGTTGTACCTCCAAAATATACAGGCATATAAATAAGAAACCCTGGCTGTTTATTAGTAGTTATTTCCTGCACAAGAGTAACGATACCCGAAATGGTTGGTTGACCAGTCTCCATGGCCTTTTGCATTGCGTCACGCCGTGTTCTTTCAGAATACATATCAAAACCTATAGCTTTCTTATTCCGATCATCAAATGGTTCTAAATACTTTATAACATGATAGACATCTCGCTCATCATCAGGATAAATAGTAAAATTTTCATACCCTTCTTCCTCCATCAACTCAATAAACTCTTGTTTTTTATCGCTAGAAAAACGCTCTGAGAAACCTATTCCTTGAATGCCGTTATACCGGCTACGAAGCTCTAAATGTGAAGCGAAACTATGAAACTCATTACGAGTAATATATTGTTGTGACGAGAACATTCCAGCCCCAGCTCGTAACATAGCAATATATGTATCTAACCGTTTATCAATCGCCTCAATTCTTCTTGTTACTATCCTATCGAAGTACAGTTTATCTTTACTGTCAGCAACACGATCGATATAGAATGCTGCTAAAAATGTTGTTAATAAACCCAATATAAAAATCGATAGAGGAAATAATGGACGTGAACGGTAATGATGTGTATGAAACCTACGTAATCTCATGTCAAAAAGTGTGGCTATTGTAGCATAAAATACCGAAGAATCTAATAACCTATCTTACGGATATTATTTCAATTTTTTAAATTGATAACTCCAGACTGCCAAACAAGCAAAAGCAGAACCGAGTAATGCCCCACCAATAATATCGGTAAACCAATGTTCCCCAAGATATACTCGAGAAAGCAACATAATACAATCAAACATTATAATCATGCCCGTGATAATAAGCTTCACTTCCTTCGATACCCTTTTACTTTGCCAAATCAAAAGAATAAGCAGTACAGATAAAAATGTTGTCCGCCCACTATGACCAGAAGGATATGAATATTCTGCGCGTACATGAAACTCCGGAAATTCTTCAACTCGCTTGGTACGCAACATAAATTCTGGAGGCGGAAGGTTTTCAACAACATTTTTTCCAAATATTTCAATCATGTGAAATAAAGCAAAAAGTAAGAAAGTTATCAGACCAGCAAAAATTTTTCTGTTCGCAATAATAACAATAAGCAGAATAATTGTGAGTACTTCAAACGTACCAAAAAAACTAAACCATGAAAATGGATCATCGAATCGACGAGGAATGTTGTTCTGTAAACGAACTGTCGTATCAAAATCAAGTTGTTTAAAAATATTTTTATCAACCAGAAATGAAAAGAGAATAAAAAAGAAGAAAAGCATCAATCCACTCATGAGCATCACAAATCGCGGTTTCATTCTCGTATCATAGCATTCAACGAATATTTTCTCTATGTGAAGGAGAATATTTATTTGCGATAAATGAAATTGCTCTATCTGTCGAAGTCGTAGTTTTACTAAACCCTTCTAAAGATTCACCCGTCTCAGCAACAAAGATATCTACAATACCTGCACCTAAACGAACTGCTACAGAGAGATCTTGCCTTCTGATATGATCAATACCCCTACGTAAATCACTTGTCGAATCTGAAAAATCATGTACATATGGATTGATACCTTTTTCTCCCGGACGACTCCCTACTACTGTCACTTGCATAACTTTAGGTGTACCTTCGGCAGGGACCTCTCCGATAACTTCGAAGTCATCATAAACAGTATGATCGTATAATGGATATTCTGGAGTTGCCATAGCATGTTCGGCAGGTAGTTATATATTTAAGCTTTTGAGGTATGCACGAAATTCTGCACTCAGATCTTCATGCTCAAGAGCAAACTCAACAACAGTTTTCAAATATTCCAATTTATTTCCAGTATCATAATACTTACCGCCTTTTATTTCTGCAGCAATAACGCGCTTCCCATCATTCATCATAAGTTTTACCGCATCATTCCAATATAATTCTGCGCCTTCCGTAAGATTTTCCTGGGCTCGATCTAAATATTCAAAAATATCTGGGGTATACAGATATCCACTCACTGTTGCTAAATCTGAAGGAGCATTCGTTTTCCCTGGTTTTTCAATGAGATGTTTAACATCGATAATACCATCTCGTAATTGTTTTCCACCTGCAAAACCATATCTGTCATAATCTTCATCTTTATGTGCTTTTACGCAGGCTAGTACAGATGAGCCATACTCTTCATAGACCTCAATCATCTGCTGAAAACGAGATTTCGGATGCGCTTTTATAAAATCATCACTCCAGGTATAAATAAATGGTTCGTTACCGACGATTGTCCGAACATTTAATAAAGGCGTTCCATTTCCATATGGACCTTTTTGACGAACATAGAAGAAGTTCGCCATTTCAGCTATTCGTTCGGCCTGCTCGATAAGTGGACGTTTCTTTTCTCCACCCATGCGTAAATTCTCAATCAGCTCGAGGGAAGGTCGGTCGAAATGATCTTCTATAGATCGTTTATGATATCCGGTAACAATAATAATATCTTCAATTCCTGCTTCAACAAGCTCTTCCACGACATACTGAATAATTGGTTTATCAACAACTGGAAGCATTTCTTTCGGCATAGCTTTCGTCTGAGGTAAAAATCTGGTGCCGAACCCAGCAGCGGGAATAACAGCTTTACGAATCTTTTTCTTTATCATTACTTCGCATTATATATCATAAAAACTTTTTTTGTCCAATCCCATTTTGCTTCCTCTTTACATTCCATCCTGTAATTTGGTAAAATGCAACAAGCTTTTCAGTTACTATTCTCGGTATTGCTGACTACCGACAACTGATAACTGACAACTGTAATGTATGGTCACACCACTAAAATTCCTCATCGAAACTAAAGATGAATTACAAAAAGTAGTATGGCCATCACGACAAGACGTAATACGCTTAACATTTATCGTTATTTTTGTTAGCGCTTTAGTAGCATTTTATATAGGGGCGCTAGATTTCGCTTTTGCGAAAATCACAGAAACATTATTAAGATAATCACAAGTCATAAGTCTACTTAGGACTTATAACTTGTAACTTACTATTATGGATCAAACAGATCAATCAGAAAAACTTACACCAACTACCAATGATGCATCTGCAAATGCAAAGTGGTATATCGTTCATACCTACGCAGGTCATGAAAATAAGGTATCGAAAAATCTCCAACAACGGGTACAAGCACTCGGCTTTGAAAATCGGGTGTTTGATGTTATTGTACCAACACGAAATACCATTAAAGTCTCTCAAGGAAAAAAGGAAAATGTACAGGAAAAAATCTTCCCAGGGTATGTGCTCGTAAAAATGATTCTCGATGACGAAAGTTGGCTTCTTGTACGAAGCACGCAAGGCGTCACAGCATTTATCGGCGCTGGAAATAAACCCACTCCTATTTCAGAAAAAGAAGTTGCGGCTATTCAACAGTTCATGCAGCAAGATCAGCCTCTTTATAAAACCTCATTTACTATTGGTGAAGCAGTTAAAATTGTCGATGGTCCACTGACAGATTTCTTAGGAACAGTTGATACCATTGACGAATCGCATGGAAAGTTAAAAGTGCTTGTGACTTTATTTGGAAGAGAAACCGTGGTAGAATTAGATTTTCTTCAAGTGAAGAAAATCTAATTAGTTAAAAGTTCAAAGTCAAAAGTGTAAAGTAAATAAGGAAACTACAAATGATTCCTTATATTACTTTTAATTTTTCATTTTTAACTTTTAATTTGACTGACTGAAAGGAAGGAACATGGCGAAGAAAGTAAAAACAATTATTAAATTAAACATTCCAGCCGGAGCAGCGACTCCTGCACCACCTGTCGGTCCAGCGCTTGGTCAACATGGATTACCGATCATGGAATTTGTGAAAGCGTATAATGATAAAACGGCTGATCAAAAAGGTAATATTCTTCCAGTGGTTATTACAGTGTATGAAGATAGAACATTTAGTTTTATCACGAAAAAACCACCAGTCGCTGAAATGATTAAAAAAGCATTAAGTAAAGATAAAGGCTCACAAAAACCAGGACGTGAATCTGCAGGAGTACTCTCACGAACACAAGCTGAAGAAATCGCCAAACAAAAAATGGAAGATTTAAATACATCAGATCTCGAAATGGCTACTCGTGTCGTAATGGGCACAGCCAGATCGATGGGCGTAGAAGTTAAATAAAAAAATGAAAGATTAAATCTCAAAGATTTTTTTAGATTTGATTTTTTATTTTTTAGATTGACTGGAAGAAACATATGGGAAAAATAAGAGTAAAAGTCATCGGCGACGAACAAGCCGAGAAAGAACAACAAGCAGAAGCAAAAAAACGCGCAGAAGCGAAAAAGATTGAAGCATATAAACGCGAAAATCTTGAAAAGCAGACTGGTGATAAAACTGTAGAAACAATTGAAAAACCAGAAGAGATAAAAGAAGCAAAACCTAAAACTGTAAAGAAAAAGTTTGAAAAGGATGTAACGAAGAAGCGCTCAAATAAATTTGATGAGGTAGCTAAACTTGTTGATAAAAATAAAACATATTCTCTTCAAGAAGCTGTTTCACTTTTACCAAAACTTCAAAGAGCAAAATTTGATGAAACAGTGGAGCTTCATATCAATACGACAGATAAAGGAGTTTCCGGAAACGTGACACTTCCTCACGGCACAGGAAAGACAGTTCGGATTGTGATCGCAAACCAATCTGAAGATCCGAAAGGCGTTGAAGAATTAGTAAAAAAAGTTGAGAGTGGAACAATTGACTTTGATGTACTTCTCGCAACACCTGAAACAATGCCTAAATTAGCGAGAATTGCTCGATTTCTAGGACCACGCGGACTTATGCCAAATCCGAAAAACGGTACAGTAACTCCAAAACCGCAAGAAATGGCGAAAAAGTTTGAGGGTGGACAAATGAATTTTAAAGCAGAAGCGAAATTTCCACTGTTACACTTATCAGTAGGAAAAGTATCGTTTGGAGATAAAAAATTAGGAGAAAATGTAAAAGCTGCGATAGAAGCTGTACAGTTACAGAATATAAAAAGCGTAACACTTAAATCGACGATGTCTCCTGGAATGAAACTCGATGTCAGCAACCTCTGATAGAAGTTACAAGTTACAAGTTATAAGTTATAAGTAATGAGTCGAAATCAACTCCTAATTCACGACACTTCACAGAAGTTAGTCCCCTTGTGGGATCACTCGTAACTCATAACTTTCTCTTGCATTCCCCTTCTTTAGCCTACTATACTACTCTTATGGACCCTATTTCCGAAAAACCTTCATTTTCACTACGAAATTGGCTTACAACACCAAATGGAAAAAAAGTTCTTGTACTATTTGGTGTTAGTTTAAGTGTTTTTTTAGTTTCATTTTTAACCTTTAATCCCGTAAAAAATAAACCCACTCAAAATCAAATTTCTAGAAAGAATAACTCGACAGAGAAAACGCTTGTCTACCCTGCTCCATCCCTCGAATTCGGAGCATATACACTACAAGGTATATTTCCTTCTGTTCCCGAAACTGTTTCTTCTTATACAGTTAAAACGAACTTGAGCCAGGAAGAAATGAAAGCTCTTGCTCAATTATTCGGATTAACAGAAGAGAAAAAATTAACAGAGCCTTTCGTTCTTTTTTACAATACAACCGATCCAGAATTCCGAGGCATGTTGTATATAAATCAGCAAACAGGTGCCTTCTCTTTCCAATCATACGGATCTCATAAACCGAAAGATGTATCAGATTCTTCGCCAGCTGTAATCGCAAAAACATATGTACAGCAATTAGGATTTGATGATGGTACATTTACAGAGCCTGTTACATATAAAGAAAAAACATTTCCAAACATAACATATGTAGAGTTTCATCGAGATTGGCAGAAGGTTGAGTTACCAATTCTCAGTACAATTGGGCTTTTAAATCTTCCTGAAGGGAAACCACTGAATACACTGACATTAGGAGAACTTGAACCATTTACGATTAAAAACCCAGATATCATACAAACATCAAATAATCAGGATGGTACAAGCCGTCCGAATGACTTTAATACTGTTACAGTAGCAGTCAGTAAGGACGGGACAATATTATCGATTGAATCGAACATTCGAAAAATTATTGGAACAACAAGAGTCACTCGAGATGATCTTTTAACACCAGAAGAAGCATTACAGCAGTTTACAAATCATACTGGTGATTTTTCACTCACGATCCCCGCAGGAACAGGTTCTATCGCTTGGGATAAAGTGTATCCAGAGAATATCGCAAAAGCGAAAAGTGCAATCATCACAGATTATATCCTCACGTATTTAGAAAATCCTCCTAGTATTGCCCAGAATAATATCGTTCCAATGTATACCATCCGAGGAATCGCTACGTTAGACTCAGGTTATACAGTTCGTTTTATTCAAACGCTACCAGCATTAAAGGATGGAAGTTCAATATTTGCTAAAGAAGCTACTTCAAAATCACTGGCAAAAACTCAATCAACTGTTCTTGCCGCAAAAGACAGTTTACAACTTCAGCCATATTATCCATCAGGAACAATTATTCCTACACCTACTCAAGTAGCTGGAGGTGAAATAGAATTTCCGGCCCCAACCCCGACAATCAATCCTTATTTCGCAAAATGTCCGGACTGGACAAATGGCACAACATCGAAAATACAAGTTCCAGGTCTTGGTGAAATGGTTGTAGCCATAAGCCAATCATTTTACAATCCAGATAAAAAAGAGCTGGATCGCCATGGCCCGCACACTTTTTTCTTTCGTTCTGCCACATTTCCCGTAAGTGATATTGAAGATGTAAAAAATAAATTCTTCTTTGGAGCCGATGACCTCAGTAAACCCCCTGGCCCATTTGAGAAGCAACTAATGATAAACGTTGCAAAAAGAACGATGGGAGATATCACTGCATCTACTGTTGATGAGATGTATGCATTGTTTAAAAGTCTCAATCGACCTTTTACAAATAGCCCATGCGACACTTCCTCACAGTTTGAGCGTCACGCACCTCCAGACCTACGCAATTGCAAGTATAACCCTACTACCTATGAAGGTGCTGGCTTAGATATTCCTAGACTCCAAAAACTTGGTGATAATGTTGCAAAAAGATTACTGCAAGTCCAGCAAAATGGGACAATGCAATCCCTAGTTTCAGAACCAGACGTTTTTCCTAAAGAAACAATCTTTGCATTTGGTTATATTTTCTCTAGTGCAACTCCAAATATGTACTACGGTGATACAAAAGAGAGGTTTAAAGCCTGTTACATTACAGGTACATCGCCAGTTCTCTATTTATATCCTGAAAAAGATAAAAACGTGTCTGTACAAATTGATGCACCGCTGACGTACACTGATCCTTCCATCATGAATAATGAGTGGTCAGTAATAGCTCACACAGATGGTTCAGTTAATGCAACTGCAAATTATACTCGCCCATTCTTATATTATGAATATGATCGTACGAAGATACAGATTTCAGAACCTTTAGAAGGATTTGTTGTTACGAAAGACAGTTGGAAAAATGAAGTTCAGAAGATAGCTAAATCACTTCAATTGACAAACGCTGAAACAAACTCGTTAATAACAGAAGTCCATAATGTAGTAACAAATCTATCAAATACAGTACAATATGTTAAACTTTCACTGGTTGAACAAAATGAAATTACTAAGAAACTTCCATTAACGATCTCTCCTAAACCTGACAACATATATCGAATACATATTGCTGTTACACCATTTGATACGTTTAGAACAGTAAACGAGCAAAACATTCAACCGGTTGTACGAAAAGGATTTACCGTTGTAGAACTTGGCGCATTTGACGTAAAGTAAAAGTTTTAAATTTTTAATTATATTTTTGACTTTTGATTTTTTACTTTTAATCTTCTATCACATATCCCTGATTTTTCTTTGTAGCAATAGTATCTTCGGGTAAACCTAATTTCATTAATTTTTGTCGAACTCTTCTGACAAGCTGATCAATTGCCCAGTCTGAATATTTCTCTTGTGACTCTTCTTTCCAGACAGCTTGTGCAATCTCATCCCGGGTTACAATTTTTCCTTTATTTTGTAAAAAGTGTCGTAACATTCTTCTTTCAGATGGTGAAAAAGTCGACGTTACTATAGTATTGTTTATTACAATATCTTTTTTATTTGTAACATTTATCGTTGTGGCATCTGCATAGTATGTTTTTACATAATCCCTGAGAAGCGCAACACGAATAGTAAAAGAGTCTCCATGAGGTACAAGAAAACCTGTATTCACAAGATATGTTATAGTTTGTTTTTCTTCTGGAGTAAAATGCATCTCTTCTCTTACAAGTTTTCTCAACACATCATGCTCCCATTCCTCTAATTCTGTCATTATTGTATTCAATCGTAAAATCATACCATCATGCGTAAATAATGTGGAACGATCGTTAGTCTTCGCTAAATGTCTTAGAGCTTCACGTACTAACCATAAACGATCACCGCATTGGGTAATGATAAGTTCCTGTAAAGCCTTATCAAGAGAAAAGTTATATTCTTTAGCAAGTTCTTGAATAAATGATCGAACTTCTTCAGTCGTATATGGCCTTTTAATAAAAATATTATGATACAGAGAAGAAAAATGAGATAATTTTTTAACATATGAAGGTGCTGTTATATTCTTCTTAAAAAAATAAATTATTGAACATTGTTCCTGCGATAATGCAAATGTGTTAAAAATTGGCAATAGATCAAACCGTTCTGTTAAAAGCAAATCCGCATTCATAAGAATGATAACTAAATTTTTCTTACCTCGTTGACCAGCAAATTCATTCAGAAGAGAAATAACTTGTTCTTTCGTATCATGGAGATGAACATGTAAATCGAGAGATGTAATAAAAGGAAGTGTTTTATCAGCATAACGAAGCGGATTTGTTTGGAGGGAATCAACTATTTGGGGAACTCTGTATGCTTGACCTCGTGAAGAATAATTAACAGCAGACGCTGACTCTCCTCTATTTACCACATCTATAAAAGCATTTGCGCAGTCTGTTAACCAGTTTAAAAATACTGAGATCATACTCTAGGACGCCATTATATCACATCTATTGTCAAACTGACAATTTATTGTCAGAAATTGTTATAGCATCCATGACAAGTTGATAATTAAGACTCATATATATACTCAAGCTCCTACTTCGCAAGTTTTTTATCATGAGAAATAAATATGTCACGCGAAGGAGATTATTATCTTGTAAACTTAGCAAACCAGGCAGGAAGAAAAGAAATTGTCCCTTATGTAGACCAGGTAATTCGTAATTTCACACAATTAGGAACAGTCGTAAGCCCCACTGGCCGTTCAGTACCGAAGGATATACTGGGAACTGACGAATCTGACGATATATTTGATAGGCCGACGATAACTCCTGCAGGTATCAGACAGATTTTTTCAGAGTATATTATAGATCTGGATCATGATGATACCCCTGGAAAAGTGGCTGATGTCGTAAATTTCATGTTATTTGATGAGAGAAATCCTGAACATGAAAATCCATTTAATCCTCAAGCTGCAGAACTTCATGATGTCTTTGTGGCAACGCATGATCCTTTATCGCAAGAAATAGCGAGAGAACTTTGGGAATATGAACAGAGAGAAGCCTTAAGAAGACAGTTAGAGTTCCGAGTTAAAAGAAATATCGATATTAGAATCATAGGTCAACTTGCATCTGGAAAAACTACATTTCTTCATACAGTTTCGCGAGAGTTAGCATTAGAAGAGGCAAACCTTGGAGTTTCTGCCAGTGAACCTGAAGACCTAGAAAACGACTACCCAGAGCTTGCAGTACAAAACAGCTATGAATACGCAAGAGATTTATCACGAGGAGCAGAGGCAACATTCGGAACAGAAACAGTACAGCTCTTTAGCTATGCCACACATAATGGAGACCTTGCAGAAGTTACGATTCATAGTTCAGGTGGACATGTCCGAGCTGATAGACCATATGATTATATAGATTTTTCTGTAGCAGCTTTTTTTATTGATTACCACTTAATGGAACAACTCACTCAGTTAGATACAGCGACTGATCCTCAAACAGTTTTGGAAAATAATGAAACGGTTTTAGAAACTGTACGCAGTTTACTGGCACGATTACAAGATTGGCATCAAGTAGATGGTGCGAAACTTGGTGTACTTACAAAATTACCTCATGGTCAACCTATTACTAAAAAAATGTTTGAGGTAGTCAATAGAGCATATAAAAGAGTTCTCGCATATGCAGAAGCACATTACGAAGAGATAACAGATGACTTTATTTACTCTGAAGGTATGGAACTAGATCCGACCATGCTTGATCCACAGGACGTCAGAAAAACTGCCAGCGAGTGGTGGCCTATCTACGATGATGAACCGACATTTTCAGGCACTGTTCAGGTAGCAAAACGACTAACAGAACTTGCAGTGCTAGGCGAAAAGAAAAAAGTTTTAGGAGAAACACAACTGGTAACATTTGATCCCACCAATAATAATCCCGGATTGATCTACTACGAACAGCTACCAAATAATAACGACTCTACAACAAAAAGGAATGATACGTATGACCAAGGCACTATTTTTAATGCAAACATGTAACAAAATTTTATGAATGTCATTCTGACAAAGTTTTGTCATATCTTTTCTCAAGCATCACTGACGGAAATGGATTATTTTGGTAGTATGCACAGCGCTGTATATCATTCTAATAATACATATTTTTTATGAATGTTGCGACATCTGAACTCTCTGTATTACCATTGCGTTAATATGATGTATTCAACCTTTGTAGCAGGAAAAAATATTGTGTCGGAGAGCTCTACAAGCTCGTATTGTAAGTTTCTAACATACTCTCTGATATCTCTCACCCTCCTCTCGTTTCTTTTAGAATATATAAAGTTCTAAAGCTTCAAAACCAATCTGTACAATGTACGTAATTTACCTTATGATAAAAAAGGAACCAATAGTATGACTACCCGAAAATTTCTTAAAGTATTCTGTTTGCTTTTCTTAATCGCATTACAATTGACAAACCCTTCGGGTTCATACGCTCAGTCTTCAAGCAAGTTAGAATCATGTTTCCAATATTATAATTACGGAAAAGTTAAAGCTGAATTAGTTACTGAACGGAATGACTATAATTCAGGAGAGTCAGCACGCATTCTAGGAACAGTTACAAACGAAAATAGTTTTCCTCTTCGAGATGTTGTGCTGTACGCACAATTAAAACGAATTAATAATGAGCTCTCATTTAATGAAAACGGACATTATCTTATTGATCGCTTTACTGTAAAACAAGAACTCAATTTCCTTCCCCATGAAGTTAAAAATATAGACGTTTCTTTTCCAATAAACGCCTCATATCCAAATGGCGAATACGAAGTTCATTATTTTATTTATTCTCCTTTAGGTTTCCATTATGGAGGAAGACCATTTCTTGAGGAGGATGTCGCTGGAATATCTTCCTTCACTATAACAAACGGAAAAAATCCTGATGTATTCTTTGATGTAGGAAATGTACAGGTTAATAGCGTATCACAAAAACTTCGCGGCGCAACGCAAGAATTTACTCAAGATTCTCTTTCCTTCTCCATCCCCGTGATTGATACTCGCCCGTATAAATCTGCGGTCCAAGTGTCTGTCCGCTGGTATCAATTTGAAGACACGTTTGAACAAAATATTCTTAAAACAGAAGAAGCAGTTTACCAGCCGCCTGATCAGACAATCCAACTTACATTTTCTCCTCCAGTTCCTGGTGCATATGTACTAGTTCTTGAGATAGATGAACCTGTCCGGTCCATGTTTAAATATCGTTTTGCGAAAATAGGGGCTGGCTCATCAATATTACGAATGAATGACTTAGGTATTACAGCATATCCCCCGACTACTGATGATCGAGCATTTGTCTGTTTCCATGCACCGTCATCTGTGTCTACTATAGAAACTACTGTCAAACTTGCTATCTTAGATGATAAAAAAAATCCAGTTTCATCTATTGAAGAATCCCAATCATTTCCACCAAATGTTTTAGCGCTCAGCCTACCATTATCGAAATTAAAAAATAAAAACGATTTTTGGATTCAAACCACATTTATACCGAAAGATACGAATATCAAACAGCAAAAAGCTGAAATACATTATACTTGCGATATATTTTCCGATAGTGTCACAGCTCTAAAATTACAATATAATGCAACAGAAAAAAAGCAGTTGACTGTTCAGTCAATAGATCTTTGTGGTAAATCCTCAACTGGCTATGTGGAAGAAATAAAAATTTTTAAAGATAATAAAACTGTTCTAGAAAAATATAATGTTACAGATGGTATAGTTACTGTAGCATCTTTAAAACCTGGAACATATAAAGCATCTGCCAAGAATGGTAAGCTAGCCGCATCACTAACATTTACCATAGCTGAAGGGAATAGTTTTGTTATGCTTATTGTTACTCTTGGCTTAGCATTTATGTTTTTCGTAGGAGTTGCATTTATATATCGTTTGCGAAAAAGTAAACCAATAGTATGAAAAAAATATTTTTTGTTGTTTTTTTATTATGTGTCGGAATATTTTCTTTACAAGCAGTATCTCAGGTCGATGCAGATTATACTAGTATGCGAATTCCCCCGATTGGAGATAATCCAGATAACTATCGTACTGACTGTTATGGCCTAACAACATCGGAAAATCTCTCAGTACAAGTAAAGAAAAATCAGGTGGATCTCGCATCAACATCATCAAATGCATGTACCTTTACAATGGACGTGCGAGCTCGTGGTGAATGGGAATCAGTAGGAGCCCATGAAGATTCTCCGCCTTTTGGTTGGCGTGGACAGCCAGTATGGAATCCTATTACTTTCCGATCAGATTATGGAGTAGTCGCTGGAGGATTTAGTGGATTTAGTGTTACCTGCACTGACCCAGGCTATTCACTTCCTAATGCATTACCTAGCTATGTGGAACTAGTTAAAGAGGAAGACCTTTTTGCTACTGACCCTGCTGTAGCATCTGGAAAACGGTATTATTTCCGCCTAAAGTCAGACGCGCCACAAACAGGTACATTTAATATTCTTGCTCAAGCATCGTACTCATGCCAACTTGACGCAGATATTGGTTCGATCTGGGGCAGAGTTATAATGCAAACGATTCAACCTGGCAGAAACTATTATTCCTATTGTGCAGGTGCTGAAGTCATAGATAAGAGCTCTCATCAAACATCTTTTAATTATCGCATAAGCCTTGAAAACGGCTGTCTCGCCTCTCCTCCGCCACCTAGCCCAACAGTCACTCCCCAACCTCCTGCCTCTTCATCATGTGAACCGATTACACTCAGTGGAGAGTTAAAAACCGGAGGGACAATCACACTAACAGCAACAAAGCGCGGGTCAGAATCACCCGGCGCAGGAACCTTTCATGTCACTAAGGACGCAAATGAACTAACTACTTCCCCATTAATTGGACCGACTGTCACAACAGCTCTCGACCCTTCAACGAATCAAAATGTAAATGTTTACACAACAAGATGGCCATATACACTTACAAACTCTGGAACATATACGATTTCGCTTGAATATTCTCCTGCTGTCCAGCAAATAGAAAACACTAACCATCCGTTTACGTTTTCTTCATTTTTCAAATTTATGACAAACAGTTGGAAATCATTAGGAAAAAAAGAAACAAATTTACAAAAAACGACAATAGCAAAAAAAGAACCTAAGCCGAATGTTCTGAGCGCGACATCACAACGCTCTATACAGCTCTATCAATTCCAACTTACTCCTACGCCAGCCTCAGCGATAATAAGTAGAACATGTGCTGAAATTAAGTTCACAGTTGCCCAGTAATTCTGCGAAACGTTGACAATACCCCTACCTCATGGTATTATGTACGAACCTAAGACAGTAGGCAAAACAATAAGACCTACCGAGGAGCGGACTGAGCAAAGCAAAGGAGCTCGCCTGCGCACGAAGTGCAGACAGGCGCGGAATTTCTTTACAATTATTAATCCGCATCACTCACGGACATCTTAGGTAGATGTCCTTTTTTATGGATACAGCAACTAAAATTTCAGCAAACAAAAATAAAAAAGCTGCAATCATCAGCGAAGTAACCGCAAAGGTTAAAAAAGCAAAAGGATTCGTATTTACGAATTATCAAGGGCTAACCCATCATCAGCTTGAAGATCTTAAGCGAGGAATGAAAAAACTCGACGCTGAATATGTTGCTACTAAAAATACGTTACTCAAACGAGCCCTCCAAGAAGGAACTGATAGCTCACAACTCATAACTGATAACTTTGATGGTCCTACAGCAACAGTATTTATGTATAAGGATGCAGTCGAACCGATTAAAGAATTGACGAAGTCAATAAAAGCATTACAACTCCCGGTCATCAAATTCGGCATTATTGAAGGTAAAAGAGTTGATGCAGCCCAAATTGAAAGATTGGCTACCCTCCCGCCGCTGAATGTTCTCCGTGCACAACTTGTTGGTAACTTACAATCACCTATTGCAGGATTTCATAGAGCATTGCATTGGAATTTACAGAAACTTGTTTTAACATTGAGTGCAATTCAACAAAAGAAACAATAATTTGTCATTCTGAGCTTTAGCGAAGAATCTTAAAGATCCTTCGTTTCACTCAGGATGACATTACAAAAGAAAGGCGGTGAATGAAACATGGCAAAAATGACAAAAGAAGAATTAATGAGCGCGATTGAAGAGATGTCAGTTTTAGAACTTGCTGATCTCGTCAAAGCACTTGAAGAAAAATTTGGAGTTTCCGCAGCAGCTACTATGGTGGCAGCAGCGCCAGCAGCCGCTGGAGCAGCACCAGCAGCAGATGCAGCACCAGCTGAAGAGCAAACAATTTTTAACGTTGTTCTCGCAAATTCAGGTGCTAACAAAATTGCAGTTATTAAAGCTCTTCGCGAACTCGTTCCAACACTTGGATTGAAAGAAGCGAAAGATTTAGTAGACACAGCACCAAAAGAAGTTATGACGCAAGTCAATAAAAAAACTGCTGATGAAGCAAAAACGAAATTAACAGCAGCGGGTGCAACTGTAGAATTGAAATAACAAAAAACGCTAAACTAATAATCCCGATCTATATCGGGGTGCCCAACACTTAACACTAGTTTAGCGTTTTTTTGTGGTTACCGAGTAAATGAAATAGTTTTTAGAAGCGATATAATACTTTTTTCAGAAATATTTTTCTTGTTAGTTAACGCTATTCCTTTACCTTGAATAACTGCTATATAACATGACCACGGTGTCTCTTGACTCACCCATTCATATCCACACATTGCAGGCTCTGTGAGAAAAACTTTATATGTAAAGTTTCCATTTCCTAAATCGATCCGTTTATATTCTTCTATAGATTCATCATGAAATGTATTATTAAATGCTAAGTATAGTTTCTTAAATTTATCTTCTTCTGTTCTTCCCTCTTTTATGGTAGTTAAAGCTGCAACTGTCTCAATCGTCATATAATCAGCACCATATTTTTGTAGATGAATGCTGCCACTATCCACATCAACCAGTGTAAGCTCTGAAGGGTAATCGAATCGAAACCCTCTTTTTTTATTTTTCAATGTCTCATTAAATGTTTTAGTGACAGTCGGATTTTTTAAATATGTTTCTGTGACCTCTGAAAGTTTTGGCGACCAACCATTACCTACGCACCATCCTCCTGTAGAATTTGCTTCTAATTGACAGCGATATCCTTGAGGACAAACAGACCCCATAAATCCACTGCAGGAAATCTTCGTATATACTGTGTATTGTGATTTATTATAAAAATAAAATGCTACAAATAGGAGAACTAAAAGAATAAGTAGTGGTATAAAGATTTTTTTGTATTTTTTCAACTGATCTTTCATAGTTTTAGCTTATACTCCCATAACAGCAATTGCAACTTGTAACGTGTAACTAATAAATTATAGGCCATTGACAAGTTTGTTATAGTTTGTTACCTTAAAAATAGCTTTTATCTATTTATAGCATGACTGATCCCACCCTAAATAATAAAAAACAACTTTCTATTGAAAAACTACCTGATCTTCTTACAGTACGTGAAGTTGCAGAAATTCTTCGAGTTTCACCTTTAACAATAAAACGTTGGGGTAAACGCGGAAAACTTCCAGCGATTCGTATTAATTCCCGGGGCGACAGACGCTATAAAAAAGAAGCAGTGTTATGGTTACTTGGTATTCAACAAAAGACGGAGTAACCTCTTTATTATGCAACGCCTTAGTGGATTAGCTTAACTCATCGGTATTTGACAGAATCTGCATAGACTCTCCAATTTAATATTTTTGAATACCATTGAAACATATATTTTTTTTATATATAGTAAACATATGAATGATGGACCAATGATGGAAGTTACTACACCTGTTATTAAAACAGGCCTTGATCGTGCTTTATCAACCCCGGAAATGAGAGACGTCATGCAAACAGAAGCTGCACCAAAAAATCTTCGTAAGCTAGGTGAAAAAATGAGAGTAGCATCCTTAAGTTTTCTTTATGAACAACAACATGAAAATCGGATTGGTGTAAACCAGCTATCTATGCAAGAAGCTATTAGATCTCTCCATATTTTATCAACTCCTGGATGGAAACTTTTTGATGAAGATCCGGATGAAGAATTTAAAGCTGGCGAATATCGTACAGACCTTCTTCAATTTGGTGACAAGATTCCTCCCCACCCAAATGATGTTCCGAGTCTCATGGCACATTTTGGTAGTAGATTAAGTGAACTTTTGGAAGATTGTCCACCTGATGATGCCGATTTACTCGCTACATGGGCAGACTCTGTTTTTGTAGCAATTCATCCTTTTCGAGACGGAAATGGCAGAACAGGCAGATCACTTGTAGAATATATTCGGTATAGTATAGCTCGTAAACACGGAACTGAGTATAAACCTCTCCATTTATCGCGTACTGAAGAAGCTGCTGGAGAAATGGTAACTGACCAATTAGGCCAAGTGCAGTATGAACTCGGCCTATTTAATGGTACGACCGATAAAAGTGGTAATATTCTTCGTACAGCGCAAGACGCATATGATAGTAACCCGACCACATATTTTGTAGATGTCGCGGATCGAATTCGTGAAGGAATTGTAACTACTGAAAGTGTTCAGGATTTAAGAAAATATCCAAAATTAGCAAAACTTGCAGAAGGAATACAAACAATAGGAAACTGGAAAAATTATGAAACTAACTCTATGGCAGCAGATGCAGGAGCAGAAGCGTATAGTAAAGAATTAGAATTCAAGTTGCCAAAGGTAAGAGCAGAATTAAAAGATCTAGCCAGAGCAGCGTAATACGATTTTACTTCGTCCCTTCTTTTCCTTCTTCTGAAGTTTCGAAATCAAACGGACCGCCATGTTCGGTAGGAAAAATACTTGGTATACTTCCTGGTTCTTCTTCATCGGGGACCCCATCAGTAACCCCAGCCGTACCAATTTCTTCTTTCGGCTCAGCCTCTTTTATATCAGTTCTTTTCGGTCTTGGTGTAAGGTTTATATCTTCTGGTTCCCCCCAATGACCTCCTTCATGTTCACGGCCTCCACCCATAAGCCTTTTTAACAGTATAGATCAGGATTTATGAAAAATATGTAAGAAGATGAGATTACTTTCTACCAAATCGTAACCAGGATCGCCAGCCACTAGACTTTACAGGTTCAGGCGGAGGTTGCTGACCTGCATCTGACGGCGATGATGTAGCCGGAGGTAATGGAGGAGGTGCATTCCGTAGAAATGAAGGTACATCTAAATCAGAGGCTGTCGTAGCGGTGCCAGTTGTTGCTGGAGGTGTTGTGCTTGAAGAAGCAGGTCGCGGTGGAAATGTCGGAACATCTAAATCGTCTTCTGCACCCCTAGGTGTAAAACGAACTGGAACACTACGACCTGCTGAAACCCCTGTTTCTTCCTCGTGACTTTCATCTACAGCCGAAGACACTGCTACAGGCTCTTCGACACTTGTCCTTCCTGCTCTTCTTGCATCCATAATGGCATCAAATCTACCAAGCAGTTCTTCTGTGACTCTTCCTTCTACTAGTCTTCTCAACTCTTCATCAGGTATCTCCCGAGCCATATCTAACAAAGATTCGATATTCGTACTAACCATTTCAATATCATTATCACTTAAATCATTCACTCTCGAACTAACATCTCTCAACTCTACTCTTAATTCCTCCATTGCCTGTACAGGAAACTCGCCAACTCTCCGCTGTAATTCAGTAGTCACGCGAGATTGCGCTTGTGCAACCTGTGGGTTTTCATCAGGATTCCCAGTTAATGCAGCTCTAAATTCAGCCATCAGATCATCTGCCGAAAGATTCTGGAGTCTGTCGGTTTCTCGTGATTCAGTAACATGCTGCTCTAGTGTGTGTAATTCTTCTTTTAATAACGCAACTATCTCCGGCGAACCTCCTTGTGTCTCAAATTCTTCTATAGCTTGATTAAAATTTCCTACGCCATATAAAAACCGTCTCTGGAAGGGACTTGAGTTTCGTTTGTGCATCTCTATTAATTGGGGTGCAGAAATGTTTAATGCATACATTAACATTCTTTTATCAAGTGACTCTTCTGCTTCTTCATACTCAGATAATGCAGTCCGTATGGCTGCTGCAGAATTTAGTTGACCCAATCTTTCTCGATATCTATTGACAATGGGACCAAATGTAGGCTCCATAATTCTCATAGCAAATTCCGCTGCGTTCCTATTTCCAGACTCTTGTAATCCATAAATTCTAGAGAGAATACCTTGTGCTCCATTTTCTAATACTTGAGGATCTCTTCGAACCGCAGCATCAATATCCATCAACTCTCTATATGTGTTACTTGATATGCCTAATCCTGTTGCTACTTGATCAATTGCCTCCATTACCGCAGCTGTTTGAGGATCATTAGCATTTTCAATTGGTCTATCCCAATTTTCAGCAACTGTTCTATGTAATGCTATTGCCTGATCAACAGTCATGCGAGGTTCATCCTCAGGCTCTATTTTCGCTCTAGCTAATTCGAGCTGCTCTTTTAGATATGCGAGTACTTCTTCTGACCTTCCTGGACGAGCCTCAAACTGCCGTATTTCCTCTTCAGCTTCCTGTAAATGCATTCGATAAGGATACAGCCCTTCCTGTGCATTAATCCTATTCAACGTAGCTAATCCAGGGGCAGCAACTCGTAATGCATGCATCATAGGTACAATATCATCAGGATCGAACTCCTCATTTTCTCTACCTCCCTCCCATACTAATCGATACGCGTTCCTCACTGCCTCAACTGTATTTAAGCTTCCTACTTGCGTCCTATATCGTCTTATAGGATCTGCAAATATTGGTTCTAGATTTCTAAACAGAAAATCTGTAGCTGTTGTATTCCCCCGCCCCTGATATCTTGCAAGTTGATCGAGAACAGTATCTTCACGTGAAAAACCTCCTTGTTGCTGAATAAGAACATCAAGTAATCCTCTATAATCGTCCTCATCAATGCCAGTAGATCTTGCTATTTCAGCAATGTCACGATCAAGTGCAGCTCGAAGGTTATTATCAGGAGTCTGTTGATATTGCGCAAATCGTATAAGTGTATCTACATGCAGTCTCGCAGCTTGACGCAGAGCTGCTTCACTCTCTTCATCTGTTCGTTGATCCCCCGTTTCGGTTCTATCGGTTGTTGGTTGTGCAATAACAGGCTCAGGACTCGCTGGAAGAGCTGCTCGCAGCGCTGCTTCATCTGGCAATGATGCTCTCACTGTAGAAACCAAATGTTCAAGAGCAGCTCTCGCTTGAGGATTTCTCACTCGTGCAGCTGCAGCAGTCAGTTCATCGAGTCTACTTACCAGTCTTGGAAGTGAAGCTAATGCCGTACGTGGATCTGATGGTAATCTGAGAATATCTCCACGAACTCGTTCTAGATGTCCAGCCGGGAATCCTGTTTCTCGTTGGATATCTCGAACTACTGCCATCACTTCCTTTTGTGTAATTCCTTCAGTGGTTATTGCTGTCGTGTAGCGGGAATAAACACTTCCTGCATCTGCAGGATCACCACCTGGTATTCGTTCTGGTTCAGGTGCAGCAACTTCATCAACAACTTCTGGCTCAACTACACGAGCTTCTTCCACTGCAGTTTCTTCTCGAGCTGCCTCTTCTAATACTGGTTCTGTTCGAGTTGCAGCCTCTGCTTGTCGTCTTCTTTCAGCCAAAACTGCCGCTGGGTCGATAACTACCTCTGTGCCAAACCGCATTGTACTCCTCATAGGAGATACAGCTTCAGTATGCGTTGCAGCAACTTGTGGTCTTTCTTCTCCTGTCTCACCTCTTCGCTGTGACAATAAAGCGTTAGGATCGATAACTACCTCTGTACCAAAGGTTACTCTTCCCGCCGCTGGCTTTACCACTTCTGATGATTTTCTTGTTTGGTCTTCTGACCCTCCTGTTTCACCCGCCATATACTATTATATTGATAGAAAATGTAAGAATTGTCCAGAAGAAAAAAAGTATTAAAGGTATCAGGAGCTTAATCAATAGTTAACTAGCAAACGCCAAGCATTTTTTATTCTTCTACTATTGTCCATTTTCCCGCTTATTTTCTCGAGCAGCATTCATTGAGTTTTTTACGAAATCCTCAGCCCAGGTATATATATTCCGTTCTTCCATGAGTTCTACCATTTCGTTTGTCCGCCTGACTTTCTCACGCACACCCATTTCTAACCCTGTTTTAATACTGTCAGCAACCTGTTCAATATCATATGGGTTTACTATAAGTGCAGCGCCTAAATCGATAGCTGACCCAGCGAATTGTGAGAGAACAAGCATGCCTGGATCTTCTGAAAATGATTGTGCGATGACAAATTCTTTTGATACTAAATTCATTCCATCATCAAGTGGTGTAACTACAGCTAATCTCGCTTTCTTATAGAGATTTAATACTTCTTCGCGAGTGAATGACTGATGAATAACCTGAATAGGCCGCCATGTCTCTGTCGCATATTTGTCATTTATTTGTTTTACTAATGCGTTTACATCTTCTTTTAATTGTTTATATGTAGGAATTTCGCTTCGAGATGGAGACATAACACCTAAATACACAGCTCGCTCACGATACTGCGGATATTTTTCGAAAAACCGATCAATTGCAGACAGTCGTAAAGGTACTCCCTTCGTATAATCGAGCCTATCTACACCGAGAATCACTTTATAGTTTTGAAAGAAAAAATCCAATGGATCAGAAATCTTTTCTTTCTGTTCTTCATTCTGCTCACCTCGTAGCATATCTTGAAGAACTCGAAGTAAGAAAGAATCTTCAAGAGGTGGCGCCACGATTCTTTTGATAACATCTACATCAATGCCAAGCGGTAAATTCCGGACTGTTGTTATCTTTTTATCAAAATGTACCTGCCGTTTCTCTTCATCAATACGCACTGCCAATTCACGTTGGACTGTATTTAGGAAATTTTTCGCTTGATAATCACGATGGAATCCCAGAAAATCACACGATAAAAGGCTCCATAAAATATCTTTTTTTACTGGAAGGATTCGGAAAATCTCCCACGTCGGCCATGGAATATGCCAGAAAAATGCGACTATCGTATCTTTCGGTCTTCCTAAATACATCGGAACGAGTGAAAGCTGATAATCATGGATCCAAATAAATGTTTTTCCTGAAATTTCTTCTTTTATCGCCTGAGCGAATTTTTTATTAACTTCTTTATATCCTTCATACCATTCCTTACGGAATTGAGGTTTCTGGAATGCTATATGACAAAGAGGCCAGAGTGTCTGATTCGCGAAACCATTATAATATGCATGAATTTCTTCCTGAGAAAGGAAAATGCGCTTCATTGTATAATCGCCTTCGGTTCCTTTAATAGTGAGCTTCCCCTTCCTATCAACACCGATTTTATCTTCTTCTGTTCGCGCGCGTGCAATATATGTAGCTTTTGAGGCTTGAGCAAGGATATCAAAAGAGGAAGAAACACCCCCGGGGACGTTTTGCAAAACTATCTGATCGTTCTTGCGGATATTCATTTTCGTCTCGCCATCCGCAGCAATAATCGTCTTATAACCAAGACGATCGAAATAATCACGCAAATCGTAAAAAGATGCCATAGGTAAATCAGGCAGAAAAAAAGCTTATAAACTTGTCTAGATTCAGTTCATTATAGCATAGCCTTCTGCGCTAGAGTGTAAAAGAAGTGTAAAAGAACGTAAAGGTCAAAAGAGACAGAAGAGCCAGAGGGGCCAAAGGAAATTCTCTTTTGTCTCTTCTGTCTCCTTGGTCCCATTTGGCTCCTTAAGATAATTATCCACTTCATAGATACATCCTGATCGACTTATGAAAAGTGGAGGATGTCTAGTTGATCTATATGTATAGTACTATTTTTTAAAAAAAATTTGCAAACAGTGAGATTTTTAAACAAAGTAAAACAGCAGTAAGTATGTACGTTTCAAATTTATTATTTAAATGCCATATTTATTATCCCTATATAACGTTATAATTACTCATACATGATCATGATAAGTACTCAGAGATATTCTCATACATTTCGAAGTTTTAATATACTTAAGGAAGAAATCCGTTTTCGTTGACGTCATGTAGTTCGATTTTTTCGATAAGCATACAGGAAACAGTAGAATATCCTTAAAACTTTTCATATAATTTATAAAAAAATATCTTATCTTGACAGAAATTATTAAAAATCTTGACTTAGAACATATTAGTTGATCAATAACACTTCTTCGGGAATTATTGTGAAAACTTTTTTAAAAGAAGTGTTATTTTTTTGCATAAGAATTTTGAAAAAATTAATTTTTTTTAAGAAATTGAGCATTATAAACCTCAAAACTCAATGCTACATAAAGTCATCTTAGGAAAACAGCACTTCAAAAAATCATTGCGTGAAAATTTCTTTTTTCACAAAAGAAAGTGAGGGAAATGAAATTTTATTACCTTTGTCTCTTCTGGCTCCTAGGTCTCCTTTGTCCCTAATCTCCCTCCTACTTTATAACTTTTGAATTTTTTTAAACATTGGCCTTAGAATGCCCTACAACGGCAGATAGTTTTAAAAGTGCTATTTTTAGTCGTTATTTTTTCTAACTTTATATGACACTACAATAATAAATAATATTATCTTATATTTCTCAATTACTAAGCACTCCCAAGGGTTCCCTATAGGGTATTGAAGAGCTTTGTGGAAAGTACAGCAGAGATGCGTAAGTTTAGGCTAGTTTCTCGTGAAAATTTGCCTATTGACATCTTCTTACAGGATTGTTACTTTATAAGTCCATAGAAAAATAATATGAGTATTCCTGCCCTATACCAAATCGCCCATAAAAGTGTTCTTGATCTTTCTAAACAAGCAAATCCTTCAAATGAGGAAGATCTAAAAGCCATGCTAGGCTGCGATAGCGCATTAACTGTTTTAAAACTCCTCAACGCTTATAAAAAGGAACCGTCTCCTGAGCTACTAGATATTTGTAATAAAAGACTTTCTCTTCTTATACGCCTTCAAGGAAACGAGGTAAATCTTAAAAGCGGAGAAGAACCTGGTAAATTTATTCGTTTTTTTGCAAAAGCTGAATCACTTCCCGAAAATAACCCATGGTTTATTTACAATGATGGATACACACGCATGTATGATTCAATTGATGCAACTCCCCTCACCTTAATTTCTATTTATAAGTACTGGCAAATAACAAGCGATAATGAATTTTTATTACAGAGCTTATCATCTGTCGAAAAAGCTCTAAACTGGATCATTACATATGGTGATAAGGATAAAGATGCGCTGCTTGAACATGAATATCAGCCATATGCGAAAGATGAAGAAGCACTATACTCATGGACTGATGCACATAGATTACTTCTCGCCGAGAGTGAAACGACGAACTATCCTATTGCTCCTGTAGAAACGCAAGCGTTTGCTTGGCTTGCTCTTCGTCTCTGGTCAGACTTTTACCGTGACCACTACCCTACATTTGGTCATAAGATATACACGCATGCCGCACAGTTGAAACAACAATTTAATAAACTATTTTTACTGGAGGATCGAGGATATTGGTATACAGCCCAAGCACTTGACGGTAATAAAGAACAGATTAAACGAATTACTGCTAATCCCCTTTTCTGCCTGTGGGCCTCATATAAAGAAGATGGAAAACAAAAAGAAGCTATTATAGAAGAAGAAATTATAGCAAGCATGGTCGAACGGGCATTCCTTCCGGATATGTTCGATGCAGATGCGGGTATAAGACTATTAAGTAGTGATACCGTTACTGGGAATCTCCGCTTCCATGGAACAAAAAGTTTCTGGCCAGTTGTAAATGGCTACATTATAGAAGGATTGGAAAAATATAAGTTTTGGAAACAAGCATCTGCCCTAACTGAAGCATCGCTTAAACCTATTGCGCATTTCCAATCTCCAGTTGAAAGTTACATTAAATCTGAACATGGGTATGAATCAGTAGAATTACCCACAAGTATTAAAGATCTTCATGTCGAGAAAGTGAATTCAGCAGCAGCTGTTTTAGATATGGTCACTATTCCCCGCTGGGCTCGAAAAGCTGTGGTTTATCAAATATATCCTCGCAGTTTTAAGGATACCAATAAGGACGGTATCGGAGATCTCCAAGGAATCATAGAAAAATTAGATTATCTTCAGTATCTTGGAATTAATGCTATCTGGCTCTCCCCTATTTATAAATCCCCAATGGCAGATAATGGCTATGATATCGCGGATTATTGTGACATTGATCCTATTTTTGGTTCTCTGTCGGATTTCGATCGTTTGATTGAAGGTGCACATAAAAGAAATATAAAAGTCATGCTTGATTTCGTACCGAATCATACATCAAACCAACATCGCTGGTTTAAAGAATCCGCCTCGTCGAAAGTCAATCCAAAACGAGATTGGTATATCTGGAAAGATCCGAAGGAAGATGGATCAACGCCAAATAACTGGATTAGCGTTTCAGGAGGATCGGCCTGGCAGTTTGACCAAAACAGTGGCCAATATTATCTGCATAGCTTTCTCCCCGAACAGCCAGATTTAAATTGGAGAAACCCTGAAGTTGTGGAGGCTATGTGTAACGTCTTACGGTTCTGGATGGATAAAGGTGTTGATGGATTTCGAGTCGATGTCATTTATTATCTAATTAAAGATAATCGTTTCATTGATGAACCACTGAACGAGAATTATAGACCTGGCACTGACCATCCGAATGAATATCTTAAACATATCTATAGTAAAGATCAACCTGAAACACTAGAAATAATTAGAACGTTTTGTGATGTTCTTGATGAATACCCAAATAAGTTTATGGTAAGTGAAACGTATGTTGATATACCAGAAACAGTTCGTTTATATACAACGTCCGAAAAAGGGCTTCACGCGCCATTTAACTTCCATTTACTTTATCAACCCTGGGAAGCTGAAGCATATAAAAACGTTGTTGATACCTTCCAGTCATCTCTCAGAATGCAAGATCTCCCTGTGTATATACTTGGAAATCACGACCAGTCTCGAGTCGCGACACGCGTGGGCGGTCAGAAACAAGCCCGCATAGCTGCTATGATGCAGCTAACCTTACCAGGAATGCCGTTTATTTATTACGGTGATGAAATCGGCATGGAAGACGTTAATATCCCTTTTGAAAAACGTGCGGATAAATTTGAAACCTGCCGGGATTTTGAGAGAACACCATTTCAATGGAATAGCAACAAATACGCTGGTTTTTCAGATGTTGAACCATGGCTGCCTACCCAAGAAGATTTTCAAATACAAAACGCAGAAAAGCAGCAAGAAGATCCTACATCAATGCTTTCTCTCTATAGATTCCTTATTCAATTCCGTAAAAACACGTCTGCTCTAACCCACGGAAAGTATCTACAATTGAATATAAAAAACGAACATATCTTCGCATATAAAAGAAAATATGGAAAATCGGAAGTCACAGTCATCCTTAACTATTCAGGTGAAGATCAAAATGTACATATAGATAATAAAAACCGAAAAGCCGTATGTTCTACGTACATGGATGAACGCGAGGCTAATCCTGAAGGCTATATAACACTTAGACCATTTGAAGGGATTATTCTTGTTTGAAGGGACAGAAGAGACAAACGAGCCAGAAGAGACAAATGTTAAAAATTATTTCTTGAGACTTTTTATTAGCTGTGAAAGCAAATACCCAACCTCACTTCTTTTCCCTTCAATAACATCATATTGCTCATGAGTAAGAAATGATAAGTCAAGAGAAAGCTCAAATCCTGCCTCTAGCTCAGCAAGTGAACCATCTGCAGTATTCAGAAAATGTAAATAATCTTTTGTTGTATGTCTTCTGTATCCTTCCACTATCGTAAGCACTACTGATACAGCTGCTCTTCGCAACTGACTTTTTAGCCCAAATTCCTCACTCTTAGGAAATTCTTCTGTAAATTTATAGACTAACAACACTAATTCACGAGCTCTTTGCCAAACAATCAATTTGTGATACCCTTTATTTTCTTTCTTCATAACCCATCTGTCTCTTTTGGCTCATTGGTCCCCTCTGGCTCTTAAAGTTTTGAAAAACTTCTCATAATCATCAACCATCCTCTGTACACTGAACTTCGCCTCAATATATTTTCTTGTACTCTCACGCAATTTTTTATATTCTGCTGGAGACATAGAATATATTCGCTCAACTGCCTCTTTTATACCTTCTAAACCAGTTTTTTTTATAATCCACTCCCCTCTTTTATCAGACTCTGAAGGATTAACGAGAAATCCTGTTTCTCCATCCTTGATAATTTCCGGAATTGCTCCTTTTGCAAAGGCCACCACTGGAGTTCCGCAACTCATAGCTTCAAGAAGAACTAAACCAAACGGTTCCTCCCACTGAAGCGGAAACAGAAAAAGCTTTGCTTCGCCTAAAATGCTGTTTTTATCAATATGTTCGTCTATTGTTGTTCTACGAAATGATATGTTTTCACTTATCAGCGGTTTTATATCTTTATGAAAGTACTCTTCTGTTGATTGTTCTATATACGTAACAATATTTAAATGTCGGTTCAAGTCATTCGCAACTTGGATGGCTTCTTTCGCTCCTTTATTCATCCGATGATGAATTCTACTCATCCATACCATGTCATCACTACCTATTTCATTAAATTGTAATGGCGTGATATCTATACCATGAGGAATAACAGTCTTCCTTTCTTCGTGGATAAAGGGTACTTCATTATATTGGAGTTTCGACGGAAAAACGAAAAACATATTGTCAGAAATTCCAAATTGTTTTGCATAAAACTCAAGCGTAAAGCCTACTGGGAAATGTCCGATAATCACAACGGGCTTCTTAAAAAAACGTGTATTAAATGTAAAAGTAGGATACATAGCGCTATCAATAATCAAATCGAATTCTTCTTCATGTTCTTTTATATCTAAAAAAGCACGCATAAAGGCAGTTGAAGCAAACTGTTCTTTTCTACCTCGAAATTCTAAGGGTTTTTCAGTAAAGTATGTGTTTGAGTAATACTCAGGAAGGGGAAAATCAAGGAGTGGGTGAAGTGTAATGTTTTCATGAATCTCTGAACCTGATAATGCATAAAGATCAACTTTATGACCACGGCGGGCTGCTTCGAGAACGAAATTGGCTGTCCAAACTTCTGTTCCTCCCTTGCTATCTTTCCGAGCTGGTTTATCTGGAAGTGTAACTATTGCTATTTTCATAGTTGTTCTTGGTGTTGTCATTCCCGCGGAAGCGAGAATCTCTTAGCAGAGATCTGAGATCCCGGCTCAAGGCCGGGATGACATCTCTTGTGAGACAAAGTCTGAGAGATCTGCTATAAATCTAGCACATGCTTCGACATTTGGCAAAAGAACATCTACTGCTTCTCTGCTTTGCTTACCTTCGAATTCAGATTGAATACCTATAGAAAAACCTAAAAAGCTGCCTTGAGATTCTTGCTCAGCTCTTTTCAGAAATTGAAATGTACCTAAGTCTTGATCTGAATCACCAAGATATATGATTCCATCATACCTCTTATGCTTATCAATCAATGAATTTGTTCCATGTTTATTATCAAAGTCTTTAGCCAATCCCGCCAGAATTTCAGCTTTACTATGCATAAAATCAGGTGTTAAGCTTACTGAGTGGAAATACCCATCCATTTGAGAATCTTCATGGAAATCACAGATTCGTGTATCCTGAACTCCGAATTGCTTTAGAGCTTTCTCATATAAATCTCTAAGAAATTCTATATATGATTGTCTATACTGCTGGTCTATGAGATTAAAGTGATATACATGACTAATTCCTAAAGGAAAATCCTTAGTTATTCCTTTCTGTTCGACGACAATCATTCCTCCAGGAATCTTCTCGGCAAACTCGAACTTTTCTGGCAGATCATGATTTATACCGCTAGCATTAAAGAAATTGGCTCGTATATCAAGTAAAACTCGTGATATAGTTTGAGCATGTGGTACTAAACGATTATCTATGTGTGAGGTTTCATCCTTGAAAAGTTCTAAACCATATGTCCCGAATACTTCTATATCATCTAAATCTGCAAGCGATGCTATTTTCGCTCCTGCTCTTCCAGAAATAATAGCAACATCTATCTCATTGTCTAAAAGCATTTGCATTGATTCATGAATACCTGGGAATAATTGTGTGTCCCGAGGGTCTTTTCCTAATGTTCTTTTTGAAATCCCGAGCGTTCCATCGTAATCGCTTGCGAAAAGGATTTGCTTTTTTGCATAAAGGAGTTTCTCTAGATCTTCCAGCCTGGAAGGATTCTTAAAATAAGAGGCTAAGACTTCACTTTTATCTCGCATGAAGAGATTATAGCACGGGGAAATAGTATAAAACGCATTTTTATTGTTTTATTATTCCTTGCGTAGAGCGCGCAGACGATCCCCGCTCAGCGGGGAAGACTCTTGAGTGAGCGCATCAGGGGGAACCCACCACAGTGTGGAGGGGGTGTTATCACCCGATAAGCAAACGAAAGAGTCTAGTCGAGCACTCCCTAGCAAGAGAGCTTTGGTACTTTCTCGATAGAAAGTACAAGAATCACTCTTTAATAAAATCCACACAAATTGTCTCGTGCGGTCTAAGCTTTATACAGGTAAAATCAATACTTTCTCCAAATTCTCGATCCATAAGTGTCGTATGGAGAAATCTTCCTTGTTTCTTCACTATTGAGAGCTCAATGCTCTCCCCTGAAATATTGTTAATGATCAGATATTGTCTGTTTCGAAACGTGCGCTCTATGACAACGACGTTATGTGCCATTGAGCCATCGGTCATCTGAATATCATTTCGTAACTTAAGAGTTCCTTCTCTGATAAGGTCAGTTTTCTTCATCGATATAAACCATTGGAAATTCGCTAATGTTGACTTTCTATCACGCAACGCTTCTTCAATGTTCTTACCAGAAGCAAATTGGCGATCAACATATATTCGTGAACATTTATAAGAATCTGTAAATCCTGCATTCGGTTCTTCATGATTCCAAAGCATCGCAGTCCGGCATCCATCACGTCCGTTAATACCTTTTATGCCGCCCTCGTTAAATCGTTCTGTTAAAAAATATGAATCATCGATATAGGCAGTCGTATCTTTTTTACCGAATTCTGATCCTTGAAGAAGACAAAAACCACCTGGAAGCGAAAGAAGTATCGCATGTAGCTGCCTCGCTTGTAATTCTCCACCCCATCGAGTTGCGGGAAAACGATTGTCGTGATCACTGTCAACAAACACAGGAAATGAATCGAGTGATTGATAATGATCAATGATATCAATCATACTCCTTCTTACATGCTTGGCATCATAATCCGTATAAATGAATGTGAAATCGAAAGGCCCACCGTTCTTTACAGCTCGAGCAACTTCTACCTTTTGTTTGAAAGGAATATACACTTCAGCAATAATTATCCCATTCCGCTTCCTAATTCTTTCAGCTATTTTTTTTATTGTTTTTATTAATGTTGGATAGTAATGGTCTCTGTATTTATGGGTTTGCTGATTATTCGGATGGCGAAAAAAAATGTTCCGTTTTACCAACTCGCTACGAAACCTTGGATCTTTTGATAAATACCCTATCGCATCTACACGGAAACCATCAACACCAATCTTCATCCAGTAATCTATAACCTTCATTAATGCCTCTTGAACCTCTGTGTTGTGCCAATTAAGATCTGGCTGGAACAAATCTTTCGGATTATCTGTGAATGTCGGATTTCCTCTTAGAAAACTGCAAAGAATGAACTTGTTACTTTTAGGATCATATTTCCAGGCAGGGCCCCCCGCCACACTCAGCCAATTGTTTGGATAAAGTTCTGAATCAGGAATATGCTCTTCTCCATCTTTTCGAGGTCGCGGATCACGTAATATATACCAATCTCGTTTAGGATTATCCTCTGAAGCTATACATTCTTTAAACCAAGGATGTTCACTGGATGTGTGATTTAACACTAAGTCAATTAACACTTTAAGGCGTTTTTTATGTGCAGATCTAATGAGCTGTTTAACATCTTTAAGGGTACCAAACATCGGATGGACATTGTAATAATCTGTAATATCATACCCACCATCTGCCATAGGTGAAGGATAAAATGGCGCAATCCAAAGAGCATCTACACCTATGCTTTGTAAGTAATCTAACCGCTTTTCTATTCCTCTTAAATCTCCAATTCCATCACCATTACTATCCTGAAAACTTAACGGATAAATTTCATAAATAAACCAATTTTTCCATGAAGAAATTCTAGACATGTATTTATAGTAGTATTAATTTAAAATAGAAAACAAGTTACAAGATATTTTACTTTTTGTCAGAAGAATACTCAATAAATTCTTCTGTATGGAGAGTATTCCATTGTGATTCTGGAACCCAAAGATTTCTAAAATGTTTCCATTCATTCCAACCGACTCCTAACGCGCGAACCGGCATACCCTTCTCCTGCAGAGTTTTTACGAAAATTTGGGTTTGCAACGAACCTATAAAATGGCCATAAATGATTATCTCCTTTTTATCTCGTTTGCTGAATTCTTTTTCAAAATCCTGCACTCGACTATTGTCAATCGTCAATGGAATTTCAGTGTTAGTGTATAAAGGAAATGACTCTGCTGTTTTAATATGTGCCTTGTTAAAATCATCTCTACTACGGATATCTACCAATAGCTGATCTCTACTGCCTTTTTTAATAGTTTGTAAAACTTCATATGGATCCGCTGGCATCGTTGTAGTTACCATGTTCGCCTTCAAAAACGAAAAATCTGAAAAGAAAAGAACCAATCCTAGCACAAAACCTACGAAAAAGAGAGAAAAAAACAGTCGAAGTAGATCGTAAGAGTTACTTTTTTTTGCGAGATGTCTTACTGATTTCATAAATGTATTATACACTCAATAATAAATTAAAAGGTGAAATTTCAAAGTAAAAGAGATTACTCTTTTATTTTTTACATGCTATTTGGCTTAAAACTATTGATTTTGAGTATTGCCTTTCCTCCTATTCATAACGCAATGCGTTTAAGGCTGATATTCTCTTTGCTCTTCTTGCTGGATAGTATCCAGTCAAAATCCCTACTAAAAATGATACAACAATAATAAACACAACGAGAAACCACGGAATATATGTAAGTTCTAAATAACCATCTCCATTTGCAATAGCGATAAGCGAAATTAAAAACGAAATAATTTTTCCAATAATAAATCCGAAAAATAACCCCCCAATACCTCCAGACATGCCTAAAATCATCGCTTCTGCAAGAAACAAATCACGAACTTCCTTAGAAACCATACCAATCGTTTTCATTCCTCCTATTTCTCTTGTCCTCTCAAGAAGCGATACTGTTAACGTGTTGAACATACCTAACGATGCTACACCTAGTGCAACCAACCCAATAAGAGCAAGCAATATTCTGAGATTACTAAATAAATTTTCTATTTGAGAAACTGTATCCGCAGTACTACTGGTCCGGAAACCCAATACTTCTATTTTTTTACGAATGTTTGGCATAGCAGTTTGGGAACTTAATATCAACTTTAGTTGAGAATAATTCTTAATGTCTAACGCAGCAGCATGATCTAATGCAATATAGAAATAAGAAGAATCGTTATCATCTATAACGCCAATAATTTTATATTCCTTTTCTTCTGTTGAGGCTTTACCATCAATCGCAGGGACAAGAGATTTCGTTAAAACAAATGATGTCTTAAATGTTGTATCTAATGCTTTCGAGAATGGAATATTTAATAGAGTTAAGAATGCATTTGACACTACTGCTTCATACCGAACATTATTTTTAAATCGAATAATTTCTTGTTTTTTCTTAGTAGTAGGATTCGCAAAGCTCACAACTTCCATACCTGCTTCATCAGTTGCTACGATAAATTCACCGACAAGTGACGCACTTTCTGATGCAGACTCTGCTGCAGTAGTCTCTGTTTCATTCGTAACGATTGTAGCTGAACCACTTGCTGAACTTGTCTCACTCAAAATTTCTGATGTTGTAGTGTCTCCGAGAACTTGTGTATCTTGGATAATAATCTCATCTTTCTGTAAACACACTGCCTTCCAAATCTGTCTTCCGTTATCACCTAGCTGAGGTAAAAATCGTCCATCATATGTCTCATAAAATATAGGGACTTCTGATTTTATCCATGTTTGAAGTTTTCGATCCAGCTTTTTATCAAAGCCTTCTTGATTTGCTCCTCCTGCATAAAGATCTCCCCAATATTCGTTTCCGGAATATCCACCTTCAACCGGTCGGACAACCCCTAGAATGTCTGATTCGTTTGTGCAAGAGCTCCAGGCAAATGTTTTTAAAGAAGGATTTATAGAAAAATGAATCACATTTCTAGATGCTTGTTCACCATACTTACCTTCTTTAATTTTCGTAGCTATTCCTGCAACATCTTTATCGTCAACTAATTCTGCTATCGTGCTCTTAAAAAATTTGCCACGAAGAAGTTTGACATTCGCATGCTTTAGATATGTTTCACTCGTTGCATATACTAGGACATCTGTTTTTGCATTATGGAAATCAACCTTACCAACAACCGAAACTAGTGGCATTATTGAACTAATATCTCCCATTTTTTTTATTTTTTCTACAAGATCTTTATTGAGCCGTAAAGCAGTGTTTGACCCTGTTGCCACATCAACCATCTTCAACTCATTAAGACTTGCAATTCTGTTAATTATGAGCCTCTCAACACCATACCCTAAAGATAAAAGGAGAACGATTATACCTACTCCAATAGACATGCCTAAAATTGTGATAAAAGTCCTTGTTTTTTTAGCCATTAAATTCTTAACACTAAGACTAATCAGATATGTACGCTTTACACTCGAACCCGATGGTTTATCCAATCTATCAACGATATTGTCAATAAAAGCCTGTAGCTTTTTTGGCCAAATTTTTTTTAGAAGAACAACTACATGATGACTTGCTGGAAAAGTATCAAAAAGCTCTATCAATTGTTTAATAATAAAAATGATGAGAAGAATGAAAAAGGAAGAAAACTCTCTAGTCTCGTGGTATACGTGAAGAGTGAAAGTTACACTGTTCCTTGGCAAATGTTGCCAAAAAGAAACATCTGCCAAAATGTGAAGTACGTGTTTTATAATTTCAAATATTTTCCCTTTCATGTTTTTTTATATCCTTCCATTATAGTTTTAATTTTTTTAATAATTCTGGATCGTGTACATTTGCGATGCCATCATTTTCGCCTATCTGCTTTTTTCCTTGGAATTGCTCAAGCTTTTTTGATTGCTTTGGCTCGTATTCTTCTACGACCAAACCATCAATCATATGAAAAATTTTCGATCCATATTTCAAATATTCTAAATCGTGTGTAACCATAATTATACTTTTACCGCTTTTCACAAGATTTATAAATGTATTTAGCAAATCTTGTCCGGATACAGTATCAAGATTTCCAGTCGGCTCATCAGCAACTATTAATTGGGGGTCTGTCATCAGTGACCGCGCAAGACTAATTTTTTGCTGCTGGCCGGATGAAAGTTCTGTAGGAGTATACTCTGCCCATTTTGAAAGCCCTACCATCTCTAATGTATCATATGCCTTCTTCTTAATAGCAGTTTCTTCCATGTTCAAAAGATGTAACGGAAACATAATGTTCTCGATAACATTCAAAGAACCCACCCAGAGTGGCTGTTGATAAATCATTCCTATCGTGTGTCTCCTAAATAAGGCTCTCTCGTCTTCATTCATAGAATAAAGATCTTTCCCATCTATATATATTTTTCCGGTTGTTGGCATTTCCAGACCCAATAATGTGTGCAGCAATGTTGACTTACCACATCCCGAAGGTCCAAAGATAATCCCGAAATCACCTCTTCCAACCGCAATTGAAATACCTTTCAAGACATCTACTAGTGTATCTCCTACTGGAAAGGTTTTTTTAATATTTGTTGCCTGTAAGTATCCTTGTTGAGTCATATTTTAATATAACGTCCCAATCTTTCTATCTATTTTTCTTTTCCTTTTAAGAAACCGAACGTTTTTGAAAGATTATCAATAACTAAATTTAATGCATCCTTTGTAGATTTCGGTGTGACTACTACATAATCAGGAGATTTTCCATTATTTGATCCTTTATCTTTAGATATCGCCCGTAAATGATAAATCTTTGCTGGTGTTAAGCCTGTAATTGTAACTATATGATTGGTGGTCATAGCAGGATCCTCCTGGGTAGACTGACCATATGCTCCACCAGATCCCTCCGCATATTCCACTTGAGTTGTAGCTGGTTCATCAGTGTCCCAACTGACAATTATCTGAGCTTTAGATTCATCACCTACTCCTACTATTGTTGATTCAACACTCATGTTTTGAATTTCTGGAGCCCTAAAATCTACTGCTGTTTTGATCTTCTGTACTGGATATATAGCTTCATTACCTGCGGCGTCTTTACCTTTCACTGTTATGACATAGTTGCTATCATCTCGTAAGTCTTTTAATAAGACATCATGACTCTTCGTTAGTTTTAAATTAATAAAGTCTTTCACAGCAGACGAGTTATTGTCAGGGTAATACGAAACAATAGTTGATATTTCGGTATTCGATGTCCATAGTAACCGTAACGTTGCCGTAGGCAAACCCGCTACCTGCTGAACTTTCAGCTGAACGATTTTTGGTACTGGTAAGGTTTCAAAACTGTAATCATCGCCAGCAAACGTATTACCATCTTCATCTTCGCCTACAATACGATAATGGTATTCTGTCCCTTCATCCAAATCATCAAGTAAGATTGTGTGTTGTGTCTCTGATTTCGAAGTTGATACGTCCTTTGTGCCACCGTAACTTAGAGATTTACCATATTGGATAGTTACTTTTGTCGCATTTTTGACGGTGAAAGAGAGGTATGTTGATGTAATACTTGTATTTAATGCTTTTACATTTGAGACAAAAGGTGCTGGGTCTGTTTCAAACGTAAGTTCGCTCGATGATCCTGTATTGCCATCCTCGTCTGTCCAAAGTACTTTATAGTAATATTTCGTACCAGGATTTAAACCGCTAAGGGATATCTCGTGGTAAGAAACATGCGTTGAACTTCCTACTTCTTCTCCATAATCACCGGATTTTGTTCCGTATTTTACAAATGAATTAGAGGTTCTGCTGGTAGACCAGGCGATAGTTGCTGCTTTTGTTTTTACAGTAGCTGAAGCACTAGCAGTCATGGTAGGTGCTTCAGTCCATTTTCCATCTGGTAGGAATGAAACAGTATCTGAATAGGCTGAACAGTTATTCGTCGAGTCACACGCTTTTACACAGTAGTAATACTTCTGCTGGCTCAAGTTAGTATCGACATATGACTCTGTTGTTGTAGAAGCAGTATACGAAAATGAGCTATCGCTTGTAGTGCAGACTGCACTGCTTGTTGTTGATCGATAAACTTTATAATTCGCAATTCCTGATCCACTGGATGTTGGCGCATCCCATGAAATTGCTAAACGCCAATTTTTTGTCGATTTAACCGATACATCTGAAATATCCATATTTCTTGCTACTCCAGGCGCAGATGTATTGGCTGTAAAGGTAACTGATGCATAGTTGTTATAATCAATATTCCCTGCTTCATCTTTCGCAACTACATAAAATGTATTAGCACCTGGAACTGTCGCATATGCTCCTGCAGAAACATATGTTGTTGTTAAGCCAATAGCATTCACATTCTGAGCTGTCGGCAGTGCATTTACCGAATAATAATAGCGCAATCCAGATTGTGCCCCTGAGTATGTAGCTGGCGGTTGCCAACTGAACGCAAATTCATTTACCGTATTACTCACCGGTGATACTTCCAAGCTCTGTGGTGCTCCCGGGGCTGTGGAGCTATAATAGAACGATGCATTTGCATAGTCAGATGCTATATTACCTGCGGCGTCTTTTGCTCGTACATAAAACGTATTAGTTCCTGTTTGATATGCAGTCAGATTACTGACAGATGTTGCCGAAATGCATGTATCAGTAGAGCCAGAAGCTCCTGTTTTATAACAGTATTGAGCAATTGTTGAAGCGCTATCCGTCGCACCGCTCCATGAAAAATCAAAGCTGTTTGTATTCGTATAACCAGGGGGTGTAGCTATTACTGTAGTCGGATTCGATGGTGCCACATTATCAAATTTATATATAAACGGCTCCCAGGTAGACGAACTTACATTTCCAGCATCATCTTTCGTCTTAATTCGTAGGTAATATACATTTCCTGAGGTCAAACTAGAGCCTGTATATACTGAACCTGACTGTAATACCCCATCTATTTGAGGGTCTGCACTACTATCTGTCCCAAAATAAACATAATATCCAGTAACCCCAGAACCGGTAGATGTGTCTGTTGCCCCATTTGCTGCTTCAGCATCAGGCCAATCAAAATTTGGCGCAGAGTAATTGTACCATGTATTCGTTGTAATACTGGCTGCTTGAGTAGCTGACGTATATGCTGTCAAACTAGATGCATTCGTCGGTGCTGTAGTGTCCCTATAAAAGTTAATTGAATAATCATCAACAGATCCAGAATAGACCCCGTCAGATGATGTTATTGTCAGCTTAACTTGTATATACCTATTTGCTGTCGAATTAATTTTGTAAGTATTTGTTGTTGCAATACTTTTTATTTCAGAAGCTTCTGCCCAGGAAGACCATGTACTATTATCAGACGACGTACGCGTGTAGACAGCTACAGCACTATTTGTTGCACTGTTCCATGTCAAACTTAAATTCGCAAACCGATATGTAGAAGTTAAATCATGTGCACCAGAGGTAAATGATCCTGATTCTTGAAATGAACTGGTTGCTGTCTGCATAACATATGTATATAAACCATTTCCATAAGTGTTTGTACCAGCCCCGGCTAAGACAAATATTTTACTTGATCCGTTTGTAGCTGCAGCACCTCCAGAGGTAATGTTTGCAGAGGCACTCGATAATGCTGACCATGTATTCCCTGAAATCGAATATTGATAACATGCTGTTGTATTGCTTCCTCGACAAGCATACAGATAATCACCGCTTCCAGGATCAACGAGGAAACCATCTCCTCCTACCGTAACACCTATACCTAAATCTGCTACAGCCGGATCACTCCATGTATTTGCTCCAATATCATATCGGTAAAATGATACTGCTCCATTTCCACGTAGAGCATAGATATAACTCCCTCGTAATATTAAATCTCCACCTGCGCCGATGGTTGCTGGTGTAACAGCCAAGGTACTCCATCTGCTCCCTGCAGAAGCTTGAGTATCAAATCGATAAAATGTTGTTGTATTTGCACCGCGAAGAACATAAATATATCTACTGCCATCATAGACCATTGACGCACCGGCACCAATATCGGCAGGAGGTAAATCATTTGTTAACTCCGACCATGTATCTGTCCCTATATCATAGACAAAAAACTTTCTAAAAATATTACTGATCAATGCATAAATCTTGTTATTTGTTGAGTCATATACTAAATCTCCTCCGGTAGAAAACCCTGCAGGAGCATCTGCCATTTGAGTTACTTCACCGGTAACTTCGTTATAACGAATGAATACATTGTTAAAGCCTCCTTGCGTAATATAGAAATTGTTATTATCACCTTTTACAATATCTGCTCCTGTACTAAAGCTAAGATATTCTGTACCACGAAAGATGGGAGCTAATATACCTCTTGTTGGAATAAGCCATGAATTTTTTGAAATATTATATCTATAGAAAACGTTTGATCCCGCTCCTCTCACTATATATATGTATCCACTAACAATTCTCATTGCGGTTCCACTAGACATAACTAGAGGAGTTTCGGCTAACTCAGTCCATGTCTGGGTATCAAGTGAATATTTATACATAAAAGGCCTATCCCAACCAGGCGTGAAGTAAACTGCATTTGTAGTTGAGTCGTATTCTATTTGTCCACCATAATATGCAAGAGAAGGGACATTTGGCAGCGTTGACCATGTACCGCTTGCAATAGAATACTGTGCGAATCCAGACCGTGTATTTCCTTGTATGGCATAAATTTTATCCCCGCCATCATAGGCTAAGTCACCACCAATATAAATAAGATTATTTACTTGATCTGTTGGTGACCCAAAGTCAACGTTTGTTAGAACCTCCCAACTATCAACCGATGTATCATATCGCATAAATGTATCATCGTTATTACCTTTCAGCGCGTAAATATATCGTGATCCGTCATATTTTAAGTCGCTACCATAATCGAACGGCTGAGGGGCATCAGCCGCTGCAACGTCTGACCAAGTATCATTTGCAATATCATATCGCCAAAATGTTGTGGTATTTTGACCACGTGCAGCATATAAGTATCCAGAAGGGCCTTCTGTTAATGCTCCTCCATTATTCACAGAAGCAGGAGCAACTGCTTTTGAAGTCCACGTATCAGTATCTATGACATATTCATAAAATGTAGTAGTATTTGAACCTCGAAAAGTATAGAGTTTATTTGAAGAAGAAACATAGGCAAAACTTGCTCCATAGCTAAACCCCGCAGGCGCAAGGCTAAGCCGTTCCTGCTGCCAAAATCCAGATTTACTCGCAATTTTTATAGTATCTGAAGCTGTAGTACTATTCGATACTGTTCCTGTACTAAAATCGGACGTCGTAGTAGCACTTACAGAAGTTGGTGATACACCCGTGTATATATAGCTAAAACCAGTAACTGCTGCAGCAATATTTCCGGCACTATCCTTTGTCTTTAAACGAAGATAATAAGTACCGTTTGATAAAGGTACAGTCACGGTATAATTTGTAGTTGTTTGTAAACTGCCAGAAACAGATGGATCAGCAGAGCTATCTGTACCGAAATATACATAATAACCAGCAACACTTGTCTCTGTGTCACTTGCACCACTCCATGTAAAATATGGCGCAGCATAACTGTACGAGTTGCCACTTACGAGAGCTGTTCCACTTGCCGCCTGGGATGATCCAGTGAATACAGAAGGATTTGAAGGAGAATTAGTATCTCCTGTGTATGTTACTGTAATTGATGATAAAGTTGGTGTAGAAGATTGACCTGTCGAGGCCACCAGTGTAGCACGAACTTGTAAATATCGCCTTGCTGGCGATGCGATAGTTCCACTGCTAACACTTTGCCAATTTGACCATGTTGCCCGATCTGTACTAGATCGTGTCTCATATGTGACAGATGAGTCACTTGGTGTTGTACTCGATGACGAAAGAGAAGTCCAACTTGCAACATATGTTAAATCCAGTACCGAGCTAGTCCATGTACCGCTTGATACATAATTGTTTGCACTTACAGTATACGTATGCATTTGAAGAAAATTAGCACCTGGAATAAAATAAAGTGTGCCTGAACCATCTGACTCTAACGACGCACCGTTGTAGGGGCCAATATTTTGCGCATAGTTTCCGGGTAAATACGGAAGCCTTCTCCATGAATTACCGCTTATAGAATATTCCCAGAAATCTCGCTTATAATATCCAGCCGTAGCATAAATCTTTCCAGAGTAGTATGTAATATCTACTCCATAATACGGAGAAAAAGGCAAAGATGTAAGAACTGACCAGCTATCCGACCCGACAGTATATTTCAAGATCTGCGTCATGCCTGTACCGGTAATATAAAAAAGATTTGTTCCATCAGAGATAAGACGAGCACCATATGCAGCTTCAGCGTCATCAGGTAAATCAGAAACAGCCACATCACTCCAGGTATTACTGCTGATACTGTATCGATAAAAGCTCCGTGTAGTGGCACCGCGTGTTCCATAAATATAATCACCAGAACCAGGATAAACCAGAGTCCCTCCGTTCTGAATAGTAGCAGGCGCATCGGCCAGCTGAGTCCATGCAGCTGTCCCTGTATTATAGGAATAAAATGTCAACGTATTGCTTCCACGAAGAAAATATAAAATACTGCCTGCTACAACTCCTTTCGTATCATCTCCAAATGTATTTGGCGCGCTGGTTAGTGTCGTCCAGGTATTTGTTGAAGGTGAATATGAATAAAAATTTGCAGAGCCATTTCCCCTAAGAAAATAAAGTGTGCTGTTATAATAAAGTAAATCTGCTCCGGTTCCAGGCGTATTTGGTAAATCGGCAGCACCAAGAAATGTATCCCCAGCAATATTATATTTCCAAAAATCATATGTTCCATTCCCTCTGAAGACATACGCATAGCCATCTCCACTATGATATACCAGACCAACATACCGTGTAACTTGTGGTGTGTTGGTTAGCGTTGTCCATGCATTTGTGCTAATTTGGTATCGATAAAATGTTTGCGTTCCTTGATCACGTGTAAGATAGATAAAATCTCCATTTCCATCCATATTATGATCTTCATTAATCGTTCCAGGAGTATTCGTCATTGTAGACCATGTACCAGCACCGATATCATATCTGTAGAAGGTTTGTGTTCCGCCTCCCCGAGGGGTATAAAGATATCCGCTTTTATAGTATAAGGTAGACCCACTATTCAGTGTTGCTGGAGTACTCGTTATCGTAGACCACGTATTTGAAGATACTGTATATTTCCAAAAATCTGTTGTACCATTAGACCGAATTGCAAAAATGTTTGTACCGTCTGTCGCTATAGATGCGCCATTTGCAACAAGCTCAGGTAAATTTGATAGACTTGTCCAGGTATTATCAGCTATAGAATAACGTGCGAATTCTTTCTGATATCCACCGAATTCAGCATAAATATAATTACCAAGGACGACTAAATCGGCACCAACATAAGCATAATGAGGAGCTGATGCAAGCGTCTTCCATTTATTTTCGCTAGGAACATATCGCATAAACAAATTATCATTACTGGCTAAAACATAAATGTATGTTCCATCACTGACAATCGCTGCTTGATCGCTAAGCGAAATATGAGGTGTATGGAATACGCGAGGTCCCCAACTTCCTGCGGGTGTGAGTTTTATATCCCCTTCTTTGCTTTGTGATTCAGTGTTATTAAATTCTCCATTATCAAAATCCACACGCGATGTTAACGTTGTCGAGGCTGCTTCTACTCTCTGAGGGGAACTGTATAACACGATATACCACGGAAAACTCAGCGAAACAATCTCTAGAATGATCAGGAACGTCTTTAGTATAGATCTCATAGTTTAATAACTGCTCGTTCCTGCCTGAAAATAAAAGTGCTGTTATGATTTACCGTCAAAAACAGCACTCTAGTATTTAAACTCTACTATATTTATAGTAGATAAATTGCATGGCTAAAGTCAATAGATTTTACTGAACCATATTCAATCATAAGACTCCACAAAATAATTCTCTCTGAATATATCAAAGTATAACTTAAAGCGTTAAACCTACTACTCATGATGAACCTATATATTTAAAATAAAGAGGGAATATTTATCAGTCTACCTTCATCTACCGTCATGTGAAGTATTTTGTTTTTTTAATTTCTCTTTAAAAAGAGATAACACATATTTAAATATAGCAATATAGAGAATTCTCTTCACCCGCCATGGTTGACGTATCAGACGATATAACCATTCGAAGCCTAATCGTCGGATTATTTTCGGAGCTCGTGGAACTGTACCGCTAATATAATCAAATGCTCCACCAACTCCCATCATCATTCTAACAGGCAGTTTTTCAAGGTGTTCAGCTATCCATTTTTCCTGTTTCGGATGACCGAATGCTACGAAGAGTATATCTATTTGCTTACCAACTCGAACATCTTCAACATTTTTATGTTTCCCATCTCTTTTCGCTGAATCACGCTGAGCTATACGCTGAATCAGGCTGAAGTTTTGTTCTGCGTCTTTCTGCGTATTGATCAGCGTTTTTCCGCGCTGCCAAGTGCTGAAGTCAAAACCTTCTTCCCTCCATTCACTGGAAACGAAAACAATATTAAGTCCTGGGTATTTAGACAACAAGCAGTTGGCAGTTTCCTCTGCTACCCCAGCTTGAGCACCCAATAATCCTACTGTGACAGCCCAATCTGCGCTTTTACCACAGAGTGTCTCCATGAAATCTGTACCAGTAATCCGCTCTTTAAAGTGTATTCCGAAGAGTTTACTGAATAGTGTAATACCTTTACCATCAGGTAAGGCTATTTCAGCAGTATTGAGAATATTCCTAAACGAAGTGTCCTTATTTGCAAGCACTATCATCTCAGGGTTTGGGGTAACGATATAGAATTTTCTAGATGTTTTTTCCAATAACTCTTTAATATGCTCTAGGATATGAGTCTCTGTTTCATTTGTAATGTTAACACCGATGAATTTTTCTTTTCTCAACATAAAATATTTTACTACAAGACTTAAGACTTAAACCATTTTCCTTTTTGATTCTCTATTTTGTACAAATTGACTATTCAGATATTGTGCTCGAGATTATCCAGGCAAAGCTAAAAATCTGTAAAGTTATTAAAGTATATCTATAGGCTATACTTTATGTGAAAATTATGGATATTATTTAATGTTCTGAATCTCTCCTGTATAAAAAGTCTACAATTATAAGATCTAAAGCCTACAAGTTCATAACCTTAACCAATAACTTACAACTCACAACCTACAACCCACAACTATTTTTTAATACTTCTTTTATATAATTCTATATTTTCCATTGCTACTCCTGTTCCCCGGACAACACATAATAACGGATCAGGCGCTACATGGCATGGGACACCAGTTATCTGAGTCATCAACTTATCTAGATTCTTAAGAAGAGATGTTCCCCCACTCATTACAATTCCCTTGTCAATTATATCACTAGCTAATTCAGGAGGACATTGTTCGAGTACTGTTTTCGGTCCTTCGATTATTTCTTTCAATACAGGAAGAATTGCTTCATTCACATGCTCTTCGGTTAGCTCAATACTTCTAGGTAATCCTGTGACATTATCCCGCCCACGAATCTCCTGAGTTTTTTTTTCAGCCGTATGCATAAGGTTACCTTCATCAATATCTACACTTTTTGACATTTGAGATTTCGATCCTTCGATGAAGGTACTCCCCTTGTGGGAGACATTTGAGATTTGCGAGTCTTCGAGCATTGCATTTCCCATCTCAATTTTTATCTGCTCCGCTGTTGTCTCACCTACTAAAAGATTAAATTTCCGGCGTATATAATTTGCTATTGCTTCATCAATTTTATTCCCTGCCACACGAACCGAACTATGCACAACCGCACCTCCGAGAGAAATAACAGCTGACTCAGTTGATCCACCACCGATATTTACAATCATGTGTCCAGCAGGCTGTGCTATAGGAATTCTTGCACCAATAGCTGCAGCTAATGGTTCATCTATTAAATATGCCACTTTCGCACCTGCGGCCATAGTCGCGTCGAGCACTGCTCTGCGTTCTACCTGCGTCACGCCTGAAGGAATACATACCATCACTTCAGGCTTAAAGAAACGGGATTTGCCGCATGCTCTATTAATAAAATAGGTTAACATCGCTTCCGTAATCGTATAGTCCGCTATTACTCCATCCCGCATTGGCCGCATCGCAATCACATTTCCTGGCGTTCTACCAAGCATTTCTTTCGCTTCTTTTCCTACTGCAACTACTTTATTTTCTTCTGCAGTTACTGCAACTACTGTCGGTTCATTTAATACAATGCCTTCTCCCACAACATACACCACAGTGTTTGCTGTACCAAGGTCAATACCAATTTTTTTAGCTGTGGGAAAAGTAAACATACTGAACAATTTTAAATTTAAATAATTTAAACATTTAGATTTGATTAAAAATTTAAGATTAGAAATTAAAAATTAATACATCATACTATTATCAAACCATATCAAAAGTAGCTTTGGCTTTAGGATAATTTGATTATATACCCCTTCGCTCTCATATTACAAATTTATAATACCTAACATAGTTTTGATTTTTAGTAGTACCCTTTATAGCTATAATAATTTCTCTTTTGAGAGCTTCGGTAGGTATATACAATTTATAAAAATCAAAACGACGTGGTATATCAATGTAATTCTATGTTGCAAGGGCGAAGATAGAACAGATATAATAGCTATCAGTAGTCAGAATTCAGTACTCAGTTCTGAGAGGATTTGCTTTCTTAACTAACCACTGATAACTGTCCACTGACAATCGTATGCGCAGACAACTACTCTCTTCTATATTTATTTTATTTCTGTTACTAGCAGCTACTGTACTTGTCATTCTCTATGGAAAAGGATATAGAATCGGGAATCTCTTTAATGGCCGGCCAACTATCTCAAAAACGGGATTACTCGTAACGACAAGTGTGCCTGATGGTGCGCAAGTTTTTATTAATGGGAATTTAACAACCGCAACTGATGATACGATCGATCTTCTTCCCGGCGAATATACAGTAAAGATTACTAAAGAAGGCTACTTCCCTTGGGAGAAAAAGGTACAGATTCAAAAAGAAGTCGTCACGAAAGCCGATGCATTACTTTTTCCTACAGCGCCTCGTTTAGAAAATATAACATCAAGTGGTATAGAACATCCTGTGCTCGATCCTTCAGGGAAAAAGTTGGCGTTTCGTGTCGCCTCACAATCTGCAAGAAAAAACGGATTATATGTACTTGATATGAATTCGACCCCTATTTTAACTTTAAGTAGTTCAGCTCGCCAAATAACAGATGATGTCACTGACTTTTTTTCAAAAGCAACATATGAGTGGAGTCCAGATGGCGAAGAAATTATCGCGACAATTACAAATGACGAAACTCAGTTGTCTACATATTATTTGCTCCGGGCTAACACATTTAATACCACCCCTCAAAACATTACAGCCACACTTCCTACTATAAAAGATACCTGGGAAACTGAACGACAAGAAAAAGCTGAAGCAAGAATAAGTGGATTACCGAAAAAATTAAAATCATTAATTACAGATAATTTTAAGATTATTTCATGGTCTCCTGACGATACTAAAATTCTGTATACAGCCTCACGATCTGCTGAAATACCGATGGTTATAACTCCACGACATATTGGACTTGATCTCATGCGCGAAGTAAGAAATATAGAGGAAGGAAATGTCTATGTCTATGATATTTCAGATGATTTCAACACGAAGATTCTCGATAAAAGTGAACCAACTCTTCCTGTGCAATGGATGCCTGATTCTGACCATTTAGTTATAGTTCGAGATAATAAGATACAGATTTTGGAAGATGATGGAACAAATAACACGACTGTCTATGCTGGACCGTTTGTAAATAGTTATGTCTTCCCATGGCCGAATGTCTCAAAGCTCGTGATTTTAACAAACTTCAACAACGCAGGCGCTCCTGCTAACCTCTATACAATCGGTCTCAAGTAGAATGTAGTAAGTAGTATGAGTTAAGTTACTTTACTATTCTTACTACCTGCTACAAAATACGTACTACTCAGTTAATAGAAATAAATTTTATTTCATGAAAGACATTGATGTTTTAAACAGAAATAGCTCAGAGTTTAGTTGATACAGGAAAAGATCAGCGTGGAAAATCTTATCATAAATGTATCAGGAACTATTTTCACACCTATTAGGTTCTAAATACTTGATAAAAGAACTCTTAAATCTTTTTGGATATAAGGGTAGTTTAGCGATGACAAGCAGCCTTTTCCAAGTTGTTTCTGGTGGGAACGTAAAACGTCGCAGCCCTTCTGCTAATTACTGTTTGCTAAGAGACTTGGTTTCGCTATTATAAATAGCCGCTTCCAAGTGGTACCGGGCGGCCCGCTTTTAGCGAGGCTCGCCTTATCTATTTCGATTTAGGATCTTTAACTTGTAGAGAGGGTTTCGCTATAACAAAAAGACGTTTAAACGTGGTTCCCGGCGGCCAGCAGGTTTGTAATACAAGTTTTTCCTTATCTCCCCTGTCAGTTAGTAATGAAACATCACTGGGATCTGCAATACGTTTTTCAGTAACAGTATAGTTGTACCGAATATCTTGAAAATAGATTACGATCTGGTCACCTTTCTCTAATTCTTTTAATAAATAAAATACTGCGTTATACTGTCCTACATTTAATGAAGTATCAGTTGAATGAGCGAATAAATAGATTGTTCCTCGCATTCCTGGGAAAACAGTACCTTTCGCATGTGCTACCCCATTAATAAGCACTCTGCGAAAATCTTTTTCGTTTGTTGGATCTATGTTTGGGATAATCCTTGAGGCTGCGCCAATCTTCGGTATCAAAATACTAAAATAGGTATCAGGAGATATCAGAATACGATCTTGTGCATCACCAAAAAATGCTGACAGGACATCTGCAGAAGGATAGGATGCTTTTTTACAATTGACACAACTCTTGTCATCCTGACTACGTCCTGAGCCTGTCGAAGGACTTGTCCAGGATCGTTTTGGCTTGTGTTCAATTCTATAGGCAATACCTCTTACCTTCTCAACACGAAATCTAATTTCTTGCGAAACTGCCGGACCGAATGTCGTAAATACAAGATATAAGCCCAAGAGAATCAGAAAGTTACCAATCGTATGGATGATGAGAAATTGTATCTTTTCCTTACGAGTCATAAGTTTTTAATTTTAAACTTTTCACTTTTAATTTTCTTTGTACCCCTAAGAAGAATTGAACTTCTATCTTACCCTTAGGACGGGTCTGCTCTATCCGTTGAGCTATAGGGGCTTTTCTGTATTATATCCTATCCGTTGCCTGCCCCGTATAATTGCCCTTCCGAGGCGAGGATGAAAACCTCGCAAGGAAGTAAGATTTATATGGGGAACTACGGGGACTGGTCAGTATCTATCTATATCAGATAGCATTAAAAAATATCATGTCAATATTTCACAAGCTCTTTTTTTGAACAGATAAAATGCTCAAATAGCTTCTAAACTAATTGTATTTTAACATAAAAGTGATTAGAATAGCTTTACGATAGAACTTCGGGGTGTAGGTCACCGGTAGACCGCTCGGTTCGGGACCGAGAAGTAGAGAGTTCAATTCTCTCCACCCCGACTAAATAATTATTTACCCCTTCAATTGTCCTATAAGAAATGTTATAATCACCTTCCTGATGACTTAATCAGGCCTTTCTTTGCTATGGTATCTTTTTGTTTACCCTGAGCGAAGTCGAAGGGCACATTGAAATTCAGTTTCTTTTATAGTGAGGTGGTTTTCAACCCTGAGAATTGGACGAGAAGCTTTATAACCTATAATTCATTCTCTTCAGTTTTCAGGGTATGATAACCATCTTTTTTGGGAGGCAATATGTCTCGAGTCCTTGCCCTTCGGGGCGCTCTCATAATCCTCCTCGCAGCTCTGCTGCTTGGGGGTACATACCGGTCAGTCCGCGCCGACGGCCCTGTTCTGCCGTACGGCACACCCCCCGACGTAGCTAACTACTATAAGGGGTGGTGTCAACAAGTCACTTTTCGACAACGCCGAGAGTCAACGGAAAGCTGGCAAGCGAAGGTTAATGAATGCACTGTGAATGCCGTCCAGTACTGGATTGCTACGACAGGCTTTCAACCCGCTCCACCTCCAGCCACTGCGACACCCGCCCGCCGGTTTGAGAGCAGCATGGCCGTTGAGGCCTACTGCATCGAGCAGGCGAAGAGGAGTAATGTCGCTCCTGATGCCTGGGTGGACTTCGTCTGGAATTGCATCTCTACCGAATTCAACCCCAATGGGTGGACTGCCAACCGGGAGTCCTACGAGGGCTGGCTGCAGGCAAACAAGCCAGGTGCTAAACCGGCCGCCCCACCGCCACCCGCAGTTCAACCCGCCACCCAAGCCGAGACCTCCGGCCTGGATGGAATCTTTGCCGCAGGCAGCGGCATCATGTCCGTCCTCAAATGGCTCATCGGCGGGATCGTCTGGATGATCACTGGCTTGTACGGCCTACTGGGCTGGACAGCCACGCTGGTGATCATAGCCGTCTTCATCATCGTGTGGGGGGTGGTTTCAATGGTTCGCTCCGTTACTGACAACGGAGCGATCTACTACAAGGAGTCACCCCAAAGCCGCGTCCTGCTTGCTACACCCGGACGGCGAGGAGACCTCGGTCAGATCGTTAGTGACCTCCTCGGCCAAAGCGGCAACAACCTACCAGCGCCAGGTAACTCTGGTTTTCTGGGAGATGGCTCACCCGTAGGGGGAGTCATCGACAGTGTCGCTAAGAACGTCGACCGCAGCTACCGAGGTTACTAAGGTGGCTGCGTTACGTCAGCCGGCGCACGATTCGACGAGCGGTTTCATCCCGCGCGTGCGCCGGCTAGGGCTTTTAGGAACTGAACTCGTCTTCGAGGATGTACGGAAGTATTTTTTCGAGTCGTCTGCACCTGCAGTATATTCGGAATGTGCTGAGCGTCTCCTCTGCTCTCCGGTCAATCACACAGTGTCGTTGAACGTACAGCGCGAAACGTGTAACGCAGGATTTCTTACGTTATACGCGACACGTTACACGATTTTCAACGATAATGTGTGACCGGAGAGCGTGCACACGAAAAAACCCGTCTGAGTAGTAAATCTACAAAAGACGGGTTTTAAATGAAATATTTTTAATAATTTTATGCAGCTTGAGGAAGCTGGACACCTATATTATTAGCCTGTGCCATGTGTTGGGCATTAACAACCATTGTCTGACGTAACGCAACTTCAGGTAATCGTTTTTTAATAGCCCCTAATCTCGCTTCAAATCTATCCTTATCGTCATCTGAAAGCATAGCAGCTGGAATTCCGTTTACTCGTTTAGCTAATTCATTTCCTATTAAAATAAGGCCATTCGCTTTATAGCGAGCTTCAGAAATCTGTCCATCTCCACGATAAATGCCGGCAACGATATCAATCATATCTAAGGTGTTTGACAATTTATCAGTTACCCCCCTGACTAAACGGGCAAGCTGCTCTTCGTTCAAAACATCTAATGTTAAGAACACATCAAGATAATTTGCGGAAACGTATTCAATTATTTTTCTTTGTGCTCCATTACCTCTAAAGATATCCCGAGGCGCTGCTACACCGTCTATAGGTACTGGAGATAATTTTAATGCTACCGTATATTCTGCAGCTTGTGCTAAATGATCACGTGCTGCTTCACGAAGTCTGGTAACACCAGGACGGTCTTCAATACCTACTGGATTCATAGGAAAACCAGCTCTACTTCTCAGTGCTGTCGCAGGATGTGTAGCTGGTTGCTCCATGGCTTTTACCGCTTTAACTGTTAAATCGACCATATCTACATCAAATGGCTGACTTGTAGCGATTCGATTACTTTCAGCAAAGATAGCTCTCACTCTATCTGGCAACCGTGCTAAATCTATTTCTCTTGAAGCTTGACCACGTCGGCGTTCTAAATATTCCGGAGCTTCTTTTGCAACCCAATCTAAATAGAATGCAGCATGTGTATAACCTAATTCTTTGCCATGTAGTAAGAAGGTTTCTTGGTCAGCAAAGAAATGCTTACCCATTTGGTCATAAATGAAATGCTCAAGTTCTCTGGCATGCCGTACAGCTGTAGTCATCGGTGTCTGATCACTATCAACAGCTACTCGCCCATTCTTAACCCGTCTTATAGGAGCGTTAAATTCAGCAGGCAATGCCTGCCCTATCGCAGCATATGCTTTTAACTTTGAGGCATACATCAACAAATATGTTACATTTTCAGGTTTAGTTGGTATATCGCGTATCATTGCAGCGAAAGCTTTTTCTAAATGCTTTGCAGCGCCAAATCGGTATTCGTCAGCTTTCAAATCATAAAGCATCCCCATACCAGTAAAGAACTCTATATGTGGTGATGCATTGTTTATTTCATTAAACAATGTTCTATGACCATTCATATTCGGCTGTTCTTTTCCAGATAGTCTTTTAGCAGATGCATTTAAAGTTTGCGCTACTACAGAGTTATGATATGTATCACGAAGATGATTCCACACACCGAATGTCATACGAACCAGGGCTCCTGTGTTACCCATATTCTCAACGCCGTAATTTGTAGCATCACTAAATGAAGAAGCTATTTTTGCAGATGTTTCACTGACTGCAGCATCAGGAAAATGCATACGATTTGTTAAATCAGAAAGCATACGAGTTGTCAGGATCGGGTCACGCACATCATCCGAGAATTTCTTCAGCGCTTCAACACGTTCTGGACCTAAGCAGACGACTAATGCATTAAATCTATCCGGAGTCATGAACGGAGGCCGTACTTCTGACGGTCTTTCACCTGCGCCTGGTTGATCAGCATATTGAGCGTACTCGCTTCTCAGATATTCTAAGGCTACAGTCGCAGCAAGTTTTTGCCACATAGGTAATGTAGGATCACCAAGGAAACCTTGTACAGTATCAACAGTTGTATCTACATCGGTTTCACGCATTGGCGCAACTCTGGCTGCATTCAGATCGACTCCGGGATGAATAAATTGAAGGAATGCGTCATCTAATCGATCTCTAAAGTTTGGTGCAACTCTTCCTTCAGGAGTAGTTTCCATCTGATTCTTTTCATAGAGTGCTAGGAAAGTAGGAAATTGACTTTTAACTCTTTTACCATCTTCTTGTATAGCATGAGCGACTGATTGTTGTTTCTCTTCTATTAGCCCAGAAATTTTACCGTCTCCTAACAGTTCCTCACGGTTAGTTATATTTCTTTGGAACCAGGTACCTTTAGCAACTCTTCGCTTATTTTTAGGTAATTGATCTCCTTCAGCGAAGTTAATTGCCATAGTGGGAGTTACAGTTTTCTCTTTAAATACCCTGCGCCAAAGTTTTACTGCAGCTGCCGTTTTAGGCGCTCCTTCACGATTTCTGCTGTCTGCAGTTGTCTCTAGACCATAAGTATCATTATCGGGATCATTTGTAGAAGTTTTATCTGTTCTTATAAAATGGCTATACATTAAACCCCATGCTTCTCGAGCTATTTCACCGGCTCTTTGGCCTTTTCCTTCTAAACGCATGAGATATTCAATCTGGCGAGCTGTAGCTACAAAACCATGCGATAGGCTATATCCTCCTGGAGCTTGAGATTCATATGGGAGACCATCAGACTGGAAGTCATTAAGACGACCTCTATTTGCCCATGCTACGTCTGCTGGTTCATAAGGGTCATTAATTCCTAATCGAGCATGCGCATCCTGAATAGCACCTTTTTTTGTAATAAAGTTAAAACCTCTACCACGTTGTAATTCAAACCAATTAGCCATAATAACAGATGACTATAGCATATATTATAGGACGAGTCAATAGGTAATTTAGCTTTAATAAAAAATGCTTAAATAGTATTTATCTTTACTTCTGAAGCTGTCTTAGTTCCCTCTGAAGCTAAAATATGACGATAAAAGTTTTAAAATTAACTGTCAACCTATAACATTGACAACTCTCATGTTTTTACGTATACTACAGGCTGTCTATAAAGAAACGGCCGAACGTATCGCGTGAAGCCTGATCTGATAAGACATTTTTTCGCACTTTGATTCACTGAACCAGATAATTCTCTGAATTGGACAACACAGTGATAATAAGTTTCAAAGATTCAGAGTTGCATAGTTTCAAAATTATTACTTTGCATCTTTGTGACTATGCAATTTTATAACTTGTTATTAGTTTGTTGTTCAATTCGGGATGACATCTTAGGAGGCGCCATGCCAAGGATCAACGAGCTGATCGTGTTCTTTTTCTTTGGCCTCCGGATCTGGAAGGTCCTTTTGGTCAGTACCCTGCTGACCATTACCCTGCGGACCGGACTATCAGTTGCTGACCACCCGCTCGGGTGGTGGCAACTGGTACTGACCTGGGTCGCGATTACCTACATCGCGATCCTTGTATCCTACGTGGGTTGGTGGACGCTCGGCCCAGTCGTGGCCGGGAGTCTGCCTATTGCTCTCGCGATTAGCGGGTTGCTCGCAATCAACTCGCTGTTCAAGTGGAGCATCAACCTTGGTCCTACGCTTACCTTCGTCGTCTGGTTCAGCCTGGTCACTATCTTGTTCCTCTTCTGGAACTTCGCCCGCGTTCATATGCGGGGATAGTTCCAGATATCAGTGACCCAAGGTGCGCGCGTAGGGGGGTGATTCCAATCGCCCCCCGCGCATCGCATTAGCGTAGAATCTTAAACAAGGGTTTTATATAGTTATCAGTCTCAATCTTCTCCATCTCTTCCACACTGAACCACCCAAACTCTGAATGTTCTTCTGGACTTAAACGGATATCTCCTTTCACATCAACAATATATGTCAAACGAACTGTGTGTTTTCCTTCAACTCGCAGAATATCTTGAGCAGTAAGTAAAACAGGTTCACTCATTATTCTCATTCCTGTCTCTTCTTTTATCTCCCGGGCTAAAGCTTCAAATAATGTTTCGCCTGGAATAATTCTTCCACCAGGAATATCCCATTTTAATTTTATACCACCTGGATATGGTTTCGCGCGCTTAAGGAGTAGATACTTTCCCTGGGGATTTTTAATAAATGCCTTCACACCAACTTCTAGTTTTATTTCAGAGGAAATACTCATGCGCCTATTTTACAACTCATCACCTACAACTTACAACCTACAACTAACGAGTGACTGAAATACTTTCTCCTAATTCAGCATATGGTGCCATAACCGTGATGCTTGAATCTAAAAGAGAATAAAAAATCGTATATCCAGTATTGTAATCAGCGGTGCAATTCTCCTCCACTAATGGTGTTCCATTATTCAAACTCGGATCTGACGGTAAAGCAGCCATGTATTGTGGGATAATTATAGAACAAAGATCAGCACCTGTTTTACTTATTGATTGTGGTGTGTCTGTTATTTCTAAAGGCATGACACCAGTATGATCTGCCATGTATTGACTTACAGCGTTCAGAATAGCATTCACATCGCTCCTTCTCTTCGTGTTATTCGCTTTTGCCAATTGCCCTACAGGATTAAGTAATGGATTTAGCTGATCCTGATACTTCAGTGTTAACGACTGCATAAATGTATCAAACGGAACAGCATCAAGTGGGACATCTATTTCTATATCTTTCCCAATATCTCGTAAAGTCAATTCAATATGTATCGGGATATCTATCATGGTTTGTTTTCCAGGCATAATTCCGACTTGTCCACCATACTCAGGATAGGAATCTGAGGTCATACCGACCTGTGGTTCCTGGGGTATTGAAGAAATAATACCGTATTCACTTGTATCTGCGACTTCAAGTGTAAGATCTCCAGTAAATCTATGGACAAAATACTTATTTTTATCAACTAAAAGCGAAAAATTAATCTGTTTTGGTATATTTTGTACTGGTAGAAATGTCCCAGACCGTTCAGACCCGTATACTTCGTTATCTGCCTCACTTGCAAATTTTTCATATTGTTCGACGGCTTTTTTATCCATCTTCACTGTAATTTTATACATCGACACTTTTTCAAATGTATCTGATGTCATCGTAATCTGCGGATTAAATGTCCTTTCTCTATATGCTTCCATGAGTTTCAAGCCAAGAATGCTATTCCATTCTTCCTCTTGTTCCTTTTTCCGCTTTCCTGATCGTTCTGACGGCTGTGCAGGAGAACCATTTCCAGGAACAGATAACCATTTCCCTAACACTTCCTGAATCATGGCTTCTGGATATCCAGCGAGTAAACTTAACGGTTGTGTTAAAGTAACGGGTAATTTATTCAGTCGAAAATACCCCTTATCATTCACACTTCGATAATTAACATCAAAATCACTGCCTATACCGACAGTAATATCCATTTGAGTTTTATCTGGAACTGTGGTATCCATTTTTCCTTTTGCATGAATATCTGTAGTCTCAGTCCCGAGATTAATTTGTGTAAATGGGATAAGTTTCTCAAAGTTTTTTACTTTTACTGAAAGATCGAATGAGAATTTATTTGTATCAGCAAACCCGCCTGAAACTTTTCGTGCGACATATAAGGGAGTTTTCGGCATAAGAGGAAGACCTTGGACGAAGTCTGCCAAACCTACACGAAATTCCGAACTACCAAGTGGAACGACATCGTATGCTGCCAAGACAAACACTGTACTGGTAACAAAAAACAGCAAAGCAAGAATAATTCCTAGAATAATAAAAAACTTTTTTCTATGCATGCTTCCCATTGGCGGCATAGAGGAAGGAGAATATGGATTTTGCGGTGGCGGTGGCGGAGGAGGCATGACTGCTGGCTGTTCTACTGGCATTTGAGGAGCTACTGGAGGCTGCGGGACTTGAGGCTCTGGCGTTTGGTTTTCCATACTAGAGTCAGTATGGAGAATGATAAGAAGAAAAGTCAATAGAGGGAATAAGTTATGAGTTAGAACATGACATGTTCATCTGCGCGAGGATAACTATGGAGTTCTTCCGGTTTAAACCAAAGATTAATTTCTAAACTCGCTTCTTCAGGGTTCCCTGATGCATGAATAAGATTTTTTACAGCTCGCTTTTTCATATTTGCTAGAACAGGAGAATCAACAGAATAGTCGCCCCGAATCGTACCCGGAGCAGCGAAAGTTGGAAGTGTTGCGCCAACTAATCTGCGGACATTGTCTACAGCATGATTTCCCTCAAGAACGAGTGCAATAACCGGACCTTCTGTGATAAATTCTTTATTCCATTGATTGACCATTTTTCCTATTTCAAGAGGATCATCTGTACCAAGCTCTTTCTTCGCATCTTTTCCAAATTCTTTATACGTCTTTAATGTTTTTTCGCCCATACCTTTCAAAAATTCAATTCTATCATCTGGGTAATGCTTATCAACCAGCTCTTTATCAACCCATACCATCTTCATTCCAACTATCTTGAAACCAACTTTTTCGAAGCGGTGGATAATATCTCCTGCAATTCCCCTTTTAACACCATCTGGTTTGATTAATACTAGACTTCTTTCCATATATTCCTTTATTTATACACTTTTTGTTAATTGAAGCGCAACTATTCTAAAACGAAATTGTTATATTGCTAAATTGTGCTAATGTTGTCTCTAACAATACAACAATATAACAATAAAACAATTCAGCTAGAATGTTAATACACTTTCTAATTTTTGTCTATCACTATAATTCCCAATAAGAGCTAAATTCAACCCTTGGTTTACAAAATATTTCTTCCCTACTTCATCAACTTGGTCTTTCGTCACTGCTTCGATTTTCTTAAGTACGTCATCTGGATTATCAATGTTTTTCTCAGTCAATTCCTGGTGAGCATAGAAACTTGCAACTGAGCGACTATCTTCCAACTCAAGAACCAAATGTCCTTTTAAGAATTCTTTCGCTTTCTTAAACTCTTCATCAGTAATATTCAGATCTCCTGAAGCGACTAGTCTATACTGTTCCATCATAACACTAACTGCTTCATCGACTCGTTTCGGATCTATGCCTGCTAAACTAACGATACTTCCACTATCCATGTAATGATCAGAATGTGTACGGACATAATATGCTAATCCTCTTTTTTCTCTAACTTCTTCAAATAATCGTGAACTCATACCACCGCCGAGCACTGATGCCAAAACAGAGAGAGGATATTTATCTTGATGATCATTAGGAACAGTTCGTAAACCTACTGCGATGTGAATTTGTTCTGTTTGCTTTTCCTTAATAAGAATTTGGGGTTGTTTCTGCATCTCTTTTACTAGTTCAAAGCCTTTTGCCGTAAAGTTATCCATATTCTTGAAATATTTCTCAACTAACCCTGAACTTATCGAAGGATCAATACCTCCTGCTACTACAACGGTCATGTTTGATGCGCTATAAAATGCACTCATGTAATTTACGAAATCATTTCGGGTGATACTGCGGATAATATCCTTTTCACCAGCTATATCCCATCCAAGTGGCGTATCACCATAAAGAAGCTGCTCATAAATATCCCCTATTTTCCGAACTGGTGTATCTTCATAGAGGTTAATTTCTTCGATTATGACTCCTTTTTCTTTTTCAATTTCTTTTTCATCAAGCAAACTGTGCATCATCATGTCAGACAATACATCCAAACAAAGTTCGACGTTATTTTTTGCAGCTTTAATATAGTAGCCTGTGGTTTCTTTTCCGGTAAATGCATTAAATTCTCCACCTATCCCATCAATAAGTGAGGAGATCGTAAGAGCAGAAGGACGACGCTGTGTACCTTTAAACGCCATGTGTTCTAAAAAGTGTGAAATACCGTTATTTTGTTTTGTTTCGTAGCGAGAACCTGCTCCTGCCATGACTAACACTGTGGCTGACTCAAACGATGGCATAGGGATAGTAAGAAGACGAAGACCATTTGGAAGAATAACTTTATTGTACTTCATAGTTTAGTTATCTCGTTGTCTAGTTAACTAGTTGTCTGGTTGTTCAAAAACCAGATAACAAGAAAACCAGCAAACTAGACAACCAAGCTATTCTAGCATACTCCTACTGAGTTTGCCAAGGTCTGCATATATATTACACATCTCTTACTGAAGTTATAATTTTGCAGTTTGTTTAGATAACTCCCGGAGAAAAAGGTTGTAATCGTATTGGTTAACAGTCCCGTCATCATTTAAGTCAGTCCTCTGCTTCTTCGCCAGATCAGAACAATTTTTCGCATCCCAAAAACCTGAATAACATTCTCGGATTTGATTGTAATCGAGAAGATCTAGTTTATTATCTTCGTTCATATCCCCAGGAACCATTCTGACTGAAACGATTTGATTTGTTTGGTTTCGCCTTACAATAACTCCATCTAACATTTTTTCTAGATAATTAGGGCTTTTGAAACGAAAAGAAACTGTACTTTCATCCTGTAAAATTTCTAGATCAGTAGAACCACTAAATGTTCTCTTAACTGTGTCATACTGTATTTTAATATCCTTTGTAGTAGTCCCTGCGGGATGAACGAGTGAGACTTTCATATCTCGTTGCATATGCTGAGGACTGGTATTCCCTCCGCTTCGAGGGTTTACGGTATCTCCTG